>NZ_CP038151.1:0-1787607 GCF_004524855.1 Paraburkholderia pallida | reverse complement strand
TCGAATCCCCCGAATCGGCAGTTCCGCACAGTTCGCCGTGCGATATAGTATCCAGGAAAGCTCACCGTTTGGGTGAACCTTGCCAGCGCTCCGGCGACCATCCTCGTTAATCAGCGCTGCCCACGTGTAACGGTCACTCCTTCAAACATAGCGGACTATGCCGATCACCTTTTATGTCGACGAAAGTGGCCACAGCGGTGATGCTGTGAAAAGCGGCGATGCGTATGATTTCAAGGACCAGCCGTTCTTCGTGCTAGCTGCGGTCGGCGTGCTGGATGAGGCCACACTCGCAGCGAAAATCGTTGAGTTGCGCGACAGACACAAGATTCCTGTTGGGGAAATGAAGGCCAAGTCCCTGTTGAGCAAGCCGGAGTTCGTTTGCGATCTGCTTGAGTGGATGTGCGGATCGGACATGCCGGTGTTCGTCGAGCTGGTCGACAAGAAGTATTTCCTGTGCATGAACATCGTAAGCACGCAGGTGGTACCACCATCTTCGGGGGTCAAAGACTCTGTCGAACTCAACCTTTTCCGTAATCACCTCGCAGACTTTCTGCACGCGCATGCGCCCGACGAGCTCTTCGACAGATTCGTCCGGTCCTGTCTGGAGCCGGGTAACGAGTCGCTCCGTCTTTCGTTTCGGTCACAAATCGACTTCGGGAATGCTGCCGTGCAGCGCGGGATGGCAATTGGCGACTTGCTTGGCAAGATGAGCGCCGAATCGCTGGATGACTTCGAAACTCTTTTGGGGAGTGATCCGAACGCGGTCATGCGGTTTCTTCCTCCTCCAGACCGAAACAAACGCGGCAAGCTGGTGTGGATGCTTCCGAACCTCACATCGTTTACGCACATATATGCACGACTCAACAAATACCGGCAGGGACGGGTCGGGGATGTGCGTATCGTTCACGACGTACAGCTTGAGATTGAGGACATCTTGCGAGAGGGAAAGCGCCTTTCCGAGGAATTGCACAAACTCGGTGAAATGCCGATTACGCCGCACGCAGACTTTCGGTTCGAAGAGGCGGGGAGCCTCGAGTTCGGCGTGTCGCACGAATCCCCCGGCATTCAGGCCGCAGACGTACTGGCGGGAGCGGTGATGCGCTTTTTTCGAGCGCATCAGAAGGGCGATGAGACACAGGCTTCAGCATTGGCCCGTGGTGTCGCAGCACTCCTGCTTGCGACGGATGCAGCAACAGGCGCCGGCCTCAATCAGGTCGTCCCGACGCGCGAAGTACTACACATTACTCGGGGCGCGTCTGGCGAGCGCGAACGATCAGTGTAAGACATTCATTGCACAGGCAGGATGAATAGATTTTGAATTTAAAAACAAGCCGACGCCGGTTGATGGCGGAGATCGAAGAGGCGGCGCGTCGTGGCGAGGTGGTTGCAAGGACAACGGGCGGGCCGATCTACGATATCAAGTTGACGCGTACAGGATATGCTGCGCGCGGCCTTTGCTTCGCGCTTCGGCCTATGCGCACCGGCAGCGTAGCGTCCAGCCACGCTTTCAGACGTAATTTTCACCGCACCGATCGGCAAAATCGAACCCACACCAAACTGCGCGGTAAAAAACTGAGCGCCGCAGCGAAACGGGCGACAAACGTATCTCATCAGTCCGAGCCTATAGCACCGCATCCGATACGATTGTGATCCGATACGAGAGCGAACGCGCCGTCCCTTTGTACGCCATCACCGCCTGGGCTGCTCCGGCGCGTTCGTTTTGGCACAGGCGGGCCTCTTGTCTGGACGGAAAGCCACCACTCATTGGGGCCACGCGATGGCATTGCGGCCGCGAAGGTCATTGAGAACCTCCGTTTGGATGCCGCAAGGCACTTGCTGGAACGCAGTCGTCTCACGCTCGATCAGGTGGCTGTCGAGACGGGATTGACCGATGCTCGGCGTTTGAGAGAGGCGTTTCTGCGGCGTTATCGTCAACCCCCGCAGGCAATCAGGCGCCAAATGCGCATCGAGGGATTTGCAGCCTGAAAGACGTCACCCGGCATGGTCTCGCGGTCGGATGAGGCTCTCGTCTTGGAAAGTGCGGATCTGGGCATCGCCGCACACTGGTTCCAGCCGACCTTCGTGGCCGGTGCAGGTCAAATCGGCGGTGGCGACGCCCACACTTGCACAAAGCGAATCGCGTGCGTTGTGACTTGATATTGGCGGGCATATGGAAATATAACCGTACGATAGCGACCAAGCGCGTTCACGCAATACGCAAAACGAGGGACAACTCCCACTCACCGGCACTATCGCTCGGCGCTGTCATTCTGCGGCGGGCATCCGCAAACTGTCAGGTAGCTATCGGGTATCTAGTTGACTCTTGAATGGTAGCCGTTCGCGATGCGGAGGTCCCGCGGCATTAATGTCTTGCCTCATCGGAACTGGGTCTGGGTATGCTCTTCACCCACCGCGTTCCAGACCGGGTCCAGCACGGGACGAATCATTTCAAGCGGCTGTTGCCCGAAATCTTCGACATATACGGGGGCGGAAATGATCTGGCTAAGGTGGGCCGGCACCGGCGGAAAGCGGGCATACTCGAGTGGTAGCTGGAATCCTATGCGCAATGCATTGGGCAGATGCAGAAGGCTCAGGAACAAGTACGCCGGCGGTGGCACATCAAGCGCCGCAAAGGTTTCGAGGATGGCCGGCAACGCTTCATGGACTAGGGGTAGCTCATACTGGCTGGGGTATAGAGCTGTGAACCTATCACCCTCTCCGGGGAGCGGGTGCGTCGTGAGGCATCCAACGAGTTCAATACAGCCGTCGCGAAACAGCTGCGCGTAGCCACCGACCCGGTCTTCCGCGTCCCTGTCGGCCGGACAGATTACACCTTCGTAGTTGACCTCTGCGGTCCGCAGCGGGTTTCCACGTGCCGCTGTTGCCGCCGTTAGGTGTCGCGCGCAGGCTTTCAAAGCCTCGACCGGATGGGCGCTGCGGCGAGTAAGCGCCAACAGTGGAACAATATGAACGGCGACGAGCGGTGCCAGCTTCAGCGGCCGTGGGCTGCCTCCCGCGTTCAGTGTCTCGAGGCGGCGGTCACGGACGGCAAGCGCTCGGTCGGCCAGCGAGTCGGCAAACGCGAAGGCGGTGCGGATGGCTTGGATGTCCATAGTTTCCTTGCCGACGGAGTTGCGCAGGTAGAAGTGGTTGTTGCGCAGTACCCGATGCGGCGCGTTCGGGCTCAAGCCCACACGCAGGACGATCACGTGCCCGCCGCCGGCGAGACGCACCACGTGCGAGCGCAAGGTGGTTGTCACGCGCGGCTCGACCATGTCGCGTAGTGCATTAGTGAGTTGCAGTAGCGCGGTGTCTGGATTCTGAAGCTCGACCGGGACGATGTCCTCGGCGACGCCACCTTGCTCGCGAATGCCGAAGACGAGGTCACCTCCTATTGTATTGGCGAACGCGCACACATCCTCTGCTAGTGCACGCCTGCCTGCGTCGGAGAGGTCGAGAGCTTCCTTGAAGTCCAGCGTGCGACCCTCGCGAGCGATGCCCAGCAACTGCCGCACCGCCTTCTCGTCGATGCCCTCAAGTCGGGCTTGCGGGATCATGCGAACTCCTTGCCAGATGAATAGGCGTGGCGGGACAATTCCGAGTCAGCTCGAGGTTACGGCACCGACGCGATTGATACGATGCTACACGCCCTTGTCACGGGGATGGTAGCTGCGACGGGATTTGGACCGGGATTGCGGCCTCGATCTCCACCAAACGCCCGATATCCGTGAAGGACTTTCGAATTTAAGCCGAACTATTCACCACGAGGTGTTATCGATGTCCGGTCCGTCCATCAATCCGGCGCCACGCACGCCTGGCCAACTCGCTTTGGAGCTTCACAGAGCACGAAACTCGAATCTTGAGATAGAGGTGTCCGCCAGCGAGATCACGAACCTGACCGCGCTTCCGGCCGACGAGGCTTACAAAATTGAAGGAAATAAGCTGGTCTTCGCGTCTTTGGACGAAAGGAATCGACTGACCGCAACGGAGATTTTCGCGGGGTTCACCGATGACGGTGCCACCGGATATCTTGTCACTGCTGACAGCTTGATGCAGGATGAATTGCTGCATCCTGTGCATGCTGCAGCACGCCTTGTAGTTCTTTGCGGTGTGAATCGAGATGTTTTGCTGGATGCGGCTGCTGTTATCCAGTCGAGCGGAGGAAAAAGGCCATACGGCTTGGCGACGATGATTGGTGAAGCGCTGGCTGAGCTGCCTGCCATTTCCGCGAACTCGTTGTCCGCCTTTTGTGCTGCGCTGCAACAGTCTTACGATGGCAGCATGATTGCCAGTCCGTTTTTTGAGAGGCTTGTTCCCGTGCTGATTGCGAGGAGTGACCTCCGCGCTGAAGTGCTGGAAATTTGTGCGTTGGCTCCGAATTCGACCAGTTCAGACCTCCACCGCGCGGTGCTGTTCGCGCTGGGTTGCGTCGATACGCCTTCGGTGCTTCATAGAGTGTCGACCGGCGTACGTGGCAATTATCCCGTTACGCGCGAAGTGTGTATGTGGATGGTCGGGCGTTTATGTGCAAGACGAGATCTCACGGGCGAACAGGTTCGTGAAATCGACGGGCTGCTCGAGCCGTATCTTGCCGATGCGGACAATGAATTGCATTCGGTAGCTTGTCAAAATGTCGTCTACGGCCTCCCAGATTACCAATTCTGTCATGAGACCTGGAGACGGCTGATTGCAGCGCGGGACATGGCGGCAGTCAAAGCTCTGGCATCCGGGTTGTTCACGATTTCCCGGTCTCTGGAACCTCTGGAGACTATTCTTCCTTTGGTAAACGATTGTCTTTCGTTGGGTACGGAGGAGGATCATGAGCTCGGACGTGTCGATCACGTTCTCTGTCTGCTCCTCGGCAAATCTGCTGTAGAGCAGGTAATCGGCTGGTTCACGAGGTGGATTCGCGAACACGGTAGCGGTGTATTTTGTGACTCGGATTTCGTGAAGCTATTTCCGCAAACGGTCCATTGGTTAATGGGGGAACCCGACACTTTTGGCAAGCTCATAACGAGCTGTCTTCTAGACGACGAACGCAACCCGGCTGCCGCCGCCGGAGGGTTGCTTTCGCACGCTGTGGCGCATGACAAACCGGGTGTGTCGCTTGACATGTCTGCAGTTGACTTGCTTGACGCTCAAGGGTTGTTCTTTCTTTGCCGTCGCATTCTCGGCTTTGTTCTACAGGAACGACAACTCCTGTCGCTTACTCTATCGTTTCTCCGGACTTCTAACGCGAAGGAGCGGACATTCGAACTTGTTAGGGACGCGCTGGTAAATGAAATCGGCTACGACTATCCAGAGCCGACACTAGGGACTCTGGCAACATATCGGCAAAGCTGCGCTGATCAAGGTGAGGCTGCGTTGCTCGACGAGATAGTCCGTGTGATAGGGGAGAACGAGGCTTCGCTGTCCGCGCTTCCTGTTGCGAATGAATTGATGCCACCAGCTCGCCTTTCGCGGAGTTTCGCGGTCGCACGCGCAAAAGCAATGGACCGTGCGATGAGGGACGCGCGTAATGAGTCGGTTTGGGCGCAGCTTGTCCACAGAGTGCCAGTGAAAGGTGGCACCGGTTTCTTCAGAATGGTAGACGGTGCTTACCCTGCCGTAACGAAGATGACGACGCAGAGCGTGACGACTGCTTTACCGCGTAGAGATGTGCTTGACCCTGTCGGGCAGGTCCACCGGCGCTTGATCTTTCAAACCACGCGGCGAGGGAGCAAATGAGGCTCATAATCTCCAGCTTCCTGCGCACTCTGCGCGAACGTGATGAGTTCGACAGGCTGCTTCCTGATCTTCTCTCCGCGATGGGGTACGTGCCAGTCGTGCGACCGCAGACCGGGGTGCGGCAATACGGTGTTGATCTTCCCGTAGTTGGTCAAAATCCGGCTGACAAGGTCGAGGAACTGGTATTGCTGACCATCAAGCAGGGCGATCTGGGTAGACAGGACTGGGACGGCAGTGCTCAAGCCGTCCGGCAGAGTCTCGACGAAATTATCGAGGTCTACCTGCCGAGAGATCTGGAACCCGCGCATCAACAGCTACGCAAGCGGATCATTCTGGCGACAACTGGCGACCTGAAGCAGGACACACAACGCAACTGGACTGCGTACATCGAAAGACACGCGAATGACGCTCAATTTGAGTTCTGGGGCGGCGACAAGGTCGCCGAGCTGATTGAGCGCTATATGCTCGATGAGCACGTGTTCGTAGAGGAAGACCGGACCGACTTGAGAAAGGCACTGGCATTTGCCGGAGAGCGGGAATATAGCCTCGTGGATATCGAGAGGCTGTTGCGGCGCCAGCTCGGGCTCGAACAATCCGGTGACCTTGATGGGACTGTCACGGATGGAAAGTCGCTTGTGAAGGCGATCACCCGACTCAACCTCGCTTTGCACATGTTTGCAAAGGCTGCGCAGGACTCCGGGGATACAAAACAGGCACTTGTTGCGGCAGAACTCTTCATGCTGAGGACATGGCACCGGATTCAGATATCTGCTGACCCGAGTCATCGGCAGGTGCAAGAATCCTTCATGCGACTCTCGCAAACCTATGTAGACGTCGCTATGACGTACGTCAGGAAGCTGGCGCCATACATGTCGGTCCGGGACGGTATGTCTGGATACACACGCGAAAGTGCTGAATACGCCGTGATGCTTCTTGAGCACGTCGGGTTGCTGGCGACGGCCGGATTGGCGATATTTGCACTCACCGACGACCCGGAACACAAATTCGGCTGCGGCATCGCCAACCTGCTTGCAGCGATGCTGGCGAACATGCCGGCGACAGCTTCGCCAAGGCTGGACCGAAACGCAATTGACGTGTCTCTTGCGCTCCTGCTGCTCACGGTGACGAATAGGCAAGATGCCGTCCGAGGCTGGCTATCGGAATTGTGCGGGCGCTTGCTCTTCTCATTCAGACGACGGGTCGATTTTCCAATCAGCACCGACTCTTTCGACGACCTGGTGGAGTTCAACGGAGGCCAAGATGACGAGCTGATCGGATCGGTTATGGGGGCGTCGTGGATGTCCGCGTACCTCCTGCTATGGTCCGTCGCTGTTGGGGTGGAGGACCAGTACGTTCAGGCGGTTGAAGTCCTGCGCAAAGAAGTTCCACAGGTGGTGCCACAGGTTTGGCATCCTGATGCCGATTCGAAAAAGTTGATGTTCTTCGGCCCGGTACACACGACAACCGGAAACACGGAAATTATGGAGTTTCCGCCCTCGGTGGAGGCGCTTCGTGAACGCATCAAAAAATTTCTGGAGCTCGACCCGATAACCGATGTAAGCGCGGACGGGGAGCCGGGGTTTCATCCGATGGAGATGATTGCATACCGGCACTATCGAACGCCGTTCCCTGTGAAGATCATATATGGGTTGTCCCAGATTGACGGAAAGAAGAGTGCTGAAAATCCACCGGAGAGCACGGAGGCTTCAGCTGGCGGTTGAGAGACCGTCAGCCTGCGTCAAGGCAAGCCTCGTGGGGGCAGAGGTCAAGACGAGTGAAGCGAGAAATCGTTAGCGAAGAATAAGTCCGACGCACCCAGTGATGCTCGGTGTGCCAAAAGGTGTAAACGACAATGACGATTCAACGAATCCAGAAGCTGCAAGGCTATCGTATCTTTCGTGATTTCCGTTGGGATGGGCTTCCTGATTTTGGGCGATATAACCTGATCTATGGTTGGAACGGGGCGGGCAAGACTTCAATATCGACCTTGTTCCGGTCACTGCAACAGAAAACGCCACCTGATTCGGGTGTTGTCGAGTTCGTGATCGATGGAAATGTGGTCACGGGTGCGGACTTCACTTCCGGAAAGTTACCGGCCGTCCGCGTCTTCAACCGGGATTTTGTCGACCGAAGCGTCTTTGAAATGCCTGGGCAAGCACTGCCTCCCGTCTTCTATCTTGGGGAAGACAGTGCTGAAAAACAGAAGCGAATCTCCGAGCTTCAGGCCAAGCGCGATGAATTGAGTGCGCAACTGTTGACCCTCGAGAAGGATACAAAGGCAGCGACCGATGAACTGAATGCCTTCTGCACCAGTCAAGCAAGAAGTATTCGCAACCTGCTTTTGGGCGATCCACGTTACAACAACTATGAAGCCCCTAGATTCAAGGAGCTGATGCAAAAGCTGAAGTCGGTCGACGAGAAACCGGCGCAACTGGAGACATCTGAAAGGAAGCGCCTTGAGGAGGCATTAGCGGGGAAGCCTATGCCAGCTCTACCGGTCCCGTCGTTTGCGAGCATCAGACTTGGCGAGCTCACGAGCGCGATCGGTACTGAGTTGGGGAAGACGGTTGTGGCGAGCACGATCCAGGAACTGGTCGATGCACCCGAGGTCGCAAGCTGGGTAGAGCGGGGCATGCGGTTGCACGAACACGGGGAAGCGCATTGTCATTTCTGCAAGCAGGAACTCGACCCTGCTCGGGTTGCCGCACTCGAAGCGCATTTCAATGACCATTTCAAGGCGCAGCAACAGCGTCTGGGTGCGCTTCTGTCTTCTGTCGAATCACTTCGGGAAAAGGCGCGTACCCGAGAAATTCCTGAGCGATCGGCTTTGTATCCACACCTCCGTGACGAATTCGATGAGGCTGTTGGGAACTTGAAGGCACAGTCGCTGCTCATTGAAATGTTCCTGAACCGGCTGAAGGACGCGATTCTGGCAAAGACAAGTGACCCGTTTTCCAGACTCGAAATCAAGGATTACGTAAGCGTGGTTGACTTTGAAAGCGACTCCGCGTTGGTCAAGCTGGTCGAGATTGCGATCAATGGACTGAACGCGATGGGCATTGCATTGGGAATGGCGGGTGCTGATGCGATCGTTCGCCTTGTTGAGTTGCATAACGAGTATACGGAGAATTTCCAAAATTCTGCATCGGCTGCTCGCGCACAACTCGAAATTGACGATGGGCTGAAGGTTTTTCCGGAATGGTCGGACCGGGACAAGATGGCTTCGGATCTGGCCATATCGCACGGAAACGTGCAAAGGAGCATAGAACCCATCGGTATCGATATAGTGCGGCTGCAGCGCGAGATCAGGCAGCACCTGAAACCAGCGGAGGAACTCAATCGCGAAATGGTGGCTTATCTCGGGCGGGACGAACTGCGCTTTGAGCCAAAGGATTCCGGTTACACCGTCATGCGGGGGAACAACCCAGCCATGCATCTAAGCGATGGGGAACGAACGGCGATCGCTTTCATCTATTTCCTCAAGACGCTGCGAGACGCCGATTTCGACATAAAGAACGGGGTCGTGGTTATCGACGATCCAGTATCGAGCCTTGATGCGAATTCGCTGTACTGTGCCTTTGGCTACATGAAGGACCGGACGAGGGATGCGAAGCAGATATTTGTTTTGACACACAATTTTGGTTTTTTTCGCCAAGTCAAGAACTGGTTCAACTACGCTGGCGGCTTACGGGATCGTCCATACGACCCAGAGAAGTCAAAAAGCGCGCATTTTTATATGCTAGCGATGCGGATCAGTGACAGTCAGAGGAGCGCGTACCTCAGAACGCTTGACCCGTTGCTGCACGAATACGAGTCGGAATACCACTACCTGTTCCGATGCGTAAAGGCTGGCGCAGAATTGGCGGCACCGACGAGTCTCGCTGAGGTGTACGGCCTTCCGAACATCGCCCGCAGGCTGCTGGAATCGTTCCTCGCGTTCCGAGTACCAGGACGAGCGGGAAATCTGGCACAGCAACTGGAGGCGCTGGAAGGCGATCCCGCAGCGAAGGCGCGGATCATCCGGTTCCTGCACACGAATTCGCACATGGAGCAGATATCCGAACCGGAGCATGATCTTTCCGTTCTATCGGAGGCACCAGCCGTCCTGACCGATTTGCTTGCGTTGCTGCGTGCTAACGACAAACAACACTTTACTGTCAGGTTGCTCCCTCGTCCGCTGGAACATCTTCAGGCGGACGGAGCAGCTTTTTTTGAATCCGTCTCTTAGCCGTTTGCCACGCCACGACTCCCTGTTCAATGCGGACGATCCGCATCTTCGGGCTAAACGACTGCTCGTCAGCTAAATCAGGCATCTCAGCCGGAACCCTGACGTCAATAGTCTGGGTATCCAAGGTTTGGATGTTCATGCCTGCTCCTGAAAAGAAATCGCGAAGCAGGCCCCCGGAGGTAAGCGAGACCCGCAAGGGTAGAACTGTAGGCGGCAATGCCGCATCGGCGGGAAGTCTCGGACCAGCTGCCGGTCGGAACTGAAGTGGATATTACATAGCCGGAATGATGAGCCGTGCGGTATTTCCTGTCATGAACTTACCAAGGACTAACACCACCCAGGGCATCTTTCTGTTGGAATCAACGGGGCTTGCATTCAGAAAATTGAGACGCACGGTCAAGGCGCTCGCGCGCCGTCCGCTAGCCTTGGCGGGGACCATACGTCGGATGATATCCAGGTCACTATCGCCGATGCGTAGTACTTGGTTTGCAACGCTCGGCCACAGGCGGCATCCATGCCTGACATTTTTGACGGACTGGTTCAGAAGATCGGGTTCTGCGCCTGCGTCGCGATATTCGTGGAACGGGACGCATCCGCACTTCGGGCATAACAGAGTCGCAACCAAAAGCCTTTCATCTACCAAAATTTTCCACTACCGGGGCCAAAAAATGCCAGTTTCGAACCAACGACTTAGTCACCGCAGCAAATCTCATCAGCGTAAAGCCGGCGGCACACGACAAACCAGCTCAGGTTACGTACTTGATCTAGTCATCGCCCCCAACAGTTCAGAGCAGCCCGTTGGCGCGCTGCCGCGACGGTTGCTTCTGGTGCGATCAGGAAAACATGACTCCAGCGATCAACTGTATCTGGACCAGGTCCCGGTGCCGCGTGAGGCGTGGAGCTTCGATAGCCACGACAATGTGTTGATGTGGCGCGGGGTATTCGGAGGAGGCCATCTATTCCTGACTCAGAATAGCAAGCGGGCGATCGGGAACGTCCGCCTCGGTGTTTCTCCCGTTGCGGTGCAGGCTTCTGCATTTTCGGTGTTCGATTGCCAGGTAGCGCCAGACTGTGGCATCAATTACGAAAGCGTTGGTGACCGTCTCACCAACATGATCTGGGATACTTCGTCCCAACAATGGAAAGGAGCCAACTGGAGCCATGAGGGTCGGTTTCAGCTACGTTATTCGTACGTCGCGCCGACGGACCCGATTACCCCGGGAAGCTTCAAGTTTTCTTTCACGGACGCCGAGGCATCGCCAGATAATCCGTGGAATCCCACTGACTTCGCCGCAAGCCTGAAGCCGGCCTCTGACACGGGGGCGTTCACCTGGCATCTGAGCTTTCGCGCCGGAGAAACTCCGCAACGCCCTGATCAGCCTGGTGGGAAGCCCGACACCGTTTTTCCCTATTGGCTAGTGGCAACGGAGGATGCTGCAGGCAGGACGATATCTGGCGCAATGGTGGTGGATGGCGAGCCCGGAAGTGGCAATCTCGTCGGCTTCCAGGGAACGGAGGCAAACCCGGCGATCGCTGGTTACTATCGTGCGAGTGCCTCGTCCACACCGTTCGGCGTATTCGATGGCAGGTTGGTGGTTGCGGGTCACACCGTGGGCTCCTCGGCAGTCCGCGAAAGCGCCTTGGTCTGGTCCGAGCTCAATTCTGACCAGCAGGTGTCGACCGGCCTGCCCGCAAGCGGGCGTCTTCAATTCAGCAAAGACGGAGCGTTTGCGAGTTGCACCGACACACGTCTCCATGTGCAGCGGATCTCGGCCAGTGCAGCGTTTCGAGCTCTGGAGGGAGATCGAAATGTCCACGATACCTTGGCGAGCAGGTTATCGGACGCAAGTAAATCGATTGCAGATCCAGCGCTCAATATCCATAGCCTCCTGGTAATGACACCCTACGGCAGGGATGCCAAGAACAACTGGGTCGAGACCGTGCAGAAAGCTGTCACGGAGGATCTCTCGACGATCATGAATAGCTTTATCGATCCCGATAAGTGGCGCCTCCTTTTTGGAAGCACGCCACAACCGACCTTATCAGGCCGCCTCGCCGAAGTCGCGAACCTTCCTGTGCCGGGCGAAGATCCGCAGAAGTGGTATCGGTCTCTCGGTACCGCAGTGCTGACCCAGGGGATGGCGCAAGGGAGCGATGAACACTGCAAAAACCTGAATGGGCCACGCGCGGCTACATGGTTGAAGACCGAGGTGGCGGCGTCGAAAGTTTATGCCGCCCATGCAAAGGCGCTGTTTGCGTACCATTGGCAAGACCAGAACAATCTCACCGCTGCGTTCCTTCAGGATCAAATCGACAACGCGCAAACGTATGCACCGATCATCCAGGGCAAGATCGATGACATGGTCAAGGACATCAATACCAACGTCGTCCCCGATCCCACGCAGACCGACCCACGGCCCCAGATGATTGCGGACGTACAGTCAGTCGGCGCCTATGCCAAGGGAAATAACCTCTTTTGGGCGTTTGGGTTTTTCTATTACAACACTTCGTCCAGTGTGCTCGCGAACATCGGGCAAGCGATGAATGATCCTGGCTCGAACGACTCATCGATGCTTGCGAGGCTGTTCCAGACCAATGTCACGGTTTTGACCGCACTGGATCCATCAGGCACCTTTGCCCAGCAATACAACAACATCCTTCACGCGTTCCTGGGCACCAATACGTTGGCAAACATGACGTCATTTGACGATGGCGCGACCGATCTCGGTATCATCAAGGAATACCTACAAGAACTCGTAAGCAACAACCTCAACAACGAGGATGCAGATATCAAGGCAGCAGCAGCTCAATTGCAGGCTCTGGTGGACAGCGAAGACGCAGACGCTATCCTGAGCGGATCGATCCAGGAAATCAATTCGATATCCTCAAGTCTTCAGACCACCATGGCATTCCCCTTTATGGCCAACAGGTTCGCGACATGGTTCGAGACCGCATACCCAAAGTGGGCCAAAGCCGGCAAATTTTTCGGTTCTGTTTTCCTGGGAGGAATTGCCGCACTCAACGCGTTCAACCTTATCTCCTCCCTTAAGAGCTGGAAGAAACTGACGACGGAGGAAAGGGCGCAATTGGTCACAAGTGCGGCGCAGATGGGACTGCAGATTCTTGCCGGCGTGGTCAAGCGGGGCATGCGAATCGGCCAGATTTTCACCGTCGAAGGCCTCACCCCAGGCCAGCGTGCAGCTTCAGTGGCTCGGATCATCGCAGACGGTGAAGGCGGAGCACTTGAGGCGGGACTGGTACGGACCGGGAATTCGCTTGCTCGCTGGCTCGGCAGCACCGAAGGAACTTCGTTGATCAACGTGTCGGTTGACGGCGCAACATCAGCCGTCATGATCAACAGCGCCCAAGTCGCTGTAGAAGACTGTGAATGGCTGACGAAGGCGTTCGGAAGGAATCTTGACGAGTTCATCGCGACACGGATTGGACCGGTATTCATTCTCGCGGGAATTGGTTTCTCCCTCTACTCCATCAGCAAGGGAGAAGGGGGAGTCTCGCTGGCGAGCGACGTTTTGGGGCTCACGGCAGGCGCGCTGACGCTTTTCGCAATGGCAGGCCAGTGGGCAATTGATGGCTTGATGGTCACGGCCGAGGCGTTCGCATCGATCGTTGCCATCGCTGGGCCGTTGGCAGTCCTCGCCGCTGTCGCCGGTGTAGCACTGATGATCTATGAGATGTTCCAGAGCCCACCCGATCCGGTCGAGCAATTCGTGGATGATGTCGCCGCACCGAATGGCTTCAAGGTTGACAGTCAGGCGCGGAGCATTGACTACGTCGCACCGTTCGCGAATCCGGATCAGGGCAACCTTCTGATGATTGGCTTCACGCTGGCCACCAACGGCCGAGTACTGGCCAGTGCAGCCGACGGCGTGATCGCCCTCGGCCAGCCGAGTGCGTTGCCGGATACGGTCTGGCAAGTACAGACGGATGGGAAGGGCTATAGCCAGATTTTCACGGTGGTACAGCCGGACGTTTCGCGGCCCCCTGTACTCGTGAAACTCAGCCTGATGAGCGACGGCACAATAAGTTTCCAGCCGCCCGTGACACCCTCTAGCAAGGTATCCAGCTTCCTGGGACGCCGAACTGAGAGCCGCGATCCTGCTGGGCCCACCGTGACGACGCAAACATGGCTAAGCACACCCTCGAATGGCACGCTGGCCAGTGATGGGCATCTGCTGTCACTCGACCTTACGCTGCAGCCGTCGATAGCGGACAAGGATGGAAAATTAATTCCGACCGGCTGGCTGGCGGTCAATGGGGATCGACTTGTCTCGGGTGCCAGCGGCACACCTCTTACCTTGACTGTGTCCGGGATGGCGCCGAACTTCATGCGAATGAATGACATGCCGTTCCCTGCCGGCACCGTACCAAAGCAGGAGCAAGAGTACGGTCCGGTATTCGGGGTGCAGCCAAGCACACCGCTGAGCTTTGACCCCATCGCGAACCTGCCCGAGTTTCTGTCTCTCAGCCAAGAAAACGGCAAGTTGACTCCCAACGGCAAGCCTGACGGTGATAAGGCAGCAGAGTTCAATCTGACCATGGTCGCCCGAAACGCGTTCGGGTTCGGTCAGGCATCGTTTTCGGTAGTCGTGGGCGCGTCGTAGTCGAACGCCGATGTATCTGTGACGCGGTCGCGGGGGTTGCCCCCACGCGACCGCGCTGTGCCGCTCTTCTTTACGTGGCCGCACGACTCATCATCCCGTGCTGGTAGCGCGCATCCAAAGTTTATTGCGCCCTCATAGGCGAAGGTAACCAGATCTTTCTATGCCAAACATTTCGACGGTTCAACAGGACCTCGCGACTGCACTGAAGACATGCGTCGCAGCGAGGACGGGTAGCGTAGCGTCTTCAGATAATATGCTGTGCGACCTGATTGATTCCATTCCAGCCTACCGGTCGCCGGATTTCTTGCAGTTGCATCGGAATGCGATTGCTAACCTGCTCGAAATTCGCCTGCCGAACGTCCCTATTGAGCCGCAGCCGGGCAAAGATTTTGGTGTTGGTCGAATGGGATATAACTATACGGGCTCGTGTTCCGGTTATCAGAACGCGTTCTTTGGCGACGTCGCCCTCTCGCCCGCTGCTAGCGACCTCGAATCGGCCGTTAGGAATCCGCCTGGAGTCGCAGGCGTCTCAGCCGGCTGGTGGGGTAACTTCGCGGTCGCAGTGTTGACCGATGCTGTCCGCCTTGCGGGCATAGGTTCCATCGACGCGGGAAAACTCGCCAACGACCTGAATAATTATAACTCAGCGTTTTTACCACTTTTGTCGGCAAGCTATCTTTCGGCTTTCAGGACTGCGTACACACCGACTTTGTCTGCACTTGCGTCGCTAGTGAACAGCGGCCAGGCGGCTGCCGCCTGTGCAATGCTGGCGAATGCGCTCAACGATGGCAGATTCGTTAACGCGGTCAATACCTCCATGACCGCCGGCGGTGACGGCGCCCTCTCTGCCGAATGGTTCCTGTTCAATCTTTGGATTATATTTGCTGGGCTAGGTGAAAACGACATTGACGGCAAGATCGCGGAAGCCGTACACGCTGGCCTGGATGTCCCCGGCGAAGTTGGCCCCAGAACGGACCACTCCCCGGGATGGTGGTGCGGCGGTTATACCGGTTGGTTCGCTCCTGTCACTGGAAGCGATCTTGGACCGCAGGCTTCGCAGGCAATACATGCGACGATGCCCCAAGAGTTTTGGGCGGGAGGCGGAGGTTTGGGCGGAGGTGGAGGTGGTCACGCCGACTGTCCCACCAATAACGGTTACGCATTAAGTCTGTGTAACTGGGGCCCTTTGAACTTCTACAGCGCGGGTTAACTCGAGCAACCGTGAGTTTGCTACTCGTCTTTGGGCTGCCGTACGACTCCTCATCACGTACTGGTTGAACATATCGGACGTTCATTGCGCTCATAGCGCCATCGTGGGCGACGGTAACCGGATCTTTTTATGCCAAACATTTCGACGGTTCAACAGAATCTTGCGATCGCACTGAAGACCTGCGTCTCAGCGAGCGCAGCCAGCGTAGCCTCTTTAGGGGATCTGCTGTGTGAGCTAATTGATTCCATTCCGGCCTACGGGTCGCCAGATTTTTTGCAGTCGCATCGAAATGCGATTGTAAATCTGCTCGAAATTCGCCTGCCGAACGCCCCTATTGCACCCTTCCCGACCGCAGACAAGCCCTTGCTTGTTCCTCTTAGGTATTCGGGTTCGTATTCCGGTTATCAGAACGCGTTCTTTGATGGCGTTTCCTTTTCGCCCGCCGCTAGCGCCCTCGAATCAACCGTTAGTAATCCTCTGGGAGTGGCAGGTGTCTCAGTTGACTGGTGGGGTAAGTTTGCCGTCGCAGCGTTGACCGATACTATCCGCCGTGCGGGCATAGGTTCCATTGACGGCGGAAAACTCGCCAACGACCTGAATAACTTTAACTCGGCGTTTCTGCCGCTTTTGACGGCGAGCTATCTTTCGGTTTTCAGGACGGCATACACGCCGACTTCGTCTGTCCTTGCGTCAATACTGAACTGCGGCCAAGCCGCTGCGGCTGGCACCATGCTTGTGAATGCGCTCAAGGATGGCAGATTCGTTAACCTGGTCAATACCTCCATGACCATTGGCGGTGACGCTGCCCTCGCAGCCGAATGGTTCCTGTTCAATCTTTGGATAACGCTTGCCGCGCTAGATGAAAGCGACATTGACAGCAAGATCACGGAAGCCATGCAGGCGGGTCTGGCTGTCCCCGGTGAAGTCGGTCCGAAGACGGATCACAGCCCTGGATGGTGGTGCGGCGGATATACCGGGTGGTTCGAGCCTATCTCAGGTAACGATGTTGCACCGCAGGCTTCGGGGACAATACATGAGCAGATGCCGCAACAGGGCTATTGGGCCGGCGAAGGAATCGATTGGCGTGATGTCGCCCCCGAACCCGATGGTTACTCACTGAGCCTGTGTAACTGGGGCCCTTTGAATTTCTATAGCGCGTCCTGACGCGAACTATATGCCGACTTCACGGTCTTCGTTGGGAATACAGATCTGGAATGCACTGGTCCGAGTCCGCGCAAGTCACGCTGGGCATCGAGAACCGGAATGTACGTGCTCCCAACTACCGAGTGGGCGACGCTGAGCGAAGTGAACATCCCCATGCCGGATTTTGGTATTTCTGGATCGCCCAGGGGTCAGTTTAGCTTCATCTGAAATTTCGCCATGTGTGTATGAAATACGGGCATGGAATAGTCCCAGCTTTCCGTGGGAAAAGCGGAATGAATGAAACTCAGGTCGGGAATACATTGACGCGGTTCAGATTGACCTGAATCCACTTTGCGGCCATTTCGGCCACCACCGCGAATTACTCGATGTATGGGGCAAAGTGGCCTCCGGAGGCCAGCGCCAGTCGCTTCGGGCCTCCCGCGCGTGCATATGCATCAAGCTCCAAGTCCGTCATCGTGATGTTGTCGTCACTGGCGACGATCATCATTAAAGGAGTCGGCGCAATCTCGGTGATCGGTGTGCCTACCTCGTGGGTACGTGTAGCCGGTTTCCGCCTTGTGCATTGAGGCTGAATCCCGAGCCCACCGCTTCGGGCACAAGCGGATTGCATCACGTCCAGTCCTCGAATGCGATGGATGTAACTCGCCTGAATAGTGTCGTAGGACGCACCGGTAGGTCGTTAACCGTTTGAAGAGGCGCTAGAATGTGGTCAGCGGGGAGCATACGGCTCGCTTCCCAGTCGTTTCATGGAACCGGAACGAGACAGCGGGACGAGGCTCTTTACACGGAGAGCCTGCATGGGCGGGGAAGGATGGCAAAGTTCATCGAATGGTGCAATGCACACGAAGCACGCGTTGGTTCGCACGCCTTGCGCGTGCTTTCTGCAGATCCAGCACGCATAAATGTTGGAGTTCAGAATGCCGCCGCGATCGTTCCTATGCACTATGCATCAGAGGAGCGCCTTGCTCGTATCCTTGAGCGATTGGGGAAGCCAGAGGCTGCTGGGTTCATTCAAAACTTGCTGCCTACAACAAAATCTATCCGTTCTGGGGACCTGGGCGAAATTCTCGCCACCGAATTCATCGCCGAGCAGACAAACTATCTCATCCCTATCAAGCGGTTGCGCTGGAAAGACCATCGAAACATGGCGATGCGTGGCGATGACGTTATAGGAATCTCCGAGAACCGAAATGGTCAGGTTGAGTTTCTGAAAGTCGAGGTAAAAAGCCGTATCGCGTTGAATGCCGGCGTCCTCAGCGAGGCACGTACCGCACTTGACAAAGACGGAGGCTTGCCGTCAGCGCATGCGCTTTCCTTTATATCGTCCCGACTTGCGGAGATGGGGAGTGCTCGGCTCGCTGACCTCATAGACGACGCGCAGTTGAAGCACGGTATTTCGGCTCATTCCGTCCGACACCTTATGTTCACTTTTTCTGCGAACGCCCCTAATGTACTCCTGACTGCATCGCTGAACGGATATGCAGGCCCAATTGGTCAGTGGGGTGCGGGGATTGTTGTTCGCGAGCACGCTGCGTTCGTAGCTGGTGTCTATAACCAGGTGATTTTCAATGCCAACAACCGTTGACGGCATCGTCGCTGATATCGAGGAAGCGGCCGCGCCAGGTTTCCGGGGTCGCCTAATTGCACGTGGTCAAGCGCGAGCGATTATCTGGCGCGACGGGGTGCTGCCGCCTGATGCTCCAGATTTCTCTCCCCAGTTGAGCTATGACCTGCATTCATACGGTTATTCTCTCCTAGGGCTTGGCCTGCGGTTGAGAGAGTTAGAAGGGGATCCTGCGCAGGCTCGCGTGGCATTCGAACAGGCTGCCACTGCGCTCGAGGCAGTAATGGCAAAAGGGAGTCGCGGGGAAACTGACCGCGACTTCCATTTTGTAATGACCGCGGCAGCATACCATCTTGCGCGCCTATCCGCGCGCGCGTACTCGCTGCTTTCGATTGTTCGAGCAGAAGCAAACTTTTCTCCGATCGAACACGCACTCGCGCTGCTTATGTTGCGGGACATTACGACTCTTCAGGGCAACGTTCTGGGTTTTCGAATGTCAGGCTCTGCCAGTGACGCGCAGCTTGTTGCGACAATGCGTGCTGACGTCGTTCGCACCGAAGCAGTCGGCGAGACTGGCGGTGATGATGAAGCTTTCGTCCGCATTCTAGATGAAATTGACCTGGCACTTACAGATGGCTTCTTTGCGGCGTTGGCAGAGTTTCTGTTGGCACTCGAACGCGGCGAACGGGCGTTACTCGACCAGGCGCTGGCACGGCTGAAGCTTGGGCTGGAGATCTGCGGTGAAATTAACCTCGTTCCACAGTGGTGGGCGCATAAGGTTGCGATTTACCTTCTTTCGGACATGTGGGACTCGACTTTCCACGAAAAGCTGCCTCTCAAGCCACTCGGTGGCGAGGCACCGGAATGGCCCCAACTGCGTGACCTTTTTATCGCTTCCCTGTTGCGCCGACCCAAAGCGGAGGTCGATCTCTGGCCATCGCAAATCTCTGCTGCCGCCCGATCAGTTGACCAGTTGGACGACCTCGTTGTGTCGCTTCCCACTAGCGCCGGTAAGACTCGCATATCTGAGTTGTGTATTTTGCGATGTCTGTCCAGCGGCAAGCGTGTCATGTTCATTACACCGCTCCGCGCGCTCTCTGCACAGACCGAGGCGACGCTTCAAAGGACGTTCGGGGCTTTGGGAAAATCAGTTTCGGCTCTCTACGGCAGCATCGGCGTGAGTGGCTTCGATAAGGATGCTATTCGGCACCGCGATATCTCTGTTGCAACACCTGAGAAGCTCGATTTTGCGTTGCGTAACGACCCGAGCTTACTCGACGACGTAGGCCTGCTTGTATTCGATGAAGGTCACATGATTGGCCTCAACGAGCGGGAGATTCGATATGAGGTACAGATTCAACGCCTGCTCAAGCGCGAAGATGCCCATCAACGCCGTATTGTGTGCCTTTCGGCAATACTCCCAGACGGTGAACAGCTCGATGACTTCTCCAATTGGTTGCGCCGCGACCAACCGGGGGAAATGATAACGGCGGACTGGCGCCCAACTAGACTGCGTTTTGGGGAAGTCATGTGGAACAGCCCATCTGCACGATTGAATTTGCGCGTTGGTGAAGAACGTCCATTTGTACCTAAATTTTTTACTGGCTTCGTGCCGCAGTTGTATGTCCCGCCCAAGCGCAAGCGTAAGAAGCTCTTCCCAGCTGACCAGAAAGAGCTAACGCTGGCTACGGCTTGGCGGCTTGTCGACGATGGGCAAACCGTTTTAATTTTCTGTCCAGAGCGCCGGAGCGTTGAGCCATTCGCCGACGTGATAGTGGATCTAAATGAAAGAGGTGCTCTGACGTCATTGCTCGCGGCCGCCCCGGCGGTCTTGGAAACGGCTCTTACACTAGGTGCGGAATGGCTTGGTGAGAACCACGCGATCTTGCGTTGCCTCAGATTGGGTGTTGCGTTCCACCACGGCGCACTCCCTACGCCTTTTCGTAAGGAGATTGAGGGATTGTTGAGGGACGGAATTCTTAAGGTTACTGTTTCCTCCCCAACGTTGGCGCAAGGTCTAAACCTAGCGGCCACCGCTGTCATTTTCCATTCGTTGTACCGCAATGGCGAAGTCATACCGACTTCTGAGTTTAAGAATGTAATCGGTCGCGCCGGACGGGCTTACGTCGATATTGAAGGACTGGTCCTCTATCCGATCTTTAACGAGGCTTGGAAGCGCCTTCCAAAGTGGGAGGCGTTGATATCCGATCTCGGCGCGCGGCAGATGGAAAGTGGTCTCGTACAGCTCGTATGGGCGCTTCTCGTCCGGATGCACGGGAAGATTCGCGGTTCCCTGCAAGAACTCGTTGAGTATGTGGGGAATAACGCCGAGGCGTGGGTTTTTCCCGAAATTCGCGGGGAAGAGCCCGAAGAGCGGGAGGTTGCTTTAACCGCTTGGACGCGTCACGTTGCAACGCTCGACACGGCGATTCTCAGCCTCATTGGGGAGAATGATATAGCCGAGGAAATGATTCCTGAGGCCCTTGATGCCATTCTTCAGTCGTCACTCTGGGAGCGCCGGCTTAAGCGCAGGGAAGAGGGTCACCAGCAGGCCTTGAAGGCGGCCCTGGTGGCCAGAAGCCGGTTCATTTGGGCGCGCTCTACAGCAGCGAATAGGAAAGGGTATTTTCTAGCTGGTATTGGTCTGGAGAGCGGTCACGCTTTGGATGTCATTGCCCCTGAAGCGAACGACCTCCTACTTGCTGCTAACAATGCAGTCCTCGTCGGCGACAGCGAGGCCGCGATTCAGGCGATTACGGCAATAGCGGAGCGTGTCTTCGCCATCTACCCGTTCACTCCAGATTCACTGCCAGAGAACTGGCGTGTGATTCTGCGATGGTGGTTACTTGGTGCACCGCTAGCGGTCGTCGCTGCCGGGCAGGAAACAGAAACCTTACAGTTCGTCGAAGGCGGCTTGGTCTATCGTCTTCCGTGGGCGATGGAAGCAATCCGTGTACGCGCGGTTGCAAACGGAGACGTTGATGATGCGTTTGGCTTGCCGCTCGAAAGCTTTGAACTTGGAGTCGCAGTGATGGCCGCCGAGACAGGAACGCTCAACAGGCCTGCGTCAATTCTCATCCAGGCAGGTTTTGCTTCAAGGTTGGCAGCAATCAAGGCAGTCAACGACGCGGGCGGTACGTTTACGGATGCTGGGGGACTAAGGCTCTGGTTGGCCTCTGATGCCGTCGCTGCCAGGAATACGATGCCGGATTGGCCGACGGCGGAGACGGTAGGAATGTGGGCAGAGTTCATGCGTGGATTTGCCCCGCGCCAAAGTAGCGTTTGGTCGGAGCAACACTGGACTGTGTTGGCTGACTGGAGCGGAGTGCCGCCGTCTCCAGATACGCCGGTGCGTCTATTTCACCTTGGGGACCGGTCTGTCGTGCTAGACGCGGCTGGGTCTCCTGTCGGCACGGTCCGAGCGCTTCTCAATCCGGCACCCAAAGGAGTACTTCGCTCGTCGGTTTCGGTTGCGGCAGGGAAGATAGCGCTAGTTTACTTGGGACCAGACGACCTCTGGCTGGCATGACTTCACAGTTCGTGAGATCTTCATCATGGGGAGCACGAGATACCGCAAAGCTCATATAAGAAGGCACCTGCCGGGCAGGGTCGTCGGCAGGTGTTGGCAACCCAATCAGAATTGCGGCAAGTTTTCGAGGTTGTCTCTCAATGAGTTGTCTTGCTTGGTCTTCAGAAATTCTGTGGTGACTTCGATAACCTCTAGCTTGCTGCCGTAGGCCCACTTGCCCTCTGCGTTTTTTACAATGCTCGAAAACGTTTTACCTTTTTTAATCAGCTCGATCACTTGAGGCCGGGTTGCTTCCTGCGAGGCGCCGACGCTCCCGTCTTGACCAACTGAATGGATTCGAAGTTTGGTGATATGTGTCTTGTCCTTGTTGTATTCGACGGCCGACACGTAGTAATCAAATTTCTTCAATTTTTACTATCCTCGGTTGTGGTTGCCACTAGACTTACACTGATGATCTCCAGCCTCGACCGAGAAGGTTTTTGGGCTAGAGGACGGAAGTATCGTCGTGGCTTTGCGACAAAGAACTGCTGGCTCGCTACAACGCGTGCAGGGATTTGGCCAGCTAGCCAACTCGCTGCCTATTCAATCAGGAAGCCGCTTTGGCCTATTTGAGTGCCACCGCCGCATCCATCTACGCATACACGCGAGCGCGGATTCGGATGCGGCTATATGTCACTGAACGCCTGGGCCGGAGCTTGATTAATGGTGAGTTTGATAGCCAAGCGCACAATCGAGAGCTGTCCGGAGGTCTTGCAGCACATCCTGCGTCGCTGAGGCAGCGCGGTATGCGACGTGACCGTCCGGTCGGACAAGCACTGCACCCGTCGGCCCGACTCCATACAAGTCGCCGAAGCTGACCGCTTCGGGAACCAAGTCTCCGTCGGCCGCTACACGAAGAGGCTGGATGCGCGGTTTGTGCCCTTTGTTTAGCTCGCCTGCGGCGCTGATCCATGCGTGTCCGTCTGCGCCGGTAAGCAACACGAAATCCTGATCGAATAACGAAACGGCTGAGATTCTGTGATTCCCGATTGCCGTCCGTGCCCAAAAGTGAGGAGCACGCCAGCCCGGCTTCGCGTGTGGTACATATTCGATCACAGCATTGCTTACAGGCGGAGGACTCACGTTATCCGGAACGAAGGCACCTGGTCCTTCCGTACCTTCGTAGTGGATCCCCAAGTCCAGCCCAATCCAGTTACCGTACTGCTTTGATGAGGCAACGATTCGACGTCGCTCTTCAACGGAGGATGATTCACGCAAGGCACGCATCATCTTTTCGATGTAGCCGGCATTGACTTTCGCAAACTCGCAATTGCGGAGTGCGGCTTCTCGCCGCTCATTGTTGTAGGTATCCAGTAGGGCGTCGGGAGCAACGCCGCGTAACACGGCCCCAAGTTTCCATGCAAGGTTGTGGGCGGTATGGATCCCGGTATTGAGCCCCCAACCACCGTGAGGAAGAGTCCTATGTGCAGCATCCCCGGCGAGCAGGAGTCGCCCCTTGCGGAACGTGTCTGCAACGGATACCGTCAAAGTGTACTTATAGTACTTGACCAACTCGATATCCAAATCGGCTTCATCGGGAACGCCGACCATCCGGCGAATCCTTTGGATCACATGCTCTGATGTCCACTCGTCTGGATTTTCTGAGTTTGGATCGTACTGAATCTGAACAGACCAGTTGTCGGCACCATCGAGTGGATGGAAAACTCCCGCCGCGTCGGGCGCCAAGGTCCAGATCAGGGCGCCTTCTCTCCCGTTTGAATAAGCACTAAGGTCACCGTGAAAACGCGCAGCAACAAACGAGCGATACGTTGCGTTGTAAGCATCGCCGATCTGTGCCGACCAACGGAGGCTGCTCTTTCCACCATCAGCAGCAATCAGATATTGCGCACGGATTCCGAGGGGGGCGACTTCTTGTGGCGCGCTGCGATCTGCGATTCTGACTGTCACCGCGGAACCGTTGTCGACGTAGTCAACGACTTCGTGGTTAAAGTGAATGGTGCATTCCTTGAAGCTTCTCGCTTTTGCATACAACATAGGATCGAGACGATCCTGCGCCGCCACGCGATATTCACATGCAGAATGGTCCGCTGCCATCCCGGGTCCCATGTTGCCCGGCATTATGCCGATGAGCTCGCCGGCCATCGTCTCTGTGTAGACGAATTGTCGTGCCCATGTAGGCGGTAGCGAACCACGCCGCAACTCTTCTCCAAGGTCAAGTTGGGTTAGTATTTCGACGCTCCGCACGTTGATCCCACGCGCGCGCGGCATGGTATTTATCTGTTCGCGCTTCTCAAAAATAATGTTGCGAATCCCCTGGCGCGAAAGAAGGATTGAAAGCATAAGCCCGACCGGACCTGCGCCAGCAATGACAACCGGAACGTCAAATTTCTGTTGGTCTGAGGGTGCTGTGTGTGTCATAGGTGCTCCTGTGGCTCTGGTAAGCGTTGTGTACAGGTGCCTACTGACCACCTTCTCCAGGTAGACCCAAATGGCGACCGCAACGCAACGACGGTTGATCTGGCCGATAATGAAGCATCTACGTCCAAAGTGGAACCACGTGAGAATGAACACCCCATATCACGATTCTGAATAACGCCGAAACAAAGCGTTATGGGCCGGACTTACGCACGAATTCAGGAGTTGCTTGTGCTATTGAGAAAGCAGCGTCCGGCAGGGGGTGTGTCCAAGTTCGCGTTAGCTATATACAAACAGACGTCGTCTTTATCCGCAATCGGCCTGAAAACCTCGGCCTTCAGGCCGGGGATGAAAGGCGGGTGTAGACAGCGAAGGAGGATTGTCGTGATTTTCAAGGGGAGAATCCAGGTGTGCCTATACGGAGAAACAACCGTGTCGGCACATGAACCTCTCCACCCGCGTCCTGCGCTTCAGACTCAAAGACAAGCATGCAAAGCTGTTGCGTGAGCTCGCGCGCGAGGTGAATCTGGTCTGGAACTTCTGTAACGAGTTGTCGCTGAAAGTGTGGCAACGCGAGCAGCGCTTCCTGTCCGGCTACGACTTCCATCCGTTCACCAAAGGAGCCGGCAAGGCGGGACTGGGACTACACTCCCAGACCCTCCAGGCCATCGGAGAGGAATATGCTGTGCGTCGCAAACAGGCCTGCAAGACGAAATTGCGCTGGCGTGTGTCGGGCGGGTCCCGTCGCTCGCTGGGCTGGATCCCGTTCAAGGCCAGTGCCATCCGCTACCGGAATGGGCAGGTATTCTTCGCCGGCAAGGCACTCTCGCTGTGGGACAGCTACGGCCTGTCGAAGTATGAGCTCGGTGCCGGGAACCTCAGCGAGGACGCACGTGGTCGCTGGTACCTGAACGTGACCCTCAAGGTTGAGAAGACGCCCAGGCCGGCCACCGGCATGGGCGTGAAGTCGGTTGGGCTTGACCTTGGGTTGAAGGACTTCGCCGGCACCAGCGACGGCCACGTCATAACCCTCGAGAGGCACTACCGTAACCTCGAGAAAGAGGTCGCAAAGGCGCAACGCGCCCGCAAGAGGGCGCGGGTACGTGCGCTTCACGCAAAGATTAAAAACTAACGGAAAGACCAGTTGCACAAGCTTTCCACGGCGCTCGTACAGGAGTACGGCGCCATCTTCATCGGCAACGTGAACGCTTCGGCACTCGCGAGAACACGGATGGCGAAATCCATGCTCGACGCAGGCTGGAGCCTGTTCCGGACCATGCTGCAGTACAAGTGCGATGACGCAGGCGTGTGGTTCGATGAGGTCGATGAAGCATATTCAACCCAGACTTGCAGTTGCTGTAACAGGCGCACGGGCCCGAGAGGTCTGGAAGGTCTTGGAATAAGGGAATGGGCCTGCTTCGAATGTGGCGCGTATCACCATCGCAACATCAATGCAGCAGTGAACATTCTCGCGGCGGGACGTCGCCGTCTAGCTGTAGGAATCCCCGTCCTTCCCGCGCAAAGCGCGGCAGCTGCAGGCTGAGGGCGGGGAGGACGTCAAGACGTAGAAATGTACCCATGGCGACGGAGCGGCGACAATAGAGCGTTGAGGATTCACTGTTCCTGCGCAGCGAAGTGCTCGTAAATGAGTTGTCGAAGCCATTGGTTCCCGGCATCCCTGTGATTTTGCGCGTGCCAAAGGACATTGATGCTGATTTCCGGAATATCAATTGGACACGGTGCAGTCGCGAGAGTCTCGGTGCCGAACGCCCGCCTAGCGTAGGCTGCAGGAACGATGGCAACCATGTCAGTCGACTGCAAGATGTAACCTACGGCTACAAAGTTAGGAACATGCAACTTTACGTTTCGTTTCACCCTAGCTCGGTCAAGCATGGCTTCAATCGCTGAGTATCCTGTGCCTTCCGCGAGAACGCTAACGTGTTCAGCCGCCTCGAAACCCTCTCTTGTGCACCCGAGAGTTTCGAACGGATGGCCTCGTCGAAAGAGGCAGACATACTGCTGGGAAAAGAGTTTGCGTTGAAAGAATCCGAAATCGAGATCTGGTAGCAAGCCGATGGCGAGATCTATCCTGCCGCTTTCCATCTCGTCACGCAGGTTCACGGCGGTGTTACGCACGGAATTGATCGTTATCCCGGCGCCGGCCTTGGACAACAATTGCATCAGAGCAGGAAGGAAGTAGATCTCGCCTACGTCGGTCAGAGCAACATTGAAATTCCGGTTGCTAGTCGCAGGATCGAAAATTGATACCGCATTGACGCTATCGAGTATGACCCGTAACGCATGGGCGATTGGCTCGTTGAGGTGTTCTGCAAAGCGGGTAGGAGTCAGCCCCTTGGATGTTCGCAGGAAGAGATCGTCGCCGAGCATTTTGCGCAGTCTGTTTAGCGAATTGCTGACCGCTGGTTGGGACATACCTAGACTTTCCGCTGCCTTCGACGCGCTGCCTTGCGCGAGCAACTCGTGGAGCACAAGGAGGAGGTTGAGGTCGAGTTCTCGCAATTTCATACTTAGGCCACTTACGTGTTTGAAGGTCGCCTGGCGGCTCCAGCGGAGACGCCGACCGATCCCGATAGATCAGATGAAACGTCTAAAGCGACGATGTCCGTTCGTCTGAGGTAGGGGCGGTGCACGAACAGCTTCCTCTTGATGAGCATAGTGCTGCGCGAGCGCGGGAAGGTCCAGTGCCACAATCGCAATGCTTGCGACCGGGAAATCAGCGGTCTGCTGAACGAGTTTGCCAAAACTGTCAGCCTTGCGCAATGATTGTGTATTCTCGAAAGCGACGCCCCTTTCGCGATTCGCACGGTTACGAATTTTGCTATTGAGGCCGCGTGTCCATATCGCGTGCGAAACAGCCAGCGAGCAGTGTGTCGTCCATCAGGGGGACACGACGTGACTAGGTCCTATGAGGACAGCAGGAGTGATGTCCTCATAGAATCTAGGCTGTGCAAGCCTGATCACATTTGTGTCGGGTCTTTGCGCCGCGTCCGTCTACACCTAAGCGATGATCTCGAGTTGGGTTTGGGCAGAGTGTCGAGCGGGCTTTGGGCGCGCGAACGCGCCACGGAGAGAGAGGCGAAATAGCTTTTGTCGCAACGTCAAAACTCAGTCTCGAATCCGACCCGAGCGATGAACTGATTTGGGCTGCTAGAAGATCCGTTCGGGGTCGTGATCCCGTTGATCAATGCATTCGCCCCACTGTTTGCGCGTTGATATACGCCGGTAAGGTAAACAGTGCTCCGCTTCGACAACGTATAAGAAAGGGTAGCTGTGCCTTGATTTGCATGGTTGTTGCTGAGTGCGGCGTTGCCATCCATGTACATGTAATTCGCGCTGACAGCCCACGCCGCATCTATCTGGTACAACGCTCCTACTTGTCCCTCCCAAATCGCAGCATGATTCGCACTGTTACGAACGGTAGTGAAGAGCGCGATTGTTCGGAGCTTACCGAAGGTATAGTGCCCGCCCACTCCCCAATTTTGTATGCTTAGTTGACTTTGCGCAACCGGGTACTTTACGTTCGTGTATGCGGCATTGAAACCGGCGGGTCCGGCTGAATAGTTCAGGGCAAAGCTGCACGCGTTATTAGCACCGATGGAGCCAGGCACGCCGCCGAAGCTATACATTGCGCCCGCAGAGAAGCCGGCAAAGGTAGGAGTGAGGTACTTGACAGAATTCTGAATTCTCTCTCCGGCCATTCGATCCCAGTCAAACGCTCCCGTCGGATTACCCGGGATCGCCAATTTGTTGAAAGGGCCGTTACGGAAGCCGTAAAGACCGACGCCTGGAAACGTCGCGGCGTCGTTGAAACCAAATGTCAGGGAATCCGTCATAAAGTCGTACTGGTTCCCAAGTGTAAGCTTACCTAGGGAACGATCGTCTAGACCGACGTACGCCGTCCGGCTGAAGAGGCTCTGACCCGGAAGGATGCTGCCGGTACCGATGGAGTATTGATCCATCAATTCAAAGATTGCCGTCGTGCCTCCACCCAAATCCTCTCTGCCGGTCAACCGTAGGATGTTTGGGAATGCAATGCCATCATCGAATTTCGTGTTGCTGTGTCCAGACTCGTTGCTGATGTATGAGATCCCAGCGTCCATAATCCCGCTCAGCGTCACGCTGCTTTGCGCGAACACCGGGCTGGAAGTAAGCAAAACGCAAATTGCCAGTAAATTCCTCTTCCTCATCTTGTCTCCTTTGGCGTATGTGAATATTTCTTCTTTGGATTAAGCTTTTGATAGCTGTACTAAAATTTTCTGTATGCAGAGGCCTTTGTTCTAGATCAGGAATTTGCGTCAGCGAAAGCGAAATTGACTGACTCCTGACGATGACCAAAAACGACGCGCTTATCCACCCCGCGTGTGAGGGCGGGTGAGTGAAAATTCTTGCGTCCTCGCTAATTCGATCTGGATATCGATGCGGCCACAGCGGATTACCTGCAGGTTAGGCGCGCAATGAAAGTGCGCAGGAGTTCAGACCACTTTTCAGCGTCCACGCCGGAAGCAAAATGGCCGAACTGACTGTCAATTTCGTGATACTCCGCTGTAACACCGGCGCGTACGAATGCTTGCATCACTTCTTCAGCCATCGTGGTGGGGAATAGGCGATCTGTCGACGACAGTGCCAAGAAGACACGAGCCTTGACACCGTCTAAATGTGGGCGGACGTCAAATACCTCTGCCGCCTTCATCAGGATGAGCATCGAATTTGCATCGAACTTATCGGCCCATTCTTCCGCCAGACGTACGATTTCCACGTCACGATCTGCGGCATTTGGAAATTGACGTTCAAGGACCGCATCGATGCCAAACACCTTCAATGTCTCAGATCGCATCTTGGCAACGGTGGACTTCACGCCGGGACCAGAATAGTAATCTCCGCCATTCCAGTTCGGATCGCTTGAAAGTCGCTTGGCAATTCCTGCAACATCGGCAGCCGGGCAGAACGGTGCGCTGGTCAACGCTGCGATCCCGTCGACAAAGTCGGGATATGAAATCGCCCATTGGAACGCTTGGAATCCGCCGAACGACGGACCGACTACAGCGACAAGCTTCTTGATTCCCAGTGCGTCAACCAGGCTGCGCTGCGTCTCGACGATGTCGGCCAACGTGATGTCTGGAAAGGAGGAGCCATACGGGCGTCCTGTCGCTGGGTTGACCGAAGCAGCATTAGTCGAGCCATAGGACGAACCCAACATGTTCGGGCAAACAACAAAAAACCGGTCAGTGTCAATCGGTTTGCCAGGCCCAACGATTTCGCACCATGAGCCTTCAACTGCGCTACTGCCTGGAAGCGCCATGTCTTGCCCGCTTGTGTAGCCATGCGTAAGAAGTACGGCGTTGCACCCGTCAGGCGAAAGCTCACCCATGGTGTTATACGCAATGACTATCTCTTGGAGCGTCGCTCCGCTAGACAGTGTGAGGGCAGGGATCGTATGCGACGAGTTCTTCATTTTCAGGAACAGATTGCTCAACAGGTCAGGGCAAGTGTGGGTCGCTAACCGTAGGTAATAAAGTTCAGCTTAACTACGGTATCGCAAGAGTTATCAGCCGCTACTGCGTCAGTTGTCACCATAGGGGCAGGCGTTTCTGATTTCTCGACTCACTTCTCACACATGGATAGCGTCAACTCAATTTTGCACAGTCGTGACCCACTGTCCGACAGTTTTACGACGGGTCTGACGTGGCAGAATACGGGTGAAATTCTTATCAGGCACGTCAGTCTGTGCTGACAGGTTCGTCTCCACTGTTCTTATTCCACAGACTTGGTTACCGCTAGGCAAACGGCGATCTCGGTATGCAGTTTGATGGGCCCATGATGAACAAGCGGCTGGAAAAGCGGAACGGCCTAGACGGCATATGGGGGTATCACGAAAGTGAATAAGGTGGCCAAATATGCGGCACGAACTTCACTTCTGCGCCATTGGCCGCGCCTGTTTTCGTCATGACAAGATCGAGGTATGGGTAGATGCCGAGCGTGTCGGATTGCGAGCTACGGTTCGGCTGCGGGAAGACTGCGTTCAAACCGTAGCAAGCGAGCGCTGAGCTCAGTTTGGCCGGACTGGCCAAACGACGAGATTGTTGACAATCGTATGTACGCCGGGAGTCTCCTGCACAGCGGCTCCTATCTTGGCGATCTGCTCGCTATTTGATACACGGCCCGTGATTAGAACATCACCGTTCTTCGCCATGATGGCGACGTCACCGAGTTCAAGCCCTTTTATATGCGCGACGTGCTTCCAGACAGACTTCGCAAAAGCCTTGTCTGCCGCACTCGAATGGCGGAATTGTTTGTAAGCGTTGCCCTGGGCGGAGGACGCTTGGGGTTCCGAAGCAGGCTGTGCAGTTGCTGAGCCATGTGCCACGGCCAGAGCGACGCTACTGGCAATCAGTACGTATGCAAATAATCTCATGGTTCTCCTCCATGGAAAATATCTAACGTTTCTTACTTTTATTTATCCATCTCGCCGCCGGAAAAGGATCCTATAGGTCGGTACTCCGGGGCTTGCACTATGATGGACAAAGCGACATGCTCGCGATACCCGATTATATGAATATGGGGGTATAACTAATGTGAATAATGTCGGTCACCTATTGCCGGCAGTCTCTAAATAAGAGAAAACCTCCGCGTGGAAGGTCGGCTTGAGACAGGAGTTCCGGTAGGTCCCGAAAACGACGACAACTCAGAAAAAAATTACTCCATGGTTCAGTTGACAATAGCCGTCACATTTCACGCATCGAATGCGGCGCGTGTTCCTCGTACTCTGGAGACTTTTCATGACGGCACGCCCAGCTTTCGGCGATTCCTCTACCCTTTCCGACTACAAGCTCACCGACAACCTCACCGCCACGCGCGGCCGCATCTTCCTCACCGGCACCCAGGCGCTGATCCGCCTGCCGCTGATGCAGCGCGCGCTCGACCGCGTGCATGGGCTGAACACGGCGGGCTTCATCAGCGGCTATCGCGGCTCGCCGCTCGGCATGATCGACCAGCAGGCCTGGAAGGCCAAGAAGCTGCTCGAAGCCGCCGACGTGCGCTTTTTGCCCGCCATCAACGAGGAGCTGGGCGGCACCGCCGTGCTCGGTACGCAGCGCGTGGAAGCGGACCCGGAGCGCACCGTCGAAGGCGTGTTCGCGATGTGGTACGGCAAGGGCCCCGGCGTCGATCGCGCCGGCGACGCGCTCAAGCACGGCAACGCCTACGGCTCGTCGCCGCACGGCGGCGTGCTCGTGGTGGCGGGCGACGATCACGGCTGCGTGTCGTCGTCGATGCCGCATCAGAGCGACTTCGCGATGATGGCGTGGCACATGCCCATCGTGAATCCGTCGAACATCGCCGACATGCTCGAGTTCGGCCTGTACGGCTGGGCGCTTTCGCGCTATTCGGGTGCGTGGGTGGGCTACAAGGCGATTTCGGAGACGGTGGAGTCGGGCTCGACCGTCGACCTCGACGCCATCAAGACCGACTGGCAAGCACCTGAAGGTTTCACGCCGCCGCCTGGCGGCCTGCACAACCGCTGGCCCGACCTGCCGAGCCTCGCCATCGAGCAACGCCTCGCGGCCAAGCTCGACGCCGTGCGCCACTTCGCGCGCATGAACAGCATCGACAAGTGGATCGCGCCGAGCCCGCACGCGAACGTGGGCATCGTCACCTGCGGCAAGGCGCATCTGGACCTGATGGAAACGCTGCGCCGGCTCGATCTCACGGTCGAGGACCTCGATCGCGCGGGCGTGCGCATCTACAAGGTGGGGCTCTCGTTCCCGCTGGAGATGTCGCGTATCGACGCCTTCGTCTCGGGCTTGACCGACGTGCTCGTGATCGAAGAGAAAGGCCCCGTGATCGAGCAGCAGATCAAGGACTACCTCTACAACCGCAAGGAAGGTGCGCGCCCGGCCATCGTCGGCAAGCACGCCGAGGACGGCACGCTGCTGCTCTCCGAGCTGGGCGAGCTGCGTCCTTCGCGCATCCTGCCTGTGTTCGCCGCGTGGCTCGCGAAGCACAAGCCGGCACTCGACCGCCGCGAGCGCGTGGTCGACCTCGTGGCGCCGCAGATTCTTTCGAACGTCGCGGATGCGGTGAAGCGCACGCCCTACTTCTGCTCGGGCTGCCCGCACAACACCTCGACGAAGGTGCCCGAAGGCTCGATTGCGCAAGCCGGCATCGGCTGTCACTTCATGGCCTCGTGGATGGAGCGCGACACCACGGGCTTGATCCAGATGGGCGGCGAAGGCGTGGATTGGGCCGCGCACTCGATGTTCACGAAGATGCCGCACGTGTTCCAGAATCTCGGCGACGGCACCTACTTTCATTCAGGCATCCTTGCGATCCGCCAGGCCGTGGCCGCGAAGGCCAACATCACCTACAAGATCCTCTACAACGACGCCGTGGCGATGACGGGCGGCCAGCCCGTGGACGGCAGCATCTCCGTACCGCAGATCGCGCGCCAGGTGGAGGCCGAGGGTGTCTCGCGCTTCGTGGTGGTGAGCGACGAGCCCGAGAAGTACGACGGCCATCACGGCCTGTTCCCGAAGGGCACGACGTTCCATCACCGCAGCGAGCTCGACACCGTGCAGCGCGAGCTGCGCGAAACGCCGGGCGTGACCGTGCTGATCTACGACCAGACCTGCGCCGCCGAGAAGCGCCGCCGCCGCAAGAAGGGCGAATTCCCCGACCCGGACAAGCGCCTGTTCATCAACGAGGAAGTCTGCGAAGGCTGCGGCGATTGCGGCGTGCAGTCGAATTGCCTCTCGGTCGAGCCGGTGGAAACAGAGCTGGGCCGCAAGCGCCGCATCGACCAGTCGTCGTGCAACAAGGACTATTCGTGCGTGAACGGCTTCTGCCCGAGCTTCGTGACCATCGAAGGCGGCAAGCTCAAGAAGGCCGCGGGCGCCGCGTTCGATCCGCAGGCGCTCGTCGCGCGCGTGAATGCGCTGCCGCTTCCGGCGACGCATCTGGACAACGCGCCCTACGACATCCTCGTGACCGGCGTGGGCGGCACGGGCGTAGTGACGGTGGGCGCGCTCATCAGCATGGCCGCGCATCTGGAAGGCAAGAGCGCTTCCGTGCTCGACTTCATGGGCTTCGCGCAGAAGGGCGGCTCGGTGCTTTCGTTCGTGCGCTTTGCCGCGACCGATGCGCTGCTCAACCAGGTCCGTATCGACACGCAGCAGGCCGACCTGCTGCTCGCCTGCGACATGGTGGTGGGCGCGAGCGCCGACGCGCTGCAGACCGTGCGCCACGACCGCACGCGCATCGTCGTGAACACGCATGAGATTCCGAACGCCGCGTTCGTGCAGAACCCCGAAGCGAACCTGCACGCCGATGCGCTGCTCGCGAAGATGCGTCATGCGGCGACGGGCGGCGCGACGCTTGCGCAAGATCCGCTTGCGGCCTGCGATGCGCAAGCGCTCGCGCAACGCTTCCTCGGCGACACCATTGGCGCGAACATCGTGATGCTTGGCTTCGCGTGGCAGCTCGGCCTCGTGCCGGTTTCGCTCGCGGCGCTCACGCGTGCGATCGAGCTGAACAACGTGGCCGTGCAGGCGAATCTGCTCGCATTCTCGATCGGACGCCTCGCCGCCGCCGATGGGGCTGCGCTCGAAGCGCTGGACACGCAACGCGTGGCGGCCGCCAAAGCGACGGTGCACAAGCTCACGCAGACGCTCGACGAGTTGGTCGCCGACCGCGAGCAGCGTTTGCTCTCTTACGGCGGCGCCGGCTACGTGAAGCGTTATCGTGCGCTGGTCGATGCGGCGCGTAGCGCCGACCGTTCGGGCGAACAAACGCTCGCACGCAACGTGGCGACGACGTTCTACAAGCTGCTCGCGGTGAAGGACGAATACGAAGTGGCGCGCCTGCATGCCGATCCGGCGTTCCGCGCCGCGCTCGAAGCGCAGTTCGAAGGCTCGGCGGGCCGCGACTTCACGGTCAAGTTCAACATGGCGCCGCCGGTCATCTCGCGCGCGAAGCACGGAGAAGTACCGCGCAAGATGCAGTTCGGCCAGTGGATGTGGCGCGCGCTTGCGCTACTCGCGAAGGGGCGCGGCGTGCGTGGCACGTGGCTCGATCCGTTTGGCCGCACGCTCGAACGCCGTATGGAACGTGCGCTCGCCGACGATTACGAAACCACGCTGCGAGCCGCGCTCGGCAAGCTGGCCGCCCACTATGCCGAAACCGCTGACGACGTTGAGAGGCTCGCGGCTCTGCATCAGCGCGTGCGCGGCTACGGCCACGTGAAGCTGGCGAATCTCGCAGCGGTGAAGCGCAGCGAACGCGAGCTGGCCACGCGCCTGAAGCTCGACGTGAAGACGAGCGCGGTGGTACAGGAAGCCGTCGATTCGGTCAAGGGCGCAGGCGCTTTACGCGGAATTCCGGTAGTGGTAACGAAGTGACACTAACACCGCCCTAAATATCAGGGCTTGTCGGAGGGGACGCCCCGGGAATGCAGCGGCGGCGTGATTCGCCAGATGAAGTCTCCAATCTGCTGAAGGAGTGATGAAACGACGGGAGATTAAGGCTGGTGGCTGAGGGCTGCCTAGGGCCCAAACGTATCCCATCCGTTTTGGGGACTATCAGTTTGGGTCACTGGGCGACTCTTTGTTGTACGTTGCTATGGCCAGCATTCACGACGACGAGTGCCTCGATAGCGGGAGCGCAGCTAAGACTCGCTAACACATGTCGTCAACGAAGCAAGATCAAGTTATGAAGACGGCGAGCTCGATTAGTGGAAGATGAGTGTCGAGCCGACGAACGAAGCAAATGTACAAGGTGCCCGACTCGTCACGTCAGGTGCGCACGTAGTCGACGACCCATCGATCACGCTCCCTAGCCAGTCTTTGCGCTCGATATTTTCGGGAGCGATCTGAACTGTTTTGCCCCGATGCCGCAAGTCGCGCCGGCATCGGCGGCAGTCGTAACCCTTGTCGTCAGGCAATGTGTCTGGCCGTCTGTATGACCTTGCATCCGGACCTGGATCGGCGGAAGTTGCATCCAGTGTCTGCGTATTCGTGATTGGCTGATATGTCCACTTTTAAACCATCGTGTGACGTCGACTGGGCGCGCATCGCTAATCTGTTTCCATGTGACGAAATTAGGCGTTTTACAAATACGCCTCGGCATCCGCGCGATGTCTTGATGACGGCACGCAATCAAGAAAAAGCCCGCACGATGGCGGGCTGAAGCCATATCTTAGTAGATATGGAGGAGACGGGATCAAGTATAGACGCAAAATTGAAGGCGCGCACAAATGGTGTCTCGCTGGGTATCCATTGCGCAATGGAGCGTTGACCTATTTCATTCTATTAGGGAGGAAAACTCCCGCGACGATGAGGCATAGCCGATATGGTGACAAATAATTTACTGTGTCAGTCTTCTCGTCGAAAAGCTTGCTAGATGGTAAACCGTTGGATATGGCAAATAATCGTTTCATTTTTATAATTGAGTGCAGCGCGCTTAGCTATCATACGAAGACGTTCGTCGCACATGGAGCAGGGTTGGATGGCGATTAAAGATCAAGGCAGGCGTGGACATAACTTCATCCTTAACCGCGCATACGATCAGGAACTCGGTGGGGTGCAAGAAAGGTTGTCGCGCTTTCAGTCAGAGTGGCCCGAGCGCCATATCGACATTGGCGGAGCCATATGGTCCTATAGACGCACCGGAGATAGCACGTGCCCGCTGGTTATGTTGCCAGGCGTCCAAGGCGGTGGTGACATGTTCTTTGAGATTGGGTTGAAGCTAGGTCGCCAGTTAGATATGCTTACCGTTACCGCTCCTCCCATTGTTGGTGTTCGGGATCTTGCAGACGCGCAAGCACAGTTTTTGCATAGTTTGGAGATACCTCACGTGGATCTCTTTGGGTCGTCGCTTGGTGGGTACATTGCTCAGGTGTTCACGATTCGATACCCGCACCTTGTGCGTCGACTCTTTCTCTCCAATACCTTCGTAGACGCCGCCCCTTTTCTTGCGACGCAACCCCCATTGGCGGCAATCAGTCGAATGCCCGCTAGCTATCTCGTAAATTCAAACTTGAAATCGATGCTCGGGGCGCCTGCCTTTGATTCGGGGGAAAGGGCATTGCACGCAGTTCTTCAGACACTCGTTGGAACCACGCAGAGCCCGGAGTCCTACAAAGCGCGCGTACTTACTCTACTTGGCGCGGTTCCCGTTTCGCGGGTACCGTTGGCCGACAATGAGGTGGTATTGATTGACGATGATGCTGATCCTGAAATATTGCCGCAAATGAGAAGCACTATCCGGGAGCGCTATCGGAATGGACGCCGCTACACGATTGAGCATGGTGGCCATTTACCTGCAGTGCAACGTCCGAGCGCGGTCATCGATGTGATATGTGCAGAGTTGTTATCCGAACCACTGTCAAATATGTAATAGGTTCGGTTTGTTGATTTCTAGCAGACGGAGATAAATATGACGTTGCCCGTTAGATGGGTATCCAGAGGCGAAATGCTTGGCAAATATGTCGCGCACTTCGGTGACCTCCGTGGATCAGACACAGGCCTTCCGGATAGCGCGATACCGGGACACTACAAGAAAATTCTTAACGTTTTTGGCTTCGATCCCCCCCAAGGCGACGACGCCGTGAACCCTGTAGGCGATGACGCGCACGCGTTGATACGTCCCCAGGCCGGGTTCAGCCTCGGCTTTCTTAAGACGACGCCGGGAAATGGACCAGTAATTCACAATCACAACACGAACGAAACATTCATGCCTCTCGGCGGTACCTGGCGCTTCATTTGGGAGTCAGGCCCGGACCATACCGAATTTGTTGATCTTGAGCCCTATGACGTAATTTCCTTTCCTCCGGGCGTGCCGCGCAGATTCGAGAACCTCAAGCCGACGCGAGGAGAGGCCGAAGGTTTGCTGCTAGCAATTGTGGCGGGGGATGCTCCAGTCTCGGAGGCGATGCCGGGAGTGACACAGATGTTTAAAGATCTCGCCTCTGGTGCCGTGAAGGTTCTCAGCGACGATGGGCAGTCTGTATTGCTTACGTCCTCTAAAGGAGGCTTCGGGGGATAGGCGCCGCTGACAGTCCGGTGGTTCGGAGGCATGCTTGGCTCCCTCAATGATGAAGCTCAGCGCCGCTTTCTGATCTGCGTCGGAAAGCGGCAGCTTCAGCCGGCCTCGTGCGCACAGGACCTATAGGGAGGATAGGCTGTGCGGCGAGTGGGATACACGCGGTGTATACCATCGCCGTAGTCGTTGACGTGTTATTAGTTTGGCATTTCAGAGCGAAGCTGAGAAAATGTCGTCTGGCTGTAAAAACGTTAAGATTTTCGTTCGGATTCTAAAAGGCCGTTGTTTTTGAAAACATTTGTCCGTGTTTAACGTGTCAACTTGACACGCGGGACAGAAGGCTCGCTTTTCGCGTGATCGCCGGGCAGAGTGTGAGGTTTGGCCCGGTACTCCTCTCTCAATGGATATTCAAATCAGTGAGTAAGACAATGAAATTTCGAAAGACTTTGCTTCTGGGCGCTCTTCCAATTCTATTTGCGACCGGCGTCTACGCCCAAGCAGCAGGCAATAGCGTTTCATCTGAAGTAACCGCGACGTCGGCTCAGTCCGCAAAGCCGACTCGGGCAGAACGCAAAGCGATTCGTGTGCAAAACCGGGCGTTCGCGAAGACAGTAAGCCAGGCGATTTTTAAAGATCACGAGCTCGATGGTTCTGATATCGCAGTGTTCGCGAACGCGAAGACGGGGTCCGTCGTTTTGGCGGGCTATATTACGGATGAGTCTCAGGACCAAAAGGCGCAGGACGTAGCGCGGAAAGTGCATGGTGTCACATCGGTGACGAGCAAACTGACTCTCGAGATGGAGGGGAGTTGAGCGGTTGTCGCTCTAGGTAGAACGTAGAGTGTTTCGGATCACATACGTCAACCGGTGATGTTGAGATTGGGTCGACGTTGAGGGGATAGCTCGCGTCGCCGTTTGATCTGAATGAATCGAAGAGACGGCTTGCTGTGTATCGAAATGCTTGACCCTCGTTACTTCCGGAAGGGGGCGTGTATAGCGGCCCCTCCTTTTATGCGCGGAATCTGAACTTGCTGACTTTTGGCTGATACCATAGTGCCTAGAGGTCGGATGGTCTCTTCCTGGAAACTCGCTCACCGTTTGGTGAGACGGTGCTTAAATCCGTTCATGCAGTTTGTCTTCGCAGGGCAAACGGTTGCTCCCCGCGGAGTGCAGCGGCGCGAGCGTCACTCACAGGGGTGCCTTTCTCACTCCAGCGGGTCAAGCCGCCATGGGGGGGCGAGTCAGTGCTCGCGCGCACTCGCCCGTCTGGTCGAGCAGCAACATTTCTGCCTCCGACAACGTCAGCGGGGTTTGAGTTGGCGCCGGCATTAAACTGCAAACACATGGAAGTTCCTTCGGCTCCGCCAACCGTACAGGCGCGGCGAGAAGACGGACGGCATGTCAACTAGGTCTTCGGTCAACTGCTGCTCACGTGAACGGGCTGGTACTGCGCACACACGAGACGTAATTGTGCGTTTTGGCACGCTCGAAAGGCCTGAGCATACAGGAGGAAGCGCTTTAAATCGGGGATCCGTCCATCACCCAAAGATCCGACTTGGTGGGGCCGATATTTGTGCACGCTGGATCGGTGAGTTGATGGTTTGGAAGACCTTCTTGGCCGCACAGCAGGATACGAGGCAGCCACGGAAGCCTTCTGGATTTTCCTCAGTACTTCCGGACACCTTTAGGTTGATGATTCGGTCCTGCGCCGGAGCCCCCGTGGTCAGCGATACTTCAGCGCACTATTGGGATGCTGCTCGTTGTAATGCCCGAAGGCAATGTCGACATTGCGTATCCGCGCAAACTCGTCTACACCTGAGTTTTCCTACAAACTTGCGGACATCGAAACTACGCAGAATATGCCTCATGTCGAGCTACCGGACGTCGAGCTGAACGCGGCGAGTTTGGTTGCTCGAGTGCGCCGTGATGGCTGCCCCTATGCTAACGATGACGCGGCGTGAGCTACGAAAGGGGGACGCAGCGTCGCTGACGCCAGCACTCAGAGCGTTAGAGGGAATTGCGACTTGTCGGCGCTGGAACGCGTGCTATTTGCCTAGCCCGAATCGCCACGCCGAGTCACAGTGTGGCGGCCGTCATACAGATGCAGGATCCTGTCCAGTTACCGGCAGCGGAGCTTTCCGCAGCATCCGACCGCATCGACATCATACCGCGTGCCCGATAGGACATACGATTTGATCTACGACCGCAGTTCCGAAGTCGTATAGCGCCTCGCGCTCGACGGTAATTTTGCCGATGATCACCGTCACGAATCCGGGGCGGGCTAGCGTTATCCACCCCGTCTCGTGCGGGTCTCCGTAGAACGAACGACGCGTCAGTGACCGCCTTCTTCGTAGACGGTGAGATAGTTCTTGACCGAATTCACACCGGGAACCTGACCTGCGATTGTCGCAGCCTTATCGATGTCGGTCGAATTGGGAACTTCGCCGTCTAGGCCTACGTCACCGTGCTTCGCAATTACGCGGACGTCTACAACGTCAAGCTTCTCCTTCTCAAGCGCGATGAGAACATTGTGCTCGAGTATATGGTTCGCCTTGCGTGCCTCGGCTCGGCTTGCATGAGGTGTGGACGCTGGAGTTTGTGCGAAGGTCATTGCGGACTGACCTGCGAAGAGAAATGTTGCGGATAGTCCGATTGCCAGACGCTTGACTAGTGGCTTCATCTGTAGGCTCCCATGAGTTGATGGATTTAAAGATTCGCTCTCTCCCGCTCATTGCTGGCTGCAACATACTATCTGCGGTCCAGGGTATAGGGGGATACGCTCAACTAGATTATGAGCAGAAGTGGAGCAAACTGCGTTCGATGAAAAACTGCTCTTTTAGCTTTTGCACGAAGACGGAAAAAGTACCTCCATTGGGTTTGATCGACGCAACTTGTTAGATACCGCTTTCGTGTGCTGCGCAAGTCGCGGAATTCGACGTTAACCGCTAGATTGCTGCGAATTGAGTCGAGCCCCTGTTATCGAGGAACTCCGTTCTGATTGTGATGCATCAATTTCTCCGTATACTGCAGCGGCCTGTGCGCCGCCTCCGTCGATTCGGTCGAATTGTGACATCACGAGATCTACGAAAATCGATGTTCGATTTGCGCGCGAGGAGGTGCGGTGTTCGGAGTGCCGGAATTAGGCTTTCGAAGGAGTGCGCGACCGAGCACTCGCCCGGCCGCGTTCAAGGTGCTCAACGTAAGTCGAAGCGATCGAGATTCATTACCTTGGTCCAGGCGCCGACAAAGTCATGTATGAAATAGTCCTGAGCATCTGAGCTCGCATAGACCTCAGCGATGGCGCGGAGTTGGGAGTTCGAGCCGAAGACGAGATCGACTCGCGTGGCCGTCCACGTTACCTCGCCCGTATTGTAATTCCGGCCCTCGAATAAGGCATTTGCGTCCGATACCGGGGTCCACACGGTGCGCATATCGAGCAGATTTCTGAAGAAGTCGTTGGTCAATACGTGAGGTCGGTCAGTAAAGACGCCGTGCTGCGTCCCGCCGAAGTTCGTACCCAAAACCCGCAGGCCGCCCACCAGCACTGTCATCTCCGGAGCTGTCAGCGTTAGCTGTTGAGCTTTGTCAACCAATAGAGCCTCAGCCGATATGGTCGACGCGCTGTTGATGTAGTTTCGAAAGCCGTCTGCCGTTGGCTCAAGCACGTCCATGGACACGACATCTGTTTGCTCTTGTGAAGCGTCCGTTCGTCCGGGTGTGAACGGCACAGTAACCTGGTAGCCAGCATTCCTCGCGGAGGATTCGACAGCTGCGCAGCCTCCGAGCACAATCAGGTCGGCGAGAGAAACCATCTTCCCACCGCGCTGGACGCCGTTGAAAGCGTTCCGAATTGCTTCGAGTTTGCCCAGCACAGCCCTGAGCTGGGCGGGCTCATTCACATCCCAGTCCCTCTGAGGTGCCAGACGGATCCGGGCTCCGTTGGCACCACCGCGTTTATCCGAGCCACGAAATGTAGAGGCCGAAGCCCACGCCGTTGAAACCAATTCCGAAACGGATACTCCTGATGTCAGGATGATCTCCTTAAGCCCCGCAATGTCCTGTGCGTCAATTAACTGATGATCGACGGCGGGGATCGGATCCTGCCAATCGAGTTCGTCTGCGGGCACTTCTGGGCCAAGGTATCGCGCGCGTGGTCCCATGTCACGGTGTGTCAACTTAAACCATGCACGCGCGAACGCGTCGGCAAACTGGTCGGGATTCTCGTAGAATCGACGCGCAATCTTCTCGTACTCAGGATCGAAACGCAGCGCTAGATCAGTGGTGAGCATTGAGGGTGCGCGGCGCTTAGATGGATCGAATGGGTCAGGGACTGTGCCAGCTCCAGCATCGCCCTTCGGTTTCCATTGATAGGCACCCGCAGGGCTTCTCGTGAGTTCCCATTCGTATCCGAACAAGTTCCAGAAAAAATTACTGCTCCATTTTGTTGGCGTGGTGGTCCAAATGACTTCAAGGCCGCTGCCAATCGCGTCTCTTCCTTTGCCAGTACCGAAGCTACTCTTCCAACCGAGACCTTGCTCCTCAAGGCCGGCCGCTTCGGGCTCCGGCCCAACCAGCGAAGCGTCGCCCGCGCCGTGAGTTTTGCCAAACGTATGTCCGCCGGCGATGAGCGCGACCGTCTCTTCGTCATTCATAGCCATGCGCGCGAACGTCTCCCGAACGTCCTTCGCGGCTGCGATTGGATCGGGATTGCCGTCTGGGCCCTCGGGGTTGACATAAATAAGTCCCATTTGAACAGCTGCGAGCGGTTTGTCGAGGTTCCGCTCGCCAGAATAGCGTCCATTGGCCAACCATTTGGTCTCTGAGCCCCAATATACGTCTTCGTCCGGTTCCCAGGTGTCCTCGCGGCCAGCGCCGAATCCGAAGGTCTTGAAGCCCATTGATTCAAGGGCGACGTTGCCGGTGAGGACGATCAAGTCGGCCCACGAAATCTTTCGGCCATACTTCTGCTTTATCGGCCATAGCAGTCGACGTGCTTTGTCAAGATTTACGTTATCGGGCCAGCTGTTAAGCGGCGCGAATCTTTGTTGCCCGGATCCCGCGCCGCCTCGTCCGTCGCCGGTCCGATAGGTTCCGGCACTATGCCACGCCATGCGTACAAAGAAGGGACCGTAGTGGCCGAAGTCTGCTGGCCACCATTCTTGCGAATCGGTCATTAGTGCCTCCAGATCCTTCTTCAACGCGGAGAAGTCCAGGCTCTGGAATTCCTTTGCGTAGCTGAAGCCTCGCTCCATGGGGTTAGACAGGGTCGAGTGCTGATGGAGGATCGACAGGTTCAGCTGGTTGGGCCACCAATCTCGGTTCGATCTTCCCCCAACAGATGTACGAATGAATGGACACGTCGCTTCTGTAGACATCAAATTTCTCCATAAAAAATGCTTTGTGAAAGTAATATGTCAAACTGTGCAATACAAGATATCGGTTAGTTATACTTAGTGATAGGTGGCGCCACATCTCTCTAACATATATGGTTATAGAGGATGTTAGACGCCTCTTCGCGGGTTGATATCGTGATCCGTCATACGTCCTTTCTAACCTACTGCAGCAAGGTGGTCTGGTTCAACCGATCGAAGTTCCGCACTGTCCTCGTCTGAAACGGTCTTGGTTCATCGGTCGGGTCTTGGTCGTCGGGCGAATCGTTGTATCCCGGTTGGTGTCTGCCACCTGCGCAGGCGTGGTGTTGAGATATCGTCGGCGCCGCTGACAAGCGTGTGGGAGATGTTCAATGAAGCACCGACCTACAGAGCCGTTGGACTTGTCTTCCGTGCCGCCATCGCGCATATACGAAGCCGCTTGGATAAAAAAGCACTATCCCCTTGTTTCACGTTCTTACCTGCACCCTTCAACGCGGCACGTATGAGAGACCTTCGAAAAAGTGAAACGACCAGGGTTCATCTACGTTTTCCGCAGGAGCACCCACGAGTATCGGACAATTTGAACTATCGAAGGAGCTGGAAATGAGGAGTTTTTTAGAAAAAACACTACTGGTCGCTTTGATATCAGCTGCGACTGCTCTATCGGCGATGGCACACGAGGATCCGGACCCCTCGATCAAGCACAATGCGCGCGATGGCATCGTCAGGCTGTACGGGGCTGGTGGACCTGATACAGCTTTCAGGAAAGTTGCGGCAGTGTTTACGCAGGAGACGGGTGTCAAGGTTGAAGTCACTGGCGGCCCAGAGCCAACGTGGTCAAAGAAGGCTCAGGCGGATGCAGATATCCTGTGGGGAACCTCGGAAGAGGATGTAACTGCGTTACTGGAGACCTACAGGGACTTCTCGTGGAGCGACGTGACACCGATCTACATTCGTCCGGCGATTATCGCTGTCAAAAAAGGAAACCCAAAAAACATTCGAAACTTTGACGATCTGCTTAAGCCGGGCGTGCGTATCGTTGTAACCGAAGGCGCCGGTGTCGCGAATACATCTGGAACTGGCACTTGGGAGGACATCGCGGGACGGACTGGGAAGCTGACCGATGTTAAACAGTTTCGGCGGAACATCGTCGGGTACGGAAAGGGCAGTGGACCGGCATTTCGCATGTTTGTGGACAAGAATGCGGATGCGTGGATCACCTGGCCGGACTGGCCGATCACACACCCGGACCTGGCAGACTACGTTGAACTACCTACCGACCGCACGATTTGGCGAGATGTAAATGTGGTGCTGGCTCCGGATGCAGATCCCGAGGCTCGTCAATTTCTCGATTTTCTGAATAGTGAAAGAGGTGCGGCAATAATGAGAACCGAGGGATGGGTCCGGTAAGCGGTAGCTAGCGGGAGTTATATCTCGTTGGCGACAGGATGACTTGGAGGCGTAGGTCGGGCAGTCGGATATCGAAGGTGGTGTTGGTTGCGAACTCGTGCTGATTATCCTAACAGAGTTGGCGAAGCTACTGCTGCTCTGAGTTGGGTGCATGGGAGACTTACTTGTACCTTCCGCATAGCCGAACGAATGCAACTTCCGTGCTGCGTGCGTGCGCGGTTGAGTAGCCACCATTCGTTCCCGAGAGACCTATCGATGGAGGGGCGTGACGAGCACCGTCGCGCCCCCGGGCCGTCCCTCACGCGCGAGATCGCATCGAAATCTTGCCGTCGTTGCAATGAAAAGCAGCGCCGTTCATTGCGACCCCTACGTTGTAGGGCTAGGTACGATTTGAACCTATTGTGAATCGACTGCGCGATAGCAGCGAAGCGAGTCATTTAAGCTTTGACATACGCCGCTGCCTGTATACAGGGCGATATGGTTATCGCTGCAGTTCGCCGTCGCCGTGAACCAAACAACGTTCTGGATCGTGCCAATTTTGGAGAAGCTAATGGTACTTAAGCGCACATTTTTGGTATTTGCAACGATGATGGCCGCGAGCGCCGCAAATGCGCAAAGCAGTGTGACGCTTTTCGGACTCGTTGATACGAGCATCGTTTATAGCAACGATGCTCGCGTAAGTGCAGCGAAGCCATCGGCTGGGGGCGGCTCGGTATGGCAACAGTTTGCCGGCAGCATTTTTACCCCGAGATGGGGGCTGCGAGGAGTGGAGGATCTTGGTGGGGGGTTGAGTGCTGTGTTTTGGTTGGAGAGTGGCTTCAATTCGACGAACGGCACATTGAAGAATGGTGGGGATCTGTTCGGTCGGCAGGCGTGGATTGGCTTGAACGAGAGCCGATACGGAACACTCACTCTAGGCCGTCAATACGACTTCATGGTCACCTATCTCGCACCGCTGAGCGCTACCGGTTCGGGATTTGGTGGAAATCTCGCCGAGCATCCGTACGATAACGATAACCTTAACAATGACCTTCGTCTCAACAATTCTATAAAATTCACAAGCGTCAGTTTCAACGGGTTGAAGGTTGGCGCAATGTACGCCTTCTCGAACTCCGCCGGGCAGATTTCCAACAACAACGCGTATAGCGTTGGCGTCGGGTATTCGTTTGGGCCATTCAACTTTGCGGCGGCGTTCTTACAGATCAATCGAGACGCCAATTTTCCAAACTCTGCGGGTGCTGCTAGCACGGGAGACGGCGATGCGCTCACCACGGGCGGCTCGCAGCGAATGTTTGGTGCCGGAGCACAATATTCATTTGGAAAGTCATCGGTCGGGGTCGTTTGGACACACTCATCAACCGAGAGTGTGTCCAGTCTCTGGTTTGGTGGAAGTACTAGTAACGGTGCGTTGCCGGGACCCATGGGCGGAGCGGGGAACTATATCAAGTTCGACAACTTCGAAATCAATGGGCGGTATTTTCTTCGTTCGGATCTGAGTTTTGGCGCATCGTATCTATACACTATGGCGTCTTTTAACTCAACAAAGGAAAACGCCTTTCCACATTGGAATCAAGTTATGGCGCAAGTGGACTACTCTATGTCCACACGAACCGACATATATATGGAAGGCGTCTACCAACATGTAGGGGGCGGAAATGGAATTCCGACATTTGGCGCCGGGATCTACACACTGAGCCCTGCGACGGGCAATCAGCAGGTTGTCGTAGCGATAGGATTAAAACATCGATTCTAAAAACGCCCGGCGGAAAAACAAATCAGATGAAATAGGCCGTCTCTGATGATGGCCTTTTTTATTTCTGTCGGATTTTTTTGCAAATGATGGATCGCGATTCGCGGTAACTCGAGTTTTTTCTGAAAACGGAATCGCACTACTCTAAAATTGAAATTCAAGAACTTCAGAATTGTTCCTGATCGGGGCTTGAGGAAGATGTGGTTGCATCGATGTGACTCGCTGCCCCAACTCTCTCGGGTCGAATCGATTGTCTCTGATGGGAGGTGCGTGGTGAAAGATGATGCGATGAATGAAGTGTGGACCCGTATCGTCGCGTGCTTCATGGGTATCGAAGGAATCCGAGCAACGGAGTATATCGGATCCGATACGAATGCCCCGGCTATTGGCCGGAATCAGCTTAGCTGTGAAACGTGCGTTCACGCCGAAAGCGCCGGATCGGCAAGACTATGGGGCGCGAGAGGGGTGTACGACGTCCATCGTCGAACTCATCGTTCGATTTCCATCGACTGGGCAGATGCGACTCTTGGGCGATGCTGTGATCAGGTCTGGAACTTATGTCACGCTAGAGGCCCCGGAGTTTGCGCGATATCGGGTGAGTTGATCAACCGAGGTGATAGTGTGTACCGCCCAAGCAAGACGTGCAGGGCACCGGCAAACGCAACCTCAATGATATTGGCTAAAGTGGTCGAGGAGCAATATCTCTTTGACGAAGCAAGAAATGGTGATTGTAGTCAGTAAGGGGTGCCGTTCTCTTCTAGTGAATCGAAGCTATGCCGGTGGAGGGTAAGCAGCTGATGTTAGGTCGAAGCAGCTATGCCGAAGCGGGAATGTCCCGCTTCGGCTCAGAGAGACCTTAAACTGAGCGGAAATGTCAGCGGCCCCCGCCACCCGACATGCTCTGAAACACGCCGTCGCGGCGAATCAACGCATGAGTCAATGCTGCCGCGAGGTGGCCTAGAACAAGGATAAAGAACAAGTATGCTACTACACCATGAAGGACTCGAAGAGCGCCGTAGACAGCAATGTTGTGAGGAAGAATCGGAAAGAGCTCAAAACCCTTCCAAACGACGATTGGGTAGCCGCCTGCCGACTGCATCGCCCAACCAATGATCGGCATCGCGAACATAGTTGCATAGAGCAGATAGTGCGACGCTTTTGCTGCCGCCTTTTGCGCGGCGGGAAGGTCTGTTGGTAGTGGCGGGGGTGGATTTCTCACCCTGACAATCAGTCGGGCAACGACCAGTATCAGGATCAAGAGCCCGATGGGGCGATGCCACGCAAGAAGATCGGGGTAGGCTTCATGGGCGGACGACACCATGGCAACACCAATGAAGAGCATGAAAATGATAAGTACGGCCATGATCCAGTGCAGGATTCGAGCCGAAAAGACAAAACTCTTAGAAGACGTGTTCACTTCGTGCCTCCATTTTTTTCATTCAGAGAGAGCGTATCCACTGTCGGGGGACCCTCCTTCGCACGGCGGCGGAAGGATGAAGAATAGGCGGCGGATCTAGCAGCTAGAAGCGGGTCGTCCGACTTTGCCACACCTTTCGGCAAAATCAACGGATCGAAATTGTAGTCTCGGCAATTTCCCTCTTGTTCGGAGGCTGATCCGGTTAGAACCAGTGTGCCGGCGTCTACTCGCGCGTGTGGTCCGGTCCACGCAATCGTTGCGTTGTCGGTCTTGTCGCCCGGATTTGCCAAAACAAGGATTAGGTGCCAGCGCAGTGGTCCTTCGCTAAGCCGATTGCGAATATCGTCGAAAAGAAAATTCGGGGGCAGCGAGCTGAGTTTGCTTTTGTCGAGAGCAGTGAAAGGTGTTTCAGGTTCGAATTGCCAACGTACCAGCCGTGTTTGACCACTTGCGTTGGTGAATCTGAAAGCGTTGATACTGTAATAGGTCCCGTTCGCGAAGCTCGATGGGACCGGCGTGTTGCTTTCATAGTCCAAGAACGCCTTCGTTTCCGGATGAGCAGCGAGATAGGTCGAGATTCTTTGTTTGTCCGGTTTCTTTGTGGTCGGATCTGGCGTCGTCGCAACCTGGAGTGCCACAAAATCGGCGGCGTTGGAGACGGGAAATATCGGAGTGTGGTCCATTGCCATTCGCCATTGCTCACCGTCAGGGAGGAAGAAGATAAGTCCCAAACCGTGAAACAGCGTTTGTGCATCGGAAGCGTAGGGAGAACTGTCACCCGTGTTGAATCTACCGATGACTTGCACCGTTCCCGCGGGGAATAGCGTGGCGCTTGACAACGCTGACCCGCTGCCGTTTGCGTCGAAGTGACCTGTGACGCATATCCCTTTGGTGTGAGCCCTTCGAAGTCCCGGGTATATCTTGCCTGTATTGTTTTGCAAAGAGTCGACCATCTCCCCGCCACTTACTCGGCCTGGAGAGAGCCATCCGCCGGCCCAGGCAAAGGCAATTGCTGAGAGGCCTACGATAGCTGCGATTGTTAGCTTCGCTTTAAGAGGCGAAGAGGAGGGAGGATTTGACATGAGGCTATCTCCGCGTGCTGTTGGCGCCTGCATTAGGCGATCATGGTGATGCAGAAGGGAAAATTAATCCCTTAAAGTAAATACGGTGGGACTCCGATACTTGTTCGCGTGCCTTCTGCGCTGACGCGCTGAGGTCATGACGTGAGTTCGATGAGACGGAATAGGTAGCTGTCTATTTTCAGAAGGATTCTCATGTGCATTGGTTTCTCCAATCAATCAGGCTGTATTGTTACCGCCGGAAAGGATGCATCTTCGCGCGTTGAGAATGTCTACCACGATTCCGGTGACCAGACGACTACGTGCAAGCACTACTTCTGGGCCAGGTGGAATCCGTCGGCACATCGACAAGACCCGCGTACTCGTTGCTGTCTCGGCGCATCTATTGGACATTTTGCGAAACGTATAGGCGGGCGAGTATCTTCAAGTGTTTTACAGAACATTGAAAAAGCGGTGGCTCTCAGAGAGCGCGCGTCGAAGAGAGCAATCAGAGAACAACAAGCCACCTTATAAGAATTATTTCTGATGGAAGAGATCACGTCTTCAGGGAAGCGACGAATGCTTTAAGAAAAGCACTATCGTCCAGCTCTCAGTTGCAGTACGCGTCGATCGGGGCCGCGGTGCATGGAGTATCGGGAAGTGCGGCGCTCATAAGCTAGTTTGCGAGTTAAAGGTTAAAGCGGGACTGCAGTACGAATCGTAGTGGCGATGCAGGCGCTGAAGATGGCTCAGAGCCGTTGAACACCGATACTCTACGAGTAACACCTTTGATGCAAGCATGGCGAGCTTCTACGAAGCCCGCGTGTCTGCGAAGGCAATTCGCGTGAGTAACTTTGCACGCTTTAAAGCTCGTGGTGGCGTTCTATCGTTTTGCTTAGAGTTCGGCCTCGTCATTTAGTCTTGCGGAATCTTACATACTGTACTCAGACGTACGCCACCCGCGCTCTATGGATGGCGTACATTGGCCTGGTGAAGATGCGCTAGTCACTAGTAGAAAATAGTTCTCGAACAGCCTGTGCTTCGTCCATTAGTTCATTTACTGAAATGTCAATACGTGAGCGTGAGAACTCGTCAATATCCAATCCTGTGACTCGTTCGTAACTTCCGTCCTTGCAGACGACCGGTACGCCGAACATTAGTTCCGGAGGAATGCCATACGAACCGTCTGACGGAATGCTCATCGAAACCCATGCGTCTCGGCTTCCGAAGATCCAGTCGTGCATCTGGTCGATCGCAGCGTTCGCTGCGGAGGCGGCCGATGATGAACCCCGGGCCTCAATGATTGCGGTGCCCCGTCGCGCTACTTCGGGAATGTACTCGTTTCTATACCAGGTTTCGTCATCGATAACCGCGCTGGCCAACCTATCTTCGATACGCGCGAATCGATAATCTGGATACATCGTCGGCGAATGGTTACCCCAAACAATCATGCGGCTGATCGACGTCACCGTGACACTTGCTTTAGCAGCAAGCTTTGAAACGGCACGGTTGTGATCGAGTCGAATCATTGCAGAGATCGCATCCTGAGGAAGATCTGGAGTGAAACGCCGGGCTATCCACGCGTTCGTATTTGCGGGATTTCCGACTACCAGTACCTTGACATTTCGACTAGCCACTTCATTGATCGCACTGCCTTGAGTGCGAAAAATCGCGGCGTTTGCGGCGAGCAAGTCCCGTCGTTCCATGCCTTTGCTACGGGGACGTGAGCCGACAAGAAAAGCGTAGTCCGCATCTCGGAATGCTTTCCGTGGATCATCGCTGATCTCGACAGATTGCAGGAGCGGAAACGCGCAGTCCTCAAGCTCCATAACGACGCCACGCAACGCATCCAAAGCTTGAGGGAGTTCAAGTAGCTGTAAGATTAGTCGCTGCCCCTCGCCAAGGAGATCGCCTCTTGCAATCCGGAAGAGCAGGGAGTAGGAAATCTGGCCAGCAGCGCCAGTCACGGTAATACGTTTGGGAGTTTGCACTTATATCTCCAAGAGGAAAGACGGTTACGGGCCTTTGTCAAAGACCTCGCGGAAGATTCGCGGCACTTGAAGTCCGAGGTCTCTGCTAAGTTTGCCCGGTACCTCAGTTCGCGATGTGGCCTCAATCGACCTCTCCATCGCGATGGTTAACCAAAAGCGCGGTTCTTATTCAATCCGTGAGAGCTAGGGCCGAGTTCAGCGCCGTACACACTAGTTGCTCCGCTGATGAGTGCTCTCTAACTCATCCTTCGATCTAGCACTGCAGGCCAATCTACAGGCTATTGTTAGACGAAGCGATTGTGTTTCGAGCAGCAATCTTCGAACGTCCGCCCTAGTCTTCTAAAGCCATTGGTGTGCCAACAAGCAGTGATCGTCATTAAACGCGAACGCACGAATGGCACATATTGAGGAAGGCCGAATCACGGTTCACGCGATTGCGGATTCTAATTCGTCAAGAAGGGTTACCCCAACGCTTGTCTGTGCCCTCCACCTACCCGGCGTCATCCCAGTAAACCTCCGAAAGACAGTCGTGAAATGCGACTGTGACTGGAAGCCTACTTCGAAAGCAACTTGTACCAACGAGAGTTCGTGGTCGAGCAACAGCTTTTTGGCCCTCTCGAGTCGCCGATGTATCAGGAATACGTGGGGCGTCATCCCAATGGCCAACTTGAATTGGGACGCAAAATGCATTCTGCTGAGTCCTGTGTGTTCAGCGATGTCTTGGAGCGTGATCTGTTGACCGAGGTTCGCTTCCATAAATTCCACGGCGCGGCGCTGTCGCCACGCAGGCAGGCCACCTTTTCTTGTGTCGTGACTGTCCATGTCGCCTTGGAGAGTCATCAATCGGGCCAGCAAGGCGATTGCCAAGCTCTCTGAATGAAGCGACGCGCAAGGACCGGTCAGCGTAGTCGTGTCGGCCAGTGCATGTGCCAACCTCCCAATTGGTTCGTCGATCGCAAAGCAGGGGTCACGCAGCTCAAAACCCGCTGGGCAACTTCTCTGAGTGGCGTCTTCGTATGCGGCAACCAGAACCGCACGCGGAATAAACACGTGAATCGCCTCGCTGGCCCCTGAAAATTGGCAGGTGACCAGCTGGCGTGGCGCCGCGATCTGAGTCGCACCGAAACCGACGTTGCCGGTAGCAATCCGAATGCCGTCGCGATAGCAGTCCACGCGTGTCTTTTCTAGCAAGACCTCGATGGTATAGTGTTCACTGAGCGAGGGCGCCCTGAGTTCATGAGGATTCTCTCGTTGCGAACTCCAGCGGCCAACCGCAAGCACCGGCCGTTGCAGCTTATCCGTCAAGTGGTTGCTTCCTCGCCAGACAGCCTCAACTTCGATTGGCGTGCCCATTCTGCGGTAAAGGGGGTATCTCTGAGCGGAGGCGCCGCTTGAGCCATAAGTCGACATATTCACCTCTAATACGAGAGTCGAGATGTCTGGCGGGCGCTCAATGCGGCCAACGGCACGGGCGCTCGGCCGGAAACGCGGAATTGTTTCCGCAGCTTACTTGTATAAATGCACGGTAACTTCGGATCTGTGCGGACATTGAGTTGAGTCATTCGAGCTTCATGTGTGTTCTTCTGTATCGCGTCTCAACGCGAGATTCACTGTTCTGGCGCTGCTAAGATTACTTCGCAATTGGTCTGCAAACTATGATGCAAGGGGATAGCTAGGGTGGCACTTTGGTGTCTCCGGTTTACACCTTGGTTTAATGCCTTGACGCAAGTGGGCAAACGCATATCGTCTTTTTTTGCGCCCAACTGGGGGCAAACGTCCGTTCTGTGCTAGGTATCGGATCATCGCCTGAGGGAAGAGTCGTAGGCTGGAGATGACGCGGCGCTGAGATTTGCACAGAGTACTTCAGGCGATTTCAAGTATGAAAATGAAACAGATTTGCAGTTGTACTGGTACACGCATCATCGTCGACGGTGTTTGTTCGTCCTACGCCGTGATCGTCAGTTCAAGCCGAAAAAGCATGAAAATGCATGAAAATGCACTTCCGCCGACAGACGGCTGTGGTGTCCGGTGTTCCCTCGCCCACCAATCTAATGTTCTTTCGAAGGTATAAGCTACGTCGTCGTTGCGGTTTGGCCAGCTGATACGATCACGTCTCCGACATTATACCGGTTTGCCCTTTATACCTTTGGATAGAGGTGCGATACCAACATTTCTCGAAGGCGGTTCATAGGTATATCTTTTCGCCCCAATGCAGAGTGGAGCAATTAGATTTCGTGACGTAGATTTGTCACATAGATGACGCAGGCGAAAGTCCGCTCTATGGCGACGCAATCTGAACCGAGCAACGCCTCGGTGCACCACGCGGCCAGAATTAAGTCCGTAGTTCAGGTACTCGCCAACAATCGAAGATGCGGTCCTCTAGCCAACGTGATGGATCGATTGGAGGTAGGAATTATGTCGGACGTTCTTCACAACTGGATCTTTTTGGGCAGCAATGCGTACGACGAATACACCTTTGTACCGTGGCTGAATAGGAATTTCTATCGCCGGACCGTGGAATTCAGTCGCATCTGCTTGCAATAGAACGCCGTTCGACAAATCGGACGTCGGATGGGAAAGACCGCGAGGCAGCTTCCCAGCTACGTGCCACGTCGATGACGGGGATCCACGCTGGCGCGCATGACGCATCTTTCGCAGTACTCCGCGTATATTGGACAATACCGGAAGCTCAGCGCCACGTCGTCGGGATTGCGCCATTGCATCCCGTCAAGCTAACGTCGCGATAGTGCCGGGCGGAGCTAGCGGGCTGTTGAAAGTGCGCCGTCAGCCGTGATCGGACCGCAACCGGTAAGCATTGAAGCGAGGAGCCGGACAACGCGGAGGTCGAGGCGATGCGCTGAGCAAATCGATACACCAAATGGATACACGGAGGCGATGGTCACGATGGCGAGCGTAGATGAGTTTGTGCCGACCAATCGCCCTCTGCGTTCCATTCGTATCTGGCTGAACGATGGGCAGGAGCGCATTGACCCGATGTGTACGGACATGTGCGAGAGCGAGACGAAGCGCGGCCGCCCGAGCAGGGCACCCATAGAGAAAATCCACTACAACAAGCTGTTTCGCGGGTTTGTCGGACATACCATGGATCGATGCGGTGGCGGACCACTCGACGTTTGGCAAGAACCGCCACCGGTTGCCCGAGCAGGACGTCACCCTGGAACTGTTCAACGAGACGGTCGAGGCGACGTAGACGCGCGGCTACCAGGCGGGCGTGTACTTTAACGTGGGCGCGACAGCTTCGTGCGCAAGAACAGGGCGGATGACCATGCACGGCCGCGATGGCGGCGAGCGCGAGTATTGGCACGGAGCGAAACGTTGCAAAGAAGCGTAGGCCACGCAAAGCTGACTCGCCGGCGTTGCGTCGCACTGCATCATGAATGTCGAAAGATGTCGCGCGCTAGCAAGGGAACGTCATGAAACCTGCAATTCGCTTGGTTCTTCGGGCAGCGTTAAGCGTGGGACTCGTGCTCGCGTTCGGCGGGCTATGCGCAGTGCCGTTGAGTAACCAGGGGTTGTCGCAGCGGGACGAGGAAACTGCATTTCTCTCCGAAAATGACATAGCCATGACAAAAATGATGGCTGGCATGGCGGTCAAACCTACGGGCGACGTCGACCGAGATTTCGTCTCCACGATGATTCCGCATCACCAGGGTGCAATCGACATGGCTATGGCGGAGCTACGACATGGCCACAACGAGCAGCTCCGGAGGATTGCACAGGAGATTGTGGTCGAGCAGCAACAGGAAATCGTTGCGATGCGTCTTGCTTCGCATGACCCGCTACCGACCCCGGCCCCTTCCCCTGACCAGTTCCAGGCGCCCCCTGTACACCCGGCCGGCATGCACATGCCGGCACCCCGCTGAACCGTGCCTATCACCATGCAGGAGACAACCCATGAAGCGCCTCCTCGTTGTCGCCGCGACACTGACTGCCGTCGCACTCGCCGTTTCTTCGCTGGCACATGCGGGGCAGGCACCCGTCGCGCTTTCGGCGCCTGACATCCCGATCAGTCACCGCGATCGCGTGTATTCGTCTGATCAGTTCTCCAACACGGTATCTGTAATTGATCCTGCCAGCAATCAGCTCGTGGGCGTAATCAGGCTGGGAGACACGACTCCGGCCAACTTCAGTCCGCTCTATCGCGGTCAGTTACTAGTACATGGAATGGGATTTTCTCCTGACCATCGTACGTTGGCAGTTGTGTCCATTGGCTCAAACTCGGTGACCTTCATCGATACGCAAACTAATGCCGTCAAGCACGTGACCTATGTCGGCCGTTCGCCGCACGAAGCCTTCTTCACACCCGACGGTAGTGAGGTGTGGGTGACCGTACGCGGTGAGAATTACATTGACGTCCTTGATGGAAAAACCTTCGAAGAGAAGACGCGAATTATCGTACCGGCAGGGCCCGGCATGCAGATCTTCTCGCCCGATGGCAAGTACGGTTATATCTGTTCGTCCTTCAATCCAGAAACCGATGTTGTTTCGACAGCTGATCATCGGATTGTGGGTAAGGTCGCGCAGGCTAGCCCCTTCTGCCCGAACATTGCGGCAACGCCCGACGGCAAGCAAGTGTGGTTCACGCTCAAGGATGTGGGCAAGACTCAGGTATTCGATGCACGGCCGCCGTTCGCGCTGCTGAAAACGCTCGACACGGGACCAATCACCAATCACGTGAATATCGTCCACAACTCCCATGGTATGTTTGCGTACGTGACGGTCGGTGGGCTGAACCAGGTCAAGGTGTTTCGTACCGACGACTTCGCCCAGGTGGCGACGATTCCGGTTGGTAACCTTCCGCATGGCATCTGGCCGTCCGGAGACGGAACGCGTGTCTATGTCGGACTCGAGAATGGCGATGCAATGACTGCTATTGACACACTGACGAACAAGGTCATCGCCACGGTGCCTATCGGACAGGCGCCGCAGGCGGTAACGTATGTGCCCGACGCTGTGCCCGAGGGCGATGGCACCGCAAATACGCAGCCCTTGGGTGCCGCAGGATCGGCTGTTCACATCACGCTTGTCACGGTGGGGCGTGCCTCTGCTGGTAATGCCAATGCACCCACGTCTGTGGCTCTATTCGATCAGGGTCTGCTGCAGGTGCTCCAAGCTGCGGTGACTGGATTGCAGGCTAGTCAGCCGTATGTGCTTGGGCTCTCGGATAACGCGGACGGTAGTGGCCACATTGACGTGCTCGCGAGCTTCAAGACCAATCCGGCCGGCTCGGCAATCGTAAACACGCTGGGCCAGATCCGGCAAGTCGTAGCGCCCGGCACGCCGGAGGGTGCCGACCATCGCCGATATCTCGTTATCGCCCCAAACTTGGGCAGTTCGTTGGGGCCGGCGGTGCAGGTGCAGGCTTTGTGAGCGTTCCGCAGGTTCCTTCACGGATCCTGTAGGCGATACGGTGAGCGAATCAACCAAGTGAACTCCTCATCGTCGGTGAAGAATCTGGAAGAGGTTGAAGTAGCAGTTGCGCTTTGATGGAAGGATGCCAGGCGGCTAAGGCTGCCTGGCGACTTTGATTCGACGGCACGGACGATCAGCTGCCGAAGAAAATGTCACAGTAGCTCGCTGGACCAACGCACGACGACGCAGTCGTCTTGGGCAGGCGCAGATGCGAACCGGCGGATGACGTGCCGGACATCGTTGTGCCACCGACGGCATCGTTTGCCATATGTTGGTTGTCTTGAGTTGCAATCTTGGCTTCAGCTGCCTGGATGTCTGCCGGATAGTTCACGTCGTTGGCGATCGATGGATTGTAGCCGGCTTGCTCGACGCGGATCAGGTCCGCACGTGTTTCGGCACGGGTAATAGGGGCGTTGTTCTGTGCGAAGCTAATGCCAGGGCTGGCAAGAGCAGCGGCAGCGATCAAAAGGCAGGTAAGGGCTTTCATGGTCGAACTCCTTGGATCAGTGGTATGCGCGGATGGGTGGTTGAGTCACAATCAGCTGCCGAAATACGGTGTGCAGAAGCTGACCGGGCCGACACAGTCCGACTTCGATCCGGAACGAGCGGTCGCGCGCTGCGTGCCCGCCTCAGAGTTGCCAGCCACAACGCCGCCGGTGCTTTGGTCGCGGAACTTCTGTTGAGCAACCTGTTGGGCAAAGACCGGGCTCACGTCGGGATACGACGCATCGGTGACGAATTGCGAGCCATTCTCCTCGGCTTGTATCAATTCATGACGCACTTCAGCACGAGTGAGTCCTTGCGCAGAAACCGCGGAGGTGAAGCCGGCGATTGCCAGTACTAAAAACGGAAGCACGATAGCTTTACGTGTATTCACTTTGAATTCCTTAGTAATGTATAGGTCTATCTACGCGGACTAGGATCTTCGTTCACCATTGCTCTACATGACGGCAAACGGCAGTTTTGGAAAACTATTCCACAGCACAGACAACTACGATTCACGTTTCGGCTTTCGGCTGCATCGATCCATCAACTGGGCCGTTTGGGCCGTAAGTCACGATTCGGTATGGATAGGTTAGTCAAACGGTGGCAACAAAAAAAATACGAAGTTGGGATGTCTGCGATGCCAAAGAGTTATGGCAGCACGGGGGAGTGGCGTCTTCTTGGCAGCAGTCATGATTCGCGCCTGCCTGAAGAGGAGCTACTGGGAGGTGCGGGGGTTACTCAGAAAATAGGGCGAGATTGAGACCCTGCAAACTCGGTAGTACGCGAGACTGTGACAGCATCGCAGGTACCCGAAGCAAAGTGTGTGATACAGACGAACGCGTGGCCCGGAGTGCGCCTGCGGTGCACATCCATACGTTTCCCAGGCTCGGCTGTCGCCTCCTTCGTCGCAAGCGCTGGATTATCCGCAATCGGCCTGAAAACCTCGGCCTTCAGGCCGGGGATGAAAGGCGGGTGTAGACAGCGAAGGAGGATTGTCGTGATTTTCAAGGGGAGAATCTAGGTGTGCCTATACAGAGAAACAACCGTGTCGGCACATGAACCTCTCCATCCGCGTCCTGCGCTTCAGACTCAAAGACAAGCATGCAAAGCTGCTGCGCGAGCTCGCTTGCGAGGTGAACTTCGTGTGGAACTATGTGAATGAGCTGTCGACGAAGGTCTGGCAACGGGAGCGCCGCTTCCTGTCAGGCTACGACTTCCATCCGTTCACCAAAGGGGCCGGCAAGGCGGGACTGGGGCTATACTCCCAGACCATTCAGGCCATCGGCGAAGAATACGCCGCGCGTCGCAAACAGGCCTGCAAGACGAAATTGCGCTGGCGTGTGTCGGGCGGGTCCCGTCGCTCGTTGGGGTGGATCCCGTTCAAGGCCAGTGCCATCCGCTACCGGAGTGGGCAGGTATTCTTCGCCGGCAAGGCGCTCTCGCTGTGGGATAGCTACGGCCTGTCGAAGTATGAGCTCGGCGCCGGGAATATCAGTGAGGATGCACGTGGTCGCTGGTACCTGAACGTGACCCTCAAGGTTGAGGAGACGCCCAGGCCGGCCACCGGCGTGGGCGTGAAGTCGGTTGGGCTTGACCTCGGGTTGAAGGATTTCGCCGGCACCAGCGACGGCCACGTCATAACCCTCGAGAGGCATTACCGTAACCTCGAGAAAGAGGTCGCAAGGGCGCAACGTGCCCGCAAGAAGGCACGGGTACGTGCGCTCCACGCAAAGATTAAAAACTCACGGAAAGACCAGTTGCACAAGCTTTCCACGGCGCTCGTGAAGGAGTACGGCGCTATCTTCATCGGCAACGTGAACGCTTCGGCACTCGCGAGAACACGGATGGCGAAATCCGTGCTGGACGCGGGCTGGAGTCTGTTCCGGACCATGCTGCAATATAAAAGCGATGACGCAGGCGTGTGGTTCGATGAGGTCGATGAAGCATATTCAACCCAGACTTGCAGTTGCTGTAACAGGCGCACGGGCCCGAGAGGTCTGGAAGGTCTTGGAATAAGGGAATGGGCCTGCTTCGAATGTGGCGCGTATCACCATCGCGACATCAATGCAGCAGTGAACATTCTCGCGGCGGGACGTCGCCGTCTAGCAGTGGGAATCCCCGTCCTTCCCGCGCAAAGCGCGGCAGCCGCAGGCTGAGGGCGGGGAGGACGTCAACAAGCACGCAGACGTCGTGGATCGAGCATCGGCGTAACCGCACGCGAGCGAGGGACAGAGCCTGCGGTAAGTGGCGCGAGTCGCGGTGAGTTCCCCTTCCAATTGAAATAAGAGACCAGTTCAAAGGGCCTACTTTGCGCGTCGGAAGTTGTTCCAACAGACCAGGGAGCAGCCGAATCGAGGCCAACAGGTTGCGCCTGAGCCGAACCCCACTCGCGTGGGCAAGTGGCTTCAGCGAATTCCTGCCTCTATTGCGAACAGGATGCCATTGAGCACCGCGCGATTAGAAACGCGCGGCTGGCCAAGATCTCTATCCCCTGGTTTCGTCATCGGCGGTAACGGTTCGATCAGCGTCCACAAGTCAACGTCAATGACCGCCGCTTCCACTCTTGGACTTCCGTTGTTCAGGTGCTCACGGCTCACCGAGATAGCTACGCCGCCCCAACTAGCCTTTGGGTAAGGTTTGTCCGGTGGGGAGGAGCGCTTCTACGACTCGCTGGATATGTGCCGGCAGAGTGGATCCTCTATGGTGCGATATCGGCGTAAGGGAGGCAAAAGTAGACCCGAGCCCCGCCGTGTGAAGAATTGTTATCTGCCGCGATGCGGCCGCCGTGAGCTTCGATAATGGAATGAGAGATTGGCAAGCCCATACCCATGCCGCCTTCTTTGGTTGTAAAGAAGCTATCAAAAATCTGTTTGAGATATTTGTCGGCGATGCCAGGGCCGCTGTCCTCCACAGAGCAGCAAATTGTCGCAGCAACGGAGGCCGTTGTCCGGATGGTGATCCTGCGATTTGAGCTTCCGGCGTCTGCCATCGCCTGCATCGCATTGACAGCAAGATTCACGATTACCTGCTGAATCTGCACACGGTCCGCGAGTACTTGGGGTGTTCCCGGGGCGAGATCGTGTGATACTGTAACGCCGCGTGACTCGACTTCGTGACCTAGAAAGAGAAGGGCCTCGAGGATGAGTTCGTTAAGCGATACAGGGCTGCGCTCCGGGGCGCGACGGGTTGCCATTCCTCGGATACGAGCAACTATATTGGCAGCACGCACTGCGTCTGCCACGATGCGGCAGGTGCCTTCTCGCAGCTTCTCCAAGTTCGGCACCGGCCAGTCGAGCCAATGCAGGCCGGCTTCACCATTAGCGGCGATAGCAGCTAATGGTTGAGTCAATTCGTGGGCGATTGACGCTGTAAGTTCCCCCAGAACTGAGATGCGCGCGGCATGCGCAAAGTCCGCCTGTACGCGCTGAAGCATTTCCTGTGAGCGAACGCGCTCGGTAATGTCAACCAGACCGAGAAGAGAAATTCCAAAATCATTGGATATAGGTGGGCGACCAATAGTGCAAAGTACGTCAATGATTCGCCCGTCGAGTGTTCGGAACTTCGTCGTTTCTTCAAAAAACGTCTCGCCGCGATATCGGCTCTCCATGGCGCGCTGCAACGTACCTATGGCTCCGCCACTCCAAAACCATTGCATAGAACCGAGCATCTCGCTCCTGTCCTTCGCGCCGAACATCAGGACCGCGTGGTTGTTGACCTCTTCGACGGCAAGCGATTCGGCCGCATTTTGAAGTATGTTGGGGTGTCGGTCTATGTACGCCGACAGGTCTCCAACGCCTTGCGCACGAAGATTCTTCAATAGTGCTATTAGCGATTGGGTCTCAATCTGCATCAGCGCGACGGGCATATCGCGGAAAAGGGTGCGATAGCGATGTTCGCTGCTCTCCAATGCGGCGTTGGCCTGTTTTCGTGCCGTGATATCCATTAGGGCCCCGGCGAAATACATCTCACCTCCTTCTTCCGTTACTGCGCGAGCTACGATATGAAGATACTTGACTGAGCCGTCGGGCATCAGGAAACGATGTTCAAAATCAAAGCCAACTTTGTTTTCTGTCGCACGCGCAATCGTTTCTTGAACGCCGGCGAGCTCATCCGGGTGAACTCGACTCAGTGCAAGTTCCAACGTCGGCTTTGTTTCCGGAGCATATCCAAAGATTCGGTAGCTCTCTTCGGACCAAAACATATCTCCGGTGGTGGTATGCCAGTGGAAACTGCCAGTGTGACTTAGTCTCTGAGCGTCTGCGAGAAAGGCCTGTGCGTGCTGCAGGTCAGCGAATAGGCGCGCATTTTCCCAGGATACGGCAGCTTGTGACGCGAGCAACCTCAGAATCGCAAGCCTGCCTGGCGTGAAGACGTGAGAACTTAAGCGATTTTCAAGGTATAAAATGCCTATCAATTTGGATTGCTTGATCAGCGGAAGGCAAAGAATCGAACGACAGCCACTATGCAGGATGTAGGGATCCCCAGAGAACTGCGATTGCGCGGAGACGTCATCCAGTAGTACGCTATCCTTGGTCCGGATGACGTACCTGAGAATCGATTCCGGTAGGTCGGTGGACGTTACATGCGTTTGACGAACACGAACGGTGACGGCAACTCCGACAGTTGTCGCCTCCGCTTCAATTCGCAAACCATCTTTACTCGGAACGATCAGTAAGCCTCGATCACCGCCGGCGTGCTCGAGGGCAAGAACCATCAGGGTGTCAATCAATTCGCCTAGTGCAATCGCACTGGAGATAACCTGCGACACTTTCAATACCGTCGCGAGGTCTAGCTGCTCGACAGACGTCGTAATCGTGCTGTCATGGTGCGGCCGTTCCTGTCGCAGGTTCGGATAAATTTGATCGAGTTGACGGACTTTCCCGTCGGCGCCCCAACGTGCGTAGCACGATCGCGCATTCTGAATATATGTCTCTGCGAATTCTTCGAAGCAATTGGCCGCATAGAATCGGGCGGCGAGTTCGTACGCTAGTCCTTCGTTCTGGATAAAGCCGTGCTCTTGCGCCGAACGAATCGCGTTCTCGTAGAGGCGCATGGCCTCTTCGTTGCGCCCTTCGATTCGTGCAATCTCGGCGCAAACGAGAGAGTAGCGATTGCTAAAATTCTCGGGGCAGTTGTCGGCCCAATGCTTCAATTTCCTGAGGCTCGCATTGATGGCTAACATGTATTCTTGCCGCTTTTCACTCGAAGCCGCTGGATAGAGCGCCGTCAACGTGAGCGAATAGTAGAAATAGTAGGTCGCCTCCATCGGTAGAGCCATTGCGGCGCCGATAAGGGGTTCTGCCTGCATCGAGTAACCTAGAGCATCGTCATACAAGCCATAGAGGTATGCCAGCACCTGCTTCATGATGTGATAGAAGACGACACCGGTGCCAAATGTTGCGCTGACGACCGTGTCAAAGCTGGCCATCTCGTCAAACGTCTCATCGTCAAAACCGAGAGGACTCTTCGTTTTTCCCTGGAGGCTTGCTACGAATCGCTGTTCGAGCCTGATGGTGTGGTACACCGCGTCGTTGTGGCTTTGCAGGGTAAAGGCTTCGTATTTAGTCGACTGAGCTAACACATCCATAAGGTGGTCACCCTTCTCGATGAGCTGCCAGATGGTCTCGAAGGCGAGGTAGCCTGCATAGACCAGGTCGCCCACTTCAAGGCAGGCGGAAAAGGCGCGTTCCAGAATTGGAATGCCGGTCGAGAAGTGGCGTCGCCAAAAATTGACGTGATCGCCGTGCAAGTGGAGCAACGTCCCTCGAAGGGGAGCATTGTTGAACTTATCGTTTAGCTTTAGCGACATTTCCGAAAATTCGAACGCGGAAGCGATGTCGCCGAAGAACGAAACTAGGGCGAGCGCAAAAACTCCGTACGCGAAGCTCGACTGACTGGTGTTGCCATGCCGCATGGAGAAGATGACCGCCCTGAGGGTGACCAGAGGGAAGAGCGTAGGTCGCGCAATATACGCACATGGGCCTACGTCAACTAGCAGATCGATGATTGCACGGTTCTTTGGGGCGGCAGCTACGGGTGCGTCAACCAAGTCGCGAATCGCGCGATCTCCAAGGGTATTCCACATTTCCCGAAATTCAATATCAACCGCTTTATTGATGTCATGCTCAGACTCCGGGAATGTCATGTCAAAATATCGCAGCGCCTCCAGCGCGACGGCGACGCCGGCGTCATACTTGCCTGAGACTTGGTACAGTTTAATGCGGAGACTGTAGGCTTTGGCGCGGTCTATATCGGAGTGTGCGAGTCCTAGGATCTTGTCGAATAGTGCGTCGGCTTCCGCGAAGTTGCCGACCAAATATTCACACTCGGAAAACGTCAAATAGAGATCGAACGTCTGCTCGTATCGCAGCTTCCAGCTATCTGGCGGCAGCAGAGAGATGGCCTGCGCGAGGTAATTACGCGCCGAAGCGTATGCTGTTGAGCTTTTGGCTCTTTTTCCTGCAATCACGTTTACTTCAACGACGTGCTCGATTTCATTGCGATCTGTAATTAACGCCGAGCCACGATTGAGGTGGTTGGCGATGTCAAAGATAACTTCTTCAATCTCGTCGGGTGCCATGCGCGACACGAGCAACCGGCCAATGCGTAGGTGCGCCGCAGCGCGCTCGGATTCCGGGATTTGCGCGTAAGCTGCCTCCTGGATACGATCGTGCACGAATGCGTATGCACCTCCAACGCGGTAGATAAGGCCCGCCCGGACGGCTTCCCAAAGGTGTTCGTGGATCGTTTTTTCGGATCCTCCATGCACCAGAGTGACAGTGGCGATGTCAGCGATATTCCCCAAGCATGATAGCTGTCCCAAGGTGTCACGTGTGTGATCAGGCAGGCGACAAAGCTTGGTCGCCATGAGGTCGGCTACATTCTCCGTGAAGCCCTTCGCCCGGATGCGTGGCATATCACACCTCCACGCTAAAGCACCATAGTCAAACTCGAGCAGCCCCTCGTCTGTTAGCACTGTCAGAAACTGGATTGAGAAGAATGGGTTACCACCAGTCTTTTGGTGCACCAGTTCCGCGAGAGGCGTCGCTATCTCAAGTCCATAGTGGAGGGAGTCGGCTACAAGCTGCACAATGTCTGCTGACGTAAGCGGTGAGAGCGTGGTTTCCTGGATCTTCCCGCCGGCCTTACGGATTGCTTCAAGCGTCCGCATCAGGGGGTGCGACGAGCTGACCTCGTTGTCTCGATAGGCGCCGACCAATAGAAGGTGACGTACCTCGGGATGCGTGATGAGGTGCTCAATCAGATCGAGAGTTGCTGTGTCGAGCCATTGCAAATCGTCTACGAACAGCGCGAGCGGATGGTCCTGGCTAGCGAACACACTGAGGAAGCGACGGAAAACTAACTGGAAGCGGTTCTTGGCATCCTGAGGTTGCAAGCTCGGGACTTGGGGCGGTTCACCGATAATGAGAGAAAGTTCGGGAATGAGGTCCACAATCAGCCGCCCGTTAGTGCCCAGTGCTTCAATCAGGGCGTGCCGCCATCGGCTGACCTCTGCATCGCTTTTGGTAAGTAGCTCACGCACTAACGACTGGAACGCTTGCGCTAGCGTCGCATAAGGAATATCCCGTTTGTATTGGTCCGCCTTACCGGCCGCGAACAATCCACGCGGCGGAACAAGGACTTTGTGCAGTTCGTTGACGACCGAAGTTTTGCCGATGCCAGAATAGCCGGATATGAGCGCCAGTTCACTCGTGCCTTGGACGACGACACGATCGAAGGCTTCGTTGAGCAATTCAATTTGAACTTCGCGTCCGTACAGTTTTTCCGGGATCAATAAGTGATCCGAAGCATCGTGCGCACCCAAAGGGAAGGGGTCAATCCGGTGGAATGTTTCCCACGCCGTGAAGCAGCTGAGGAGGTCGGTTTCGACGCCTGCGGCAGTTTGATAGCGATCTTCGGCCGTCTTCGCGAGTAGTTTCAGCACAATCGCCTCGACCGTCTGTGGGATGCCACTGATCAGGGTGCTCGGGGGTGTTGGCTTTCGTGCGATATGGCAATGAATCCATTCCATAGCGTCCGATGCCACAAACGGAAGCGATCCTGTGAGCATTTCATAGAGCGTGACACCAAGCGAGTAAAGATCGCTTCGGGCGTCAATCGACCGATTCATACGGCCGGTCTGTTCGGGCGCCATGTAAGGAAACGTCCCGGCAATAATCTCAGGCGGTGCCGGCTGTTGACGCTCGTGCGGTAATCTGGATGCGATACCAAAGCCGGTGAGCCGTACGTTGCCGCTCCCGTCGACGAACACGTTTGCAGGTTTGATGTCCTTGTGGATGAGACCGTGCCGATGAAGCTGACCGACAGCCTTCGTCAATTTGACGGCGAGGTTTAGGAAATGGGGCAGCTCAAGTGGTTGACCGAGAGTGCGATCCAATGGCTCTCCACCATTGTCTTCCAGAACGAGTGCCGCGGATGAACTGTGAGCATGGAGCGCCAGCGGCCGAACGGCCCATGCGGAGTCAAGCATGGACGCCAGTGTGTATTCATGTTCAAGGCGTGCGATGCTTCTAGATGCCGTCCGAGTTGCAACGAGAGTCAGTACGGAGACGGGATTCCCAGGCTGGCGTGCGCGAAAGAGCGAAAAATCTCCATCATCGTGCAACGGCTCTAGCTCGTAACCAGTAAGATCCATAATTCTATACACTCTCTCATAGTAGACAGCATAACCATTCCATTCTGCGCGTATCTAGATCAACTGGCTATTGCTGGTATGTCACGTTTCGGCGACCCATTTCAGACGCCGGCTTCGTCTCAACCGTGAAACGCGTGACCTTTAGATTACCCCGGGCGAAGAACCGGAGCCAAATGTTTGCACCAGTCGTATCCGCATCGTCGGTGCCCATCTGATGGGCGACGTTACCTATGTTGCTGCATAATTTCTTCACACTGATCCGGCGAGTCCTCGCTGGTAAGCGGATCGGTGAGCTATCGCTGACAGGCTGCGTACTGGAAGAGGCGGAAAGAAGGTGCCAGCAGTCATGCCCGCGAGCCGGCAGGGCCGTGAATATCGAAGTCGGGCCCGACGTAAGGGCAATCGGGCCAGCAACTGTGCTGACCCAATGGAGGGCAGCTTGAGGCCGTCGGAGGGGATTGCTCGCAGCGGGGTTTCGAGTGTTTCGGTCGTGCGGGGAGCTCCGGCCTCCCTAGCGGCCAGCCGGGCACACGCCTTGCGCTACGAATTGACGTCAATCAAACCTCTGCCAGGTCCGACCCGCATATATACCTTTGTATCATGGCGTTTGTGCGCAATTGTCACGTAACCTCTGAAGAGTACAAGGCGGCAATTGCGACCGCCGTAGTCTATGTGAAGGCATCGTTGAGGGCTTTTATCTTGAACGCTACGCCTGTTGTGTCAATTGTCGACGACGATGAGGGCGTACGGTTTGCCTTGAGCAATCTTGTGCAGTCGTTGGGCTGGCAGACGCGGGTATATGAATCTGCCGAGAATTTTCTCGCTTCAGGGGATGTGGCTGACACGGCATGCCTCATTTCTGACATTAGAATGTCAGGCATGTCTGGACTGGAGATGCACAAACTTCTTGTCGCGCAAGGCGATGCTCCTCCGACAATCTTCATCAGCGCCTATCCGACACCGTCGGTTCAGGAAAAGATTGAAGAAAACGGAGCTTTGGTTCTGTTGAAAAAGCCATACTCTGCGGCAGAAATCAAACACTGGCTTTCGGTCGCACTGAAGTCTCCGTAGTCGAAGCGAATTCGCTAATCCACCTTGAACGATAGGTCTACTCGGAGGTTAGGCAGAAAATCCGGATCCCAGGTTCTCAATCGCGTTGCTGGCCTCGCAGAGGTTTTCATGATGGCTTCACCATCTGAGAATTGAGACCGAGGGCATCGGCCTTATGGATCAGGTCCGCTAGGGAGCGCGCGGTCATTTTTTTCATCGCTTGCGCCCGATGAACCTTCACGGTAATTTCGCTCAGGTTCAATTCTGATGCGATCTGCTTGTTCAGCAAGCCAGTAACTACGAGGGCCATTACTTGTTGTTCCCGAAGCGTCAAAGAGGCGTAGGCGACACGCAGATCCGCCGCGGCGTGTTCAGCCACAATGCGCTTCTCATCTTTCGCTAGCGCTTGAGTAACCGCGTCTAGCATGTCCTGTTGTCGGAAGGGCTTAGGGAGAAAGTCCACTGCTCCCGCCTTCATGGCTTTGACAGACATTTCCATGTCGCCAAACCCAGTCATAAATAGGATGGGTATGGTTAGCCCAGTCCGCAGTAGGTTTTGCTGAAACGTAAGCCCGCTCTCGCCACGTAACCTGACGTCAAGAATCAGGCAGCTAGGCACATCGAGCTTTGGGAAAGCGAGAAACTGCTGAGATGATTCAAATACCTCGACACGGAGGCCAACGGAGCTTAGCAAATTGGACAACGATTGCCGCATCGATTCGTCATCGTCAACGACGTAGACAATCGAAGTGTTGCTTTCGCTTGTTGTCGAGGTCGAGTGTGAAATAGCGGGCATTACGGTCTCTCGCGAATCGGCTATGCATGCGGTTGTTCTACGCGTGCCGCACCCGCAACGCTTGGCAACAAGCATGTTCAAAGTTGAACTCCCGTTCCCACGATTACCTTTCCTGTCGGCCACACCAAGCGTGACGTTCACGCAATCGTTTGTGAGTACGGCACCACAATCTCGCCAGCGTCGACTACTCGCAACACGCCTTCGTGCACATGATATGGCGTACGTCACAGAAGGCTCGCCGCCCGTCAGCACGAACTTTCATCGCATCAATCAGCCACTCCTAATCTAGCATACATTATAGTTCGGTCTGGCAGTCGAGACGACCGCGTCCGTGTCCATGGTGGCGGCGTTGTCGCTACACATGCGGGACATAAGTCGGGGGCTTCGGCGCGAACAAAGCGTCGCGTTGCGGAGCTCATCCTTATAAGCAAAGGTTATCGGAGGTCGGTATCAAGAGATTGCCCAAAAGAACGGATCTCATTCGATTTGCACGCCTTCGCAATATATCAGCCGGGGTCCCATGGACTCGATTTTGTGTGCGAGTGCTATTTGTTAGACATATTTCATTTCGACAGCTAGAATTGTTTGCCGCGCAACGGTACGCGCCGCCTTGGGCGCCGAGCAGGCTGCCACCGGCAAGACCGTCTGCTACGCCCGTGCTTCCTCGCAGAATGAACGGCGCATTCGTTATCTGCTTCAATACAAAGCATGTTCTGCCGCCGTCTCGCCAATTGATAAGAATCACATCCGATATCTCCACGTAGATACCGGGTGTCGAACTCGTTTATCCGCGATTGGCCTGAAAACGTCGGCCTTCAGGCCTGGGATGAAAGGCGGGTGTAGACAGCGAAGCACGATTGTCGTGATTTTCAAGGGAAGAATCCAGGTGTGCCTATACGGAGAAACAACCGTGTCGGCACATGAACCTCTCCACCCGCGTCCTGCGCTTCAGACTCAAAGACAAGCATGCAAAGCTGTTGCTTGAGCTCGCGCGCGAGGTGAATCTGGTTTGGAACTTCTGTAACGAGCTTTCGCTGAAAGTGTGGCAACGCGAGCAGCGCTTCCTGTCAGGCTACGAATTCCATCCGTTCACCAAAGGGGCCGGCAAGGCGGGACTGGGACTACACTCCCAGACCCTCCAGGCCATCGGTGAGGAATATGCTGTGCGTCACAAACAGGCCTGCAAGACGAAATTGCGCTGGCGTGTGTCGGGCGGGTCCCGTCGCTCGTTGGGGTGGATCCCGTTCAAGGCTAGCGCCTTGCGCTACCGGAATGGGCAGGTATTCTTCGCCGGCAAGGCGCTCTCGCTGTGGGACAGCTACGGCCTGTCGAAGTATGAGCTCGGCGCCGGGAATATCAGTGAGGATGCACGTGGTCGCTGGTACCTGAACGTGACCATCAAGGTTGAGAAGACGCCCAGGCCGTCCACCGGCGTGGGCGTGAAGTCGGTTGGGCTTGACCTTGGGTTGAAGGACTTCGCCGGCACCAGCGACGGCCACGTCATAACCCTCGAGAGGCACTACCGTAACCTCGAGAAAGAGGTCGCAAAGGCGCAACGCTCCGGCAAGAAGGCACGGGTACGTGCGCTCCACGCAAAGATTAAAAACTCACGGAAAGACCAGTTGCACAAGCTTTCCACGGCGCTCGTACAGGAGTACGGCGCCATCTTCGTCGGCAACGTGAACGCTTCGGCACTCGCGAGAACACGGATGGCGAAATCCGTGCTCGACGCGGGCTGGAGTCTGTTCCGGACCATGCTGCAATATAAAAGCGATGACGCAGGCGTGTGGTTCGATGAAGTCGATGAAGCGTATTCAACCCAGACTTGCAGTTGCTGTAACAGGCGCACGGGCCCCAGGGGTCTGGAAGGTCTTGGAATAAGGGAATGGGCCTGCTTCGAATGTGGCGCGTATCACCATCGCGACATCAATGCAGCGGACAACATTCTCGCGGCGGGACGTCGCCGTCTAGCAGTAGGAATCCCCGTCCTTCCCGCGCCTTGCGCGGCAGCCGCAGGCTGAGGGCGTGGAGGACGTCAAAAACGCGATTGTCAGGTTTGTGCGGACTTAACCGTCACTGCTGCAAACCCTCTGTGCGACTAGGCTAAGCTGCGTCGTCTGAGTCGCATAGGACGGAACTCAGAAGTCTGTGAGCGGTTCGTTGTCGCTCCGCACCATGTACGTCACGTGTCTGGGTGGGCGCAGCGGGATATAGCTCAAATAGCGGGGCGTGCTCGTTGACATTATCGCCTCGGTACCGACGCCGCGGCATGGAAGTCTGCGAAACGACCCCCGGAGCATATGCGTTCCATTGAAGGCCAGCGCGAATTTTGTGTGCGAGGCTAGGCGCTGCTGAGAGAGCGGGCGATTACATCGCAAAACCAGAGTTGCGCTGCGGTGTCATCAGCTCGAGCTTGCCAGTACAGGTTCACTTCGAATGTCGGTATCGACAGCGGGAGCGGCAGGGTGCGCACTCGACCGTCCTCGGCCACCGCTCGAGCAACCCTCGTAGGCAACGTGAGAAGAAAGTCGGTCGAGGCGATTACCCCGATCGGATTCGTGAAATGCGGCACACGGAGCGCCGTCTTGCGGGTGAGTCCCATTTCTGTGAGGACGTCCTCGACTAGGTGGTGTCCCGAATGTGGATCTACAACCACATGTTTTTCAGCAACGTATTCATCGAGGGTGAGTTCTTGGCCGATTCTAGGGTGAGAGGCACTAAGAATGCACGAGTACGTCTCTGTGAACAGAGTCCGCTTTCTAGCCACGCCTCCAATGAACTGAAGATTGCCCACAACGGCATCGATAGTCCCTGTGGAAAGCCAATCTTCAATGCGCTCACTATCCAACTGCACAATTTCCAACTTTATTCCTGGCGCAACCTGCTGCAGTTCTCGGACCAAGAGAGGTAACAGGTAGTGCTCGCCGAGGTCGGAAAGCGCCAGGCGAAAGCAGCGGTCGGATTGTTCTGGTACGAAGTTACGCGTCGCTACAATCGCGCGCTCAATTTCGTTTAGTGCGGAGCGGAATGCGGTATACAGTTGGGAGGCGTTGAAAGTTGGCACCATGCCCTCTCGGGTACGCGTGAACAGCTTGTCGTTTAGCAGGTCCCGCAATCTGCCAAGCGAGTAGCTGACGGACGGTTGCGTGATGCTCAGCCGCCTCGCGGCTGCGCTTACGCTGCCCGTTTCATAGATTGCAATGAACACTCGAACGAGGTTAAGGTCGGCGGTAGTCATGGGAGTTAATATAGGTAGCATCTATGACGAGTATTATTGGGCATTGATGTGCCTTATTTTACTGTGAATTCTAGTACCATGGTCTACCTCGCCGTTCCCTTCTGGCTACAGATCACCGAGCGTTTTGCAGAATCGATCGCCAGTAGGGACTGACCTTGCCCTTGTTTCACGAACCCCGCAGGTTTTCCATGGAAACGCTTGGGATCGGTAACGGCTCCTGTGATGAACTCGGATGCCGTTCTCGCTGATCAGAAGTCCCACGAGAGCCGTGCCTGTCGGAAACCCTCGTACGCGAATCCCTTCTGGTCTAGTTCTGGCCCGGGAGGTAAATGAGTTGACGAGGCGAACAGTAAGATGCGGTGCAGGCTCTCTTCCGCGCAGAAAGCATTGTTGTGGCAGTGGTGGAACGTTGGCGAGTCGGTATGTGATATCGGTTGCTCACTGGGCAACCATGCGGCATCCAATTGCGCGATCGTACAGTGGAGCGGCGACATCGTGTCATTCATGAGGACGCGCTCACCTCGAGTGCTGACGCTTGCTGAACGCTATGGGATTTCGCGGGGAATCACCGCTAGCTTTTCGCTATGCCAGATTGCGGCAGATCTCGGGGCGTGCGCCCTCCACTGTCAGAGGAGGTCTCCCGGCACGGTGGACCGAAGGGGGATAGGGTGGCTGTACTGGATGCAAAGGCCCGGGAGCCAGCGTAGCGACCGGAACAGTGCCTGCTCTCTCTTAACGTAAAACTGCGACATCTGATAGTCAGCAAGCTGCAGAAAAAACGGGCATCAGAGCAAATCACCGGCTGGTTGAACCCGCAATACCGAATGATCAACCATGTGGGTGGCAAATGCAGGAATTAACGTCCCTCCGTGCCGGGAGTCGGGCCGCCGCGAACTATCTAGTCATCCACGTCGTCCAATATCTCTTTAAGAATCATTGCGTTTGCATTCAAAGCTTGCGGTCGCGTGGCTCGGGGGCGATAAACGGTTTGGCCGCGTCGTATCTCTAATCCACTAAGGGCGCACACGCCGGTACGCCGTGCGCGAGTCAGGTACCACTCTTGATTTCCGTAGGAGCAACACAGAGGATCCCGCCAAGTCAGCGTCACAGGCCCGACAGTCGGGCGCTCAACTATCCTTACCATGAGCCCATCTAACTGGGCCTTGTTACGATAGCGGGCAGAGGGTTCAGCACACGCATAGTGCAAACCTCTGCTAACACGTCCACTGCACAACTGATCGAGCATACTGACGATATCGGTCCAAGGATCTCTCGCATCTCGACGGAGGCTTGCACAGCGGTTGCTCATTTCGCTGCTTTGGATTGCGTGACTCATGATTGGCTGCCCAGTGCGTGTACGAAATAATATATCGGAGTGAGTCGCCTACACATGCAAGGCCGCAAACTTGCTAGTCCCCAGACCTTTTCGCCACTGTGCGACTTGCCGACTGGCTTTTCTTTCCCTTTTACTCAAAAAAACCGAGATTTACAGACCAATTTCCGATGAAATTAGGAAATCCATCGATAAATAATAAAAAGCTAGGGAGCCGATCGGAAACCGCGTGCTGGTGGAGTCTTGCTTGGATGAAAGCGCTTCGCTCGGCCGGTCGATGGAAGTAGTATGGGGTTTAACTACAACATGCGCTTTCCAAAAGTCACTCGATTTTTGCCCGACGCACGAAATACCGCCAGTCATTAACTGGCGTCGAGGTCGGCTACTCAGTTTTCATGTGTGAGATCGAGACTCGGTGGAACGCGATCTGCAGCGGCGGCCGATTGAGCCGTTCTGGAATTCTCGGATCAGCTTAAGCACTAGAGCCTGGTTTCCGACGGAGAAAAGGAAGTCAGGGAGAAGGGCTGTCTTTCCGCGGAACGGATCGTCACGCTCGTGGGCAACGCGGATACGAGACGGTCAATAGCCTGGCTCTTGGTTCTATGTGGGAAGCGGCTGAAGAATCGGTAATGTGGCTCTCCTTAAGCGAAGTCGGAATCAGCTCTTTGGATGGCAGCAGGAACGTGAGTTTGGCGTTTCGCCGTCTGGCTTATGCGAAGCAATCGTCGATGAGTTGCGCTTTTCAGTGCTTTCTTTGAAAAGTAGCTTCAATGCGAAAGAGAACCAGGAGGAGGCGTGCGAGACTGAGTTACTGGCGCCCGATTCATAGAGTCAGTGCTCGATGCCTAGATGGCCAGGCGTCCTTCGCTGATCGAGCGTTCGAAGCTCTTCTGGTTCCCCAGTCTGATGGTCGCTGGGGACAGCGTCGCGTCTGACTTGTTTGCCAGGACTGGAAGCAGCGTGGATTCTAATTGTCCTATGGATGGGAAGCTAGCGTTCAAACTATTCCCCGTCGCATACATTTACTAATGCGCTCTCGCGCTTGCCGTCTTGTTGGCAGTGTGGCGGATGTGAACTCATGATGCACGCGGTGCGAAAAGTCTATCTATATCCGTGGAGAGTCCGTGAATATTACAATTGGCGCCCTGTTGGCGTTGTCGTTTTTGATCTCGGTGCTCGGACTCTTTCTATTTATCTGGGCATTGGGTCAAGGCCTGATGCGCGCTGGTCCCGAGGCCGCGCAGATAATATTCGAAAGCGGCGAAGCGGGGCAAGTCGAAGAACCTGCAGGCTCGGATGCTCAACGCATGGCGCTTCAGGAGCTAGCGAGCTTGCGTAGTGAAGAGCCGGTGCCAGCGACGGCTGTTGGGTTTCATTTCGCCAACCCGAAAGGTTTTGCCGCTCGTGAGGCCCAGGACAGCTCAAGTCGTGGAGCGGCGTTCGCATTTTTATCGTCTTCGATTGTGTGGCTGGTATTAGGATCAGTCGCAGGTCTGATTGCGTCTCAAAAGCTGACTTCGCCGGACTTTCTGACTGATTACGCATGGTTGACTTTCGGTCGGATCAGAACCGCCCACCTGAACATGGTCGTGTACGGTTGGGCGTCGATGGCTGGCCTTGGAATCTCTTTGTGGATGCTTCCGCGTTTGCTGAAGACGCCGCTCGTTGGTGGTCGCTTTGCCATAGCTGGAGCTGGATTATGGAACGCAGGTGTTGCCGCCGGTGTTACTGCTATTCTTGCTGGATGGACGGATGGCATGCAGTGGCTCGAAATCCCTTGGCAAATCGGTATTCTGATTGCGGTCGGTGGTGCTCTTTGTGCTGTGCCACTCTTTTTGACGTTGGTTCAGAGAAAGGTCGAACATCTGTACGTATCGGTGTGGTACCTATCAGCGGCACTTTTGTGGTTCCCGATTCTCTATGTGGTCGCGAAGGTTCCGTATGTACACTTCGGTGTTGAACAGGCAATTGTCAATTGGTGGTTCGCGCACAATGTTTTGGGACTTTGGCTAACGCCTATTGGTCTCGGCGCGGCATATTACTTTATCGCCAAGGTTCTGGGGCGGCCTATATATTCTTATGGACTCTCCTTGGTCGGATTCTGGGCTCTGGCCATGTTTTACAGCCAGGCAGGTATTCACCATTTGCTCGGCAGCGCAGTGCCGGCATGGGTGCAAAGTGTCTCCGTTGTACAAAGCGTAATGATGATTATTCCCGTCCTTGCGGTGGGTATTAATCACCACATGACCGTCATTTCAGGACGCGTATCGGCACTCCGATACTCTCCGACGCTACGTTTTGTGGTTCTAGGGTCAGTCCTGTACACGCTGGTGTCGCTGCAGGGTGCGCACGAAGCGCTGCCATTTTTTAATCGGCTTGTCCACTTTACGCAATACAAGGTCGCACATGCACATCTAGGCTTGTACGGCTTCTACTCGATGATTATGTTTGGGTCGATATACTTTGTTATGCCTCGCGTGCTTGACCGCGAGTGGCCCTATCCAAAGTTGATTACCTGGCACTTTTGGTTGGTGGCCGTTGGCTTTGGAATCTACTTCGTCTTTCTTACCGTTGGCGGGGTTTTGCAGGGTGTCGATCTGCTTGATCCGAATAAGCCGTTTATGGATTCGGTTACGGTTCTCAGACCGTATCTAATGGCGAGAACGTTCGGTGGTTTGTTGATGGTGGCAGGGCATTTGATTTTTGCGTACCACTTCTTTGCAATGGCGCTAGATCGCGGACCCGTACGGACAGGGCAGGCGTACATCGGCGGAGTACCTACTACCGGGCGATAGGCATGAACAGACTCCTGACACTCGTAATTGGGGCGCTCATCATGCTGGCCATGGCAACGGTCGCTTTGGTGGCGATTCCTTACCAGCAATTGAAGGGAGAGGATCCTCCTGAGCAGTTGAAACCTTATACGGTCGCCCAGCTTCGGGGACGAGCCATATACGTGAGCATGGGTTGCGTTTACTGCCACTCGCAGCAGCCGCGTTCGGCTGAGTTCGGAGCTGATATCGCTCGCGGATGGGGGCGTCCGGCCACGGCGGCAGATTACGCTTACGACTACCCCCATCTGCTGGGCGTATCGCGAACGGGGCCTGATTTGTTCAACATTGCGGCACGTCAGCCTAGTATCGACTGGCACTTAGCGCACTTGTATCAGCCGCGGAGTGTGTCTCCCGGCAGTGTTATGCCGTCGTATCCGTTCCTGTTTAAAGTGGTTGAGCATCCCGGTCCAAACGACAAAGTCGTGAACCTGCCTCCGCAGTTTGCGCCCGCTAGTGGGCGCGTGGTCGCGAGTACCGAAGCGATGGACCTCGTTGCCTATCTGCTCTCGTTGAATCACACGTACCCGGTCGCAACTGACCAGCCGGAGCCGCGCCATGAGTAAGCCGCAAAACCAAGACAACGTCCACGGTCGAGAGTACCCCGAGCCGAAGGAACAAGCCAATCCGGTTCCATGGCTACTTGGGCTTATTGCAGCCTCGCTGACCGTGTGGGGTGTCAGTTATTTCCTGCTTAATCCAGACCTTATACCGCACGGCGCCTCGGCATCAGGAGGGGGTGACGTCGTGACGGCAAGCGGGGGAAGCGGAGGGAGCACGGATGGTGGGCAAATCTTCACTACACGGTGCGCGTCCTGTCATCAGGCGACTGGTGCGGGGTTGCCAGGCGTATTTCCGCCGTTAGCGGGATCCGAATGGGTCAATGGCGACGCAAAGACAGTCGCTCGCATCTTGTTGCTCGGCATCAACGGGAAAATAACAGTAACCGGCGCGACGTTCAACGGTAGTATGCCTGCCTTCGGCTCGACCCTGTCCGACGCAGAGATCGCGGCGGTAGCATCTCATGTGCGATCGAGCTTTGGCAACAAAGCCCCAGCTATTACGGCCGATACTGTGAAGGCAGAGCGGACTGCATTGGGTAGTCGCACGACCCCTTGGGCTGGTGGCGACGAACTGAAATCGCAGCAGAAGTAGCGTGACGAGAAGCAAATGGAAGCTGATCAAGTCGCTAATATTTTGCTCGATGTACAGGGTATGTGGTGCACGAGTTGTGCAAACGCGGTAGAGCGCGTTCTAAACCGGCAGCCCGGTGTGTTGGGCGCCAAGGTAAGCTTTCCCTCAGAGTCTGCGACTCTTGAATGGGACTGTTCCGTGACATCACTCGCAACGATCCTCGGTCCGGTTAAAAAGCTTGGTTACGAGTGCGTGCCGGAGGGGCCCAGTCAGGATCGTGCAGCCCATTTCGCGCGTCTTCGGCGCGATCTTTCGCTTCGCCTGGTGGTAGCTGCATTTCTGTCGATGTGGGTGATGACGGCGCAGTGGACCCTGTACCTTGAGCCGGATGAAGGGCTCACAACATCGGTGCGATTTGGGTTTGCGCTGTTCGCGGGATTGATGTGCGCCCCAGTAGTTGGTTACTGTGCCGCTCCGTTCTTCAGAGCCGCATTACGTACTTTGCGAGCTGGTGCGCCAGGAATGGACTTCTTGGTGTCGCTCGGCGCAAGCGCATCCTTTGCACTTTCGCTGTGGCGCCTCTCAGAAGGGAGCTCAAGTGTCTACTTTGACTCGTCGGCGATGATAGTGACGTTTCTACTCGCGGGCCGGTTGCTCGAGATGTCTGTGCGTGGTGCATCGTCCGATGCCGTCAAGAGCTTGCTGGAACTGCCACCTGAAACGGCCCAAATCGTAACGGAAAACGGCACCGAAGCAACCGTGCTCGCAAAGCGCGTGACTCGCGATGACGTGATCCGCATACGCCCCGGGGAGAGGTTGCCTCTGGACGGTGTCGTAATCGCGGGGACCTCATCGCTGGACCGATCCCTCCTGACTGGCGAAACGGAATTTCGGACTGTTGGCGTTGACGACAGCGTTGAAGCCGGCGCGCTGAACGGCGAAGGTGAAATTCTTGTTCGCGTAGTTAAAGTTTGGGGAGAGCGACGCGTTGACCTAATCGCGCGCACCGTGCGTTTGATGCTTTCCAGAAAGACCGCGTCACAGGCTCTAGCCGAACGACTCGCACGTTACCTTACGCCGACGATATGTGCTATTGCCCTGCTAGCGCTGGCAATAGCTCGGGTGCGCGGTGATCCGTGGGGGGCGTCCGTCGAGCACGCCGTGTCAGTACTCGTCGTCACTTGCCCGTGCGCGCTTGGCATCGCCGTTCCGCTTGCGCTTAATGCTGGTGTTGGGCGCGCCGCGCGTTGCGGGATTCTGTTTCGTGACGTTGAGGCACTCGAGTCGGCTGGTCGCATTCGTTCCTTCTTCCTGGACAAAACGGGGACACTGACTGAAGGCAAGCCTGCGCTGATTGGTGCGCGTTTGGTCGAGGGTTTCAGCGAAAGAGAACTGCTGTTAAATGCCGCGCTCGCCGAGCGGGGAAGCGAGCATCCACTCGCCAAAGCGATTATTGAAAGTCTTACACCGTCGGAGCGTGCGACGGTAGAGCAGCAGAAGGGGTACGCCCGAGCGGTACCCGGAGCGGGAATCGTTTGGCATGGTGATGATGGAACACATATTCTCGCTGGTACTGAGAAATTTTTGAGCGAGTGTGGCGCGGACGTACTGGTAGACGCTAGCCGGCATACGGTTGTTCATGTTGCACGCAATGGACGCTGGATTGGGTCAATGGAGTTCGCGGATACCCCGCGCAGCGGAGCGGCGGAAGCGCTCAAGCGGCTGACTAGGTCCGGAGTTGAGTTCGCTATTCTGACCGGAGACAAGTTGGAAGTCGCTCAGGATACGGTGCGGATGATGGGGTTGAGTGACATCGCGATATATGCGGGTCGTAGTCCGGAGGAGAAGGCCTATCAAGTGGTGGCTGCGCAGTCAGGTAACAGGAAAGTCGGCTTCGTTGGCGATGGGCTGAACGATTCAGCCGCCCTCGCCGCTGCGGATTTCGGCGTTGCAGTCCGTGGCTCGACAGCCTCCTCGACTGCGGTTGCTGCGGTTGTGCTGGTTGATGGTGGTATCGAGAGAATTGACTTTGCTTTGAACAGTGCGCGTCGCGTCGCAGGAGCAATACGCCAGAACCTGGCTGCTGCCGTCGTCTATAACCTGCTTGCGATTCCACTCGCGTTCTCCGGTTGGATATCTCCGGCACTCGCAGCAGCACTGATGGTCGCTAGTTCGCTTTCGGTGACTTTGAACTCGTCGAGACTCGCTTTTGGGAAGACAGGCAGCCTCCATTGCACGAAAGGAATCTTTCGATCAAAGCTTGCTCCTCAATCGGACAGACTTGGTATTCAATCGACAATCTGAAAAACCTTTCAAATCAAGAATTGAGATTTCCATGAACAAGTACGATTTCCTTTTTCTCCAACAGCGGCGAAAAGTGCTCGGGAAGCTTGGTGCATTGGGAATTGCCGCGCTTGGATTACCGACTATCTCTGAGGCGGGGCAGACCGATACGATTCAATTGCCCTTCGAGAATGGCGAACGACCACTAGTTTCAGATCTCCCTCAGAAAGGAAGTGTAATCCTTCAACGAAACCGACCACCACTTATAGAAACGCCTTTCGAGGTGTTTGATCATGGTGTCCTGACGCCCAATGATCGCTTCTATGTGCGCTGGCACTTGGCCAGTATTCCGACCACAATCGATCCTCGCACCTATCGATTGAGTCTCCATGGTAACGTGGAGAAGCCGTTTAGCGTTAGTCTCAACGAGCTGGTAAAGGGGTTTCCACGCTTCGACATAGTGGCGGTCAATCAATGCTCAGGGAACTCTCGAGGTTTCTTTAGTCCGCGCGTGCCCGGCGGCCAATGGGCCAACGGCGCGATGGGAAATGCGCGCTGGACCGGCGTCCGACTAAAGGATTTGCTTAACCACGCAGGCGTACGGGAGAAGTCCATTTGTGTTCGCTTCAACGGGCTCGACTCTGGAGTAATCCCTCAGACACCGAAGTTCATGAAGTCGTTGGCTGTCGATCATGTGCTTGACGGAGAGGTGATGCTCGCCTACGCAATGAACGGCGAACCCTTGCCAGTTATGAACGGGTTTCCCCTTCGACTCGTCGTACCCGGATGGTATGCAACATATTGGGTCAAGATGGTCGACGACATCGAAGTTCTTGACCGGCCTGATGACAACTTCTGGACCGCAACAGCCTATAAGGTTCCGGATAATCATTTTGCGAATGTTCATCCAGGTCAAACAGGGGTCAAACAGGTCCCGATCAGCAAAATGCTGCCGCGGTCGTTCTTCACGAACGTAAAAGACGGCGACACAGTTCGCGTCTCCACCCCCACCCTCGTGCGCGGTATCGCGTTTGGTGGTGTGAACGCCTTGCGAGCTGTTCAACTCTCTTTTGACGGAGGGCGAACGTGGCGAGACGCGCAGCTCGGTACCGATTACGGGCGTTACAGCTTCAGGCAATGGCAGACAACGGTCACCTTCACACAGCTCGGCCGGCAGCAAGTGATGGTTCGTGCCACGGACTCTACTGGCCAGGTTCAGCCAAGCACGCCGAATTGGAACGCGGCCGGGTTCATGCGTAATGTTATTGAGTCGGTTAACTTAAACGTCGCGTGACGCGCAAGGAGTGGGTGTGAACGCGAAACTAAAGCGCATCGTAGCAGTATGGGCGATCCCGTCTATCGTGGGTGTTGTGCTCGCTGTAACTGGGAAGACCTACTTGCCAGAATCGATTGCATCGCAAGAAAGGCGCCAAGAAAGCGTTGTGCCGCCGGTCTATTTTGATAGTGTCGCAGTGACTTTCCCTTCGGGCTCTAGCACGTTTCCGCCAGGTGACGGAGCCGACATTGCAAATGCAAATTGTGTGATGTGTCATTCAACGGGAATGGTCCTAAGGCAACCGCCTCTCACCATGACCGAATGGAGGACCGAGATCGAGAAAATGCGCGGATCGTTCGGCGCGCCAATTACCGCCGATCAGGTTGATGCGTTGGCACGATACCTGAGTACAATCGATGGTCGAAAAAGCGATGCCGTTCCTTCCGGAGTTAGCAATGAGGCCAGCTAGTTGTAAATATGAATTTCGGAGGACTGTTATCCGTTGACGCGACAACAGCGAGTCCAGACTCGCGCTACCCCGGGGAATCGCTGAGTCCATGGCCGTTCGGCTAGGCCTGTATCTGTCGTGTAAGTGATGAATTGAATTTGTTCCGGACTTCTTGACAGTCTCTGTTCGCCCGCTCGGGATAAGCGAGAGGTAATAACGGCGAGCGATGGCAGCGAGCGTGGATTGAAAACGCAGATTTAATCTGTAACTAAAATTTGAATAGTTGGAGAGCAGTTACTAAGTCGAAGCTCATGTTCGACCAAACCGTATGACTTGGAGGTGAGTGTGAATACGACATTTAAACGCCACGTGGGCATCGTTGCCATCGCACTGGTCGTCCTTGGGACTTCCGCAGTGACGTCGACTGCCTTCGCGCAGGACTCTTCAAATGTTGCCAGTGCTAAGGTGGAGCGCAAGGCGAACAGAATGTTGGCACGTGATGTGCGTAAGGCGCTAGAGCGCGCCAAATTTGACGTTGACGATGTACGTATCTTGGCGAAGCATGGTATGGTCAGCCTCGATGGGACGGTCCCAGACGGAGATCAACTTTCCCGGGTGCCCGATGTCGCGGGCAGAGTCCATGGAGTGACATCAGTTGCTAGCAATCTGACGGTGCGCGAAGAGGGTCGCTAATTCCTTGGAATAGCCGCTTGGGGAGCCTCAATGTCTCCCGGGAGGAGAGTAGGTCGATCGCCTAATGCGTGCCTTGCTTTGGGTGAGTATTTGGTTTTGCCGCGTTTGCAGCAACTCAGTGCAGACAAGCAAGACATCTAGCTGGCAGGGACCATATCGTGATTCACGAAGCGAGCAACGTGGCACCGCTAACCGGTTGCTACGCCGCTTGCTTCGTAAGTCTTCTCGTGTTCCGGCAATTCTCGTTGGGGTCTGGCCGCGTGTGAGCTTCCTGCCGAACTATTGGCGAACCGATCTCCATCCGAAAGCATCGCATGCTTGATGGTGGACGCTATATGGGCGGTGCTCGTGAACAGTCGACGTGATCAGCATCGCCTTAGACTGTGCGCGTTATTCGCGCGAGCAGTCGGACGAGCCTGTATCGAATTTCGCAGCGAACTGGGTGTTCGTGGCGCTGCGTGCGTGCTTCTAAAGCTCCTAAATTGAAGTAGGACGGGTACCACTGGCTGCCCCTACCTAGACGTCCGCTAGTTGTCCAATGGTAGTCCTGTCTCCGTGCGACTTGAAGGTCTAGTCAGGCCAAGATTGGATCCAATTGTAGGACATCCGACTTATCCGCTAACACTAGCGGCGAGCCCTGTGATCTTCCACTTCCAATGGTAGAGCCACGATCAACTGTCGCGGTGCCCACCCGTCAGTCGCTGTCTGGCGGGTGGACGGTGCTCAAGCGCTGTCCCATATTTCCGAATTTCCAGATAGCGGTCGAGATTGCCCATGTTGCTACAAAGAGTACGACAACAATAATACCAATGTTGCTCAAATCGAGGGCAGCGAGCGACGTCCAAACTCTCCCGTGTGACTGGAATTTTTCGCTGAGCAATCCCAATACCTCAACGGTCCCAATGATAAAGGCAATCAGGACAGATAGGCCGGTGACAATGAGGTTGTAGTAGACCTTTCGTACCGGTCTCTTCAACGCCCACTGATAGGCCGTATTCATAAACGAGCCGTCAAGCGTGTCGAAGAGGATCATGCCGGCGGCAAACAGTACCGGAAGGCACAACGTCGCATACCATGGGAGCCCGGATGCGGCGCCAGAACTGCTCAACATTAGTAGTGCGACTTCTGTCGCGGTATCAAATCCCAAGCCGAATAGGAATCCAACGAAATACATCTGTGCGGGGTGCGTTAGCAACTGCATGACCGGCCCTAGAGCTCGATTAATAAAGCCGCGCTTGGCAAGCTGTTTCTCCAGCGCAGCCTCGTCGAATTCGCCTTGACGAAGCCGACTGTGGACTCGCCAGATGCCGGCCAAGGCAAAAAGGTTCAGTGCTGCAATGACATACAGAAAGCAACTCGACACTACTGTGCCAATCACATCAGTCACGGCATGAAGAGTCGAATTCGCGTCAGCGATGTGTGTCGACAGAGAGCGGATGCCGAGAGTGAGGAGCAGTGCGACAATGAAGACAACCGTTGAATGACCAAAGGAGAACCAAAAGCCAACAGAAATTGGGCGCCGCCCCTCACCGACGAGCTTGCGAGTAGTGTTGTCGATTGCAGCGATATGATCAGCATCGAACGCGTGTCGGATCCCGAGCGTGTAGGCTGTAATCCCGATGCCTATGCCGAACGCTTGTGCCCCTAGGCTGAGATGTTGGGGCACGACGACGGCAACAAGAGTGAGCCATCCCACGATATGAAGGAGCGCGATGACGCCTATCATACCCGCAGCGGAAAGCGCCATACTGCGCAAGCGCGCCGAGAGTACCGCATTCGCGGCGCCTTCGGCATTGGTGAAGGGGGCGGTCATTCGATGTTCCTTTAAGCAAGCGGCGGCATATAGGGGAACGTCGACGTGGGTTTGGACGTCACTGACTCTCGTCCGATTTCAAGGGCGATTGGCGAATTCGCTGCGATCGTAAACATAACGTCCGGCGCGTTGTCGATAAGCGAGCGTCCGTTCCACGAGGCCATACCAAACACAGCCTCCGTGCCGACGGTGTAGGGCAGGATATTCGGCAGGAATCGGTGCGCTACGCGCGTTGCATAACCGACTGGGTCGATTGCCGTGCCGTTTGCCTTGATCGCTCCTGCGATTGACCGGATAAATGTTTCCCCGTGGGTAGCGAAATCGTCGGCAGGTCGACCCGCATTCAGGCTGTCTCCGAGTGCTTCATTGAATTGCGTGAAGAGGGGGTGAATCATCGGCAGGCCTGCGCGGTTGATTGACCTCCAACCGCCTGCGTCGGTCGCCAGTGATGCGAGCGCCCATACGCCAATATCGCGGTTGCCGCCCGCCCTAGCAAGTAGGTCGTCGTCTGCCACCTCGAGCACAAGGGAATACACGGTATGACCAGCGAAGAGGTTCTTCGCCTCGGCCGGTGACCACGTTCCAAGATCCAGTGCTGTACCGTCCTGAAACACGTGGCCGACCGCATGGAGCACATCGGGTTCGATCCAGAAAGGGTCTCCAGCCTTGCCGGCCCATGCGCGTAGGCCATTTTCACCGAGAGTCGTTTCGCCCATCACGCCTTGAGCGACGGTTACACCGCGTGCGTGCGGATCGGTGGCCTCCGCGCCTTCAATCCTCCGGATCTCGTAGTGTTGATTTCCAGCGTTGTTCCGTTCACCGAAGATGACGCGATATGTCAGTTCCTCAACTGCGTTGTGATCGAGGTCGATCTTGAATTCGTACATGCCCTCAGGATGAAATCCGGGTGTTGGAACGTCCCCGGCGATGGAGTGGCAAACGTTCAGAGCAAACACTGTACCTTGCTCACCTCTGAAACAGTAAAAATCGGTGATATCGAGGCGTACGTCCTGCCGTGCAATCGGTGAATCGAGATGATGAGACATTGCGAACTCCGTTGTGTTGTGAGGCGTGGTGGGTAGATCTTCCTGTTCAGCCGCGTGTCACGCAATGAGATCAGGCCAGTCCAGGATGAAGAGTCAGCTTCAGTCGATTTGTCGTCGTGGATGCCCTATAGGCTTCCGCACGTTGTCCCCGGACACATTGGATGGGCGAGTAACCATGCTGGATGCCACTTCCAGAGGAGTCTGCAGTGGGAGCGGCAATACTAGCTGGTCCGCTTGACCGAGCTAGCCGCCGTTCACATACAGTATCAGGTAGCTCTTCACTGCGGTGACGCCGGGTACACTTTGCGCAACCATCGCCGCCTTTGTAATCTGGCTTGGATCCGGCACGTAGCCAGTGAGACTGACAACGCCACGTCGCGCGAGGATGCGGATATCGTTCGTATTGACTTTGTTCGTGTTGAGGGCAAGGCGAACGTCCTTGGCCAGTTGCCGATCTTCTTTGCGCTGCTCACTTTTGCTAATTGAGGAAGCTGGAGGAACCTGGGCAAAGCAGACTTTCGGCACTGGGAGGGAGATGCCAACCGTAACAATGACGCACGCGATGGCTCGCACGCATTTAACTGCATCGAACTGCATGAGCGACTCCAAGATGAGGTACGGATAGTGCGAGAGCTCTTTGGTGACATGAATCTCGGCGAATCAGTCGGTGCTGACGCCAATCGGTGCGCTGCTATCATTCTTTCAGATATGCCATCGCGTGGGTTACACGTTTGCACGCTCCTTTTTGACCGAACACGGAATCGTGCAATCGGAGGTGGGGAATCAGTGTTTCGGTTGTATGTCGATTTGCTAAAGGTGGGGGCGTCGGTCAAACCGGTGCACGAAGAAGTGATGCAGGGGCCAGGCAGAAAAAGCGGCCACACCCGACGGGCAGTGGAGGCAATTACTGCGCCGCCATTGATGAGGATTGACAGGCGCAGGTTTTGGTGTGTGTTATGGGTAGCGAGATCACCGGATGCCCAGCTCGACGCCACGCATCGATTCCACCAGAAAGTGCTCGAACATCGCTGAACCCAGCGTCATGCAGGGATTTTGCAAACAAAAAGGCGGAGACTTCGTTATGGCACGAGCAATAGATAATTATCTTAGTGTTCTTGGGGAACCTCGCAGTGATCTCGTCGAGGCGATCTTCTTCCGCCGGCAGCGAGTTCGGAATGATATAGGGGGCAAGTTTGCGCTTTTCGCCTGTTCGGACGTCGAGTACGACAGGCGGACAATTACTTCTTAACGCGAGATCTAGTTCCTTTACGGTGGCGCAGACCGTAGGGAGTCGTTGTAGTACTTGGTTGCGGCGCCGCCAGTTGTATATGGCGTAGGCTACTAGGAACGCGAGGACAACGGGTATCGCGATGTGACTGAAGCGGTGTGCTAGCGCAAACAGAGTCTCTAATTGCGGAGCAAACAGCATGCCGATCGAGAGCCCAGCGATTGTCCACAACGCCGCTCCTATGCTGTCGTACATGGCAAAGCGGGGCCACGGAGTATGGGTAACGCCTGCCATGGGGATCGAGACAAGCGAAAGCCCCGGAATGAATTTGGCTACGGTTAGTATACGAACTCCCCACCGCCCGAAAAACCTCTCGGTGCGCTTGACACACGCGTCCCGAGATGGCGAGAGCTCACAAATGGTGTTCAGCGCATTTGCACCGTAACGCCGTCCGAAAAGATATAGGACGGAGTCCCCACTCAGCGTTGCGAGCACGGCCAGAGCGAATGTGGGGAGGAGCTGCGACCCGGCGGTTGCGGGGTGCATCGCTGCCATCGCGCCGAATAGAGCAAGAGACGGCATCGCAGGCACTGGTATGCCAAGGGAGCGGATTAGCACATTTAGGAATATGAAAGCGGGTCCATATCGCGCAACAAGTTCATGTAGGAGCATGCTCGTGAGTCCGTAGTTATTCTCTAGTGCAGTCCGATCGCGTTTAAGCGCCTTGTGTCTACCACGTTCGACTGAAGGCCCAGCGACTCTGCCGTATCTCCAACCGGAGTTGAATTGACGTCAGATCGAGCCGCTGGGTGCCACGCGATAGTCGATTTAGAGGGAACACTGCGCCCGGATGCCGAACGACTGAGCCTTGCGCGAAAAGCGAATCGGTGCATTATTGGGCGCCTCTAGTAGCTTGAGATCAAGCCCGGTCGGGAAGCTCAATATGGCCTCGTCGGCAGATATTTGCCATCTAAGGTAATGACGGCGCGCTCGCCCCCTTCTGGGTCAGCGACTTTTTTGATGTCGAGTCGAAAGTTAATAGCGCTAATGATGCCGTCGCCAAACATTTCGTGGACTAGTGCCTTCAAGGTAGTTCCATAGATCTGAACAATCTCGTAGAAGCGATAGATTGTCGGGTCTGTCGGCACGCCGCTGCCTAGGCTGCCGCGAAGTGGAATCGACTGCAGAAGGTGCACCGCTTCCTCGTTGAGATCAAGGTGACCGGCAACTGCACGCGCTGCTTCCTCCGGAAGTGGGTGTTGGCCAAGCAGGGCAGCGGTTACAAATGCCAGGCTGAGGCCAGTACCTTCGTTGATTGCCTCGAAGGTTAGATTCTTTCGTGCCTTTGCATCGAGAATTGACTGGGTCAACGCGATCCGGGTGTCTTGGCTAATTTGCGACTGATTCATGACGGCTCCTAGGATGAGTGCGCCTCTCCGCTGGTACTTCTACCAACTGGTGGCGCGGTACAGAACAAATATCAAATTGCAAAGGGAGTCCCAATTGGGGTTGCGCTGACCGATGGGTTCGATGCGAGCGGAACGAATTTCCCCGTCGAACCGTCAAGTGCTTCGATCGACCCGGACTCTATGTCGTACACCCAGCCATGTAGTGCTAAGCGACCTTGGGCGAGCGCGAGCGCAACACATGGGTGTGTCACGAGATTGCGCAGTTGCGCTATGACGTTTTCACGCACCATTGACGTGATCCTCTCGCGGTCTGACGAATGCTCGCGGGATTCGTTTACCGCTTTCGCAGAGTCTGCGTAGCGGAGCCAACTCGCGACAGCAGGCATGTGGTCAAGGCAATGGCAGGCCGCGATGGCGGTCATAGCGCCGCAATCGGAATGGCCACATACAACAACGTCGGTGACGTGGAGGGCACCGACCGCGTACTCGACGCTTGCCGAAACGCCGCCAGGCTCTGGGCCAAAAGAAGGCACAATATTTCCCGCGTTGCGAATGACGAAGAGATCGCCTGGCTCGCGCTGGGTGACCAACTCCGGCACCATGCGGCTGTCGGAGCAGGAGATGAAGAGAGTGCGTGGGGCCTGCGCGTTCGCCAGCCGTTGAAAAAGCTCTCTGCGAGTTGGGAATACCTCGCGTTGGAACCGAAGGAAACCGTCGATGACGTCTTTCATGATTTGTACTCCACAGGGAACTACTTCTGCGTCGGGTGATGAGAAGAATGGCTGGAAATTGGTCGAGAGTCCAGAACGAATTGATGATTGAGAGGATAAGCCGAACCAATAGTTGGAGATCGACCCATGGAATTGGGGCACATCAGCTATTTTCTTGTGGTTACAGAGCATCGCAATTTCGTGCGAGCAGGGCCGGAGCTCACGCGGGGCATGGCGGCTCACGATCACGCCTACGTTCACCGCCTGGATAGTAGGTCTACGCATCGACCGCTTCCGTGCCCGATATCCGATCTCCTTGGTCGCGCTAAAACCGGTCGATCACGATAGAGCAGTGCGAACACGAAACCGCTTGGAGTGGCCGCGCCGTACACTGCCCATGAATGTAGTGTTCGTAACAAGGCGAGGAGCATGTACCTTGAGAGGCGCGATACACAACGGATGGATCGGTGCATTGGCCTGGGCGGCTTCGGTTATCGTATTGTTTGGTCTGGTGGAGTGTGCAGCGTATGCAGAGGGTCCTACGGTGTCACCCGACGTCGCGACCGCAGCGTTTCTGGCGGAGACTGCCAAGGAGGGGGGCGCACCGCATGGTGAATTTTCGGCAAAGCAGGTGCGCGACGCGTTTTCTAGGCTGCAGGCAAATGCCGGCGTTGACAAGTCGGGATCTGACGTAATCACCCGTACTATCGATCAGAACGGCGTGTCTGTGTCAATTTCGATCGTCCGTCCGAAGGGTGAGGCCGGCGTACTACCAGCGTTTCTATTTCTTCACGGTGGCGGCTGGGTAGCCGGGGATTTTCCGAGCCACGAACGAATGGTGCTTGAGCTCGTCAGGCAGTCGGGTGCAGCGGCGATATTCGTGAATTACTCACGCGCGCCTGAGGCCCCCTATCCGAAAGCACTAGACGAAGTGTACGCAGCGTCCGTTTGGGCCGCCGCACACGGTAAGGAAGTCGGTGTCGATGGGTCGAGACTTGCAGTAGTGGGAAACAGCGCCGGAGGAAATCTAGCCGCCGCACTTTGCCTTCTGGCTAAAAGTCACAATGCGCCGAAGCTGCGATTCGAAGGCCTAATGTGGCCTGTTTTGGCAACTGATTTTCATGACGGTTCCTATCAGCGATACGCACACGGCTACTCTCCGGGCCCAAAATTGATGGAGTGGTTCTGGAATCAATACGTTCCTAATGTTAAGGAGCGGGAAAATATATACGCAGCGCCTCTCAGGGCGACAGTCGATCAGTTGCGCGGTTTGCCCCCCACGCTAATTCAGCTTGCGCAGCTTGACGTCGTGCACGACGAAGGTGCATCGTACGGACGCAAGCTCGATGCTGCCGGAGTGGCAGTTACTACGACTTCGTATTCGGGAACCATACACAACTTTTCAGTGTTGAACGCATTAGCCCACGATGCTCCGTCTGAAGCCGCGATTCGGCAACTCGCGACGGAGCTAAGGGTCCATCTCCGATAAGCGGCCTAAGCCATGGCTGCACGCTGTACCCAATCCCTATCCTGAAGGAGGTTGATGATGAATGCAGAAACTCGCCCACCCGTTCCCCCCTTTACTCAAGAAACCGCAACGCAGAAGGTCCGCCTCGCCGAGGACGGATGGAACTCAAGGGACGCTGAGAAAGTATCGCTTGTCTATTCGGTGGACAGCCGCTGGCGAAATAGGATTGAGTTTCCACACGGGCGAGAGGAAATCGTGGCTTGGCTCAACAAGAAATGGGCGCATGAGCATGAGTACCGGTTGATCAAGGAACTGTGGGCATTCGGAGGCGATCGAATTGCTGTACGTTTCGCTTACGAGTGGCGCGACGATTCTGGCACTTGGTTTCGCTCGTACGGAAATGAGAACTGGGAATTTAACGAGTTCGGGTTGATGGTGGTACGCCATGCATCGATTAACGATCTCCCGATTAAACCAGAAGATCGACTGTATCACTGGCCTCTTGGGCGGCGGCCGGATGACCATCCTGGGCTCAGCGAACTCGGTCTTTAGCCGGAACTGGCCGCGCAAAGCGCGGCGGTCGCAACTAGAGGCTACCGGCGTCTAATAGCCCGATGGAAACTGTAATGCTTGTGGTCGTTGCTTGGTTGATGTGGCTGGGCCCGCTTGAGCGGATGTACAGCGACCACGGCCCGCGGTTCCTATATTTTTCTACGCGCGGACTGCACAATTCGAGAAGGGATAGCTAACGGAGGTCTACGTGACCATTGTCGAACTTCGACACGGAGCATCCCTTCGCCATTCTATCGGTGCGTCGTCCAGATGGACCGGGTGATCCACGAGAACGCGGTGTTGGTTGAGTAGGCCGCCGCAGCCGCACAGCCGATGGCGGATCAGTTTCGCGTGTTGCGCTAGCCGATCTCGGTTTTCAGGGTATAGTTTCGGCTACCTTACGCGCCGACTAGTGCGGTCTCGTAGTGAGCCTGCACGCTGTTAACGGTAGATGGTCATGATCTTCACGGCTTCAGGCAGCGTTTTGGCTTGTACAGTCGACGGTCGTAGTTGGTAGCCTGTAGAGGGATTTATGCCCCAACTCCTGCGACCGGACGTGACCCGGTCGCAAGAGTCCGCGGTAGACAAGGTTCCTTCCCTATGCCGCACGGCTTACCGTGACCGGTACGGATTTATAGGAGGGCGTGCCACTTTCCGCGTCGATGTAGTCGAGTGGAACAAGCACGTTGGCCTCGGGATAGTACGCTCCTATTGAGCCGCGCGCGATTTTATATGTAATCGCGGTGTAGCCGGTTAGCCGACGCTTGCGATTTCCAGGGAGCGCGGTTTCGAGATCAATGACATCCCCGTGCTTGAGACCGCGCAAACGCATGTCTTCCTCATTCATGAAAATGACGTCCCGCCTCCCAAAGACTCCGCGATAGCGGTCGTCAAGACCATAGATGGTAGTGTTGTACTGGTCGTGGCTCCGGATCGTCGTTAAGGTTAGTGCATTCTCGCCCACAGACTCGGGGCTCGTGCGTAATCCGCGGAACGGAATGAAGGTGGCCTTCCCAGACGGCGTAGTCCATTTGCGTTCAGTCGGTGGCAAAGGCAACCGGAAGCCGCCGGGCTTCCGGATGCGCTCGTTGTAGTCCGCAAAGTCGGGGAAGACCTTTTCAATGCCATCTCGGATGCGATCATAGTCGGCAACCAATTCAAACCAAGGGACCTTGGATGCGGGCAATGTAGCCTGTGCGATCCCTGCGACAATCGCGGGCTCTGAGCGAAGGTGCTCTGATGCGGGTGGCAACTTTCCTCGCGAGGCGTGGACCATCGACATAGAGTCCTCTACGGTGACCGCCTGAGGGCCCGCTTCCTGCGCATCGAGCTCTGTGCGGCCGAGACAAGGCAAAATGATTGATTCTTGGCTTACGAGAAGATGTGAGCGATTGAGCTTCGTGTTGACAAAAACGGAAAGATCGAGTGTTCGCATTGCCGGGAAACATTGTTCGTGGTCCGACATCGCAACTGCGAAGTTGCCGCCAAGGCACATAAGGACTCGAGACTTCCCGGCAAGAATCGCTTGCATCGCGCGAACTGCGTCGTGTCCATGATGCGACGGCGGGACAAATCCATAGGTATCTTCAATCCGCTGGAGCATTTCGTTTGACGGCAATTCAGTGATTCCAACGGTTCGGTTGCCCTGCACGTTCGAGTGCCCGCGCAGGGGGCAAATACCCGCACCGGCCTTGCCAATGTTCCCTCGCATGAACAGTAGGTTAGCAATCTGCTGGACATTTGAGGTGCCCTTGCTATGTTGGGTGATACCCATTCCGTAGGTAACTATCGTCGCATTCGATTCCGAATACGCGAGAGCAATGGATTCGAGCGCTTTCCTAGACAGGCCACTTTCGGATTCTATGTCGGCCCATTCGGTTTGGTTGATGTCATCTACAAACTCTTCGTAGCCGATGGTGTGCTCTGCAATGAACGCGTGGTCGATCACAGTGCCGTCGGAGTGCGTGGACGCGTCTAGCGCCAATAGCGCCTTCTGTACGCCCTTCAATGCGGCTGCGTCACCACCGACTTTGACCAGATGGTAGGAGCTGGCGATATCTGTTGAACCGAATGTGATCATCTCGAGTGCGTCCTGCGGGTCCGCAAAGCGCTCAAGCGCGCGCTCCCGTAGCGGATTCAAGACGATTATCGGAACGCCTCGTCGTGCGCACTCGTGGAGCGTACCCATCATCCGGGGATGATTCGTCCCGGGATTGTGCCCCATGGCAATGATTAGCTCGCACTGGTCAAAGTCCTCTAGCGAGACCGTGCCTTTCCCGATTCCGATAGATTTTGGGAGACCGACGCTCGTTGCCTCGTGGCACATATTGGAGCAGTCTGGGAAGTTGTTTGTCCCGTACTCGCGAGCGAAGAGTTGATAGAGAAATGCTGCCTCGTTAGACGCGCGGCCGGATGTGTAGAACTCCGCTTGATTTGGATCCGGAAGTGAGCGGAGGACATCGCCAATACGAGCGAACGCCGCTTCCCACGAAATAGGCTGATAGGTGTCGGTCGCACGGTCATAGGCCATCGGATGCGTAAGTCGACCTTCGTTCTCGAGATCATAGTCGCTCCACTTCAACAGCGAGGCGACCGTATGCTTTTCAAAGAATTCGGGGGGAACACGCTTCTTGGTAGCCTCCCAAGTTACAGCCTTTGCGCCGTTTTCGCAGAATTGAAATGTCGATCGGTGCTCCTTGTCGGGCCATGCGCAGCCTGGGCAGTCAAACCCATCCGGCTGATTCGTCCGCAGTAGAGTGATTGGCGCGACAAATGCGTCCATCTGCTCTCTCACAGCGCGAGCGGTTGCGTTCAGCGCGCCCCAGCCGCCTGCGGGGCTGTCATAACGCTTAATTCCTGGAACGTCAGGCTGGTCAGACATAAAAGCCTCCGAGTCAAATTGGGTCTATGGATGTTAGGGGAGTGATTAGTCTTGTTGCGTATCAGAAAGAGTCTTTCGCGGCTTTTGGGCATCAAAAAATGGCAAGCATCATGCTGACCAGGGCGAACGCATCGCTGCCGTCAAGAAGAAGATCTACAGTTTGTGGAGCAGGATCGATTGCAATCTAGATCGCGACCCTGATCGTCGAACCCGGCTAGTCGGACTAGGACGCCAACGGGCGCTTTGCCGGCAGCGAAGGCGGTAAAGGCATATGCGGCCCCGGATAGCCGAGGAAAAAGCGTCGTTGCTCATGCTGTAAAAACACGCGAGATGGATGTACAGAGTCTAGCGCGTGGTCAAAATCGGTCTTTAAAAATCGAGCGGCTTCTTTAAGGAAGGAATCGATTTTTTCATCCGGTTTTGTTATTTTTTTGCATCGATTTATTTTATTTTTAATGGTGATGAGGTTTTCGGTTTGTGGTCAATTATTGTCTGCCAATGGGATTTTGTTGGGGGCGCTTGAACGTATATCGCGGGGTTTTATTAAAAAATCAATTTTTTAGGATAGGCGAACTTGAAGTATTGAGCTATCACTGGATGTAGTGGTTTGGGCGGCGAGCTTCTACTTTGAAGGCGTCTTCTGATGCTTCTTGCTGGGGCGTGTGACAGCGATGTTGCGAACCTAGTATGAAGATGTAATTGTTCTCGAGAATATGGTATGGAGGTAAGCATGAAGAAGGTATGGCTTTTTCCCATCGCTACGTGCCTTGCAAGCGTGGCAATTTCGTCCGCATTTTCTGAAGAGCCGGCGAGCGCGGGACCTGTGCAAGGAGCGGTGCAATCTTCGATGTCCAATCCGGCATCGCCTGCTGACCCGTCTTCGTCTTCGGAACTCGCACGGTCGAAGCAGCGAACCGAGACTGGGGTGGGGGCCGCGAACAGCGGTTCGAATGGTTCCGGTTCTTATGCAAGCAAGACGACAGGGATAGGTGTGTCCGATCCCAATTGTGTCGGCCCGGTGAGTTTTTGTACACTGTACTTCGGAAGCTGAACAGGCATCTAGCTGGCGCGGAGGCGTCCTACACGCAAGTCTGACGGACGCCGCATGCCACAGGGGGCGGCGGCCGAGGGAGTTTTATCCGCAATCGGTCTGAAAACCTCGGCCTTCAGGCCGGGGATGAAAGGCGGGTGTAGACAGCGAAGCAGGATTGCCGTGATTTTCAAGGGGAGAATCCAGGTGTGCCTATACGGAGAAACAACCGTGTCGGCACATGAACCTCTCCACCCGCGTCCTGCGCTTCAGACTCAAAGACAAGCATGCAAAGCTGTTGCGTGAGCTCGCGCGCGAGGTGAATCTGGTCTGGAACTTCTGTAACGAGCTGTCGCTGAAAGTGTGGCAACGCGAGCAGCGCTTCCTGTCCGGCTACGACTTCCATCCGTTCACCAAAGGAGCCGGCAAGGCGGGACTGGGACTACACTCCCAGACCCTCCAGGCCATCGGAGAGGAATATGCTGTGCGTCGCAAACAGGCACGCAAACGAAATTGCGCTGGCGTGTGTCGGGCGGGTCCCGTCGCTCGCTGGGCTGGATCCCGTTCAAGGCCAGTGCCATCCGCTACCGGAATGGGCAGGTAAAGTAGCGTACTTCCGAGCGGTGGTAGTCAATTCCGGTAGATAGGCCGGTTTCGCGAACGTCGGGACACAGAAGGCTCAGGGTTGTGAGGTATATCCGAGTTGCGGAGATTTTGCGATGCCACCCGAGCAGAACACAAATCGGGAAGTATCGCTGGCCTCGTTAGCGGAGTGATGTCGCTCACATTGACCCAACGCTGACCATTACGCGCAAGGACCCAGATGCTTACGACACCACGGCAGAGCGCGGCGAAGCGATGTATGGTGGATCACTTGCTATCAAAGAATTAAGCGCTAAAGTTCCCTGCGGACATGCGCGCTGTTGACGTCCTCCCCGCCCTCAGCCTTCGGCTGCCGCGCTTAGCGCGGGAAGGACGGGGATTCCTACTGCTAGACGGCGACGTCCCGCCGCGAGAATGTTCACTGCCGCATTGATGTCGCGATGATGATACGCACCACATTCGAAGCAGGCCCATTCCCTTATTCCAAGACCTTCCCGGCCCTTCGGGCCAGTGCGCCTGTTACAGCAACTGCAGGTCTGGGTTGAGTATTTTTCATCGACCTCATCGAACCACACGCCCGCGCAATCGCTTTTATATTGCAGCATGGTCCGGAACAGGCTCCAGCCCGCATCGAGCACGGACTTCGCCATCCGTGTCCTCGCGAGCGCCGAAGCGTTCACGTTGCCGATGAAGATGGCGCCGTATTGCTGGACGAGCGCCGTGGAAAGCTTGTGCAACTGGTCTTTCCGGGAGTTTTTGATTTTTGCATGGAGCGCACGCACTCGCGCCTTCTTCCTTGCGCGTTGTGCTTTCGCCAGCACCGTCTCGAGCTTGCGGTAGTGTCGGTCGAGGGTGATGACCTGAGCATCACTGGTTGCGGCGAAGTCTTTCAGGCCGGGATCAATGCCCACGAAACGTTCGACCTCGCCGGTGGCGGGCTTCGGCGTCTTTTCTACCTTGATGGTCACGTTCAGGTACCACCGGCCGCGTGCATCCTCGCTGAAGTTCCCGGCACCAAGCTCGTACCGGGAGAGACCGTAGCTGTCCCACAGTGACAGCGGCGTGCCTGCGAAGAACACCTGTCCGTTGCGATACCGGATGGCACTCGCCTTGAACGGAATCCAGCCGAGCGAGCGGCGGGGTCCGCCCGACGCGCGCCAGCGCAGCCGGGTCTTGCCGGCCTGTTTCCGGCGCACCGCATACTCTTCGCCGATGGCCTGGAGAGTCTGCGAGTGCAGGTGCAGTCCGGCCTTGCCCGCGCCCCGGGTGAACGGATGGAAATCGTAGCCCGACAGGAAGCGCTGCTCCCGCTGCCAGACCATATGGGAGAGCTCATTGCAGTAGTTCCACACGAAGTTGACCTCGCGCGCGAGTACACGCAACAGCTTTGCGTGTTTGTCTTTGAGTCTGAAGCGCAGGACGCGGGTGGTGAGGGACATGTGCCAATACGGTTGTTTCTCCGTATAGGCACGTCGCCGTTTCCCCGTTGAAAATCACGCGATTCCTGCTTCGCTGTCTACACCTGCCTTTCATCCCCGGCCTGAAGGCCGAGGTTTTCAGGCCGATTGCGGATAACTTCACGGAACCAACGAGGGTGATGCTTGCGAGCCCAGCCTAGGGTAACCGTCCCGCGAATCATCGCACCCATCGTCCCTTTTATCCAGATACCGGCATAGATGTGCACAATGATCCCTGCAATCAGAACGAATGCTGCAGTGGCATGACAAAGAGCCGCGAAGCGAATTGCGTTAATTGGGAAATAGGCTGAGAAATATCGGCGCCAGATTATCAATCCCGTTGGAAGTAACACTAGCATGCAAAAAACAAGGGTGACGAAAAGCATCTTCTGGCCCGCGTTGTACCTTCCTACTTCGGGGAGTCTATCCTCACGGTTAGATAGAACATCCTGTATGCGCAAAAGCCACAGTATGTCACTTTTTTCCATGAGATTGTGATGCCAGAATCGAAGTGCTAGAACCAGAAATGACACGAACATGACTAGGCCGAAGAATGGATGCAACAGCCTCATCCACTGGCCTCCACCAAATAATATAGAGAGCCAGAACATAGCGGGGTGAAACATCGCCAACCCAGATAGAGCAACCAAGACGAAGCTGATGGCAGTGATCCAGTGATTGGTCCGCTCGTTGGCGTTGTACCGTTCAATCAAGAAATCGTCGTCGGATTCATCGTTGCTCATTTTGACGCTCCCTTTCTCGCCTCAGCTCGTCACGTGCAGCAACATCGTCCTCGTGATGGACCTCGTTGGGGCCGATTCGTGTGTAGTGAAAGAAACCTGCGATCGCCGTGAACACAAGTGCAGCGAGCGCAAGCGGTTTGGCGATACCCTTCCATATCCAGACCATCGGATTAATTCTAGGATCCTTCGGCAATCCGTGATAAAGGTTGGGCTGATCTGCGTGATGGAGTACATACATTACGTGCGTTCCATTCACGCCTGGCGGATCGTACAGCCCGGCCTGGTCGAAGCCCCGTGATTTCAGATCTTCGATTCTAGTTGCTGCCTGCTGCTTCATGTCTTCCTTGGTACCAAACATGATCGCACCCGTTGGGCACGTTTTTACGCAGGCCGGCTCCTGTCCAACTGCGACTCGATCTGAGCATAGTGTGCACTTGTAAGCGCGGTTATCAGTCTTGGAGATTCGCGGGATATTGAATGGACAGCCAGCTACGCAGTATCCACACCCAATACAGTTTTCTTCGTGGAAGTCAACGATGCCGTTCGTGTATTGCACGATGGCGCCAGGGGATGGGCACGCTTTTAGGCAGCCTGGGTCCTCACAATGCATGCAGCCGTCCTTTCGGATTAGCCACTCGAGGTCACCCTTAGGGTTCACATATTCTGTGAACCGCATGACGGTCCACGAATGTTCGCTCAGATCCAGCGGGTTGTCGTAGACCCCTGTCGTGATTCCGACGTTATCGCGTAAGTCATTCCACTCCATGCAAGCGGCTTGACATGCTTTGCAGCCTATACATTTCGATACATCAATGAGCTTGGCGACGGACCCGGTCACAGGCACCCGGTCAGCCGGAGGCTGGATCGTCGTCGCAGAAAGCCGTTTGATGTCGAGTGACTGTAGTGCCATGATTTGCTCTGTGGGTGCGTACGGGTGATCGACTGCGGGAGCACTCGCTATTAGCCGACGGAGGAACGAATCGGCCGGCTTTCTACGGTCCTCGTTGTCGCGCTTCTCATGCTTTCTCCACCTTGACCAGGAATGACTTGAACTCTGGCGTCTGCGTGTTCCCGTCGCCAACTGAAGGCGTGAGCGTATTCGTCAGGTACCCGGGCTTCGCGGCGCCCTTGAAACCCCAATGAAGAGGGATACCCACGGTTTGAACATGCTTTCCTTCGATGGTGAGCGTCCTGATTCGCTTCGTGACGACGGCAACAGCCACGATGTGCCCTCGGAAGGATGACACCTTCACTCGATCACCAGACACTACACCAATAGAGTGCGCGAGCTCCTCGCTAATCTCGACAAACTGCTCGGGTTGCAGGATGGCGTTCAGTCGCGCGTGTTTGGTCCAAAAATGAAAATGTTCCGTGAGCCGATATGTTGTCGCGGTATGCGGGAAATCGCGCGCGTTTCCGATTTTTTTACGGTCCGACGGGAAGATGCGGGCAACCGGATTGTTGGTCACGTTCGGGTGATCCGGGTACAGTGGGTTATAACCAAGCGGTGTTTCGATTGGTTCGTAATGTACCGGGAACGGCCCCTCATTCATCTCATTGCGCGCGAAGAAGCGAGCGACCCCCTCGGGGTTGAGCACAAACGGCCCCATACCTAGGCTCGGCGCCTCGTCCACTTTGTAGTCGGGGACGTCGTCACCAACCCATGCGGAGCCGTTCCATTGGACGAGCTTGCGGGTCGGGTCGAACGGTTTTCCGTCAGTGTCGCACGAGGCCCGGTTGTAGAGTACGCGCCGATTAGCTGGCCACGCCCAAGCCCAGCCAAGCGTTTGGCCGATGCCTGTGGGGTCGCTGTTGTCGCGACGTCCCATCTGATTGCCTTCTTCGGTCCACGCGCCACAGAAGATCCAGCACCCGCTTGCCGTACTTCCATCGTCGCGGAGTTGCTCGAAGCCTGACAATTGACGACCGGCCGTCTCTACCAGCTTCTTGGTGTCGTAGTCAGATGCCGCCTTAACTTCCCAACCGTTATATTCACGCGCCAATTCGTCAGGGCGCGGGCTTTCTGGGTCTTCATAGGGCCACGTGAGATTCAGGATCGGGTCAGGGAATGCACCACCTTTCTTTCGATACAAATCGCGGATACGTGTGAATATGCCACCCATGATATCTAAGTCACTGCGCGCTTCACCTGGAGGCTCGGCTCCTTTCCAGTGCCACTGAAGGACTCTTGACGAGCTAACAACCGAGCCGTTCTCTTCCGCGAAGCAGTTTGTTGGGAGCCTAAATACTTCTGTTTGGATGCTTGAGGGATCGACATCATTGAACGGGCCGTAGTTCTTCCAGAACTCCGACGTCTCCGTAGCCAAGGGGTCCATGATGACGAGCCATTTCAACTTGCCGAGGCCGTCGATGATCTTGGCCTTGTCCGGCACTGACGCAATGAGGTTGAACCCTTGGCAAACGTAGCCGGTCATCTTCCCTTGCGACATCAACTCGACAACTTGTAGCACGTCGTAGGGCTTGTCCCACTTTGGCAGGTAAGAATACGCCCAATCATTTTCCGCCGTGGCGGCCTGGCCCCACCATGCCTTCATCAGGCTAACAAATAGAGCGGGGAAGTGTTGGTAGTAGCTAAGCTGATTTGGCCGCAGCGGTTTAAGCGTTCTGGAGGACGCGTACTTCTGGTACTCCTGCTCGGATTCGTTGGGTAAAGTAAGGTAGCCAGGCAACATCTGGCTGAGTAGACCGAGGTCGGTCAGGCCTTGAATATTTGAGTGGCCGCGCAGAGCATTGACGCCTCCACCCGCGATCCCGATGTTGCCTAGTAGGAGCTGGACCATCGCTCCAGTGCGAACGATTTGGGAGCCGATCGAATGCTGCGTCCAACCCAATGCGTACAGGAGCGTGCCCGCCTTTCCCGGCGAGGACGTCGTGGCAAGCATTTCGCAGACTTGCAGGAATTTTTCTTTCGGCGTACCACAGATGGATTCGACCATCTCGGGCGTATAGCTCGAATAGTGTGCTTTGAGCAACTGATATACGCAGCGCGGATGACGCAAGGACGGATCGGACTTCACGTAGCCGTCGGCATCGAACTCATACTCCCACGTACTTTTGTCGTAACTGCGCGTCTGTGAATCGTATCCTGAATATAGTCCGTTAGAGAACGCAAAATCGTCTCGGACGATGAACGTGAAGTCAGTGTAGTTCTTGACGTATTCGTGCTGGATCTTGTCGTTGGATAGCAGGTAACGAATGACGCCGCCCAGAAATGCGATGTCGGTTCCTGTCCGAATCGGCGCGTACAGATCCGCGACGGACGCGGTCCGGTTGAAGCGCGGGTCGACCACGATCAGCTTCGCGCCGCGATGTGCCTTCGCCTCGACGACCCACTTGAACCCGCACGGGTGTGCCTCGGCAGAATTGCCGCCCATCACGAGAATCACATCGGCGTTCTTGATATCTACCCAATGATTCGTCATCGCGCCACGGCCAAACGTCGGGGCAAGACCTGCCACCGTCGGGCCATGTCAGACACGAGCTTGGTTGTCGAATCCGAGAATGCCAAAACTGCGTGTAACCTTGTGAGTCAGGTAGCCGACTTCTGAGCTGGCCGCCGACGCAGCAAGCATGCCGGTCGTTAGCCACCGATTGACGACGTGCCCTTCGGGCGTTTCATGCTCAAAATTTGCATCGCGGTCCTCCTTCATGCGTTCGGCGATGCGGTCGAGAGCGTCGTCCCAGGAGATGCGCATCCAATGATCGGAACCAGGCGCGCGGTATTCTGGATAAAGTAGTCGGCTCTCGCTATGCACGATGTCCAGTAGGCTTGCTCCTTTCGGGCAGAGCGTGCCTCTGTTTACGGGGTGATCGGGGTCTCCCTCGATATGGATAATACTTGCCTTAGCATTTTTTGCGTTGTCACCTAGTCCGTACATCAGAACACCGCAGCCCACGGAGCAGTAGGTACACGTATTCCTCGTTTCCGTCATCCGGAGCAACTTGTATTGTCGAACTTCCGCTAGGGCAGGCGTCGGTGAGAATCCGGCGAGCGCCAAGCTTGATCCCGCTAGCGTTGAAGCTGACAGTTTCAAGAACTGACGGCGAGAGATAGTATCCATGTTTTGACTCCCGATGCAGCCGGCCCACCGTTACGGAGAGGCGCGCGATGGACCGTCAAGAGCGACCCGGCATGTGAGATGACGCGTTTGCCATTTGAGTCTCGCATGGTGAGCTCTTGGGCTCTTTTTAGAAAGAACGAATTATCAAAAAAAAGCACGATTTGGTGCCACCTAGCCCCGCGATGGCTATTACTCTGTATTCGCGACGATCCTTAGGCAGATGAAACGTCTTTTTGTTAGACCTATCTGGACTGGGAGTGGAGAATCGATACAGGCTTAGTTGAGGCCGCGTCTGGATATTCGAGGGCGGCCGCGAAGACTCGGGGCTCCGATCAGTGCTTCACTACGTCCGAAAGGGAATGAAGCCTGCGCGTAGATACGGGAGGTCCGGACTGGCCGCTGGGGCGTGCTGCGAGCAGACGCTACATCCATTTGACGAGCCTCGCATTCGCAAACGGCCGGAGACGGCGAAGTGGTGTAAGTTAAGCTGCATCGCAATATGGCGCTTCTTTGCGTGTTTGTGCTCTGAAGCAGCCCGACGTTACGGACCTGCTAAAGCAACGCTGGGCGCGGCAGTCGATTCGCCTACGATGGACGGTGCTCGGGAGGCCGATATCCTGCGTCTTGAGAGGGGTGCGGCAGGAAAGGTTCGACAACCGCCGTGCTACGATTAAAGATAATGCGCAAGGTTGGCTCGTATGATAGGTATCAGCCGTGTTTTCCAAAGGCTCCGGCGGCTTAAGTGTAATAGCTCAGGTCATCCAAAACGAAAAAATCTGAGGGAAACATGTCCCTGGTTGGTATCCGCGAGGAACTGATAACTTATCGGAACGATGACTTTCCCCGTCTCCTGCATGCTCTGAAATCGGCTCTCGCCGTCGTTTTAAGTATGCTGATTTGCATGAGGTTGGAACTGCGAGCACCCGGGACCGCGATGGTGTCGGCCGCAATCGTGATGATTCACCAACAGAGCGGAATGGTAATCGGACGCGCCTTCTACCGTGCTCTCGGCGTATTTTTCGGAAGTTTGGCCGGTCTCACATTAATTTGTCTCTTTGCCCAACAACCACCGCTATTCTTGGCGGGTCTCGCCATTTGGGTCGGCATATTCGTTGCGGGATCGTCCTACTACAAGAACTTTCAGTCGTATGGATTCGTTCTGTCAGGCTACGCGGCAAGCATCACGGCGGTACCGGAATGGTCTAATCCCTACGATGTTTCGACGAATGTCATCCATACTGTCAGCGAGGTTGTGATCGGGGTTGCGATGAGCAGCCTGATCAGCGCACTCGTCTTCCCGCAACGGGTGACGCCTACTTTGATCAGTTGGCGATACACCGCACTGGCGAAGATTCTGCCAGTTATTCTGAGTGCGGCGGGCATTCGCAGTGGCTCCGAGCCTATGCGAGAGTACGTTCAGCTTGTTAGTGACAGCGCTACTATAGACGGGCTACGGGCGGCGGCAGTGTTCGAAGAACCGGAGATGCGCCTAAGACATGAGTCACTCGTGACGCTGGAACAAGCCTTTTTGGACTTGGTCACCCGCGTTCACGCAATCTACAAAGTGAGAGAGATTAGTGCTGATGTGGACCCCGTGGCAAGAACGGCGGTCGAGAGGATTTTGGCACGTCTACATTCAAACCTGTCAAAAGGAGACTTACACGATCTTCGTACGGAGGATGGACTTGAACAATTTCATCGCAGCCTAAAGACTACTGAACACGAATTTCCAGATTACATAGGTTCGGAACTCGAGGCCCTATCCGCCGGTGGGTCAAAGAGTGTGGAAATGGTGGAAACGGTCGGCGCTGAAGTGTACGCGGTAATCTGGTCGTTGCGTAGATTCTCCAGCGTTTGCCGGACGGCACTCCGTCAACCAACCGGAGTGAGCCTGACTTTTCCGCTGGTGAAGGTGATTAGCTTCATGCGTACCGCTCATCTTCGGTCTAGTGGAACCATCGCTATGATTGCCGGATTGCGAGCGGCAACGGCAGTCGGGTTCGTCGGTGCGACTTGGATAGTTTCAGAATGGACAAACGGCTTCAGTGCGTTAGTGTCGGTCGCGATCAGTTCTGGACTTTATTCTCTTTCAAATGCTCCTGTTAGATCAAGTTGGCAGGCCTTTGTCGGTTGCTTGCTTGCATGGATACTTGGATTCTTTTTCGAGTTCCTTGTCTTCCCTTTGAACGGTGATGTGACACTTGTTATCGTATGTGTGGCTATGGCGGTATCGATCGGAAGCTATGTGAATACGTTTTCGAACTATGCGGTGCTCGGTGCAGGATTTAACTTGTATTTTCTATATATATTAAGCCCGACAAATCCTCAGATATACAACCCACCTCTCTTTCTTGATCGTGGGTTGGCTTTGATGTTTGGCATCGCCTGTGCGGCGACAGCGTTTTCGCTCATCGTCCCGAGAGAGGGGGAATGGCTTGCAAAGGTGTACAGCCGAAGAATTAGACGGCTCATAGTTCAGGCGGCGGAAGGGGACCTATCCGGTCGCACGACTGCGACAATTGGTGCTTCTATGCGTGATTTAATCACGGGCCTTGTTACCGTGCCGAACATCTCGAGGGACTTTAGAGAGACGATCATCAAGAGAGCATTCGGTGCGCTATGGGTGACGCAAGCAATTTTGGAGGTGCGGAGGTACAGCGAATCGGATGGAGGTCGACTTTCGGTAGATTGGGAGGATTCGATGAGGCGATGGCGGGCGGCAATTGTCTCGATGGCGGCGCAAGCAACCCCCGACGCTACCGAATTCGCTATTCGGTCTACGCAAGATGCACTCAAGCAGCTTCGAGTCCAATCGGGAGGAACTCAAGGGCAGTCCCATCGTGCGGTGTTCGACATGCGTGTCCGTCTTATCTCAGCGAAAATCGCGCTTTACGATCTGCTCGAGTATCCGATTGCGCGAAAGGGAGTTCGGCGGTGAAGTCTCGCGGTCGACAGTGGATCGATCAAACATTGACCCACATTGCAATAATCTTTGCTATGGGCGGGCTGTGGTCTTGCATCACAAGCTCGGGGATAAAGCCGGAAGCCTCCATGATAGAGCCGACTTCATTAGACGTTGGTGATGCTATCCGTGCCTCTGCGAGAAGCGATGCCAAATGGCCCTCTTCTGAGTGGTGGAATGGATGGAATGATGGACAATTAGACAGTCTCATCAGCCGAGCTACGTCCGGAAGCCCAACGTTGGCGATAGTGCGTTCTCGGGTGACAGCAGCGGTTTGGGAGGCCAGAGCGCTGCATGCCAACCAGCTTCCGGAGTTGGACAGCTCCGCAGATATCGCACATACGAGATTTTCTCAAAACGCGAATCCATCGCCGCCGGGCGGAGAAACGAACTGGAACAATTCTGTCGCGCTTGACCTGACATACGACCTGGACATTTGGGGAAAAAATCGCGCAATCGAGCAGGGTGCGCAGAGTAAAGTTCACGCTGCAGTGGCCGATGAGCAGTTTGCGAAGATAGAGCTTCAGGCGGCAGTTGCGCGGGCGTACAACGCATTTGCGCTCCAGTACGCCCTGGCAGACATCTACGCGGAGATCAATCAGGAGGAGAAACGTAACCTCGAAATTGCAGCAAGCAGGAAGAGCGCTGGAATAGACACTGACATTGACGTGACTCAGGCTCGGACGCAGTACCAAAGCGGTCTTGCCGACATTATTCGTACGCGAGACGGGATCGAACAATCTCGTCTTTTAATCGCGTATCTTGTCGGTGAGGGGCCGGGATTTGGTGCATCGCTGCAGCGGCCGCTACCGTACGGGCGGTTCGGGTCTGCAGTGCCTGCGTCGCTGCCGGCTGAGTTCATCGGCCATCGTCCGGATATCGTTGCGCAACGGTGGAGGGTCACGGCTGCATCAAAGGAAATAGATGTCGCGCATGCTGACTTCTACCCAAACATTGATCTCGTCGCCAGCGCCTCGCTTCAGTCGTTGGTCCCTTTTGGGGGGTTCTTTAGTTTCGTGAACAGCGATTCTTTTGGTCACAGCGTTGGCATTGCCGCTTCATTGCCGATTTTCGATGCGGAGAGGCGTCGAGGGAAGTATGGTGTAGCGACGGCCGAATATGACGACGCGGTATTGAAATACAACGACGCTGTATTGTTAGCCATGCGGGAAGTTGCGGAACAAGTGACAGCGTTGCGTTCATTAGAGGACCAGGAACTGTCAGTTGATAGCGCGGTGGAGTCATCAAAACGATCGTACGAGCTCGCGAATTCAGGGTATCGAGGAGGCGTCACAGAGTACCTCGACGTTTTGGTTTCTCAGAAAATCATGCTTCAACAGCAAATCAACCTCGCATTGGTACGCTCCCGGCAAGTTGATTCATGGATCGCACTTATGAAGGCCCTCGGGGGCGGATTCGACGGTGACACGGGTCGGTCGAATATGATTTCGGGGGGATCCAATGCCCCTTGAGGTCGATATATTTGGTTTCTTCGCGCCAGTGCTCTTGCCGGTTCTGGTTGTCTGCGTTATCGCGTTTGTAATTCTTGACCTCATCCTCGCCCGACTGAGAATTTATAGATTTGCATGGCATCCCGGGCTATTCAGGGTGGCGTTATTTATTGCATTGTTCTCTGGGGTATCGTTAATTGTGCAGAGGTAACAGGCTGAATCGATATTGCGGCATGTTTTCTCGCATAACGTCGGGGCGAAGATGAATAAGCAGTTTCTGATTCGGGCGATAGTGACAGGTTGTATGTTGCTGGTGGCAGCGGCCTTGATGCGCGCAATCTGGCAGACATACATGTATTCTCCTTGGACACGGGATGGGCGGGTGCGTGCGGACGTGATAAACATTTCGACGGACGTCTCTGGACTCGTAGCAGAAGTACGCGTTAGAGATAACCAGATGGTTCACAAGGGAGATGTTTTGTACGTGCTCGACCCCTACCGGTTTAGATATGCAGTGGACCAAGCGAACGCTGACGTTAATCGCGCAAAGGCTCAACTGCAACAGGCTAGTGCCCAAGCTCGGGGGGCGGAATTTGAGTCGATAATGAGACAAGACAGGGCGCAGAGACGAGCAAAACTTTCGGGCGATGTGATCTCGGAAGAAAATCGGTCAGATTTCGCGCTCGAGGCTAAGCAGTCTTCGTCCGTGCTTGATGCAGCCCGTGCTGCGTACACGGTCGCGGAGGCGGCGTTGCAGGCGGCTATGGTACGTCAGGAGACGGCGCGACTCGATCTGGAGCGGAGCGAGGTGAAGGCGCCGACAGACGGGTTTATAACCAATTTGAATCTGTGGCCTGGTGATTATGCAAATGCAGGTGTCGCAAAAATGGCAATGATCGACTCGAATTCGTTCTGGGTTTATGGATATTTCGAAGAGACCAAGATCCAGGGCGTACACATCGGTGACCGCGCAAGGGTCCGGCTAATGGGAAGAAACGTGGAAATCGATGGGCATGTTGATAGCATTGCTCGGGGCATAGTCGATCGGGACAATCCGACCGGGGCGAGTGAACTGCTGGCGAACGTAGACCCGATATTTACCTGGGTGCGATTGGCACAGCGCGTTCCTGTGAGAATTCGGCTGGGAAAGGTCCCCGAAGACGTTCATTTGGTAATGGGGATGACCTGCTCTGTGACCTTAGAGCCGGGTTCTGGGCGAGCAGACTAATCGACTGCCGGTAGCCCCCGTCGCTTTGGCGCTGGTTAATCCTCAAAGTCTGCTCTATCTGCAATCGGCCTGAAGATCTCGAGCTTCGGACCGGGGGGAGGCGGGTGTAGAGCGCGCAGTTGGGATGTCCTGATTCTTTCGGGGAAACCGAGGGTGCCGGAACGAGCAGGTTATCTTCGCGGGTATGACACTGTCGCAGTGGGACAGCTACCGTCCTGCCAGCCATGAACCGGGCGTCGGCTGCATCAGCGAGGATGCGCTTGGCCGGTGGCACCTGAGCGTCACCGTCAAGGTCAAGAAGGGGCCCAGGCCACCGACCGGTGAGATTGGAAAGTCGGAAGGGCTGGACCTGAGTCTGAAGGACTTCGCAGCCACCAGCGACGGCCGCGTCGTAACCCGGGAAGACCAGTCGTACAAGCTTTCCGCGGCACTCGTACAGCAGTAAGGCGTCGGCTTCATCGGCAGCGTGAACGCTTTAGCACTCGCGAGAGCACGTGCGGATTGCGAAGTGGGTGCTTGACGCGGGCTGGAGCCTGTTCCGGACCATGCTGCGGTACACGGGCGATTGCGCAGGCGCAAGGTTTCTTTGTCACTCCGGTACGGCAAGCCCCGGGTAGCGAGGCAACGCTCGCGCACCACACTTCCGTACGCCGCGCGAATGCCACACCAGCAAGTTATACGCGACTCCTGGCCTTTTCCTTACAGGTGGTCTCAAGGGCTTTATGGGCACGCCGGACCGGAATACGGGCAGCCGCGCCGGAGCGCGACAGGCGTTCAGCAAATTCCGCCCGCGACTGGGCGATCACGTCTTTCATTGCAGCCTGCTCACCCAAACCGCATGGCGATGCGTCCTTCAGGGCTTACTGCCTCATCGAAATGGCGACTAAAAAGTGAAAAGGCAACGCTATGAGCATCGTACCGGCGAAGCCAACGCACCAAAGAATCGCGAACCACATCATCCGGCGGCCGAATGTAGGTGTCGCATCATCGCTGTCAGGTGTCGACATGTTTAGCTCCTTACTGAGCAACTAATAGTGGGTACTGGCTTCGGCTTTGCCTCGAAATATCCAGTAGCCCGCCGTTGTGTAGGCTATGATAATTGGGATAATGACGACCGCTCCCACGAGGAGGAAAACCTGACTTGATCGCGGTGCGGCGGCATCCCAAAGGGTGATGGCGCCAGGGATCGCATATGGCCAAATACTAAATAGAAGGCCGATATAGCCGAGGAATACCAGGATGATGGTTAAGAGGAATGCCATACTGTCGTGCTGGTGCCTCATTGCGTTGAACATAAAGGTGGCGACAACTATTACAAGGATAGGGACCGGATAGAGAAGGAAGCGTGCTGGGGAATCAAACCAACGCGACGCGGCATGTGGATCGGTCATGGGTGTCCAAAGTGTCACGACCAGGATGAAACCAATTAACACCAATGTCAGAGGCCAAATTAGGCCGTGCATCCGACGCTGTAGGTCACCCTCAGTCTTGATCACTAGAAAACTAGCCCCGAGCAGAGAATATGTGATTAAAAGGCCCATGCCTGTGAAGAAGCTGAACGGCGTTACCCAGAAAAACGCGTCGCCGAAGAAAACACCGTTCTTTACTGGAATCCCCTGTAAGTAGGCCCCGAGAACGACCCCTTGAAAGAAGGTAGCTCCAGCGGAACCTAGTATGAAGGACAGGTTCCAGAGATTCTTTGTGCGATTTGCCTTGCCTCGGACTTCGAAAGAGACACCTCTAAATATCAGGCAAACTAGCATAAACGAGATCGGGAGATAGAGGCTGGACAAAACTATGGAGTATACGGCCGGGAACGCACCGTACAATGCCGCGCCGCCTAATACGAGCCACGTCTCGTTCCCATCCCATACTGGCGCGACCGAATGCATCATGAGATCTCGCTCGGAGTCGTCCGGGAAAAACGGGAATATTATGCCGATTCCAAGATCGAAGCCGTCCAGCGCGATATACATGAAAAGCCCTAGGGCGATAATTGCTGCCCAGATTACGGTGAGATCCATACTGTTTCTCCAAATCACTGGTCAACATAAAGCCATTGGCTACTCAGCCGCCGCCAGTGGGCGCCTTCCAGACGCCACAGCACTGAATTCATCCTCCTCTGCCGACGGCACGGTATCGGAGTGATCCGGACCACGCGAGATTAGCTTGAGTATGTAGTACACGCCGGTACCGAAGACGAGGAAGTAAACCATGATGAAGATCAGTAACGTAAGCCCAGCGCTTTGAGCTTGAATCGGAGAAACTGCCTCGGACGTGCGCAAGATGCCATAGACTACCCATGGTTGACGGCCTGCTTCTGTCGTAACCCATCCGGCAATCAATGAAATGATTCCCGTTGGCCCCATGAAGACAGTCAGCCAATGGAACCAACGAACCTGGTACAAGCGGCCGCCGCGCCGAAGGAAAAGTCCGATGACGGCGGTAAGAATCATCAGCACACCCATACCAACCATCAACCGGAAGCTCCAGAACACTAATGGTGAGTTGGGACGCTCATCTTTCGGAAATGACTTTAGTCCGCGTATCTGGCCGTCCCAAGTGTGTGTAAGGATAAGGCTGCCTAGATGAGGGACGCGAATGGCATATCGCGTCTCTTCGGCGGCCATGTCAGGGAGTCCGACGAGGTTTAGCGCAGTTCCACCCTGTTCGGTTTCCCAGAGACCTTCAATCGCGGCAATCTTGGCCGGTTGGTACTTGAGGGTATTCAGTGCGTGTTGATCACCAACGATGGCTTGAATCGGCGCGAATATAAGAAGAAGCCAAAGCGCCATTGAGTACATCGTCAGAATTTCAGGATCGCGTCTGCTGCGTATGAGTTGCCACGCGCCGGAGGCCGATACGATTAGGGCTGCAACAAGGAATGCAGCGAGCGTCATGTGTACAAGCCGGAAGGGGAAGGAGGGGTTGAAGATAATCTTCAACCAGTCTACCGGCACTGCGTGTCCGTCCTGAATTGCGAATCCCTGTGGAGTTTGCATCCAACTATTCGAAGAGAGGATCCAGAACGTGGAGATCAGCGTTCCGACGGCCACGAGTACTGTTGCCGCAAAGTGTGCGCGGCGGCCGACTTTCTCCCACCCGAAGAGCATAATTCCAAGAAAACCTGCCTCAAGGAAGAAGGCCGTCATGACCTCGTAGGTCAAAAGAACCCCAGTGACGGGTCCCGCGAATTTTGAGAACCCGGACCAGTTCATACCGAATTGGTATGCCATTACGACACCGGAGACAACACCCATACCAAAGGCAACCGCGAATATTTTGGACCAAAACTGGCACAGCTCTTTGTAGTACTGCTTCCCGGTCAATAGATAACGCCCTTCGAGCACGGCTATGAACCCGGCGAGACCGATGCTTATGGCCGGGAATATAATATGAAACGACACGGTGAATGCAAATTGCACACGTGAAAGATCCAGCGCTCCCGAATTCATAGTATTCACCTTCCGGTGCGGTGTGATCGGCTTCGACTCACCGAGCACGAGGTTCATGGGAAACGCTTACCTATCAGACAAGGCGGAAGGTGTTGCCTAGGCGAAGTGAGCAGACGCGTTGGCCGCTGGGCTGTTGTCTGATGCACTTCGAACAAGTTAAAGTACAGCACGTTCCTGCACTCTGTGGCCCTAGCGGTAAATTAGCAAAGCGACAGGGTGCGGTGTTGCAGGAAAGTACCGTTGCTATTGAAATTGCACGTGATTTTTATCCGCAATCGGCCTGAAAACCTCGGCCTTCAGAGGCTGTCGCGAAAGCCCCAACCTGGTAAAATTTCGCGACTCGATGGCTGAAGAGAAGAACGATGAGCACGGCATCCAGGATGGCGCCACTGGACAGGAAACAATACGATCTGTTTGGTGCGGCGCCAGCTCAGGATGCCAGGCCCCGGCCGTGTGCATCGGATACAGGTCGCCGGTTTATCGTGGGCAACGCGCACGAGATCGTCATAGGCGCGACGCGCCTTGAGGACTGGCTGAAGCAGTCCGACCAGCACACACCCTTTGTCGTGGCTCATCTTCTTGAACAGCAGGACTGGCTAGCCTTCGAAGGACGCTATGCGGGCACTGGACGCGCGCCGTACTCGCCCCGCCAGATGATGGGATTGATTTTGTACGGCGTGATGCAAGGCTTGCATTCGCTGCGCGAGCTGGAGCGACTCGCCCGTCTGGATCTGGGGTGCATGTGGGTGACAGGCGGTATTACTCCCGATCATGCCAATATCGGTCGGTTCATCGTTCTGCACGAAGACTCGCTCACGCAGGAGTTCTTCGAATCCCTTACGCGCACCATCCTGAAGGCCAGCGGTTCGAGCAGCGCACGACTGGCAGGCGACGGCACCGTGATCGAAGCAGCCTGCTCCCGTTACAACCTGCTGAAACAAGAAGCCGTGCGGGCCCGCGCACAAGCGGCGACAGCAGCGCTCGAGCGCGCACCCGATGATCGCGCTGCAAAGCAGGCGCAACAGCGCAGCAGCCAATGCCAGACGATCTTCGATGCGCGGCTTGCTGCCCGGCAACACAGCGGCAAAGGCACGGAGAGTCTGCGCATCAGCGGCACGGAGCCCGAAGCGATGGTCCAGCGGCTCAAGCGTGGACAAGGATATGGGGCATCGTACAAGCCGTCCGTTCTGGCCAATGAAAACCGGATTATCACGGCGCTTGCACTGGACGCATCGAGCGAAACGCGCGTCATCGCATCCATGCTCGATCAAAGTGCACGGACCACGGGCGCACAGGCTGAAGAAGTGCTGCTCGATGCAGGATATTTCGACGACGAGGTGATCGAAGCAACGCTTGCCCGCGATGTAAGCCTGCTGTGCCCTGACGGCCAATGGCCCGCCGTGCCCAGGGACGACGGTTTGTTTCACAAGAGCGCCTTTGACTACGATGAGCAAACCGACTCGTATCGTTGTCCTGCCGGGCAGATTCTTCTCCTGGAGGCAAAGTCCAGAAAGACCCTGAATACGCGGGAACATCGCGTGTACGGAGCCAGCACCTGTGGCGATTGCCATCTGCGCGCGAAATGCACAAAGGCTGCACAGGGGCGGCGCATCAAGCGCTATCCCGAGGATGAGCAACGTGAGGCGCTTCGTGTAGTGATGCAGCATCCGCAGGCCAGACGCATCTTCAGCCAGCGCAAGGCAATCGTTGAGCCGGTATTCAGTAGCCTGCGCGGACAACAGGGATTGAACCGGTTCCGGCGCCGTGGACTTGCAGCGGTCAGGCGCGAATTTGCGCTTCATGTCATGGCGCACAACCTGTCGCGGGCAGTGGCCCTGCAAAGGGCTTTATTTGCATTCCTATGGGCGACTTTACTCGTCCTGCGCAAGTTCGGATCAACTTTACGCGCTCGACCTCTCGTCCGGCTTCCGCGCTTCAACCGCTCGCACTTGGGTGCCTCATAATGCGTTTTGCGACAGCCTCTTCAGGCCGGGGATGAAAGGCAGGTGTAGACAGCGAAGCAGGAATCGCGTGATTTTCAACGGGGAAACGGCGACGTGCCTATACGGAGAAACAACCGTATTGGCACATGTCCCTCACCACCCGGGTCCTGCGCTTCAGACTCAAAGACAAACACGCAAAGCTGTTGCGTGTACTCGCGCGCGAGGTCAACTTCGTGTGGAACTACTGCAATGAGCTCTCCCATATGGTCTGGCAGCGGGAGCAGCGCTTCCTGTCGGGCTACGATTTCCATCCGTTCACCCGGGGCGCGGGCAAGGCCGGACTGCACCTGCACTCGCAGACTCTCCAGGCCATCGGCGAAGAGTATGCGGTGCGCCGGAAACAGGCCGGCAAGACCCGGCTGCGCTGGCGCGCGTCGGGCGGACCCCGCCGCTCGCTCGGCTGGATTCCGTTCAAGGCGAGTGCCATCCGGTATCGCAACGGACAGGTGTTCTTCGCAGGCACGCGGCTGTCACTGTGGGACAGCTACGGTCTCTCCCGGTACAAGCTTGGTGCCGGGAGCTTCAGCGAGGATGCACGCGGCCGGTGGTACCTGAACGTGACCATCAAGGTAGAAAAGACGCCGACGCCCGCCACCGGCGAGGTCGAACGTTCCGCGGGCATTGATCTCGGCCTGAAAGACTTCGCCGCAACCAGTGATGCTCAGGTCATCACCCTCGACCGACACTACCGCAAGCTCGAGACGGTGCTGGCGAAAGCACAATGCGCAAGGAAGAAGGCGCGAGTGCGTGCGCTCCATCCAAAAATCAAAAACTCCCGGAAGGACCAGTTGCACAAGCTTTCCACGGCGCTCGTCCAGCAATACGGCGCCATCTTCATCGGCAACGTGAACGCTTCGGCGCTCGCGAGGACACGGATGGCGAAGTCCGTGCTCGATGCGGGCTGGAGCCTGTTCCGGACCATGCTGCAATATAAAAGCGATTGCGCGGGCGTGTGGTTCGATGAGGTCGATGAAAAATACTCAACCCAGACCTGCGGTTGCTGTAACAGGCGCACTGGCCCGAAGGGCCGGGAAGGTCTTGGAATAAGGGAATGGGCCTGCTTCGAATGTGGTGCGTATCATCATCGCGACATCAATGCGGCAGTGAACATTCTCGCGGCGGGACGTCGCCGTCTAGCAGTAGGAATCCCCGTCCTTCCCGCGCCTTGCGCGGCAGCCGCAGGCTGAGGGCGGGGAGGACGTCAAAGCGGATGTGCAATACGTGCAGCTTAAGAATGAGCGTTGGGTGGCCAGCAATGGGGAATGCGCGTGAGGTGGGCGCTACTTCAGCTCCGTCTGACACAACAGCTTCGCCAAGAATTTTCGATTCGTAGCTCACGAGACGCCGGCGCACAGTTGGAGCATCGGGAATTCCCCGCCTAGTGGGTTGTCGAGGCGACGAGCGCTTCTCGGCAAACGGCTGAGAAAACGTCAGGTGCGACATCTATGGGCGCCGCCTTTGAAAAAGCGATATCCGGATGCATTGGGGGCCAGGACGCTTGCCTGCGATTCTTGTGACATGGTGGTTGCCCCTTCGAGTATGCAATGCCGATAACTGAGTGGTTCATCCGGATACCTTAAAGGGCGGATAAGAACAGCCTTGGACCCTAAAGATTCGAAGGTTCATCATTTGGCGGTCGATGGACGGTATAATTTTTTCCTGCTTACAAACGTTCATCGGGTGATTTGTATAGCGAGTTTCTTTTAAAACGGTTAAGTGAGATCCCGTTTTGTTCGTTTCGAATTGTGACGACTTCGCGTGCGATTTTTCGGAACGCCGTCGCAGCATGGCGTTCATATGCGCCTCGCCTGCTTAGAAGGGCGATGGAACGCTCTGGTATTTTTGGAGTCAGCTCTAGACTCGTTAGACCAGCTTGTTGCAAACCTACGTCACTGGGCAAGATGGTCGCGAGCTCGGACAATCGTATAATCTCTACTATAGCGCTGAGAGAGTTCGTTTCGAGTGCGACACGAGGCGTTATATGATGCGCTCTAAAGTGTTCGTCGATTTGAGAGCGAGTTGCGAAATCTCGCGATAGAATCGCAAGCGATATATTACTAAGATCGGTAACCGAAACGTCATGTTTTGATGTGCTCAAAGCGTGTTGATCGCTAATCACGAGTTTCAACTGCTCATTAAAAATAACCTCGCATTTAATGTCAGAGGAACGAACGGTAGAGAAGGCGATGCCAAGGTCGAGTTCGTCGGTGGAGATTGCCACTTCGAGGTCGTCTAGGGTCATTTCATGAACAGAGATGACGATACTCGGGTAGGAAAAATTAAATGCAGAGATTAGTGGGCCGACGAGATAGGCCATAAACGTTGGCGTAAAGCCTACCCGTAGCTCGCCGCGTGCAAGGTTCTCGACGTCATGTATTGCGCGGCGACCCGCCTCAAGGTCGTGATTCGCTGCTCGCGCATATTCGGCATACACTGAACCGGCATCGGTTGCGACAATGAACCTTCCGGATCGATCCAGGAGTTTTGCGCCAAGCCGATCTTCCAGCTGCTTAATTTGCTGGGATAGCGCAGGCTGGGATATGTGGAGCGCGTCGGCTGCTCGTGTGAAGTTGCGGTGTTCCAAAACCGCGAGCAGATAGCGTAATTGGCGAGGCAACATATGGCAATTTGTATGATATAACGCGTTCTGATTGGATTTTTCAATATTCCGTTCAACGATTTTTGTACGTCTAATGCGAACGTAGTGTGGATGGGGGCGCTGTCAATAAAAAGGGGGTGATCTCGGTCCGAACTACAAAAGACCGCACGCTGACAACGACCGAAGTCGGCCGGTATCGAAACAGCTGATTATTCACTTCCACTAGACAGAATTTGCCGGCCACAAGCGCTGTGTGACCTGCAGCCTCGCTAATGCCACTGCGCCCTATTTTTGGCGTTATGAAGCGAGCCGGTCTTTGCTGTTGGTCGCGTCACTTTAGAAAATGCACGGCGACGACATGGCGTCGGTGTGTTTCAAACAGAAAAAGATTGTCGTTTGGGTAGAATGGGGCCTGTTGACCAGAAGTCGGCTTGTGCGAACGGCCCCCACCGTTAGATTGTGAGGCAGCAGATGGACCTAGATTTTGATCAGAGTGAGCAGTCTCAACGCCGCACCTCAGCGGAAAGGACGCGACTTCTGTTAGGCAATGCGTCTGGTTTGCTCGTAGATGAGTCGAATTGGCGCCAACCGGCTTGCCCGTCCGTGGTGTCGGGGGAGCATTCCGGCTTCACGGTAAGCCGGTTTACCGATCTCAACGTCGATCCCAGGGAGCGGGTCGCGGAGGAGAGTGGTGATTACTACGCGCTTTCACTTGGAATTCGATCTACTAACATTGTTGCTTATTCAAACGGACGAAAGGTATTTGAGGGGGTAACCCCAGCTGGAGCGATCCACCTGGAAGCCCCGCGGACGGCTGTGCGCGGGATCTTTCGAGCGCCTACCGAGGCATTGCATTTGTTCTTTGCCAATCGGATACTTTACGACCTGCAGGATGAGCTTGATGCTACTGCTCGACCATTAGCGTTGCGGAGCATCTACTTCGATCGTGATCCGGTGTTGGAAGGTTTGCTGTTGACTTTGGCGCGTGAGCAGTTGGGCGATTGTGGGTTGGATCGCGTATTTGCGGAGGCGTTGTGCGTCGCAATTGCTTCACATCTACTTCGTACGCGGGGAGGACTGGAAGCCAATGTGCCAACCAAGGGACGTCAGGGGCTCGCCGGTTGGCGTGTACGTCGCGTAATTGACTATATCGAGGCGAATCTAGCCGGCTCGATTTCGCTGACCGATCTTGCGCAAATAGCGGGGCTTAGTCGGATGCACTTTGCTGCACAATTTCGTCAAGCTACCGGTCTTCGCCCGCATGAATGTGTCCTGATGCGGAGGATCGCTCGCGCTCAGGAGATGATGCTTCATTCCGATATGGCGCTCCTACCTATAGCGATCGCCGTAGGATTTGAAAATCAAGCGCACTTTTCTCGTGTGTTTAAACGGCTGGTAGGAGAGACGCCGTCCGGTTGGCGCATAGAGCACAAGCGCTAGGGTGGTGGTTGGCTGACGGTATGTCTTCGGTCAGGGGAGGAGGTGCGATTCGTCGATCTCCCGGGAATAGGAGTCTCACGGTGCCTCGAGGAAGATCGAGATCAAACAGGACGCTAAACCCTAAGCGAGAGACATTCGACCTGGCTACGCCGCGCCAATCGGCAGCGGTAGGACGGCCAGGTACCCGGTCAGGCTATCGAGGGGCATGGGGGGCGTCTGATCTGCGCACATTCGCGAGATTCAGGCGCGTTCTCGGGGGCCGTTATTCCTCCGCATGCACTGCGAGATACACATCATCATGATGTTCGGTCGTCGGCTAGTCCACGACGAACAAACTTACCTGGCTCATCATCAACGAAGCATGAAGGAAGGGTTTCCCGGCGACCAGGTCTGCACGGCGCGGTAGCCAAAGGCTCACTGAGCAGAACCGGCGTCTGCTGGTCCCCAAATACCCGGCGGACGGTTTCTGCGAGATTATGGTCGTTCCAATGCGTCTGACGACTTCCTCGGATCGGCCGCTGCGCAAGGTACAGGCACGTCGAACAGGATGAGCCCCGTGCAAACCGTCAGGTACACGCCCATCACGGCAGTGATGTCGAATAACCCTGTGGTACCGAAAGCCTGCTCAGCTCGGCGGTGCAACCCATCGTCGACACGATGATGGGTGAGCAGGTCGTATGTGAGTAGCGCCGCGATCATTTCCTGATCATTCAGCTCGCCGGCGATATCCCATTTGGCGAGTGTCGCGATGGCATGGTCGGATAGACCGGCTTCGCGCCCGACTGAGTTCTGAGCGTAGAGCTCATGGTGGGCGCCCCACACGGCGCCCACCATGAGGATTACCAGCTCTCGAACCTGCGGCGAAAGGATCGTATGGGTCGATTCGGCGAACTGGAAATCCGATAGCTTCTCCGACACCTCGGGATGCAGCTGCAAAACGTTGAATGGACCAATCAGCCGTCCATCCTCGGTTGTTGCTTGAACCCCCAATTGGTTGGCAGACTTCACCCACGTCGCCGTCAGCGTTTCGAAGAGTTTCCGTTGCGAGCCGCCTAGCACCGCAGGATTGGCGATGGGTACTCGAAACTGGTTTTTGGGCCAAAGCGAAGACCGTTGATGCCGGGAAATGGACCTTCATTGTCGCGGAGAATCGTACTGGCGGCTTACCGGCGCCGGCAGCCATGCCTAAGCGTGAAAGTGGAGAAGGGGCAACATGAGCAGAAGCGTGCTCATGTTCGTCGTGCGGTCTGAGAGCAGCAGTGCCCCAGCTTTCGGATCCTTATCAATGAACGAGCCGGATACCTGTGCGCGCTTGCACGGTGTAGTCAGGGCGATAGTGGGTTGCGTGGTTGGGCCGAGTGTCAAGGACCAAATGTACCTTCGGCTTTTGCCGGTTGCGACTTCGCGTGCTTTTCTCGAGTGATCTTCTCATGAACGTCACTCGTAAGCTTGGCTATTTGCTCGGTCAAGTCGCGCGTTAGCTTCGTGAGTTCAGTGTTTTGCCGCAGGAGCTCGTTCATTTGATCGTTCTGGCGGGCAAGCGCCTTGTCTCGTCGCTCCGCCGCGATTGCGAGTGCTTCACGATGGCGTGCGTCGGCCTCGGCATGCGCCTTGTCGCGGTCCGCCTGCCGGGTTTGCGCAAGCAGGATTAGTGGCGCTGCATAGGCAGACTGCAGACTGAACGCGAGATTTAGAAGTACAAACGGATAAGCGTCGAAATGGGTAACGCCCCAAACGTTCAAGGCAATCCAGATTGTCACTACAACTGTTTGCGCCACGAGAAAAGAAGGGGTGCCAAAAAATCGTGCAAACGCTTCCGCCTTCAGCGTAAACCAATCGTCACCAAAAACAGAAGAAAGATGTGCATGCGGGAGCTGGAATCGCAGGTGATAACTCTGGTCGGGAAGCGAGTTATCTTCATCCGGATTCATGTTCGTCGTGCGCAGTATAGATGGCGAGGGGAGATTTCTTTGCATGCTCAGCCCAATCCTATACGAAGCTGAACGCGCGATCTTCTAAAAATGCACGGAAAAATGCGGGAATTCCTGAAGGTGGGCGAGAAGGTGAGTAAATGGCGCGTGCTGGATAGATTCATTTTGGCGTGCAAATACGAAAGCGCGGTTGCGCGGACAATGCGAGAATGATATCGGGAGCAGCGCAAGACTCGGCGGTCATTGATCGCAATCAGTACGTTGCGCGGAAATCGATTTGACAGATCGAAGATTTCATTGACACCAAGGAGAAAATTGTGAAAATAGTCAAATTGGCCGTTATAGCCTTCGCCGCCGCCTCGCTCGGCCTGCTCACACCTCTCACGGAGGCCCAGGAGGCTGGTGCTCAGCCAATAGGTGTTAGTGTGGAACAGGTGTCCATTATCGTGAACGGCTGGAGCGCAAAGCAGAGTCTTCTCGGTAAGCCGGTCTATAACGATCAAGGCGAAAAGGTTGGCGTGCTTCACGACATCATCGTCGCACCGGATGACGCAGTTTCGTTCGCGATCATAGCCGCGCATCAATTCATTGGTGTGTCGCAGCACGACGTTGCAGTTCCAATGACGCAAATCGACGTCGTCAACGGAAAGCTGGTTTGGGCTGGCGCCACGCGTGCGGCGGTGAAGTCGATGCCCGAGTTCCAATACTCGAGGGTTCGCGTGACACCAATCGCGCGCAGAGACTATCTACATCATTGACGTTGTTAATGGAGTCGGCTGCCCGTTGGGGGGGCAGGGGCGGCCGCTTCCTCTTTCCTTTTTATACTTAAATATATTAGCTACACCACGAGATATAGTATTGCAGGCACCCAGACGTGACTATGATAGCGACATGAGCGGATGGCGTTTCCCGAGCCGCGCCACAAATTCGAATCTGGACGAGGGCCATTCGCTTGCAAATTCCCCTGATTGTTTCCATCGTCGACGACGACGAAAACGTGCGGCTCGCCACCTGCAACTTCCTGAGATCGCTGGGATGCGATGTCCGCGGGTATCCTTCCGCCGAGGCATTTCTTGACTCGGGTTGTCTTGGCGATGTGGGTTGCGTAATTTCTGACGTGCAGATGTCAGGCATGAACGGCATTGAAATGCAGCGCAAACTCAAAGAGAGGAACTCCCCATTGCCGATCATCTTTATCAGTGCGTTCGGATCGAACACCATGCGCAATGAGGCGCTGGAAAACGGTGCGCTATGCTTTCTCGACAAGCCAGTGAATGGTGGTGTGCTTATCGCGTACCTAGAGAAAGTAAGCCGCAATCTACTATGAACTGGTGGAGGAAATCTCAGGCATGTCGCTGGGATTCTTCGTATCAGTTTTCGGTATCGGCTATTCGTGGGTGAACACGATACTGTTGCGCAAAGCGTGTCCGCCCGAGCGTCGGCCCGAAGAAGCTGATTCGCGCGTTGTTGTCGCAACTGCTCGATTCGAAGCGAATGCGTGTCGATATAGTATTGCGGCAGTCGACTACACAGACAAAATCGATGCGTGTGCGCGCTACTTCGGCAGAGTCAACGGACGCAAGTCAAAACGACGCCATTCGGGGTCGACATTGAGGCGGGCTAACATGGACGAGAGGGTTCATCTTGTCGCAGGGCGGAGACGCCCAGAGGCGCCGAGATGTTGTCAAGAGGCGGACGCTCGAGTCGCGTCTCGCCTCCGGGTAAGCAGCGATACCGCGACTGTTGTCCTGCAGCTCCTCGCGCCCAAATGCGCAATTTGTTGGAGTACCTACGCGGGTCTCGTGAATGCCGGGTGGTTGACCGCGACTACGGTAAAACCTCACTGGCTCGTCTTGTCAGCGATCAGTTGCCTCGTTGCAATGTCAATTTCGGTCTATGATGCCTGGCGCACGAGACGGATCTGGCCGGTGCTAGCCGCCGCAGCCGCATGGCTGTTACTCACAGCTGGCTGGTTTGCGAATGAGCCCACACTCCGATACGCAGGGTTCACGATATTGCTCGCCCGTACGGCAATGATTTAGATGCGCTCGCGTTTCTTACGGCGAGCGCTACTGACGGACCGATCTATGTCAACATTCACAAAGTCGATGTTTTGTTCGAAGGTTTGCGTAGCTAGCGTGCGAAATGCGCGAGCGCTCGGGCTGAGAACATGCGCCTTGCGCCAGATAAGATTCAAATCACGCTCGATTTTCAGATCTGGTACAGGCAGTTGCACCAGCGTGCCAGCAGCGAGCTCCTCGGCAACAATATGCCGCGAGATCCACGCCACCGCAGTACCAAGCGTAAGCAACCGCTTAATGGCCTCTGGGCTGCCAACCGACAGTTTGGGCTCCAGCTCAAATCCGCGTTCGGCGTATGCCTGCTCAATGACGACGCGCGTACCCGAGCCCGGTTCTCGCATCACGAGCTCACCATGGCCAATGGCCTGCGCTGTTAGTCGCTCAACGCGGGCCAACGGATTTGTGGCGCTCGCCACTGCAATTAGCTCGTCACGACCTATCAAGGCAGCGTCGAACGTCGCAGTGTCATACGGTCCTTCGATCAAACCAATCTGACGCTCGTGCGTAAGCATTGCGTCTTCGACGTCTTCGGTGTTAGTGATCGCTGCGTCGACAGTAATCCCTGGGTATAGTTGCCGATACTCGTTGAGTATTGGCGGTAGTACGTAGACTCCGATTGTTCTGCTTGCTGCAAGCGCGAGGTGACCGCGCGATAAGCCGGCGAACTCGGAGACCGCTGTTTCTGCGTTTCTTGCCAGCGAGAAAATCTGCGCTGCGTAGTCTGCGAGTAACCGGCCGGCTTCAGTAGGCTGCATGCCGCGTGGCAGTCGATCGAATAGCACAACACCGAAGCGCTCCTCCAACTCGCGGATTTCCCGTGTCAGTGCAGGCTGGCTGATGTGCAGGCGCTGCGATGCCGCAGTAACGCTACCAGTTTCGACGACCGCGAAGAAGGCAGCCAGATGTATAAAGTTCATGTTCGAGCGGTCCCTTGTATGCGCGGCCGACAGGCTGTCCCCGCCAATCCAGATCAAAACCGGCCTAATACCGCAAACACGCGCGGACGCACATTTCATCCGAGCGCTTCGGATAACGTTTGTCGGCGAGACGGGGAGGGCCACCGATTGCTACCACGACGACGAGGTATGACTTACTGAACGGTGCAGAATGGTCAACTTACGTTGAACTGCCCAGCGTCCTCAAGCTTGATCGGTGAGCCACGCTTGGCAGGCCGCTCGTTTTGAGCGATATTGCAGAGCAATCGAGACCACCTGAAGCTGCCCCGAATTCTACCGGAACACAGCCACCGCCACACGACCCCAAAGTTCTGCTGCGAAGCGGTCAATGCTCGGATGAAAGTAACGCTACTACCGCGTCAACCTCCTCCTGAGGTTCCCGAATAGAGGCGTCAATGCGGCCACGGGAAAAGTCATCGATTTCGAGCTCGACCACGCGTTCATAGACACCGTTTCGGCATATTACAGGCACCCGAAACATGAGGCGTTCCGGAATGCAATACGAGCCATCTGGCGGGACGCTCATCGACACCCACTTGTTGGCCATCCCGTTGCCCCAGTCCCTCATCTGGTCGAGGGCGGCAATCGCCGCGGATGCTGATGAAGACGCGCCACGTGCCTCGTTGACGTCCTCCCCGGCCTCAGCCTGCGGCTGCCGCGCATGGCGCGGGAAGGACGGGGATTCCTACAGCTAGACGGCGACGTCCCGCCGCGAGAATGTTGTCCGCTGCATTGATGTCGCGATGGTGATACGCGCCACATTCGAAGCAGGCCCATTCCCTTATTCCAAGACCTTCCAGACCCCTCGGGCCCGTGCGCCTGTTACAGCAACTACAAGTCTGGGTTGAATATGCTTCATCGACCTCATCGAACCACACGCCTGCGTCATCGCACTTGTACTGCAGCATGGTCCGGAACAGGCTCCAGCCTGCGTCGAGCATGGATTTCGCCATCCGTGTTCTCGCGAGTGCCGAAGCGTTCACGTTGCCGACGAAGATGGCGCCGTACTCCTGTACGAGCACAGTGGAAAGCTTGTGCAACTGGTCTTTCCGTGAGTTTTTAATCTTTGCGTGAAGCGCACGTACCCGCGCCCTCTTGCGGGCGCGTTGCGCCTTTGCGACCTCTTTCTCGAGGTTACGGTAGTGCCTCTCGAGGGTTATGACGTGGCCGTCGCTGGTGCCGGCGAAGTCCTTCAACCCAAGGTCAAGCCCAACCGACTTCACGCCCATGCCGGTGGCCGGCATGGGCGTCTTCTCAACCTTGAGGGTCACGTTCAGGTGACCTCGCGCGCGAGTACACGCAACAGCTTTGCGTGTTTGTCTTTGAGTCTGAAGCGCAGGACGCGGGTGGTGAGGGACATGTGCCAATACGGTTGTTTCTCCGTATAGGCACGTCGCCGTTTCCCCGTTGAAAATCACGCGATTCCTGCTTCGCTGTCTACACCTGCCTTTCATCCCCGGCCTGAAGGCCGAGGTTTTCAGGCCGATTGCGGATAACGTCAGCGGCAGGTCAGGCGCGAAACGGCGGGTAATCCACGCGTTTTTATTTACTGGATTCCCGACGACAAGCACTTTTACCTGGTGACTCGCGACCTCATTGAGAGCTTGCCCTTGGTTGCGGAAGATTGCTGCATTGGCGGCGAGAAGGTCGCGTTGCTCCATCCCTTTCCCGCGCGGTCGCGAGCGCACCAGCAATGCGTAGTCACAATCACGGAAAGCCACGCGGAGGTCGTCGGTGATTTCGACGGATTGCAGCAGCGGAAAGGCACAGTCCTCAGGTTCCATCACAACACCGCGTAACGCGTCAAGCGCCTGCGGAAGCTCGAGCAACTGCAATATGGCCGGCTGGTCAACGCCGAGTAAGTCGCCGCGCGCTATACGAAAGAGCAGCGAATAGGCAATCTGGCCGGCAGCGCCGGTCACGGTGACACGTTGTGCAGGTTTGTGCAAGAGCTATCTTCAGAGATATCTGACAATTGAGGCCTCAGGCCGCTGCTGGACGCGTCGTGATTGTGACGAGACACGGAGCATGGAACAGCTCACCCCGCGCGAGACCGCGCAGCGTCTTCGTAAGCACAAGCCCCCAAAGGCCGAAGAGCAACATCGCCAACATCACGCCAACTACAGCGAAAGCGGTAAACCCAGTCACTCGATAAAGGTTGATAGTCGCCACGGTATAGACGCCGAGCGGGAACGTGAAACCCCACCATCCGAGATTGAAGGGCAACCCTTCACGGCGATAGCGCAAAGTGAAGAGCACGGCCGTGGCAAGCCACCAGAGACCCACGCCCCACAGCAGCAGTGCACCAATCAAACCAAAGTCGCGTGCAACCAGTGCGGCAGCGCTGAGCGACGTACCTGCGAACGCGGTCGGTGCAGCCTGCCCCAAAGTCAGGAGGCCAAGTGCGCCGGTACCGATCGGGCCAAGCGTCAGCCAGCTCGACGGTCCGAGGTCACGATGCGGCAGCTTGTGAATAACGAGACGGAAGAAGACCAGCGTAAGCACCGAGAACGCGAGCGGCACCGAAATCGCCCAGAGCACATAGCCAGCGCCGATTACTGCGCGCGCCGTCTCCGCCGGAAGATGTGGGGCAAGGGTAGCCGCACTGGCCGCCGCAACTTCGGGCGCAACGATGGGCAGCAGCAGCACGGCTGTCATACGCTCAAACGCGTGACTCTGCTCAGTGAACATCAGGTACGGCACACCGATCGCGACCACGACAGACAACACTGCGTCGAAGCACCACAACGGGTACGCTACCGCATAGGCGCCGTCACCCAGATTTGGACCTGCAAAGAGCACAATGCCGTTGATAATCGGCGCAAGCCCCATCGGTATTGCGCCAAGGAACATCGATTGCAGCGGATGGTGGAGCATCGGCCGAATCGTTTCTGGATAGAAGATCCAGCGGGCAACAAACATCGCGGCAAAGGTAGCGTAGAGAACGATGTCGAGACCCCACAACGTGTGTGCCAACTCTTTCTGGCCAGCAAAGTGCGCTGGCAGCGCGAAGAGCACCAGAAACACGATCCCATTGCCCATCGTCATCGCAAACCAGTTCGGCGTGAACTGTCTAATTATTGCCCCAATGCCCGACGCGAACGGGTATGACACAGGTTGGCGTGCTTTTGTCTTCATCGTCATGTCCCTCTGGAACGTTTCTGATGACTCGAAATGTAGACCTCACCGACATATACTAAAAATACATATTTAACATTCTTACAATGCCAAATTGATATGGCAGTGCCTGGCCTCCGAAATTCGTATGATTGGCTCCCGATGGCTGTCAAAAGGCGGTTGCTGAGCGAACTACACCGCCGTCCCTTACCTGAGAACTCACCGCCGCGCCATGCACGGATGTACGGGATACGTGCACCAACCCAAGCCAACCGCGAACCCCCAACCGCGAACCATGCTGGACCACAGGCGCACACCTACCCTTTACCTGCGCCCGCCCTCAAACGCTTGTCCAGCAAGGGTTTCAGGTTAATACTCCTTTTCTGGCACAGTTACTGCTGGCTTGAGTTCCAACTTGTATTCAAGATTGGACTCATGCCTCACGACACTCCACTCCGCGTTCGAGCGCTGCTCGACGCCTATGTAAGCAAGAGCATGACGCCGCTCAAGGTCGCCGAGACTTTGAGCGCTCGGATTGACGCCTCCCGTCATTCCGAAGTCTGGATATCGCGCGTTAGTGCAGCAGATTTGGGGAGCCGTGCTACCGCCCTCGAAGAAGCTCACGCGCGCCTTGGCCCTGCCGTTTTCGAGCGGATGCCGCTCTTCGGCGTATCGTTCGCGGTGAGGACAATATTGACGTCGCGCGAAAGGCGACCACTGCGACATGCGATGCTCTCGTATACCCGCCCAGAGCCTCGGCGTTTGCTGTCGATCGGTCGCTCGACGCAGGGTAAGCGGCTCGGCAGGGCCGGTCCCCGATTCGCGCGCGCGTGGGGCATGATGTGAGAGCGTGGAGAGGTCCGGGTAGATCCAGATAGATCGTTTCCATGATCGTGGACACGATCTATCTGGATCTACCCGGTCAAACGGCGGGCGTGGGCGGAGCGGCCGGCTTCAGTTTGTCGGCCACGTTCCAGGGAAGCAGTTCGTCGATGCGGTTGACCTTGTGGTCCGCAATATGAGTGAGCACGTATTCGAGGTAAGCACGTGGGTTGATTTCGTTGAGTTTGCACGTACCGATGAGACTGTACATCGCCGCCGCACGCTCACCGCCGCTGTCGGAGCCAACGAACAAATAGTTTTTTCTGCCCAACGCTACACAACGCAGGGCATTTTCTGCAAGCACATTGCTGATCTCGGCGCGTCCGTCCTCGCAGTAGAACGTGAGCGCCGCCCAGTGGTTCAGCGAGTAGTTGATCGCGCCCGTGAGCGTAGACTTCTTCGACAGCGTCGCAAGCTTGGCCCTGAGCGTCGATTCGAACGCGTTGAGCAGAGGCTTGCTCTTCTCCTGCCGCACACGCAACCGCTCATCGGGAGGTTTGCCGCGAATGTCGGCTTCGATGCTGTAGAGCTCGCCGATCATCTCGAGCAGTTTCTGGGTATCCGGAGTCGGCGTACGCTCGTGAACGTCGTATATGTACCTCCTCGCGTGATCCCAGCATGCCGCTTCGAAGACGTCGCCGCTTGCGTACAGCTGATCGAAGCCGGCGTAGGCATCCGCCTGCAGGATTCCCTTGAAGTTGGCGAGGTGCGTTTGCGGATGAACACCCTTGCGGTCCGACGAGTACGTGAACCAGACTGCCGCAGGCTCCGTCGAGCCCGAGCGTCGATCGTCGCGCACATAGACCCAGAATCGGCCGGTTGTCGTCTTCTGGTTGCCCGGTGTGAGGACGGGAACCGTCGTGTCGTCGCCATGAAGCTTGCCGGCAGCCAGCACGTAGCGCTGGATCGCCTCGACCAGCACCATGCAGAGCTCGACGATCTGGCCGATCCAACGGCCCATGCTGGCGCGATCGAGCGTCACCCCGTCGCGGGCCGCGATCTCCGACTGGCGATACAGAGGTTGGTGATCCGCGAACTTCGATACCGCGATATCGGCCAGCAGGCTCGGATGCGCGATGCTGCGCTCGATCGGCAGGCCCGGCATCGGCAGTTGTTCGATATGGCCGCAGCCGGGGCAAAGCAATTTGCGCCGGATCGTGCGGATCACCTTGAATGCGGCGGCTACGCGCGCGAGCTGTTCGGATACGTCCTCGCCCAGCGGCTGCATGGTCGTCGCGCACCGGGCAGAGCGGATCAGGCTCGAGTACGATCTCCTCGCGCGGCAGGTGCGGCGGGAGCGGTTCTCGCGAAGGCGATTTGCTGGCCGGCGCATTCGGTGTCCTGTCTCGCTGGTTACGCGCCTCGGCAGCACCACGGCCGCCCGTCAGGTCCTCCAGCTGCGCCTCGAGCTTGTCGATCTGCTTGGCGAGTTGTTCGGACTTGCGCCCGAAGTGCATCCGCCTGAGCTTGTCGATCTGCGCCTTCAGGCGCTCGATCTCGTCATCTCGCGCGGCGAGTTCCTCCGCCATCTTCGCAATCGATGCACGGTGCTCAAGCAGCGATGCCTGTTGCGCGAGCACCATGGCACGGAGCTCGGCGACAGTATCGGGAAGCGGCGCTTGATCGGACATGCGTCGCAGTTTACGAGCCTTCCTCGAGGTTTACAACATCGAGAGTGCGGCGGTGCGTCGTGGTTGTCGCCAGTCGATGCCCTCGAGCAACATCGACAACTGCGCGCTCGTCAGATGGATCTTGCCGCCGTCGGCCTGCGGCCAGATGAAACGCCCTCGCTCCAACCGTTTCGCGAGAAGCCAGAGCCCGTCCTCAGTAGCCCAAAGCACCTTCACAAGATCGCCGCGGCGCCCTCGGAAGATGAAGACGTTACCGCCAAGGGGGTTCTCCTCAAGCGCCGTTTGCACCTTGGCAGCCGGGCCACGGAAGCCGCAGCGCATGTCAGTGACGCCCGCGACAAGCCAGATACGCGTACCCGTTGGCAGAGAAATCACGAGCGCAGACTCCTCAACACCGTTCGAAGCGTCTCAGCGTCGACAATACCGTCGACCTTAACCACCGCCCGACCGATCCGAACCTCGATTGAACCAGTGGGCACAGCCGGCCTCACGGTCTCAGGCTCTGGCAGCGCAGGAGGTTCATTGACCGATGACGCCTCGTTCACGATTGCCACCGGAACGAGTTGCACCGCCTCGGCTTGCTGTTCCGCCAGATACCGGCGCCGCCACGTGAACACGAGGTTCGCGTTCAAGCCGTTCTCACGGGCCAATCTGGCGATTGACACCCCTGGTTCGCAAGCTGCCATCGCCAGGCGACGTCGGAATTCCGGATTATGGTTTGGGCGACCTTTACGGCTGCCGGGCCTCTGTGTTGGCTCTGACAAAATGATGTCCACCACTTCGAAAATGATGGACATCACTTTGATGCCGATCCTTGCGGGCGTCTACGACGGCCATCGCGAGCCGCTTACGACGCAGGTGCCATCCTCGTCGGAAAGACGAATCTCGATCAATTCGTCACAGGTCTTGTCGGCACGCGCACGCCCCGTGGCGGAGTGCGGCAGTTCGAATCCGACGCGCGCATTTCCGGTGGATCGAGCTCGGGTTCGGCGGTCGCGGTTGCGGCCGGGATCGTCGCGTTTGCACGGCACGGATACAGCAGGCTACGGAGGTATTCCCGCCGGCTTCAACGATCTCGTGGGTCTCTACCCGACACCCGGGGTCTAATTGCGGCAACGGGCAACGCAGATATGCCCCGAGTTCATAACGACGTCACTGCGCGCATCCGAATCGTCCGGAGACTGGACTTCCTGAAGCTACGACGAATCGGTGCAACGTACGAAGAGAACTCCACTATGTTCAATCTGATCGACCGTGGAAGGCTGGCTGAGGCGAGCATTCTGTTGCGAGCGCATTTTACTCGGAGCATGCTCAAGGTACGCAAGATCACGTTGTCGATGCTCGCTGCCGCTTGGGACCGTAAGTTGCCCTTTGTTATTTGAGCGCACGGTCGATCCAGCTCCGTATGGTGGTCTGGGGCGTGCACTCGCGTATCGACTGGTCACGAATGGTGCATCGTGATGAATTGTGAGTAGGAAGGAACCCAACACGCCCGTCACAATTCGCTGTCTACAAGCGGAGGTAGGCTGAATAGAAAAACGGCGCCGCGTCCGATTCTATTGGATGCCCACACGCGCCCTCCATGGGCTTCGATGATTGAACGGCAGATTGGCAATCCCATGCCCATGCCGTCAGGTTTGGTCGTGAAAAATGTGTCGAACAGCCGGTTTGTGTTTTCCGGATCAATACCCGTCCCAGAATCCTCTATCGAGATTACCACTTGCCCGGCTTCGCCTATGCGTGATTCGATGCGTAATTCGCGAGGTCCGTCACCGATGTCGGCCATGGCCTGGATGCCGTTGATGACCAGATTGATGAGAACTTGCTGAAGCTGGACCCGATCTCCAAGGACCGGAGGCAATTGGGGGGCGAGCTGAAGTAGCAATGCAACGCGTTGACTCAGAATTTCGCGCTGAACTAGGGACGCGACATCGTTGACCACGTCGTTAATCTCCACTCGCGTCTTTTGCGGGGCCGCCCCTTTGGTGAGTGCTCTAATGCGCCGGACGATTTCACTTGCGCGCTCGCCATCGACAATCATATGTTCCACACACGCACGTACTCTTTCCAACTGAGGCGTACTGTGACTAAGCCATTGCAAACATGCCTCACCGCAAGTAACGATGGCACACAGTGGCTGACCTACTTCGTGGGCGATGGATGCACTTAGTTCACCAAGAGTTGTAACTCGGGCCACGCGGGCCAGTTCAGCCTGCAATGCTTGCAATTGGTCCTCCGCTTGCTTGGCGGCAGCCCGCTGCTCGGCGAGTTCCGCCTCGGCTCGCTTGGCTTCAGTCAAATCAAGCACGAAAGCGACACCTTGGTTTGCGCTATCTTCAAACATCGCCGCGCCGAGTAAAACTGGCACGCGGCTTCCGTCCTTTCTGCAAAAGACCTTTTCGAATGGCTTTAACGTTCCCGTCACCTTGAGTTCTGGGACTCGCTCCTGGATATCGCGCTCAAGCCACTCGGGCGGAGTCAGAGTCGTCCAGCGCATATCTCCTGACACGAAGTCCTCTCGGTCGTAACCCACAATGCGGAGAAATGCGTCATTGGCCTCGAGTATTTGACCTTCAAGATCCCAAATAAATATACCGACGATATTTGCATCGACGAGCCGCCGGATCTTTGCTTCGCGTTCAGCAATATCTCGATACAGGAACGCGTTTTCCAGAGTAATCGCGGCTTGCGAAGCCAATAGTTCAAGAACCGTCACGCGTTCGGGCGTGAACGCGTGGGTGGCAAGGTTGTTCTCGAGATACAACATGCCTATCAAGTCGGTGCGGCGCATAAGCGGTAGGCACAGCACCGACTTTGGCGAGCGGCGGACCAAATACTCGTCTGCCGAATACGGATTCAGTTGCGTCGCGTCGTCCAATAGCACCCGCTCCTGGCTGCGCCGGACGTAGTGCACGATTGAACTTGGCACTTCTGGTGCGGTCATCGCAGGTCCCGGCGGTGATGCTGCTGGGACTGCCTGTTGCAGGCGCCGCCGCACATGAATCGCCTCTTGGTCCGAGCTCGCTTCGGCTGCGAGAACCAGGGTTTCGTTGCGTGCGAGCAGCAACTGTCCCGACTGCGCACCGGCACTTTCGAGCACGATGCGCATCAGCGTATCGACTAGATCCTCCAAAATGATCGGACTCGAGATGGCTTGTGAGGCCTTAGTGACCGAGAGCAGATCCAATTGTGCGAGGTTGCCAGGCAAAGTGGTAGAGCATGCCGTTGTATCCTTGCTCAACGGCGACATTCGCGCATCAAGTTGCGCCACCTTTGCGTGGGCACCCCAGCGCGCAAAGCAGCTGCGCGCTTCTTCGAGATGGGCGCGGGCGGCGGTGGTGGCTTCGCAGACCCGGTAAAATTCCGCCGCCAGCTCATGCGCCGTGCCTTCGTTCTGGACGAAGCCGTTTTCGCGCGCCAGTCGAATGGCCTCATCGTACAGACGCATGGCATCGGTGTTTCGTCCATCCACTCGGGCGACTTCGGCCGATACCAGGGCATGCTTATCGGCAAAACTCGAAGGACATTGCTCGGCCCACTCGCGCAGTTGCTCCTCGTGTACCGCCAGACGGTCGCGCCAGCCATCGCGCGCGGCGGCAGAGACTTTGTTGTAGAGCGAAGCAAGAATGAGTGCCGTATAGAAGTAGTAATCGAACAGAGGAAAATGGGCGGTGGAGGACCAGAGCAGGGCATTCGCGTGGTCGGCTGCCACAAGTGCCTCGGTGTAGTCGCTGGCGACGAACCGCGCCTTCGCCTTTGCGATCCAGTACCAGCAGATCTTTGTGGGCATTAGGCCGCGCTCGAGGACCTGAGATTCAAACTCCGCTTCGTCGAACTCCGCGTCGGAGAAACTATCGACCGCGACGGTGCGGCCCTGCATAGCAGCGATGAAGCGCTGCTGAGGGATGATGATTTCTTCAATGTCACCGAACTTGCTTTTGTGAACGAAGTCTCGGGCGATTTCCGATTCACGCCACACCGAATCTAGCGGATCGTTGCGCATGAGGAGGAGCATGATGATGTGCAGCATGCCATAGCACGCGTAGGTTAAGTCTCCTGTCCCGGTTGCGGTGCGGAGGGTCGCGCGGATGAAGTCAATCGACGTCTCCAGGGGATGCGTCCAAAACGCGGCGATCGCAGTTGCATCCTGAACTTTCGCTCGATACGCGAGAAAGTCGTGCTTTTCCACTAGGTCGCATCCGAGCTTGGCGAGACGAAAACCCTCCGGATAACGCTGAAAAGCTGGCCCGAGGGTGAATCCGAAATAGCCGCAGGCATGCGCTGAGGCGCCGTTCACGCCGTGTGAGATGCTGAGATTCAGCGTGCGACACAGTTCCAGGCAAAATAGATTGCGGTCGGTGACATAGGCAGAATTCGAGAGTGTACACAACAGACGCGTCGCGGCCTGCAGTTCCGGATCCTCCATCAACGGAAGGTCTATCAGGTCCTCGATTGTACGGCCCTCTAGATTTCGAGAAAATGTCTCGTATTCGGCCTGAACCTGTTCCCAGGTAGGGTGTGCAGGAATGTCAATACCGAATAACTTCAGGCACTCTAACGCGCTGTCGACTGCTTGTGTGTTCTCGGACTGGACAATGTGGAGAAGTACCTGCAGATCATAGACGGCTGCCACGTCGACCTTCGATTTTCCGCGCTGAAGTAATTCCGCTAGCAGGTCCTCTGCGCAGCCGAGTTCACCGGTTAGGAAATCGCATTCGGCGCATTCCAGCCGCAACTTGAACATCAATTCGTAATGTCCGGCCCAATACGTCTCGTCAAGGAGAGCCATACCGGCTGCGAAATACAGGCGCGCCGACGCATATGCTGCCGAGGTCTTGGCCCTGCCCCCAGCACGCAGGTTAATCGCCGCCACCTCCGCCTTTTCATCACGATCCACGAGCCGTGCAGCTCCTCGATTGAACTGGTTCGCGACATCGAAAACATGCTCGCCGAGCTCATGAGTCGTCATGCTGGCCAACAGCGCACGGCCGAGGTAAAGGTGGACTTCGGGCCTTTCAACTTCGGGAATCAGAAAATAGGCAGCTTGCTGGATGCGATCATGCAGAAACTTGCCGGTGTCGCCGGTGCGTACGGTCAGGTTTTCGCGCACCGCCGCCGCAAGGCCTTGCTCGACTTCGGTCTCACTCATACGCTGCCAAGCTTGGTCCTCTAAGGGACTGGTGGCCAGTGTGAGATGGTGCAAATCAAACGTGTTGCCGAGGCAAGCGGCCAGTTGGAGGACTTTCTGCGCTGGAGTCGGCAGTCGACGTAACTTTCCTACCATCAAGTCGACGACGTTGTCGGCGAAGTCCATTGCCTTGATTTGACTCAGATCCCAATGCCAGGAGCGGTGTTGCATGTCCTGCCATAGCAATCCCTCCCGATGCAGCGCGTGCAGGAACTGGATGAAGAAGAAGGGATTGCCTTCAGTGCGTTCGCGGATCAGCCGTGCAAGCGGCTCGCAAAAATAGGCCGTCGCGTGCAGGGTATCGGCCACCAATTGGGTCAGATGCGGTAGCGACAGCGGTACAAGCCTGAGGTCCGTCACCGGTGAGCCGCTGTTGCGGATCGCCCGTAAGCTGTCCATCAATGGGTGGGAGTCGCTGACTTCGTTGTCGCGGTAGGCGCCGATGAGCAATAGATAGCGGACGTCCGGGTGAGTGAGCAGGTGTTCGACGAGTGTCAGGCTGGCTGCATCGATCCACTGCAGATCGTCAAGAAACACGACCAGCGGACGTTCTTCGCTCGTGAACGCCGTTACGAACTGTCGGAATACCATCTGGAAACGGTTCTGGGCTTCTGCTGGCGGCAAGGGTGAAACAGGCGGCTGCGGCCCGATAATCAATTCAACTTGAGGCAGTACGTCGACGATAAGTCGTCCATTGACTCCGACAGCCCCCTGGATCCGTTGCCGCCAACCTGCTATGCGCACCTCGCTTTCCGCTAGCAGTTGCCGTAGCAGTTCGCCAAACGCCTGGGTGAGGATGGCATAGGGAACGTCACGCTGATACTGATCGAACTTTCCAGTAATGAAATAGCTATGCTTCTCGACAATCGGCTTGCGCAACGCATCGACCACGGAGGACTTGCCGACGCCTGAGTATCCGGAAACAGTCGCCAGCGATGCCTGGCCTGTTTCCACCATATGGTCGAAGGCGCCGAGCAGCCGTTCGACTTCGGGCCCGCGCCCATACAATATGTGGGGAATCTGGACGCGTTCAGATATATCGTCTGTGCCGAGCGGGAAAGGTTGGATGCAGCCAGATGTGCGTTGTTGCTCTAAGCACCGGTCAAGGTCAGCACGCAAACCATAAGCACTTTGGTAGCGTTCTTCCGGTAACTTGGCCAACAGTTTCATTACGATGTCGGACACAGACTGCGGCACGTCGGGTACGACTTCATTTGGCGGAGTGGGCATGCGGGCGATATGGCAATGCGTCCATTCCAGCGGATCGTTGGCCCAGAAGGGCAACTGACCAGTAAGCATCCGATAGAGCAAGACGCCTGTCGAATAGAAGTCGGCCCCATAATCCACTGTACGATTCATGCGGCCGGTTTGCTCGGGCGCCACGTACGCCCAATCACCAACGGAAATTGAACTCTCCTCTGGCGAGTTAGCGTTATGTTCCTGAGTGGTCGCGAGGCTGAGGTCCACCAGCAAAACGCGGCCCGTATTTGGATCGACCAGAATATTAGAAGGCCGGATATCTCGATGGATAATCTGCGCGGTAGTTGTTCCCACCAGTGCATCTGCCAAACTGCGGCAAATTTGCAGGCAAAGGGGCACATTTATGCGCGGCACACGACCCAACATGGTCTCGAGCGATTCACCTGCGAAATTCTCGAGGACCAGCGCCAGGTGACCGCCTTCGTTGACTAGCGCGAGGGGTTTGGCGATGCCCGCAACGGTCAACGATCGAAGGAGCAGGTATTCATGTTGGAATCGAGCGGACCGACCTACGTCGGTGCGCTCCAGCGGGAGTCTTAACAGCACCGGAACCCCGTCTGTTAAGCGGTGCGCGCGAAAGAGGCCCGAGTCCGCCGTCTCGCAGATCCGTTCAATGATCTGATAATTCGCGATGGTCATTGTCCACTCCCCCCGACCGTTCATTCTAGTATGCACAAATCTGCTCACACAGTTTGCTTGCGCAGGGCAAACGGTTGTCCCTGCTGAGGGGAGCGGCGCGAGCGCCGCCACCATGTGTGCCGTTCGCACTCCGGGGCGGCTTGCCGCCCCGAGTGGCGAGCCACAGCTCGCGCACCACACCCCTATACGCTGCATGAACGCTGCGCCAGGCAACCACACGCGAATCTCCGCTTTTCCTTGCAGGTGGCGCGAGGGCGTGATGGCCACCTCGCACCGGAGCACGGATTACCGTGCCGGCGCGCGGCAGACGCTCGGTCAACGTCTGCCCACGTTGGGCGATGACGCCCGCCGCAGCAGCATGCACCCTCCAGCCCCGTCTCGATGCGTACTTCACGGCACCGATGGTCGACGTGTAGGCCGGGTCAATCCTGATCAGTTCGACACCTGCACGAAAGCACTTCGCCTCGAGCAGTTGCCGGCATTTCGCGTAGAGCAGCCCCGAGAGCGCCCTCGCTCCCTTCGGGCTGAGGTGCGCCACGGCTTTCTTCTTCGCCGTGAAGTCCAGATCCTCCGCGACAACCGGCTTGCGAGCGCGCCTCGCCCAGCGCACCACCTCGGTCAACGCATCCGACAGCACCGCGCCGCGCTGACCGGAACTGGCGTGCTCTCGCAAGAGTGGCAAGCGCTTCGTTCGCAGCAGGTTGCCGAATGGGTCAGTCTCCGTCACGGCGAGGTGATCCACGTTGAAGTCGACTCCGATAGCGCCGTACTCGGTGTCGAGTGTGACGCGTTCGGCTGGCTTGTGATTGAACGACACAAACGCGCGCCATCCGCGCTCATCGCGGTGCAGTCGCCGGCTCAGCGCAGTGCCAGCTTCCAATGCCACATCGAGCGCCTCATGGTCGTAGGCAAACGCGACATTGTCGATGACGAAGTACTTCCCATCGCCGGACGCGGGCAGCCGGTCGGGGGCGCGGATCTTCAGCGCATACGTCCCGTCGCCCGTCTTCGAAAGCTGACAGAGCTGGTTGCCGGCCGTCTCGTCCTTCGAACCGACGAAGAACACTTGGTGCGAGCGGCTTGCCTGCCACCGATGCAGCCACGTGTCATTGCTCTCGAAGCCTGCAAGGTCCAGATGGTGCTGTTGCCTGAACAGCTTGCGCGTGCCGAAGCAGATGCCGGGTACGTTGGCCTCGAGTCGCTGGCCGATACGCGCGAGCTTCGCCCTGGGCCGCATCAGCCGGATGCCATTCTGGTGCGCCGTGAGGCGCAGCTTCGCTTAGCGCTGCGGCTTCAGACGCAGGCGATCCGTCGCTATCTGCAGTCTTGTGGGATTTTGCCTTGCCGCCGTCGGCAGCCATGCGGGCGTACAGCTTGCGCTTCATTGAGCCGTACAGCTCGCCCAGCCGGTCGACCAGCAGTACGTCGACCTGCGGCAGTTGCAGCCGGGTCTGGATCGTCGCCTGCATCAGGCCGCCAGCGCCCGCAGGTTCCTGGGGCTGCGCGCGCCATACAGGCGTGAAGAAAAGACCGTCAGGACTTCAACCAGATCTTCGGTCAGCTGCTGCTCGCCGCTGGCATCCGGGACCGCGTCGAGAACGACGACCCCGACGTGAAAGGACTCGCAGACGCGAAAGAGCAGCTCGCTGCCGAAGCGCAGCAGCCGGTCTTTCGTGACCAGCACGAGACGCGCCACATGTCCACGGAGAATGCCAGTGAGCAGTCGGCGCAGCCCCTTCTTTCGATAGTTCAGTCCGCTACCCAGGTCCGAAATGATCTCGATATCTGTGAAACTAGCGTCGATGCAGTGGTGTTCCAGCCTGGCAGCCTGCGCTTTTAGCTGTTCGGCCTTGTCGTGCGAGGAAACACCGGCGTAGCGGACGGTCTTGCCGGTGGCAGCCGGCTCGGCGCCCAAGGCGGCGTGCACCGTGTCGCGCTGGTATCGTCGATATCCGCCGACAGTCCGGCCGAACGGCACTAACAGCCCCTGTCGATGCCAGCAACGCAGTGTCGCCACCGCCACGCCCAGTTTGCCGCCGTCTCGCCAATTGACAAGAGTCACATCCGATATCTCCACATAGTTGCCGGGTGTCGAACTCGCTTTTAAACGCGATGGTCACGTTTGTGCGGACTTAACCGTCACTGTTGCAAACCCCTGCGTTCCGACGCCTATGCCCCGAAGGAAAAGGAGGCGGCAGTGGGGTTCAATCAGCAGATGCTTGCTCTCCGGTGAGTCGGAGTGACGCTAGGTGACATTGCGTCACTTCCCACCGTGGTGCCCTCCGATGAAGTTTTCGGACCGGCGATAGGAATCACCGGCTTTGCTGGATTGACGAGGGTCACATTCCACATCTCAAAAGATACCGTAGAGCTCCCGGGCTAAAGGTTCGCGTTGGGGCCGCTTCAGAGTGTGCGGCTCGAAGCGCTGTCACATATCCATGTGATTTCGGTGAATTGAGTCAGTTCGGATAATGGGTCCATGAGAATGCCGCGAGCGGCGGCCAACCCCCCAATGGACTCAAGCAATGAATTTTGGAATTGCTACGGTGCTTACCCCTGATCCGGTAGGTGCGCTCGCAATCGGCGAGACATACTGGGCATTCGACGCCTTGGTGCAGCACGGTGTCGAGGTGCCTTCCATTGATGTTAAGGCTCTGTTTTCAGATTGGTTTGCGAATATTGAGCTACTCGCAAAGGTTGCGGAGAGGTGCGTAGAGGACCCCGAAGTCGCTGCTCTCGGGCGTAGCGCTGACCAGGTAACGCTTGGTGTGCCGCTGCTATACCCCAACAAGGTTATCGCCGTCGGCGCAAATTACGCAAGTCATCTGGAAGAAATGGGATTGCCGGTGTCCCGCTGGGACCCCTTGCCGTTCTTCTTTAAGCCACCGACCACCACCTTGGTAGGCCCGGGTAAGACAGTGAGAATCCAGTCGCGGACTCGTCAGCTCGACTGGGAAATCGAACTTGCGGTCGTTGTCGGAAGGCGGCTTAGCGATGCCAGTCAGGAGCAAGCAAAGGCGGCAATTGCTGGGTACTCCGTTGGTCTGGATATGAGCGCAAGAGACTGGATCCAGCAGCCCGACTCCCCACTTAAGGTGGATCTGATGCGGGGAAAATGCCAAGACACCATGTGTCCGCTTGGGCCGATTATCCGACCCGCGCGCTTCGTTCCCGATCCGCACCAATTGCGACTTCAGTTATTCGTCAATGGTGAACCCCGACAGGACGCTTCCACTGCCGAAATGCTGTACCGAATTGAGGAGCAGTTGAGCCTTATTAGCCAGTTCATCACGTTAGAGCCAGGGGACATTGTGCTCACGGGCTCGCCCGCTGGCTCCGGAGTCTCATACGGCGCTTTTTTAAAGCAAGGGGATCGCATAGCCGCCTCGATTGAGGGAATTGGCACGCTAAATGTAGAAGTGGCCGCAGAGGTGCGATAAAGCTTTTCGCGATGAAGAAGGCCGCGAGACGGCCACATTGCTGGGCTAGGCGCTGCCCAATAGCTTGTTGCGCCAAATCAAAATAAAACTTGAAATATGGTTTGGAGACGACGTCTATGCATCGCAAGCTCTCGATGATCGCTTTGTCCATCTCGCTGTTTAGCCTCTCACAGCTTGCTGAAGCGCAAAGCTCAGTAACCTTGTATGGCCTGATTGACTCCGGTTTGACTTATGTGTCGAACGCAGGCGGAAAGAGTGATTTTCTGGCGAATGACGGCATTATCCAACCGGGTCGTTTTGGCTTTCGCGGTAGTGAAGACATTGGCGGCGGGACACGGGCGATCTTTACACTCGAAAATGGTTTTTCGCTGAATACCGGGGCATTCTCGCAACCCGGATTGATCTTCGGACGTCAAGCCTTTGTCGGACTATCCAATTCGAAATTTGGCTCATTAACACTAGGCCGCCAATATGATTTCGTTTGGGACTACGTCACTCTGTTCTCGATGGGCTCGCGAATTGGCGCCTTTGGATTTCATCCCGGAGACTATGATCACCTGGCCGGGTCCCTTCGCATCAACAATGCAGTGAAGTACACGGTGGACCCAATCGGGGGCTTGAGCGTAGGTGTGTTGTATGCATTCGGTGGCCAACCCGCAAGTGCCAGCAATGGTCGGGCGGTCGCGGCCGGAGCGCGATACACCGGCGGAATCTTCAGCGTTGCGTTTGCATATAACAACGTGCACGACATGCCGCTCAATCCTCCTGCCCAAATTGCAGCCTCGCTCGGCCCTTCATTTCCGGCTGGGGCGTTTGTGGCCGAAAACATGCAGAATATCGAAGCGGCTGCCAGTGTAACCTTCGGCCCGTCTTCGACGCGAGCTCTGTTCACAGCGACCACGATTGATGATTCAAAAAGTTCTGTCACCATGCGGTCCTATGAGCTTAGCGAAGTCTTTCAGTTCACGCCCGCTTTGTCAGGCAGTGCGGGATTTTCATACACGCGGATGTCCCCAGCCACGTGGCGCAATGTTAGCGCGATTCTCGACTATTCCTTGTCAAAACGCACGGATGTTTATCTGAGTGCCGCATATCAGAACGCCAGCGGCGGCGCCCGAGCTGCATTTCTCGCGATACCAGCATCTAGTAATGGAAACGACGTTGCCGTACGTGTTGGCATCCGTACATTCTTCTGATAATGTCCGGGTCGATCTGAACGCGAAGGGCGGCTCTTAATCGCGACGGTACGCAGCGTTTCGCGGGCGTCGCCAACGTTGAGGTGAACGGGGGGGGGTATGATCAAGATCAGATGGAGTGGCGCAATTGTGTTCGCAGCGGTTGCATTAGCCTCTCTGAACTCGCAGGCTCAAGGAGGGGAGTCATTTTCTTCTGGACCTGCGACGGCGAGTAGTACGAAAGCGGTGAAGGCAGCGGATCGCGCACTGCAGCGCAGCGTTCGAAAGGCACTTGCGAAAACAAAAGGTCTAACTATCACTGCTGTCACTGTCAAGGCTCGAAGCGGGGTGGTGGTGCTCGAAGGATCTGTTGTTGACCAATCTCAGGGTGATCTCGCTGCCGAAGTTGCGGCTAAAGTCCCTGGCGTCAATTCTGTCAAGAACGACCTGACAGTGCGTCCTATTCAATAAAGAAAGAGCACATGCGCGTTGTGCGTGCCGGTTCGGCGTACACGAGTTCTGGTTAGCACAGTAATCTGGTCGGTGCTCTGTTGCCGGGCACGGTATACGCTAGGGATGGGGACCAGCCCTGCGATAGTAAGGGCGGTTCGATTTTCTGTGTTGGAAATTCCATATGGATGTCGGAAAGCACTCACGAAACCGGAAGGCTGATGGGAATTTTGAGAATAACTCTGCGCTCTTCGCGTTTCAGTTAATTCGCTGATTGCGATGCGATCCCCTATGCCACGGCAGTCACAGAACTCGTCGGCTCCGAGTCGTCACCTTTTTTACGAAGATGCACTGGCCTTGGTGATCGGTTCGATGCTGGTTTCCACCGGAATCGGTCTCTACGGGTACGTGGGACTGCTGACCGGTGGAACGGCCGGAATCACGTTTCTGATCCATTACCTCACAGGTGCCCCGTTCGGCCCAGTTTTCTTTCTGGTCAATCTTCCCTTCTGCGTTTTTGCATTTCGTAACATGGATCGTCGCTTCAGGCGAAAGTCCCTTGTTGCCTCATCCCTAGTTTCAATCTTTACTATAGTCCAACCACAGCTAGTCCATTACAGCAAGGTCAATCTTCCTTACTCGGCGGCGCTGGGTGGCGTGATGATGGGGACTGGCTTCGTCGTTCTTTTTCGGCATCAGGCGTGTCTTGGCGGCGTAAACTTCGTCGCCCTTTTTTTTCAAGAGGCGTACGGCTTTCGCGCAGGGAAGATTCAGATGGTAGTCGACGTGATGATTCTCATGGCGTCGTGCTTCATCGTAAAGCCGCTGATTCTTGCGGGCTCCGTCATGGGTGCCATTGTTTTGAATCTCGTCATCGCACTCAATCACCGACCCGGTCGGTACACCGGCGCGTAGCTGACGGGCCGAGCGGCTACGGGGGGGCTTCAATGACGGCCCAAACGTGCTGGCAACAATTCCACGAAACCGGTTGTCACAGGATCGTGTGATTGGAGATCGTAGGAGGCCAGAGGATACTGATATTGGGTCCGGCTAGGCGCAATTGGCGTATCACGTCATTATGCTGAAGGTCTTGCGGATGGTGCAGGATTCGTCACGCAGGACTTTCTAAACTAAATTGTCAGACGGGGCCCTACCCATAACAGCGGCAAATATTCATCGTTTGGCCATGACTACTTTCAAAAGTGAACTGCGCGAAGGATGGCGCGATATCGTCGGCGCTGGGATTGGTCTTGGCTGTGGCATCGGTGCTTATACGCCTGTGTCGAGCCTCTTCTTTCGTGCGTTAGAGCACGAGTTCAACTGGTCAAGGGCTGCCGCGACGGCGTCTCTGATCGCGCTGCCTCTAACTGCTGCAGTTCTCCCGATCTTCGGGTTGGTACTTGATCGAATCGGAGTGCGTCGCGTCGCCTTGGCATCGGCACTAGCTATAACAGCATGCTATCTCGGCCTGTCATTCATGACAGGTGCCTTGCTACAATTCTACATTCTCATTCTACTGCTCAACGTCTTGGGTGCCGGTACAGGTCCGATCACCTATACGCGGCAGATTGCAGCCCGATTTCAGGCTGGCAGGGGCGCTGCGCTGGCTTGTGCGTTGGTCGGGATAGCTGGCGCGGGCATGGTTTTGCCCGCCGTGCTATACCATACCTTGTCGGCTGGAGGCTGGAGAGCGGGATATAGCCTAATGGCTCTTTTGACATTGGGCGGCACGGTTGTCGCTCTCGTTTGTATCGGGAATCGAAAGGCGGATCCGGGCCGTAGCTGCCTTGAGGAAGGCGGCCTCAGTGCATTACAGGCTGCGGGCACGTCCGCCTTCTGGTGTTTGGGGGTGGCGATCTTTCTCGTCAGCGCTGCAACCATAGGTATGGTCTCGCAATTCCAGTCCCTGTTGATCGAAAAAGGATTCTCGCCTCAACGCGCAGCCGAGCTGCTTTCGGTATTGGCAGCTGCCGTATTGATTAGCCGAGTAATTGTCGGCCGAACACTGGACCTCGGACATCCGAAGCAAGTGGCAGCCGCTGTTTTGATGTTGGCGGCGCTCGGTGCAGCGATGTGGATAGGGCGACCCGGGACAGCGGGCGCGATTATCGGTGTATTGCTGTTCGGCTTCGCTATCGGTGCGGAGCTTGATCTGCTGTCATTTTTTATTGCCGCCTGCTTCGGCCTGCGCCGGTATGGCGTTATCTACGGCTGGCTCGGCGCGTTCTTCTATACGGGCATGGCGGCGGGCGGACTCGGGTATGCGGTCCTGCATGATAGGACCGGATCTTACCAGTTCGCCATCTACGGCTCAGTCGCTCTACTGGTTGTGAGCGCCGGCCTGTTTCTGACCTTGAAAGTCCGGGGCACGGAGGAGAACGGCACAAAGACTCAGATCTTCTCATCAGCCAATACGGCTCTCAATACAAAGGAATCGCCATGACCCTGCCCCGCATTAACGGGATTCATCACCTAAAATTCGCCGTTTCTGATCTTGACCGCAGTTTGGCCTTTTACGAAAAATCGCTGGGCGCACGTCGAATCGAAAAATTCGATCATCGGCGACCGGATGGTGTTTTATTCGCGTACATCCTCGAGGTAGATGGGCTTGGAACGCATCTCGAGCTCAGACTTTCGCCAGAACAGGCCGCCAGCGAAGCTGGGCGTGACCACGTGACGTTGACCGTAGACACGCACGACGAGTTGAAGGCGTGGGAGGCTCATTTCGAAAGCGTTGGCGTGTCCCACTCGCCAGTGCTTACTGGACTCGTCGGTTGGGTTCTTGTCCTCGAAGACCCAGATCGTCGACGCATCCGTTTCTATACACGCGAAACACATCCAATGGGTGTGGGCGTGTCGTCAGATCCGTATTGGTTGGGAAATGACCATGAGTCGCCGAAGGATTCCTGATATGACGCGTTGCCGTGGATGTTAATGTCCCTCGGTGACGTTGCAGTTAGTGCGGTGCGACATTCCCGGGCCAAGCTTCTGGCCCGGGATTTTTTTTGGGCGCTCCGTCACATACTCGTATCGTGGTCATTCGCGGGCGCCGATGGGAAGCTCGAACGATGTAGCAGTTCTTGTCGCCTGGCTGGGGATCACGTGCCGAAGGCACGGCACCGCCGCCGGGAGGCGGCGGATTTAGCGGAAAAAAGTTCTTCCGCCAAAAGACATAGCAAACATACCGTGAAGTTTTTAAGAAAAGAAGTTTTTGATATGTTGTAGCTATCGATTTTAGCGCCCGGCATATCCTTCAGACCGCGCTTCTTTGACGGTAGTGAGAGCTGGCCTAAAATGGAGCCGGATTTTGACTGCGAAACGGTACGTGTAGAAGGACGCGGAGGGGGTTGTGCGCTAGCAGGCAACCGCGCGCCGCTTTCGGAGTATGTCAAAGCCACCGCATTGCGTCGCGACGGGCGACAGCGAGTTCCTGACTATTTACGGTACCTCGGAAACGGAAGTGTATTGCCCGTTCGTGTATAAAAGAGGGGATGATTTTCCAGTGTGTTCGCTTCCGAGGATGCGCTTGCAAGTGCCGACGACGATATCGTGCGTGCCGAAAGAGAAGTTCGACGCAATGTCGCAGAATATATTCACTGGCGAATCTGCGAGATACGGGATCCCATCAGAGTCACAATTCCATCTGCCAGTGGAGAATTTCTCCAGAGGATTTGTCACTGTACGGCTGAACGCTACGGATATCTCTTGATGCTGGGTGGCTAGCAGGTTCACGCAGAATTCCGATGCCTCGGAAATGGCGGCATGAAAGTTGTTGTCACGGTTGATGCACAAAAGCAGGGAGGGTGGGTCCGCACATAGAGATGTGATTGCTGTCGCAGTCATGCCGTACCAGGTTCCATGGGTACAGCAGGTGACGATATTAACTGAGGCGGCGTACTGCCTCATGGCGCTTCGAAAAGCGCTTTCCAGTTCCTCTTTCATCTTTTCGGTCGATACCTGAGAGAGTTCGAAGGCGTATCCACAGTTCTAGATGCTAGCTGTGGGGGCTTGGTTCCGGCTGTACGGTGGCTGAAGGGCTATGCACCGTGATAAAACTGTTCGCTGGCCTCGGCAGTCCGAGACGCTCGCGGAGCGTTTTTCCATCATAAGCGCGTCGTGCGACGCCGCGGTCTCGAAGAATCGGAAGAACAAGTCTGTCAAAATCATCGACCGACTGTGGCATGACACCTGGGATGAGCATAAAGCCGTCGGCCGCGCCATCGTTACGCCATTCAATGAGGGTCTCTGCAACGCGCTCCGCAGACCCAACCAGTGTTAAATGCCCCCGTGCGGGAGCGAGGCGTTGGTAGAGTTCGCGGACAGTCAGGGTACCGTCGGCTCCCATCGCTTGGATCATTTCAAGTCGGCTTTTCGACGTGTTCACGTCCGTGAGCATCGGCAAAGGCTTGTCCACATCGATATTCGAGAACTCTTCCTTGCCGAGCAGCTTTGCGAGAAGTTCACGTCCGACCTCAGGGTGGATCAGATCTTGCAACTGTGCAAACTTCGCCTGTGCTTCAGCATCGGTCTCTCCGACGACCGCATACACGCCTGGCATGACCATCAGTGATTCTGGCGTCCTGCCATGCGCGGCGAGACGGTCCTTGATTGAGCGATAGAAGAGTTGAGCCCCTTTTTTGTCAGTTTGCGCTGTAAAAACAATGTCGGCGGTCCTGGCTGCAAGGTCTTGCCCGGTATTCGAGGATCCTGCTTGAATGATCACGGGTCGTCCCTGTGGCGGACGTGACACGTTTAACGGTCCTTTGACAGAGTAATACTGGCCCTTATGGTTTAGCGCGTGCAGTTTGGTCGAATCGATGGCAATTCCCGATTCTTTGTCCCCAACAAGAGCGTCTTCTTCCCAGCTATCCCACAACTGCTGAACTATCTCGACGTATTCGGCAGCACGAGCGTACCGATCAGAGTGCTGCAAGTGAGCATCGAGGCCGTAATTCTGCGCCTCGAGGTCGGACTGCGAGGTAACGAGGTTCCATCCTGCGCGGCCACCGCTTAAATGGTCTAGTGAGGCGAATGCACGAGCGGTAGCGTACGGAAACGAATAGGTTGTGGAAACGGTTGCTGCAAGTCCAATGTTTTTCGTCACCACTGACAGGGCCGAAAGAAGACTGAGTGGTTCCAGTTCGAGGTGAGGGTGGCGTGGGTAGCGACGTTCTCCGCCACGCTCGCCGTGGCTCATAAATAATGAGTCTGCGATGAACAGCAGATCGTAAAAGGAGCGTTCAGCTGATTCAGCAATCTTCCTGAAGTATTCAAAGTTGGCTGAATCGTTAAGAGGTGCGTCGGGGTGACGCCATGCTGCAGTATGGGTTCCTGTCGGGGTCAACAGCAGGGCGAGAGGCATATGCTTTCGTACGTCCATGACTTTTCCGTGAGAGCGATAATGAATGAACTTCACGCCTTTGTATCGATGTACCGATCGAGCAGGGTGACCTGTTACACACAACCAAAAACGTATGGGACCTTACGGTTTAAGTATAGTTGTACCACGCTAACCTGCAACGCAGAGAAAACCCGAACGGCCCGCGAGACCAGAAGGCATCGGCATCCATTTCTCGGGAACAGTGCAGACAAGCTTGTTCGATTGCTAAAACATCGATGGACGGATCATTGACGTTGTTTAGGAACTTTCATGCTAACGGCATGCGTTCATCTGCAATCGCTGGAAGAGCAGGCGTCAAGCCGTCCAGTTTCGATTTGTAAGGCACCTTACAAATTTAACCATGTCGGGACCGATGTTGACCGCAAAGTCAAGGATAGTTTGAGTAAGCCTGCGTACGCAGATTTCTCCGAAGGCCAATCGGCCGTTACGAACGTAGCGACACAATCGCGATCTCGTGAAGTGTGACGAAGTCTTGCCAAATGGGTCCCCGCGAGTCCGTCGGCATGGCGGGGCGAGTTATATAGACCGTGTCTATTTCGAGAACCAAAAAATGATGATTGGATGGATCGCGAGCCGGAAGTTAGCATGCGAGGATCGATGAGGACTATGGCGTATGACGACCGTTCACCAAGCATGCTACGAGATTCTGCGCGAGCAAGGATTAACGACCTTCTTCGGAAACCCTGGCTCGAATGAACTACCGTTTCTCAAGGACTTCCCAAAGGACTTTCGCTATATTCTCGGCTTGCACGAGGGAACAGTTCTCGGCATGGCTGATGGTTTCGCCCAAGCGAACGGGAAGCCGGCGCTCGTAAATCTCCACTCGGCGGCCGGCACAGGTAATGCCATGGGCGCGCTCACCAACGCGTGGAATTCGCACACACCGCTGGTCGTAACTGCCGGGCAGCAGGTACGATCGATGGTGGGCGTTGAGGCGTTGCTGGCGAACGTTGATGCTGCCAGTTTGCCACGACCTCTCGTCAAGTGGAGCTGCGAGCCGACTTGTGCGCAGGAGGTGCCGCTGGCCTTGAGTCGGGCGATTCATACGGCGGCAACGCCGGCTAAGGGGCCTGTGTACCTGTCTGTGCCCTATGACGACTGGAAAGAGGAGGTTAAGCCGGGTGTCGAACACCTTGTCAGTCGACGCGTTGAGTTGGCCGGCCTGCCGTCCCCGGACACGCTCTATTCGCTCGCACGCAGGCTCGAGCAAGCGTCGAATCCAGTGATGGTCGTTGGTCCGGACGTCGACGCGTGCGGTGCTAACGGATCAGCGGTCGAGCTTGCCGAAAAGTTGTCCATGCCAGTGTGGATGGCGCCTTCGGCGCCGCGCTGTTCGTTCCCTACATCACACCCGTGCTTCCGCGGATTGCTTCCTGCGGGCATTGCGAGCATTAGCCGGTTGCTTGACGGGTACGATCTTGTACTAGTCGTGGGTGCCCCGGTATTCAGGTATCACCAGTACGAGCCCGGTGACTACCTGCCCAAGGGCACGCGCCTTATTGCGATTACCTGTGACATCAACGAGGCGACGCGCGCGCCAATGGGCGACGCGATTATTGCAGACATCGCTTTGACGCTGCGGATGTTGTGCGAAACGACCAATAAGGCTTCGCGTCCCATGCCGCTCTCGCTGAGTCGTCCTGAACCGGCTCCGGAGCGACCGGGCCCTCTCGCCCCCGAACGCGTTTTTGACATTCTCGACGAAGTGGCGCCGCACGACGCAATTTACGTAAACGAGTCGACCTCGACGACGAACATCCTGTGGAAGCGGCTCCGTATGACGGAGCAGGGGAGTTATTACTTCGCCGCCGCTGGTGGACTCGGATTTGCGCTCCCGGCCGCAGTCGGCATCCAGTTGGCAAAGCCTGACAGGCGCGTGATTGGGGTGATTGGTGACGGGTCGGCGAACTATGGAATTCAGGCGCTCTGGACGGCGGCCCAATATAACATTCCTGCCATCTTCGTCATCTTGAAGAACGGTACATATGGCGCGTTGCGATGGTTCGCAGGTGTGCTGCAGGTGGAGGACGTACCCGGTCTCGACGTGCCCGGAATCGACTTCTGTGCACTCGCGCGCGGATATGGCGTGCAGGCGATGCGCGCCGCGTCCAGCGATTCATTGAGGCAATCGCTTCAGCAGGCACTTGCGAGCAAATCGCCTGTACTTATCGAAGTTGAGACGCTGGCTTAAGAACACAGAGGTCGCACCATGAGTAAGTCAGTGAACGTCGCCGACTATCGTGCACTAGCGAAGAAGCGCCTTCCCAGAATCGTCTTCGATTACCTTGACGGCGGTGCTGAAGACGAAATAGGTCTACAACACAATCTTGATGTCTACCGTGAAGTTAAGTTACAGCCGCGTCGACTGATTGACATCAGCAAACGGAGCAGTCAGACGACTCTATTTGGCAGATTTTTGGCTGCGCCCCTTGTCATTGCCCCGACAGGCTTGAACAGTATCTTCTGGCCAGATGGTGATCTTGCGCTCGTCCAAGCCGCGGGAAAGTGCGGAATTCCGTTCGCTCTTTCGACCGCGTCGACTTCCTCGATCGAAACCGTAGCGAAGGTAGCGACCGGCGAGATATGGTTCCAGCTGTATGTTGTTCACCGTACGCTCGCGAAACTGCTCGTGAAACGCGCGTATGACGCCGGCTACACAACACTGGTGCTGACCACTGACGTGGGTGTCAACGGCAAGCGCGAACGTGACATGAGGAACGGCTTTAGCATGCCAATGCGGTACAGCGTGCGAACCGTCGTCGACGGCATGCTGCATCCGCGTTGGGCATACGACTTGGTGCGCTACGGCATGCCTCAACTTGCAAACTTCGCGAGTCAAGACGTGCAGGACGTGGAGTTACAGGCGGCGTTGATGAGCCGGCAGATGGATACGACCTTCGCATGGGATGACCTCAAATGGTTACGCGATCTCTGGCCTCACACGCTGCTCATCAAGGGGATCAGCCGCGCCGACGACGCCGAACGCTGCATCGCGTTTGGCGCGGATGGCGTGATTCTCTCTAACCACGGTGGCCGTCAACTGGATAGCGCTATCGCGCCCCTCGAAGCCTTAAGCGAAACTGCGGATCGGATTGCCGCGCCCGTGCTGATCGATAGCGGAGTCCGTCGCGGCTCGGACGTCGTCAAGGCAGTGGCGTTGGGGGCGAAAGCCGTGCTGCTAGGTAGAGCCACGCTGTATGGGCTTGCCGCAGATGGGCAGCGCGGGGTCGAATCCGTGCTGTCGATCATGAAGAGGGAAATCGACACCACGCTCGCGCAGATCGGTTGCCCGGACGTGGAACAACTAACGCGCGATTTCGTCTCTACCCCCCAATCGCACGTATCTGTGGCCTTGGGCCGCGAATGTATCTGACACTCCGGTGGCAAAGAATGGACGACATCAAAATTACCGGGCTGCGCGCCCGCGCAGTCAATGTACCGCTTCAGTATCCCGTCAAGACGGCTGTTGGCGTTGTGGCGACGTCCCCGTTGGTCCTTATCGACCTTCTGACCAATGCGGGTATAACCGGGTGCGCCTATCTCTTCACGTACACGCCATTAGCGCTCAAACCGGTGCAACAGATGGTGGAAGAGCTGGCGGCTGTTGTTGAAGGCATGAGCCTGGCTCCATACGAGATCGGTCGAGTGCTGCAGTCGCGTTTCAGGCTGCTTGGAAATACCGGCCTCGTGCGCATGGCGACGGCCGGCATCGATATGGCGGCCTGGGATGCACTTGCGAAAGCACACATCTTGCCACTCGTTGAGCTTTTAGGTGGGACTGTACGTCCGCTCCCGGCCTACGACAGTCATAGCATGGACGATGTTGAGCTCGCCGTGAAGCGAGCCCACGATGCCGCGCAACAGGGGTTTACTGCCATTAAAACAAAAATCGGTTACCCGACGCTGGAGCACGATCTATGTGTTGTGCGCGCAATCCGCGATGTCGTCGGTGAAGGCGTCCAGATCATGGTCGACTACAACCAGGGGCTGACGGTGCCTGAAGCCGTGCGACGGGGGCGCGTGTTGGGCGAGGAAGGGGTTGCCTGGATTGAAGAGCCGACCCTGCAGAACGACTTCGCAGGGCATTCAGTCATCCGAAATGCGGTGCGAACGCCGGTCCAAATGGGGGAAAACTGGTTTGGGCCGGACGAGATGAACAAAGCCATCGCGGCTGGCGCGTGCGATCTTTGCATGCCCGATCTGATGAAGATTGGCGGAGTCAGTGGGTGGCTACAAGCGAGTGTTCTGGCGGAACAGCATAGCCTGCCGATGTCGAGCCACATCTTCCAGGAGTTCAGTGCGCACTTGCTAGCGGTGACTCCAACCTGTCATTGGCTCGAGAAGATGGACCTTGCAGGTCCCGTTCTGGAACCGGTGATCGAATTCAAGGACGGCAAGGCACATTTTGGCACCGAACCGGGCGCCGGCATCATTTGGCGGGAACAGGAAATCGAGCGGTACACCGTGTGATCTTGCGACTTGTTGGACAAGAAGCGCCAAATATAAATACTCGTGACAAAGTTGGAGACACAGATGAACCACAACGTCATCGACGATGTGTTGAAGGACACTCCCCTGAACTCGTTTCACGTCGCGATCATGTTCTGGTGCGCGATGCTCATGCTGTTTGATGGGTATGACCTCGTGATCTATGGGTCTGTGCTTCCTCAACTGATGATCGACTGGAAGCTCTCGCCAGTTGTCGCAGGGATAATCGGAAGCAGCGCGTTGACCGGAATGATGGTGGGCGCATTAACGCTCGGTAGCTCCTCGGACAGATTCGGGCGAAAACGTGTCATTCTTGCATGCCTAGGGGTCTTTGGTCTGGCCGCGTTGGGCAACGGATTTTGTGATAGCGCCACGCAGTTCACAGCATGCCGCTTTTTTACGGGCGTTGGCCTCGGTGGCATGGTTCCGAACGTAGTCGCGCTTATGACGGAGATGTCGCCATCTGGAAAGCGCAACATCATGGTGACCGTCATGCTGAGCTTCTATTCGGTAGGCGGCGTAATCGCGGCCCTAACAGGCAAAGTGATCACGCCGGCCTTCGGATGGCGTGCGAACTTCCTCGTTGCAGGCCTTCCCTTGTTGGTCCTCCCGGCCCTGTATTTCTGGCTGCCGGAGTCTATCAGCTACCTCATTGCACGTGGACGCTACACGGAAGCCGATCCCATACTCAAGCGGTATGCGCCCGAATTTCGCGGTAGTTCGTCGAGCCTTGCGACTTCGTCCGCTGAGGCGCAAGAAGATCCGGCGCGTTCGCGTACGGTCGAACTGTTTGCGCGCGGTAACATTTTGGACACGCTTCTCCTGTGGATCGCTTTCGGGATGTGCATGCTGATGGTGTATGGCTTGAACACTTGGCTACCCAAGTTGATGGCTGCGAACGGTTACTCGCTTGGGTCGAGTCTGACGTTCCTCACCGTTCTCAATGTTGGAGCGATATTTGGCGGTTTGTTTAGCGGGTGGCTTGCAGACCGATACGGCGGCAAGCCGACGTTGATTCTGTTCTTCGTGATCGCAGCTATTTCTATCTTCCTGCTTGGATACAGGCAGACCACAGTCGTACTGAATCTGCTTCTCATGTGCGCCGGTGCGACGACAGTCGGCACTTTGTGCGTCGTGCATTCGTTTGCGGCGCAGCTATACCCGTCCGCAATCCGGTCAACGGGGATTGGTTGGGCGGCCGCAGTAGGCAGACTTGGTGCAATTGCAGGTCCGGCGCTAGGCGGTTACCTGCTTAGCCAGAAATTTTCAATCGGCTTTAACTTCATGGTGTTCGCCATTCCCGGCGCAGTTGCCGCGATTGCCTCCCTCGCGATTTCAAGAAACGGAAACAACGTTCCAGACCGTATGCAGCAATTGGTTGCACCCGCTGATTGAGCAATATGGCAACAGAAGTCATATAAACAATTTTTGGAGAGACAGAATGAGCGAAGTTAACCAGTCGTGCGTTTGGGAAGGTCATATCTTTTCGAACGGATGGGGAAGCGCCACGGGCGGTGTTGCGCCCGTCATTGAGCCGTCCACGGGAGAAATACTTTCGACGATCGGAGTGGGACTTCCTGAGGACGTGGATCTCGCAGCGACGTCGGCCGCAGAAGCTCAGCAGTCTTGGGCGTCGATGCCGTTCGACCAGCGGGCCGCGATATTGCGTGAGGCAGCGAGACTACTCAAGGACCGCGCAGCCGAGATCAATGAATGGAACGTTCGCGAGTGCGGTTCGACACCTGCGAAGGCCGAGTGGGAACTGCACGCGACATACGAGCAACTGCTTATGGCAGCTGCGATGCCGATGCAGCCTGATGGCGCTTTGTATCCTTCTGCGATGCCGGGCCGATTGAATATCTGTCGCCACGTCCCTGTCGGTGTGGTCGGTGTCATTGCTCCATGGAATTTCCCGATCCTCCTTGCCATGAGGTCGGTCGCACCCGCTCTGGCAGTTGGCAATGCTGTCATCCTCAAGCCTGATCTGCAGAGCGCGGTATCAGGTGGTCTCCTGTTGGCCAGCGTGTTCGAAGATGCGGGCTTGCCGAGCGGGGTCTTGCACGTCATCCCCGGCGGGCCAGTCACGGGCGATGCACTGGTGCGTCATCCCAAGGTAGGGATGATCTCGTTTACTGGTTCGACGGCAGTTGGTCGCTCAATCGGACAGATCTGCGGGCAGATGCTCAAAAAAGTCGCACTTGAGTTAGGTGGCAACAACGCGATTGTTGTGCTCGACGACGCTGACGTCGACGCGGCGGCATCGAGCGGTGCATGGGGTGCTTTTCTTCATCAGGGCCAGATCTGTATGCAGACAGGCCGTCATCTCGTACACCGCTCCCTAGTGAATGAATACGCGCAAAAGCTAGCTGAGCGCGCGAAAAAGTTGCTAGTGGGTGACCCGCATAAGGATCAAGTCCACTTGGGGCCTTTGATCAATCAGAAGCAACGGGACCGCATCGACAACATCGTCCAGAAAAGCATCGCCTCCGGAGCAACTTTGTTGACGGGGGGGAAATACACGAATCTCTTTTATGAACCGACTGTCTTGGCAGGTGTGACCAAGGACATGCCAGCCTTCACTGACGAGATTTTTGGACCGGTTGCGCCGATCACTGTCTTTGACAACGATGATGAAGCGGTGGCACTCGTCAACACATCGGATTATGGCTTGGCGGCGGCGGTACACACGCGGTCCATGTCGCGCGGTTTGGCATTGTCTTCGCGGATCCGGGCGGGTATGGTTCATGTGAACGATCAAACGGTCAATAACGAATTCCACATTCCGTTCGGCGGTATGGGCTCGTCGGGGAATGGAGGAAGATTCGGCGGGCCGGCGAATTTCCATGAGTTTACGCAGACTCAGTGGGTTAGTGCTCTGGACAAACCGATTATTTACCCCTTCTGATCTCGATTAGCCACGAGTTGCCGAAATACGTTCAGGCCGGCAACTCGTGCGACAGTTTATACTCGAATTCGAGGAAGATGCCTGCTGAATGCTGGCATCATCCGGTCGCTGCAAGTGACGAAGTGAATATGGATAATCTTGCGGCGGTCGATTTTCAACCGAGTCAAAACTCATGGAATTGCGGCATTTGCGCTATTTTGTTGCCGTGGTTGAGGAGCGCAATATCACGCGAGCCGCACTACGACTGCATATGGCGCAGCCGCCATTAAGCAGGCAGATCCGCCAACTAGAGGATCTGTTGGGTGCGCAACTGTTTGTACGAAATTCACGCCTACTAGAGCTGACAGATACAGGCCGTTTTTTCTATTCGCACGCACTGCAAGTGTTGGCGCAAGCGGATCAATTGGAGTCGATGACTCGACGTGTTAGCAAGGTTGAGCGTGGTCTGTCAGTAGGGTTCGTTGGTTCGACGCTGTATGGCCTGCTACCGAAGGTCATACGGCGGTTTCGCAACGAGTACAGCGATGTTGTGCTGACGTTGCACGAACTGTCGACGATGGATCAAATCAAGGCACTGAGTGATGGCACCATAGATGTTGGGTTTGGTCGGATTCGTTACGAAGATCCAAAGGTCAGGCGTATTGTTTTGCGCGACGAGCGCATGATTGTCGCGCTACCGGCTGGACATGCGTTATCGGAATCTCGACAGGCGCTGTCTATTCGGGATCTGATCAACGATACCCTCATAATTTTTCCCAAAGCGCCGCGCCCAAGTTTTGCTGACCAGGTGCTCGCGGGATTTCGAGATCGGGGGCTCCAGCCGAAGTCCATCTACGAAACTCGTGAAGTGCAAATCGCACTTGGGCTCGTCGCCGCTGGTGAGGGAATCTCGATCGTCCCTGGCAGCATCTACGGACTCAAGCGCGACGACGTAAGTTACAAGGAACTCGACGGAGAAGACCTAACGTCGCCTATCATCATGAGTTTTCGCGCGTCCGACGAATCTGAGGAATTATCGCGCATGCTCGACCTTATCTATAGGCTGTACGAAGAAGAGAACATCGACCATTTCTGACCGGTCACTCTCTTCTTCTTCCTTCGACGACCGCAGTGTGTCTGACCGACGATTCAAATGCGTTCTTGGCGTTGATAGTGATCCATCAGCGCGATGGCGTAACGGGTCGATGCTGTAAAAGTGCTTTGATCTACACCCAGGTGGAGCGAGGACTGTCCGCCGACAAATATGATGACTGTGCTGATCGTTGCAACGTATTTCAGTCTTTAGGGGAGAGCTCAGCCCGGCCTTGTCGTGAGCGAATAATTCCTCCCATCAGTCATTCTCGGCCGTCTTCCCGTCCTGCTCTAGTCTTTCGAGTTTGCGCGGTGCGATGAACGATTGGCTTGTTGTGGCGAGTATCTTCGCCAATGGCGTGCCAATTTGCAATTGATAGCTTTTTCCGAAAGACGTGCGGCGGTGCGGAGTCAGAATGTCTCCACGGCTCAACAATTCAGTGATCTCCGCTACCACGCGGACTGAGATTGTCACGAAGGTGAGATAGGTTTGACGCATGTGCCAGTGATGGCGTGCGGAGACGAGCTATGAGTGCAGGCGACGTACCGCGCGAAAAGCGGGGAGCGTTTGACAGACTCGGAGTATCACCAGGCCTTCTTTTGAGTGTATGCGTCTGGATATGGGCGATGGTGGAGTTGCCTTGGGAGTTCGCGGGATGCGAGAAGATAGATGAGGCACTTGCGCTTGTGCTTTCAAAGGCGATCCTTGGGACCTCCGTTTTTTTCGCGTTGCGCGGATTGGTCCTTGCCAGATCTGTGGTGATCTTTATCTGTGCAACTAGTGTCGTCGCGATTGTACCGAGCATTTCAACCGAGTATGACGCTTTCAGACTGGGTTTCTACCTGTCTGTCATTGAATGCGTACTAAAAGGCGCGACGCTGCTAATCCTGCTGAGAGAAGGCGCCGCGAAAAGCCGATGATGGACAGTGCGTTTTAGGCACGCGAGCTCATCGCGATATTGGCCTTTTCGGGTGATCATCATTTTCATGCACGCGTGTGACCACCACCACGCAGAGGAAAGCTTCGCGCAATTAGCAAGCGGGGATCGAGGACTTGCAAGACTCGTAAATGCTGCGTGCCCAGAGTCGGATTCCGGTTGTTCTCGCATATTCGATTCGAAAGTCTCGGAGGTAGTGGGGCGCAGGATCTGTTTGTGATTTTCGGTGAACCAGTGGGCGGCTGTTTGATTGTCAACGGAGGAAAGCTTGTTGGCGCATGTGCTCACTCCTGCCTAGGCAACGCTAGCACTAAGAATGGCTGAGCCATCGTGATAAATCGCATGAGGTAACTAATATGTCACTCATCCAGACGCCGGAGACGATCGAAGGCGCGCCCTTGGAATCACAGTCGTATCTTCAAGGCGTGCAACGCAAACTCGGCAAGGTTCCGAACATGTTTCGGCTAATATCGAATAGCCCGCAAATGCTTAAGGGCTACCTTGCATTCAACAACGCCCTTGGTGAGGGCATGCTCGACCGGAAGACCAGGAACAGGATTGCACTTGCAATCGCTCAGCTAGACGGGTGCCAGTATTGTCTCTCGGCTCATACGTACGTTGGTGTCCGCGTTGATGGCGTTGGAGAGGGGGAGGTTGCGGCCAACCGAAAGGGAACATCCAACGACGGGCGCGCGGCGGTAGCGGTCGAGTTTGCCGTTAAGCTGGCGAAGGATCGGGGTCAGGTAAGCGTTGAAGACGTTCAAAAAGTCAAGGACGCAGGGTACAGTGATGAAGAGCTGCTTGAGATTATTGGCCATGTGGCTATTAATACGTTTACAAACTATGTGAACGAGTCACTGCGGACGGTCGTTGACTTCCCGGCGGTACCGGTCGATATTGCGTAGTCTGGCTTGCCGTGGCCGCGCATGAGGTCACGCGTGGGAAGGCTGCGCCGCTGCTTCATACGCGTGAGCTTTTAGTCGTTCTGCTGCAGTCGGGGCGACCGTATCTCGTTCGCAGTGGAAGTACGTGTTGTTCGGTAGGCGTTAATAGGGAGTAGTAGGGTGTTACTGACGGGAGACAAAAGATGAGCGATAGAGCGATTGTCCTGAGAAACGCCTGTATCAAGTTGCTCTCGGCAACCGAAGCCGATCCGGAGAAGTCCCATCAACATGAGTTCAACGGAGTCGCGCAGCTCGAACAGATATTTGGCGAGGACAGCTTTGAACGAGAAGCGGTGTTCTCTTTGAGAGGGGAAGCCATTACCGACCGAGCTAAAGTGACTTGGTACGACGCTCGGAGAAAGCATCCGACGCGATCCGAACACCGGCTCTATTTTCGGGAAAACAAGGTGATGGCTCGCGCACATGAGGGAGACAACATCCTGATCGGGTTCGATAACGCAAACGAACTGCATTGCGTGCTGATACCAAGCGGCGCGAGTGGTCACCGGAACGACGTCTCGGGTTGGGAGGTTACGGCTGACGTGAACGTCTGATTTGCCAGTCTGCAGCCCGCAAGACGTGGTCACTGGCAAGACGATGGCAGCGTCGTAAGTAACGATAGCGGTTCTGACGCAAAGCGAACCGGTAGTGTCACTGCTAAGACGACGAAGAGCCGGGCAGGCGAGGTTTAAGATGGTGAGGCATCTAGGGCGATGCGCTGGTGTTGGTGCGCGCGGGGACTATGCGTGGTCGTAAGCGTGTAGTGCCAGTCGGGCGCTGAGCCGAGTCTGGCCGGACCAGGCCAGACCCTTTCAGCATCAAGGGCAGCGCAGCTTTCGGGAAGGCGGCTTTTGGGCGTTGAACCTTGAACCGGGTGGTGGCGCCTGCTAGGTCGCGTCGGCCATTGTTTCGTCGTTGACCCAGCTTCGCTCCTTTTCAGGATCTCGTCCTATAACAGTGACCGGATCGAACTGTTTTGCCACGCCACCGCTACCAAAGTCGCGTGGTGCCTTCGGGGTATCGGCGATACCGCCGTCTTCGTCATCTGGTGGAGGTGGATTTCCGCCGGTGTCGTGGAGCATTACCATGAAATCGCTCAGCGGGCAACAGAACAGCTCGTGATGCTGCGTAACCGCAATGACGTTCGTGTAGTCAATTGCCTCGGGTTCGGGCGCAACACCAGTGCCAGGAGTGTTTGACGGGTCGGTGTCGTCGCGCGGTGTGTTGCCGCCACCACCACCGCCACTACCCGATCCACCGCCCGCGCCAGAATTGCCACTCTTTGCTTTCACAAATAGGTCCACGTAGTTTTTAAACGTTGCGTACTCAGTGCCAAGGGTGAATAGCTTCTCGGTCTCTCGCCCCTTGGTCGGATCCCAATAGTCGTGTGCTCCGAGCGTGATCTTGTTTTCAACAGGCTTTCCATGCACGATGCTATGAAACGGGATTTCGTTGTTCTTCTTACCCAATTCGTGCCTGTAGAGGTGAAAGGTTGTCTGTGCTTCTGTCGACCCTAGGAATTTTCTGTTTTCGCTATTCGTTCCGGTTACTCCGTTCTTTTCTGATTCGGAGTTCTCTGCTTGATGCGTGGACTTGGGCGGACCGAATCGCTTAAACTCGATGAGACACCATTTCGTTCCTGCATTGCTTAGCACATCCCCAGCGCGCTCGTGCTTTCCGGAAAGTGGGCAAATCAGCGTGTATTCCTTCATATAGCGCAGAGCAAAAATATACTCAACTGTCTTCTCCCACCAGATTGGGCCGTCATCCGCGTTCTCGATTTGCCCACGGACTTCTGCCGCCCCGGACTCAATCGTGCGCTCTCTACGCGACTTGCTCCCGTCGGTCGCACTACCTCTTCGGGCTGACCCAGATCTCGTCCTGCGGGCTTCGTTTTTCTTTGTATTCATTGCTTTTCAAATCGCTTTATTGATGGATGCCGACATACGGCACAGCTAAGGTCGGCGACGCTGGAGTCGTCGCTGATGATATATTAAGTCGTGGCCTTTCCGAGTTGATTTGGAGGTGAATGTAATCTACTAGAGGTACATGCTTTGACGTCCACTCGTAGCATACGACTTCGATGAAGAGCGGTCACGTTCCGAAGAGAGTCCGCATTTCGCGTTAGGTCGGAACGCCGAATTAATGTAAGGGCGTCGCTAATTTCGGAGCATCATACGTTCAGGGAGTACACGGAAATTGATGCGATACGCATCGTTTCGGTGCTTCTCCGGTGTTCCCTGGTCGGCCGGTGGCGAAACGCGTGCGCGCCCTCTGGGAGCTTCGAGCGCTATCTTATTACTGAAGAAGAAAAGCGGGGGGGGGCGTGCAAATTTGAAAATTTCGGGGCTTTTCGGCAATTCAGAGTTGATTTCATGTATCTGATTTCATGTCATTTCGTAAGTGTCATGTTGAATCGGAGAAAGAACTGGGTTCGCGGTGGCATAATACAGGGTTGCTCAAAATAAAAGCCTTTCCCTAGAGGAGACCGAGTTGTGACGACTAAAAGTGAGATCGAAGACGCCGTCGAGGTATCGTGTGAAGTGCTCGCGCACGAAGTTTCCACGGATGAGTTCCGGACGGCAGTGGAGGATGCAGTTGCCTTTGTCAAGAATGGGGGAAAGTTTGCTTCGTTTGACGAGCGCGGGCAAAAAATGGCGCAGGCTGTGCGAGAGTCAGCGCTTGAGATTCAAGTCACGGTCGTGCCTGATGGCATGGGGACGGCTGGCGAGCTTATCGATGCTCTCTTTCACATTGCGGTAGTAAAAGGTCCGATTTCGATTGCCGCGTACGATGTCTGGAAGCATCTCATCCTGCCTCAGCTTCAGGAGCGCTGGGGAAGGCCAGCGCTGATGGAAAAGAGGAAGCAGGCAAAGCGCGAGCGCGAGGCTGCGGCGAAGCTCGAAAGGGAACAAACGAAGGCTGCGAAGAAGCTCGAAAAGGAGCAAAAGAAGGCGGCGGAGAAGCTTGAGAAGGAAGAAGGGAGGGCCGCGAAGAAGCTTGAGCAGAAGAAGGTGCAAAAGCCCGGCGGCGGGGATACGGACTCCGCAGCGAATGAATCGGACGTCGGCAATGACCCAAATGCTGACCTGAATGAGTCTGCGGCGTCGTCCAAAGAGAGCCTCAAGAAGGTGAAGAAGGCCGTGCGCAAAGCGAAAGCGTCCAAGGACGCCAACGGCTCGAGTGCGCCGGAGCCAAAACGTAAGGCGAAGAAGCAGGCGGCGCCGGCGCATGAATCACCCGCCGAGTCGGCGGCTCCGGCCAAGAAAAAGAACGCGAAGGTGCAGAAGTAGTCATGGCATCACATATTCCGCTCGCCGATCGGGTGCCGCTTGCCGGACGATTGGTACTTATCCGCGCCGATCTGCAGAGCGACGTTCAACGTTCGCTGCAGGTCGGTGCCGAGGGCTGTCATGCGGCGATATCGGTGCTTGAGGCGAAGTGCAGAGCCACAAAGAAAACCGGGGTTTCCGGTGGGGCTCTCGATGACCTGATGGGTGCGCTCGTTTCGCTTGCCGATATTGAGAGCAGTTCAGCCGGCACCGAAAGTGTCATGACTTGGCGCAACGCTGTAGTAGGCGCAGCCGGGGAAATCGCGTGCGCGAAGTGCTGCACCGCCGAGCGCGCATGTCGTGGTGGAAAGGATTTCGCGCATGATGCGGAAACCGTGGATGACCACGGACTATGCATTAAGCCGATCAAGCTGCTATTCGAAGACGCAAAGACAATCACCGAGTACGCATACGAGTACGCGGGTGGCCGTGATTTGACTACTGTTCGTTTATCGACGCAGTTGCTCGCAGACAGCGCCAAGGGTCCGGCGCGGCAATTCGCGGTCGGGGGCAGCTTTCGTGTCCGGGGTGAGCCGGGGGTAACCCTGTTCGTCGATGCCAGGGAGTATTCACTGTTGTCTTTCCTTGCGAGCCTGTACGTATTCGTTCATGAACTCTTTTCACATGCGAAGTGTGGCGTTGCTACGGGGACTGAATTCTCACTTATCTCCGTTGAGTTTTCGGAGGGTTGGATGGACTGGCTCGCCGCCCATCTTTTCCGATATATCAGCGAGGACTGCCCCATCGTTAGTGAAGGGCTACGCTGGTCGGACGTGGTCGCTGTGGCGTCGGACTACCATCGGGCGCGTGTGCGGCCGGACACTGGTCAAATCGAGAACATCAAGAACAGGGTCGGTGCACGTGCGGCTGAGAGTCTCTACTTTATGTTCAGAGGTGTCTCGCCAGAAATGGGGCAGGAACGTGCTTTTTGGCTTACCGCGCAGTTCTCAATGGGCGTCAACGTGTCGTCAGTGGGCGACGAGAAGCGGGCCAGTCTTGTGACCCGAATCGGGGAGCGGCTAGGCAATGCGCGAACTCCCGTAGAGGCGGCCACGATGGCTCCCACTGCGTGGATCAAGGCGGCAGAGCAGTTCGCACGCGACAGGAATGCCATCGCATTGCTAGAAACACTGGTCGCGTAGAGACTCATCTTTCAAATGAAAGATGAGTGCTATACTGGCTTTGGACGCTCTGGTGAAGACCATGAAAACTTACAAAATCCTCGCGGCAATGCTGCGACGCGTGCGGTTTACCGTGGCAGAGATTGCGGCCGATGTCGGTGTGCCACGCAATACAGTTTATACCGTGCTAAGTCGTCGGAAGGACGATTTCAGTACAGAACTGCAGCCCGTCGCCGGTCGGTCCGGTGGCCGGACGAAGGTTTATTCCGTCAATCAGGGCCGGAAGCCGGCGCTTATGGCAGAGTTGGAACGACTGTTTGGTGAACTTGACGGAATGACATCTCTGATGCCGGGCGATGCGACTGCCGCGGCCCCGACTGGCAGGCGGGTGACGGCTGCTCGGAACGCAGAAATATCGGGCAAGCTCGTTGACAGGGCCGGGTTGTCCAAAGGTCGAGAGTCAGCCCCGAAAGAACTGTCTTCGGCGGCCTCGCTTTTCCACTTTGACGACCGGCGAGAGCTTGACCCCATTCCTCCAATGCTGGCTTCCGCAGAACACGATTTACGGATGATTGGGACGCTCAAGGGTACGGACGCCAAGTCGGCAATGGTGAGGTCAATCGCGCAACGACTTGATGCGACTTTCAAACTGCTCTCGGCGCTTGGGAGTGTCCGGTCAGCGGAAGCGGAACTGCGGTTGAAGAATGCTCGGAACAAGCTAAAAGTCGCTAAGAGTGCACTGTTGCCCATTGGACAGCGAGATATTGGCATGCTTGTTCGAAACGCCCAGACCTGCCGTCTGCACGGCGAGTTCGTCCTGAAGGCCGAAGACCACGTCATCGTCGGATATTTGAAGAAAGACTACCTCGTTGGAAGGCTTGAAAGTGCATTTGAGCAAGAAGGGAAGCGCGTTGAGGTTCGTCCGCTAGACGCGTGTATTGCGAAGCTTAACGAGGGACGTCTTGGCACCGGAGAAACGTTCGTCCTTGCCGTGGACACCTCGTCAATGAGGAAGGCTGAATACAAGAACATCATCGAAAAGGTGAGATTGTTAACACGAGGCGTCGTTGTAAATGCGGATATGGATCGACACCGGGCGGGAATGACCGGCTATGTCCACGATGCTGCCAACAAATCCCTGAACAACGTCTTCGTCGAGGTCAACCAGAAGATGCAGGGAGCGAAGCAAATGCACTACAAGCTGATCTCGAAACGCGACGCAGATGCGGACAAACGGGAAAAGGCCTAGGTTTGACATCCTCCCCGTCCTCAGCCTGCGACTACCACGCAAGGCGCGGGAGGGACGGGGATTCCTTCTGCACGGCGGCAACGTCCCGCCGCGAGAATGTTCTCTGCCGCATTGATGTCGCGAGGATGATATGCGCTCACTCTGGACAGGCCCATTCTCTTATTCCAAGACCTTCCAGCCTCTTCTGGCCCGTGCGCCTTTTGCAGCAGCTGCAAGTCTGGCTTGAGTATTCTTCGTCGACCTCCTCGAACCATACGCCAGTGTCATCGCTCTTGTACTACAGCATGGTCCTGACAGGTACGATATCAGATCGTCACTCGCGGCCCGTAGATGCGGTCGCGTTCTTCTTCAAAACGTTGTCCAGCGCTCACTGACCGGTTGAGTCCTGATTCAGTCGAAGGGCACCGGATGGCTCGTTATCGTAAATTCTGCCGAGACAAGGTCGTTCGAAACGGCAATCTTTCGCGAGAGGCAACGGGTGGAGGCTAATTATCTGGAGGAGGTACTTGCGACCACCTTTGCGCTGCTGGAAGCAGAGGGTATGGCCGAGGCGGCCGGTCTTGTACGCACCTATCCCGCGCGGGCCGAACAGACGGGCTACGACAACTGGAACGGTGGTACTGAAATCTGGGAGGTTCAGTTCGAGGTCCCTGCGCAAGAATATGCGAGGCTAGGCGCTAAACGGGCGCAGTTAGATGAACAAATAACGGCAAGACTAAAATCTATCCTTGAGCAAGAAACCCAAAACTGGTACTCGGCCAGGATCGTTCCAGAGAATGTGAAGCGCAAGGATTGGAGGGTGGAGGGCACGGGGCTCTCAAGGCAGATTCGTATCAATATCCTGGACGGAATGCGGCTAGAAGACGTAGCGTGGTTTGGGAAGCTTGACGAGGTCGAGTTTCTGAGTCGCCTGTTTGATCTGCAGCAATATCCTTCGACGGACAGTCGATTCAAGGATGCAGCTGGAGACATATGGCAGCACTGCGTCAACAACGATGACTGGGACCGAGATTGGGTTTACTCGGACAGTCGCTTCGATCTTGTCGATGGCCCCGCAGACCGTTTTCTACGCTTTCTGTGCGAAGTGGTCCACCCGCTTGTGCGGCCGGATCGAGAGGAAGTCCTCAAACTGGTTTCTCATTTCAATGGTCAGTTGAGCCATGCCGGATGGGAGCTCTACGAAGAGGAGCGTATTGCAGGACGGCCGCGTTTTGCATACCGTCGAATCGCCCATAACGGCTCTCGCGCAGTATCACGCGCGCGGACCGTGGCCGAGGCGCTGGATGCAGGTTGGATGGCGAAAGAGATTGAGCGACTGGAGCTGGCCGTGGACCGGGATCCTGCGCTAGCGATCGGAACGGCAAAGGAACTCATTGAAACCTGCTGCAAAACGATTCTGACGAAGAAAGGTGTCGCGTTTACCAAATCGGAAGATCTGGGCGATCTGACAAAGAAGGTCGCCCGTGAGCTGCAACTTGTACCGGAAGGGATCACGGACGAAACGAAGGGGGCAGACAACATTCGGCTGATCTTGCGCAATCTCACTCAGCTCACCAACAATTTGGCTCAATTACGTGGACTCTACGGGACTGGTCATGGCCGTGACGGTCAACACCGAGGCTTGCAGCCGCGCCACGCCCGTCTTGCAGTCGCTTCGGCAGTGGCGTTCATTGACTTTGTTGCCGAAACGTACCGCCATCGGGAAACGGCCAAGAAGGCAAGCTAGGCGCAGCATTGCTGTCGAGTCAATCCCGTCGCCGGCAGCGACATATTCTGAAGAGAAACTTCCTATGCAGCAACAAGAACGCGTCTTGAGCGCATCCAATATTAGTCAGATTACGCAGGAGTTTATCCGCAATCGGCCTGAAAACCTCGGCCTTCAGGCCGGGGATGAAAGGCAGGTGTAGACAGCGAAGCAGGAATCGCGTGATTTTCAACGGGGAAACGGCGACGTGCCTATACGGAGAAACAACCGTATTGGCACATGTCCCTCACCACCCGGGTCCTGCGCTTCAGACTCAAAGACAAACACGCAAAGCTGTTGCGTGTACTCGCGCGCGAGGTCAACTTCGTGTGGAACTACTGCAATGAGCTCTCCCATATGGTCTGGCAGCGGGAGCAGCGCTTCCTGTCGGGCTACGATTTCCATCCGTTCACCCGGGGCGCGGGCAAGGCCGGACTGCACCTGCACTCGCAGACTCTCCAGGCCATCGGCGAAGAGTATGCGGTGCGCCGGAAACAGGCCGGCAAGACCCGGCTGCGCTGGCGCGCGTCGGGCGGACCCCGCCGCTCGCTCGGCTGGATTCCGTTCAAGGCGAGTGCCATCCGGTATCGCAACGGACAGGTGTTCTTCGCAGGCACGCGGCTGTCACTGTGGGACAGCTACGGTCTCTCCCGGTACAAGCTTGGTGCCGGGAGCTTCAGCGAGGATGCACGCGGCCGGTGGTACCTGAACGTGACCATCAAGGTAGAAAAGACGCCGACGCCCGCCACCGGCGAGGTCGAACGTTCCGCGGGCATTGATCTCGGCCTGAAAGACTTCGCCGCAACCAGTGATGCTCAGGTCATCACCCTCGACCGACACTACCGCAAGCTCGAGACGGTGCTGGCGAAAGCACAATGCGCAAGGAAGAAGGCGCGAGTGCGTGCGCTCCATCCAAAAATCAAAAACTCCCGGAAGGACCAGTTGCACAAGCTTTCCACGGCGCTCGTCCAGCAATACGGCGCCATCTTCATCGGCAACGTGAACGCTTCGGCGCTCGCGAGGACACGGATGGCGAAGTCCGTGCTCGATGCGGGCTGGAGCCTGTTCCGGACCATGCTGCAATATAAAAGCGATTGCGCGGGCGTGTGGTTCGATGAGGTCGATGAAAAATACTCAACCCAGACCTGCGGTTGCTGTAACAGGCGCACTGGCCCGAAGGGCCGGGAAGGTCTTGGAATAAGGGAATGGGCCTGCTTCGAATGTGGTGCGTATCATCATCGCGACATCAATGCGGCAGTGAACATTCTCGCGGCGGGACGTCGCCGTCTAGCAGTAGGAATCCCCGTCCTTCCCGCGCCTTGCGCGGCAGCCGCAGGCTGAGGGCGGGGAGGACGTCAAGGATACGCTTGCGGAACTTGGCGACTCCATCCATGGCCTCCGTGGGATTCCGCTGCTCACGGCGCTAAAGCGGGAGAAGTTGATGCATGGACCATATCCCGGCGTCACCCTCTTTGAGGCCGCCAACCGAATCATGTCTGACCTCGTCATTCTGCGTGGCGTGGCAGGATTGATCCAGGCCGGTATGTTTGGCATCGAGCGCTATCTTGTTGAGTTCGGCAACGAAGACCGCAATGGCTTCGATTTGAATGGAACGGACCAGAGCGGCCGCACGCGGGTGGGCGAGGCATTTAATGTAGCTCCATCGTTCTTCGGACCGAAGAAGCAGAAAGCGGTTTCGAAGCTTCGGTCGAACGGAGGCGCGGCCACATATCGACTCCTGTTGGTTAACGACGATGCGGTTCCTCCCGGCTACACACCACGACAAGAGGCGGGGCTCCACTATGTGTTCGTCGACATCGAGTCAGGTCGCATTCGGATACCTAACGCGCCGTCGTGAAAGACATGATTCCTTGCGACAAACAATGGGCGCTAGGCGGTGTGCAGCAATGCGTATGAAGCTGCACAAAGCTGACCATCGCGCTAAAAGCATCTCTTTGTGAGGGCGGTGTCGCGGGTGCGTTTGGGGCAGTGCGCACATTGTTGCAACTTTGTTCATATCCCATTGCCCGGGATACCGTCGTGGCAAGCAGCTTGGCACACTATACTCCAGCCATCACTAATGCTTTCAGTTGGATTGCCATGAAAAGCTTGTCCAGAGTTGCCATCGCCCTGCTCTTGTGTAGTGGCCCCGTTTTTTCGCAGGTGCTCCCCGCACAGAATACAGCGCCGGCCGAAACCCAGTACGGTAAAACCCGCGCAGAAGTGAAAGCCGAATTGCTTGCGACTGAAAAATCGGGTCTCATGCCGATGAATGATCCTAACTACCCGGCCGCACTGGTTGCGAGCACTCAAGGGAGCCGGACTGCGAATCTAACCGCTCCACAGACACTTGCGCGCCAAGCGAGGTGAGTGCGCAGACCCTCGGAGCGTCATCGGAAATACTCGATAGCGCGGTCGATGAAAGTCCGTACCTTTTGTGGAATATATTGACGGCTAGGGTAGACGAGGGAAACCTCGACGTCGGAGTTCACAACCGTATAGTCCGGTAAGAGCCGAATCAAGTTTCCGGCGAGTAGATCGTCGGAAACGAGGCCTGCCGGCAACATTGCAATTCCCATTCCGGCGAGTGCAGCCTGTTTGAGCATTGTCGCATTGTTCACCGTAAACGATGGGTTGACAACAATTTGCTCTTGGTCCTCCTTTGCAAACGTCCATGACAGCGTTCCTGTTTCTTGTGTTTGACTGAGGATGCGATGTTTGGCCAAGTCAGTGGGTATGCGAGGCGAACCCGCGCCTGTCAGATAGCGTGGTGCTGCAACGGGTACTCGCGAAGCGCGAACCAGCCTGCGCGCGATAAGGGATGAAGAGGTGATCATCCTATCCACGACAATCCCGACGTCGAATCCGGCGTCCAGCAGGTCCACCGGTTGCTCTGTCAGAATGACCCGTAAGACGACGCGTGGATATTCGCGCTGGTACTCAGCAAAAAATGGCGCGAGCTGGAACAAGGAAAAGCTGCCGGATGCGACGATTCGGAGATCGCCTGCTATTTCACGTGATGTTAGCGTGGCACGAGCCTCTAGTTCCTCGATTTCGTCGAGTACAGAACGACATCCCACCATATATTCGCGTCCTGCTTCTGTTAAGGCAGTTTTGCGCGTTGTGCGCTGAAACAAGCGGATGCCGAGATGGGATTCGAGGTTAGCGACGTGACGGGTGACTATCGACGTCGACACGTTGAGCTGGGATGCAGCTTGTGCGAAGCTGCCGGCATCTGCAACGCGCACGAATACTTGCATTGCGTGTAGAAGATTGATCATTGTTCAGTTGAGTTGCTCACCAATGGTTCTCGAGAGAAGGTAAGATGCAGCGAATGACCACTCCCTCAGGCAGACGGCTGATCAGCAAATGACAAAAAAAGATCCCCAAATCAAACACGGACAGTACGCGTTGCCGCCCGCCTGGACGGAGCGCTATCACCGCATGTATCCGGAATTGCCGCCGGAAATTTTCGACGCCATCTATGCATTGCGCCGGACGGCCCAGCGCGTAGACAATGCATTCTCAGCATGGCTCTCGAACACAGATCTGACGCCCGCGAAAATGGGACTGCTGATGCTTGTGTGGGCGGCGGGTGATGAACCAGTCACCTTCTCGCAGCTGGGCAACCAGCTTTCCGTGACACGCGCCACGATTTCTGGCCTGGTCGATGGATTGGTGAAGGATGATTTTGTGGTGCGTGTCGAGGATCTCGTTGATCGGCGCAATTTACGCGTAAAACTCAGCACACAGGGCCGTAGGCGTCTTAAGCGCATCATGGACGATCATTGCCGTCGCCTGACGTTTGCTTTTGGACGCATGGACGCTACGGAACTTACGATGTTGACTCAACTGCTTAATCAACTTGCAGACCGTGCGGAAGCGATCAGCGAATCGACTCCTTTGTAGAGGGGACTGACGCAGCTACCGAACCGGTCCGGACGGTCGCTCAGGCGGCGACGCCGGGAGCTTCATCCAAGATCGAATCACGCTGTGTCGTTATAGCTCTTTGTTCAAGCAGGTGGCGAAACGTCAGCATAAACAGCTCGTTTTGCGAGGTAATACCAAGCTTCTCATACACACGTTTCCGATACGTCAAGACACTGTTGATGGAAATGCCAAGGTTGAGTGCGATTCCTTCAGACGTGTAGCCAGTTAGAATTCCAATGCAGACCGTGCGCTCGCGACTCGTAAGCGAGGAGAATGCTTGTGCATCCGCGAGAATCCAATCGTCGGTCAAACCTATAGAGGCTATCGACGAATGGCCGTTCTTAGGCGCGGTTCGTTCCAGGTTGTTCATCACATCAACTCCTTGCCGCTGTCACATTTCCAGAATAATCAGGGCCTGGGGTAACCACCACGATACTCGGAAATTGTATGGCGCCTGACGATTTGGGCGTAGATTCGGCATACATATCGGTTCATTTTCGGCGAACTATTCCATCGAGTGACGTTGCCGGAGGCACTAGATCAATTACGCACGTGGTCGCGCCAGGTCGTCATTCAAGACCACGACCCGCCGTCCTAGTGTATGATGCCACAAATGGTAAGGCACCTGACGGTTCGAGTATAGGATCTCCCAATTTGAAGCTGCAAGGCATGGAAAACCCTGTACCGCCTGAGTCGACTGGTGTCTATTTGTCTGAGCAAAATGAGGGGGCTTCGCTGCACGTTGCTGTATTGGGGGGCGAACAGGAGCCGTTGCGTACGATGGACTTCTCCTCCGTCCAAAAGATGGGGCGAGCGTTGTGCACTCGGCGACTATTGCATCGAATCGATCTATGGCCGTATGCGTCGGTCCGTCGCGAGTCCTTCGTCTCCCCAATCCCATATTGAGTCGAATGCACAGCGCGTTTAGTAGCCCGACCACGGACTATTTCAGGTAATCAGATCTTGTAATTTTGAGGATTGGTGGTAAAGGGTGTCGGGCTGGCGAGCTAGGGATGGGCATAAATTTGCTCTCGCAGTGAGAAAAAAATCAGGAGTATTAAATGTGTGAAGGTTTGTCTAAGTCCAGCTCCGTAGCTGTAATTGGAGCGGGGGCGATGGGGGCAGGAATTGCACATGTTGCTGCACTTGCAGGGCATCGCGTCATCCTGTTCGACGTCAAAAAAGATGCTGTGAGCAACGCTATCCGATCCATCGAGACCGCGCTAGGGAAGGCGATTGTAAAGGGAAAGATGTGTGAAGCTGAAGCTCAGTCGGCTATCTCGCGAATCGTAGCCGTGAATGACATCAGTGAGATAAAAGGGGTGGGTCTGGTTGTGGAGGCCGTTGCGGAGCGGCTTGACGTAAAGCGGAAAATATTCGCCGACGTCGAAGCGATTGTAGAGGATGCCTGCATCCTGGCAACGAATACCTCGTCGATTTCCATCACAGCGATTGGCGCGCAAATGAAGCGACCCGAGCGTCTGATTGGAATGCACTTCTTCAATCCAGCGCCAGTCATGGCCCTCGTTGAGGTAGTGAGCGGTCTCGCAACGTCACGAGATATTGCCGATTGCGTCTATTCGACCGCTAGAGATTGGGGCAAGGTTCCCGTACATACAAAAAGTACGCCCGGCTTTATCGTGAACCGTGTGGCCCGGCCATATTATGCTGAAGGATTGCGTTCGCTAAGCGAAAAGGTCGCGGACGCAGCATCAATTGATGCCTTAATGCGCGAAGCAGGTCAGTTTCGCATGGGACCGCTCGAATTGATGGATCTGATTGGGCATGACGTGAATTTTGCCGTCACAGAGTCAGTCTTCAGTGCGATGTTTGCGGACCGTCGCTTTGCGCCTTCGATCATTCAACGTGAGCTAGTAGACGGCGGCTTCTTGGGCCGGAAGACGGGGCGTGGCTTTTTTGACTATTCGGAAGGCGCGGAGAGACCCGAACCCACTATTGAACCACTGGCATCCGCACCAGAGAACGTGAAGCTTGGGCCAAAGTCATCGTCCGGAGCGAAGTTGCAGGAACGGTTGATAGATGCGGGATTGCTTGTATCAGGTGAACGGACAGCGGAGCCTGATGTCATCGCCGAGATCGACGGTGTTTTTCTAATGCAGACCGACGGTCGAACGGCAACGAAGCGCGCCTCCGAAATTGGCCGAGAGGTGGTTCTGGTCGATTTCGCCCAGGATTACCTGGCGACTAAACGTGTGGGCGTATCTCGGTCAATGCAATGTGCGGAACCTGCGTATCGCGCAATAGTTGGTGCGCTCCAGAGGTGTCACTATGAAGTAGTTCCGCTGAAGGATGTGGCGGGTATGGTGGTCATGCGGACAGTCGCCATGCTTGTAAACGAGGCTTCCGACGCCGTTGATCAGGGTGTCTGCTCTGCTGAGGATGTGGATTTGGCGATGGAAAAGGGTGTCAATTACCCTATCGGTCCACTCAAATGGGCGGATGAGGTAGGTGTGGAACTCTTTCATCGAGTGTTGATAAATCTGAGAGAGCATTACGGCGAGGAAAGATATCGCGCTTCGCCGCTGCTATCTGCCCATCGGTGGGGACGTATGCCGATACACAGTAACGCAAAGATCGTTTCCAAGTTGAGTGCATAAAGCCTTCTTTGAATGTACCAAGTGCGAAGGAACATAGCTATGAAGCAGAATTTCAAAACAATTGAGCTAGCGCTTGACGGAGCAGGTTTGGCGAGTGTCGCGCTCGCGCGTGAGTCCGTGCTGAACGCTTTTGACGAGGTCATGATTGCGGAGCTGACGGAGGTCTATTCGGGTCTCTCCGCAGACGATGATGTCAGAATGGTGCTGCTTCGGTCGTCAGGGCGCGCGTTCTGCGCGGGTGCTGACCTCCAATGGATGAAAAGAGCAAGTCTAAATGGTCATGACGAAAATCTCGCGGACGCAAGACGGTTTTCCGCGATGATGGAAGCCATTAGAGGTTGTTCTAAGCCGACGATTGCGCGAGTGCATGGACATGCATTTGGTGGAGGCGTCGGGCTCTGTGCCGCGCACGATATTGTGATATCGAGCGCGTCGGCACGCTTTTCGGTCAGTGAGGCACGTTTTGGGATACTACCGGCCGTAATCGGCCCGTACCTCGTTGAGGCCGTCGGACAGCGCCAGGCGCGTCGTTTAGCGTTGACTGGAACTCAGTTGAGCGCGCATGAGGCTCTGAGTCTAGGTTTGGTGCACCAGGTAGTTGCTCCAGAGGAGCTTGACAACGCGACGGACAAGGTGATGACCGAGCTGCGCGCGAATGGACCCAAGGCCCTTGGGCAAATCAAGACATTCTTTGACCAGATTGGCGATTACAACCTTGTTCCAGCGCTCAACGACGTGGCTGCGCGAACCATCGCACGTGCCCGCTCCACGGAGGAAGCTCGAGAGGGTTTTGCAGCGTTTTTCGAGAAACGTTTGCCAACGTGGCTTGTTCGTTGATCTTGCCTGGGGAAACTTGATCGTCGGGTTCGAGAGGGCTCGACGCACTGTTGACTATCGTTGTAGCAGTCGCAGCACGCAGACCTACGCGTGATGCATGCTGATATGTTTCTCGCGTACCGAGGGAAGCGTCGGGATGCGGAAACTCTAGGCTGGCGGTGAAGTCAGTGCTCTCTCGACGCGTGCTGGAGCCAGTTCCGAACTATGGTGCGGTACGAATGCAATGCCGCAGGCGATTGGTCCGATTCGACCGATGAGGCCTATTAACCCAGCCTTGTGGCTGCTGTGGAAGATGCGCGGACTAGCAGGGTCTGGACGGTGTTGAGATGGTCCGCCTCAAGTGTGGCCCTATCATTACCGCGACATCAAAGCAGCGCAGGGCACATTCGCGGCGTGACGTCACCGTCTAGCAAAAGGAATCCCGGTTCTTCCCGCGCCGTGCACGGCAGCGGCAGGCTGAGGCCGGGGGGACTACCGGAAAGATAGCGCGAGTTCCACGAATAGGGCTACCCGAGCATTTGCGTCTCCGTAGCGATGCGCCACGGAAAGTGTCGTTGATGTGTCGTCATCGTCGAGCGTACGAAACACAACTCCGGGGATAACTATGGCACGCAGCGACGCTGGAACAAGCGCAACACCTAGGCCTGTCGCAATTAGGCCAATGAGGGTTGAAGCTTGTTGTGCTTCCTGCACGACCTTTGGCTGGAAGCCACGCTTCGAGCACAGCGATAGGGTTTGCTCGTGGATCACGACGCCGGCTTTCTGGGGATACGCGATGAACGGCTCGTCACGCAAATCAGCAAGTCGGACCTTCCGCGCCTTGGCGAAGTGATTGTGTGATTGCACTGCCAGGAGCAGTGGTTCGGTGTAGAGCGCTGCCACCACAATGCTTGCCGGAAGCGGGCCCTCGGGGGCGCGCAACAAACCTACGTCCAACTCCCGTTGCTCAAGAGCCTCGAGCTGTTTCGCTGATGACAGTTCAATCAACGAAATATTTACGTTGGGCCGTTGAGTGCGGTAAGCATGTATGAGTTTCGGAAATGTGGGAGAGAGTGACGATGCGTTTGTGAATCCCACCCGCAACCGGCCTACGTTCCCACTCACAGTCTCCCAAATTGACTCTTTGGCGTGCTCGACCCGTGCAAGGATCGCTCGCGCATCGTCGACGAGCGCCATTCCCGCCTCGGTTAATGAAACCTCCCGCCTGGTGCGATGAAACAGGCGGGCCCCAAGTTCTGCCTCAAGCGCCTGTATCGCGAGGCTTAGGGGTGCCTGTGTTATTCCAAGGCGCTCGGCGGTGCGTCGGAAGTGAAGCTCCTCAGCCAAGACCGCAAAGTACTCAAGATGGCGCAGATTCATTGATATGTTTTGTAAATCAATAAAATGAAATTAGAGAATAATACAAAACATTGGCATGGGTCATACTTTCGTCGACCGATAGGGCAAACGGAGAAGACATGAACGGAGCGGAACTGCTCGAGCGCCTGCGTGAGGGGCATAGTGTTGTAGCGCTAGGGATCCGCGCCTCGCGGACACCCGAAATCGTGCGCTGGGCGAAAGCAGCTGGTTACGACACTATCTGGATAGATATGGAACACAGCACGATGCCGGTTGATGCTGTGTCGCAGATGTGCCTATGTGCCCAGGATCTCGGGTTGATGCCGTGGGTACGCGTACCCGAGCGCGACTATGGGATGATTAATCGAGTACTCGACGGCGGGGCACTTGGGATCATCGTGGCACGCATCGAGAGTGCTGAAGAGGCTCGGGTTGCCGTCACGGCCACGCGCTTCGCGCCGCTCGGCCAACGCTCACAAATCCTGTCGTTGCCGCATGTAGGCTACGCCCCGCTGGCGGTGCGTGAGATGAACACCAAAGTGAATGCGGCGAGTGCTCTCAAGGTGCTCATCGAAAGTCGCGCAGGTGTGCAGGCTGCCGACGAGATCGCTGCGGTGGAAGGCGTGGATATTGTGGCGCTTGGCTGCAACGATCTTTCGGCCGATCTCGGTCACGCGGGCGAGCCCACGCACCCCGAAATCGTCGAAGCGTGCCGTCACGTGCTGGCGGCCGCTCGTCGGCACGGGAAGGCGGCGATCGTCGGCGGAATGCCCGACGGAGAAACGCTCGCCTCGTTGCGCCGCGAAGGCGCGAAGCCGTTCCTCTTCGCCGGCATCGATACCGATCTATTTCTGGCTGCGCTGCAGCAAAGGGCTGCCCAGGCCCGTGCAACCCACTAATACATCGAACTACAGGAAGTCATGGCTAACACTACCGATACTCCGCTCGTCTCCACGCCCATGCGCGATTGCCAGACGCTCGAACGCCCTGCGTTTGCGGTGCCCGATCTTGCGTGCGACGCCCACATGCATGTATTTGGCCCACTCGACCGCTATCCGTGTGTTGCGCGCCCGCATTACACGCTGCCGGACGGCAAGCTTGCTTCCTATTTGCAGCTCATGGAGGTTCTGAAGCTCAGGCGCTTCGTGATCGTACAGCCGAGTTTTTACGGGACGGACAATCGTTGCATGATCGACGCGCTCAAGATGGCCGGTTCGATCGCACGCGGCGTCGCGATGATTGAGGAGGAGACCGACGCAGCTATGCTCGACAGCTTCCACAAGGCAGGCGTACGCGCTGTGCGTCTGGACCTGTTCGCACGTTCGGCGCTGCCGACGGCCGAGATCCAGCAGTACATCACGCGTATGGCGAAGCGCTGCGCATCGCTTGGCTGGCATCTGCAGTTCTATGCGCCGGGCTGGGTGGTACGCAACCTGATTCCGTTCCTCGCGGACGTGCAGACTGATTACGTTATCGACCATATGGGCTACATGCTGGAAGAAGATGGTCTCACGCAAGACGACTTCGCACGTCTGCTCGATTTGCTTCGCGACGGTAACTGTTGGCTCAAACTCAGCGCGCCGTACCGCATTTCCAAGCACCGCGGCTATGACGCAGTCGCGCCGATGGCGAAGGGCATTATCGCGGCCGCGCCGCGCAAGGTCATCTGGGGCTCGGATTGGCCGCATATTCCGGACGGATCACGCGATACCGGCGAATTGCTCAACCTGCTCGCGCGGTGGACTGACGACGCAGCCGTGCACCGGGCGATTCTCGCGGATAACCCCGCGCGACTGTTCAACTTCTGAGGTGGCAGGAGAGGCAAACATGAATTATCAGCCAGATCCAGCTTTCGCGGGCTTGTTTCGCGCCTTCACATCTGACCCGCAGAGCATCGGCGGGCATCTGAGCGTGCAGATGGCAGAACTAACCGCCCGCGATCCGATCATTGTTTCGACAGGCTCGGACATCGTGCTGTTCCCGGGCGACGGCGCGGCGCCGAAGATCGAGAGCTTCCGCAAATCCACGCGCGGCTTTATCGAGTTGACTGCTGTCTCGCATCTGCCACTCGCGCTCGCGTACCTGGCGCGTATGCGCGAACTGGCCGGCAACGATGGTGCCGAGGCGCAATGGCGCACCGACGCACAACGATTGCTCGGTCACGTGCAAAAAACGCGCGAGGCCAACTCGCTCCAGCTCTGGCGCGAGTACGTGAACGTTGCGAGCTTTGCGGGTTATGAACAGAAGATCGTCAATCTCGTCGACTATACGTGTGGCGCGTCGCTTAACATGCTCGAGCGCGCGTTGCAGGACCCCACGCAACTGAGCTTCGACGTACTGAATGCGCAGTTCTTCGCGCCGCGTGCAGGGGACGGCGGGAGCGTGCCAATGAATGACGTCATGTTCGCCACGTTCGGGCTTGCCTACCTCGATATTGTCTATCGCATCGGTAATTGGCTCCGCGAGCAGCGGTTGGACTGGAGCCGCGCGATGGCGCTGGTGAGCGGACAGGCGGGGCGGCCAACTGCTGGTGTGACTTGGGCATCGAACAATATGTGCTACCTGCTCTGGCGGACGTCCGAGCGTGTGTTGCTGCCTGAGCGGGTGCTTGTCGCTCCTCATGCGCCGTCGTTCTCTGTCGCGCAGTTGCCCGACGAAGCAGGGCTCGCGAAGTTGGAGCGCAACTATAGGCTGCTGTGGCTCAACACACGCGCAAGCATCGATGTCGCCCGAGAGCTGTTCCCGGACCATGCTGGCTACCGCTTCGAACCCCAGACCGCCGACGGCATGCCGCCAATCACGGATCTGAGCGATCGTACGGCGACGACGGCGCGGCTACGCCGAATCATGGAAGATCCGGCGCAACTGCTCTCCAATTGCGTTGCCGACTATATCGTCGACAAGTTGCATGCGAATGGCAACGATCCCACGCGCGTGCCGATACCGGGTTTCACCGATGTCGAATATCCCCCGAAGGGCAGCGCGTGACACGGCGTCCTTCGTCGCGGTGGAAAACATCTCGATAACGAAAGGGCGACGCCATGTTCGTCGCCAGCAGGAGACGCGAACATGAACGCCCGTTCCGCAGAGCGCGCCGCACTAGTCACGCTGGTCTGTTTCGCTGTATCGATGATAGACGGCTTCGATACGTTGATGCTCTCATTCGTTGCACCGCTAATTTCGCATGCACTCCAGATCGATCACGCGTCACTTGGCCGCGTTTTCGGCGCAGGTTTCATTGGCACGGTTGTTGGGTCAATAGCTGTGGGACCAGCCGCCGATCGCTTTGGCCGCAAGCCGATGTTGATTGCGGCGCTCGCGCTCACGGGCTTGCTCACGCTCGCTTGCGCGCTCGCTACTTCGGCGTCGGAACTCGCGCTTCTGCGCTTTATCGGTGGTCTCGGGATGGGCGGTGCGATTCCGGCGGTCGCAGCGATTACTGCGGAGTCTGCCTCTCCGAGACGGCGTTCATCGCTCGTCATTCTAATGTTCATCGGCTTCCCTCTCGGCGCGGTTGTTGGTGGCGCGATTTCGGCAGCGCTGATGACCCATTTCGGCTGGCAGATCGTGTTCTGGATGGGGGGGACGTTCGCGCTTGCGATGCTGGCTCCCGTGATTTGGCTAATCCCAGCGCGGGAAGTCGGATCCGCACTTCAAACTCAAGCTCATGCGAGGCTGGGTGCAATCCTCGCACAGGGCAGGGCCGCGCCCGCCTTCGCGCTCTGGTGCGGGGTGCTCGCGAGCATGATCGTCTCCGGGTTTTTGGTCAGTTTCATTCCGACCATACTGAACATGAACGGTGTGCCACCTGCCCGAGCGGCGCTTGGCGCAGTCGTTCTTAATGTCGGGGCGATCGTAGGCGCGCTAGGGTTGTCATGGATTGTCCGCTGCCGCGAGCCGTTCCGTCCGGTAGCTGCATCATTCGTCGGCGGCGCACTGTTGACGTGCGCACTAGGACTGCTCATCGGCGTAGGCGGTGCGTTGTTCGGCACGCTGTTCCTCGTGGGGGTCTTCCTTGTTGGCGGTCAACTGACATTTCCCGCGATTGCCAGTCGTCTGTTCCCGTCGGCCGTGCGCGCGTCTGGAGTGGGTTGGACAATGGCAATTGGTCGGCTTGGCTCGATCATCGGCCCGATGATTGGCGGTTTGATGCTGGCGCATCAGGTTGCGTTTGACAGGTTGTTTGGTTTTGCGGGCGTGCTGACATTGTTCGCTGCTGGTGGGGTTGCACTGGCGAGCTTCTGGAGACGTGGCGCGGGATTGGCTGGCGAAAGCGAGTCCGAGGCTGACATTACCCTCGTTGTTGCGGAAGGGAAGAATTAGGCACCCAGATCCCCAACCGACGGTAGTAATTTAGGAAAAGGAGAAAAAATCAGTGAGAGAACGTATCTTGACGCCGATTCAGGAACTCGAAACGACAGGTGCGCGTGCGTTGGCGACTTGGAAACTGGACGACGTCCGCTACCTTGCCGTGGCACAGCTCGCGCGTGATGTACCTGGCGAGCCAGCGTACATGAACGGTGGCGACAGCGATATCGAGGCGCCAATCTTTCGTATGGAGGATGAACGCTTCGTTCAATGTGGCGCGCTGCCGTTAAGGGGTGGCGAGGACGTCGAATACTTCGAAATCGGCTCCAGGCAATTCCTCGCCACGGCGGGAATTCGTACAGGACGTGGACCGTACGACCTCAACACGCAAGCCGCGATCTACGAGTGGCGCGATGGCGCATGGGAGGCGATGCAGTACTTCGCTGCGTTCGCGGCGAAGCAATGGCGAGCGTTCGCAGTCGGCGAAAGGCAATTTCTTGCGTTGGCGCAAGGCGTAACTGTGGACGGTGTGGATGCGACGCATCCACGCACTTCGCGAATCTTTGAGTGGGTTGGCGAGCGCTTCGAACTCTTTCAAACCATAGAAGGTCTGTGGGGCTACGACTGGAATTACTTCCAACACGGCGGCATGCACCTTCTTGCGTATTCGGATCATGTGAGTGGTTCGTCGGTGCTGCGCTGGAACGGTGAACAGTTTGTCACATTGCAGCGCTTCGAGGAGAAGGGCGGCCGCACGTTCCGCTTCTTCGAGGCGGATGGCAAATTCTGGATGGTCCACGCAAATCTGCTCGCCCACACAACGCTCTATCAATTCGACGGCGAACGCTTTGTCGAGGCGCAGCAGTTGAGTAAGGCGGGAGGTCGCGAGCTCTGCCTCATCGAAGGCGGGCGCGAACTCTATCTTGTGCGCGTGTGTTTCATCACTGGCACACCCCAAGCACCTGTCGTCGAACGCGAATCACAAGTGTTTCAATGGGTGGGCAACGGGTTCGCGCTCATTGATACCTTCGAAACGAGTGGGGCAACGTCGGCCATCAGCTTTACGGAAGGCGGCACTCGCTACTTGGCTGTGACCAACAGCTTGAGCGCTGAACAGCGCTTTGGCGTGGCCTCGACGTTGTATCGCCTCGACGCCTAGCGCGACTCGCCGCGTTCACTCTCTGACCCGGCTGGGACCGGGTCATCCCTGACCGTAAAGAATGCTGTGCGCGAATACGCGGCGACCGGCGACATCGATCGCATCCCTTGCCACAGCGCGGGTTTCCAGCATTGACGGTTAAGTCCGCACAAACCTGACCATCGCGTTTAAAGCGAGTTCTGCACCCGGTATCTAAGTGGAGATATCGGATGCGACTCTTGTCAATTGGCGAGCCGGCGGCAGAACTGGGCGTGGCGGTGGCGATACTGCGTCGCTGGCATCGACAGGGGCTGTTTGTGTCGTTCAGCCGGACTGTCGGCGGACATCGACGATACCAGCGCGACACGGTGCGCGCCGCCTTGGGCGCCGAGCCGGCTGCCACCGGCAAGACCGTCTGCTACGCCCGTGATGAACGGTTAAGTCAGCAGCTTATGGCCGCCCAACGGAGCATGCGCCACGATTAGCGTGCGCGGAAGTGCATCAGCACCGTCTGCGCTATGCGACTTAGGTGCTTTTCGACAGCACGTTGTGCAGCTGCGGTGTCGCGCGCGCGGATGGCGCGGACAATGGCGGCGTTTTCGTCTACAACATCAGGCAGCTTTGAATGGCGCTTCAGCCCTTCGACGCGTGCACGCTGGACATGGCGTGAAAGTAAACTATACGTGTCACGCAAGGCTTGGTTATTCGCTAGGTCGATGATACGACGATGAAGAGCTTGGTGCAGCTCGAAGTACTTTTCGGGAGTTGCCGGGTCGTATTCGCTGGCGAACGCTTTATGTAGTCGCACAAGTTCGGCGATCTCCTCGTCCGTTGCGTGCAGGCAGGCTTGTCGGGCAGCGTAACCTTCTAGCGCGCCAATGATTCCGAGCTTCTCCTCAATCATCTCAACGGAAATCGCTGCGACGACGGCGCCGCGATTGCGGAAAAGCTGAACGAGCCCCTCTGAGGCCAACACTTTCAACGCCTCGCGCAGCGGCGTGCGTGACACGTTGAACTCAGCGCACAGTTCGCGCTCTGAAATGGGGGTGCCGGGGGCGAGTACCCCGTCCACGATCCGGTCCCGGAGGATTTCTGTAATCTGGTGGTGCAGATGCGTGGTCTCGGACATTGCTTGGCGGAGTAGACGGTCGCGCCCCATGCGCGGCGACCTCATTATAGGCCATTGACGTCCTCGTCACCTGAGGAAGCTCACTGCCGAAAAGGAGCTTGGGATGGGGGCGCAGCGTGAATCTCCACTCCCGAGTTGATTTCTGAGCAATGCGCAGCGCTACGCTCCGGCAGCCCTTAACTTTCTATTGTAGGGCCGTGCTGGCCGCTAGCTTTCTACACAAATCTGCTACTCAACTGTTCTCGTCAGGCAGACGGTCGCTGCTGACGGGAGCGGCGCGAGCGCCGCCTCCAAGGGTGTGCATCTTAGATCGGTGCGCGGATGGTCAGCTTATCGATCACCGACGTGACGCCAGGTACCTGTGAAGCGGCGGAGGTCGCGAGACCTATCTCGTCCTGCGTCGGTACCGTGCCCGTCAAAACTATGATTCCATTGTGTGCCAGTACGGAAACACTCGACGGATTAAGTCCGGCGGTCCTCGAGAGCTTTCGGCGCACGGCCTTGATCAGTTGCTTATCTTCTGGCGAAGGGTGTTTCAGATCACGTAAAGAGGGCAGGCTGGCGCCCTGTGGCGCTTGGGGTTGTGCGAACGTGGGCGTGGTAGACAAGAGAGTCTGCGCGGCGAGCAGAGCAAAAAGCAGAGGGATGTACCGGTTCTTCATCAAAGCCTCGATGGATAGAGTGCAGTGGATGCACGCGTTGGAGGGCGTCGTGCATCGTCGTCTAGAAGTAGTGCATGATGCCGCTGAAGAGGCCGAACTGGTTGTGGCCTATCGCAGGGTTCATTGCGGAGCCCACGGGCTGCTCCACTGGACTGAAGTTGGTGTTTTTGCCGTTAATGACATACCCCGCGGTGGTGTAAAGATACGTTCGTTTCGACAAATTGTACGTCGGACCGATGGCAAGAAGCGTCGCGTTTCCGTGACCATCGCGCTGGTGTAACCACGCACCCCCTACCACAACCTTGAACGGCCCCAATGCATTGTATGTGACGCCGGCCCATACGTAGTCCGCATAACGAGGACTGGTGGCGGGTGCCTGAGGAGCAGCCATGAATGTGTAGGCCGCTTGGATTTTGAAGAGGCTGCCCGTGTAGCCGGCGCCGATGAAAACCTGTTTCTGCGCTGCAAAGAGATCGCTGAATTGACTGTTGGCATCGCGGATCTCCTGATAAACGGCGCGAGTCGAGAAAGCGCCGAACCGGTATGTCAGCTGTACACCACTGGCCCTGCCACTGTTGAACTGGCCGGGTACCCCGCTCAAGGAGTACTGGAACCCCACGTCGAAGCCGGCGAATGAAGGCGAATAGTAGCTGAAGGTGTTGCTGAGGTTAGGCCAGTTGGCCCCTCGAACGAGTGACTCCATGCCGATATGCTGTTGGTAGAACGGATCGTAGTCGTAGGTCCCGTCTTTGACGATCGCATTGTCGCGGCCCATACGGAACGAACCAAACGGCCCCGACATTCCGACATAGGCATTTTGCCAGAACGGATTGGAACTCATGCCGTTAGTCAAGAGAATGTAATCTAGCAGCTTGAAATTGATTTTATAGCCGTTGCCAATGTCCTCTACGCCGTTTATGCCCCACGCGCTCGCTCCCGCGTCCCCGCTGTCCATGCTCCATAGATTTGAGCGCGAGCCTTTCTGCGATGCCACGTCCGTCAAGTACTGAACACCTGCATCGACACGGCCCCAAAGTGTCACACTGCTTTGCGCGCATGCTCCCCCGGAAACGAATATGAGAGCAAGACAAATCCGTCGATTCAATTTAAGTCTCCTAACCAATTTTATTAAATGATTGCCTAATTTTGATGATGCTGGACAAGATACGTCGTTCGCCTTGAAGTGAATTTAGTTTGAATTCAATTTAAATTCACTCGGCAGTTTTACCTATGGCGCATGGTTTGCTGTGCGCCGCGCAGAGGTAGGCTATCGACTGACTGATGAAACACGACGCGTAAGGGTCGCGGGATAGCCGTGGGAAGGGAAGGTCGGGCTAGTAAGTAGTCGTGCGACGCTGGCGCGACGTGCTGTCCGACCTGGATCGTGGCCTTATTGCTGTCGTGGCGCTGCTTGAAGTGTCGAACTGCTGCTGGCAGGCTCACGCGCAGATATATGCGCGAGCAGGAAAAGAGCCAACGCCGCCGCGACGGAAGGAATTGCGCAAAGGAGAAACATCTGCGACGGTTGGGCGGTAACGGAGAGCACGAACCCGCCCGCTAGCGGCCCGAGCAGCGAGCCGAAGCGGCCCACGCCTTGCGACCAGCCGACGCCGGTGCCCCGAATCGACGTCGGATAGAAGCCAGTGATATACGCGGTCACAGCCAATTGCGCTCCGATCATGAAAAATCCCGTAAAGAAGATGCAGGTCATGACTGGAACGGTGTGGCTTCCTGAGAGACCAATGCCAGCGATGGCGAATGCGCCAAACAAGTATGCGTACGCGAGGCGGCGTAGAGTATGGCGCTTTGCGATGCGTACCACGAATAGGCTCCCCACAATCGCTGCAAAATTGATCATGGCCGTGCCCATAACGGCCAGCTGCAGCGGCATGCCAATCTGCTTGAGCAACGACGGGATCCAATTGATGAGGCAGTAGGTGACGCAGAGCGACGAAAACAGAGTGAACCATAGCAGGACCGTATGAATGCCGAATCCGTTGCGGAACAGTGCCAGGAAACTCCCACGGCTCGTGCTCACCTCTGCAACGTAGAACGTTTGATCCGCACTATATTTGCGGCTTTCGTCGATGCGCGAGAGCATGCGAGCGATCCCGTCTCGATGCCTATCCGAAAGCGTGGCATAGCGGATCGACTCGGGCAGCAGGAACATAAGCAGTGGTACACACAAAAGGGGCAGCACGGCGCCGAGATGGAAAATTGAAGCCCATCCGAAGTGTTCAATCATGCGACCGGCGAATGCGCCGCCTACTACGGCACCAAGGGGGAACCCCCACATGCTGATAGTAACGGCAGTATTTCGAAGTCGTTCTGGTGCATATTCAGAAGCGAGTGCGAGGAAGTTCACGAGCGCACCGCCGAGGCCGATTCCCGCAAGCAGCCGGTATACGAGGAGTTGAGTGTAGGTGTCAGCGATACTGCAGAACCACGTGAGTATGCCAAACAGCGCGACCGAAAGGATAATGGGGCGGCGGCGACCGAAGTGGTCGGCTGCCATGCCGAAGAGGACAGCACCCAGTACGGTACCGGTCAGCCCTGCCGAGAAGATTGGACCGAACGCAGATGGCGCCAACTTCCACTGTGCACTGATGGCCGGTGCGACGAAGGCGATGGACTGAGTGTCGTAGCCGTCGATGACAATGATAATAAACAGCAGCGTGAAGATGCGCCATTGTAGCGGGCTGAACCTCGCGTCATTAATTACGGCTGCGACGTCGATGCGTTGGTTTGTCTCCATCTGTATCCTCTGTATTTGCGGTTTTTTCTGATCAACGTGAAGCTTTCTCGATGGCATGCGCCAGTTTCTCGGCGATCATGATGGTCGGTATATGAGTGTTGCCTGCGGGCACGCGCGGCATGACCGATGCGTCGGCTACGCGTAGGCCCGGTACGCCATGCACGGCACCATCTGGAGCGGTGACGGCCATGCGGTCGTGCGCACGTCCCATGGCGCATGTGCCGCAGACGTGGCCGGTTCCGGTGACCGAAGTGCGTATGTAGTCGAGTAATGCATCCCCGCCGCCGCGAAGTGAAGCGAGTGGCGCAAGTCTCGCGTAGTGCTGTAGCACACGCATGCCACCTTGCGGGTCGAGGTCCATCCACGCAGCTGCAGCCGCGGCGCGCACCGCGTTGAACTTCGACGGCGTGTTGTATCGCATCAGACGTGCCGCATCCTCCATGACAAAGGGCATATGGCACAGCTCGGAAACTTCCGGTGCGTCGAAGAGCCTGCACGCGAACTCGAAGCCCTGAACGAGGCGAAGGAGATCGCGTTCATTCGAGGCGAACGCGAACTCTACGCATGGCGCGCCGTCGGGCGCGTCGGGATCGAGTCGCACGGTGCCGCGTGAGTCAGGGCGCATAAGGACGGGGGCGAGCGACGCTAGGCGGCGACCAAGTGCATGCCAAGACAGATAGCTACGAATATAGAGTCCCAGGTCTCCGGGCGGGCCGTCTTCTATCCCTGAGGTCCAGCGCAAATATGTTGAGCCTGCCGGGCGCCAGCCCGGGGCGTCGCGCCCTTGCGGCCGCAGCAAAGCGGTCGTGAAAAGGATCGGGTGATTTTGCAGGTTGCGACCTACACCAGGAAGATCTGCGCGGACCTCAATCCCTAGTGCGTGCAATTCGTTGCCTGGGCCGATACCAGAGCGTAGAAGCAGGCTCGGTGAGCGCAATGCGCCTGCGGCTACGACGGTTTCGCGAGCGCGCACTGATTCGATGGTTCCATCGTCGCGCAGCACAGTCGCACCGACAACGCGGCCGCGATCGAACAGCAGCCGCGTCGCCTCAGTACGCGGCAGTATCGACAGGTTCGGGCGCTGCCGCGTTGCGTGGTCGAGATAGCAGAGACCGGCCGACGCGCGAGATGTTTCGAAGCGGCTGATCGGCAAGGAACAGTGACCATCGCCAAAGTCGGCATTCATGTCCTCGATATGCCGGAAACCCGCCTTCGCCGTAGCTGTAAATACGGCGCGCGCAAGGGGTTGCCAATCCCTTGGCTTTTCTCGCCGAATGGGAACCGGTCCGGATTTGCCGTGGAATGGACCTTCGAAGTCGATGTCGTGTTCGAGCTTGCAAAACCAAGGCAACACATCGTCCCATCCCCAGCCGTCTGCACCAGCTTCCTGCCACTCATCGTAATCACGCGGAGTGCCGCGGAGCGCCCACATGCCCATAATCGACGAACTGCCGCCGACGTTGCGCCCCTGCTGGAGCGCAACAGCGGGCGAGTCCTGTACTGTTCTCCAGTGAACTTTCGAGTCGGACCACATATAGTGCGGGTTGAACGCCGAAAGCGGAAACACGTTCTCGATGTCGTGTGGGACACGTTGTGCGACGAGATCTGGGCCGGCCTCAATCAGCGCAACACGCGCGTTGCCGCTTTCGGTTAGCCGGTTGGCGAGCACTGAGCCCGCCGCCCCGGCGCCGACTATCAGATAGTCGAACGTCTCGCTCACTGAGCAACTCCTCGTGCTGGGGCATTGGCGTTGGCGCCCGGCCCCATCGAAATCGGGCGAATCGGAATTACTCCGTTCCTGCCGACGCGATGCTGATGAAGTCTCGCTTGGTAGGCTTCACTCATGTCCTCGGGATCCCAGTCGAAATGACTGTCGAGCAAGACCTCGACGTTGGTAATACCCGGGAGAACGCTAAGCGCCTTATAGGCTTCCGTCGCAAACGGCGCGCCCATGAGACATCCATATTCAGTTACCGCGATCACGACTTCGACGTGAGTGCCATCTTCAGTTTCGCGCAGCGATACCTTGCGCACGAGGCCCATGTCATCGAGGCCCGCGGCGCATCCGGCGGCGACACTGCATGGATCTATGACGCAATTCAGGGCTGCTCGAATTTCCTTTTCGGTCTTCATGCTGCACGCTCCCGTACCTGCATACCGGTCCACGGTTCGGCCAGCGTTTTCTGCCTGCCGAACTCATCGTTTACGAGCTTTGCACGAAGCGCCTCGACGTCCCAGCCGAGGAAGCGCGCGTGATTCTGGCCGAGGATCTTGCGCTTGATGGCTTCCGTCAATTGCGGATAGCCGTAGTCGCGGCTCATGTCTTCGGGGATCTGAAAGTCCCAAAAGAGCTCAACGAAAGGCCTCGGATGATGCGCAACGCAGCCCGTAGACCAGAAGATTCTGTCCTCGCCGCCCCACATGAGAAGAGAACCGAGCAGTTCGGCAAAGCGCCTCGGCGAGCGCTGGAGCAAATAGGCGCTGCTGCCTTCAAGGTTGACGGTCACGTTCGGGAAGCGCTGCATTTGCCATGCCGTTTCCTCGAGAAAGGCGATCCCGCCGTGGACGACCTCGAAGGTCATGTCGGGGAACACAGTTGCAGCGCCGGCGACGTCGAATGGTGCAAACGGCTCGCTCGGCACTTGACCTTGCGGGATTGCTTTGTGGGTTGCGATCATCTTGATGCCGCGCTTGCGTGCGTGTTCGAGCAGAGGAAATGCAATCTCTGGATCGTCCAGGCGATAGCTGCGCACCTCTCCGTCCACGAGGTCCATCGGATAGAACTTGAGTCCGACTACCTTGTCTTCCTCGACGAGTTGGTCGATCACATCGAGGGCATCCGGTTGCCACGGACTCACGGGCCCGTAGAGGGCCACCCGATCGGGCCAACGTTCCCGCATTGCTCGGCCTACCGACAAGGGCGAACCGCCGTCTCGGTAAATGCCGTAGAGCGGCGTGCCATGATAGACGCACACATCGGTCTGACTTTCTGCGAAAAGTGCATGTCCGAGAAGATCGGGGTCCGCTGCATACTGAAAGCGCTCGCGCGACAACGCCCATTTTGGATTGCCATCGGGGATGAGTTTGCTGTGACCGGCGTACAGTGTGTCGGAAAGCTGGATTGCGACGCGCTCCTTGAATTTTCCATCGACATGATTTTCGGGCAGTGTGTTGTAGCCGTGCACGGTCGAGTCGACAATGAAAACGTCATCGAGATGCCAGCGATTGCGAGATTCAGTCATGTTTTACTCCGTAAGTAATGGGGGCTTAGGCGGTGTGGATTGACGTGGAACGAGGGTTCTCGTCAACCACGGAATTGCGGAGGGTGCCGATTGATGCAATCTCGGCTTCGACTACGTCACCCTGCTTCAGGAGACGCTCAGGAAAGCGACGGTTGAAGCCGGCGACGCCGCTCGTGGTGCCCGTAGTGACAATGTCACCTGGCTCGAGGGTGAGGCGCGACGACCAATATTCGATGATCTGTCCGCAGCTAAAGATCATATTGCCCGTGTTGTCGTGCTGTCGTGTCTGGCCGTTCACTCGCAGAGTTATGTCGAGACAGCCGGGATCAGCGATCTCGTCCTCGGTAACGATGCACGGTCCCATCGGACACGTTGTGTCGAGATTCTTTCCCTGAAAGACCACGCCGGTAGGCTTTTCTTGGACGATGAGATCGCGCATGCTGACGTCGTTGACAATCGTGAATCCCATTACTACGTCGCGCCAGTTTTCAGCACGAACGTTGCGGCAGCGCTTGCCAATTACCATAGAGAGTTCGATCTCGTAGTCCAGCTCTTCGGTGTGCCGCGAGCGCACGATGATGTCGTCATGGCCGATGACGGCGGACGGCATCTTCAGGAAGGCGACCGGGTATGCGGGAAGCTCTCGAAGGACACCAGCATCCCGTCCCTCGGCAATGTGGCCAGAGTAGTTGGCGCCAATAGCCACGATTTTGCCGGGTCTCGCGATCGGTGCATGTAATTTGGTACTGCTTACAGGTTGAAGCACGCGTGCGGTAAGCAATCTTTCGTAGCCAGCATCCCCAAGGGTCCGGCTAACGTGGGCGAGCGCCTCGCGTGCGGCGGCAATCGAGAGCGGGCCACCAACGATTAGAGCCCTAAGGTCGTGTGGGATACGGATGGCAGCAATCTGAGATGCGAACGGATCAGCGAGAACTTCCTTTAGGTACAGTGCATAGCCCCGTTCAAGGTCGACGATACATTCCTGCGGGATGTCAATCGATTTCAAGAGCGCTCCGACGCGCGGACCGATACCGTCGCTGCCGGTGTACGAAACGAATTTCATTGCTGTACCCCACGCGCTTGACGAGTGAGCCGCACTGCGCGCGCCCGCACGCCGTACGGTTCGAGATCACGAGCTATCCGCTCCTCCGCTTCACGGGAGACACTCATACCCGCGACACGAACTTCGGTTACACCATCGATTGCCATGAGCGCGGGCCGCACAGACCCTTCTGTCGTGACGGGGCGCAATTCGCAACCCACACACATACCTGTATAGCGAACGGTTACGACGCCGTTGAGATCGTCGACGCTAACGAGCTCAAGTCCACCCGCGTGTGCGCGGATCAGACGCGAGAGCGAAGCGACAGCCTGCTGAACTTGCTCGAGCTCGATGGTCATGCGGCCTCCGCTTTCTGAGGGGGGAGCTTTCCGTTGGCAACAAGTTCGCGCTTCTTGCTTTCAATGTCGATGCCCATCAACCGCGCAAAATTCTCGCCAAGAATTTTCTTCTTGGTGTCGTACGTGATTTGCGGGTAACCGTAGTCACGGCGTAGATCTTCAGGAATCTCGAGTTCCATGAACGCCTTGAGCGTCGGTGCCGGACCGCCGGCGAGCGCTGCCTCGGACGCCCACAACAATTTCTCAGGCCCCACCATCTGCAACAGTCGACCAAGGTGGTCTTGAACGCGGCGCGGAGCGAATCGGTAGAGGCTGATATAGCCGGCCAGCGACAAATAGACATTGGGAAAGCGGGCGGCAATCGATACCATCTGCTCGAAGTAGGGCAAAGCGAGGTGGTGGACGATGAATGAGATCTCGGGGAAATCGCGTGCGGGCGCCTGAATATCATAGGGCTGGAGATACTCCATGTTCTGGAGACCCCAAGGATTGCCCTTATGAAACTGGAGCACGTTGACGCCCGCTGCAAGCGCACGCTCGTACATCGGATAGGCGAGTCGTTCGTCGTCGCAGCGCCAACAGTCGGCAATACGGTCGTGGCCGTTGTAGAACTTGAAAGAGCGCGCGCCGAGGTCGTGCATCTGGATGTCCATCTGATCGAGCGCATAGTTGAGCCCGCGATGCATCGGATCGACACCTCCGCAGAACAACACCTGATCAGGGTAAGCGGCTGCCATTGCATGCTGTGTCGCGACAGGTGATTCACCATTCTTAAAGAGGTCAAACATTGGGACGACCTGCGCCATCGCCATATCCGTAGGTGATTGCTTGAACACCAGGTCGTACATGTCCTCTGTTTCCCAGCGGCGCGCCCAGTTGAAACTTGGGTCTTCAAAGCGCTGGTTGCTGGGCCATCGCAATGTCTTGACGTATTTCAAGATATTGTCTCGAGTCACTGCGGCGTCGGGCCGGTCGTCCCTGAGATTCTGGGCGGACATGTCGTAGAGGTGAATTGCGTTATCGAATACGAAGATATCGTCAATCATTGTGAACTCCTGTTATTAGGCTTTAGTGGCGTCTTCGTTTTTCATAACTGGCTCGATCGAAACTGGCGAGAACTCGGTCGGCCGAAAAATGGTGTTTCGCATGGCTAGCATCGGGGCAAGTGCATCGACTTCCTTACGATATTCGGCCCAACGAGGATCACTTTCGACCCCGCTTCGAGCTTCCATACGCCGAGCGACGTCGACGTGTCGCCACAGATGCGTGACTTCATCGATCTGGCCAACTTCGGTCAAATACATGCCGAGAAAATCTCCACCATGCCGGCGCGTATGCTCGAGCTGCACAGGTAGTGCGGCGCGTTTCCACAGTTCGAGCCATTGTTTGAGGAGATGGGGGCGAACTCGGTAGAATCTCTGTTCGATTATCATCGCGCGATCCTATGGGTTGCGTTGAGTGATCAGAGAGTCGAATACGTCAAAGAGGGCGGCTGCATCTTGATTTGCGCGATTCTGTTCTTGCGCTACGCGATAGATGTCAAGGGCGGCGTGGAAGAGCGGGGTTGGAGCACCATGCTGCTCGATGAAGTCGGCGATGATTCGCGTGTCCTTGAACGGAATGGCGAGCTCGGCGGCTTTGGTAGTTGGGTCATCGTAGACTCCGCTCAGCATCAGCGGTACGCGTGCGAGCCAGATGCCCGAAGATGCGGGGCTGTTGCCAATGATTTCATTGACGAGCCTGAGGTCGAGACCAGCGCATTCGGCAAAGTGCATCGTTTCAGCGATCAAGACCGTCGTCGTACTGACGAAATGATTTACGACGAATTTGAGCCTTGACGCTGTGCCAAAGCCGCCAACGTATCGATACTGGCGTGCTGTGTCGCCCCACAACGATTCCGTCGTCCCGCAAGCTTCTTCGTCCCCGCTCGCGAGAATAGTTAGCATGCCGGTCTTGGCCTGAACTGCACCGCCGATGATCGGGCAATCAAGCAGTTTTGCTCCACTGGATGCTGCGAGGAGAGCGGCAGCACGCTCTTTATCTTCGACAGCGAGCGTGCTGGTTTCAGCGATTATGTGGCGCGCGCCCGTGCATGAAGCGAGCGTGGCAATGACATCGTCGAGCGCCGCACTGGAAGGTAAGGAGAGCACGATAAGCTCGGAGAACTGAGCCAGTTCTTCGATCTGCTTCGCGACGCGCGCGCCCGCCTCAGCGAGCAACGCAGTGCGGGACGGTGCGACGTCATAACCCATTAGCTCCCAACCGCGGGCTAACCAGTTGATGCTCATGGGCAGTCCCATGAGCCCGGCGCCGATGATGCCAACGCGCTTGGACATAAATTTTCTCCCGTTTAATCCTATATGAATTCAAAGTGAATTCAATTTAAGGCGAGCTTAGTCTCTCTCGAGGTCTGACTTCAGGCGGGGGCTGTTTCGAGAACTCGCTTGAAGAACTCGCAGGCCGGCTCCATCACGAGATCGAAGCCAAACTGATAGGTTGGTGTGACGTCAGCGTAGTGATTCATGAAGGGGATCAAATGCACTTCGGCTTGTTCATTGCCGTGCCGTCTCAGTGCCTCGTTCATCCAAATTGTTTGCTCGGGGGGAACATGCATGTCGAACTGACCGTGAATGCCAAGTACTGGCTGTCGAATCTGTGACGCGTAGCTGATCGGCTGGATCATTTCATAAAACGCGCGGTTCTCGTCGGGCGCACCACCGAGCCAGTCGCAAAGGAGCTGGTAACGTCCTGGTGCGTACGGGGCTACGCCGCGCACGTGTTGCAGGAGGTCGGTAGGGGAGCCGAAGCTCACAGCTGCGCGGAGTTCTGGAACGAGCGCTGCTGTCCGCAGCGCGCTCATGCCGCCCCGAGACATACCGAATACCGCGATGCGGTTGCCATCAACGCCTTCTCGCTCGGAAAACCATTCGAGCGCTATGCGAACGTCCCGCGGGTCATGCTCAGGCGAACCGGAACGGTAGGTGACCGAGAGTACATGGAACCCTGCGCGCGCAAGCCGGCTCGCTGCCCAATCGATGCTGTCGAGCGATCCTGTTGCGATGCCTCCCGGCATGACAATGATGCCTGGCGCGTTGGTGGTCTGGGCCGGGCGATTGTGACGGACTGCGAGCGTCACGTGACCATCGTGGAGCTTGTGATCAGTTGGCGGAAGCGGGGCATTAGACACGGGATCCTCAATGAACGAAATATAAAGAGGGTGCCGTCGCTCTACGACGGCAGCACAGTGTGGCGCTCAGGTCGGCCGCAGCTTTTTCCGCGACCATAATGACCGGCAGATTGGTGTTGGCGCTCACGACGGCGGGCATAACTGACGCGTCGATGACACTCAATCCTTCGACGCCGCGAACATGGCATTGGGTATCGACGACCGCATAAGGGTCGCTTGCGGGGCCAATGCGACAAGTCCCTGCGACATGGCCAGTAGGCACTGCGCGCTCATAGACCATGTCGGCAATCGCCGCGTCGTCGCGGCTGCGCAGCGACGCGCAATCTAGCCCAATCGCCGCCAACGCCTTGGTTCGCGCAAGTGGGCTCAGGTCGAACGCGAATGCGGCGGCACGGGCCTTGAAGGCGTTCCAAGTACTAGGGCGGTTCAGTTCCCTGATCAGCTTCCCATTAATCGGCAGAACTGCGCCGTCGATATGGCGTGCGACGTGCGGGGCAGCCAGCAAATCGAAGGCGAGGCGCAGACCATCCGCCAATCGAGTCCGATCGCGTTCATCTGCGAGAAGGTTGAAGCGGACACGGGGGGGCGTTTGCGCATCAGGTGATTGCAGTACAACGTCCCCCTGTGAGAAGGGTTTATAAACCGAGACGCCGATTCCACCGATCGATCTGCCCAGGGCATGCCACGATGTCTTGTTCAGCATGACGACAAACATGTCGCATCGGGGACACTCCGGATGATTGGACGAATATCGAAGACAGTTCGAGAAGCCGGGCTTCAGGGTATTGGGTTGGCGCGCGCCTGGTTTGAGCCACGTGGCCAAGGAGACGAGTGGATGGTTCTGGAGATTCTTTCCCACTCCCGGTAACGCATGGACCACGGGAATGCCCAGCGCCCGTAACGTGTCCGGCTCACCGATGCCGGAGCGCTGCAGTAATGCCGGTGAATGGATTGCACCTGCGGCGGCCACGACATGACGTGCAGCGATGAAATGCCTTCCTTGGGGTGTCGAAACTGTGATCCCGGACACTCTTCGGCCGGTCAGTTCGATGCGCTCAACAAGAGTAGAGGCTTGAATGCGAAGATTCGGTCGCGCCCGAACTGTTGCATCCAGGTATGCGACTGCAGCAGAGATACGACGGTCCGGCAGGTTGCTCATTGGCACGGCGCCGATCCCTTCTCCAAAGCTGCCATTTAGATCTGCGACGTCGCCGTAACCGCGCTCGCGCAATGCATCCGCCAAAGACGATGAGAACGGGGGCCACATCTGTTGTGCGTGTCGGCGGACGGTAATGGGCCCTTTATCGCCGTGCAGCGGGCCCTTGAAATCGAGGTCATTTTCCAGAGCGCGGAACCAGGGTAGAACATCGTCCCAACCCCAGCCGACTGCGCCCGCGTCCGCCCAGGCATCGTAGTCCGAAGGGAGTCCACGCAGCGCTGCCATGCCCATTACCGAGGAACCACCGCCCATAACGCGTGCCTGCTCGAATGGCCTCGGTGCTTCGTTGTGGCGGACCTCTGCGTTCAATGGCGTCCAGAACCATTCTGGTTGGCCGTACGAGCGCGGATAGCTATCACGCATGGTGGCGGGTTCATCTCCGGGTGCGAAATCGCGCCCCGCTTCGATTAGCAGTACGCGAAGCCCAGGCTCGGCTGAGAGGCGATTTGCCAGCACGCAGCCAGCAGATCCTCCTCCGACAATCGCGACGTCGAATGCACCGAAATCCTCGTTGGATGCGTTTTCGCGCTGTGTGCCGGTCGGTTGCATGCTCATAGCAGGCCGCCGTTCACGTGAATGACCTGCCCGTTGAGCGAGCGTGCCGCAGGGCTGACAAGGAAATGCACGACGTCCGCAATATCTGCCGTTTGGGCTATCCGGCCAAGGGGCGTCGCGCAAACGACGGTGGCGCGACGCGCTTCCGTCGTTTGCGAGAGCATCGTCTCGGTTGCGGTCATGCCCGGTGACACGACGTTTGCAGTAATGTCACGTTCTGCGAGTTCCAGCGCTGCTGTGCGAATGTACGCTTCGGTCGCTATCTTCGCCCCCGCGTACGACGCGGTGCCTGGATAGGGTTGAGTGGCCGTGCTCGACGAGATAAAGACGAGGCGGCCGCCACGGCGTAGCAGGCGAGCGGCGGCCTGAATGGCAAAGAACTGACCGCGTGCGTTGAGACGCATGACTCGATCGAACTCTTCCTCTGAGGTTTCCGCGATCGGCTTTACGACCGCGTCACCTCCCGCATTTAGCACGACAATGTCGAGCTTGCCGTGGCGCGCTGGAATCTGCTCAAGCAGCGCTTGTATTTGTGGTGGATCGCCGACGTCTGCTTGCACGGCTTCGGCGATTGAGCCGTCCCGCAGTATTTCTTGAACGAGTTGAGACGCCCGTGCAGATTGCGATTCGCCTGGATAATTGACGACCACAGTCGCGCCGCTCTTTGCAAGCCGACGCGCGATTTGCGCGCCAATTCCGCGGCTTGCGCCCGTGACGAGAGCGACACGGCCACCGAGCAATTTAGCAGCGTCGACTCCTGTCAAACTGGGGAAGTGGCCTGGCATACAAGGGGCTCCGAAGTTGGTGGATGTGCGTGCGCGCATCAGGCTGGAAAGCGTGACACTAGGCAACAGCCGTTTCTGACGCGACAAGCGTCTGTCCATTGATCCAGCGCCCTTCCTCGCTTATGAGGAAGAGGACGAGGCTAATGACATCGCTGGACTCGGTCCGTCCGGACGACACCACATTGACCGTTATTCCGCGTGCGCCGACTTCGCGCGTCAGGACGCGGGCAAAGGTGCGCACAGCTGCGTCTGCTCCCGCACTTGCAGCGCCGGCACTGTCATTGGCGGGTAGCACAAGAACGATTCGGCCCTGCTCGGATACGTGTTTAGCGGCCTGCTGAAGCAGGAAAAAGGGCGTTTTGACTCGCTCGCGAACGATAGAGTCATACTGCTCGAGCGTCAGATCGGCAATCCGTCGCGGCTCGTCAACAGGCGTGAGCAAATAAACAAAGATGTCGATGGCGCCCAATTGCTGAGTGGCAGAACCAAAGAGGTCTTCGGCGGATTGCGTTGGTGCCGCGTCATGACGGGCCCGCATGTCGCTGGTAACTTGAGCTCCCTCGTCAATAAGTCCCTGCGCGATGCGGGTGCAGAGGGCCGGAGGCCCACCACTCACGAGCACGCGCTTGCCATTCAGGCTGGCTGGCTGCATGTGTTGTCTCCTGCTCCATGTTGAGGCCTTCGCCCGAACCAAAGATGCCCGCAGCGCCGTCGCCTGTTATGAATTCAATTTGAATGCAATTTAAGTCGATGTGCCCGCCATGTCAACCACTCAGTGCCCAGGGTTTCCGATGGCATTGGACGCTTGCTTCGCGTTATCGGTTGAATCTAGAATGGAATTCACATTGCATTCAATTTGTATCAACTTGACGCCGGCTGCGCGTTCGACCTCTTGCGCCGCCGCGTCGTCACACGGAGAATCGATGGAACACAATGCGATTTCAGAAGACGAATGGAGCGCGAGACAAGAGCTTGCCGCCGTCTATCGACTCGTGGAAATGCATGGCTGGGGAGAGAGTATCTACAATCATATCTCGCTGCGCGTGCCGACCGAGCCCAGCTCTTTTTTGATCAAGGCGCATGACCGACTGTATAGCGAGGTGACGGCGTCGAATCTCGTAAAAGTGTCGATTGAAGGTGACCTAGACGAGACGTCAGGCGTCAACAGACCGGGATACGTGTTGCATGGAGGAGTGCTTCAATGCCGACCAGACGTCAATTGCGCACTTCATGTTCATACCGCAGAAGGCATCGCAATGTCGGCCTGCGCCGAGCCGCTGCGAATGCTCTCGCAGTATGCCGTGCGGTTCTATGGACGTGTGGGCTACCATCCGTATGAGGGCATCACTGACGGACTCGATGAGCGTGCGAGAATCGAACGACACCTCGGTCAGAACATTGCCCTCTTTATGCGCAATCATGGCGTATTGACAGTGGCGTCGAGCGCACGTGCTGCATTTATCCGTATCAAGGATCTGCTCGAAGCTTGCCGCATCGAACTCATGTTACTGGCGACGGGGCGTGAACTCGTTGAAGTGCCTGCGGAAGTGTGCGAGCGTACTGTGCGGCAGTTTGCTGCACACGACGATGGACGCGGCGGTGCCGATTGGCCGGCGTATCTACGCGTGCTTGACCGTATGGATCCTTCTTGGCGGAGTTGATATGGCAATTTTGAGCGCGGGCTACCGTCCAAGGCGCCTGCGCGACAGCGCTTAACGTGCGCGGAAGTGCTTAACGACGGCCTGTGCGACGCGGTTCATGTGCTCTTCCGCTGCAAGTTGTGCGGCTGCGCTGTCTCGCGTGAGCAGTGCCTTGAGGATTGCAGCGTGCTCGTCGATGACCTTGCGCGTGGGAACGTGCTGACGGACGCCTTCGATGCGAGGTCGGCGTACATGCTTCGAGAGTGTTGCGTGCAGATCGATAAGCACGCTATTGCGGGACAGCGCCACCAACTGGCGGTGGAATGACTGGTTCAGGTCGAAATATTCTTCGGGATTCTCGGAGTCGAAGTCTTTCGCGAAGCGGCGATGGATATCTGCAAGGTTCTTGAGTTCCTCGTCGCTAGCAGTTTCGCAGATGAGCTTCGCCGCATAGCCTTCAAGTGCGCCGAGGACGGCAAGCTTGTCCTCAATCGTTTCCACTGAGATCGGGCTCACGATTGCACCGCGATTTCGGAACAACTGCACGAGCCCTTCGGACGCGAGGATCTTCAGTGCCTCCCGCAACGGCGTACGCGACACGCCGAGTTCCTCACATAGCTCCCGCTCCGATATCGGCGTTCCCGGGCGCAGCTTGCCGTCGACAATCTTGTCACGCAGAATTTCAGTGACTTGATGATGCAGTTGGGTGATTTCGGACATGTCAGCGGTAAGTTGAAGGGCGTGCGCAGCGAGAGATGGTAGTACCCATATCCTAGCATATCGCATTCAATCCGAATTCGATCCATCGGTTGACAAAGTCATAGTTAAGGGTTTTGCCTAGAGTTGGCTGACGACTAGTCCCACGTTTACGACGTGCCATATCCGCGCGTACTTGAAAGAGGGAGCGATAAGAATCGCCGGGCGGGCGACGAACTAGTCGGGATTCGTTCGACCCGGATGTCGCGCATCGGTGCGGTGAGGCATGCATCGCGCCGGGGGCTGTGGTGCACATGTCGCAGCGACGGACGTAATTATCCGGCCCGGGGAGGAGTTGAGTGAGTCACATCGCGCTGGCACGGCTACCCGTCTCCGGAGCGGGGCGGCCACTATGCCTCCAATCACCTCCAAGCCAAGGGCGGATCGGGTGTGGCTATCCGCTCGGGCAGAGAGTTTACTTTTGACCTCCATGACCGCCATGGGGGTGATGGCGGGAGTGGTCGCCGTTTCATCCAGTGACTATGCCCTCGGTGCCAGATGAGGTTGACGAGCCAACGGCCGCAGTGGTCAGTACTCCCGGCATATCTTCGTGTGCCGCGCTTGTCGGGCGCGAGAAGTTCGGTTCTGGCGAAGGCGTGTTACTCAAAGGTCAGCGAGATAGCAGGCAGATGGATGTCTGAAGACTGAGCGCGCACGAGCTTCGGTTCCCTTCCAATATGTGCAAGCAGTTCATGAATTCTCGGGCCCAGCTTTTCGCCCTTTTGCAAAGGGCGTCGCGCGACGCCAGAGCTTTCGACATGGCTTCACACCAACTTACCTGGGTTGAGACCAGGTGCGTAGCCATGCAAGAAGTGCAAAGTCAGTTTGCCCTGCGTGCCCGCGATATAGTCCTTGACGACTGCTTTATTGCGCGCGGGAAATCCATCGACAATCAGATGGATTGCCTTGTTGCATTTGAACATCAACAACTTTGAGCGGCTTCACAAACAGCTCCCCGGAGAGCCCATCTTCGTACGTCGTAAATCAAAAGGCACCGTTCGAGTTCACCTCAGATGCATGTGCTCATGCTTTGCCGCTGTCCGGGGCGTTCAACAACTGATGTCTCAATGTGCCTCGCCCAAGCCTTGCCATGGACCGAATCAGCACGAAAGCCCGATTCGTCACAGATGTAGGCGTTGTGCGCCAAAGTCGTGCGCATTGTTTTTTACGCTTTCGGCGCATGATCTCTTGGCGTAACCCCGGAGCCTACTTCGTTGGCAACATGAGAGTAGGACGGCGGGTAATCCTCAAGTCATTGCGAGAACCATCGAGCCGGACGTTTGAAGGCTCGCAGCATACGAAATTCTGACTGATTGTTGTAGGGCAGTCTTCGAGATATTCGGACTCGTCCTGAACTGCTCAGGCGACGCTCAATAGGTGCTCGGGTTTACGCCAAGTGCTACGGGATGTTTTGTCCGCTGCCTTGAGCAGTGGCACGTTTCCGGAGGAATATACCCTAGAGGTATATGGGTCGGATTCGAAAAGTATTGGACGCTGCACGGGGTGGCGTATAAAACCGCTGGATGCAACTTACGGACGCAGTTCCAGCCATGCTCTGGTTTCGCCAATCATTACGTGTACTTGTATGATTGACGAGGTGGATGATATTCAGCGCATACTCCGCCGCATTTACAACCTGTAGAACGTAGAACAGGTGGAGTATATCGTTCCGATCGGACGTGATGAGCACGCGTGAAGGCGCGAAGAATAACTTGCCGCGACGCTCCCCGTCCATCCGTCGCTGCTCCCCCCCGTTGTGTCATGGGAAATCGAACCGTAAGTGAAAATTTTGGTTGGGTAACGATTCCGATTGAATGTGCTTCAACGCGGAGTTTAGGCTTTTCTGCGCGCAGTAAAGAGGCGTGAGTTAATGCCTTACATTCTTTTAAAAGGCAGTCGGCACTTCCCACGGTGAAAGACCGCAATGTCAGTTAATTCGATGACAAACCGTTCGTCGTCGGGCCGGCTGAGAACAGTGGAAACGTAGAGGAGACATTTGAGCATGCGAACTCGAGATCATAGTAACCAGTCGCTAGAAGACGGCTACCAGTTCGATGAGAACGATTTTCTTATTACCCGGAATGATGCTGACGCGCGGATTTGCTATGCGAATCCGGTATTCGAACGTGTGAGCGGATACTCCGCTGAAGAACTTCAAGGTGCGGCGGGTAATCTTTTGTACCATCCGGACATGCCGGAACAAGTTTCTGCAGATTTATGGAAAACGCTCAGATCCAACGGTGCATGGACCGGTGCAATGAAACACCTTCGTAAGGATGGCAGTCATTTCTGGGCCGAGGTGACCGTCACGCCGACTGTCATGAACGGCCGTCACTCGGGCTACACAACCGTGCGTTCAAAACTAGGTGCGTCCAAAGTGTCTCTCGCGGAGACCGCATACCGTGCGCTTAAGCGTGGCTCAGGCGGATTTACCATCCAAAATGGACGGATCCTTCGAACGGGCATTCGGGGCTGTGTTCGATGGATATGGCCGGAAAGCGTCGATGTACACCTTAAGCAAGGTATTGGCATCCTTGCGTTGTTGGCCGCGCTCTTCGCCACTATCGGGGGAGAGGGCCTAAAAGGCGACCGAACCGCAGTGCTGGCCGCTGGCGTCGGTATTGCCGCCGTAACGTTATTGCTGCGAGCTTTTTTGCTAATTCGGCGGAAGGCTGTCGTCGAGACACGCGGCTTGATCGAAATTTGCAGGCTTCTTGCTGCTGGCAATCTCGCATGCGAGATGCCGCGCATGGATGTGGCCGGCGAAATCGGCGAGCTTAGTTCGACTCTCGGCGCGATGCGACGCAGTCTAACGAGCATGGTCCTCGAGGCACAAGGCATTACTCATACAGTGAGCAGAAAGTCGGCGGAAATTGTCAGTGCGAATCAGCAGTTGTCTGCTAGAACTGACGATCAAGCTTCCGCGTTGGAGCAAACGTCGGCGGCCATGGGGGAGTTGATGAGCGCAGTTGAGGCGAACGTGGACAGTGCAAAGCAGGTTACCCTTCTCGCGTGCGAAGCGTCAAACGCCGCGACGGAGGGCGCGGCGTCCATCGCGAGCGTACAGTCGACGATGGGACACATCATCGATGGCGCGAGCCGCGTATCGGGTATTTCAGCTGTCATCGAAAGCATTGCGTTTCAAACCAATATCCTTGCTCTGAATGCTGCAGTCGAAGCAGCTCGTGCTGGCTCCGAGGGGCGTGGCTTTGCCGTCGTCGCGGCAGAAGTGCGAAGTCTCGCGCAACGCAGTGCGGCAGCGGCAAAAGAGATTAAAGAAGTCGTAAGCGAATCGGTCGAGCAGAGCCGCCGTGGTGCGACGGTCGTGGCTGAGGCTCAGCAAACAATCGAACGAATCGTCTCATCATCGGGTAGGGTCTCCGACCTCATCATGAAGATCTCCATTGCTTCGGAGGAACAGGGTCGAGGAATTGTTGAAGTCGGGACGGCTGTCGCACAGATCGACCGAACTACACAGCAAAACGCGTCCATGGTCGAAGACGCAGCCGCGACTGCGGCAATGCTAAGCGAGCAGAGTGTGCGCCTGAGTGCGACGATGGGCGCGTTTCACTTCTAGCGAGTCCGTCTGAAAATTGGACCCACCCTACCGGGATGTCGACGGAGCGGTCTACGGAGCGGCTGCGAGCTGCGCACAGTTCTATCTGTTTGCTATTCGAACGAAGAGTTGGCCTTCCTCGTCAAACGATACACGATGCTTGCCAGCCGAACATCGTCGTTGATTCGAGCCTCGGGGCGGCTGGAAACGGAGCCTGCGCTTTTAGCTGTTCGGCCTGATCGTGCGAGGAAACACGGGCGTAGCAGACGGTCTTGCCGGTGGCAGCCGGCTCGGCGCCCAAGGCGGTGCGCACCGTGTCGCTCTGGTATCGTCAATGTCCGCCGACAGTCCGGCCGAACGGGACAAACAGCTCCTGTCGATGCCAGCGAAGCAGTGTCGCCACCGCCACGCCCAGTTCCGCCGCCGTCTCGCCAATTGACAAGAGTCGCATCCGATATCTTCACGTAGATGCCGGGTGTCGAACTCGCTTTTAAGCGCGATGGTCAGGTTTGTGCGGACTTAGCCGAGATCAGGCTTCTCTGTATCGTGCGATTTCGTGCCATTCGAGAACTGGTCGGTCGAGGCAATGAACAAGCAAGGATGCCGAGTCGTAGATATTTTTCGAAATCTAGCGTTGAAACTTCAAAGACATCCGATTTAATGATGCCGATAGTTCAAAAAAGGAGAGTCGCGGCCGGTTGTACGTCAATCGTCGAAAGCGCATAGAGAGCCTCCTATCGCGTTTTAGGTCACAGATGCGGCGCCGGTATCCACTCCGCAAGAGGGGCGGTTGTGCAACTGGCACTACGACCCAATCGCGTCCCAGGTCGGTGCGCGTGACGAATCTCTCTTGACCAGCGGGCGAAATGGACACCCGTGAGCAGCAATTTGAGTATCCGCAGCGCTTACGCGGGTACGCGAGAGCATCGGCTTGCAGCCGGGAGCACGCTAACGTTGGTCCAAAGCACCCTCTGATGGGCGTTGGGGAGATAAAAGTTTTTCCAAGTGGAGACGAATTCGCACGGATGGCCATTCGCGATTTTGCACAAGCTGTCTTCGAGTTACGGACGAGAAGCAGCGATGCTCGGAAAGGACGCCTCAGTCTTTTAATGGGGCAGTATCGAATGGTAAATGTGCCGTGCAATGGAAAATCGGACCTCACCTTGATTTTTGGAAATGGCGCCCGGGAATGTGAAATAACGCTGATACAGAATGCAGTAGTCTCTGAATATTCTGTTGGAGTGCATTCGACCAACGAGCTCGGAGGAATGCGACATGTGCGCGAAAGAACACAGAGAAGAAAGCGGGCCGAGTAAGGAGGATTCGTCGATCAGTCGGAGTGAGTCTGCGTCGGCTCCTACTCCAGACATCACACATACGCTATTTCAAATTTCGACGTCTGGTGCGCTCGTGGCCGGGCTATATAACGGCGTTGTATCTACGCGTGTCGTCCTCGCTCACGGTGATTTTGGTTTAGGCACCTTTGCAGGTTTGGATGGCGAGATGGTAGTTCTCGACGGGAGGGCTTACCGGGTGCGGGGAGATGGAGCGGTAAGCGAGGTTGCGGTAGATGCCGAAGTGCCCTTCGCAGTCGTCACACGCTTCGACGCTGACATTGACGAAGAAATTCGCGATGTATCTAATCTGGGCGAATTTGAGAAGAAATGTGATGTGCTACGTGTTTCGAGCAACATATTTTACGCGCTCCGTATTGACGGAACATTCTCGAGAATCCGGACGCGTGCAGTATCGCCACCTCCAAAAAATGGTCGGCTAATCGATGCGGCTAAAGTGCAAGCAGAGTTCGAATTCAATGATATAGCGGGAACTCTGGTGGGCATATGGTCTCCGGGGTTCTCAAGCGCATTCAGCGTCCCTGGCTACCACTTTCATTTTGTGTCGGATTCCCGCACTCATGGCGGCCATCTTTTGGCCTGTTCATCCGAAATCTTGCGAGTGCGAGCAGAGAGGCTTACAGATTTTCATCTTGTCCTACCTACAAGCGAATCCTACTTGAAAGCGGATTTGAGCAAGAATTCCGCGGATGAGCTTGCTTACGCTGAACAATCCCACTAGGAGAAGCGAGCATGAATGATGCGATTTCCGGAGGTCCGAGAAGCGGTGCAGAACTGGTTGTCAAGACGCTTGAGGAGCGGGGTGTTAGATATGTATTTGGTGTCCCCGGCGCAAAGATTGATTCTGTTTACAACGCACTTGTAGACTCCACGATCCAGACCGTGGTTTGTCGCCATGAGCAGAATGCCGCGTTCATCGCGGGTGGAATCGGAAGGATGACGGGGAAAGCAGGGGTCGCAATCGTTACATCCGGACCAGGTGTATCGAATCTTGCCACTGGTCTCGCTACTGCCAATTCGGAAGGTGACCCGGTTGTCGCTCTTGGCGGCGCCGTCGCCACTGAAGAAAGCCTTAAGCAAATTCATCAAACGATGGATTCGGTCTCGTTGTGCAAACCGGTCACCAAATTCAGCGCCGCCGTGCCGTCTCCCGCTGCCGTGTGCGAGGTCGTATCCAACGCGTTTCGAGCTGCCGAATCCGGACGCCCCGGCGCTGCGTTCGTCAGCTTGCCGAAAGATATCATGCTCGCACCCGCGCAGGGCAAGCTTATTGTGCCACCTTCGTTTGCTGGTCAGGGTGCCGCTGACAAGGCGGCACTTGGCGAGGCCGCACGCTTATTGTCGGCGGCTGCCAATCCGGTTGTTCTGCTAGGACTACTGGCAAGCAAGCCAGCAAATGCCGATGCGATTCGGGAATTCGTTGGAAAGAGCGACTTGCCTGTGGTTGGAACATTTCAGGCCGCAGGAGCCGTCGGCGCACATTTCATGAGGAATTTTGGTGGACGTGTTGGTCTGATCGCGAATCAGCCGGCCGATCGCTTGTTGGAATCAGCTGACGTGGTCATTACGATAGGTTATGACCCTGTCGAGTACGAACCAGCCCAATGGAACAACGGAGCAACGCGTCCAATCATCCACGTCGACGTTATGCCCGCGGACCTCGACAACTGTTATTCTCCCGCCGTTGAGTTGATCGGTGATATCGCGGGGACTTTGGAATCCCTTGCTTCTATCCTCGACCGAACACAAACTTCTGCAACGTCGACGTCTATCCTCAACGACATCGATGAACACAGGCGCGCGTTAGAGCGCGAGGCAAGAGGACGAAACGGGCAGCCGGTACATCCCCTTCGACTCGTGGCAGACATTCAACCGTTCCTTGAATCGGACGTCACGGTATGTTTGGACATGGGATCCTTTCATATTTGGCTTGCTCGACACATGTACAGCTTCCAGGCCCGGCAGCTATTGATGACTGACGGTCAGCAGACACTGGGAGTCGCGCTTCCGTGGGCAATCGCTGCGTCGCTTGTTCGCCCATCAGAGAAGGTTCTGTCAATCTCCGGTGATGGTGGGTTCTTGTTTTCAGCCATGGAACTGGAAACTGCGGTTCGTCTAAAGTGCAATATTGTCCATATGATCTGGATCGACGGTACTTACGATATGGTGGCGATCCAGGAAGTACAGAAGTACGGGCGAAAGTCTGGTGTCGATCTCGGTCCCTACGATCCAGTTAAATATGCCGAGGCCTTCGGTGCAACCGGCTTTATGATTAACCACTCCGATGACATCGTACCGGTTCTGAAGCGTGCATTCGATACACAGGGGCCAGTGATTGTCGGCGTTAGGGTCGACTACTCTGATAACCACAAGTTATTTGAGATGGTCAATCGTGATACCTTTCATTAATCGTCTGGGCATCTAGCACTACCTTGTCCCTGATACGTCGGTGAAGAGGTCTTCGCTGGCGGACTACCTCGAGTCGCGAGGTTTCCTGTCAGTGAGTCATCGATTAGCGAGCTGGATAAGTTCGACGGCGTACATCGATTCGTGTGCAGGTCGGCGGCTCTTGGAGGTCCCCGATCTTAGAGCGCAGACGTGAGATTGGCGGCGCAACGCTTCGAACAGTTACTCATATTGAGAAAATGCAGTAGATTCGCGGCCGCAACGCGGAGAAGTAAGCGATGCCCGGATCTGAAAACTGCCGCCATTAAGCCGCCCTTGTTGACTCAATCGCCAGCATATGTGGGTGTATCTGTCCCAAACCGGAACGCATCATGTGGATCGTCAAACTGGCTCTCAGCCGGTCTTACACGTTCGTCGTGCTTGCGGTGCTGCTCTTTATCCTCGGGCCACTTGCCGTCATTCGCACGCCCACAGACATATTTCCGAACATCAACATTCCCGTGGTCAGCATCGTCTGGACCTACAACGGCTTCTCCGCCGAGGACATGGCGGATCGCATCACTTCGAACTACGAGCGAGCACTCACCTCGGACGTCGACGACATCGAGCACATCGAATCGCAGTCGCTCAACGGCGTCTCGGTCGTCAAGGTGTTCTTCCATCCTGGCGCGGACGTTAATCGTGCGATTGCCGAGGCGGCCTCGAACTCCGCTTCGATACTACGCATCCTGCCTCCGGGCACGCTGCCGCCCAACATCATCACGTACAATGCCTCTACGGTGCCCGTGCTGCAACTGGGTCTTTCCAGTGCGACGCTGCCCGAGCAGTCGCTCTACGACCTCGGGAACAGCTTCATTCGGACGCAACTTGCTACCGTTCAGGGCGCGGCTGTGCCGCTGCCCTATGGCGGCAAGATCCGCCAGATCATGGTGCAGCTCGATCCCACGGCGATGCAGGCGAAAGGACTCGCGCCTGTTGACGTCGTTAACGCCGTCAACGCGCAGAACCTGATCTTGCCCGGCGGTACTGCGAAAATCGGCTCGCGCGAGTACAACGTCGAGATGAACGGCAGCACGCAGTCAGTCGCCGCGCTCAACGACCTGCCCGTCAAGACCGTGAACGGCAGCGTGGTGTACGTGCGCGACGTCGCGCATGTGATCGATGGCTATGCGCCGCAGACGAACATCGTGCGCGCCGACGGCAAGCGTGCGGCACTGCTTACCGTGGAGAAAACCGGCAGTGCCTCGACGCTCACGATCATCGAGCAGGTCAAGGCGATGCTGCCGCAAATCGCCGCGGGCCTGCCCACCGCGCTCAAGATCACACCGCTCTCCGATCAATCTGTGTTCGTGAAGTCGGCGATCTCAGGCGTGGTGCGCGAAGCGCTCATCGCGGCCTGCCTCACGGCGGCGATGATCCTGCTCTTTCTCGGCAGTTGGCGCGCTACGCTCATCATCGCCGTCACGATCCCGCTTGCTGTGCTCACGTCACTGATCGCACTGTCTGCGCTTGACGAGACCATCAATATTATGACGCTCGGCGGGCTCGCGCTCGCAGTCGGCATACTCGTTGACGATGCAACCGTCGCGATAGAAAACATCACGCACCACGTAGAACTCGGCGCGACGCTGCACGATGCAATCCTGAACGGCTCCGGCGAGATCGCTGTGCCAACCTTTGTCTCGACACTGTCCATCTGCATCGTGTTCGTGCCGATGTTCCTGCTCTCGGGCGTCGCGCGCTACCTCTTCGTGCCGCTGGCCGAGGCCGTGGTGTTCGCCATGTGCGCGTCGTACTTCCTCTCTCGTACACTGATTCCCACGCTCGCCATGTACCTGCTGCGAGAGCGCCACCAAAACGACGCGCCCGCGCGCGGAATCGCCGGTGCGTTGATCGGCTTCCAGGCGGGATTCGAAATGCGCTTCGAAACGGTGCGCAGCCGCTATCGCGTGCTTTTGCAGGCGGCCATCATGCAGCGTCGCCGCTTCGTCGTGCTGTGGCTCGCGCTCTGCCTGTGCTCGCTTGTACTCGTGCCGTTCACGGGCCGCGACTTCTTCCCGGCCGTCGATACCGGCGAAATCCGCATGCACTTGCGCGCGCCCACTGGCACGCGCATCGAGGAAACCGCCCGCATCACCGACGAAGTCGAAGCGAGGATCCACAGTGTGATACCGCCTGCTGAACAGGCCGCGGTGCTCGACAACATCGGCGTACCTGTGAGCGGCATCAACCTCACGTACGACTCGTCCGACCCGATCGGCCCCGAAGACGCGGACATCCTCATTACGCTCGCGACGAAGCACAAACCCACCGCGCAATACGTCGCAAAAGTGCGCAACGTGCTCGACGCTTCGTTTCCCGGCGTGACGTTCGCGTTCCTTCCCGCAGATATCGTCAGCCAGATCCTGAACTTCGGCCTGCCCGCACCCATCGACGTGCAGATCGTCGGCAACAAGCTTGATCAAAATCGCATCGTCGCGAATCGTCTGCTCGATCAGATGCGCATCGTGCGCGGGCTCGTCGACGCGCGCATCCAGCAGCCCGGCGACGAGCCGACGATCAATGTGGACGTCGACCGCACGAAGGCCATGCAGGCGGGCCTCACGCAGCGCGATGTCGCACAGAACCTGCTCATTGCATTGTCTGGCAGCTCGCAGACCACGCCGAACTTCTGGCTAGATCCGAAAAACGGCGTGAGCTATCCGCTCATGACCGAGGTGCCGCAGTACGACATTCATTCGCTCCAGACCCTCGCCAATATTCCGGTGACGACTCAATCCGTTTCGGTCAATCCGCAGAATCAGCTGGGCACGCTCGGCACGGTCTCGCGTAGCTCGCAGCAGGCCGTCGTCTCGCACTACAACGTTCAGCCTGTCCTCGACATCTTCGCTTCGACACAGGGGCGAGACCTCGGCGGCGTCGCTTCCGACGTGAACCGTCTCGTCGACGCTGCGCGCGCGCAGCTACCGCCGGGTTCGTCGATCGTAATGCGCGGGCAGGTGAAGTCGATGAACGCCTCGTTCAGCGGCCTCGCAGCGGGCCTTGTGTTTGCGATCGCACTCGTTTATCTACTGATGGTCGTGAACTTCCAGTCGTGGCTCGATCCGCTCATCATCATCAGCGGTCTGCCGGGCTCGCTCGCTGGCATTGCTTGGATGCTGTTCGTCACGCAAACCACGCTTAGCGTGCCGGCGCTCACGGGCACGATCCTGTGTATGGGCATCGCGACGGCCAACAGTATTCTCGTCATCAATACGGCGCGTGAATCGCTCACCGCAGGCACAGAACCGCTCGCCGCGGCGCTCGACGCAGGCTTCAACCGCTTTCGCCCCGTGCTCATGACGGCGCTAGCGATGCTGATCGGCATGCTGCCGATGGCGCTCGGTCTTGGCGATGGCGGCGAACAGAATGCGCCGCTCGGGCGCGCGGTGATCGGCGGCCTCGCGATTGGCACGCTCTCCACGCTCGTGTTCGTTCCTGTCGTCTTCGGCATGGTTCACGGCTGGCTCGCGAAGCAGCGCTCCGGCCGTAGCACACAGGACGACGCACGCACCGACGCAACTACTGACGTTCAATGAGGAATCTCGATGACCTTGCATACCCCGCCAGAGGATAGCGTCACCAAGGCCCAATCGACTGCCGACGCTGGCCCCGTGCGCAAGCATACGGCGCTCTTCATCGGCCTTGCATGCGTGGCTTTGGGGCTTCTCGCCGCAGGGATTGTGCCGCGTCTTGGAGCCCGCGCCGCGCAGGTGGAACAGGTCGCGGCGCAGCGCGAGCTGATCGTTTCGACTATTGGACCAACGCGTGCGCCCGCGACGCAGGACCTGCTGCTGCCGGGTTCGGTCATGTCTTGGGCAGACGCCTCAATCTACGCGCGCACGAGTGGCTACGTTCAACACTGGCACGCGGACATCGGCGCGCACGTGAAGGCCGGCCAGACCCTCGCTCAGATCGACACGCCCGAACTCGATGCGCAGCTTCAGCAGGCGCGCGCCGACGAAGCCACGGCGCAGGCGAACTATCGCTTTGCGAGCAGTACGGCGAAGCGCTGGCAAACAATGCTGAAAACGCAATCAGTCGCGGAGCAGGACGCACAGGCAAAGACGAGTGATGCCGCCGCGAAGCTCGCCACGCTCCAGGCGGCACAAGCCAATGTCGCGCGTCTGCAGGAGCTGGTTTCGTACCAGAAAGTGATTGCGCCATTCGACGGCGTCATCACGGCGCGCAACGTGCAGGTAGGCGCGCTCGTGACCGCGGGCGGCACGCCCGGCCTCGCCACGATGCCCGGCGAGCTGTTCCATATCGCGCAGACCGACCGGCTGCGCGTATACGTGGACGTGCCGCAGGACGACGCCGGCCTCGTCGCGCCGGGCACTGCGGTATGGTTGACAACGCAACAGTATCCGGGCCGCCACTTTGAGGCGAGCGTTGCGCGCAGCTCGAACGTGATCGACCCGGTGAGCCGGACCTTGCGCGTGGAAGTCGACATGGACAATCACGACGGTGCGCTGATGCCCGGCGCCTACGCGCAGGTGCATCTCGCGCTGACCACGGCCTCGCCGGCTCTCGAACTGCCCGTGAGCGCGCTGCTGTTCCGCCCGGACGGTGTGACGGTCGCAGTCGTGGACGCCCATGACAAGGTGCAGTTGCGCAAGGTCACCATAGGTCGTGACTTCGGCACGTACGTGGAAATAGCCACAGGGCTTGTGGCGTCCGATCGCGTGATTGACAATCCTGGCGACGCAATTGCGAGCGGCCAAAGCGTACGAGTGGCGGCAACGGCCGCGCCGGGCGGCAAGGCCTAAGTAATGAGGTCCGTTATGTTCGACAGGCCACTCACGTCTCTGCACAGGACCGTCGTGGCCTGCACGGCGGCTTCGCTTGCAGGATGCTCGACGCTGCCGCATTACGGTGCACCTAGGGTCGACCTGCCCGCGCACTACGCCACGCGATCGAACACCCCACCGCAGGCTGCACCGGGATGGGCGGTCGCTGCACCCGCCGACGGCAATCCGCGCGGGCCATGGTGGACGATCTTCGGTGACACTGAACTCGACCAGCTCGAAACGCACGTCGACGTGTCGAATCAGACCGTGCGCCAAGCCGTCGCGAACCTCGAAGCCGCGCGCGCGATGATCGAATACCAGCGGGCGGGCTATGCGCCCACTGTCACGGCGGCTATCGCAGCGCAGCGCTACCGGACCTCGCAGAATCTCGTCGATCACTCGCTTGCGGGCAAGACGATTCCCGACTATTCCATGGGTATCGCGGCGAGCTGGGAACCTGACCTGTTCGGACGTGTGAGGGACGCCACCACCGAGGCGCTCGCGAACGCCCAGGCGACCGAAGCCGACCTCGAATCGGTGCGTCTCTCGGTCACGAGCCAGCTTGCTGTGGACTACTTCGATTTGCGCACACTTGATCGCCAGAGAAAGCTGCTCGACGACACCGTGACGGCCTACTCCGATGCACTGCGTATCGTGCAGCAGCAGCTCGCCGACGGCGCGATCGACGCCTCGGCGGTCGCCCAAGCGCAGACGCAGCTGGAAAGCGCACGCACGGAGGACAGCGATGTTGACGTGCAGCGCGCGCAGCTTCAGCACGCGATTGCGACGCTGATTGGCGTGCCCGCTTCGTCGTTCCTGCTGCCACCGCAGGTCGGGCTGGTCGCCGTACCGCCGATTCCGGCGGGCGTGCCCTCGGCATTGCTAGAACGACGTCCCGATATCGCCGCGGCCGAGCGCCGCGTGGCGGCTGCCAATGCGGTAATCGGAGAGGCGCGCGCCGCCTTCTATCCCGACCTCACACTCTCGACGTCGGCGGGACTCGAAAGCACGTTCTTCGCGCCATGGCTCACCGCACCGAGCTTCTTCTGGTCGCTCGGCGTGCAGCTCGCGGGGACACTCTTTGACGATGGCCGGCGCGCTGCCACGCTCAAGGGCGCAAATGCGCAGTACGACGCGGCCGTGGCTGCCTACCGGCAAACCGTGCTCACGGCGTTCCAGCAGGTCGAAGACAATCTGAGCGCGCTCGACACGCTGGCCGGCGAAGCCGAAAGCCAGCAGCGGGCAACAGCCGCCGCGCGACTTGCGCTTAAGCTCACGACCAATCGCTATCAGGCGGGCGCGGTGAACTATCTCGACGTGGTGACGTCGCAGACCATCGCGCTTGCGAACGAACGCAGCGAAGAGCAGATTGCGGGCAGAAGGCTCGATGCGAGCGTGCATCTGCTCAACGCGCTCGGCGGTGGTTGGGACCGTGCATCTAGTCAGACTGGAGCCCTCACGGACGAATTTCGTGACACACGAGGGGCAGATTATCGAGCTTTGAGTTTCACTCATCGTCAAGATAGGGACGTCCGAAGCATAGTGGGTTATTTAGACGGTACGCGATAGACGCCGCTGCCTTAATGGAGGACAGGAGCTATGTGCTTCTGCTCGAGGACTCCTGCGAGCATGAGTATGTAGCGCTAGAATCCGGTAATGTTGTTGATGTTGGATGGTCGGAAGAGACGGATGAAACCATCATTCGCCGCTTCCAGTGGGACACTTCGGCGCGAAGCTCCGACTAAGCGGTCGTTTGATTTCGGTAGAAGGTTCCACTGGCAAAATGCTAATGGCCTTATGACTCAGTTCCGTCAGGATGTCGACCAGGACTATCGTGGCCGAGCCTTAATCAATGTCATAGCAGAGGCTTGATCCACAGGGAATCCCGCATACCTGCAGCAGGCAGCTGCGCATAAGGGAGGACTCGAACAGTTCATCGCTGAACTGACTTCCTGGCTTGGTCTGAAGTCGCCGACCATTGTGGCGGCGGATGCTATGCTGGTTGTGGAAGGGGTGATTGTACGGTTTCAGAAGATGCACGACGCTGCGATCGTGGAATCAGGTAGGCGCGTGCTCGCTGGAAATGAAGAAGGCGCGTCGTCATGCAAGATGAACTCCGCGTCCAAGGCTGGTTAGGCTTCTCGGAGAGATGGGCCGTCCCCAGACATGAGCGATCCAGTTGCGCTAGTCGCGAAGACGGGCCGGCAGGCAGGTCGACTGCCGGAGCCGTCAGCCGCGAACATTCCTCACAGCAGTGCTGATGGCAGCCGTCAATTCGCGGGCCATGAAGGGCTTGTTGAGAAACGCGCATGCGCCGCTCGCGAAAGCTTGTCGCTGAAGCTCGGGGGTCGGGTAGGCGGTGATGAATATCGTAGGTACGTATTTCCCTGCGCTGAGCAAGCGCAAGAACATCTCAACACCTGACATTCCCGGCATCTGCACGTCTGAAATGATGCAGTCCGGCTGTGCTTCACTGGCATGTTCCAGGAGGGACGCGCCAGATTCAAATATCTCTACGTCGTAGTCGTACGAACTCAGTAGGTCTGATAGTCCAGAACGAACCGATGGATCGTCGTCAACAACCCATATGATCTGTGGCGCACGCAATGATCTCCCCCCCAAAAGTAAATTGTACCGACAGCGCGCGAAAACGCACCTCTGCCGCGTGTAGGCAAACCAAGCTTACCTAACAGGCTCCTCGTTCGAAACCATACGATGGTATAGGCTGAGGGCGCGCTCGACGAGCGCTTCCAACGAGACCGGCTGGCGATTCACAGCCGTCCGCCGGCGCAAAAGTTGAAGCGATTTCGCGCGAATGTCTGGTCCTGCTCACATAGCGGGAAGCATGAACTGAAACATTGCGCTTGGCCCAGGCACTCCGGTGACCTATAGACGCCTTCCATGGGCCTCGACGATAGAACGAGCGAAGTCGAATCGAGCTGGCTTGCAGGCTACGGTGGTATTGTCTGGTCTGGTCCGCTGCTATACCCGCGTCGGAGGGCGCGGACGCTGAGTAAGGTCAGCGACGGCTTACCGCGCATTGGCCGTTTCGTTGCTACTCAGACTTCGTGTCGACGATCACGGCCATCATGACGTAACGGGGGTAGCGCAAACTGAACGACCGCGCCGCTCGGCGAGTTGTCACTCGCCCACATCCGGCCGCCATGCGCGTTGATGATCGAACGGCAGATTGAAAGCCCCATGCCCAGGCCGGTGGACTTCGTCGTATAGAACGAGGTGAAGGCGTGTTCAGCTCCGTCCGGTCCAAATCCCGGCCCTGAGTCGCGCACGGTCACGAGCACACACGCGCCGTCAGCCTCCCTTGCGGTGACGTGTACCTGTCGTACTCCATCGATGCTGCTCATTGCGTCCAGCGAATTGATGACCAGATTGAGAATCACCTGTTGCAACTCAACACGGTCGCCTTCGATGAACGGCAAGCCCTCTGCGAGTTCCACGTCCAACATGGCACCACGCTTCCTCGCTTCTCCCTGGATGACTTCAACGATCTCGCGGATCGCCTCGTTAATGTCAACCGGCTCCTTCTTCGGTGGCGCCTTCCTGATCAGTTGCCGGATCCGGCCAAGCATGTCCCCGGCGCGCATGGAATCCTTGACGATACGCTCCAGCGAAAGGTTGGCCTTGCTGATGTTAGCGGACTCGCGGTTCAGCCATCGCAACGCTGCCTCGGCGTTGATTGCCGTCGCGGCGATGGGCTGATTGAGTTCGTGAGCAATCGAAGCCGCAAGTTGCCCCATGGTCGCAACGCGGTTCATATGGGCCAGTTCGGCTAGCACCTGGCGATAGCGCTCTTCGCTCTCGCGGATTTTCTTTTCCGCCTGCTTCTGCTCGGTCAGGTCAAGCACGAAGGCGACGCCTTTCCGGCCGCTTGCGTCGGATGCAGCGAAACCGACAATGACGGGGATGCGGCTGCCGTCCTTCCTGGCGTACTCCGTCTCGAATGGCTTGGCGCGGCCGGTTTCTTCCAACTCGATCCGCGCGCGTTTGGCGTCGTCACGCGCTTCTGGCGGCGTCAGATTCAGACAGCGTATACGACCCGAGACGAGATCGTCGCGCCCGTAGCCCACCATGCGGAGAAAGACGTCATTGGCTTCGAGGATGTTCCCGTCGGCATCCCAGACATGGATCCCGATGATGTTGGCATCGACAAGACGTCGGATCTTTGCTTCGTTCTCCGCGACATCGCGATACAAGCGAGCATTCTGGAGTGAAATCGCAGCCTGTGAGGCTACAAGCTTCAGCACGGCGATCCGGCGGGGGCTGAACACGCGGGCAGTGAGATTGTTCTCGAGGTAAAGCGCACCCATGAGCTTCGCGCCATTCATCAGGGGCAGGCACAGAATGGAGCGTGCTCGATGCTGGCGAATGTAGGGATCCGCGGCAGACGTGGGCTCGGCTATGGCATCGTCCAGAAAGATATTCTCACGCGTACGCAAGACATGGTAGAGGATCGATTCCGGCAACATCCCGGCGTTTACCGGCGCATCCGACAGCTGCAGATGAATCGCGTCGCCGGCGGTGGTGGCTTCTGCGGCAATCCGATGCTCGCCTCCAGCCGACAGGATCAGGAGGCCACGTTCGGCGCCCGCCTGTTCGATTGCGGTCCGCATAACCATATCGATGAGTCTTTCCAGGTGGATCTCGCCTGACGCTGCCTGCGACACCTTGATCACGGTCGCCAGTTCGAGGTGTTCGATTGGCGCTGCCATCGTATTCGTCGGTCCGGGCGCCGTCTCTTCGATCCTCAGGTACGGGTACGTCCGCTCAAGTTGCCATACCTTTCCGTTGGCCCCCCAACGCAGATAGCCATAGCGGGCGTCCTGCATATATGTACGCGCAATTTTCCGAAGACCACGGGCGGCATAAAAGCGGGACGCGAGTTCGTTGGCAAGTGCCTCGACATGGACGTATCCGCTTTCCTGCGCTGAATCGATGGCCTGCTCGTAGAGCATCTCGGCGTCGACCATGCGGCCCTCAATGCGGGCGATCTCTGCGCCGACCAGCGCGGTATGGCTTGCGAAGTTCTCCGAGCAGAGATCTGCCCAGATGCGCAGTTCCCTGTGATGGGCTGCCAACGTGTCCAGGTTCTGCGGCCGCTCGCCAGCCGCGATGGAGTCGCAGCGGCCGGCCCTGGCCAGCGCGGCATAGAAGTAATATTCTGCCTCCTCGAAAGAAGAGTACGAGATCCAGAGTAGCTCATTCGCCTTTGAAGCGGCCTGCATGGCTGCCTCGTAATCACCAGCGAAATAGCGCGCCTGTAACTTCCGGACCCAGTACCAGCACCTATACGCCACGGAGGTTTGGGACAGATGGCGTTCAGTGTGACGTTCATTGAACTGCGCGTCATCGAGGCTGCCGAAGACTGGCGTCAAGCCGCGGAGCGTCCGGATCAACGCTAGCTGGTGTTCGATAAAGTCAATTACGAGGCGAAATCCCACTTTCCTGGCGTACACAAGGCCGGATTCGGCTTCCCGTTGTACCTCGGGTAGTGGCTCGCCGATCAGGAGCAGGTTCGAGACGAGGTGATTGCATGCAAACGCGCCGAACGGAAGGTCGCCGGTCCGATTTGCTATGTCGAAAACGCGGCGCAGTTGGTCAACGCAATTCCGCACGGGTTGCGCCCAGCGCGCAACGTAAAGGGAGAAAGACAGATACGTGCGGGCTCCGTAGCGTTCGAGGCCCTGCCGTTCGACGAGTTGGCAGCTGAGCTGGCCAAATTGAAATCCGGCCTGGTAGTTGCCGAAAAGGCGTCTGGCATCCCTAGGGAGGTTCGCGTAGGCGACGCACGAAGCATCCGCATTTCCGTGCTCGAGGCTGAGAGTGGCCGCCTTGCAGATCGTCAGGCCAGCGAGGTTCTCATCCGTGAGTAAGGCAGGCGAGAACAGCTTGATCAGTGCCTCAACGGTTGCAAGGACGATTGCGTTCTCCATTGCGGGAAGATTGATGAGTTCCTCAATGGTCCGGTCCCCAAGCAGTGACCAGATACGTTCGTATTCGCTTCGCACCGTTGCTTCATCCGGATGAGGTGACCACGCGATGCCCACGTGACGAAGGAATTCCAGGCAAACAGCTACCGCATTTTCGCTCTGGTCGAGAATCAGGTAGACATCCATCTGCCGGCATGCGACCTGGGCGCGCTCGACCGTGGTCGTAGTACGTCTCGATAACACCGCCAATCGCGCTTCGGCGACCGGCAGTTGTCCCGTCAGAAATTCGCATTCTGCCCGGTTCAGCTCGAGCGCAAAGATCAACCCATGCCGATGCTGCCAGCAATCGTCGCTCAATAGTCCGGCGCCGGTAGTGAAATAGGCGAGTGCTGCGGTATAGGCCGTCGACGCCTTAGCACGTTGGCCGGCGAGCAGGTTGAGTTCGGCCAGCTGTTCCCGTTCGTTCTGTTCCGTAATCAACCCTCCGCCGCGATTCAGCTGTCCCACGATCTCGAAGATCGCTTCCTCGCGCTTTTCTAGGGGTATTCGCTCAGCAAGCAGCCGACCGATCCGCAGATGCGCTTCGGCGCGCGATGTTTCCTGGATCAGCGAATAGGCGGCTTCATGGATCCGATCGTGCACGAACGCGTAAGCGCTCGCCCGCCGCTCGACCAGCTCCTGGCGAACCGCCTCCCACAACGTCACGTGAACCTGAGCCTCCGGCATACCGAGAACGGCGGAGAGAGTCGTGGTCTCTGCGACGTTCCCGAGGCAGGCTAGCTGCTGCAACGCCAACTGGGTCCCCGTCGGCAGGCGAGCCAGCTTGCCGACCATCAGGTCCACGACGTTGTCGGTGTGACCCATGGCATGTATGCGATCGGGATCCCAGTGCCACCGCCGTGTACCATGATCGAAAGTCAGCAGAGTCCCTTCGACCAGCGCCTGCAGGAACTGGATCACGAAGAATGGGTTGCCGCCCGTCTTGTCGCGCACGAGGCGCGCCAGTGGCTCGATCGATTCGGGCGCACAATGGAGCGCATCCACTATCAATCTCCCGATATGCGCAGGGGAGAGCGGCGAGAGCCTAATTTCGTCGACTTTCACGCCAGCGTTTCGGACAGCGTGAAGCCTGGCGGTCAGCGGATGGGTGGCGTCTACCTCGTTGTCGCGATAAGCGCCGATGAGCATCAGGTAGCGCAGGTCTGGGTGGGTCAGCAGTTCCCCGAGCAGGTCCAGTGTCGCCGCGTCAAGCCACTGCAGGTCGTCGAGAAAAAGCGCAAGCGGATGGTCTGCTTGGGCAAAAACGCCAATGAACCGCCGGAACACCAGCAGGAAGCGCTGTTTCGCCTGTTGTGGCTCGAGTTCCGGGACAGGGGGCGATTCGCCGATGATGAGCTTCAGTTCAGGGATAAGATCGCTCATGAGGCGCGCATTGGGCGCCAGCGCCTCCAGCAATGCTGCGCGCCAGCTTGCCAGCTCCGTGTCGGACTTGCCGAGAAGCATGCGCACCAGGCCTTGGAATGCTTGGACCAGCGTGGAATAGGGGATATTGCGCTTGTACTGGTCGAACTTGCCTGAGGCGAATAATCCACGTGGCGGTACGAGTATCTTGTGCAGCTCATTGACGACTGATGATTTGCCGATGCCGGAATACCCGGAGACAAGCACCAGCTCTGGCGCGCCGCTCCCTAGGACACGGGCGAAGCTGGCGATCAACGCATCGACCGCCCGCTGCCGTCCGTAAAGCCTCTCGGGAATCATCAGTCGGCCAGGTGCGGCGTGTTCGTCCAACGCGAAGTCGTCGATGCGGCGCTGACGTTGCCAGTCCGCGAGGCAACGCTGCAGATCATGCTCGACGCCGCCGGCGGTCTGATAGCGCTCTTCGGCTGTCTTGGCGAGTAGCTTGACGACGATGCCGGAGATCACTGCGGGGACGGTGCGCACGCGCGCGTGGGGTGGCAACGGCATTCTGGCAATATGGCAGTGCACCCATTCCATGGCGTCCGTCGCGGTAAAAGGCAGGACGCCCGTTAGCATTTGGTAGAACGTGACACCAAGGGCGTACAGATCGCTGCGCGAATCTATCGAGCGATTCATCCGACCGGTCTGCTCTGGCGCCATGTAGGCGAGCGTCCCGGCGATGGTTTCGGGTGGCTCCGGGGCCTGCCTCTCGCGTGGCAGGCGCGAGGCAAGGCCGAATCCGGTGAGCCGTGCCCGCCCATCGGCGCAATGGACGAAGATGTGCGCGGGCTTGAGATCCTTATGGACGAAGCCGCGCTGATGAAGCTTTCCTAGCGCGGCGGCAATGCCAATCGCGAGTTCCAAGAAATAACCGATCTCCAGTGGGTTGCCGAGCAGTCGCGCGAGCGGCTCACCGCCAGGATCCTCTAGCGCCAACAAGATTCGGCCGTCTTCGCGTATCAGCTTAAGCGGGCGCACCGCCCAGGTACCATCTAGCTCGTCCTTCAGCCCGACCTCGTGGGCGAGGCGATTGAGACTGGTCGGCGTGGGTTGTTCAGCGGCAAGCCGCGCTAGCAGAATATTCTCTCCGGCGACCGCCCGCCAGACGATACGCTCGCCATCGTCCAATAAAATATCTGATCTATTCCTCATTGGGTGCCTCAACGAGAGAACTCTGATCTGGTGAATGCACGAATCTCCTAATGATATGCGCTCTACATCGCGACGTCATTGGCAATGGCCGCGCGAACGTGGGGGATGCCGACGCAAGGCTGCTCCTGCGGAAAGAGAACCCGCGAAGCGGATAGCGGCAAAAGAAGCAGCCAAGGTGGCGCTCCCCAGTTGAGATCGATGGTTCGTCTGCTCTGAATAAATATGGCTTCCTTATCAATTTTATGTGGCCACCATTTCGCTTTTTCCGCTCTTTTTATAACTATCAGGCGATTTTGATATATCCGCCCCACATGCGGCGAATAAACTACGCATCTAAGCAGGCAACTATGCTTCCATGAAATGACAAGTTATTTTGCGATTCACAGTCTTGTTGGTCGAGCCCGGCGCCCGATCGATCCAGTCGGCGAACCCATCACTGTGAGTCGCTAATGAACAGAATCGCCATATCCAGTGCCGTTGGTGCAGTTTTCGTTGCCGGGGCATCATCGGCACTCGCACAGAGCTCGGTCGCCCTATACGGTATCGTCGATGAGGCGGTCCGATATCAGACGAATGCCGGTCCGGGCGGGGACGACCAAGTTTCCATGACGTCCGGCCCTGAAACACACAGCCGCTGGGGTTTGAGGGGCAGTGAGGATCTTGGGGATGGCTGGTCGGCAATCTTCCGACTCGAAAACGGCTTTGAGGCCTTTAATGGGCAACTGCATGTCCCGAACACACTATTCAGTCGGCAGGCTTTCGTGGGGATTTCGAATGACAAGTGGGGATCGCTGACCTTCGGCAGGCAATATGCGCCCGCCTACGACACCTTGGGCGATATCTTCGACCCGTTGACCGTTGGCAACTACTGGCAGAACAGCTGGCCGTATAACGGCATCGGCAGTTACCTGGAGGTCAACAACTCAGTCAAGTACAAAGGCACCTTTGAGAACCTCGCGATCAATGCCCTGTACGGCTTCGGCAACCAGCCGGGCGCACTCGGGCTCGGCGCGACCTACGCCGTGGAATTGACGTACACACTTGGTCCCGCCAAGCTCAACGCGGGTTTCCAGCAGGTGTCCGTACCGATGTCGGCGACGGGTTCTTCGGTCGGCAACAGTGTCGGCAGCACAATCAATGGCGCTAAAACCAATTTCCTGCACATCAGCGGCGCGTATCAGGTTACCCATGACGTCCGCCTTCTGGCTGGTTGGCTGCGCGCGCAGGACCAGACAGGTTTGACCGACCTTTACATGCAGCAGTCCGGCGCTCCAGCCTTGAAGGGTACCAGCCCCAACCGTATAGACGACACCTATTACGTCGGTGCGAACTGGCAGGCCATGGCTCCGCTTCTATTTACGTTCGCCTATTATTACGGGCATGCACGCAATGCCGCGCTGCTCGATGGCTCGCTCGGCACAGGCGTCAACCAATCGGCGACCATCCTTGCCGAGTACTCGTTCTCGAGGCAGTCGGAAATCTATGCAATCACGGACTGGTCGCGTGGCACTGGAGCTTTTGCCGCGGACTACCCAGGCGGTGTCGACGCCGCTGGGGTTCCGATCAACACTATTGGACGGACCAACCAACTGGGTGTGGCCATTGGGCTGCGAAAGATGTTTTGACAACGCGTCACGCTGTCCGTCGCGTACCACGTGTTGGGTGAAGGGCCAGATCATTTGAGGGTGCTACGTGCGGCCGGTCAGGCGCGTCTTCCTGCTTACACAGATTGAGGTACTGGAGAATCTTCGCGAGTTGTTCCTGCGAGGCCTGTGGGCCGATTATCGCTTTTTGAATCGAGCGGGTGCCCCTTGTTCTATTGCGCCTACGCGTTTGAGCGCGCGTTCCATGAAGTGGTCGTAAATCTACTCGTCGACCGGCGCGCGCTAGAGGGCAGCTTTCCGGACAGGATGCGCGTAGAGTGCAAAAAGGGTGGGGCAGGGTGAGAGACAGAATCAGGCCCGCTGTGTTCTAAAGGTGTCCGTAGCCGAGGAGCGGCAAGGATCCGATATGAAATCACGAATTCAAAACGCATCGTTCATTTCGAAGTTGATGCCCGCCAGTGAGGCTGCGGCGCTGATTCAGCCGGGCATGACGGTCGGCATGAGCGGGTTCACCGGTTCAGGGTATCCGAAGGCCGTGCCGCTCGAACTCGCGCGGCTGATCGAGGACGCGCACGCCCGAGGCGAACGATTCGTCATTCGCGTGCTGACTGGCGCATCCACTGCCCCGGAACTCGACGGGGCGCTCGCCAAAGTAGGCGGCATCGATTTTCGTCTGCCTTACCAGAGCGATCCTGAACTGCGGGCGCGCATCAATCGAGGCGAGATCGAGTACATGGACATCCACCTCGGTCAGGTTGCCCAATATGCCTGGTTCGGCTTTCTCGGCAATATCGACATGGCGGTGATTGAGGTCGCCGGCATCCTGCCTGACGGTCGCCTGATTCCTTCGACTTCGGTGGGCAACAACAAGACGTGGCTTGATCTGGCGAGTCAGGTGATCTTGGAAGTGAACTCGAATCAGCCCGCCGGACTAGACGGCATGCACGACATCTACTACGGCACGGCGCTACCGCCCGAGCGCAAGCCGATACCGCTAGTCGCACCCGGCGACCGCATCGGCGATCCGTATCTGCGCGTCGATCCCGCCAAGGTGCTGGCGGTCGTCGAAACCGACGCGCCGGACCGCCTCGGCCGCTTCGCTGCGCCCGACGAGATCAGCGCGCGCATCGCCGGGCATCTTGTCGAGTTCTTCCGGCATGAAATCGCGCATGGGCGATTGCGTCCGGAATTACTGCCGCTGCAGTCGGGCGTGGGCAACATCGCCAACGCCGTGCTCAGTGGCCTGCGCGACGGGGGCTTCGAAGGCCTCAGCGCATTCACCGAAGTGATCCAGGACGGCATGCTGGACCTGATCCGCACCGACACGCTGCGCGTGGCTTCGGCCACGGCGCTCTCGCTGAGCCCAGAGGGCGTCGATGAATTCCAGCGCAACATCGACCACTACCGTAGCCGCATCGTGCTGCGTCCGCAGGAAATCTCGAACCACGCGGAACTCGTGAGGCGTCTTGGCTGCCTCGCCATCAACGGTATGGTGGAGGCGGACATCTATGGTAACGTCAATTCGACACACGTTGCGGGCACGTCAATCATCAATGGCATTGGCGGGTCGGGGGATTTTGCGCGCAATGGCTTCTTGTCGTGCTTCGTAACTCCGAGCATTGCGAAGAACGGTGCCATTTCGTGCATCGTTCCCCTCGCAAGCCACGTTGACCATACCGAGCACGACGTAACCGTGATCGTGACCGAACAGGGGCTCGCGGATCTGCGCGGTCTCTCGCCCAAGCAGCGCGCCCGGGCTATCATCGCGCGATGCGCGCATCCCAATTATCGTCCGCTGCTCGAAGACTACTTCGAGCGGGCCTGCCGCGAGAGCGTGGGCAAACACACGCCGCATCTTCTCGACGAAGCGTTGTCGTGGCACCGGCGCTTCGTGGAGAGCGGACGAATGCGGTGAAGTAGCCCACCGATCGTGCACGCTGATGGATTGGCATTCCCGTTGAGTGGGGCGATATTGTCCGTCGAGCACTCGCCACTCGACACAAGATAGAGCCGCACGGTCGCGTGAGCGTCGGCAGTCGAGGCCTCTTCAGGTTCGTCTTAGCGCGAGATGGCATCGGTACATGCAGCGAGCACGGCTAGCAGGATGTGCTGCACGTCTTTGTATAGCTGCTGGTCCTGCATGACATCGCACAAGGCAAGCCGCGTGCGGCGCTGATCGAGTCCTTAGAATCGCCGTACGTACTGTCTTGACGTCCGCTCCAGGCGGGCGGCTTCCTGTTGGTTTCTCTCTCGCTCCACTATGCGAGTGCTTCCTGGCAAATCGCTTTGACCAGCCAGTGGAGTGACGATCGGCCACAAATTCCGTTGACTTTGCTGGGACCTCTCCTTAATGACCGCATAGAGCGGCGCTCATGGGTCTCCTCGCGTTGCGAAATCGGCGCGACGTGCCCAATACAAGATTGGCCAGTCCGCGTGGGAGGTGTCAGGAGTAGATTTGCGTAGGAATTTGAAATTTAGAGCGATATTCCGAAAGATGGATGAGGTGTTTGAGGCGATATTCCGGGGGATGGTTTTCAGTTCGACTCGGTGGAGCTCGGGGAAATCTTGGAATAAGGCGGTCGCTTGCGACTTTTCTTCCGAATAGAGATAGAAAATCCCCTGTTTTTCTGCCGCCCGATCTATACCCGATCAGGCCGATTCCTGTCTCGCCGATAATGCAGCTTTTGTCTGCAATCTATCGGGGCCGTGACTGGTATTGGATACGCCCCCAAACTGTTGCCGCGCGTGAAGTGCCACGGTACTGCTGACGGGGATCGACGAGACTGGGCTTGTCGCCGCAGAAGATGAAAGCGGCAACGCCCGGGGGGAGGGGGCGGGATCAGACGATGTCGTGAGGACATACCCAGAAAAGCCATTGTCGAAGACTTGGTGAGCCGCCTCACGCTTCGGGCGTTTCGAGATGTATGGTGCCTACACTCCAGTGTCCTAATGAAAGTGATGATAGCGTCCCATGCGTGAATTTCGATTCCATATGCCACTGAGAGCAGGCGTGGATCGAATTTCAGTAACTGAGAAAAGCTGCAATCGTCAATCGATGCGTTATCAATCAGTGGGGCTGAAGAATCGAGCGAGCATTATCGCCAGCGTTTCGACGAAGCGCAGCATCATCGGCAAGGGCAGGTCGGCGGCCCTTGAGTACGGAAGCCAAAAATGGAAAACGGATGAGCACGTCGACAAGTTCAGTAGGACCGGCGCCGCTTACTGGCGCCCGCTTCGCATTGGGCACGATCGCAGTGGCGCTCGCCACCTTCATGAATGTCCTGGATTCGTCTATTGCGAACGTCGCGATTCCAACCATTTCTGGCAATCTCGGCGTATCCATCGACGAGGGAACTTGGGTCATCACGCTGTTTTCCGCCGCCAATGCTGTGTCGATTCCTCTGACTGGGTGGCTGACGCAACGCGTCGGCCAGGTAAGGTTATTTGTCTGGGCCATCGTGTCGTTCGTACTATCCTCCGCGGCATGCGGTATGGCGCCAAGCTTGCCCGTGTTGCTTGCTGCACGCGTCGTGCAGGGTGCGGTGGCCGGCCCACTGATTCCGCTCTCGCAGGCGTTGCTGCTGGCTTCGTTTCCTAGGGAAAAGAGTTCGAACGCACTGGCGCTATGGGCGATGACGGCAACGGTCGGGCCGATTGCTGGTCCAGCGCTGGGCGGCTGGATTACGAACAACTACAGTTGGTCTTGGATCTTCTACATCAACGTGCCAGTGGGTCTGTTTGCTGCGGCCGCGATCCGAACGCTTTATCGTAATCACGAGACACCCACGCGCAAACTGCCGATCGACAAGGTTGGCTTGTTCGCACTGATCGTGTGGGTCGGCGCACTGCAGATCCTGCTGGATAAGGGAAAGGATCTCGACTGGTTCAATTCCACGACCATCTGGATTCTGGCAATCGTGGCGATGATCGGCTTCGTGTTCTTCCTGATTTGGGAGCTGACCGACGAAAGACCAATCGTCAATCTGCGGCTCTTTGCTGAGCGCAATTTTCTCGGTGGGACGCTCGCGATTTCAGTGGCGTATGCGGTGTTTTTTGCGAATCTCGTGATTCTGCCGCAGTGGATCCAGGGATTTCTCGGCTACCCCGCGGTCAATGCGGGCCTCGTGACGGCGCCGCTCGGCATTTTCGCGGTAATTCTCGCGCCGGTGCTCGGGAAGATTATGCCGAAGTCGGACATGCGCGTGCTCGCCACGCTCTCCTTCCTGGGGTTTGCCGGAGTGTTCTTTATGCGCTCGCGTTACACGACCGACGTTGATCCATACACGCTCGTGCTGCCGACCCTACTGCAGGGGATTCCAACCGCATTCTTCCTGACGCCGCTTACGTCTATTATTCTGTCTGGGCTTCCACCTGACAGGGTACCGGCGGCTGCCGGCCTATCGAATTTCATCCGTGTGTTTGCAGGCGCGGCGGGTACGTCGCTAGCCAGTACGGTCTGGAGCAATCGTACGATCCTGCACCACGCGCGGCTCGCCGAACAGGCAAGCGTGAATAACCCCCTCTTCACGGGCGCTATTGCGAACGTGCAAAGCACGCTTGATGTCAACACGTCGACGGCATTGGCTTTCTTTGAAACGTCTATGAATGCACAGGCGACGATGCTGGGGCTGAACGACGTCTTCCGGTTATCCTCAGTAATCTTTATTCTGATCATTCCTCTCGTCTGGCTTACGCATCCAGGCAAGGGTACAGCACCCGGGTCAGAGGGCGCGGGCGGCCATTGAGATGGCGCAACTGATTCGCGGCGTGCGCGGTCGTCCGATTCAAACGCCAATGGTTATCTATGCCGATCGCGACTACGATTGCGATTTCCACCATCAGGAACTGCGCTGGCGCGGCTTCAGGCCAGTGATCACGAAGCGCTGCTGTGAATACTGAAGTAGGCTAGTTAAATTTACCGTGAAATCGGGGGAAGTACCTCAAAGTCCGATTCCGGTGGCACTTCTCGGGCCACCGCGTGCTGGCTGCCGTTTGTGATGACCGGAACCAAATCAAGGATTGACGACCGCAGTGTGGTGACGCTGAGTGACGACCCGTGTTGCGGGTCGTGGTTGGCTATTGTTTTAAGTATTGCCGCTGTAAAGGCACCGTGAGCCAGCCTCTGCGACTCAATTGCGACGTCATAAGCGCTTGAAGCGGCGATGACTTCAGTCCCACTCGCTCTCCGTAGGTCGACGAAGGTATCTTGGACGAACTCAAGAACGTTCCGGTCGAACAGGCTCAACCGCTGATCGGCGGCGCCCTTGGAGTTTGGCTTCGCGTTGCTCGGTACGTCCGACTGGAGAGTGGCGGCGTTCAAAATCGGTTCTCCTGCATGGCAGGTATCGAGAAGAATCAGTCTCTTTCTCGCTGGTATTTCATCCAGGATCCTGTCTATGTCAGAAAAACTTAAGCCGTTCTGCGCGGGGTTGAGATGGTCGACATCACGGGTGCCGAAATAGTACCGATACTTAGAATCTACCAAGCCGTGTCCCGAAAGAAACACGATTGCGACGTCGTCCGGGGCAGAGCCCTTGAAGAACTTGGCTGCGGATAGTATGCCGTCGCGGTTTGCCATCTCCTCCGGAATCTGCTTTATATGAATCGAGGAAAACGAAGTGGCCCTTGCGGAAAATGCGCTCGCAATGGCTGTGGCGTCATCGACAGAGAAGGACAGAGCCTGGAGTGCTGTGTCGGTATAGTGTGAAACTCCGACCGCTAATAACCAGAGAGCCGGTCTCGCGGACTGCTCGGCATCGTACACGTTGATCACCTGTTGTATGGACCCAGACGATTTCTCATCTACAGCCGTCAGCGATAGTCTGTTTTGTCCGGCAACAAGTGGAACGTCGACGTGGCCGTGCCACTGACTCTTTTCTGCCACCTTTGGAATTTGTACCTTGGCCACTAGTACGCCGTTGTCTGTTATCAGAATCGCGGCCAGCGGAGCCTCTCCCGGCTCCGCAGCGACATCAAGCACTACGCGTCCCACTTGGCCCTTCTGCTCTAGCAATTGTTGATTCGCGACATGCAATTGTGGCGCGCCAGACAATTCAGGAGTCGCCAACAGATCAGACTGCTCGGTCGCGCGGCGATCCGCTGTTGCTTGCGCTACGACCTTTTCCCATTCCGGATCAGCGAGTCCCACGCTGGAGAGCAACTTGTCGGGCCGGTTATATTCCAAGTCGAATTGGTCAAACGGCAAGCTGCGTCGTCCGAGGCGAAAGGCAATCATGCTCGCGGCGCCGGGCGTGGACAGATAATCTCCGTCAGGGCTGTACATAACCCATTGGCGATCTCCGAACCGAGCGATGGTGGTAAGCAGTCGTCCAGAATCGACGCTCCACAGCCTTGCTACGCCGCTACCGTACGAGACTACGAGTAATCGGCCGTCCGGTGAGGTGTCCCATGACAGGGCAGTGGATCCGTCTCCTGCCATGGCGGCTAGGAATTTATCCGTTTGAGTCGACCATAGGTATAAGACTCCGTCAGTCGACACCAGAACGAACCTATCTTTAGCGATGCCTGCGACGGTGTTCGTCTGACCGGAGAACGAACTTAGCAAGGGGACGATATCCGCCGGATTGGCGCTGGCGGCGGAAGGCGAAGAGTTCGTGGTAGGTCCACTCTTGGAGGCTCCGGAGTTGCCGTCAAAAGGAATCCAGGATGACGAGTCGGGACCTCTTCGATACAGGTTCCCTTCTTTGTCTCGCGCGATTTGCTCAAGCGGCACAGCTTGTCCGTCCCATTTTCCGGTCTTCAGATAGGCATCGTTCAAGCTATTGACGAGCAGATTGCCGGTCGGTGCGAGAACGTTGAGGCTTTGGAATTGTTCTGAATCGACTCGTTGCAACAACTTGCCGTTTTTATCCCATTGCGCGGCGTATTGGCTCCCTCCAGTAGTCATCGTGCCAACAAGCGTACCGTCTTGCTCAAACACGAGCTTGCGCATAGCCGAGTTGTCCGGCAATTGCAGGACAACTCGCCCGGAACTCATGTTCCATACCTGAATATCTGTAGATGTTCCGCATGCGATGAGACTGCCATCTTTGCTGAACGTGAGGTTGGTGCCGATGGCAAGGTTGGGTATCGAAAAAGTCTCCCGTTTGCTCATGGTATCTACGACATGCAAATCGCGAACGTTCTGGTTCACGGTCATGTATGTAAGCCAACGTCCGGTCGGATCAAGGGCTGGGTCCAATGCGACGGCGGTGGCTGAGAATTTGATTATGTCGTGCGCCTGCGGATGAGATGCACTGGTGACGATTGCGCCATCGCTGAGATCGAATTGGTTATTGGGATTTGTACTTCCCTTCCAATGTCCCGCGAACACGTTTCCGCTAGCGTCGTGTGTCACGCTCATCATGTGGTAAGGCTCGATCCACTGCGAACGACCATAGGCCAAATTGAGCGCTTCAGTCCCGTGGCTGTCGACAAACACCAACGACTTTCCAGAATCGCTAAAAAACGCTGATATCAGTGACGGTGCGTGTGACTCCAGGTGCCTCATGAGGACCGGTTCGTCCTCGCTCCACAGATCGACTGAACTTCCGTAGCCAGCGCTGGCCCAGACGGATGACGTTGGCGCTTGTGCTACTTCCCATCCTACCGCGCCGCCAGTTGTTTCCTCGACGGCGCCGCTGTCTGGATCGACCCAGGTCAGATGTCCCGTAAAATCAGCTCGGTAAATCGAGGCGCCAAGCTTTTTGCTATGCAATCCAAAGGCGATGCTTTCGATACCAAGAACGCTGGTGGGAAGTTGAACCTCCTTGGTTTTCTTGAAATCGCTGAGACGCCAGAACGCTATGCAATTGTCGCGCTTAACGTTCACCGCATCCCCCGATTGTCGCCGATACCCTAAGGCTGCCAGGTAACTGCCATCCGGCGTGAGCGATATGCCATTTGACCAGTCTGCACAATTGTTTAAGGTTCTTGCTAATTTTGCGCTTGCAATATCGTAGATTTGCACTTGCCCTTGAGGCGCACCCTTCCGCGGTTCACGCCCCAAGGCTAATCCCTCGTCGCCGGCGCTTGCCGTGAACAATTTGGTACCGTCGCGGCTGAATACTAGAACTCCCGGGACCATGATAGACGTGGGAATCGATTTTATGAGCTGGCCATCTTTCATGTCGAATATGTCGATTCGATAGCCGTTACCATTTTCCCTGTATGCTGCGATGCGGTTCGTTGCCGGATGGGCTGCACTCAAAATAGAATAGATTTCAGAGATATGGAATCTTTGTTTCCCGGAGTCAACATCGATTGCGGTCAAATCGTTTCCTGTCACTACAATGGTCTTTCCGTCAGAAGAGAAGCTGACATTGTTCGGAAGTTTATCCGTTAAAATGTAACTTCTTTGAATGTAGCCGGAAATTACATCCCATATCACAAGCTGTCCACCGGTACCTGCGACGGCGAGCAAGTTTCCATCTGGAGAAAAAGCCATACCCACGATGCTGTCCGAACCGTGAATACCTGCCGATGAAACACCGAGCTGCAGTTGAACGGACGGAGGCGTCACTTCGTTTGCGTTGGCGCTGTAAGCAATGAGTAATACGCTTAATGTCGCTGCTCTGGCTACGCAGAGAGCGATTGTATCTAACCAATCGCGACATCTTTTTTGGAGCGCATTTCTAGTGAAAGCGTACGACTGATGGAGCTGTCGCATGATGTTTTTCATGGTGTCCCCACGTCGTAATGCTGGGCGGAATCGTTCCAATATATCTTGTAGTCTTGTCCCATCTCCAATGTCCGTGTAACGACGTTCCCTGCCGTGTCGATTTCAAAGTCCATGTCTTTACATTTTGGACACTCATACGTGACGCCTTCGCCGGGAGCAAGACGATCAACCTGCCAAGCTTCTCCCGGAATTCGGACGCGAAAACCTATATCGTTTACTGTTCCGTTCACGATATGGGCACGATGCATCGGCGGCGCCTTGGATTTTTCGCCTTGCGCTGATGCCTGCATTAAACCAAAAACAACAAAAATTGTCGCGTTAATTATTCTTGAAGATATAGAATTATTCATCGCTTTTCTCCGCGATTTCCGTACTGTCCGTCCCTTGTCGGTTACCGGTGTCTCTATTTCGTGAGGCACCTAGCAGATATCCTACAATTGTCCCGAATAAACCTAGTACAGGTGAGATCTGCTGTTCACCATATCCAGATGCAACTAGGGCAAGACTGACGACGACTATTAGGGATGTGGTGAAGGTTCGAAGAATTTCGTCTGCTTTAGCTCTATATTTAGAGAGCAATCGATACTGCATTGCAAGAATGACGAGCCCGAAAAGAAGCACCAGTATTGCCAACCAGAACTGCTGGTCATCGAGGAGGTTCACATGCGACAGGTTTACATTTCCCCGAGGCGTAGCGTTTTCATAGGTTCCCGAATCCATTTCATTTTCCTTGCTGATTTTCGTTAGAGAACGTTGGTCTTCTAATGCTCGGACGAGAGACTGGATTCAATGCGTGGCCGTTCGAAGTGAACTTCTAGGGACAATACGATGCTCGATTTATTCTAGGAAGAATTTTTGTGAAAAGGGTCGTTTTTTTGCGTGGACGCCCACGCTTCACCGCGTAGCAGCCATGGCCGATTTCGGATGGCGACAGGACCCGCTCATTCCTTGGAGTGGCGGTGCGAGGGGGAAGAACCCGTTGAGAGAGTGGACCGGATCCGGATATCACGCCAGCGGTCGTTTATCCGCAATCGGCCTGAAAACCTCGGCCTTCAGAGGCTGTCGCGAAAGCCCCAACCTGGTAAAATTTCGCGACTCGATGGCTGAAGAGAAGAACGATGAGCACGGCATCCAGGATGGCGCCACTGGACAGGAAACAATACGATCTGTTTGGTGCGGCGCCAGCTCAGGATGCTAGGCCCCGGCCGTGTGCATCGGATACAGGTCGCCGGTTTATCGTGGGCAACGCGCACGAGATCGTCATAGGCGCGACGCGCCTTGAGGACTGGCTGAAGCAGTCCGACCAGCACACACCCTTTGTCGTGGCTCATCTTCTTGAACAGCAGGACTGGCTAGCCTTCGAAGGACGCTATGCGGGCACTGGACGCGCGCCGTACTCGCCCCGCCAGATGATGGGATTGATTTTGTACGGCGTGATGCAAGGCTTGCATTCGCTGCGCGAGCTGGAGCGACTCGCCCGTCTGGATCTGGGGTGCATGTGGGTGACAGGCGGTATTACTCCCGATCATGCCAATATCGGTCGGTTCATCGTTCTGCACGAAGACTCGCTCACGCAGGAGTTCTTCGAATCCCTTACGCGCACCATCCTGAAGGCCAGCGGTTCGAGCAGCGCACGACTGGCAGGCGACGGCACCGTGATCGAAGCAGCCTGCTCCCGTTACAACCTGCTGAAACAAGAAGCCGTGCGGGCCCGCGCACAAGCGGCGACAGCAGCGCTCGAGCGCGCACCCGATGATCGCGCTGCAAAGCAGGCGCAACAGCGCAGCAGCCAATGCCAGACGATCTTCGATGCGCGGCTTGCTGCCCGGCAACACAGCGGCAAAGGCACGGAGAGTCTGCGCATCAGCGGCACGGAGCCCGAAGCGATGGTCCAGCGGCTCAAGCGTGGACAAGGATATGGGGCATCGTACAAGCCGTCCGTTCTGGCCAATGAAAACCGGATTATCACGGCGCTTGCACTGGACGCATCGAGCGAAACGCGCGTCATCGCATCCATGCTCGATCAAAGTGCACGGACCACGGGCGCACAGGCTGAAGAAGTGCTGCTCGATGCAGGATATTTCGACGACGAGGTGATCGAAGCAACGCTTGCCCGCGATGTAAGCCTGCTGTGCCCTGACGGCCAATGGCCCGCCGTGCCCGTGGACGACGGTTTGTTTCACAAGAGCGCCTTTGACTACGATGAGCAAACCGACTCGTATCGTTGTCCTGCCGGGCAGATTCTTCTCCTGGAGGCAAAGTCCAGAAAGACCCTGAATACGCGGGAACATCGCGTGTACGGAGCCAGCACCTGTGGCGATTGCCATCTGCGCGCGAAATGCACAAAGGCTGCACAGGGCGGCGCATCAAGCGCTATCCCGAGGATGAGCAACGTGAGGCGCTTCGTGTAGTGATGCAGCATCCGCAGGCCAGACGCATCTTCAGCCAGCGCAAGGCAATCGTTGAGCCGGTATTCAGTAGCCTGCGCGGACAACAGGGATTGAACCGGTTCCGGCGCCGTGGACTTGCAGCGGTCAGGCGCGAATTTGCGCTTCATGTCATGGCGCACAACCTGTCGCGGGCAGTGGCCCTGCAAAGGGCTTTATTTGCATTCCTATGGGCGACTTTACTCGTCCTGCGCAAGTTCGGATCAACTTTACGCGCTCGACCTCTCGTCCGGCTTCCGCGCTTCAACCGCTCGCACTTGGGTGCCTCATAATGCGTTTTGCGACAGCCTCTTCAGGCCGGGGATGAAAGGCAGGTGTAGACAGCGAAGCAGGAATCGCGTGATTTTCAACGGGGAAACGGCGACGTGCCTATACGGAGAAACAACCGTATTGGCACATGCCCCTCACCACCCGCGTCCTGCGCTTCAGACTCAAAGACAAACACGCAAAGCTGTTGCGTGTACTCGCGCGCGAGGTCAACTTCGTGTGGAACTACTGCAATGAGCTCTCCCATATGGTCTGGCAAGATTCCATGCGATTTGGGCGTTTGAGTAGGGCAACAGCTTCTGGCCCGGTCTTGGCTGTCCTGCTTCACCAGGATGCGACTGCCTTCTGCCGGTGCGATGCCGCTGTCGGCTGTCGCCAGCGCAGTCGGAACAATGCGGGAATTTGAAATTTCCGTCGAATATGACAAAATGTCCCATCGTCTAGGCATTGACTGGGACATTCTGTCAAATTTTGCTATGAAGCATGCCGACCTTTCGTACGCGGTGGCGCGCCTTGGCTGGACCCAGGTGACGTTCGCTGAATACTCCGGCTACGACTGCCGTACCATCGGTCGATGGATTAGTGGCGCGTCGACCATTCCGCTGCTCGTTGAAAAGCACCTCGACCTGCTCGTCGCCATTCGCGATCGGATGCCCTGAGCAGCCAGGCGTCACGCTGCACCGTAGGTCCGGAGCTTGGCCACCTGGCGCAAATCATGGCCCCGATGTACGGCCACCGCAAGCCGTACAACCGCACCTTGAGGCCGGTTTACATCCACGACGCGCTGCCGCTTTTCGGCGCATTGATCGATGAACTCGCCCAGATCTGGGAGGACCTTTTGTGGATGTTGGCGGTCAAGTCGGTCCATGAAGGCGTGACATCGCTTTTCGCGGCAGCAACGACAGCCTTCTTGAATCGGCGTGCAACCAGCCGACGGCGTGCTCGAACCCGAGATCATGCATGAGGGGATGCGAGCCCTAGTTCGGGGTCTTCGGCGTCGACTTTTGACTGTTGCCGGTATGCTATTGGCTTTTCGAGATTTCGCGCCACATAGGTATCTTCATGCAGTACCGCCTCTTCATCGACGACCTGAGGGACCCAGCTTCGCCCGACTGGGTCGTAGCACGCAATTCGGCAGCAGCGATTGAGCTGCTTGAAACTCAGGGTTGCCCTGTCGAGATTTCATTTGACCATGACCTTGGTGGCGCCGACACAGCAATACCGGTCGTGAGGCGCCTCATCGATCTCGACTTGGACGCTGGCGGGACGTTTATTCCGGATGACTTCCACTTTACTGTCCATAGCGCGAACCCCGTCGGCCGCGAAAACATCCTCGAACTTCTCTCCCGGTACCTTGTCTTTCGAGTGGAACAGCCTGGCGCCTAGCGGGCTCTCCAGGAGAGAAACCGTGTATGCAATTAGCATGAGTGCCGGTCGCAGAAACGAGTTTCGAGCGACATCGCTCGTTTAGCGGAGCCGCTGTTGCCGTCTGTTGGGTATCCGTGCGCTCAAACGAGGTCGCCCCGAGGCAGGCGACGCAGATCGTCGGTCACAGGGACACTGGCAAGTATCACCAGTAGCATCGACAATGGCACTCCCGATACGAATCCAAAATGCCGGAACGCGACTGCGCCCACCGTTCCCCCAAGCAAAAACATCCCAAGTAGGGCAGCCAGCACACGAACTCGCCGCAGGTCTGCCGCCACATGGTGCGATCCGACGGGCGGTTCGGACCTGTTCCAATACAAGCTCTTGCCGAGTTCGATGCCGAGATCGGTGACGATACCAGTCATGTGCGTCGTCCGGATCTCCGCCCGAGAGATCTTCGTGATCATTGCGTTCTGCACGCCCATGACGTAGCAGAGCAGGGCGACTGTGACCGGCACGAACATGACACGATGGTGCTCAAGATTTGCACCGAGCGCAGCGAAGCAAAGGAGAAGCGCCGCTTCGAGTAGCAGTGGCACGGCGTAGACGCTATGGGCTGAGCGCCGGCGCCCCCAGTTGATGAGGATGGCCGAAGTTGCGGCGCCACTCACAAAGGCGATGACGGAACTGATCGCAGACAGCGCGAGTCCCAAGTCCCCAAGGGCAACGTTATCGGCGAATGACGAGACGATGCCCGACATGTGCGAGGTATATTGGCCTACAGCGAGAAAGCCGCCGGCATTGGTGGCGCCGGCAATCAGAGCCAGTACGCGCCCGAGGCGGAAATTGGCTTTCTCGGTACGCTGGATTGAAGTAAAGCTGCGGAGGTAATGGATGGGCACGGAGGCTCCCAAGGCGGCCAGCGACAATTGATAAAGTGTACGACGTGAGTCAATCCACCTACCGCATTACACGCCAAGTTGCAACAGCGACGAATTGCCGCAGGGCCGGTCAATTGTGGACGCGCCCGTGGAAACGGAGTGTGACGCGGGCCATGTTGCTGCCTACGGCTGTCACTTTTCAACGGCGCATTGTGGAGTCACAGCTTGAACGGCGCGGCAAAGGTTTCGCGATTTAAGGGTTTGCAGCAGTGACGGTTAAGTCCGCACAAACCTGACTATCGCGTTTAAAAACGAGTTCTACACCCGGTATCTACGTGGAGATATTGGGCCGGCGATGAAGTACTGGACGATTACCGAGCACACGAGTGCGCCGGCTTCGTTGTAACCGCTAGTTGGGCGACATCACGATCAACGTACAACCATGGTTGTCGCGCGTTTCTCACACCATTGACGGTTCTCATAGCCAACGCTTTACCGCGGCTGCAGTATCGCTCGGCAATGTGTTGAAGCATATCTTGGCTTGAGGTGCGTGGTGGTGTACCACATTGATTTACTTCTCAAACAGCATGAAGTTGCTCGGATTCGCGCGTACACCCGCCCCGATCAGGACGCAATCGTAACGCTTCTGCTCGAGTCTGCTTTGAACAACTGTCTCGGCAGTTTCGCCAAAGTCGGTTAAACACATCTGCACGCTGTACCCAAGACGAGTCAATTCGTCTTCAGAAGACTTGAGACCGGCCAGCACCTTCGGTGCGTCCATGCCCGGCGCGTAGCCCGGCTGTGAGGAGTCAATCAGTGTCGGATCCACGCCGATCACAAGCACACTCTTGTTGTCTGTCATAGCAACCTCGACGCGTAGAACAAAGGCAGTTCCCGGTCTGGCACCGGCCCTTCAGGCCCTCTGTAGTATGTCGATTGCCTTTCCAGCATCGTCCAGCGAGTCGACCGCGATATAAGCAATGAACTGTGTGCCAAGTACAGCGGCGGAAACGCCGCGGAGGTTGATTCCCCCATCTGCCAACATCCGGGTCAACTGTGCGATGATCCCCAGTTGGTCCAGGCCCATTACACGGACAGAGTGAAGGCTCGGGGTGACGTTGAACCCAACCTGGGTCGCGGCACGGATCTCCTGTTCCCCCTGCAGCGGTGCGACAAACACGACCCCCTTGCCCGATGCTTCCGGCATGCGACGTGCGACGACGAACTGCAAGTCTGCGCCAGCATCCCGCAAAACGCTTAATACTTCTGCCAGCCCGCCCGGTTTGTCTTCGATGGTTGCTGCCCAAACATCGACGCGTTCTACGATCAGTTCCATGGCAGTCCCTCCCGCCTGATGCATCGCCCAATAAAAATCTACGTCACCAAAGGCACGTGAGCAAGGCTCGCAGCGTAAGCGACACACGGGAATACCGTAACCCCGGACCGGCACCACGAGGTTTCACGCTATGCAATGCCGCCACTATGCACCCCGGAAACACCCGTTTCGGTTTGTCGTCTGGCCACGCAGCGCGCAACGTTTCAGCCTTTTCGGCGTCCAGTGCGTCGAGGCGGGCGGCGAGCGTCGCGCGCTCGATGCGGAGGGCCGGGCACGGTTGAGCGCAGCGGCGCTCCATTACTCGCGCCAGTCGCGCTATTACGCCTGCACGGTCACCAGCAATCACGCTCAAGTCACGACCATGCGCAGTCACGACTGGTACGCCGGCGGCGCGCAACTCGCCCGCGTGATGCGCCGCACTCAGGAAAAAGACGGCGTGACCGTGGCAGGTAGCGGCGATGCCGCCGATCCAGAGCTGGACACCGACGGCGCGCACACGCCATCCATGCGGGCGGCAGAGGGCGAGCAGCAGGTGCGCCGCGACGAGCACGACGCCGACGGCAACCCACGGGACGCGCTCGACGACAAGGCCGCCGCGTTGCCAGCCGGCCATGACCGAGAGGCACGTCGAAGTCGTCGTAGCGGCGAGTGCTAGCAATGTGGCGTAATCGTGCCTTTCCTTCATGCTAGGATTTCCGCCCGTCTATCTTGGAGGCCGCCATGTCCGATCCGAATCCTGAAGATCCGCGCCACCTCGACGGCCTCGAGGCGATCGCGAGGTGCCCCGGCGAATCCATAGAGTTGGAGGTCGCCGACTGGCTTGTGGCCAAAGGGTTCGCTCGTCATCAAGATCTCGTGCGTGACAGCGCCTTCGGTGGCATTGCCGCAACCGAGAAGGGGATGATGTGGCTGGAACGCCTCGGGCGTCGCGTGTAGTCCAACCAACACCGAGACGATCGAGAGGTACGCTGCAGTCACGGTAGCCGCGACGGCGAGCAATGCCGGTAGCGTTCTCATTGGCATGCCAGTTTCCTTACGTCCTGATTACGGTTGCGTTGGCGCGTGCTAGGATGGGCACCTACAGATGCAAGGAGGTCGCGATGCATTGGCACGTCTATCGAATTCCTTCTATCGATTTCGGATGGGGATACCTTCCAACCGTGTCCGACATGGCAGCACGTCTCGGTGCTGACGACGGGCGCATGCGCACTTCCGGGCAACCTGATTTGTCTGGCGATGTCACGCTCGACGCATTCATCGATGCGTGGGAAAGGGCTCAATCCGTCGCGAGCGAGCAAGGTTGGGAGGGCGATCTTTGTCATGATCCAGTCGTCTTTTGGCTTCCAGCCGAGAATGATTTTCAATTTGGCTTTGTGTTCAAACAGGACAACAACGGGACGACCTTTGTTGTGTCGCCGTTTGCACTTCCTCACATCGCGGCGCTGGAGTGATTCGCCAGTACTGGCTCGGAGCGCCGTTCAGTCGGCGCCAGCACTATGAAATCTGTCTACATGAACACCCCCCTTTGCGCCAGACTTTCGAGTCTTCGAAAAACAGGATGGGCTGCAGCTCTACATTCGGCCTTGTTGCAGCTTCTGCTTCGCTGCGGGCCCCTATGAAATCCGCTGACTCACGCCTCATTCACTTCGCGAGCTTGTTAGGCTCAGACAAATTTTCAGGCTTGGTGAGTCCCAGGTCCTACCCGTTTTGTCATCACACTCGAATGCCACCGCAACTTTTGACGTTCCATCCCGTCCAGCACAGCTCTTCCGTGTGAGCAGGAAGTTTAGGTTGGTCTAACGCTTTCATGGTCTTTCCGGTATGGCCGTTGATGCGCGAGCATTGCCCAGATTATCCGGGCAAGCTTGTTGGCCATCGCTACGATGACGACATTTAACGGACGTCGCTGCTTCATCTGCGCCACCCATGGCCCGGGCTCTTTCACGCGATAAATGATGCTCCGCGCGCCGTGAACGAGCAAAGTCCTGAGATAGGTATCCCCTCGCTTACTGATACCCTGTAGTTCTATCTTCCCGCCTGAACCCGTCTGGCCTGGCACGAGACCGAGCCATGCAGCGAACTCGCGCCCGGATTTGAAGGCTTTAGCGCGTCCCATCGTTGCCACTGCCGCCGTTGCGGTAAGCAGGCCTACGCCCGGAATCACTGAAATCGCTTTGGCAGACTGGTCGCCTTTCATCCACTCATTCAACCGCCGTTCGATCTGGCCGATCTGCCGATCGAGGTCATCCAGACCTTTCCATTGCTCGCGCAACGTGTCGATCAGGATCGCCGGCAAGCGTCCCGATAGTCTTTCCAGAATTCCCACCACCGCTCTGTCCAACGCAGTCCGACCGACGCCCATCACCTCGCCGTACTCGGTCAGCAATCCGCGCAGGCTGTTGATCTGCATCGTGCGGAACTTCACCAGTTGCTGCCGCATGCGATGCAGTGCGAGCACTGCCTGCTGGGCTTCGGTCTTCACAGCAACTTCCTTGCTGTCCATCCGTGTGGCCATCCAGATTGCGCGTGCGTCGGCCGCATCGTTCTTATTTCGGATGTTGAATGCCTTGACGAATTTCGCTGGCATCAACTTCACCTGGTGGCCCATTTCAATCAATCGCCGCGCCCAGTGCTGGGATCCGCTGCAGGACTCCATACCGATAAGACACGGATGGCGATTGGCGAAATATTCGAGAAACGCTGCCCGTTTGACCGGCCTGTTCACGATCTCGCCGGTTTCGGGATCGACCCAGTGCACCTGCATTACGTTTTTTGCGATGTCCACACCGACAATCGTCTGCGTCATGATGGAACCTCCGGCTGAGTAGGCCACTATGATCACCGATTTCTATCCAGTAGCGATCGCCGACCTCTGGCATGCCGCCGACGCGGCACGTGGCGAAGGGTGGGGGGGCGTTCATATCATTCACTACGGCACCCAAGCCATCACCGGTAGGCCACTTGTCTTGCTGGTGACCTCGTTGCCTTTGGCGTCACGCTTCTGGTCGATCCGCATGCCACTCATATTCGCGAGGCCGTGAGGGGGCAGTGCGTGCAGCAAGGTCGATGAAATCGCGGGCGCACTGCGGCGCATCGAATTCGCGGCTCACGCGCACCGGCTTCATGCGCGCAAAGATGCCGATGGCCTTTTCATTGCGGCGCTCGCTCCACTCGGCTTGCGTCAGTGGATAGTGGGTGCCGGGCTCAACTCGGACACCTTCTTCGCAGCACGCGTGCGTGCGATCTCCATCGACTGCCCATACACACGCAAGCCACTCATTTCGAAGCCCTCCAAATTTTCGGGTTAATCTGAGGCGCGCGGATAGGGCTATCAGCGGCGAACGGGTACTCGCGTGCCAGGCGATCAAGGATGCCGATCGTCGTCCAGAACGATCCCGCTATGAATCCAGCGGAGTTCACATAACGAGAAGGATTGCTAAGAAAACAAAAAAAACAGTCGTAGGTGAGCCTTTACGGGATTAGGTGTTGCGCTGCCCGTTGCAGGTGGCCGGCGAGTTATGTCGTGCAGTTCAGCCTGAATTGCCGTGAGCGCGACGAAGGCGGCTAGCGCCACGCAGAGCCGCGCGCCAAGCCTGAGTGTGTCCATTACCACAGAATGGTGAGGGAGTAGGTAACGTGGAACCCATGAAATGCAGATCCGGAGGTTGAAATTACCACCGGGAATGACAAAATGTCCCGCAAAGCCGGATAACGCGGGACTTTTTGTCGGAAGTGCCCTGCAACCGGCTGACCGCCCGTACGCCCTGGCGCGCTCCGGCTGAAGCCGGGTGCCGTGCGCCGGAGAGTCGGGCGACGACCGTCGCACCATGCACCATGGGTCGATGGACGCGGCGCACCGGCCATGCCGCGGCGCGTGGCACGGCACTGCGATCGGCTGCCCGCCAGGCGTGATCGCACGTGAACGCCTGCTCTGAAGGGCCGTTTTCGGTCAGGGGCAGGGCAGGCGGCGCCGGACGGGAACATGCCGACGTGTGGGAGCGCAGGATGGGCATCGAGTTGGACGGTGCCGTCGGTTGCGCCGGGTAGCGTCGCTCCGGTTCAAAGCTGAATGGATCATATGGACCCGCAACGGACCTTCAGATTCATGCCGTCGAATGGCCGAAGCTGAGACTTGTGGGGGCTTTTGCCGTATCCGCCGCCTTGGCGTAGCATCTCATTATCCAAGTCGATCCATTCTCGCTCATGCAGACAATTCTTATTGTGGATGACGATCCCGCGATCGTCGTTGCATGGAGCCGTATATTGCGCTTGAAAAAATTCGGGGTCGCGATCGCCAGAGATGCTGAGGCGGGTCTGACTGCCGCGAACGATCTACACCCGGCCCTGATCGTTACAGATCGGCATATGCCTGGAATGGATGGAGTTGAATTTTGCTGCCGACTCAAATGTAATCCGAAGCTAGCTGAAATCCCCATCATCCTGGCCAGTGCAGGCGAGAAACCAACCTTGAGCGAACCAATGTGGGATGCGCTTTGGCAGAAGCCTGTGCCCGTGGATGTCATGCTCGTGACGATAGAGCGGCTTCTGGCGAGGCCCTGCTAGGGGCGTTCGCCGCCCCGGAAACAGTCACTCTTGCGAGACGGTACGGATGAGCAACGCTCGACAGCGGTCACTCGTCACCAGCATCGAATATCCGTTGTTGGCCGATCGGCGCCCCGTCGAGTACGATGATGACCGTCGTCAGCGCGCATCACATGCGAAAGGCATAGACCAACCCCAAGCTGCCATACCGCTCTGGCTACCGCCACGACCGCTCATCAAGTACAACCGCCATCGTCGAGAGCGGCAATTGCAAACGACTGACCAAGACGCCAGTTGATGGGGAATACAAGCTACGCACCTATTCGAGCACCATCTGGGATCGCGGTCGCCCAGCCAACCTCTTGCTAACCATATCGGATGTCAGTAATGACATTGTGTTCATCTACGAGAATATTGATTCGGTTTGGGTTGAGTTCTTCAGTTACGACTGTCGATGGAGTCAGCAGGCGACAGGGATGTCCAATCAGTTCTCGGATCAACACTGGGAGATTGCGTGCGGATGGCGGGAATACGTCGCCAGCAATCTGCGATGGTCTCGCGTTATCCCCTAGATCCGAACTTGATGCAATTGTGAGTTTCCAAGGCCAAGGGTGACTTCCGCCATGGTTGTCCCCTCCAGCACTCGTTGTCTCCACTACTGTTTTTTCTGACATTGCTAGCTCCGATTGTCTTGCCTTTGCTGCGGGTAACGGCCGACTTCGCGGGAAATACGTTATGAACTCATCATGCGGTAGGTATTTGGATGGAATCCCTTCGTCATGCCTGGAGGGCATCGTAGATTTGCGGCGAAAGGATTGCAAGGTAGATGTAGGCGTTATGTGTGCTTTCGCACATTGCCGTGCAGTCCGGAGAGTGGCGATTTCCTCCGCACCGGATTGTCCCGCTAGATACCTCGGGGTTCCTAGACCTCGAGTCAACCACGGTCACTTTCGGCTGGGCAACCGATTGTCTGGAGCTCGTGACTCGGCTGAGTCACGAAAGATGTCGTCAGGTTCACCGCTTGATGAGGCTGCTGTGCAGCTTCAATTTGACGCGACGGAGACGCTCGAAGAAGCTCTGTCTGACTTTGCGGATCGCGAATAGGCAGAAAGGGAAAGTCTTGGCAAGGCGATTCACTGCGGCTGATGGTCTCGTCACAGTGGACATGATTCGCTGCGGACTTGATCGCCTATCCTTGGTCACCAAATCGACTACGGACTATTCGCTCAGCTGGGCTTAGGGCTGCATCTGGATTTTCGGCCAGGTAGGCATCGCCAAGTGCATCAACTATGGGCACCGCAGAATAGTCCACGACCCTATTCAGGACAGCCGGAAAGAGTCGCGCGTCGGTCTGTTCAAGCTCAGTCGCAAACCACTGTGAGGCCCTGTCTGTCCTCCAGCCGTCCTCTGGAATCTCCCTTGAACCCCACTGTCTTACCGGGATATCGAGACAAGCGCGCAGGTCGACGAAGTGTGCGAACGGGTAATGTGCGAACACACAATCGTCGTCGAAAACATAGAGGACGGGGATATGGCGTCGGAAGCGGAAGAGCCTCGGCCACAATCCCTCACGGTCGCACCAGAATATCTGACCAAACGAAATCGCCGAGCGGGTATCGTTGCTGCCTGCAGTCGACAGAAAGAAGCATTCCAGATGGGCTCTTTTTTCGAACTCGCTCTCTGCCTGTCTCCATACCTGCGGGAGCCGGACGACAAGAGCGTGCTTCTCTCCTGTCTGAGATGCGACGCGTTCGGGCAGCGAAACTGTGTCAACGAAATGGCATGTCGCCTCGCCGGAGGCGCGTATGGCTTCGATGGCTTCGTTCGTGCCGTTGATTGTGCTTAGGGGAACAGAGTCGGCGTAACCGGCCGCAGCGCGACGTCTGACCATGTCCCAGACTCGTCCGGTGCATAGCGCGACGTCGGATTCGTCTTTCCGGCCTTTTCTCACGACTTGCTCGATGATACATATCGCCTCGGTCTCACTGTTCGTACGCAGAAGCAGCGAACGTAGTGGCGAACCGAGCCGATTCCAGACCTCTTCGACCGCGCACATGTCGGCGCGATATTCGGCCAGCTTCTGAAAATATTCCACTACCGAGCCTGTGGCGAGGATTTCAGCCGCCACTTCCGGCAAATCCACCTCAAGCCATTGGCCGAGGACTCTTGTGTACACCAGGTCCCACGAGCCGCTGCCATTGCCGCAATCGCATGCGAGCAGTTCGCGCTTTGCGTGGCGCAGGGCTCTTGCCATTGCCGAAAGATTATCGGGCGCCCGCGATGGCAGCAGGCTGGCGTCGGCATTCCACAAGTCTGCAGCCACTTCTCCCGGCACCAGAAGTGCGGCGGGCACCTGGGCAGACTGTGGCGACTCCAGATGATGCTCACCGGCCGCGTATCGTCGATGCACAGCCCGTACGACCCGTTCGATACTTGCACGCGCTTCGGTGTCGCCGCACTCCCACTCGCCGTGGTCCAGGGCGTACACCATTTCGTCAATCCCCAGGTAACCGTAGTCGTCGGCGTCATGCATATCTGCGAAGCACGCATCGTAATGGGCCTGAACGCGCATCGATTCTGCGATTTCCCGCAGAGAATCGTAGTGGCGTAAAAGCTCGATGAGTCGGTCACTCTGGCTCGCTTCGCGCAATGGGTTAATTAAATTGGGCTTTAATCCCTCGATTGCCCAGACCATGACCTCCGGCACGTGGATGGCATTGCCGTTTCCGGCGGACTGATCCATCCGAAGCAGAAGGCGGACTGCATAGTAGAACGCCCGCTCGACGGCGCTGAAGGAAACGGCAGGGGAAAGGATGGCCATGAGATTTTCGATAGGTCACAAGGTATGTATTACGCACATCCACCTTTGGGCGTGTGCGGGCTTTTCACCTATATGCACGGCTTTTATCCCTGGTTGGCCAGAAAACGTCGGCCTTCAGGCGGGGGGTGAAAGGTGGGTGTAGACAGCGACGTAGATGTCCGAGGAAACCGGTTGACATATCCCGCGTTCAGCGTCGCGGCAAATGAAAGCGTTTGTCCGGGGAGCCATTTTCAGAGGGAGCAAACTCTGCGGATTGTGGACCGGTTGGGTACGGATTCCAGGGTCCTGACAAACTCATCGGCCGAGAGGTGTTCGAACAGCGCGAGAACTTCAAGGTTCAGCCCTTGGTGCCGGAGGGCGAACTCATGATGCAGAACCGGAGATTCCTCGATGAAGTCCATAGTCGGTGATGTGTGGCAGCAACTACGCGCGTAGGCCACAGCGAGTGACCTCAGCCAATAGCAGAGTTGATGTTTTTCGAGCGTCTGTACGGTCTTCTGGCACGCGGAAAGGAGGGGCACCCAAACCCAGAGGTTGAAAGGTGCCCGCCGTAAGAAAGTTAAACCACGGCTCAACGAAAAGCGAAGTAATCGCGCACGTCGATAATACCGTCGTCAACATTGACAGTTGGGTCGTACTCGTGCCTGTGTCCATCTGCTACGCAGCACGCCACCCAGAGGTCCTCTTCCGTCTGCTCTGTATAGGGGTATTGCTGGAATGAGATTTTGTCCCTGAATACCCAAAGAACGTGAAGGCGTTGGCAATCGAGTGGCTGAGCCAAATTAACCGCTTGCGCTGAGACGGCAATGCGTCCATTTGCGAGCAGGGCACAGGCAATCGGGAAGCCATCGTCAGTGCGTCGCACTTGCGTGCTGATTGCCTGCGACTGGTAGTCGATATCTTCGGATGCAACGTCAGTGAGGACAACGACGATGCATTTCTCAGTGGTATCTAGCTCTCTTGTTAAGATTTTCGCGACGTTAGCGATGCACGCCGCTTTCCCACCGTAAAGCGACGTGGTCTTACGAACCCCGTCGACGAAGTCGGCGTCTGCGTCGTGCTCGTTGAGCTGAAGAGCGGGGCGATTCTGGGGCAATTGGGTTTGAAGGTCCTGCATCTGTATATCCTAAATCATTGGTGACGTTGCGTCGCGACGTCTGCGACATTATGTATAGCTATCGTTGTCGTTCAGTCTTGACCTTTGTCGTGCCGATAACTTCGGCTGTGGTCAGTCAGCCAATATGGCTTCTCGATGAGGACACGCGGGGTTGGTCAGGTCGGCAACCTCGAAAAATCCGAGGTGGCTCGCTTCTGCCGCGACCTTCTGCCAGGCTCGTACTTCCTCCTGAGTCAGCGGGTTGTGGTCTTCCTCGATGGCGTTTTTTTGCGTCATGCCTTCAAGCAAATCCTCTGAAATGTAGTATTGCGACACCGACGGCTCGTCGTCAAAAAGCCAAAGCACGTTCAGGTTGTCGTAGAGGCTCGCGTTGGCCCGGTGGGGGGCCATGTGTGTCAATGCCACCTGACCACCGCCCAGCATGAGGCACGCAATGCGCGCGCCATTGGCTCTCGGATGAACTGCGCTATAGATATCGGGATACGCATGGTCGATTGCATCAGAATCCCTTCCGCAAAGTGGAATGACGACGATTTTTTCGCCAGATAGCTCTGCCGCGTCGTCAAGGATGTCATCCGCCGCGACGACATAGCTCGGTAGTGATGCGTGTGTCTTTGCGTCGTTGCGAATTTGCTGGAGGACGTGCGGATTGAAATCTTCGATGTCAAATTCGAGCGTGGCGGACTGGAAACCAGGGTAACGGTGCTTTTTCATTTTTATATCTTTAGGAGGTTCTGAAGGTGGTGTGGCGAATTCAGCAAATTTCTCGTTATTGAATCTGCTTCATCGTGTTCGAAGTGGATGTTAGTGAAGGGTGTTGAAATTGGCAATAGATGTCGAAAAATATCCAATTATTTATACGGCGCCCGGAGTGATATTCATATAAATATTTATACGGTTCATGATTTCTTTATGAAATCATGAGGATATCGTAAGGCACATTGGCGGATGAGTGATGGTACGTGAGGTACCACTGTCGGGCAGGCTCGCTATGCGCTGGAAGCGGGCAGCCGCATGGCACCGATGATTGGACTGTTCCGCGCCCGACAGAACTTCCGGCGGTATGTACTCTGAGAGACCGGCGCGGTGGCCAAGGCACGGCCTATCTTGAACTGAGGAGGGGGAAAGTTCTGGTATGGGCTCACGAATTGTCAGCATCGCTTACGGCATCACGGTACCTCACACTCTATCTGTTCGACGACGGTCCGGCTCTTGATATCATCCCGGCGACCGAGGCGCTTACGGAGGAGATTGCGATACATCTAATGAGTGCGCAATCATGTTATCCGTATGATGACGAGCCGTCCGAGAATGCGGCAAGGGACGCATTTAAACTTCCTATGGTGGTAAGAAATGCGAGAACCGTAATGCCACTCGATGCTACGGTTGGAAGTGATGTCTCGGACTCCGATGCAGACTGTGAGGTGACTCAAGCTGGCGCACCGAGCGAAGTGGCTGAGATTCAATGGCTAGACAACATCCCGTTCTGAGCGTTGCCACGCGGGCGAGACAACTACGAGTCGCCGTACCTATGTAGTGATTTTCAGGCTCGACGCTTGGATGGAGTCTATACATGACACCCGCCACGTGTTCCGGTCGCAGACCTGGAGCTTGACGTCGCCAGTGAACGGGACGCACGGTTTCAGGAAAAGGCACGACGGGTTGGTCATCGGGTCGTATCCAGAGGGCATCCCGGCGGTGTCAAGCAAGCTTTCTCTGCGCTCCCCGCCCGCTTCGCGACATGCGAAATCGCACGCACGCGGAAAGCTTCGGGGCTTCCCGAGGAACGAGCCAGAGTCTTAGCACAGGGAAGCAACGGCGACGTAGGTTCGCTTGCACGCTGCTTGAAGGGGGCGCCATACCGGGACAGACTTCGGGGCCGTGGGTCTCGCGGTCGTGATGCTCGCGGACGGAGAGAGCGAGGAAAAACCAGGCGAAATCTCTACGCTGGGAGCAATTTAGGGCGAGCCCTACACGGAATGCGTGGGCATGCTTCGCTCCACAGCGGCGGAGTCTGGTTCCCTGCTGACGCACTAGGATCACGTGTGAAAGCAAATTCTATATATGTTAATTAACATTAACTACACGTTTCGGAAGCAAGGTTCTTCAACTTGCCCAATTGCGAGTCGTAGGCATGACTTGCCACCGCCCGCTATCCCTCATGCCGCGCAACGAACTATATTTGTTGAAGCAATTTCTGTGTGACGAGCTATTCAACTTCGAAGTCGATAGGTGGGACATGCGAAAGGGTGCCCGAGGCCGTCATCGGTAGCCTTTGCGTCTCGGAGAGCCTTCACGATATCGTTTGCGATCTGGCTTGGCGAGCAACTGACGGGGGCTCGTAATTGCGTGGCGCTACCTCGAACAGATATTTTCGGCGCAAGCATGTAAGGGATCTTTCCCGTTGATGCTTCTTGTTTTGGTTTGAACGGCCGCCGAGGCAATCGCACTCGACAGTGCGAGAGCGGAAATGGTGAGGGTTTTCAGGAGGCAGGACGGTTATGTGTGTTCGCGTGCGAGGCGGCAGCTCCGCCTAGAGCCCAGGCCCAGTAGAAAGTGTTCTCACTACAACTGCTGCACTACAGATGTTGCCTTGGCATGGTAGTCGGTCGATTGCTTGCCGAATCCCAACGGGGTGCATTGTCCGTTGAGGCAGAGGCTACAGGTGTGTCATACGAACCCCTACGCGGAAAGCATATCTAGTCCGAATTTTCAGCCGACAGAATCACATCGATGCCGATGCGGGCGCGTTTTCCTCCTTCCTTTTCATCGCGGCACGCTTATTGCAGTCAACTGTCGAGGTAGCTGTTCTCCGGCGGTGGCCACTCTTCTCTATCCTTTGAAGAATTCGGAAAGAGGGGACTTGAGTGCGGTTGCGATACGGGCCAAGACCTCCAGAGTGATGTCCGGGCGCAGTCGCTCAATCTGGCCGACGTATCCTCTCGGAAGATCCGCGCGCTTTGTCAACTCGTTCTGTGACAGTTCTAGCTCTATGCGTAAGCGTGTGACGGCCTGTGCTACGACGTCTGGCAAATCTTCGCACGAGCAGTTAGGCGCTGGAGAGTCAGCCGTCCCTTTCTCGAAGAATGCGCATGGGTGCATTTCCAGTGCTCGTGCCAGTTTGCAGATTGTCACGACGCGTACGTTCGCCTTGACTTCTTCAATCAAATAAAGCGTGTTCCGGCTAATCGATGCCTTCTTTGCTAAGTCTTCTCGGGATAGGTCTCGCGCCGCTCGTAGATTGCGCAAGGTCACAGCGAAGTCCGCGTTCGCAGATGATCGACTCATCAGGTTTTGAAAACATGGTGGTGGCGCCGGGAATGATAACGCGTTGACCGCCGCATCTTTCGTGATGCTGGGTACCGCCCATGTTCGTTTGTTAATGCTTCGAGTCGGTCGCAAGTTCGATTTTGAAAGCTGCCGTACGATGGTACATGGGTGATCAGCGACTCCGACAGCGACAGCGACAGTTGCAGCCAGACAGGTAGCGGGCGGGCGGCGGCGAGATTGGTTAGTGATTGTGACTCGCATCATGAAATTTTCTGGTGAAAATTACTATTTATTCGATAATTACAGATAAAAACATCCTGACGGTCGGATGAGCGGCAGCTAGATTTGACGGCAAATCAAATCAAGCTTCCCTCAGCAGGACTTGCTCGCTACGGCGCCAAAACGAACTTTACTTTTTCGATTTTGTTCGTTAGATTTCGCATTCGAACATTTCGGGTTCGCACTTGGGCTCGTTTTGGGGCCACTACCCGAATTACCAGGACTATCAGGAAACGCAGGTGACTCAACAGAATCGCTACGATCTGCTCGTCGTGGGCGGCGGGATCAACGGCGCGGGCATCGCGCGCGACGCTGCCGGGCGCGGGCTTTCCGTGCTCCTTTGCGAGCAGGACGACCTCGCCTCGCATACGTCGTCGGCCAGCACGAAGCTGATTCACGGCGGGCTGCGCTATCTCGAGTACCGCGAGTTCGGCCTCGTGCGCAAGGCGCTGCAGGAGCGCGAGACGCTGCTGCGCTCGGCGCCGCACATCATGTGGCCGCTGCGCTTCGTGATGCCGCACATGCCCAACCTGCGCCCCGCGTGGCTGATCCGCATCGGCCTCTTTCTCTACGATCACCTCGCGAAGCGCGAATTGCTGCCGGGCTCGCGCGGCATCGACCTGCGCCGCCACGCGGCGGGCGCGCCGCTCATCGACACTATCCGGCGCGGCTTTGTCTATTCGGACGGCTGGGTGGACGACGCGCGCCTCGTCGTGCTCAACGCGCTCGACGCGCAGGAGCGCGGCGCGCAGATTCTCACGCGCACCAAGCTCGTTTCCGCGCAGCGCAAGAACGGCGAGTGGCTGGCCATCCTGCGCCGGCCCGACGGCAGCACCTTCGACGTGCGCGCACGCGCGGTGGCCAATGCGGCGGGCCCGTGGGTGGGCGAAGTGCTGCACGGCGCGCTCGGGCGCGGCGCGCAGCATAGCGTGCGGCTCGTGAAGGGCAGCCATATCGTGACGAAGCGGCTGTTCGACCACGATCACGCGTACATTTTCCAGAACCCGGACAAGCGCATCATCTTCGCGATTCCCTACGAGCACGACTTCACGCTGATCGGCACAACCGATGTCGAGTACCGCAACGATCCTGCGAAGGTGTCGATCGACGGCGACGAGACGCGCTATCTGTGCGAGTCCATCAACCGCTATTTCAAGCGCAAGATCTCGCCCGCCGACGTGCACTGGACCTACTCGGGCGTGCGTCCGCTGCTCGAGGAAGAGGGCGCGAAGAACGCATCGGCCGTCACGCGCGACTATCGTCTGGAAATGGACGACGCCGAAGGCGCGCCGCTGCTTTCCGTGTTCGGCGGCAAGATCACCACGTTCCGCAAGCTCGCGGAAGAGGCCGGCGACATGCTGTGCCGCGTGCTGGGCAGTGACGCGCCCAGCTGGACCGAAGGCGAAGCGCTGCCGGGCGGCGACATCGCGAACGCGCGCTTTGCGCCCTTCGCCGAAGCCTTCGCCCGACGCTTCGCCTGGCTGCCCGCGCCGCTCGCGCTGCGCTACGCGCGCGCTTACGGCACGCGCGCCGAGCGCCTGATCGGCCACGCTACGTCGCTCGAAGAACTGGGTGAGCAAATTGCGCCGGGCATCTACGAAGCCGAGCTGCGCTATCTGCGCGATACCGAATGGGCGACCTGCGCCGAAGACGTGCTGTGGCGCCGCTCGAAGCTCGGCCTGCACGTGGCGCCGGGCACGCTGGAAGCGGTCACGGCCGCGCTCGAATCGTGGTTTGCCGCGAGCCGCGCGCGGGCCGCGGTGCCGCACTGAGCATTACGCGCATCTACGCGCATCGAATCACGAACATTCAGCACCACTCCCACGCGCCGTGCCTTGTGGCGCGCATCACAACTACTTAAGGATGGAGATGAGAGACATGCAGGACCAACAGTACATTCTTGCGCTCGACCAGGGCACGACGAGCTCGCGTGCGATGCTGTTCGACCGTCAGGGCCAGATCGTCTCGATCGCCCAGAAGGAGTTCGAACAGATCTATCCGCGCCCGGGCTGGGTCGAGCATGATCCGCAGGAAATCTGGTCGACGCAGGCGGGCGTGGCGGCCGAAGCCGTCACGCGCGCGGGCCTGAACGGCACCAACATCGCCGCCATCGGCATCACGAACCAGCGCGAGACCACTATCGTCTGGGATCGCGAGACGGGACACCCCATCTATAACGCCATCGTCTGGCAGGACCGCCGCACGGCTGACTTCTGCGACCAGCTCAAGGACCAGGGCCTCGAAGCCATGGTGCGCGCGAAGACCGGCCTGCCGATCGATTCGTACTTCTCCGGCACCAAGATCCGCTGGATTCTCGACAACGTGGAAGGCGCGCGCGAAAAGGCGCGGCAAGGCAAGCTGGCATTCGGCACCGTCGACAGCTGGCTGGTCTGGAACTTCACGAAGCACGAGCTGCACGTGACCGACGTCACGAACGCCTCGCGCACGATGCTCTTCAACATCCACACCCGCAAGTGGGACGACGAACTGCTCGAAGCGCTCGACATTCCGCGCAGCATGCTGCCCGAAGTCCGTTCGTCATCCGAAATATATGGGCCGACCAAAACCACGGTGTTCGCTTCGAAGATCCCGCTCGCCGGTATCGCGGGCGACCAGCAGGCGGCGCTGTTTGGCCAGATGTGCACGGCCTCGGGCATGGTGAAGAACACCTACGGCACGGGCTGCTTCCTGATGATGAACACGGGCACGAAGCCCATCGAGTCGAAGAACAATCTCGTGACGACGATCGCCTGGCAGATTGGCGACGAGGTGAACTACGCGCTCGAAGGCAGCATCTTCATCGCGGGCGCGGTGGTGCAATGGCTGCGCGACGGCATGGGCGTCATCAAGAGCGCGGCGGAAGTCGAAGCGCTCGCCGCGAGCGTGCCGCACACGGACGGCGTCTATCTCGTGCCCGCCTTCGCCGGCCTTGGCGCGCCGCACTGGAACGCGCATGCGCGCGGCTCGCTGTTCGGCGTGACGCGCGGCACGACTTCGGCGCACGTGGCGCGCGCGGCGCTCGATTCGATCGCGTATCAATCGCTCGACGTGCTCGCCGCCATGGAGGCCGATTCGGGCATCAGCGTGGGCGAGCTGCGCGTGGATGGCGGCGCGAGCGCGAACAACCTGCTCATGCAGTTCCAGGCGGACTTGCTCGGCGTGGATGCGGTGCGTCCGCAGATTACCGAAACCACCGCGCTGGGCGCGGCCTATCTCGCGGGCCTCGCCACCGGCTACTGGAACAGCGTGCACGATCTGCAGAGCCAGTGGCACGTGGACAAGCGCTTCTCGCCCGCCATGCCGGCCTCGCAAGTCGACGTCTGCCGCGCGGGCTGGCAGCGCGCGGTGCGCGCCGCCAAGGCGTGGGCCGACGACGCGCAGTAAATGCAGTACGACGCCAGCAAAAGCATCTCAACCTAAAAACACAATAATCCGCGGACGGGCCGCGCGGCCGCGTTGCATCGGCTGCGTGCGCCCGGCCCGGATCGAAAGAGAGACAAATCGAATGTCACCCTATATTGCTGAATTCATCGGCACGGCCATTCTCGTGCTGCTCGGCAACGGCGCGGTCGCCAACGTGCTGCTCGCGAAGACCAAAGGCAAGGGCGCCGACCTCATCGTCATCGTGATGGGCTGGGCCATGGCCGTGTTCGTGGCCGTCTACGTGACCGCATCGTATAGCGGCGCGCATCTGAACCCGATCGTGACGATCAGCCTCGCGCTCGCGGGCAAATTCGCCTGGTCGAAGGTGGGCGGCTATATTGCCGCGCAAATGCTCGGCGGCATGGCGGGCGCCTTCCTCGTGTGGCTCGCCTATCGCCAGCACTTCGCGAACGAAGCGGACTCCGACGTCAAGCTCGCCGTCTTCTGCACCGCGCCCGCGATCCGCAGCGTGCGCCACAACGTGATTACCGAAGCCATCTGCACCTTCGTGCTGATCCTCGGCGTGCTGTATCTCGCTTCGCCGCAGGTGGGGCTCGGCGCGCTCGACGCGCTGCCCGTTGGCCTGCTCGTGCTCGGCATCGGTATTTCGCTGGGCGGCCCCACGGGCTACGCCATGAGCCCGGCGCGCGATCTCTCGCCGCGCATCATGCATGCGCTGCTGCCGATCCCGGGCAAGCGTGACAGCGACTGGCGCTATGCGTGGATTCCGGTGCTCGGGCCGCTTGTCGGCGGCGTGGCGGCATCGTCGCTGTATCTGTATCTGCACGCGATGCACTGAGTGTCGTAAATCGGACGCGGGCCTGGTATCGAACCCGGTCCGCGTCTGTCTAAAGCCTGTTCGCGAGCCCGGTGGCTTCACGCTCAGGTGCAGCGGGGAAGCTTGCCAATCTCTGCGCGACACGCGCCACTACCGGTTGCCAATCGCCAGGCCGGGGTTGCCGAAACAAGGTCACGCTGTCGTACCATCGCTGTGATTCCTGCGTCCCCCACGCCCATTGCGACACGCGATCGAGCATCGCGAACACGGGCTTGCCGAGCGCGCCGCCCAGATGAAGCGGAGCGCTATCGATCGTCACGACCGCATCGAGTGCGCAGACATGCGCGGCGACGTCTTCGAAGCCGTCGCGGTAGTCGGGCGTCAAATCGCAGTGCGGCACGTTCGCCGGCATAGCTGTATGCCCCGGCGAAAGGGGATGGAAAACCACATCGTTCAACGCGAAGAGCGGCGCCAACGCTTCAAGCGTCATGGAACGCTGCGCGTCACGCCTATGGTTGGGATCGCCACGCCAAACGAGACCGATCTGAAGTGCATCATGCATCGGCGATGCCTCGCGTACACGAGACTGCCATTGCGCTGCGCGCGACGCATCGGGCTCGAGATAGGGCGTGCCGCGCACCTGCTCCGTAAGCGGCTCGGCAGGGCCGGTCCCCGATTCGCGCGCGCGTGGGGCATGATGTGAGAGCGTGGAGAGGTCCGGGTAGATCCAGATAGATCGTTTCCATGATCGTGGACACGATCTATCTGGATCTACCCGGTCAAACGGCGGGCGTGGGCGGAGCGGCCGGCTTCAGTTTGTCGGCCACGTTCCAGGGAAGCAGTTCGTCGATGCGGTTGACCTTGTGGTCCGCAATATGAGTGAGCACGTATTCGAGGTAAGCACGTGGGTTGATTTCGTTGAGTTTGCACGTACCGATGAGACTGTACATCGCCGCCGCACGCTCACCGCCGCTGTCGGAGCCAACGAACAAATAGTTTTTTTCTGCCCAACGCTACACAACGCAGGGCATTTTCTGCAAGCACATTGCTGATCTCGGCGCGTCCGTCCTCGCAGTAGAACGTGAGCGCCGCCCAGTGGTTCAGCGAGTAGTTGATCGCGCCCGTGAGCGTAGACTTCTTCGACAGCGTCGCAAGCTTGGCCCTGAGCGTCGATTCGAACGCGTTGAGCAGAGGCTTGCTCTTCTCCTGCCGCACACGCAACCGCTCATCGGGAGGTTTGCCGCGAATGTCGGCTTCGATGCTGTAGAGCTCGCCGATCATCTCGAGCAGTTTCTGGGTATCCGGAGTCGGCGTACGCTCGTGAACGTCGTATATGTACCTCCTCGCGTGATCCCAGCATGCCGCTTCGAAGACGTCGCCGCTTGCGTACAGCTGATCGAAGCCGGCGTAGGCATCCGCCTGCAGGATTCCCTTGAAGTTGGCGAGGTGCGTTTGCGGATGAACACCCTTGCGGTCCGACGAGTACGTGAACCAGACTGCCGCAGGCTCCGTCGAGCCCGAGCGTCGATCGTCGCGCACATAGACCCAGAATCGGCCGGTTGTCGTCTTCTGGTTGCCCGGTGTGAGGACGGGAACCGTCGTGTCGTCGCCATGAAGCTTGCCGGCAGCCAGCACGTAGCGCTGGATCGCCTCGACCAGCACCATGCAGAGCTCGACGATCTGGCCGATCCAACGGCCCATGCTGGCGCGATCGAGCGTCACCCCGTCGCGGGCCGCGATCTCCGACTGGCGATACAGAGGTTGGTGATCCGCGAACTTCGATACCGCGATATCGGCCAGCAGGCTCGGATGCGCGATGCTGCGCTCGATCGGCAGGCCCGGCATCGGCAGTTGTTCGATATGGCCGCAGCCGGGGCAAAGCAATTTGCGCCGGATCGTGCGGATCACCTTGAATGCGGCGGCTACGCGCGCGAGCTGTTCGGATACGTCCTCGCCCAGCGGCTGCATGGTCGTCGCGCACCTGGGGCAGAGCGGATCAGGCTCGAGTACGATCTCCTCGCGCGGCAGGTGCGGCGGGAGCGGTTCTCGCGAAGGCGATTTGCTGGCCGGCGCATTCGGTGTCCTGTCTCGCTGGTTACGCGCCTCGGCAGCACCACGGCCGCCCGTCAGGTCCTCCAGCTGCGCCTCGAGCTTGTCGATCTGCTTGGCGAGTTGTTCGGACTTGCGCCCGAAGTGCATCCGCCTGAGCTTGTCGATCTGCGCCTTCAGGCGCTCGATCTCGTCATCTCGCGCGGCGAGTTCCTCCGCCATCTTCGCAATCGATGCCTGGTGCTCAAGCAGCGATGCCTGTTGCGCGAGCACCATGGCACGGAGCTCGGCGACAGTATCGGGAAGCGGCGCTTGATCGGACATGCGTCGCAGTTTACGAGCCTTCCTCGAGGTTTACAACATCGAGAGTGCGGCGGTGCGTCGTGGTTGTCGCCAGTCGATGCCCTCGAGCAACATCGACAACTGCGCGCTCGTCAGATGGATCTTGCCGCCGTCGGCCTGCGGCCAGATGAAACGCCCTCGCTCCAACCGTTTCGCGAGAAGCCAGAGCCCGTCCTCAGTAGCCCAAAGCACCTTCACAAGATCGCCGCGGCGCCCTCGGAAGATGAAGACGTTACCGCCAAGGGGGTTCTCCTCAAGCGCCGTTTGCACCTTGGCAGCCAGGCCCTGGAAGCCGCAGCGCATGTCAGTGACGCCCGCGACAAGCCAGATACGCGTACCCGTTGGCAGAGAAATCACGAGCGCAGACTCCTCAACACCGTTCGAAGCGTCTCAGCGTCGACAATACCGTCGACCTTAACCACCGCCCGACCGATCCGAACCTCGATTGAACCAGTGGGCACAGCCGGCCTCACGGTCTCAGGCTCTGGCAGCGCAGGAGGTTCATTGACCGATGACGCCTCGTTCACGATTGCCACCGGAACGAGTTGCACCGCCTCGGCTTGCTGTTCCGCCAGATACCGGCGCCGCCACGTGAACACGAGGTTCGCGTTCAAGCCGTTCTCACGGGCCAATCTGGCGATTGACACCCCTGGTTCGCAAGCTGCCATCGCCAGGCGACGTCGGAATTCCGGATTATGGTTTGGGCGACCTTTACGGCTGCCGGGCCTCTGTGTTGGCTCTGACAAAATGATGTCCACCACTTCGAAAATGATGGACATCACTTTGATGCCGATCCTTGCGGGCGTCTACGACGGCCATCGCGAGCCGCTTACCCTGCTCCGGCTTCAAGCGAAGCATGAAAGGCACGCTCATCATCGGCAGGCAGTAGTCAGGAGTGCCATGCTCGGCATAGTTTCTCGCTTCGATCTCGATGCAAGGCGCGTAATGGCGTGCGAAGAGCGTGCGCAGTGCGCGCCTGCACGCCAGGACCAGACGGCCGCCTTCGGCTTGCACACGCGCCGTGAGTGCGGGGATCAGCCGGACCATCTGAATGTCGTCGCCATGTCCCTGCTCGCTATAGACCAGCAGCGTGCGGCCCTTGAGCGGCTGGCCAGTCCAGCGCGGAGCCACGCGCGTCATGATGGACACGACACTGTTTGATGCGCGGTCCGTTCGCGCGAGGCGCCCTTCGTATCGTGACCAGCCGCGTGGCCAGTCGCCATTGCGCAACTCCAGCTCGGCGAGATCGACGGCCGATGTGGGTGCGTTGCTGTCGAGCGCGAGCGCGCGTTCATACAATCGCCGGGCCGCGCCGTAACGCGCCTGTTCGGCGACAAACTGCGCCAGCGCAGCGAATACGTCGCTGTTTCCCGGGTGATGGGCATCGGCGATGCGCATCGTTGCTTCCGCTGCGGCAGGGTCATGGCGGCGCCATTGCGCACAGGCCAGTTGCCACGACATTTCGAGGTCGCCAGGACGACGGGCGAGCTCCGCGTGGCACACCTGTTCGACGGCTTGCCAATCGCCCGCATACCGCCGCTCCAGAACCCGTTGCAGCGGCAAGGCCGGATCGATCATCGGATCGATCTGCCAGGCGCGCAGCAAGGCCTTCTGGCGCAACTTGAGTGTTGCCTCGTCGGCGTGGCCGGACAATGCGCACGCGATCAGCCAGTGCAGGCGGGCATCGTTCGGGTGATGAGTCTCCAGCGCGGCCATGAGGTGCAGCGCCATCGCGCGGCCGTCGATCTTGTCCGTTATCCACGTTGCCCATTGCAGGGCGTCGTCCGGCTCGAGCGCCTGGGCAGCAAGCGTGACGAGTTTCAGAGCGGCGTCGTCGCGCCCGGATGCGCTGGCGAACAATGCGCATCGCAGGAATCGAGTACCAGCGTGGGCGACGTTCGATGCACCTCGCGCCTGTTGCTCCGGCGTGGCTTTCAGGCCGAGGCCGGCTATCAGGTCTGCCTCGAGACAGGCGCTTTGACCCGTGGAATCGAATGCAATCGCGAGGCGTTGCGCCGCGTTAAAGCCATCGGATTGCAATGATTTGAAGACCGGTAGAAAGGTATCGCTCGCGGGTGAGATGGCTTGATTCATTCTCGCGCTCCTGGGAGAAAATCGATGAGCGACGAATTGGGATTTCCGTCTGGCACGCAATGCTCTCGCCGCGCTCGTGGCGAGCGCTATAGGACCGCTCCGAAAAGGGTGTGTAAAACGAACACGGCCCGAGCGCATCGGGCCGCGGTGCAAGCAAACAGGTCACGTCGATTCAACCTGCAGCCAACTTCGACGCGCCTTCGCGCATCACTTCGGAATCACGCAGAGCATGGCCGCGAACGCCGCATAGAGCCAGCCCACGTGCGTCAGCTGGCGGCTATGCACTTGTGGCGCGCGGAACGCCCACTGCAGGAACACGATGGCGAGCATCGTCGTGACCGCGGCGAGAATCGACGGCGCACCGAGGTGCCACGACGTGAAGAACAGCCCGAACGCGGTGGGAATGGTCGCCTGGATCATCATCGCGCCGCTGATGTTCGCGAGCGCGAGCCGCTCCTTGCCCTGACGCACCCAGATGATCGCGTTCATGATCTCCGGCAGCTCGGTGGCGATCGGGCTGAAGAGCAGCGCCGTCAGTTGCGGGCTCAGCCCGAGCCACGGACCCACCGCGCTGATCTGCTGCACGAAGAGGTGCGAGGCGAAGAAGATCACAGCGAGCGCACCCACGGTCTGGAGCAGGACCCAGAACAGTGACGGATTCGCATCGCGCGGACGCAGCTTGAGTGGTTCGAGTCCCACGTCTTCCACGCTGTCGCTCTGGTCGCTGAGCTCCTTCCAGCAATAAATCGCGTAGGCCGCGAGAAACGCGATGCCGAGCAGAGGCTTGAAGCTGAACACCACGAGCCCGAGCCCGATCTTCACGACGAAGATCGCGAGGAACCAGAGCTGGTCGCGGCGCAAGCGGCGCGTGTCGGCGTCCACGGTGCCGGCGCGCGCGCGGCCCGTGCGTGCAGCCGTTGCCAACAACGCGACGCCCACCACGGCATAGGCGACCGTGCTGAGCGCGAGCGGGCCGCCGATGGCCGCGCCAATGCCGATTTCCTTGTGGGCCGCATCGGTGCCGAAGGCGACCGCCACGAGCGTGACCACGCTCTCGGGCAGCGCGGTGCCAAACGCGGCGAGGATCGTGCCGGTGGCCGTTTGCGTGACCTTCAGCTTCTGGCCGAGCCATTCGACGGCGTTGACGAAGATCTCGCACGACAGATAGATGATGCCGGCGGCGGCAATGAGCAGGGCGAACGTCCAGATCATGACGCACGCTCCGTAGGGCGCGCGCAAGTGCAGATGCGGGAAAGGCGGGACATGGGTAGCGGCATTCCTCGGGCTGGACGATGGGACCAATGACGCCATCCCCCCCGCCCAGCCCGGGTGTGAGGGATAACGTCATAGGTCTCGTCAGGCCGAAGAACGGCTGCCGGCGCCATGGCACTGTGTGCCAATCATGTTGACGCCGGCGCGGCACGCATTGCGCGTGACGCAGACTACTCCCCTAAGACCCGCGCATTATAGCCGACGAAGCCGGCCGCGCGGAAGGAAAGGGGCGAAGCCGGATCAGAAGTGGTGGCGGATGCCGACCATCGCCATGGCCTGCTTGTTGGTGGTCGCGTCGTTGCCGAAGTCGGCGAACGAGGCGTTGGCGTCGACGAGCGCGCCCGTATCGGCGTCGATCGTGTGGCCCGAGGCCTTCTGGTAGCCCGCGAGCACGTAGATGTCGGTGCGCTTGGAGAGGAAGTAGTCGCCGCCGAGGCTGAACTGGTTATAGCTCGCGTTCACGCCGTTGCCATGGCCCTTCGTGTAGTTGTAGCCGACACCGATCAGCGCCACCGGCGTCACCTGGTAGTTGATGTACGCCTGGCCGGTGTTGAACTTCGTGTCGCTGTTGGGGCCGGACGCGCTCTGGTAGTTCGCGTAGTCCACGTTGCTGTACGAGAGGCCGAAGGTCATCGGACCGTAGTTGTAGTTGCCCACCGCGCGGATGATCTGCAGCGAGTTGGCCGAAACGAAGCCACCCGTGATCGCCGGCGAATCCACGTTGACGTCGGTGTTCGGGTTCAGGCCGTCGAACGAAGCCGCCGTGCCGCTGTTGCTGTTGGCCTTGAAGTAGCCTGCGCCGAAGCCGAACGGACCATGGTTGTACGCCGCCGCGAGGGCCCAGGTCTGGCCCGCGCCCATGCTGCCCGCCTGGCCGCCGAATGCGTACATCGCGCTCACCTGCAGGCCCGCCCAGTTCGGGCTCGTGTACTTGACCGAGTTGCTGGTGCGGTAGCTGTTGTCGTAGTTGTCCATGTCGCCCGGCGTCGCGAATGCGGAGCCGAAGTTCACGTCGTCGGTCATCGGCTGGAGCAGGTCGATGAGCGGATCGTACTGGCGGCCCAGCGTGAAGCTGCCGGCCGTGTTCGAGTTCAGGCCCACCATCGCGGTACGGCCGAACATGCGCTGGCCCTGGCCCTGCTTGCCGTTGTCGATGTTAAAGCCGCTTTCGAGCTTGAAGATCGCGGAGAGGCCGTTGCCGAGATCCTCGGTGCCCTTCAAGCCCCACAGGTTCGGCGACACGTTGCCGGACATCATCTGGAAGGTATTGCCCGAACCATTCTTGCCCGCCTGATTGCCGAAGAAGGCGACCGAGGTGTCGAGCGAGCCGTAGAGCGTCACGCTGCTTTGCGCATGAGCGGCGGAGGCGATGGTCGCCAGCGTGGCAGCGAGAGCGAGAGCGGTTTTTTTCATTGGCGAATATTCATTAAAAAGTTGCGTGAGAGAGCGTGTACTTCATGAAAAACGAATCGCAGCGCGGCAGGTACGCAAGGCAAATTCAGGGGCGATTATGCGTAACGTGCTCTGTGGACGAATTTGAAAATCGGAAAGACTGAGTTTCAGAAAACGCGTTCGTGCGTGGGTCCCGTCTGGACGGCGCTGCAAGGGCGCAGTGCGCGAAGGTGTTGTTTTTTTGCGGCGATCTGTGGCGTGGCGATGTGTGCATAGGCACACGTCGTGGATGCGCACCGCGCTGGCTGGTGCGCATGGCAAGCCGCGCATGCGGCTTTCGTGGACGTATTGCAGGTGCGATGTGCCGCGCGAGTCGATCAGGACAATTGAGCGAATTCGCTTTCATCCTGGCGCGCGGCGGTCATGGGCCGGATCTTAAACATTTCTTCATTTCCCTGCGGATATTCGCGAGGGTTCGCGCCTCTATCCTTGCCGCATGAATTGCATTGCAGCCCTGCGATGCATCGGGAACCGGCGTGCAACAGCGCCGGCACAGTCAACGGTAACGGCCGCCTGGCCGGACAGGAGTTTGAAGTGAAGAAGAGTTGGAATTGCGCGATTGCCGCGCTCATGTTGTCGGTTTCGGCGTTCGCGCATGCACAAGGCACGGCGACACCCGTTGGCGCTGCGCCCGACGCGGCGGCGCCCGTGGCGGCGGCTCCGGCGGCCCCCGCATGGAACGGTGACGGCACGGCACACATCACGCGTGCCCAGGTGCGTCATGAACTCGTCGAAGCGCAGCAGGACGGCCAGTTGAAGCTGCTCAACAGCACGGTCTACGCCCACCACTGACGCGACCGGGCACAGCCGTCAAGTCGCACGGGCCGCGCGTCTTGACGGGAACTCGCCTTGCGGCCAGTCATCCGAGTTTCGATTCCATGAAATCACGCATTGTTATTTATGTCGTGCGCGCGGCGGTGTGCGTCGCGGCGGCAGCCGCCATGTCGGGCTGCGCAAGTCTGCATCCGCAGCCCAACGGCCCCGGCGACTGCGTCGGACCGCCGGATTATTGCGTGCCGTTCTTCGGTTCGTAATGCGAGGCGGATGCCGCGCGGCGCGTCAATGGCTATTGCCGGCGGCATTCGAAGCCGGCTGCGCGGCCGTATGGCATTCGTCGAACAGCCAGCGCCGGAACAGCGGCACAGCGGGCGCTTCGGGCCGCGCCGGCGGACGCACGAGAAAGTAGCCGCGCGCCGTAACGACTGGCGTATCGATCAGCCGCACGAGCTGGCCGCTCGCAACCAGCGAGTCAGTCAGCGGGGTCCAGCCGAGCGCAACGCCCTGGCCCATCAGCGCGGCATGAATCACGAGCGCGTAGCTATTGAAGGTTATCCCCTGTTCATCCGCGGGCGCCCGCAAATGCTGCGCCGCGAACCATCCTGTCCATGACAGCCAGCGCACCGGTTCCGTCGGCTGAACGTGCAGAAGCGGCAACGCCGCGAGGTCGGCGGGCGTCCTCACGTGGCCGTGCTGCGCGTAAAACGCGGGCGAGCAGACGGGAGTGACCTCCTCCGGAAACAGTCGCGTGGACGTGCAGGGCGTCCAGTCATCGTCGCCAAACGCGATCGCCACGTCCGCGTGATCGCGGCGCGGATCGAACGTCTGCTGCGAGGTGACGACCTTCACGTTGACGTCCGGCATCCGTTGCTTCAGTCCCGCCAGGCGCGGCATCAGCCAGAAGGTCGCGAAGCCCGCATCGGTGAGAATGGTTAGTCCTCCTGACGCACGGCGCGCGCGGATTTCGGCGGTGGCATCGCGGATGGTCGCCAGGCTCTGGCGCACCGCCTCATAGAGGCGCTGGCCGTCGGGCGTCAGCGTCACGCCGCGGTGGCCGCGCTCGAACAGCGGGGCGCCGAGGTCCGCCTCGAGCTGCACGATGCGCTGGCTGACCGCCGGCTGCGTCGCGCCGAGCTCGCGAGCCGCGGCGGTGAAGCTCGCAAGTCTCGCAGCCGCCTCGAATACCGAGAGCGCCTGCATCGGCGGCAAACGATCCTGGTCTGACATAAGCGTCCCTTATGGGGCCATAAGCTGAGGGCGTCTTCACGCGCGTTTAATGGGGCGACATATTGTGGACACGCCGCACGTCCCTTCGGACATTGCGCCGTTGAGTCCGGCAGCCCGTCGTGCCGCTGCATCCCTGCGGCAATGCCGCGTGGCCGGCCACTACCCCCGATTTTAACTGCCCTCGATCATGAGCTCTAAGCCCGCAAATATTCTCATCCTGATGGCGGACCAGATGACGCCTTCGGCGCTGCGCATACACGGCAATGCGGTGTCCAGGACGCCGCGCATCGACGCCCTGGCGCGCGACGGCGTGGTATTCGATTCCGCGTATTGCGCGAGCCCGTTGTGCGGGCCTTCACGCTTCGCCTTCATGGCCGGCAAGCTGCCGTCGAAGATCGGCGCCTACGATAACGCGGCGGAATTGCCTGCGCAAACCCTGACGTTCGCCCATTACCTGCGTGCGGGCGGCTACCGGACGGTGTTGTCGGGCAAGATGCATTTTTGCGGTCCCGACCAGTTGCATGGCTTCGAGGAGCGTCTGACCACGGACATCTATCCCGCCGACTTCGGCTGGGTGCCGGACTGGGATCGTCCCGAAGTACGTCCGAGCTGGTATCACAACATGAGTTCGGTGCTCGATGCCGGTCCCTGCGTGCGTACCAATCAGCTCGACTTCGACGACGAGGTGACATTCACCGTGCGGCAGAAGCTCTACGACATCGCGCGCGAGCGACAGGCGGGCAGCGATACGCGGCCGTTCTGCGTGGTCGCGTCGTTGACGCATCCGCACGATCCCTACGCGATCCCGGCGCAATACTGGAACCTCTATCGCGATGAGGAAATCGATCTGCCACGCACGATGCCGGGCCATGAGGCGCGCGATCCGCATTCGCAGCGGCTGCGGCACGTCTGCGAGAACGACCGCACGCCGCCGGGCGAACAGCAGGTCCGCAACGCACGCCGGGCATACTATGGCGCGCTGTCCTATGTCGACGCGCAGTTCGGCGCGATGCTCGACGCACTGGAGGAGAGCGGGCTCGCTGACGATACGATCGTGATCGTCACGTCCGATCATGGCGACATGCTGGGCGAACGCGGTCTCTGGTACAAGATGACGTTCTTCGAGAACGCCGCGCGCGTGCCGCTGATCGTGCATGCGCCGAAGCGCTTCGCGCCGCGCCGCGTCGCGAGTTCGGTCTCCACGATCGACCTGTTGCCGACGCTCGTGGATCTGGCGGGCGGGACCCACAAGACCGACTGGCCCGACCCCGTGGATGGCCGCAGCCTGGTGCCGCATCTGGTTGGCGACGGCGGCCACGACGAGGTGTTCGGCGAATACTTCGCGGAGGGCGCGATTGCGCCCATCGTGATGATCCGGCGCGGCGCGTACAAGTTCATCCATACGAGCGTGGACCCGGACCAGCTTTTCGATTTGAGCGCCGATCCGCTGGAGCTCGTCAATCTGGCCGACAACCCGGATCACGCGCGGACGGTCACGGCATTTCGCGCGGAGATCGCGGCGCGCTGGGATCTCGATGCCCTGCGTCGCGAGGTGCTGGCGAGCCAGCGCCGACGCCGCTTTCACTACGCGGCGACGACCCAGGGGCGTATCCAGTCGTGGGACTGGCAACCCTTCGTCGATGCGGGTAATCGGTACATGCGCAATCACATCGAGCTGGACACGCTGGAAGCGATGGCGCGCTTTCCGCGCGTCGTGCACGAGTGATCCTTGCGCCACACCATCGTCGAGACCCGGGCGGAAATCGGAAACAGGAGAGAGACATGAAACGAAACGAGGCAAATCAGGCCAGCAGGCTGCGACGCGTTCTGTCGATCGTGCTATGCGCGACGGCGCTCGCCCCCATGCTGGCGGCGCAGGCTGCGGAGCCGCAGAGTTGCGAGCGCGTCCGGATGGCGGCTCCCGGGTGGGCCGACATCGACGCCACCAATGCCATAACCGGCATCGTGCTTAAGGCGCTCGGCTACAACCAGACCGTCTCGAACCTGTCCGTGCCCATCACCTATGAGGGCTTGAAGCGAGGGCAGATCGACGTGTTCCTCGGCAACTGGATGCCGGCGCAGGCGCCGCTCGTGAAGCCTTTCGTCGAGGGCCACTCGATAGACGTATTGCACGCGAACCTGACGAACGCGAAATTCACGCTCGCAGTACCTGACTATGTCGCCGCTGCGGGCGTGCACTCGTTCGCCGACCTCGCGAAGAACGCGGGAAAATTCGACGACACCATCTATGGAATCGAGCCTGGCGCACCCGCGAACCAGAACATCAAGCACATGCTCGACAAGAAGGCGTTCGGGCTCGGTGACTGGAGGCTCGTCGAATCGAGCGAGACCGGGATGTTGACCCAGGTGGAGCGCGCAGTGCGCGACAAGAAGTGGATTGTCTTTCTCGCGTGGGAGCCGCACGAGATGAATACGCGATTCCACATTACGTATCTGGCGGGCGGCGACGCGTATTTCGGGCCTGACTATGGCGGCGCCACGGTCAATACCGTGACGCGCACCGGCTTCGCGCAGCAGTGTGCCAATCTTGGCCGGCTGCTCAGTCAAATGACGTTCAACGTCGACCTCGAAAACCAGATCATGACGAGCGTGCTGCGAGACAAGGAAGATGTCAAAACGGCCTCGCTGAACGCGCTGAAGGCGCATACCAACCTGCTGGGACCGTGGCTCGATGGCGTGACGACAGTGGGCGGCGCGAACGGATTGCAGGCCGTCAACGCGGCGATTGGAGGCCACTAGCGGCGTGCCCCGACGGCGCGCTCGACACGCCTCTCGGCTATGTCACCAACGCAGGAGGGCTGGCGCGTCTACGGAACCAGTACGGCCTTGATGCTGCCGTGCCCCGCGCTCGTGTCGATCGTCAGCGTGCCGCCAGATCCGGTACACAGATGATGCGCTAGACGAAGCCCAAAACCCGCATCGCGCGCGGGATCGAAGCCCGCAGGAAATCCCGATCCCTCGTCGTCGACAACGACCTCCAGTTGACCCGTTTGCCATGCCAACGTCACGTTGACGTTGCCGCGACTGTATTTGACCGCGTTGGTCACCAGTTCCGCCACGATGGAGCCGAGCGACACGAGCGTATCGCTGTCGAGCACGAACGCTTCGCCTGGCGCCAGACACAGCATGCGGGCCGAGCCCGGGCCCAGAAGCGCGTGGTGCAAATCCTGAAGCAGGCTAGAGAGGTAGTCCCTCGCGGGTTGATAGTCGCATTGGCCATTGTCGTAAAGATGCTCATGAATACGCGCGACACTGTTGATGCGGCGTGCCGCAACATCCAGTGCATGTCTTGCTTCGGCATTGCTGGACTGACGCGACTGCAGCTGCAAGGTACAGGCGATCAGATGGAGGCTGTTTCGCGTGCGATGATGAAGCTCGCGTATTTGCAGAGCCTGTATCGATGAAATCTCCTGTGGGGAGTCTTTCCGTGAATCCGCGGGGCTATCGGAAACGGGTTTCATGGCGAAAGGAAAGAAGGAAGCACGCGGGGAGGAGGCGGCCGGCGTGACGCGGTGCCGGTCGGTGGCCTCGTCACTGGATGCGGACACTGTATTGCCGGGCCCGTGCACTGAACAGATACGGTTGTACTGCATTGCCTGGTATGTTTGACTCTGTTGCCAGGCTCGCTGCTTCGCTACATTGGGTTCGTCCCTGCCGTATCGGCAAGGGGCTTTCCCCCATCGACTGGAGAGCGATCATGGACAACGACCGGATCAAGGGCGCGGCGAAAGAGATCAAAGGTTCGATCAAGGAAGCAGCCGGCAAGGTAACGGGCAGGCGCGAGACCGAAGCGGAAGGCAAAGTCGAGAAAGCGACCGGAACGGTTCAGCGCAAGGTTGGCGAGGCCAAGGACAAGCTACGCGAAGAGCTTGACAAGGACAACTGATGTGTTTTGAGCCTGCGCGAATGCGGCAACGTGTTCGCGCAGGCCGCGTTGCCGGGCTGGAGCCCGAAAGGGCTTTCTGCTTACCGTGTGGCGGGGCCGCGTGGATTGCGGCGTTGTCGTGGCGAAGGCGCCACGTGGCCATCGCGGTCGATGCCGCGGTCGCGGGCCCAGACAATGGCCGCAGAACGCCGGTTCACGCCAATCTTGCTGTAGATGGCGGCAACATAGTTGCGCACGGTATTGCGTGAGAGTTGCAGCGTTTCGGCAATCTTCGCATCGTCGCTGCCCTGGCACATCAGCACCAGCACTTCGAGCTCGCGGGGGCTGAGGTCGTCGAGCGCCGCACCCGTTTTCCCTGCGGGAGTAGGATGGCGGATTTCCGCGAGCTTTTCGATCACGGTGCGGCTGAACCACGACGTATCCTGCATCACTGTTTCGATGGCGGCGATCAGTTCGCTTTCGGAGCGTTTGCGTTCGGTGATGTCCTGGAGCACGCACAACACGCAGCGCCGCTCGTGAATGGTGACCGTCTCCGCGGAGACCAGACAGTCGAGCATGTCGCCATTCTTTGCGCGCAGCTTCATTTCGACATTGCGCACACTGCTGGTGGATTCAACCGTGTCGCGGAACTGGCTGAAAGCCTCGTCGTCCTCCCACAATTCCAGCGACGACGGATCGCGGGCAATGGCCTCTTCGACCTGGTAGCCGGTTGCAGCGACAAACGCGTCGTTGACGTCGAGAAATAACATGTCGTCGAGCGCGCTGACCGTCATCGGCACTGGCGCGAGGCGAAACGCCGTCGAAAAGCGCTCTTCGGTTTGCCGCAGCGCCGCTTCGGCTTTTCGCCTCGGCTCGAGATCCATGAACGTGAAGAGCATGCAGTCCTGGTCGCCCACCTCGATCGGCTGGCCGGCCACGATCACGAACTTGCTGCCGCCATCCGCGATACGCAGCACGCTTTCCATTTGCGGAATTGTGCGGCCTTCGTTCAGATATTCAATCGCCTGGTCGCGCTTGTCGGAGCCGCCGAGGACATCGAACTCGTAGGCCGAGCGACCGATGACTTCATCGCGCGCGAACCCGGTCATCTCGAGAAAGCCCTGATTGACCTTCACGTAGCGGAGGTCGGACAACCGGCAGATGACTGCGGGCGCCGGATTCGCACTGAAGGTTCGCTCGAAGCGCTCTTCCGCCGTGTATCGCCCGGTCACGTCCTGAATCACGAGCACCAGCGACTGCGGCTCCTCGGCTGCGTCGGTCAGCACGAGGCTGCGCACCTGGTGGATCGCGTGAAAGCTGTCGTCGCCCGGCTTCGTCACCTCGATGATCACGTCCCGAAACACTTCGCCGGCCTGTACGCGTGCCAGCGGATATTGCCCTGCCAGCAGCGGATGATTGTTGCGGTACTTCAGCGTGAAGCGCTTCTGAAAACCGGCGGGGTTGCCGCCGAAGTCCTCAACCGCATTGATGCCGTGAATCGAAAGGGCGGTTTCGTTGGCCCAGACGATCGAGCCGTCGGGATCGGCGAGCAGGATGCCTTCGGTGAGTCCGGCGACGATCTGCTGCAATTGCCTTCTGTCGACTTGCGGCTTGCTGGAAGCGGAATCCATTGCGTATCCCGGTGATCTTGTCGGCCAGGCCGTGATCATCGATCCCCGGTTTCAGGCGCGACAAGGGTACGAAACGATGCGGCCTTTTCCATCCTGCATGAAAAGCCTCGCGCCGAACAGAGCGAATTGCACGATCTCACCTGATTGCTTTGTACTGTACTGGCGCGCAGCCCGCCTTCACATGGCCGCGTGATTCGCTGTGCTACCCTTGCGCTGCCCTTTGCCCGCGGGTGCGCGCGGCCCCGCCTGTTGCCTTCCGCACGCAGCGCCACACACTATCCGCCCGCGGGCAGGCTGCTTTGTGTTTCGACATCCCGTATCGACATCCATAACAAGGAAGAGAACCAGATGAGAAAGCACGAGAAATTGCGCGCGGGTTCGCGCAGTCATTTGCGCGCCGCGGTCTGTGCGCTTGCCATCGGCATGTCGTTTGCCGGCGGCATCCGGTCGGCCCAGGCGGCGCCCGTCGAGATCCAGTTCTGGCACGCGATGGAGTCGGAGCTCGGTGAGCGCGTCAACGATATCGCGAAGCAGTTCAACGCCTCGCAGAGCGAATACAAGATCGTGCCGGTGTTCAAGGGCACTTACGACCAGACGCTCGCCGCAGGCATTGCCGCCTACCGCAGCGGCGACGCGCCCGCAATCCTGCAGGTCTACGAAGTGGGCACCGCAACGATGATGCAGGCGAAGAAGGCCATCGTGCCCGTGTACGACGTGATGAAGAACGCGGGCGTGCCCTTCGACGAAAAGGCGTTCGTGCCGACCGTGGCCAGCTACTACAGCGACGCGAAAACGGGGCATCTCGTCTCGATGCCGTTCAACAGCTCCACGCCGCTGCTCTACTACAACCGAGACGCGTTCAAGAAGGCGGGCCTCGATCCCGACGCGCCTCCGAAGACCTGGCCCGAGGTCGCCGCCGATGCGGCCAGGCTCAAGGCGGCTGGCATGAGCTGCGGCTTCACCACGGGCTGGCAGGGCTGGATCCAGATCGAGAATTACAGCGCCTGGCACGGCGCGCCGATCGCCACGCGCAACAACGGCTTCGACGGCACCGACGCCGTGCTCGAAATCAACAAGCCGCTGCAGGTCGCGCATATCGCCTTCCTGCAGAAGATGGCGAAGGACGGCACCTTCACCTATGTGGGCCGCAAGGACGAGGCCACGGCGAAGTTCTATAGCGGCGACTGCGGGATCATGATGGGCTCGTCGGGCGCGCTCGCGAACGTGCAGCAGTATGCGAAGTTCAAGTACGGCACGGGCATGATGCCCTATGACCCGAGCGTGAAGGGCGCGCCGCAGAACGCCATCATCGGCGGGGCGAGCCTGTGGGTGCTGGCGGGCAAGAATCCCGACGTGTACAAGGGTGTCGCGAAGTTTCTTGCCTATCTGGGTTCACCGGCTGTGGCGGCGAAGTGGCATGAGGACACGGGCTATCTGCCCGTCACGACGGCGGCCTACGACCTCGCGCGCAAGCAGGGCTTCTACGATTCGCATCCGGGCGCCGATACGGCCACGAGGCAGATGCTCAACAAGCCGCCGCTGCCCTGGACGAAGGGTCTGCGTCTGGGCAACATGCCGCAGATCCGCACCGTGGTGGACGAAGAGCTCGAGCAGGTATGGACGGGCAGCAAGACGCCGCAACAGGCGCTCGATTCGGCCAACGCGCGTGGCAATGAGCTGTTGAGACGCTTCGAGAAGCAGGGCGGCTAACCCTTTCATGGCGGCACGGACGCACGACATCGTGCGTCCGGCTCGCGGGGCGTGAGTGAAAGGGTGCTCGAAATGTCTGGGCGTCAAGAATTCGCTGGTGCCGTGATTCGATCGATATTCGAGGTGTGTTATTTAAATAAGCGGTGATTTTCGTCAGGGTATTGAGTTGCTAATGATCATGAAATGATTAAATGTTGTGGCGCTGCAACAAAAACGGCGTGCGTTAAATATTAAATCAAGATATCCACCTTTCAATTAAATTATGTAATTGATTTTCAAAGACAAAATTTAATTATTCAAAATAGTCAAATTTTCTATTCGTCCTTCTGTGTAGTTTGATGGTCGACTGGTCTTTATATTGCGTCCGTGCATGAGCAGCCTTGTCTGTCCGAAGCCCGATTTGGCGCGGGATGTCGGAAAGGGCTGTCCACGCAATGTGGCATTTCCAGATCAACTATTAAGCTCTGTACGGAACGAACGATGAAAAAGAAGACTTTGATTTTTGCGGCTGCATCCGCGGCCATGGCGGCCGGGGCGCATGCCCAGAGCAGCGTGACGCTTTACGGTATCGTCGATGCGGGCTTGACCTATGTGAGCAATGAAGCGAGCACGAGTTCGTCGGTGACGCCCAATGGGCTGTCCAACGGCAAAGCCTCGTTCGGCATGACGAGCGGCAACATCCAGCAAAGCCGCTGGGGCCTGCGCGGCGCGGAAGATCTCGGCGGCGGACTGAAAGCCGTCTTCAACCTCGAAAGCGGCTTTAACGTGAACAACGGCAGCACGGTCACCAGCTCGCTGTTCAATCGTCAGTCGTACGTCGGCCTCTCGAGCAACGACTACGGTACGCTGACGCTCGGCCGCCAGTACGATCTCGTGGTCGACTACCTCGGGCCGATCTCCGCAACGGGCTCGTGGGGCGGCACCTACTTCGCGCATCCGGACGACAATGACAATCTGAACAGCACGTTCAGCATCAACAACTCGGTCAAGTACCAGAGCGCGAACTACGCGGGCTTCTCGTTCGGCGGCCAGTACGGCTTCTCGAACAAGGCGGGCGGCTTTGCCGACAATCGCGCCTATAGCGTGGGCGCCGGCTACAAGTACGGCGGCCTGCAAGTCGGTGCAGGCTATCTCCAGGTTCAGGGCCAGAGTCTCGGCGCAGTCGATCCGAGCAACCCCAATGGCGCGGTTCAGAATTCCACGGTGCTCGCAAGTCTGCCCGGCATGCAGACCCAGCGCACCTGGGGCGTTGGCGCGAACTACGCTTTCGGCCCGGCGCTGGTGGGTCTCGTGGCTACGCAGAGCCGCTTCCAGGACAAGCTCAGCGACATTACCCTGCGCTACAACAACATCGAAGTCAACGCCCGCTATGACCTGACGCCGGCGTTGTTCGTGGGCGGTGCCTATACGTACACGCAAGGCCTTCGCAACACGCCGGGAAGCGGCTCGTCGAACAATTTCTCGGCTCACTGGAACCAGTTCAGCCTGATGGCCGATTACTCGCTCTCCAAGCGCACCGATATCTATGCGGCCAGCATTGTCCAGATCGGCGCCAACAATGACGATGGCACGAACGCGGCCCAGATCAACGGTACCGATTCGTTCTCGACCAGCCGCAGCCAGGTTGTCGTGACCACGGGCATCCGCCACCGCTTCTAAGCGCCTTAGCGCTTCCTTCGATGCATGAAGAAGGCGGCCGCCACAGCGCCGCCGCCTCTTGTCCGCGCCACGCGTGAGCCCGATATCGCTCCCGCGTGGCTTTTTTACGCGTCTTTTGTGAACCATGATTGGGAGCACGATTGTGAATCAGTCGAAGAAGAACGCACGCGCGATGATCGCGGTCGCGGCGGTAAAGCGGGTTCGGGTCGTGGCCTCGCTGCTTGCCGTTACCGCGCTGGCGTGGAATCTGCCAGACGCGAGCGCGCAGGCGCAGCCGGCCGCCGCATCGCAGCCGGACTGGCCGCGCGCCCTCGACGAAGGCAAGGAGCACGTCGAGATGTACCAGCCGCAGATCGAGCAGTGGAGCGGTAATCGCATTGCCGGCCGTGCCGCCGTCGCGGTGGGCGCGGCGAATGGAGCACCCACGTACGGCGTCGTGCGTTTTTCCGCGATGGCCGACATCGACAAAGAAAGCGGTCTCGTTCTGCTCACCCATATTCAGGTCGATGGTGTCGACGTGCCGACGAACGCGGCCATGTCTCAGCGCATCAGGCAGGCAGTGGTCGCGCGTCTGCCCGCCGCCGGCCTGCAGGTGTCGCTCGACGAGTTGCAGACGAGCTATGCGGCGTCGCGAGGATTCGCGCACGCGATGAGCGTCGCAGTGAAAAACGACGTGCCGCGGATCGTGTTCGCATCGACGCCCACCGTGCTTGTCCTTGTCGATGGCGCACCCGCCTGGCGGCCGGTCGGCGAGACGGGGTATGCGCGCGCCCTGAACAGTCGTGCGTTGCTCATGCGCGATGCGCAAGGCCACCTTTACGCGCAAGCGGCGGGCCACTGGTATTCGGCATCGGCGGTGGGCGGTCCCTGGCAGCCGATGGCGTCGCCGCCGGCCGCGCTGCTTGCGGCGACGCAGGCGAGCGAGGCGAAGACGCCCGCCGATGCCATGCTGCCCCACGACGGCAAGCCGGCCGCATCGGCGCCCGCGTTGCTCGTCGCCATTCAGCCCACGGAGCTGATCGTGACCGTGGGCGCCGCGCAGCTCAGCCCGGTCCAGGGAACGCATCTGCTGACGGTCACCAATACGGACCATGCGGTCTTTGTCTATCCGCAGACCAATACGTACTACGTACTGATATCGGGTCGCTGGTTCCGCGCGCAGTCCACTGGCGGACCGTGGACCTGGGTGCCGGGCAGCGATTTGCCCGCGGACTTCGCGAAAATCTCCCCCCAGGATCCGAAGGCCAATGTGCTCGTTTCGGTGCCGAATACGCCTGAGGCGAAGGAGGCCGCAATCGCGGCCTCGATTCCGCAAACAGCCACGGTGTCGCGCTCGCAGGCCAGCCTCAAGGTGAGTTATGACGGCGCGCCCCGCTTCGAGCCGATCGCGGGCACGACACTGAGCTATGCCGTCAACACGGGGAACGCCGTGATCGAGGTCGATCCTTCGCATTACTACGCGGTTGCCAACGGCGTGTGGTTCGTTGCGGGCTCGGCCGCCGGCCCGTGGGCCGTTGCGACCGCCGTGCCCGAGGTCATCTACGCGATGCCGCCCAGCAGTCCGCTCTACTACGTGACTTACGTGCGGATCTATTCATCGACGCCGGACACTGTCGTGGTGGGCTATACGCCGGGCTACATGGGGGTGATGGTCAGCGCGGACGGCACGGTCGTCTATGGAACCGGCTATGTCTATGCGCCCTACATGGGCGACGTCTACTACGGATATCCAGAGACTTACGGCTATGGCGCCGGCTTCGCGCTGAGTGCCGCCGAGGGCTTTGCGTTCGGCTTCGCCGCCGGGGCCATCTGGGGCAGCGCATCGCCGTGGTGGGGGTCTTATTGGGGCGGCTACTGGGGCGGGGGCGGCTGGAGCAACGTCAACGTCAATCAGGCGAACTTTTACGGCCGGTGGGGGCAGGGCACGGTAACCCACGCTTCCGGATGGAACCCATGGACCGGCACGCAGTGGCGCGGCGCTGCCGGCACGGGCTACAACCCGGCCACCGGGGCGCACTACCGGGGCGCGGCCGGAGCCGCGTTCAATCCGTACTCGGGCAACTTTGCCGGCGCGCATCAAGGCGCGTTTGCCAATCCCACCACCGGCCGCGCGGGTGCGGGCCGCGGCGGTATCGTCGGCAACGAGGCCAACGGCAATTTCGCGGCAGGGCGGCAGGTGGCGGGCGCCAACGTGAACACCGGGCGCTCGGGTGCCGCGGAATTCGGCGTGGCCGGCAATACCCACACGGGCCAGTACGAAGCCGGGAGCCGGGGCTATGTGACGAACGCGTCGCGCGGCAATGCGCTTGCCTGGAACAATGGCGATGTCTATGCGGGGCACGACGGCAAAGTCTACCGGCACACCGATGGCGGCAACTGGCAGCAGCACACATCAAATGGCTGGCAGTCGGTGCAGCCGCGCGGCGACGTGGGTGACGACCTGAACCGGCAGAGCGACGCGCGCAATCTCGGAGCACAGCGATGGAACCAGCTCAACGGGCACGCGGGCGGCGGATGGGGTTCGCGCGGGATGGGGGGCGGGTTCCGTGGCGGTGGCTTCGGCGGCGGATTCCACGGTGGGTTCCGGCGCTGACGCGTCCATCTCGCCTTACTGGCGCGGCGCAAGTGGGCGGGCGGCTTTCGGAGGCCGCCCGCATCACATTGGCGTCGGGTGCGCCAATGTCAGAACCACGCGTCCTGCATGTCGAGCGTCGTGCGGTCGAGCGAGGCGAGCAGATCGAACTGCGGGCCGGTCTTCGGCAACTCCCACGCGAAGAAGTACTCCGCGGCGGCGAGCTTGCCGCGATAGAAGTGGATTTCGTCGCCACTTGCCTGCGAGAGCGCCGCACGCGCCGCGAGCGCCTGTTCCAGCCAGATCCACGCCACCACCACGTGGCCGAACGCTTCCAGGTACACCGAAGCATTGGCGAGCGTGACGCTCGCGTCACCCGCCGACCAGAGCGTCTGCGTGACATCGACGAGGCGCTGCAGCGCCGCTTCGAGCGCATGCGCATGCGCGGCGTCCTGTGCGTTGCCGTTCGAGCGCGCGCGGTCGAGCGTGGCCTTGACGCGCTGGACGAACAGCTTCAGCGCCGCGCCATCCTTGATCGTGACCTTGCGGCCCAGCAGGTCGAGGCCCTGAATGCCGTGCGTGCCTTCGTGGATCGGATTGAGACGATTGTCGCGATAGAACTGCTCGACGTTGTACTCGCGCGTGTAGCCATAGCCGCCGTGCACCTGGATCGCCAGATCGTTGGCGGCGAGGCACCACTGCGAGGGCCAGCTCTTGGCAATCGGCGTGAGCAGGTCGAGCAGCAGCGTGAGCGGTTCGCGCGCGGCGTCGTCCTCGACGGCGCGCGCTTCGTCCACGAGCTTCGCGCACCAGAGATTGAGCGCTAGCGCGCCTTCCACATAGCTCTTTTGCGCGAGCAACATGCGGCGCACATCGGCGTGCTCCACCAGCCTGATTTGCGGCGATGCCAGGTCTTTGCCCGCCGCGCCCACGCTGCGCCCCTGGGGCCGGTTGCGCGCGTAATCGAGCGCGTGCAGATAGCCGGTGTAGCCGAGCATGGTCGCCCCGAGGCCCACGCCGATGCGCGCCTCGTTCATCATATGGAACATGCAGGCGAGGCCCTGATGCGGTTCTCCCACGAGATAGCCGATGGCACCGGCCTGGCCGCCCGGCGTGTATTTCGTGCCTTCGCCAAAGTTGAGCAGGCAGTTGGTGGTGCCGCGATAGCCCATCTTGTGATTGAGGCCCGCGAGCACGACGTCGTTGTGCTCGCCGCGCGAACCGTCCTCGTTCACGAGGTATTTCGGCACGATGAAGAGCGAGAGGCCCTTCACGCCGGCAATGAGCTTGCCGTCCGGGCCGGGAACCTTCGCGAGCACGAGGTGGACGATGTTCTCGGAGAGCTCGTGCTCGCCGCCCGAGATCCACATCTTGTTGCCGCGCAGGCGATATTGCGCGCCGAGCGGCGAGTCGCATTCGAAGTCGGCGCGCGTGGCCACATCCGAGAGCGATGAGCCCGCCTGAGGCTCGGAGAGACACATCGTGCCGAAGTAGCGGCCTTCCAGCTCGGGCTTCACGAAGGTGTCGATCTGCTTCGCGCTGCCGTGCGCGAGCAACAGGTTCGCGTTGCCGATGGTGAGGAACGGATAGGCGCTCGTGCCCACGTTCGCGGCCTTGAACCACGCGAAGCCCGCTTTCTCGACCACGAGTGGCAACTGCATGCCGCCGTACGCGTAGTCCTGGCCCGCGGCCATCAGGCCCGCCTCGCAGAACGCCTTCAGCGCGGTCTTCACCTCGGGGATGATGGTGACGGTCTCGCCGTCGAAATGCGGCTCGTGCTGGTCGTTCTTCTTGTTGTGCGGGGCGAACAGATCGGTGGCGATCTTCTCGCAGGTGTCGAGCGCCGCGTCGAAGGTTTCGCGCGAGTGGTCGGCGTAGCGCGCAATGCGCGTGAGACGTTCGACGTCGAGCCATTCGTAGAGCAGGAAATTCAGGTCGCGGCGGGAGAAGATCAGCGACATGGCAGGCAGCCTCGAATGTAAGAAAAGTCCTAGCTTACATAAAATAGAACGATCGTGCTATTGGTAATTTCTCCAGCATCGCCGAGTGCCGGCGCGGTCGTTTCGCGATCACGGGCTGATACGCGTCAAACGTCGACGATTATTCACGAATCTTGAAATGGAGACAGGCTTTTGGGGGAGCGATTGGCCTAAGCTGGACGCCGCTCCCTATTTGGGGAGCATTCCTTAAACACACGCACAAACCATGGAGGTTGCTCATGCAACTGCTTCAACGTGAAGAACTGTCGAATCTGCAAGTCGTGACCGCAGGCGCTGGCGCCAACAAGACGCCGTCGGCTGTGACGCTGACGATCACGAAGGAAAGCGGCCTGAATCTCGTGATCACGCCGCAAGCCGCGACGTCGGCAAGCTAAGTTTTAGCCGGGGTCGCTGACCCCGAAGGCCGGCAACTCTGTTTGCCGGCAGTAGGTTGACAAAGCCCAGGTTCCCCGCTTGGGCTTTGTCGTTTCATGAGCGCCGTGCTCGATACGCGGCCCCCTCGCAGCATGAACATGTGAGAGGAACGCGGGCCGAAGCGCGGGCGAGCAACGTGATCGACTGCCGCTCGCCAAACAATCCAGTTCAGTATTTGAGTAATGCTCACGGGTAGCCCGGAATCATGTATTTCGTACAACGTAGTGACAAAAAAAGAGAGAAGGCCGTGAACTACCTATCCCTCCGGCGTGTTTTCGCTGGCGCGCTGCCTTCACAGGATAACCGCCCGTTCCGGATGTACTGGCGCAGTTCGCAGAAGGACCTGGCCGGTCTGCTGTTCATCCAGCGGCTCGATATTCGTGAGGATCTGTGCGGAGGCATTGAGGGCCGCCTTTCCTGCATTTCCACCACGGTGGGCGCACCGCTCGAGATGTTTCTCGGCCAGCCGGTAACGGTCCAGCTGGTCACCGACGAAGGCGCGCTGCATTCGATCAGCGCGATCGTCACAGATGCCCATGAGGGTGAATCCGACGGATCGCTCGCAACCTACCAGCTGGTGATCCGTGACGCGCTGTCGATCATGGAGCGGCGCATCAATACGCGCATATTTCGCGCAAAAAGCGTCGTCGATATTATCCAGACGCTCGTGGAGGAATGGCGCCGCAGAAGCACCACGCTTGGTGGAACGTTTAATGTCGATATATCGAATCTGGACACGTCGAAATATCCCGCGCGCGAGCAGACGCTCCAGTTCGATGAATCGGACGCGGATTTTGTCCGCCGCCTGTGCCGCCGTGAAGGGATTGCATGGTTTATCCGCGCTGGCGACAGCCGCGATAATACCGATCTCGCGAAGTGGCCGTTCCACACCCTGGTGCTGTTCGACAACGCCGTCAAGCTCAGGGAAGCGGACGTGGGCACCGTCGTCTGGCACCCCGATGCGGCTACCGGAACGCGCGATGCCATCACGCACCTGACGATGGGGCGCCAACTGGTGTCGGGCTCGATGCGGCGGGCGAGCTGGGACTTCAAGCCCGGCATGGTCAGCCTGGTGGGCGCGACGACACGCGTCGACCAGGGGCCGGCGGGCAATGATCTCGCAGCCCTGCTGTCCGATGTCCGGATCGATTCTCCCCATTTCGCCGATACCCCGGACGACTACGAGCGGATCGGCTTCGCGCGGCTGTGGTCGCACGGGGCGCGCTCGACCCGTGTCAACGGCGCGAGCGGCGTGCGTGACCTCGAGGTTGGCTTCTGGATCAGGGTCTCGGGGCATCCGGAGCTGGATCAGTTGCCGCAACTGCAGCGTCGCATCGTCATCACGTCGCTGCATCACACCGGCGAGAACAACCTGCCCAAGGACCTGAACGAGCGCGCGCAGCTCTTCACGGCCAGCCGATGGCCGTCCGTGAGCGCGCCGCTGTCGGTCGATACGCTGGCGCGTCCAACGGCGTTCGACGGCTCGACCGCGAGCCGCTACGAGAACACGTTTAGCGGCGTGCCGCGCGGCACGCCGCTGGCGCCCGTCTACGATCCGCGCGTGGACCTGCCGCGCGTGTATCCAGTGACCGGCAAGGTGGTCGCGCCCGATGGCGAGCAGGTCCACACCGACGAATACGGGCGGCACAAGGTGCAGATCCGGGCTCGCCAGCGCCGACCACGAGCACGCCAGCGGCGCGGGCACGAGCGGCACGCCGGCGGACAGTGCGTGGGTGCGGATGCTGTCGGGCTGGGCGGGCGACTGCTTCGGCCAGCAGCGCCGCTGCGAGCCGGCATGGAGGTCTTGCTGGACTTCGCGAACGGCGATCCCGACAGGATGTATATCGCAGGCGTGCTCAGTAATGGCCAAAACATGCCGGCGACGTTCAGCCGTACCGGCACTCTGCCGGGCAACCGCTACCTCTCGGGCATGCGCTCACGCGAAATCAACGGCAGGCGGTACAACCAGCTGCGCCTGGACGATACGCCGGCGCAGATCAGTGCGCAGCTGGCGAGCGAGCATGCGGCGTCGGAGCTGAACCTGGGGCACCTCACGCATCCACGCGAGAACGGACAGGGCGCGAAGCGCGGTGAGGGCGCGGAGCTGGCCACGGATGCCGCCGCGGCGCTGCGGGCCGCGCAGGGCATCCTGCTGACGACTTACGCGCGTACGCAGGCGAGCGGGGACCAGCTCGACCGGCAGGAACTGCTGCAGCTGCTTGGCGAATGCACGGAACTGTTCAAGGCGCTTGGAGACTATGCCGGACAACACGGCGGACAGGCGGCCGATACAAGTGGCCAGACGGCCGTTGCGGACGCATTCAAAAGCTGGTCGCCTGGCGTCGGGAGTTCGGAGAACGGGCGCCGCGCCGGCCGATGGATCGCAGGCGTTGATGGCGTTCGGTGCGCAGGCGGGCTCGGTGAATGTCACGCCGAGGACGCATGTGACCTATGCGGGCGAGAACATCGATCAGGTGGCGCGTCAGCACGTGCAGGTCGCCAGCGGCGAGCGGATCAGCCTTCAGGGCGGCCACGGCGTGGCGATGTTCGCGCAGGCCGACGGCATTTCGGTAATCGCTAACCACGGCAAGCTCACCACGGCGAGCCAGTCTGACGACACGCAGATCCATTCCGCGAAAGACCTTCAGCTCACGGCCGCCGACGGCAAGCTCGTGGGCACGGCGAGCGACCAGGTGGTGTTCGCCACGACGGGCGGCGCTTACCTGAAGCTGCATGGCCAGAACATCGAGCTTGGCTGCCCGGGCAGCTTTACCGTCAAGGCGGCCGGTCATACGTGGGGCGGCCCGGCGAGCATGGCCACCGACATGCCGAACTTCAGCGACTCGCAGCTTGGCCGGGTCCCACAGCTTGTGCGCGCAACGGACGGCCAGTCTGCCATGGGCTATCAGGGGGCGGTGCAGGCCGCCGCTGGTGAAATCGCCCAGGGGCAGACCGACGGCTCGGGCCAGTTGCCAAAAATCAATGGCAACCGGTTCCAGTCGCTCGTGGCGAAATTTTTCCGGCAAGAGACGTAAATCAAAACGGAGTCCAGGACATGAGTGCTTCTCCAGATCCATCGCTCGTGGAGGTCGGCAGCGTAGAAGGGATGACATTATTCAATTCGGACACGCCGCTCATCTGCGTCCTGCGGATGCCGCTACCGGGCATTGTGATCTTCGTGCATGGCGTGAACTCCGAAGGGGAGTGGTTCGACGCTGCAGAGAAAGGCCTGTGTCGCGGCCTGAACGCACGGCTGGGCCGCAACGACGACCAGATGGCCTATACCGGCACCTGCGCCGGCCAGCTTACGCCGGTCAGCTATATCGACAGCCTCACCGCCGATGGGTATATCAATCCGAAGATGACGTCCAAAACCTACATCAACCCGGACCCGTCGTTTTCGCCGGTGATCCACTTCCGCTGGGGCTACAAGGCCAACCAGGACGAACTCAAGCGGTACGGCACCAACATCTTCCTGAACGAGCAGAACTACTGGGGCGGCGGCCCGTTCGCCAATGGCACGTCGAGCCTGCCGGATCTGTGGCACGAAGGCCTGAACGACCGGCTGTTCCTGTGGCTCACCGCGCAGCACATGAATCCGGTGGCCTCGCGCACCGTGTATGCCTGCCCGCCGCGTGCCTACGGGGTGCTGGCGGCCCTGCGGCTTGCGAATCTGATCAGGACGATCCGCAGCAAGCAGCCTGACGCGGCAATCACGGTGGTCTGCCACAGCCAGGGCAACATGGTCGGGATCGCCGCCGCGTTCTCGTGACCGCCTCCCGGCGGTGAAGCTCCCGAAGGGTAGCAGCCTGCCACCCGAGACCGGCCGCTGCGTGGCGGATACCTATGTGCTGTGCAATCCGCCGTACAGTCTCGTCCCCAGCAACGCCATGGATAGCTGGGCGCAGCGCGGCATTGGCGACCGGGACGGCAACCACGGGCGTGAGAGCTATGTCGCGCGCGCCGAAACGCTCAAGGCGTATTTCGACATCCTGCGCGAGCGGGCGGCGCTCGAGCCGGATCCTTCGCGGCTCGATCCGGAGATGGCCAATACGCGCACCTCGGCAAGCGGCGGGCAAGCGTACAACGCGGCCGACGACCGCGCGGCGCACGGCCTGAACGGCAAGACGTATGGGCGCGTCACGCTGTACTGCTGCCCGCACGACCAGGTGATTTCCGTGACGACCGTGCAGGGCCTGGGCTGGCGCGGCATGAGTGACAAGGAGCGCGCCGACACGAACGCCGACGGCGTGCTCACGCAGCGGGTATTTGCTTCGGGCCACGAGGTGGGCAGGACGGGCGAGTACTACCGGTACTGGGATGACGACTGGCGCAAGGATCGGAACCGGAAAGAAGGCTTCTGGTATCCGCCCTCGCCGCTGGCCCGATTCTCGCTCGAGCGCGGGCTGGAGGCGCGCCCGAGGAATCCGGTTGCGCAACTCACGACGCTGGCCACCGCGCCGGTGTTCTACCTGTTCAACCTGCTCACGCGTGTTCCGTTGAATGCCAGCCCGGACAAGGACTGGAAGGTCCTGGTCAACGCGCCGGCGCTTCCGGCGACGTTCACGCCACAGTCGATCCGCTATGGCGGGGTGTCGTCAGTCTCGGACGGAAGCGCCGAAAGCGATTTCAACGAGGGCTACGATCCGCCGGCGGACGCGCGCGACGCGAGCAAGGGCAACGGCGGCAAGGCGACCAACCCGGCTGATCCCTACGACAGCCATCCCGGGCAGGGGCTGGGAACGGAGCAGACCGAAGCGTCGCGGCGCTACGAGGATCACGCGACGCTGCGCATGCTGGCGCGGCGCGAGGACCGGCCCGGCTGGGTCGACGGTCAGGGCAAGGTGGTTGGCGAGGACGATGCGTCGCAGGCCAGCGCGGACTACACCGGGTGGCACAACGAGCAGATCACGAAGATCCTGACGCAGGGCGTCGACAGCAACGCGACGAACCATTCGACGATCCTGACCAATGCGGAGCACGCGGAAAAGGCGCTGGCGTACGACGTGGCGATCGGGCGGTGCGATATCTCGGCGGAAGATCTTGTCAAACTGCGCTGGGCTGCCGACTGGCGGTTTGGCGACGGATTGCCGGATGACGATCCGAACGGGCGGTTCGCAGAGTACTTTCAGTACGGCCAGATGAACGATGTCGCGCTGGATAAATGGCTAAAAATCGATCGTGATGCCCAAAGGCCGGACAAGATCCACGACAAACGGGACGGCAACTTCCTGCTGGCCGTGGGAGGGTTGCTATGACGTGGCTGCTTTCGACCTGGCCACGCCGGCTTGGACTGGCGATCGGCGTGGCAGTGCTGGTCGCGGCGTGGATGCTGACGAGCATAAACAACGAAACAGGAGTGCTGACAATGGGCGATCTGATGAAACGACTGGTGCTGATACCGGGCCTGATGGCGATCGCGGTATTCTCGCTTGCTACTTCATACGTTATGCCAGACGCCACGGCAGCCACGCCGGGAGCGGGCGCGACGCCGGTGGATGATGCCCGCAAGCCGTTCCTCGCCCAGGTCGTGGGACTTGAATGGCTCAATCCGCTGCAACGCCGCGACTATCCGACCGAATGGCAGACGCTGTGGACGCTGGGGCTCGTGAAGCCGAACCGCAATGACGACATGGTGCGGACCGATCCAAAGAGTTTTACGTCGTTGCAGCCCGTGGCCATTGTTGCGAACGGCGTCTTTGGGGAAGAGACGTTCGAGGGATTCCACAAGAAGTACGTCACCAAGCTGCTCCTGCTGTTCCGTGACCGCTATGCAATGAATCCGTCCTACTTCTACACGGTCGCGCCGTCAAGCAAGCGCAAGTGGCGCGAACTCGCCGGCATTCACGTCGAGTACGCAATCCCCGCCCGCAGGCTCGATCCCGTCAAGGCACGGGACTACCTGCAGCAGAAGATCATCTACAACTTCAGCATCGGGCACAAACAGTTCACAGACCTCTGGTCGAAGGACACTCCACCAGACGTTCACGTGACACCCGGCGGTCCGAATGCCGGCTTCACCTCGCTGAACGCGGCGCTCGACTACCTGCAGTCGCACCCGACCGAGAGCGTCTGGGTAATGAACTGGGATGCACCGAGCTTCCCGCCGAACGACGAGCAGATGAACGAAAACATGGTGCTGCTGATCCTGGCGGGCCCGGGGCTGGACACCGGACGCGACCCGCTGGCCTGGATCGGCCGTGCTGCAAGCGCGAGTGTCGACGACTTCGAAGTGAAGGCCGGCACGACGCGCACCGTGCAGGCATGGCAAAGCACGATCGAGGCGGCAGCGCGCAACGCGAACGTGCCGGTGACCGGCATCCAGTACGTGATCCACGATGCCGGACGGGGCAGCGACGCCGCCTCCGAGCGCGTCGGCGCCCTCGGCCGCACGCTGACGGTCACGCTGCCGGAGTTCGAGTACCTGAAGCAGACCTTCAACACGCCGGCGCTGCTTGGCGAGATGGGCGCGGGTACGGCACTGACCGACGTGGTGCTGGCGATCGGCCGGGCCAATCACCTGGGCGGCAACACACTCGTCATGGGCACCACCGATCCGAAGCACCTGACTGCCGTCGTGGTCGTGCCGCCTGAGAAGCTCATAGCGATCGACCCCGAGAAGGACTGGTTCCGCGCGCGCGGCGAGAACAATGCGTACCTGCCGTGGTGGGGGCGTCTGCGTGGCAAGACATACCCGATCCAGGGCTACACCGAATGAACGGCAGCCTGCGCACGGAAACACCGGGACAGTCGACGCGCCGAGCCCTGGCGGCCAGGTCGCGCAGGTTCGTCCGGCCGGACACGATTCGCTGAAGCCTGAAAACTCCCCCCGCACGCTGTAAAACGCGGTCCAGGTCAACAATCCGCCGCCAAACATTGCGTGCCGGCTATTTAGCGTATGCGCGGCCGCGGCACGCAAGGAAGCCCGGCATTCCGCCGCGCCCTGGCGGCACATAAGGCCACCGAGCTTTCACACCCGAAGCGGATCCGGCAATATTCGTTCTCATCCTTCCAAATGGCGAGAACATCATGGACCGGCTCGATGCGATGTACGTGCTCGTCGCCGTGGTCGAGGCGGGCAGTCTTTCAGCGGCGGCGCGGCGCCTGAACATGCCGCTCGCCACGGTTAGCCGGAAAGTCAACGAGCTCGAGGCGCATCTCAAAACACGGCTCGTCAAGCGCACCACGCGCCAGCTCGCGCTGACCGAGGCGGGCGCGTCCTACGTGGCGGCCTGCCGGCGCATCCTCGAGGAAGTGGGCGAGGCCGAGCGCGCGGCAACCGGCGAATACACCACGCCCAGAGGCACGCTTGCACTCTCGGCGCCCGTGGTGTTCGGCCGGCTGCACGTGCTGCCGGTCGTCAACGCATTCCTCGCGCAGTATCCCGAGATCGACGTGCGCCTCATGCTGGCGGATCGTGTCGTCAATCTGATGGAAGAGCACGTCGACGCCGCCGTGCGCATCGGCGCGCTGCCCGATAGCGCGCTCGTGGCGGTGGGCGTGGGCACGATCCGCCGTGTGGTGTGCGCGAGCCCCGCGTATCTGGCCGCGCATGGTGTGCCCGCCGCGCCGCGCGATCTGGCGAGCCACCACTGCGTGACGTTCGAAGGCGTCGAGGGGCGCATGTGGACGTTCCGTGGCGGCAAGAGCGACGTGATGCAGCCGGTGCACGCACGGCTGGCCGTGAACACCGCCGAGGCCGCGATCGATGCCGCGCTGCAGGGCGTGGGGCTCACGCGCGTGTTGTCGTATCAGGTCGCGCAGGCGGTGCGCGAGAAGCGCCTTGCCGTGGTGCTCGATGCGTTCGAGCCGCCGCCGTGGCCCGTCAGTCTCGTGCACGGCGGGCAGGCGCCGCTGCCGCTCAAGCTGCGCGCGTTCCTGGACTTCGCCAGGCCATTGCTGCGCGAGCGGATCGAAGCGGCACGGCTACCGCAGGCGGATTGAGGCGCCTGCGGGTTGCGTTAGAACGAGTAGATGAACTGTGCGCCCAGCAGGTCGTTGCTCTTGCTGTACGAGCCGTCGTCGCGCAGGAACACCTTCTGCGTGGCCCAGTCGTGACGGTATTCAACCTTCACAGTGACCTGCTGCGTCGGATAGAACAGCAGATCGAGGGCTACGTCCTGACGCGTTGCGCCGTTGCATTCGAAGCCATGACCGCCGTTGGCCTGCGAAGTCGCCAGGCACTCCGAACCGACGCCGAAGCCGTTGTACGGATCCATGCCGTTGCCGTTGAGCGCGATGCCGCCACCGCCACCACCGTTCTTGCCGTTGGCGAGCACGTCGTAGCGCGCGGTCACGCCCATGCGGCCCACCACCGGTGCGTTGAACTTGCGGTGCGCGAGCAGCGAGAGACCGTACCACTGCGCATTGCCGCCGTTGAACGCGGCGCGCTGCTGCTGGCCGTAGTCGAGCTCGGCGTTGTACTGGATGTCCGCGAGCGTGTAGGTCGCGTCCATTTCGCCGAAGAAGAAGTAGCCGCCCGAGCTCGTGGCCTCGCCGCCCGGACCGTAGACGAACTGGCCGGTCGTCGGATCCTGCGCGCTCGACAGCGTCTGGCGGCCCACGTTGAACGAACCACCGATATCGAGTGCGCTCGACCACGTGTAGTCGGCGCGCGCCGTGAAGGTCGGGATCTTGTTGCTCGTCGTGATGGGGTCGCCCAGCGCGTTCGTGCCCGTCTGCGTGACCGCGCCGTAGGTACGGTACTGCTCGTTGCCGACCATGAACTTGAAGGCCCACTGGCTGCTGTCGGGCGAGTAGTTCCAGCCCACGCCCACATAGCTGCCCGGATCCGAGAAGTCATAGAGCAGGTTGTGCGTGAGGGTGAGCATCTGGTTCGACTGCTGCACCTCATAGCCGCCGAAGCTCGGCATGAGACCGGCCACGAACGTGCCCGTGGCCGTCACGGGCACCGTGATGACCGCCGTGTTCAGGATGTTGTTGCCGATGTCGCCGTGCTCGTTGGCCAGCAGCGTGATGCCGTTGCCGCGGTTGGGCATGAGCGTGATTTCGGCCGAAGGCGCCATCGGGCCGACGCCGAAGGTCTTCTTGATGTCGAGGTAGAGGTCGCCGAACGTGCTGTTAAAGTAGTTATACGAACTTTCGTGGTTCGCGAACAGGAACGACGACGTGCCGGGGGCACGGTTGTAGATATACGTCGGGTCGATATAGCCCGTGACCGAGAGGCCCGCGATCGGGCCGGTGTTGGCCGCGTCGGAGAGCGAATCCACCTTCAGCTGCTGGCTCGCGATCTGCTGCTTCATCGAGTCGACGTCGTCGTTGGTCAGGTGCGCAGGCTGCTTGCCGTAGTCGGGCGAGGACATGTCGACGGCCGGCGCGGCAGCGGCCGTCGTTGCGGCGGCCGCGCCCGTGGCGGCGGTGGCGCTCTTCGCCGTGCCCTTCGCGCCCGTGTTCGACGTGGCAAGCTCGTTCTTGAGCGATTTCACCTCTTTTTGCAGCGCGTTGAGCTGCTGCTGCAGGGCCTTGATCTGATCGCTGGTCGAGTCCGCAAAAGCGAGCCCTGGCAGTGCCCCGGCCACCAGCAGACAGATTAATTTCTTCTTCATCAGGATTCTCCTTATGGATCGTTATGGCAGGCGCCCTGGCTTGTCTTTCCCCTGTGCCGCCGGACGTTGCGCGCGGCGCGCGCCGCAGCCTGCGAGCCGCGCGCGCCGCTTCTATGGACTGCGTTCTGTGGACTGCGACCCGGCGATCAGGCCGCGCGCCGGCCGAGCGGCGAGCCGACCGCGCCCGCCGGTGCGCCCTGCACGGCGCCCTGCACCGCTTCCGAGGGATCGGGCTGCACGAAGGCCATCTGCATGTCGCGCATGCGCTTGCGTTCGCGGGCCGACATGATGTAGTTGGCCGCGATCACGCCAATCGTCACCGCGCTGATGAAGAGCGTCGCCAGTGCATTCATCTCCGGATTCAGGCCCAGACGCACGCGCGAGAACACCACCAGCGGCAGCGTCGTCGAACCGGGACCCGAGAGGAACGCGGAGAGCACGAGGTCGTCGATCGAAAGCGTGAACGAGAGCAGCCAGCCCGAGATGAGCGCCTGCGAGATCAGCGGCAGCGTGATCACGAAGAACACCTTGAAGGGCGTGGCGCCCAGATCGAGCGCGGCCTCTTCGAGCGACTTGTTCAGCTCCTTCACGCGCGACTGCACGATGATCGCTACGTACGAGACGCACAGCATCACGTGGCCGATCCACATGGTCAGCACGCCACGGCCCTTGGGCCAGCCGAGGAACTGCTCCATCGCGACGAACAGCAGCAACAGCGAGATGCCCTGGATGACTTCAGGAATCACGAGCGGCGCGTTGATCATCCCCGCGAACAGCGCGAAGCCCCGGAAGCGGCCCATGCGCGCGAGCACATAGCCGGCCCACGTGCCGATCGCGATCGACGCGAACGCCGTCATCAGGCCGATCTTCAGCGAGAGCCAGGCGGCGGTGAGGAGCTCGTCGTCCTGCAGCAGCGCGGCGTACCACTTCAGCGAGAAGCCCGACCAGACGGTCACGAGCTTCGATTCGTTGAACGAATACACCACGAGGCTGATGATCGGGATGTAGAGGAACAGGAAGCCGAGCGTGAGCACGCCCGTGGACAGGGTGCGATTGGGCTTGATCATTTGCGGTCCTCCATTTCCTTGACCTGGTAGTGCTGGAAGAGGGCCATCGGCACGAGCAGCAGCACCACCATCGCGACCGTCACGGCCGATGCCATCGGCCAGTCCATGTTGTTGAAGAACTCGTCCCACATCACGCGGCCGATCATGAGCGTGTCCGCGCCGCCGAGCAGCTCGGGAATCACGTACTCGCCCACCGCCGGGATGAACACGAGCAGGCTGCCGGCGATGATCCCGTTCTTCGAGAGCGGCAGCGTGATGCGCGTGAACGCGACCCGTTGGCGCCCAGGTCATAGGCGGCTTCCGTGAGCGTGAGGTCCATCTTCACGAGGTGCGCGTAGAGCGGCATCACCATGAAGGGCAGGTACGAATAGACCATGCCGATATAGACGCCCGCGTCGCTGTGATAGAGGCGCAGCGGCGAGTGGATCAGGCCGATGGCGATGAGCGCATGATTGAGCAGGCCGTCGTCCTTCAGGATGCCGATCCACGCGTAGACGCGGATCAGGAACGAGGTCCAGAACGGCAGCATCACGGCCATCATCAGTACGTTGCGCGTGGCGGGGTTCGAGCGCGCGATGTAGTAGGCGATGGGGTAGCCGATCAGCAGGCAGAAGAAGGTGGAGACCGCGGCCATCTTCAGCGAGCTGATGTAGGTGGCGACGTAGAGGCTGTCCTGCAGCAGGAACACATAATGGCCGAGCTGCAGCGCCAGGTGCACCATGCCGTCCTTCATCTCGACGAGGTTCGAGTAGGGCGGCACGGCCATCATCTGGTCGGCGAAGCTGATCTTGAGCACGAGCACGAACGGCACGGCAAAGAACAGCGTGAGCCACAGGAACGGAATCCCGATGACGGTGGTGCGGCCCGAAGGCACGAAGCGCGAGAGGAAGCGTGCGAGCGTGCCGCGCGAGGCGGCCGTCGTGGAAGGTAAAGTCGTACTCATGTCGGCATCTCCGTTATTGCGTGAGCACGACGCCGCTGGCGGGCGACCACGAGACATAGACGTCGTCGTTCCAGGCCGGCGCGCCCTCGTTCATGAGGTGCGAGCTGGAGAGGTTCGAGACGACCACCTTGCCGCCGGGCAGGCGCACGTGATAGAGCGAATAGCTGCCCATGTAGGCCACGTCCTTGACCACGCCACGCGCCCAGTTGTGCGGCGTGGTGGGCTTCTCGCGCGTGACGCGCACGCGCTCGGGGCGCACGGAGATGCCCACCGGCATGCCGAGCGGCCCGGTGATGCCGTGGCTCACGTACATGCGCGCTTCGAGGTCCTCGCTTTCGACGTAGATGTGATCGGGCTCGTCTTCGACGACCTTGCCTTCGAAGAGGTTGGTCGAGCCGATGAACTCGGCAGAGAAGCGGCTGTTGGGGAATTCGTAGACGTCGTTGGGCGAGCCGATCTGCACGATGCGGCCTTCGCTCATGACGGCGAGGCGGTTGGCCATGGTCATGGCCTCTTCCTGATCGTGCGTGACCATCACACAGGTGACATCGACCTTCTCGATGATGTTCACGAGTTCGAGCTGGGTCTTCTGGCGGATCTTCTTGTCGAGCGCGGACATCGGCTCGTCGAGGAGCAGCAGCTTGGGACGCTTGACGAGCGAGCGGGCGAGCGCGACGCGCTGCTGCTGGCCGCCCGAGAGCTGGTGCGGCTTGCGCCTGGCGTAGCGGCCCATCTGCACGAGGTTCAGCGCATCGGCCACGCGCTCCTTGATCTCGTTCTTGGGCACGCCTTCCTGCTTCAGACCGAACGCGACGTTCGATTCCACGCTCATGTGCGGGAAGAGCGCGTACGACTGGAACATCATGTTGACGGGGCGGCGATACGGGGGCAGCGTCGCGAGGTCTTCGCCGTCGACGAAGATCTTGCCCGAGGTGGCGGCCTCGAAGCCGGCGAGCATGCGCAGCAGCGTGGACTTGCCGCAACCCGAGCTGCCGAGCAGCGCGAAGAGCTCGTTCTTCGCGATGTTCAGGCTCACGTTGTTGACGGCGACGCTGTCGCCGAACTTCTTGACGACGTTTTCGATGCGGATGAACGCATCACGTGACGGAATTTTCGACTCCTGAATATGGGCGGTGGGCATTGGCGTTGTCTCCATGATTGCCGTGCTTCCAGTTCCACCTGCTGCGGGCGCACGCTGCCCTGCGCGCCGCGAGGTGGAACGTATGATTCGCAAAGGGAAAGGTCAGGATGCGGCCGGTAGCAATCCGGTCAGCGGGCCGCGATCACGCGATTCAATGCCCGGTTTTGAGCTGTGCCCACAGGCGGTTTTCGAGTCTCTGGATGTCTGCGGGCAGCGCCTTGATGAGCGTCATCTTGAAGAGCACGTCCTCGGGCGGGTAGACCCCCGGATCGTTGGAGACCGAGGCGGTCACAAAGGAACGCGCCGCTTTGTTTGGAGTGGGATAGAAGACGTCGTTGGTGATGCCGGCGTTGACTTTCGGATCTTCAATGTAGTTGATCCAGGCCAGTGCGGCTTCGGGGTGCGGGGCATCCTTGGGAATGCCCATGACGTCGAACCAGATCAGCCCCCCTTCCTTGGCATTCGCGAATTTGATGTCGTAACCGCGTTTGGCATCCTGAGCACGACGGTGCGCAATGCCCACGTCGCCCGACCATCCGAACGCGACACAGATATCGTTGTTCGCGAGATCGTTGATATAGCCCGACGAATTGAACTGCGTGATGTACGGGCGGATTTTCTTCAGCACCTCATACGCCGCCTGGTAATCGCTGGGGTTGAGACTGTTCGGGTCCTTGTGCATGTACTGCAGCGTCGCGGCGAATACGTCGGTGGCCTGGTCGAGGAATGAAACGCCACAGCTCTTGAGCTTCGAAAGATTGTTCGGATCGAAGATGAGCGCCCAACTGTCCACCGGTGCATTCGCCCCGAGCTCCTTCTGTACGGCCTGCTGGTTGTACCCGATGCCGTCCGTGCCGTAGGCGTACGGCGCGCCGTACTGATTGCCGGGGTCAAACTGCGCAATGACCTTCATGATGGCCGGATCGAGATTCGCGAGGTTGGGCAGCTTCGACTTGTCGAGCTTCTGATACACGCCAGCCGGAATCTGTCGCGACATATAGTTCGAGGTGGGCACCACGATGTCGTAGCCGGAATTGCCCGCGAGCAGCTTCGCCTGCAGCGTGTCGTCGCTGTCGTAGTTGTCGTATTTGACCTTGATGCCGGACTGCTTCTCGAAGTCGGGGATGGTGTCCTTGCCGATGTAGTCGGACCAGTTGTAGACGTTCAACTGGGTATCGGCCGCGTGTACGGGGATCGTAGTGAATGACCCCAAGGTGGCCACCGTTGCGAGTGAGACGGCTGCGATGGTCGGACGAAGGTAATGGCGCTTGCGATGGGCACTCATGTTGTTTCCTCTATGGGCAAAGAAGTAGAAGCGAGCATCATTGGCGATCAATGAATATCCGAAAGGACTGGATTTTTTTAATGGGGTTTTGTATTGTTGTAAGGAATGCGAATTAATATGTATGAATTCAGTCGCTGTATAAATCCGATTCCGTGAACATCACGACGAGGTGCTGCGCGGTCGGCTACCAGGTCGCTCGCTACGGGACATGACGAGCGCTATCGCCTCGAACATCACGATGCGCTGCCTTTCCGCAAGCTCGCCGATCTCGTCCATACCGCCTCTCTCTCCCCGCCGATGGAACCGCATTCGACAGCCGCGCCGCGCCTGAATGGCCAGCGAGCCGGCCCCTCAAAGGCAGTCCTGGCGGGCGTTTGGCCGGTTTCTGGCACTGCGCTGCGAACGACGGATCAAGCGTAGCACGGTGCAAAGAGACGGAAAAAAATAGTTTCTTTACTGGTTGCGGAGATTTTTCCTATGCACCCGGCACCAAGAGGTTTTTGCTAGCCAAGGAACACAAAAATCATAATTTCGTAATTCCTGGACTCTGAAGAGAATATGAACAACACCAACCACTAGCCCTCGTACGAGGAAAGAGCAATGAGTATCGAAACCGTTGACACGCTCGTTGTGGGCGCCGGGCAAGCCGGCGTCGCCATGAGCGAACACCTGGGCAAGCTTGGCGTGCCGCATCTGGTTCTCGAGCGGAACCGCATCGCGGAACGCTGGCGGACCGGCCGCTGGGACTCCCTCGTCGCAAACGGTCCCGCCTGGCACGATCGCTTTCCCGGCATGGAATTCGATGACCTCGATCCTGACGCTTTCGCGTCCAAGGAGCGCGTGGCCGACTACTTCGAGGCCTACGCGAAGAAGTTCCGCGCGCCCATTCGCACCGGCGTGGAAGTGACCCGGGTCACGCGCAATTCAGGCCGCGGTGGCTTTACCGTTGAGACGAACAGCGGGGTGATCGAAGCGAGCCGCGTCGTGGTGGCCACGGGGCCATTCCAGCGACCTGTCATTCCGCCGATTGCGCCCAAGTCCGATCGCTTCGTGCAGATTCACTCGGCCGACTATCGCAACCCCGAGCAATTGCCGGACGGAGCGGTGCTGGTGGTGGGCGCCGGCTCGTCGGGCGTGCAGATCGCCGAAGAGTTGATGCGCGCGGGCAAGAGGGTGTATCTCTCCGTCGGCCCTCACGATCGTCCGCCGCGCACGTATCGGAACCGCGACTTCTGCTGGTGGCTCGGTGTGCTCGGGCTGTGGGATACCGAGACCGTCGTGCCGGGTAGGGAACACGTCACCATCGCGGTCAGCGGCGCCAGGGGGGGGCATACGGTCAACTTCCGAAAGCTCGCGCATCAGGGCATGACGCTCGTTGGCCTCACCAAGGCGTTTGCCAATGACGTCGTGACCTTTGAAGCGGACCTCGAGACGAATCTCGCGAACGGCGACGCGAACTATCTGTCTTTGCTCGATGCGGCAGACGCCTATATTGCTCGCAATGGCCTGGATTTGCCGGAAGAGCCGGCCGCGCGCGAGATCGTGCCGGATCCGGATTGCGTGGCGCATCCGCTTATTGAGCTGGATCTGGCGGCAGCCGGCGTGACGTCGATCGTGTGGGCCACGGGTTACGCCAACGACTACGGCTGGCTGCAGGTGAATGCATTCGACGACAAGGGCAAGCCCAAGCATCAGCGCGGCGTCTCGGCAGAGCCGGGCGTTTATTTTGTGGGGCTGCCGTGGCTGTCCCGACGCGGGTCGTCGTTCATTTGGGGCGTCTGGCACGACGCGAAGCATGTTGCCGGCCATATCGCCACGCAGAGCAGCTATCTCGAGTATCGCGACGCCGCGCAGCGCAAGGCCGAAGCGCATCTCGCCAGCACCGGGTACGCGAACGTCGATTCGCAGATTCAAAACACCAACGCATTGGGAGTTATTTGATGCCGACTCATACTCGCATCCGCATGTTCAATACCAAGGACACCTATCCGAACCAGTCGCTGGACAACGATCTTTGCCAGGCCGTGCGGGCCGGCAACACGGTCTATGTGCGCGGTCAGGTGGGGACCGATTTCGAGGGACGCCTGGTCGGCCTGGGCGACCCGCGTGCGCAGGCAGAGCAGGCCATGAAGAACGTCAAGCAACTGCTCGAGGAAGCCGGCAGCGATCTCTCCCACGTCGTCAAGACGACCACGTATCTGATCGACCCGCGCTATCGCGAGCCGGTCTATCAGGAGGTCGGCAAGTGGCTCAAGGGGGTCTTTCCCATTTCCACCGGTCTCGTGGTGTCGGCACTGGGGCAGCCGCAATGGCTGATGGAAATCGACGTCATCGCTGTGGTTCCGGACGGCTGGACGCAGGCACAGGCATAAGGAGCAGGCCATGACATTTTCGATCGTCGGACGTTGCCCGGAGACCGGGCAGCTTGGCATCGCCATCAGCTCCTCCAGTATCGCGGTGGGTGCGCGTTGCCCGTGGGCGCGGGCGGGCGTCGGAGTCGTGGCCACGCAGAACGTCACGCTGCCGGCACTGGGCCCGCAGGTGCTCGACCTGCTGGAGCACGACCAGCTGGAGCCCGCCGCAGCCGTGGAGCGCGCCCTCAACGCGAACGGCTGGAGCGAGTATCGGCAGGTGACGACCATCGACGCACAGGGCCGCACGGCGTTTTTCACCGGCAAAGAGGCGCTGGGCGTTCATCATGCGTTGGCAGGGGAGCAATGCGTGGCCGCGGGCAATATGCTCGCGAGCATCGAGGTCACCGCTGCCATGGTGCACGCCTTCGAAAACGCTGCGGGTCTGTTGGCGGACCGTCTGCTCGCGGCAATGCACGCCGCGACCGACGCGGGTGGAGAGGCCGGGCCCGTGCATTCGGCCGCGTTGAAGATCGTTGGCGATCACACATGGCCCATTGCCGATTTGCGCGTCGACTGGGCGGACGAAGATCCGATTGGGCAGCTCGACACGCTTTGGCAGGCTTATCGTCCGCAGATGCAGGATTACCTGACACGAGCGCTGAACCCCACCTTGGCGCCGAGCTACGGAGTGCCGGGCGATGAGTGACCTATGCAGCCGCATGCTGCTCGAACGGCTGGTGGCTTTCCAGACGGTCAGCCGCGACTCGAACCTCGAGTTGATTGCGTTTATCGAGCACTATCTGGCCGGGTTCGGCGTCCGCAGTGAACTGATCTATAACGCGGAACGGACGAAGGCCAATCTCTTTGCGACGATCGGCCCGGGCGGGCGCGGCGGCGTGGTGCTTTCCGGGCACACGGATGTCGTGCCGGTCGATGGGCAAGCGTGGACGGTCGAGCCCTTCCGGTTGACTGCGCGCGACGGGCGCCTCTACGGCCGCGGCACGGCGGACATGAAGGGCTTTATTGCCTCGGTTCTGGCAGCGGTTCCCGCGTTTATCGAGGCGGATCTGCATGTGCCGGTCCATCTGGCGTTTTCGTATGACGAGGAGGTCGGATGCCTCGGTGTGCGCCCGATGCTCGCCGAGCTTGCGAAGCGTCCGCACAAGCCGGTTCTGTGTCTGATCGGCGAGCCAACGGGGATGAAGCCCGTGCTCGGGCACAAAGGAAAGCTCGCGATGCGATGCTCGGTAAAGGGTGCCGCGTGCCATTCCGCGTACGCACCGTATGGCGTGAATGCGATCCAGTATGCGGCTCGCCTGATTGGGCGGCTCGATGAAATCGGCGCGCAGCTCGCGCGCCCCGAGCGCCATGACGCGCGCTTCGATCCGCCTTTCTCGACGGTGCAAACGGGCGTGATCAAGGGCGGCAGGGCGCTGAACATCGTGCCGGCGGAGTGCGAGTTCGATTTTGAAGTGCGCACGTTGCCCGGTTTCGATGCGCAGGAGGTGGCGGACGATCTGGATCGGTACGCCCAGACGGAACTGCTCCCCGCCATGCGAACGGTGAAGCCCGAAACGGACATTAGCTTCCAGTCGCTGGGCGCTTATCCAGGGCTCGCGACGCCGCATGAAAGCGAAGCGGCCCGGCTGTTGGCGGCGATCAGCGGCTCATCGGAATTCGGCACCGTCGCATTCGGAACAGAAGGCGGTCTTTTCGAGCAGGCGGGCATACCGACGGTCGTATGCGGACCCGGCAGCATGGATCAGGGGCACAAGCCGGACGAGTTCATCAGCGAGGCGCAACTCGCCGCTTGCGACGCGATGCTCGGGCGCCTGGCAACGCGTTTGAAGCATCCGCTCTGAACGCAGAGCGGCCTTCATCGATGCGCCCCGCTCACCATGCATCGACGCATGGTGAGCGGGGCGCATGGCTATTTCGACGCGTGCAGATGGGTGAGCTGCTCCCGGCAGAAGTCGACGAACAGCTGCGCGGGCTTGGTCAGTTGTCCGCGCTTGAGCCGCGCGCTCACGAGACCCGAAGGCGTAACCGACTCTGTAATGTCGATCGTTACCACCCTTTTTCCATCGTAGGTGCATTCCGAATTCGGGCGTGTCACGAGCAGTGAAAAGCCGAATCCTTGCCCCACCATCCCTCGCACCATTTCGATCGAGGGGGAGCCGAAGACGATATTGGGTGTCAGGCCCAGATCGTGGAAAAGACTGACGAAATAGGTGCGGCTCGGCTGCACGTCGAGCAGAATCATGGGTTCCACACTGAGATCGTGCAACGAGACGTGCGACTGCCGCGCGAACCGATGATTCTCGGGCAGCAGCACATAGGGCTTTTGTGCCGGCATGAGCGGCTCGGCTTCGATGGTGCCGTCGAGCTCATGATCGTAGAGGAACGCCACGTCGATGGTCCCGGCCGTCAACCCCTGCACGAGATCCTGCTGCTCGCCGTCGCGCAGCCGGATGTTGACGCCCGGATACAGCTCGCGAAAACCCGCGATCAATTGCGGCAGATACAGCGGGGCCACGGTCTCGAAACAGCCGATGTCGATCTGGCCCGTCACCACGTCGTTGTCGGCGAGTGCGTTTTGTTCGAACTCGCGCGCCACGCGCAACAACTCCTGCGCCTTGCGATAGAAGCGCGTTCCGCCGGGCGTGAGCGACACGCCCTGGGCGTGATGGCGGATGAAAAGCTTCACGCCGAAACTGTCTTCCAGCCCCTTGATGGCGCTCGAAATAGACGGCGGAGCAATATGGAGCTGTCGCGACGCCTCCGCCACGCTGCCGGCTTCCACCGTGGTGACGAGGTACTTCAGTTGCCGCAAGGTATAAAAAGCCACGTGTCCCTCTGATATCCGGCCGCTGGCACTTTGGCCGCGCGGACTATTTGTCCTGTGTTTTATGTGCGTAACCTTACCCTGGGAAAGGCGCCGCAGTGGGGCTCGGCTGCAAAGTTTTATCATATCGCCCGAGAATATTTTTAATAATTTTCCTTTCGCGCGAAATACCGCACCATCCTCTTCAATTACAAAGCAACCGGGCCGCAGCAGCGGTCCAAGCGGAGCGCAGCATGTTCGATCTCGGGTACTGGCAGCGGCGAGCTGCCGAGCAGGCTTTCATCGAAAAGGCGGTGATCAACGGACGTCGCGTGGACGCGGCTTCGGGCGCGACATTCGACTCGATCAATCCGGCCACGAATCAGCGGCTGGGACACGTCGCGGCATGCAATGAGGTGGACGTCGATCTGGCCGTGCGCGCCGCGCGTCAGGCGTTCGAAAAGGGGCCATGGGCACGCATGGCGCCCGGTGAGCGCAAGAAGGTCTTGCAGCGGCTCTCGGAGCTCATGCTGGCGCACCGGGAGGAACTGGCCCTGCTCGACTCGCTGAATATGGGCAAGCCGGTCATGGACGCCTATAACATCGACGTGCCGGGCGCGGCCCACGTATTCGCGTGGTATGGCGAAGCGCTCGACAAGCTCTACGACCAGGTCGCGCCTACTGCATCGAACGCGCTGGCGACCATCACGCGCGAAGCGCTCGGTGTGGTCGCAGCGGTCGTGCCGTGGAATTTCCCGCTCGACATGGCGGCATGGAAGCTCGCGCCGGCGCTGGCCGCGGGCAATAGCGTGGTGCTGAAGCCCGCGGAGCAGTCGCCGTTTTCCGCGTTGCGTCTGGCCGAGCTGGCGCTCGAAGCAGGTGTGCCCGAAGGCGTGCTCAATGTCGTGCCGGGTCTGGGTGAAGTTACGGGACGCGCGTTGGGTCTGCATCCCGATGTGGATTGCCTCGTGTTTACGGGGTCCACTCAGGTTGGCAAATACTTCATGCGCTATTCGTCGGAGTCCAACCTCAAGCAGGTATGGCTCGAATGCGGCGGCAAGAGTCCGAATCTCATCTTCGAAGACTGTCGCGATCTCGACCTCGCCGCGGAAAAGGCCGCATTCGGCATCTTCTTCAATCAGGGCGAAGTGTGCTCGGCAAACTCGCGTCTCTACGTGCAGCGTTCCATTCAGGACGAGTTCATCGAACGCCTGATGAAAAAAGCGCGTGACTGGATGCCCGGCGATCCGCTCAATCCGGCGAGCCGCGCAGGCGCGATTGTCGACGCGCAGCAGACTTCGCAGATCATGAGCGCCGTGGAGCAGGCGCAGCGCGATGGCGCGCGTCTGGTGACGGGGGGCAAGCGCCTGAGCGTGAATGGCTCGGACAACTTCGTCGAACCCACGGTGTTCGCGAATGTGCGTCAAGACATGCGGCTCGCGCGCGATGAGGTGTTTGGTCCCGTCCTCGCCATCAGCAGCTTTGACACCGAGGAAGAGGCGTTGAGCCTCGCCAACGACAGCGTCTACGGCCTTGCCGCCTCGCTCTGGACCGACGACCTCAATCGCGCCCATCGCGTGGCGCGTGCGCTGAAGGCCGGCACGGTGTCCGTCAACACCGTCGATGCCCTCGATGTGACCGTGCCGTTTGGCGGCGGCAAGCAGTCGGGCTTCGGCAGGGACTTGTCCTTGCACTCATTCGACAAATACAGCCAACTGAAAACCACGTGGTTTCAATTTCGCTGATATCGGTAGCAAGCCCCTTGCGATGAACCGCTTGGGGCTGCTCATTCCCGAATCGTCAATTGCTCGCGCGTGCCAATGCTTCGCGCCAACTTCACTACATGATTAGGAGACTTTATGAATGCTCCCACACCCGGTCACCGTACGACCCGCGACTTCCAGCGCTCCGATGCCGCGCATCACATCCACGCGTTCGTGGATCAAAAGGCGCTGAATGCGGAAGGTCCCCGTGTGATGGTTCGCGGCGAAGGTAGCTATCTATGGGATTCGGACGGCAATCGCTATATCGATGGCATGTCCGGTCTCTGGTGCACGAACGTCGGCTACGGACGCCCGGAGCTCGTGGAGGCGGCTTCGCGCCAAATGAAGGAACTGTCGTACTACAACATGTTCTTTCATACCACGCACCCTTCGGTAATCGAATTGTCCGAGCGGCTGTTCGGCCTGCTGGGCGAACCGTTCAGCCACGTCGTCTACACGAATTCGGGCTCTGAATCCAACGAGGTCTTGATCCGCACGGTCCGCCGCTTCTGGGACATCATGGGCAAGCCGACGAAGAAGGTGCTGATCGGCCGCGTGAACGGCTATCACGGCTCGACGGTCGGCAGCGCGTCGCTCGGTGGTATGAGCTTCATGCACGAGATGGGGGATCTGCCGATTCCCAACATCACGCACGTCGACGAGCCCTACTGGTTCGCCAACGGCGGCGACCTGACACCGGAGGAGTTCGGCCTGAAGGCGGCGCGATCGCTCGAGCGCAAGATTCTGGAACTCGGCGCCGAGAACGTAGGCGCGTTCGTTGCGGAGCCGTTCCAGGGCGCCGGCGGCATGATCTTCCCGCCGCCGGGATACTGGCAGGAGATCGAGCGTATCTGCCGGCAATATGACGTGCTGCTCTGCGCCGACGAGGTGATTGGCGGCTTCGGCCGCACAGGCGAGTGGTTCGCGCACCGTTACTTTGGCTTCACGCCCGATCTCGTTTGCGTGGCGAAAGGGCTGACCTCGGGATACGTGCCGATGGGCGGGCTCATCATGAACCGCCGCATTGGCGAGACGCTGGTCGAGAAGGGCGGCGTCTTCGCACATGGCCTGACTTATTCGGGCCATCCGGTTGCCGCCGCGGTGGCGTTGGCGAACCTCGACGTGCTTCAAGGCGAGCAACTGGTCGAGCGCACAAAGGCCGACACGGGTCCGTATCTTCAGAAGCTGCTGCGGGAAGCGTTCGCCGACCATCCGCTCATCGGCGAAATTCAGGGCGCGGGAGCCGTAGCGGCGATCCAGTTCGCCAGGAACAAGACGACGCGTGAGCGCTACGAGAACGAAGCGGACCTGACGTGGCACAGCCGCAGCGTGGCGTTCGATGCGGGCGCCATAGTGCGCTCGACGAACGGCCGGCTGATCGTGGCGCCGCCTTTGGTGATGACGCACGGACAGATCGACGAACTCGTCGACAAGATGCGCAAGGCGGTGGACGCCACCGCGGCAATGATTGCGCAGAATAACTAAATAAAGGCTATTCATACAATGGCGAGATCACGCGACGCGTGATCTCGCCATTTTTGTTTGAGTACCGACAATGCGACGGCCATCCAGAAGGGGATATAAAACCAGTACCGGACAAGCCAGTGTCTTTTTGGATTCCTCATCGCACTATGCCTGCTTGCTGTATGAAACAAGGGTCCACGTCGCATAGGTCCGGTCTTCACGCACGCCAAGCAGGGCATCGAGTATTTTCATGGAGCGGGGATAGCGGAGGAGCAGATCCGGCATGGTTTGCCCCTTGCTGAAGTGCTGCGTGGCTTCCGGACTATAGTATGTCCATTGCTTCGCACACCACACGCCCTCCTGCGGACAGGCCTCATTGGTGTACGCCGTCGTGCCGAGAGGAACGCGGCTATCCTTGGGCTTGAGGGGCAGGCCCGTCGCCGGGTCGAGATTCTTCTCGCGGGCCAGTTTCGCGACGAGCGATTCGGCTGGCTTCGATGGCGGCACGGCGGCGTCTTGCTCCTTCTGCCACTGGAAGGTGCCGTCCCACTCCGGCAGCTTCGCGGGCGGCAGCGGCACGATCAGGTCGATGTCCGGCACCTTGGGATTGAGGCCGTCATGGTCATCGATGAACTTGCCGATCAGCTTGTAGCGGCGTGATCTTTCCGGGTCGCGAGCAAGTTCCAAGTAGTACAGCGGATCGGATGTATCGGTGTCGAACCCATTTGCCAGAAATCTAGCCGATTGCTCGTCGCCTGCCTCGACCCCCTTTTGAAAGATCTCGGTAGCTTGCACATAAGATTTGCTATCCATAAGATCTACGCCAAGGTCGCTCGCCGCCTTCCCAAACCCTTGATCTACCGCACACCGCATCATTTGCCTCGAAATATCCGGGGCGCGGTCCTTCGGAGAAAGCAGGTCGCCAACGTAATACTGTGCGTCCGGATCGCCCAGATCGGCTGCCTGCCGGAAATAGTGACGCGCTTTCTCTGCGTCCTGCTCAACGCCATAGCCCACTTCAAGGTAGTGACCCATCTCGTAGTAACCCCAAGGTATGGCAGCTTTGATTAGCTGACTGGCGAGATCAACAGCTTCCGCAGGAGCATCTGGCGAGGATACCTGACCGTTTTCAAGCATATTCTGCAAATTGTTGTTGGCCTTGTAGTGCCCGCTAGCTGCCGCAATCCGATAATACCGGGCAATTTCGTCGTAGTTCTTTGGGCCATCCTGCTTCTGTAGATAGCGCGCGTATTTGAATAGCGCATCAGCAGTCGGATCAAGTGCAGGCAAATGGTCCGCCGCATGAACGCATGTAAAGGCCAGCTTCGCACGCACGGCGCTCCAGTCGGTTTGAGAGGGCATCGGATTATCCTTGTTCGAACAGGCACATAGCAGCGACGCCAAAAGAACTATCAAGGAGACTTTTGGCATGATCTTTAATCCACGTTGCTCTTCGTCGTTGAAGCGCGCGAAAAGCCAATAAGCGACGCAATCGGTGCTTCTCCGTTTTTCTGTTTTCTCGCATTGCGCTTAATAATGTCATCCCAAGCATCAAACGCCGACTTAGGCGAATCCGATGCCCCGTCTTTTATCCCGCGAGTATGGATATGCCACAAGCGCCGCCGCAGCGGCTGCGTCACGTCCATCCGCTCGTGACAGATATTCAACTCGCTGTCCACCTCCATGCTGCGCGTGTTGATGTTCGCGGAGCCGTGCGTCAGGAATACATCATCGACAATCATGATCTTGCTGTGGATATAGACCGGCATCCAGTTGTCGCCTGGCGAATCCGGTGCGACCAGCGTGCAGATATGAATCTTCAGGCCGGGGATATCCCTCACCGCCAGCGGGCCACCGTTGCCCTGTCGGGCATCATCGAGTTTCTGTTGCGCTGCCTTCTGCCGTGCAGCAGCATCAGGACCTGAACTCATCCGGGCAACGGCCAGTTCATTTACCGCACGCATGATATCGACTGGTTGCTGGGCATCCTGATCTTCCTGTGCCAGGCCTGACATGAGTTTTCCCTGTCCGAGGCTCTTCAGCATGTTGTAGGTGCTCACCGTGCCGCTACCCACCCCTTCGTCACTTGAGTTCGTGACGACGAACAGATAGACCGGCCCATGCTTGCCGGGATCGCGGCCCCACTGGACCTGTCTCGCGGCAGCCTCCTTGATCTTGTCCGCCAGCGGCTCCCAGCGGAAATACTGGTTTTCGATGTAGATGAACTTCGCCGCGTTGGCCGCAGTCTGGAGATACAGCGACTTGATATCGCGCCTTCCTTCCTGCGACTGGGTGCGCGTGATCTGCGCCATCACAGGCGTACCAAAGTCGCGACGTACCTTAAGCTGTTTCGACAGCGGCATCCGCTTTGTCTGCAAATCAACCTTCGCGTTGTGCTTCCACGCGGTGCAGAAATTCGCGTTCAGACACTCCAGAATCGGCCCCGTGACAATACTCGACATGTCCTGGCGTGGCGTCTGGCCATTACGCCCGAAGCGGGCATTCTTCCGCGCGTAGCCATGCGAATCGTCATCCCAGTATGCGTCAAGCGTGTTGTGGCCCATAACGAAGCCCACAGCCTGTTCGGGAGCTTCATAGTCGATCAGCACCATTTTCTGGTGATGCGATGGTCCGGCACCGAAGCCAAGCACAACCGCCTGCTCGCTTAGACTCTTGTCCGCGCGGCGCAAGGACTCCCGATACATGATTTCAACGCGGTCAGTCAGCGAAAAGTCCCGCGTCACCAGGTGAATATTCTTGAGAGCATGAATACCTGTCAGCGATCGGGCTGCTGCGGCTCGATCCGCAGCGATGATACGGGCACGTGCGTACCAGGCGCGGTCATATTCGCGCTGCGTATTGTTTTCGTTTTGCGTCGAGATGCTACGTACCAGGTCGTATCCGGGATTTTCGTTCTCGAGAAACTGTCCAGCCGCAAAGGTATCTGCCCAGCAGAGGATGCGAACCACGACTCCTTCCTGGCCTTTCTTGATGAGCAGGTCGCCGATGCAAAGCGAATTGCCGCCGACGCGTTTGAAATACATCGACGGCTGGAGACCCCAACAGATGTAGTCGATAGTGTGCTTCGCATTATCGATGGCATCGTATAAGGCGCCGAACGCCTCCTCGCCGTTGACCAATGGGCGATACGATGCCTCCATCGGAGGATACTCAGTCAGTTGCACGAACCATGGCGTACAGATCAGTGCCGAGGTGGTCTGGTCAAGTGCAATCGGGGTAACAATAGATGAAGGTTTGCCCACGTTTTCATTGCTCCGCTTCAGGATTGAGCAACTTGCTGTAACGCTGCCGGTTTAGCGCGCGGTCGCCCGATGGATTGATATCAGCGGATGGCTGACTCTCATGGAAGTGAAAGCCCTGATTCGCGAGATCACCATTCGCTGCGTTGCTGCGATATGCCTTCGCGACTGGAATCGTGTGTGTCACCCCGCTCGCCAGTTCGAGTTTGTATTGCTGCGTGGTCGGATGGTGATCGACCTGGAGCAGCCCGGTTTCATCGAATACCCCTTGTTTGACCAGGGTGCTGCCCACAAACAGCCTGTAGGGCATGCCAGCGGGAATCGCAGCCCGCGAAGCGGGTGACGCCGCGGTATTCAGCGCGAGCGGCACGGTCGGCAGGCCTGAGAGCACCGGGTGCGTCAGGTCCAGCGGCTGGTTCAGCGTCGCCTTGCCCTGCTTCTGGATCGTGATGACCTTCAGGAACAGATCGTTTGGACCGCCGAGCGTGATGCTGCCGTCCTTGAACTGGATGAACGCACCACCACAGGTCAACGTCATTTCCTGCTTCGCCACGATGCGCGCCACGCCATTGACACTCGATATCGTCAGGTCCTGGTTCGCATCGAGCGACAGCGGGCCGCCCTGCGCCTGTATCTCGACGGGGCCTTTGGCCGCAAAAATCTTGATGCCAGCCTTCTGCACGAACAGCGAAATCTTCTCTCCCGCCGCCACCGTCCAGCGCTTCAGCACGCTCCAGTCGGCGTTCTTACCGGTCACGGTTGAAATGTTCTCCTGGGCCGCGAACTGGATGCCCTGGCCCGCAACGATCCCCGCCGAGGCGGGAGTACTCATGAGCAGCCCCGGCTTCTTCAGGCCGTCGAAATCCTCCTTCATCTGCTGCTGCGCGTCGGTGTCGGCCGGTTCGGCCTTCGCACTCGCCGCAGATGCAGCCAACGCCTTCGCGGTCGCCAGGGCGCTTTCGAGCTGCGCGATGGTCTCCTGCATGTCCAGTTGCTTGCCGGTCGCGGCGGGGCGGTCGTAGGCCGTCAGCATCATGCCCTTGCCCGCGCGATTCACCCCGTAACCCGATGTTCTCACCTCGAAGCCTTCGCCCCGGTATTCGAGTTTGTTGTTAACCAGGTATCCGAGATTCAGTTGTGACTTGCCCGAGTGTTCCGTACTGAGCTTGACCCCTTCCTGGCCCGCCCAGTCTTCCATCCGCAACTTGTTGTTCGCCTGCGTGCGGATCATGTTGCGCGAGAGCCAGCGCCGGTCGTTCGTGATGAGGTCGCGCGCCTGGCTGTGGTGATGAAACCCGCAAATTTCCGGCTTGTCAGGGTCCCCGTCTCTAAACCGGATTATGGCCTCGTCATTATCCAGCGCGACAAAGTGCATGCCGGTCTGCAACTTCCCCGCGAAGGGTTTGGCCAGCCGCATCGGCACGCTCTCACCGCCTTTCGGCCAGGTGCCGAAGTCTGCATCCAGACGGATGACGTAGTAGCCGACAGCATTGAGATAGCCGTAGGTGTATCTGTCAGGACTGCAAATCCGTGCGCTGAGTGTGCCTGAAATGCGAGCCCAAGTTTCCGGCCTGAGCTGGAGCCGGAAGCGCCGGTTGGCGGGAATCGCCCTGAAGCGGTTCGTATAGGGCGCATCGCGCGCACCGCTGTGCGTGACCTCGATGATGACCTGGCCTTTGGGCGCATCGGGCAGGACAAGATCGGACTCCAGCACACTTGCGCACTGCAACGCCAGTACGTTGCTCTTGCCCTCGTAGATGATCTGCCGTGCGAGGGCCGCCTCGTGGCGAAGCTGCGCCTCCCACTTTGCCCCGGCCTGGTCGAGGTGGTGAGTCCCGTAAATGTAGGGCTGGCCGTAGGTCGTCGGGTCCTGCGGGGCGAGGTTGGCACTGTCTCTAAATCTCTCCCAAGCCGATTCCGGGTTGTAGTCGGCCACCGTGTACGACTGCGGCACCGTCTCCGCGTGGGTCTTCAGTGCCGTGACCGCCTCCACGCCCCCCGCTTCGAGCCCCGCCGCCTCGTGGTACGGCACAATGTGCTGCGGCTCGTCGTAGAGATAATGGTCGATGTCATCGGCGAAGACGACCTGATCGCCGTACTCCGATTCCTGGATAAAGGCGTAGATGCCCTCTTTCTGCATCAGCATCTGGACATAGGCCAGATCGGTCATCTGGTGCTGGAAGCGCCACGCATGCACCGGATACTGGCGGCGCAGCCGGAATGCCATCAGGTGATCCGGAATGCCGTGGCGGCGCAGTACCGCCCTGATGATGTCGGGGGCCGATATGTGTTGATAGACTTCGGTGGTGGTGACCGCCGCCAGCCGCCCGAAGTGCGACTTCAGGACGAACTGGTGCCGCGTAAAATCGTTCGTCGTCTGGATGGCCGAAACGCGTTCGAGGTAGCCTGAAAACTTCTTCACGCTCCCGTCTTCCGCGGTGATGACGAAAACGGCGTCGAGGTTCAGGTAATCCGCGCGGGGCAACTGGTCGGGATGTGTTGCCTCGATCATCACAGTGACTGGCTCCCCCATCGCCTCGGTGGCCGTGAATGACACGACCGACAGTTCTGCGGCACTTGCAGTTCCGGGAATCTCAAGGTGAAACGCCTGCCTGCCGGGGATGGCAAGCAATACGTCTTGCAGGTCTGCCACAGGCCTGGCCTCCTTGCTGTTTATTGTGAGAGGCGCGGCCTGGTGCATCAGGACTGCAAAGGGTAAAAGGCCGCGATACGGGGCTCGTTGAGCCCACCACGTTTTCTACGCCTGCGGCCAGCCCACCTCAACAGGGTCCGGTCAGAAAATTGCAATGGCTTGACGGGCCGCAACACTGCTGGCGGCACACGCACTGACGTCTTACTGGATTTACGGAGAAGGCCGATACACATCGGAGCGCAAACCCGGCGCGGCAAGGCTTGTCCTTCCCGCGTCCGCCCGCCCAGGCCCAGCCCACATGATGCAGGTCCCCTGCGAGCCTCTATAGCGGGGTGCCGTCGCTCGGGTCGGGCTTAGACGGCACGGCGGGCGCATCCGGATGCAGGGCGTTTTGGCGAACTGGCGTGGTACGCGTTACGGACTGACATGACGGTCAACGCGAACCACCGAATGAAAGCTCAAAATTGAGCGCTCGTTGCCCTCTGCACGCGTCGCGCGATCCGGTGACGAACTGTTTTCCGCGAACGGTTTGCCACGCCGGCTCTCTTCGACGACGCGCAGGAACATGCCGAGCGCTCCCCGCTTGACGTGCTTCTGGTGGTTGGCAGACAGCCCCTCATCGCGCAGATTCAGGGAGGTGTCGAGTACCAGTCTGCGCTCTGCCGCCCACTTCGCAGCGTAGCTGGCCTGGCGTTCGATACCGGTGCCGGCGCTCTGGGTTTTCGTGCTGATGCGCTCGTAGGAGTACACGCGGCGGCCGTGGTGTGGCGTGCTCGCCGGGGTGCGTTTGGTGTTCATGTTCTTCCCGCTGTATGGGCTCAAACATTCGGTATAGTTTGAAGTAGCACCAGCAATCTGGTGGACTATTACATCGTTTGTCACGGCGATTACGACGTCGATTCGTTCTTCCGCCAGGATGGCGGCGTCTATGGGCGGTTTAATACGACGGCCGTTTTTTCATACCTCGTTGGCATCGTCGTGCAACTGCCGTTTATGGCAACGGACCTCTACACGGGTGAAGTCGCCAAACGGCTCGGCGGCGCGGATATCTCGTGGATCGTCGGACTCTCGCTGACGTCGCTGGTTTACTACTTGGGTTGCAAGCTGAAGCCGGCCTCTACGGCGGGTGCCGCCGGACAGTCCGGCCGCCGTTTCCGGTCGACTCCCACGCAGGCGCTTGCCGATCGAAATGTGCGTGAAGCCATCGCCGAAGTCGAATGACGCTCTGAGCGATCGCATCGTGACTACCGTGGGCCTGCCGCAGGCGTTGACGTACGGCGCCGGCCCGATGCGGCCCACGGTAATCCAGTCGCCGTCCGTGTAGCGCCAGGTCCGACAGATTCAGGCATGGAAACCGTGCCTCCATGTCGGAAAGCCCCAGGCATGGCTTCACGCGGACGCTCGACGAGTGGGATCTCGAACTCGTCTGATTCCGCGAGCCGGGTCGTCTGTCTATCCTGAAACCAGTTCAGCCGATTTTGACAGAGACCACCATGAGCCCGCTTTCACTGATTGAAATTTCGTCCATTCGCGCTCGCGCTCATGCGCTTGCTGGGGATGAGCCGCCGCACGCCGGGACAGGCGCCTTGCGCTCGCGCGACGAGACTGGCGCTGCCGCCGAAGGGCGCGGCAAGAGGTTTGCCCTGACCGGTGCGGTCTTCGCCGGCATTCTCATGTCATTCGGCGCGCTTGCCGCGACTCACAGCATGTTCGACGGAAGCGGCGCGACAAACGACACGCATGACGCGCACTGAGGCACTTTCGCCAGTCCGCTCGCGATCGGGATTCACCATGTTCAACACTCGCCATTCTCGCGCGGTCAAATCGACTCCGGTCGATCCGGACCGCTTGCTCGCCACGCATATCGAGCGCCACATCCATCTGTATATGGATATCGGCATGGTTCTCGCGTGTCTGCTCATTTTCTCCAGCGCATATTCCGCTATCCACATCCTGCTTGATAGCCTCTGGTAGGGGCACGGGCACACCATCGCGACCCGGCAGACCCACGCACGGCGCGAACCGCCCGTGCCTCCCATGGGCAGAATGCTGTGCGCCGATCCGTCTGGCCGCGCGGAGCGCCGAACGTCCGATTCGATCCATCCCCAAAACGCGCCGTACCACTTCCAGGCGTCGCCCCCGGAAACCGGGGCTCCCCCAAAACGTCAGTGCCGAATATCAGACGATAGGCCGCAATCAAATCGCGGAAAATCGTCTGAATAATCACGCCAAACGTTTGCAAATACGTCGAGTAAAAAGGGTGATATAAAGTCGCGACACATCAGTGCCGTAGACTTGCGAGCGGGCCGCATACGCATGGCGCCGGACCGCTTTGAAACCGCATTGCAATCGTTAAATCCAGGCGCAAAGGAGGCCTTCCCGTGATGACCGTGCTGGGCTGCATCGTCTACAAGCACAATATCTGGCTTGTCATCGTGGCCCTGCTGATCTGCGGCACCGGCTCGTGGGTCACCGCGCGCCTCGTGCGGCGCGCGTTCGCCACGCGCGGCGTGCAGCGCGCAGGCTGGCAGTTTCTCGCGGCCACCGCGTCGGCTGTCGCGATCTGGTGCACGCATTTCGTGGCGATGCTCGGCTTCGATCCCGGCGTGCCCGTGAGCTTCGATCCCTTGCTCACCTTCGTCTCGCTGGTCATCGCGCTGGCCGGCAGCCTGATTGGCTTCGCCGTGGCGTGCAGCGGCTTCACGCGCGCGGCGCCCGCGCTGGGCGGCGCGCTCGTCGGCCTGGCCATCGCGCTCATGCACTACACCGGCATGGCGGCCTACCACGTCGAAGGGCTCGTGACATGGAGTTGGCCGTACCTGATCGCCTCGATTGCGCTCTCGGTCGGCTTTGGCGCACTCGCGCTCGACTGCGCCGCGCGGCGAGCGGACGGCTCGGTGGCCGTCGTGGCCGGCTTGTTCGCGACTGCGATCGGAACGCTGCACTTCACGGGCATGAGCGCGTTCCAGGTCGAGCCGATGGCCGTGTCGGGGCATTTCTCCGATCCCGCCGCGCTGCAGGCGCTCGCGCTTTCGGTGGCCTGCATGGCCTTCGTCATCGTGGGCGCGGGCCTCGTGAGCTATTTGCTCGACGACAGCGTGCGCGCCGAATCGCTCGAGCATCTGCGCAGCATGGCGCTCTCCGACATGCTCACCGGCATGCCCAACCGCGCGGCCTTCAATGAGCGGATCGATGTGGAGATGGCGCGCGCGGAGGCCGAGGGCGGAAGGCTCGCGCTGATCGGCATCGACCTGAACCGCTTCAAGGACGTCAACGACCTGCGCGGCCACCATGCCGGCGACGAGGTGCTGCGCATTCTCGCGCGCCGCTTCGCGAGCCTCGTGCGCGAGGACGAATTCGTCGCGCGCGTGGGCGGCGACGAATTCGTGGGCATCCTGCGCTTCGCGCGGCGCGAAGCGCTCGACGACTTCCTGTTGCGGCTCGAAACTGCCTTGTTCCGGCCAATCCGTTACGACGACTGGGAGGTGCTCTCGGGCGCGAGCCTCGGCGTGGCGATCTACCCCGACGATGCCACCACGAAGACCGTGCTCGTGAACAACGCGGATCTCGCGATGTATCGCGCGAAGGCCGACCTCACGCGCTCGGTGTGCTTCTACGAGCCGAAGATGGACGAGACGGCGCGGGCGCGCCGCACACTCGCGGCCGACCTGCGCGAGGCGCTCGCGCGCGGCCAGTTGAGCGTGCACTATCAGGTGCAGACCTCGGTCCCGAGCGGCGAGATTTGCGGCTATGAGGCGCTGCTACGCTGGGAGCATCCGCGCCTTGGCTTCGTCTCGCCGGCCGTGTTCATCCCGCTTGCGGAGGAGAACGGCCTGATTCTCCAGATTGGCGCGTGGGTGCTGCGCGAGGCCTGCATGCGCGCGGCGACCTGGATGCCGCCGTACAAGGTTGCCGTGAATCTTTCGCCCGTGCAGTTCGTGCACGCCGACTTGCCCGCGCTGGTGAGCGAGGCGCTCGCCGAGACCGGCTTGCCGCCCGCGCGGCTCGAACTCGAGCTGACCGAATCGACGATCTTTGCCGATCGCCAGCGCTCGCTCGACGTGCTCCAGCGCATCAAGGCGCTTGGCGTGAGCCTCGCGCTCGACGACTTCGGCACCGGGTATTCGTCGCTCGATACATTGCGCTCATTCCCGTTCGACAAGATCAAGCTCGACCAGTCGTTCGTGAGCGAGGCCCAGTCGAACCGGCAGGCGACGGCCATCATTCGCGCCGTGCTCGCGCTCGGCAAGAGCCTTGGGATTCCCGTGCTGGCCGAAGGCATCGAAACGCAGGACCAGCTCGATCTGCTCGCGGGCGAAGGCTGCGACGAAGTGCAGGGCTTTTTGCTGGGCCGGCCCGCGCCGCTCGCGCAACTCGTTCAGAGCGGCAAGATCCGACTGGCGGGCGAGCCGCAGACCCAGCTGGCGGCAGCGGGCTGAAGCGAGACGCACCGCCAGGCTGCACCGCACGCGTGAGCCGCGACGCGCGATTCAATCGAAGCTCAATCGAAGGCGCTAAAGCGTGGCGCGCATTGCGGCAGCCAAGCGCCGTGCTCTTGCGCGAAGGCCCCGCGCGAGACGTTGTGCGGATGATGGGGCGCCTCGGCGAGCCCCAGCACCGGCGAGACGCAGGCGTCGCTGCCTTCGAACAGGGCGATCCATTCGTCGCGCGTGCGCGTGGCGACGGTTTGCTCGATCCGCGCGGCAATCAATGGCCAATGCGCCTTGTCGCGCTGCGGCAGCTCGAGCAGATCGTCCGCGCCGATGCCCTTCATGAACGCCGCGTAAAACGGCGGCTCGATGCAGCCCACGGCAATCCAGCCGCCGTCCGCGCAACGATAGGTGCGATAGAACGGCGCGCCGCCGTCGAGCAGATTGGTGCCGCGCGCGTCGCTCCAATGGCCGGCCGCGCGAAAGCCGTACAACATGCTCATGAGCATGGCCGCGCCGTCGGTCATTGCGGCGTCCACCACGCAGCCTTCGCCGCTCGTGCGTGCGCGCAAGAGGGCCGCGATCACGCCGAACGCGAGCACCATGCCGCCGCCGCCGAAATCGCCGACCAGATTGAGCGGCACCACGGGGTCGCCGCCTGCCGCGCCCACGGCGTGCAGCGCGCCCGAGATCGCGATGTAGTTGATGTCGTGGCCGGCAGTGTGCGCGAGTGGCCCCGTCTGGCCCCAGCCCGTCATGCGGCCGTAGACGAGCGCGGGCCGCCGCGCGCGGCACACGGCCGGGCCGATCCCGAGGCGCTCCATCACGCCGGGGCGAAAACCTTCGATGAGCGCATCGGCATTGGCGATCAAGTCGAGTGCGCGCGCCACGTCCTCCGCGCGCTTCAGATCGAGCGAGACGTGCTCGCGTGCGCGCGACAGCGGGTCTTGGGGCAGCGCCTCGCCCGCACGGCCGATGCGGATCACACGCGCGCCCATTTGCGCGAACAGCATGCCGCAGAACGGCGCGGGCCCGAGGCCCGCAAATTCCACGACCGTTACGCCTTGCAGCGGTTGGTTCATCTTTGGTGTCTCCCGGGTCTCCGATGGAGCGCGCACATTCACAGCGTGCGCGCGATGATTTCCTTCATGATCTCGTCGGTGCCGCCGTAGATGCGCATCACGCGCGCATCCACCCAGGCGGTGCCTACTACGTACTCCGACATATATCCGTAGCCGCCGTGCAGTTGCAGGAAGTCGTCGAGCAACTGGTTCTGCAGCTCGGTGGCGTTGAGCTTGGCCATGGCTGCGTCCACGGGCGAAAGCTCGCGGCGCAGATGCCGCGCGATGCAGTCGTCCACATAGATGCGCACCATCTCGGCCCTGGCGCGGGCGTGTGCGAGCTTGAAGCGCGCGTTCTGAAAGTCGAAGATCGCCTGTCCGAAGACCTTGCGATCGCGCGTGTACTGGAGTGTGCGCTCGAGCATCCCTTCGATCGAGGCGACGGCGCGCACGGCGATCACGAGACGCTCTTGTGCGAGCTCATGCATGAGGTAGGAGAAGCCGGCGTTTTCGTCGCCGAGCCGTTGCGTGACCGGAATGCGCACGTCCTCGAAGAAGAGTTCCGAGGTGTCCTGTGCGCGCAGGCCGATTTTCTCGAGCTTGCGGCCCTTGCTGAAGCCTGGGGTGCCGTCTTCCACCACGATCAGCGAAACGCCTTTCGAGCCGAGCTTTGGTGCGGTCTTGCAGACGAGGATCACGAGGCTTGCGTTCTGACCGTTCGTGATGAAGGTTTTCTGGCCGTTGATGATGTAGTTGTCGCCTTCGCGCCGTGCTGTCGTGCGTACCGACTTCAGGTCGCTGCCGGTGCCGGGCTCGGTCATGGCAATTGCGCCGATGTGCTCGCCGCGGGCGAGCTTGGGGAGCCAGTTGCGCTTTTGGTCTTCGGTGCCGTAGGCGTAGATGTAGGGGGCGACGATGTCTGAGTGTAGCGGGAAGCCGATGCCGCTTGCGTTCACGCGTGCTAGCTCTTCGATCAGGATGGCCGCGTGGCCGAAGTCGCCGCCGCCTCCGCCGTATTCTTCGGGAATTGTGCAGCAGAGCAGGCCTTCTGCGCCGGCGCGGAGCCAGATTGATTTGGGGACGATGCCGTCGTGCTCCCATTGCTGGTGGAATGGGACGATCTCACGGTCGATGAAGCGGCGGGCCTGCTCGCGGAAGAGTTCGTGGTCTTCGCGGAAGATGCTGCGCATGATGGATGTCTCCTGAAATTGAGATTTAATAAGTTAAACTGATTGTTTTTTTAATCTGATGATTGCTGTATTGCTTTGGCCTTAACTTGTATTCGCGGCGGGCCGCAGGCGTTGCCCCTGTGCGGGGCGGCACCTACTTTTCTTTGCCGCGGCAAAGAAAAGTAGGCAAAAGAAAGCCGCTCAAACCGCCAGTGTGACGCCGTCCACCACTGCCCTGTATATCGGAGCGGCTCCGGGGCGTCTGTCACCACGCGACGTCAACCGGAGTGACTAAGGGCTCATCCATCCGGCGGCGCTGCGCGCGCCGTAGGGCATAACCAAAACCGGTGGGATTCACACGTATTCGTAGGACTCCAGCATATTCGATCGGCGCACGCCCACGCATTCGCCAGCCAGCACGCCTGTGCATTCACTAGTCAGCACCCCAACGCATTTACCGGCAGAACCCCAGCGCATTTACTGATCAGCACTTCAGCACATTTACCGGTCCGCACCTTCGCGCACTTACCGGGTGGCACCCCAGCGCATTTGCCGGCCAGCGCGCCCGGTTTTCCTTGCAGACCCTTCCGCCCGCGCGTAGCGCGTGGCGGGAAGGATGAGCGCCTTGTCACTGAGGCGGAGTGTGCGAGGCGACGGATGCTCCGGAGCCGCTCCGATGGACAGGGCAGTGGTGGACTGCGTCACACTGGCGGTGTGAGCCGCTTTCTTTTGCCTACTTTTCTTTGCGGCTGCAAAGAAAAGTAGGTGCCGCCCCGCACAGGGGCAACGCCTGCGGCCCGCCGCGAAAACAAGTAAATGCCAAAGCGCGTTAACAAGCGAAGAAAATCAGCGCACAGCGATCCGATATCGCTCTTTCAACAGCCGCCGCAGCAGCTTCCCATTATCATGCCGAGGCAGCGCCTCCTCAAACTCCACCGATCTAGGTACCTTGATATGGGAGAGCCGTTCCCGGCAGAACACTAGCAGCGCCTCCACAAGCTGCGGACTAGCCGCATCACGTTCACGCAACTGCACGACGGCCTTCACGGCCTCCCCAAACTCATCATGCGGCACGCCAATCACGGCCACATCGGCCACGGCTGGATGCTCCGCAAGCACATTCTCAATCTCCTGCGGATAGACATTCACACCACCGCTGATGATGAGATCGACGCGCCGATCACTCAAATACAAATAGCCATCGGCATCCACATGCCCAATATCGCCATACGTCGCCCAACCGTGCCGGTTAAAGACACCCCGGGTCTTCACCGGATCGTTGAAATACTCGAACGGAGGCCCGCCTTCGAAGAACACACGCCCAATCTCGCCCACAGGCAAATCGCGGTCTTCATCGTCGACGATATGCAACGTGCCGAACTTGGCGCGCCCAACCGAGCCGCGATGCGCGAGCCATTCCTCGGGCCCGATCGCCGTGAGCCCCACGCCTTCGGAGCCCGCGTAGTATTCGTAAATCACAGGCCCGAACCATTCGATCATCTGCTCCTTGACAAGCGGCGGACAAGGCGCGGCCGCGTGGATCGCCACTTTCAGGCTGCGCACGTCGTAGCGCTTGCGCACCGCCTCGGGCAGATTGAGCATGCGGATGAACATCGTCGGCACCCACTGGCTGTGAGTGACCCGATAGCGCTCGATCGTATCGAGCGCGGCCTTGGGATCGAACTTGCGCAGCACGATGATGCGACCGCCCACGCGCAGCACGCGCATCAGATAGCGCAGCGGCGCCGCGTGATAAAGCGGCGCGGTGCTCAAATACACGGAGTCCTGATCGAATCCGAAGCTCTTGCGCCACGAGGCCATTTCGGTGTCGTCGATGGCGCGCTGTTCCCACGGCACGAGCGGCTTGAGCACGCCCTTCGGCAGGCCCGTCGTGCCCGACGAGTAAAGAAAATCGCGGCCCTGGGGGCAGGCGGGCAGCGGCTCGCGCGTGTCCACACGGGCGAGCGCATCGTTGAGCGAAGCGAAGCCAGGCGGCGGTGCGCAATCCACCGCGCTACCCAAGGCGTCTTCCGCTGTCGCCATGAAGCACGCAACCCCTTGCGTGGCGCCCTCGGTCACGAGCGTTTGCGCGAGCTCGCGCATCGCCTGCGAGGCGATCAGCACGCGCGCGCCGCAGTCCTTGAGGACGTGGGCGACCTCGCGGGTCTTCAACTGGATGCTGATGGGGGTGTAGTAGAGGCCGGCGCGCTCGGCGCCGACGGCGAGCACGGCAAGCGCGGGATGATTCTCGAACAGCAGCGCTATGCCGTCGCCGGGTTGCAGGCCAAGGCTGATCAGCCAGTGCGCGACCCGGTCTGCGCGTTCGTTCAGTGCTGCGTAAGTGAGGATTTCGTTGGTGCCGGCAAAGCGCAGGGCTTCCTTGCCGGGTGCTGCGACTGCTAGTTCGCGGACACGCTCCACGGTCTCGTCTCCATATCGTGCGCGGCTCCAGTCACACTGCCGAGCGCTGCCTCCACGCGCCTGACCAGCGACATCAGCCGGGGGGCAATGTCGGCGGTCAACTGGTTGCCGCTGATGTTGAATACCGCAATGGAACAACTGAAAACCCAGTACTCGTCGTCGATGGGCGAAGCGAGTGGAATCGCCACCGAATGAATTTCGCGCTGCATGTCGCCGTGCGAGATCGTGCAGCCGTATTCGCGCAACTCCTGCTGCGCCTGCGTGAGGCGCTGTGCGAGCAGCTCGCCCTTGGCCGGGTCGCGCGTGAGCGTTTCCTGCAGATACTGCTCGCGCGCCTCGGCCGGCAAGGTCCACAGATACGCGCGGCCCGATGCCGTGCGCGAGAGCGAGACCCGCGTGCCGATCTCCGAGCGGTACACCGCGCTGCCCGCGCCCTGGATCACCTCGGCGTAGGCGAGGTTGAGGCGATAGCCCACCGCGAGCGTCACCTGGCCCTGGCAATAGTCGGCCAGCTCCTGCATCAACGGCCGCGCAAGCTGGCGGATCGTCATGCGGCCGAGCGCAGGCGCGGCGAGGCTCAGCATCTCCGTGCCCAGCACGTACTTCGAAATGCGCTCCGAGTAGCGCAACAGACCGAACTCGCACAGCGTGTTGATGAGCCGCAGCGCCGTGGGCTTGGGCAAGCCCGTGCGCTCCACCAGCTCGCGCGCCGACAGCTCCGACGCCCCCATCGAAAAGCACTGCAGGATCCGCACGCCGCGCGCGAGCGCGCTCACAAGCTGCGAATCGGGCTGTGCATCTGCTGCATCGTCGCTGCGCGGGGTGGCCATGTCGGTCATTTCGGGTTCCTTCGTCAAGGGTGAGGGCGCTGCAGGCCGGGTTGGGGCGAGCGCGGCCCGCCGTGCGGCAAACCCGGCATTCTAGCTTTCACCTGTGGGCTGGAACAATTTTTCAAGACGACTGGCTCATTTTTTCGCAACAGCGGCGCTTTGCCGCGCCTAACAAGACGCTCAACTGTGCTGCCGCGGCTGAAATTCGATCTTGCAAGTCCGAAACATGAGCCTAGTGTTGCGGATTGACGATCAGAAATCAATAAAAATGATCCTTGTGTTTCGAAAAATGTTAACCGCTATTGAATTTTTGAGATGGCTTGGTGTATTTTGATCCGGTGGATTCATTTTTAGTCTCCGGTGCGCGGTTTTTGCCATCGCGCTCTCGCGTCCGATGAAACGGCGCCACCGGTTTCCCCCACTTCAATCATCGAGCGAACCATGATCCAAAGCGCGGTAATCGTCGACGCAGTGCGTAGTCCCATGGGCCGGAGCAAGACGGGCGGCGCCTTCGTCGACTTGCATCCGGTCGACCTGCTTTCGCAGGTGATCCAGCAACTCGTCGAGCGCAACGACCTCGACCCCGGCACCGTGGACGACGTCATCATCGGCTGCGTGAGCCAGGTGGGCGAGCAGGCCTCCACGCCGGGCCGCGCCGCCTGGCTCGCGGCTGGTTTTCCGCAGCACGTCCCTTCCACTACGGTCGAGCGCAAGTGCGGCTCGAGCCAGCAGGCCGTGCACTTCGCGGCGCAGGCCGTCATGGCGGGCGTCAACGAGATCGTCATCGCGGGCGGCGTGGAGTCGATGAGCCGCGTGCCGATGGGCTCGTCGCGCATCGGCCGCGATCCCTATGGAGCGCGCTTTCACGCGCGCTATCCGCAGGGGCTCGTGGGCCAGGGCGTCAGCGCCGATCTGGTCGCGCAGAAGTGGGCACTCACGCGCGAGATGATGGATGCGTACGCAGCGCAGTCGCACCGCCGCGCCGACGAAGCGCGCGCCGCGGGCCATTTCGCGCGCGAGATCGTACCGATCGAAGTGCAGGGCGAAGCGGGCACGCGCCGCATCGACCTGGACGAAACCATCCGCGCGGGCACCACGGCCGAGCGTCTCGCGAGCCTCGCGCCCTCGTTCGAGGACGCCGCGCTGGCCGAGCGCTTTCCGGGCATCCGGTTCAACGTGACGGCGGGCAATGCCTCGCAAATTTCTGACGGCGCGGCGGCGCTGCTCGTGATGAGCGAACAGAAGGCGGCGCAACTGCGCCTGAAGCCGCGCGCGCGCATCGTCTCGTTCGATGTCTGCGGCGACGATCCGCTGCTGATGCTCACTGCGCCCATTCCCGCCACCGAGCGGCTGCTGAAGAAGGTCGGTCTCTCGATCGGCGACATTTCGCATTTCGAAGTGAATGAGGCGTTTGCCTCGGTGCCGCTCGCGTGGCAGAAGGCGCTGGGCGCGGACGCGTCGCGCCTGAACCCGGCGGGCGGCGCGATTGCGCTGGGGCACCCGCTGGGCGCGTCGGGCGCTCGCCTCATGACCACCATGCTCAATGCGCTCGAGCGCAGCGGCGGACGTTACGGCCTGCAGACGATGTGCGAGGCGGGCGGCATGGCCAACGCGACGCTCATCGAGCGCCTCTAAGCACAACACGGCAACACAACGACAGGAGAGACGGCATGGAACTGAAGGGAGCGGTAGCCGTGGTGACGGGCGGTGCGTCGGGCCTGGGCCTCGCGAGCGCGAAGCAACTACTGGAGAAGGGCGCACAGGTCGTGATCGCCGACCTCGCGAGCTCGCGCGGCGCGGCGGTAGCCGACGAACTGGGACCGGCGGCGAGCTTCGTGCCCGCCGACGTCACCAGCGAAGCGGACATGACGGCCGTGTTCGAAGCGGCCACGAAGCGCGGCACGCTGCGCGCGCTCGTGCACTGCGCGGGCCGCGGCGGCGCGGTGCGCCTGATCGAGAAGGACGGCTCGCCCGGCTCGCTGCAAGCCTTTGAAGACGTGGTGCGCGTGAATCTCATCGGCACCTTCAACGCGCTGCGGCTCGCGGCGGCGGCCATGGCGCGCAACACGCCCAACGCGGGCGGCGAGCGCGGCGCGTGCGTGCTGACCGCATCGGTGGCCGCCTACGAAGGGCAGATCGGCCAGGTGCCATATGCGTCGTCGAAAGCGGGCGTGGTGGGCATGACGCTCGTGGCCGCGCGCGATCTCGCGAGCAAGGGCATTCGCGTCTGCACTATCGCGCCGGGCCTGTTCGACACGCCGCTGCTCGCGCGCCTGCCCGATGAGATCCGCGATGCGCTCGGCAAGATGGTGCCGTTTCCGCCGCGTCTCGGTGTCGCCGACGAGTTTGCCTCGCTCGCGCTGCATATTCTCGAGAACCCCATGCTCAACGGCGAAACGATCCGCCTCGACGGCGCGATCCGCATGCAGCCGCGCTGAGCGGACCCTCGGGACGCTCACAGGCGTCCGCCGATGCGCGCGAGGGGGGGGCGGCGGCGTTTGCGGAGAAGCGGCCGGCGCGGTGGCAGGGGAGATAAACGGCTAGTTCAACGGCGCGCGGGCAGTTGACGCGCGGTGCGAGCGTGCGGCATCATCGTTTGCATGAACTTCGATTTCATCGCACACCTCACCACCATGACAACAACGACCGCCTCTGGCGGGTCGTGAGGTTGGTGCGCGAACGGTCACCGTATCTGCTGTATCAGCCACAAGGCCCCGCCGGCATCGGACGGGGCCTTGTCGTTTCTCCGTCCGGGGTTGGCGCTTGCCGAATTGCCCGCTAACGCCCCAGGCACTCAACGGAGAAAACTCATGCTCAGTTCCGCTTTCAATCGTCGCGCGCTATTGATCGTCGATATGCAGGTCGGCTTGTTCAAAGGCGGCGAGTCGCCCTACGAAGGCTCGCGCATTCTCGCGAACATCAACAGGCTCATCGCGAAGGCGCGCACGGCGGGCGCGCCTATCTTCCTGGCGCGCCACACCGGCCCAGCGGGCTCGCCGATAGCGCCCGGCAGTGCGCTCACGCAACTGTTGCCAGAACTCAACGTGGACGCCGAACGCGACACGGTGTTCGACAAGATGCGGCCCAATTGCTTCATGGGCACGGGTCTCGCGCAATGGCTAGCGGACGCTGGCGTGGTCGAAGTGGCGATTGCCGGAATGAAAACGGAATACTGCGTCGACACGACCTGCCGCGCAGCGCCGGATCTCGGCCTGCGACCGGTGCTGGTCGAAGACGCGCACACCACGATGGATACGCCTGTGCTGCGCGCGCGCGACATCGTTGCTCACCACAACCGTACCTTGAACGGGCCGTTCGCGACGCTCGCGCGCACGGCCGATGTCCGCTTTTAGCCGGCGCGAATGTGCCGTAGCGAGGCCTTAATGGTGCAAGGTCGACGCGAGCGTTTGCGACGATGCTGGTGGCGGCATCGCCGCCTCATCGAGCGCGTCGAAAATACCGACCACACCCTCGGCCACGCCATTCCAGTGATCGAGCGCGTGCGTACCCACGATCTCATCCCAGAAGGATTCCGAACCATATTGCAGGCGCTGCGCATGCAGCCGCCGCGTATAGAGCTGCAGATCGAACCCGGCGGCGATGCCCATGGCGCCCACGAGGCCATGCGCGCCGTTCGCGACGAGCGGCGCCGCGCGGCTCGCGCGCGCCTTGGCAATCGCGCTCGCGAGGCGCTGCCGGCCGCTGCGATGCGCGGCGCAGCCGAGCTGCGCGGCCATGCGCGTGGCCGCGACGTGATCGGCCATCACGCCCAGTTGCTGCTGCACGGCCTGGACCTTGCCTGGCGAGCCGCCGAACGATTGGCGCTCGTTCACATAGCCGGTCGTCATGTCGAGCACGCGCTGCATCGCGCCCGCCATGGTGGCCGCGGTCACGAGCGCGCCCAGCTCGGCAATGCCGCGCGCGGGCAGCGCGTGCGCCGTGCGCGTGTCGAAGCGCACGGTGGCGTCCAGCGCTTCGCCGTGCTTTTCCACGCAGGCCGTGTCGAGCGAGACGAGAAACGTGCCCGCCGACGTTTCGACCACGACCGCGTCGGCCACCTGCCCGTAAGGCACGAAGGCCATGCGTTGCGTGGAATCGGCGATCGCCAGCGCGACGGGCCCGCGCGGCGCCTCCACGCCGGCCGCGGCCAGCAGATGGCGCGCGATCATCGTGTGCGCCGCCGGCAGCGGCAAGGCGTGCTGGCCGAACGCGAACAGTACGCCCGCGGCCTCGGCGAGCGGCAAGTCCGCGCCGCCCTGCGCCTCGGGCACGAGCGCGTCCAGCAATCCCAGTGCCTCGAGTTGCCGCCAGAGCTCGCGGCCCGCGCGGCGGTCGTGCGCCGCTTCCACGCCGCGCACGAATTGCGGTGTGCAGAGGTCGGCGAGCACGGTTTGCGCCGAAGCGGTCAGCATGTCGTCCATTCGTTTCTCCCCTTTGTCTAGCGTAGTCCTGGCATCGTTCGCGCTCAGGCGGGCCGGCCCGCTTCGCACGCCTGCCCGTAGAAGCCGTGGCCAGGCAGCAGTACGTCCGGTGCTATCGCCATGTCTCATCCCCATGTTTTTTTCTAAAGGGCGGCGCGTGAGCGCGGCCCAATTCCGTTCCGATTCTAGGATCGCGGTCAAGACGAGGCAACCTGAAAAAAATCTCCGCTGCATCAATTGGCCCTGTGTTTTAGGCCCTGTTTCGTTGATTCGAAAACAAAAATCGCGCGCCACGCCAATAACTTCGGGGTATACGCCAGGGCTGTGCCGTGGCGGACGGGCCGTGCCACTTTCCTGCGCAACAATCCATTGCCGGATCCGAAATGGCGTAGTGCGCGCGAAATGGAAATATCAGCTGGCTAGTTGCATATGCAATTAATCTTCGGCACTGCGCGAATGATCGGTGTGTGCCGTGTTGGCTTGAGGGTTTTCCCGTAGCCGCCGGATACGCAGGCTCGAAGCCCACCCCCCAAACCTAGGTGCAATTGCCGACTTCCACCGAGCCGAACGCCGGCTTTTCCGAAAACAAATTGTTGGCTTGCTGGTGCTCGCCCACACTGGCACCTGTTCCATAGCGGCAAACCCATTGCAGCAGGCGCGTTGCAGCCACTGGGCGCGGCGCACCCGGGGCCCCCAGGCCGGTGCCGCTATTGAATGATTCGAAATGCGAACTAAAACGCGGCGGTAAAACCTCATACAAAAGGCCCTCGAGGCAACGGAGGAGACATGACCCGATTCAAGCCGCGCGCGGCGCAAGCGCGCCGTGCCGTGCGAAGGCTGCGCCGTCTCGCCGGCGGCGGCACCTCGACGGCGGCGCTGGTCGCCGCGCTAAGCGACCTCCTGGCACCCGCGCAAGCCCACGCAAGCGAATGGAAAGTGGGCGTCGAGTTGCCGCTGACCGGGCCGCTCGCGCAAGCCGGCACGGAGATGTACCGCGGCATCCAGGTGGCCGCCGACCAGTTCAACCGGCGCCATCCGCAAGACAAGATCACGCTCGTCGCCATTGATGACGAGTCGAATCCAGCCAAGGCCGTCGCGGCTGTCGAGCAGCTCGCCTCGCAGCACGTAGTGGCCATCGCGGGCGCGGCGAACTCGAACTGCGCAGGCCCGGCCTCCGAGGCCGCGAGCAAGGCGGGGCTCGTCTACGTCACCTCGGGCGGCACCAGCGACGACATGGTCACGCGCGGCCTCAAGAACTTCTTTCGCGTGAGCAACACGCCCGGCTATACGAAGGGCATGACGGGCCTCTTCGAGACGCTCGGTGTGAAGTCGGTGGCCATCGTCTATTCGACGAAAGACGCGACCAGCGACCTCGCGCGCCAGCTGGACGCCGCGCTCAAGGCCAAGGGCGTGAAGACCTTCCTGCATGCCTACGATCCTTCGATCAGCGACTTCAAGCCGCTCATCAACAAGGTGAAGCTGCAGGACAAGCCCGACGCCATGGCCATGCTCGGCTACGAGAACGACTACGTGGGCATCCTGCGCGCCTCGCGCGTGCTCAAGCCCGAGCTCAAGGCGATTGCCGCACCATGGGCGTTCGCGAGCCCGAAGATGGCGCAGTCGTTCCCCGATCTCGTGCCGAACGTATACGGCGCGACCGTGCTCTCGTCGCCGGCCGATTACCGCTCGGCGGACCAGCGCGACTTCTCGGACACCTATGAGCGGCTCTTCAAGACCGTCTCGAACTACCAATCGCAGACTTCGTTCGTCTACGCGCAACTGCTCTTTGACGCCATTGCGAGCGCACAGAGGGCCGGCACGCTCGACAAGGGCGGCCTGGCCGACACCTTGCGCGCCACCCGGCGCGACGACACCTTCCTCGGCAAGGTGAGCTTCGATGCGCGCGGCGACAACCCGAACTATGTCGCGCACATGGGCCAGTTCGCCGCGAACGGCAAGCTCGCGCTCGTCTGGCCTGCGCAATATGCCACCGCGAAGCCCGCCTACCCTGGCGTGCCGTGGTGAGCCTCCGCGATTCAGATAGCGCCTGAAATCCTCGCCACGCGAAGCGCGCATCCAGACGCGCCGCGTGCGAGCTGCACGAAGCACGCCCTCGCCATCGAGCCAGGGCGCGCACGACAACATCATAAAAGACGGTTTGGAGGACTCGATGTCCCGCAGCACTTCTCGCAACGCCGATTGCGGCAAAGGGCGCGTGTTCGCGCGCGCGATCATCAACCTTGGCGCCTGTGCGCTCGCGCTGCTGGCAGCCACACCGTCCGCATTCGCGGACGTGCTGCCGGTGGGCGTCGAGCTGCCGCTCACGGGCTCGATGGCGCGCGCGGGCAACGCGCAGCTCGAAGGCATCAAGGTGGCCGCTGACATGTTCAATCGCGGCGATGGCAAGCACAAGGTCGCGCTCACCGTGATCGACGACGAAGCGCAGCCGGCTAAGGCCGTTTCCGCCGTGGAGAAGCTCGCCTCGCAGGGCGTGCTCGCGATTACCGGCGGCTATGGCTCGAACGCCGTGAGCCCGGCCTCCGAGGCGGCCGACAAGGCCGGCCTCGTCTACATCACCTCGGGCGCCGTCGATAGCGCGATGACTTCGCGCGGCCTCAAGCGCTTTTTCCGCATCGGACCGGCGTCGGGCTACTCGAAGGCCGTGTTGGGGCAGTTGAGCGCGATGGGCGTGAAATCGGTGTCGATCGTCGTCTCGACGAAGCAGGCCACCACCGACCTGAGCAACGACGTTTCCACGAAACTGCGCGCGCAGGGCGTGACGGTGACCGTGCACGCCTTCGAGCCCACGATGACGGATTTCAAGCCGCTCGTGAACAAGATCCGCCTGCAGGACAAGCCCGAAGTCATGCTGATGATCGGCTACGAGAACGACTATATCGGCATCCTGCGCGCAGCCAAGGTCCTCAAGCCGCAGCTGAAGGCGGTGATGGGGGTATGGGCGATTGCCACGCCGAAGATGGCCGCCGAGTTTCCGGACCTCGTGAACAACGTGATCGGTTGCGCGATGCTGCCGCATCCGGCGCAGTTCGGCAGCGCCGAAGGCAAGGCGTTCGTCGACGCCTATGTGGCCGCCTACAAGAAGGAGCCCGACTACGTGGCCGAGTTCGCGTTCGTGCAGTCGATGCTGCTCTTCAACGCGATGGCGCGCTCCGCCGACGCCGGCACGCTCAAGAAGGACGGCATTGCCGCCGAGCTGCGCGCGAAGCCACACGACACGCTGATCGGCAAAGTGAGCTTCGCGGCCAACGGCGAGAACCCGGCGTTCTCCAACAACATGGCGCAGATTCAGGGCGACCGTATCGTGCTCGTGTGGCCGAAGGAGCGCGCCACGGGCAAGCTCAACTATCCGGCGCTGCCATGGTGAGCGCGCCGCGTTCGCCGCATTCGCTGCTATCGCCGCAATCGTCGTTCTGGAAGAGGAGGTCGCGATGACCGAACTCGTTTTGCAATCGCTGTATTCGGGCGTGCTCGTGGGCGGTGCGTATGCACTCGTCGCGCTCGGGCTCGCGCTCGTGTTCGGCTCGATGCGCATCATCAACCTCGCGCACGGCGAGCTCGTGCTGCTGGCGGCCTATATCGCCTACACGTTCGAGACGCGCCTGAACCTGAACCCCGTGTTCGCGATTCCCGTGGCCATTCCGGTGGTGTGCGTGGCGGCGGTGGCCGCGTGGTATCTGGTGAGCCGCATCAAGCGCGACCGCGAGTTGAACTCGCTGATCCTCACCTACGGCATCGGCATCGTGCTGACCAACGCCGTGCTGCTGGGCTGGGGCGCCGACGTGCGCTCGACCGGCAACGCCTGGCTGCAAGACAGCGTGATGCTCGGCAACCTGCTCTCCATGCGTAGCGAAGTGCTGTCGTTCGGCATCAGCGTCGTGTTGATGCTCGCGCTCTGGTGGTGGCTCTCGCGCTCTTGGTACGGCCGCGCCGTGCGCGCGATCTCGAGCAACCGCGACGCCGCGCGCCTCATGGGCATCGATCCGCGCAAGACCGAGCTGGTCTCGTTCGTCGTGGCGGGCGTGCTGGCCTCGTGCGCGGGCGTGTCGATCTACGTGTCGAGCGCCGTGCAGCCCTCGATCGGCGAGGCGCTCACCGTGAAGGCGTTCATCATCACCGTGCTGGCGGGCGTGGGCTCGATACCGGGCGTGCTGGCGGGTGCGATGCTGCTGGGCATCACCGAAGCGCTGACCGTCACGCTCGCCAGCTCCGCATTGCAGGAGCTGGCCGGCATGCTGCTGTTCCTGATCGTGCTGTACGTGCTGCCCAACGGCCTGTTCGGCGTGGCGAAGCGAAGGGGGTAAGGCCGATGACGACGCATTTCAATCCGCAAGCGGGCCGTTCTGCGTGGCCCGCCTCGCGTGTGGCCGCACTGGCCGTCACGCTGGCCGTGCTCTATGTGGCCGTGCCGCTCGCGCTCGGCCAGAACCTCTATCTGATGAGTCTCGCCGTGGCCTCGCTCACGATTGCGGGCATCGCGCTCGCGTGGGCGTTGCTTGGCAACCTGGGCGGCATGGTGAGCTTCGGGCACAGCGCGTTCTTCGGCGTGGGCTCGTACATCTCGGCGCTGCTCACGCTGAAGGCGGGCTGGCCCGTGTTTCCCGCGATCGCCGCGGGCGGCGTGGGCGCGGCGATGGCCTCGTTCGCCATGGCGCCCGCGCTGCGCCTGAAGGGGCCGTACTTCGCGCTGGCGATTCTCGCCTATGCGCAGATCTTCCGTATCGTCGCGACCGAATGGTCGGGGCTCACGGGCGGTGCGAGCGGCCTTTCCAGCATCCCCTCGCTGCCGAAGGTGGCGGGCTTCGACTTCGGCAGCAAGAGCGGCGGTTACCTGGTGATCCTCACGATCGTCATTGTTTTCGCCGTGGTCTATGCGAAGCTGCGCGGCTCGCACGTCGGGCTCGCGCTGCGCGCGATGCACGAGTCGGAGGACGCCACGCGCGTGGTGGGCGTGAACAGCGTCATCCTCAAGCTGGCAATGCTGATGCTCTCAGCGCTCATGACCGGCCTCGTGGGCGCCTTCAACGCGCACTACATCAACTTTCTCGAGCCCGACTACGCGTTCAACGCGAGCTGGGCCGTGGTGCCCATCATCGCGGCGATCTGCGGCGGCTATCGCACCCTACTCGGGCCGCTGGTGGGCGCGGTGTCGGTGTACCTGATCGATCAGCTGGTGCTCAAGAGCCTGTTGCCGACCGGGCATCAGATCGTGCTCGGCATGCTGCTCGTGGCGATGATCATCGTGAGTCCCGCGGGCCTGACCGCGTTGCGCCTCAAACGTACCCGGCGAGGTGTCTATGCAGCAGGCTGAATCGAAAGCGGAACTGCAGTTGCAGGACGTGTCGATCCGCTTCGGCGGCATCACGGCAGTGAGCGGCGTCTCGCTCACGCTCGGCACGCACGACGTGGTGGGCCTCGTCGGCCCCAACGGCGCGGGCAAGACCACGCTCTTCAACGCGGTCTCGGGACTCGTGCGCCCCACCAGCGGGTCAATTCGCTTCGAGGGCGTGGACCTGCTCAAGACGCCGCTGTACCGGCGCGCGCGCCTTGGCATCGGGCGCACCTTCCAGGTGCCGCAACCGATGCACGAGCTCACGGTGCGCGAGAACCTCCTGGTCGCGCAGCGCTTCGGCGCGGGCCGGGTGGACGAAGCGCGCATCGACGAAATCCTCGATTTTCTGGGGCTTGCCGGCAAGGCGCAGCGCGACGCGGCCACCGAACTGGCGCTCACCGAGCTCAAGGCGCTCGAAGTGGCGAAGGCGCTGGCGACGGGCCCCAGGCTGCTGCTGCTCGACGAAGTGCTGGGCGGCCTCGAGACAGCCACCAAGCGGCGCTTCATGAAGACGCTCATCGACGTGCACGAGCGCTATAACGTAGGCATCCTGATCATCGAGCACGATATCGAAACGGTGATGAACCTGTGCCGCCGCGTGGCCGTGCTCAACTTCGGCAAGCTGATCGCCGATGGGCCGCCTGCCGAGGTGTTCCGCGACCCGGAAGTGGTGCGCAGCTATACGGGGGAGGCGGCCCATGCTTGAGATCAACAACGTGCGCGCGGGGTACGGCGCGATCAACGTGCTGTGGGACGTGACGCTGAACGTGGCGAGCGGCGAGGTGACCACCATCGTGGGCCCGAACGGCGCGGGCAAGACCACGCTGCTGCGCGCGATCATGGGGCTCGTGCCGCTCGAGCGCGGCCAGATCGCCTTCGCAGGCGCGCCGCTCGCAGGCGTGCCCACTTGGGACATGGCGCAGCGCGGCATTGCGATGGTGCCCGAGGGCCGCATGATCTTCCGCGACATGTCGATCGAGGAGAACCTCATGCTGGGCGCGTTCGCGAAGACGCGCCGCGCCGGGGCCGCCCGGCAGCTCGAAGAGGTCTACGCGCTGTTTCCGCTGCTCAAGGAGCGCCGCGCGCTGCCGGCGGGCACGCTCTCGGGCGGCCAGGCGCAAATGCTCGCGCTCGGACGCGGGCTCATGTCCGCGCCGCAACTGATGCTGATCGACGAGCCCTCGCTCGGGCTCGCGCCCGTGATGGTGCAGGAAGTGTTCGCGATTCTCGAGCGGCTGAAGGCGGCGGGCCGCACGATCGTGCTGGTCGAGCAAAACACCCATATGGCGCTGCGGCTGGCCGACCAGGTCTACCTCATGCAGGGCGGCAAGGTCACGTTCGCGGCGCGCGCGGCGGAGGTGGAGGTCGAGGTGCTGCACGACATGTACTTTGCGCGTTGAGGGTGTGGGTCGGGTGGGGTGAGGGTGCGATCAGGGCGCGAAATTGAGACGCACGGTCAAGCCTGCCGGACAAGCCTGGGTATTGTCGCTGGGTAACTAACAAGGGCGATCGGCCGCGTTCGTGACGTTAACGAACGAGGGGCGGCCGGGGAACACCTTGCGCATCGCGGTGCGGGTTCGGGGGGCAGATCGACCCGCGACGACGATGCTCCGGACCGCTCTTCCCGGGCGCCGGAACCCACGACCACAGGCAAAAAAAATGCGTTCCACACAGCAGCCACAGAGACCCAATGCCGGCAGCCTGCTGCCGGCCAGCCTTGCCGACACCGAGCTCGACCACGTCGAGCGCATGGTCCAATACGTGACCCACACGCAGGGCGCCCATTCGCCGCGCGGGATCGACGCCGATTACTGGAAGAAGCGCCTGCGCGTGCTCGAGCAGACTTACGACCTCGTGGCCTCGCAACGCCAGCGCGTAGCCAGGTTGTTCGCGCTGCTCGAGCGTGGCCAGCTCGACGGGCAGGGCGGTGCTGGCGTGTCCGTAGCTGCAGCGCGGCGGGGCGTTCCTGCGTTTTAGCTTGCCAGCTCCACGCCGCGTGCTGTCCGCGGGGGCTACCCGAAGCCATTGCGCTGAGGCGCGTGGGTGCGTCACGCCATCGGCGAACCCGGGCGGCGCTTCCTGCTTGCTTTCCGCCGGCTTCCCGCTGGCGCTCGCGTGCGGCTTCGCAGGTGGCTTCGCGGCCGGGTGGGCGCGTTCGTGTAAGATCGCCGGATTCTCGGGCGCCGCACGAATGCGAGCCGATGCCCGCCTGTCCATGCCGCCGCCACAGCAATGAAAGCATCCGAGCGCCAACGTATCATTCTCGACCTCGTGCAAACGCGCGAGGCCAACGTCGAGCAGTTGACGGAGGCGTTGGGCGTATCGGAGGCCACCATCCGCCGCGATCTGGCGGCGCTGCACAAGCAGCGCCGGCTCGTGCGCACCTATGGCGGCGCGACGGCGCTCGTGGGCGTGCACGAGCCGGAGGCTTCACTGGAAGAACGCAAAGCGGCGCGGCGCGAGCAGAAGGAGACCATTGCGCTCGCGGCGGCCGCTCACGTGCATGACGGCGACACGGTCATGCTCGACGGCGGCACGACCTGCGCGGCGCTGGCGCGGCATCTGGCCGTGCGCAAGGATCTGCACGTGCTCACAAACAATCTGCTGGCCGTGACGACGCTCGCCAACGCGCCGGGCGTGCACGTGACGCTGCTCGGCGGCGACTTGCGCAGATCGAGCATGAGCACGATCGGGCCGCTGGCCGAGCTGCTGCTCACGCGCGTGAGCGTGGACAAGGCTTTTCTGGGCGCCGATGGCGTGGTCGCGGGCTTCGGCCTGTGCGAAGCGAGCGCGCCGCAGGCCTCGCTCAAGGACTGCATGATCCGGCGCGCGGCGCAGATCATCGTGCTGGCGGACGCCGACAAGCTCGGCCGCGCGCGTCAGCAGCACTGGACGCCTATCGAGCGCGACTGGCGTCTGATCACCGCTATGAGCGCGAGCGAAGATGCGCTCGCCCCGTTTCGCGCGCTGCCGCAGGTGGTGGTGGAGCTGGCGGGGGAGTCGGCCCCGCGTTGAGAGCGGCAAGCGGCGCGGCCCGCGGGACTGCTCGTTGCGCCGCCCGCTGGTTCCCCAAAGCGGCCCGACGCTGGCTCTACAGCCCGCGCCGCTTTGGCGCGACAATAGCGGGATCATTGCCACAGGCGCGCGGCCCGAACGCCGTTAGCGCCGCCCAACCGCGGAGCCGCCATGTACGTCCCAGCCCATTTCGACGAGTCCCGAACTGAAGTCCTGCATGCGCTCATCGCGCAGCATCCGTTCGGCACGCTCGTCACGCACGGTGCAGGCGGGCTGGACGCCAATCACATTCCGTTCGAACTCCTTGCCAATGAAGGCGCGCTCGGCACGCTGCACGCCCACGTCGCGCGCGCGAATCCGCTCTGGCAGGACGTGGCTGACGGCGATGAAGTGCTCGCCATCTTCCGCGCCGGCGACGCCTATATCTCGCCCACCTGGTATCCGAGCAAGCACGAAACGCATCGTCAGGTGCCCACCTGGAATTACGTGGTCGTGCATGCCCACGGCCGCATCCGCATCCGCGACGACGAAAAATTCGTGCGCGGCGTGGTGGCCCGCCTCACGCGCACGCACGAGGCGAACGAGCCCCAGCCCTGGAAGATGGGCGACGCGCCCCAGGACTATCTCGACACCATGCTCAAGGCGATCGTCGGACTGGAGATCGAGGTCACGCGGCTCGTGGGCAAGCGCAAGCTCAGCCAGAACAAGGAGGCGCGCGACATCCACGGCGCCGGCGACGCGCTCGTGGCGCGCGGCCGGGAAGACCTTGGCGAGCAGATGCTCGAGATTGCCGCGCGCAAGGCGGAGCAGGGCTGAAACGCGCGCGGCGGCGCAGGACACGCCACGCACCGCACGCCACACGCTTCGCACCGCGTGTTCAGCGTGGCTAGATCACCAGCCGCGAATGGCCGATCCCGCCGCCCTTTTCTACGCGGATCTGCGTGGCGATGCGCTCCTTGAGGCCGTCGACGTGGCTGATCACGCCGATCATCTTGCCGCTCGCGTTGAGCGTGTCGAGCGCATCGAGCGCGATTTCCAGCGTATCGCCGTCGAGCGTGCCGAAGCCTTCGTCGAGGAACAGCGAATCGATCGAAGTCTTGTGGCTCACCAGATCCGAAAGCGCGAGCGCCAGCGCGAGGCTCACGAGGAAGCTCTCGCCGCCCGAGAGCGTGCGCGTATCGCGCTTGGCATCCGCTTGCCAGCCGTCGACGATCTCCAGTTCGAGCTCGCCCGTCGACTTGCGGCGCAGGAGATAGCGCGCGTGCAGGCGGTCGAGGTGACGGTTCGCGAGCGCAAGCAGGTGGTCGAGCGTGAGCCCTTGCGCGAAGCGGCGGAATTTGTCGCCCTTCGCAGAACCGATCAGCGCGTCGAGCCGTTGCCAGAGATCGGCGTCGTGGGTCTGCGCTTCGATCTGCTCGAACAAGGCGCGCTGGCTCTCGCGCTGCTGCGCGTCGCGCGTAAGCAGCCCGCGCTGGTGGCCTAGCCGTTCGTTGAGCATGGCGCCTTCTTTCTCCGCCGTTTCGAGCTGTGCTTCCAGTGTGTCGAGGGTGGCCTCGGTCAGTGCTTGCTGCTGCAGGCCCACGAGTTTTTCGCGCACGCCTTGCAGCAGTGCGCTCGCCGTTTTCTGCTCCTGCTCGCGTTGCTGCTTGAGCGTCTGGAGTTGCTTGCGCGTCTCGGCGGGCAGGAGCGCGGTGAGGAAGGCGGCTTGATCGGCGAAGGGGCTGCCGCCGAGCGCTGCTTGCCACGTTTGCGTGGCGTCGTCGAGCGCGGTGCGCTGTTGCGCGAGTGTGCGTTCGAGATGCGTGAGCTGGCCATCGAGCGTGGCCAGTTCGTGTGTCAGCGCCTCCGCGCGCGCGACACTGGCTTCGAAGGCTTCCGGTGAGATGAGTTCGCTGCCTTCGTCATCGTGATCGACATCGTCGAAGAGGGATGCCGTCTGGTGACCACGCGCCGGGTCGGTTGGTACGGATGTCGAAGTTTCGATGCCGATGCCTTTGCAACGCTCGCGCCACGCCTGAACCTGCGCGTGCGCGACGTCGCATTGCCCACGCTGGCGCACGAGCGCCTGCTCGAGTGTTTGCAGGCGTCGTTGCGTCTCTTGCCACGTGCGCCATTCGGCGCCGCGCGCTTGCAGCCATGCGGCGCCGTCCCCGGGCACGGCGTCGAGCGCGTAGCCACCCGCGCGCACCGATTCGAGCAAGGCCGCTGCCTCGTGTTCGAGGCCGGCTTGCAGCGTGTCGCGCTCACGGGCGATCTCGGCAAGCCGCTCCTTCATGCCGTTGAGCGTCTGCTCCAGCAATGCAGCCTGAGCGCGCGCGGCTTGCAGCGCGTCCGAGTGACGGCCGTTCGCTTCGCGTGCTCGTGCGAGCGTTTGCTCCGCCTCTTCGGCGGCGTCCAGATGCTGCTTGACCTGCTGCGCGGCCTGCGCGGCAGCCTCGCGCGCCGCTTCGAGCGCCTCGGCATGTTGCCAGCCGGTTTCATCGATGGCCGATTGCGGTGGTAGCGCCGCGACAATCGCGTCCCATTCTTCGCGGCCCTTGGCCGCGCCCGCGGCGAGCCGTTCAAGCTGCGCACGCTGCTGACCCTGCGTGGCGCGTAGCGCCGACAACGCCTCCGCGGCCCCGCGGACACGTTGCTCCAAAGCCTGCAACTCAGCACGAACCGCTTGCAGCGCGGCTTGCGTGGCCGAGACGTCGAGCCCGCGATACGCCTCGATGGCGGGATGCTCGTGCGAGCCGCAGAGCGGGCATGCCTCGCCGGGCCGCAACTGTTCGCGGTGTTGCGCGAGACTGCGAATGACCTGTTCCTGTTCGAGCAGCTTCTGCTTGTCGTCCGCACGGGCCTGACATTGCACATGTTCCTGCTGCAGTGTCTTGAGCGCATCGTCTTGCGCTTCGATGTCTTGCGCCACGCGCGTCAGATTGGCCGCGAGCACGCGTTCATCTTCGGCGAGCGTGCGGCGGCGCCCGGCCACGGCTTCCAGTTGCTGCCAGCGACTGAACGTGGTTTGGCCGGTTTGCCAGGCGTCGCGTAGTTGCGCGAGCGTCTGGCCGGCGAGGCGCTGCTCATGTGCGGATTGCAGCGCTTGCAGGCTCGTGTCGGATTCGGCTTTGGCGCGCTCCGCTTCGGCGAGCGTCGCGGCGTGCCGTTCGCGTTGCGCGCGCCGTTCGTTCTGTTGCTGCTCGAGATCGGCGCGCTGCTTCTCGCGTGCGGCTAGTTCGGCCTGCGTGCGGCGGCGCTGCTCGAACTGCTGACGCCACGCGCCAATCCGCTCGCCAAGCTGCGAGAGATTTTGATTGGCACTGCAAAAGTCTTCAAGCTGCCGCTTTTGATCGTCGAGCTTCGCGAGTTGCGCAAGCGCTTCGCGCGCGATGCCCGCGGCCAGCGCGGCGGTCGAACCGTACTCGCGCCGCTGCGCGGCGAGCCGCTCTGTGCGGTCGCGGCGCAATGCAACAAGATCCGCGCTGGATTGCCGGCACGCCGCTTCCGCCTGCTGCACGGTTTGATAGGCCGGGCGCAGTGTCTCCGCAGGCTCGCTTGCCGAGAGGCGCGCGAGCTCGGGCGCGGCGGCCTCCAGCGCGGCGGTTGCCGCGGCAACACGTGTTTGCGCCGACTGCGCATCGGCTTCGGTCTGCGCCAGGTCGCGGCGCCATTGGCGCTGAGCTTGCAGCGTTTTCGTCTGCGTGGCGAGTGCGTTCAACTGGCCCGTGAGCGTGCCGATCTCCAGCTCCATCGACTCGCGCTGCTCGGCGCTCAGCAGTTCCATGCCCTCGGCCCTGGCGCGCAACTGCTTGAGCGCGTCACGCGCTTCGCCGGCGCGCTCGAAGACCTTGCGCGAGATTTCGCCGTAGATCTCGGTGCCGGTGAGCTCTTCGAGCAATTCGGCGCGGTCGTTCGCGGTGGCGTTGAGAAACGCCGCGAAGCCGCCCTGCGCGAGCAGCATCGAGCGCGTGAAGCGCGGGAAATCAAGCCGCGTGATGTCCGTCACGCGCTTGAGCTTCTCGTTGATGTGCGTCGTGAGGATCGTATCGCCGCCGCCTTCGGGCGCCACGCTCGCCAGTTCCACGCGCGGCGGCTGCAAGGCGCCGTCGACTTTGTCGCGCGCGCGGCGCTGGCTCCAGAACGCGCGATAGACCTCGCCCTTCACTTCGAAGACCACTTCCGCGAGACAGTCGGCGGTATGGCGCGTCATGATCTCGTTCGCCGATGCGGAAACCGTCTTCAGGCGCGGCGTCTCGTGATAGAGCGCGAGGCAGATCGCGTCGAGCAGCGTGGACTTGCCCGCCCCGGTGGGCCCGGTGATGGCGAAGAGGCCTTGCTCGGCGAACGGCGGCTTCGTGAAGTCGATATGCCACTCGCCCTTGAGCGAGTTCAGGTTCTTCAGGCGCAGGCTGCGGATCTTCATGCTTCGCCCTCCACGGTGGCGGCGAGCACACGCTTGTAGCGCTCGGTGAGGGCATCGCGCACGTCGTCTTCGAGAGTTTCGTGGGCGAGACGGCGCGCGAACACGTCGAGCGGATCGAGATCGTCGAGCGTGACGCCTGCATCGCCCGATAGCTGCGCCACGTCGGTGCCGCGCTCGCGACGAATGCGCAGCACTTCGAGCGGCAGGCCCTCGGTCATCGTCTGGATTCGTGCGGGGAGGTCGGTCAGGTAGTCGTCTTCGGCCACCGTCACTTCGAGCCAGACGGGCCGCTCCGCCGAGGCATCGCTCGCGGCTTGCGCGAAGGCGTCGGGCAGCGATTTCAGGTTGCCCTTGAGCGCGACGAGCGGCTGAAACACGGGCACCGGCAGGGGCGTCACGGCCTCGAGGCCCGCTTCGCCCAGATCGACGAGCAAAACTTCTTTTTGCTGGGTGGCTTCGTCGAAGCTCAGCGCGATGGGCGAGCCGCTATAGCGGATATGCTCGAGGCCGCCCACCTTCTGGGGCCGGTGGATATGCCCGAGCGCGAGATAGTCCACGCTCGGGAACGCGCTGGTGGGGAAGGCATCGAGCGCGCCCACGTAGATCTCGCGCACCGATTCGCTCGCGCTCGCGCCCACCGTGGTGAGATGGCCCGTGGCGATGAGCGGCACGTTGCGGCCTAGTTGCGCGCTCAACGTTCTGCGCTGGTCCTCCGCTGCCGCGTGGACGGCCTGATAGTAGGCCTGGATCGCGAGCTGCAGCGATTGCTGCTTTTGCTCGGCGCTCTGGCCGTATTCGCTTTGCATGACGTCGCGCGCGCGAATGAAGGGCACCGCGCAGACCACGCAGCCGGGCGCCGCGCCCGCACCGCCGCTTTCCTTTGCCTCGACATTCGCGTTGCCGTTCGAGCGCCGTGGTCGTAACGGCAATACGCGCACCTGATGCTCAGGCGCATCGGCGGCCGGCACCACACGTGCGGAGAGTTGCTCCAGCAACGCGCTGCTTTCGCGCAGCGTCGCCACCGAGTCGTGATTGCCGCCGAGCAGCAGCAGCGCCACGCCGGCCGCGTGCAGGCGCACGACGAGCTGGCTATAGAGCTCGCGCGCGTAGCTGGGCGGCGTGCCGGTGTCGAAGATGTCACCGGCGATCAGGACGGCATCGACGGCATGCGCGTCGAGCTGGGCCACGAGCCAGTCGATGAGCTGCTGATGCTCGGCCTGGCGGCTCTTGCCCATGAAGTTCTGGCCCAGATGCCAGTCTGAGGTGTGGAGGAGGCGCATGGGGGTGAGGCAGAGTTCGTTGTGAAGGCGGCCCGCGCGAATGCGGCGCGAAAGTGAAGCGCGTAAAGGATCTAAAGCGGACCTGAAGCGGATTCGCAGCGGGCGCAAGTGGAGGATTGTAGTGCAGGCGCGCGCTTGCGGCGCCCGGCGGCTTTGCGTCCCGTGGGCGCAGGGGTTCCAGCGACCGTCTCCGCAATGGCCTCGATTGCCCCGAATCAGCCCATTGTCGAGCGTGCTGTCAATCATGACGTCGCCGCAGATTTGCATACTTTCAGCAGGCAGAAAATTTGCCGATCGCGAGATTGCGTAATGGAGTAGAGTCGATCCGGCAGCAGATCGGGCGCTTCGCGCGACGTGAGGCGCTTCAACCTATCGCGGTTCTTGCAGGGAGAACAGCATGGAAGCCATCACTCCGGAAGGTCTCGAGCCTGATGCGTTTGGATTCGGTGGTAATGGACAAGTCGTCGTCTGGGCATTGCTCGAGAATGACGACGACGACGGCGAGATGCTCCAGATGACCGCGTTGCTCAAGACACTGCTTGCAAAGACAGGGAGCCTGGCCACCTGCGTCGAGTCGACTAAAAGCGTCTCGGGCGCACATAAGAAGCTAGGCGGGGGACGCTCGATCTGCATTACAGGTCATTCGCGCTTTCGCGACGAGGACGGCGCGATCATCCCGATGCCGGACCGCACGCTGGGCGGCTTCAAGGTGGACGACGTGATTCAGGAGCTGGCGCTTGCCATCCGGTATCACGGGATCAGTTACATCGAATTCTGGTGCTGCGAGACGGCCTGCAGTGAGGAGACAAAGGACCTGGACGGCGGCAGCCGCAAGGGGGTCGTCGAGCAATGCTCAATGAAGACGTTCGCGAAGATCCGGGGGTTCGACGACGCAAAAACGTGGTCTCATCTGAGCACGCTCCAGTACGTCTGCCTCAAGTTGTCGAAGATTCTGTACGCGTACTACAAGGAAACCTGGGTCGACTATGCCCTGCACATCACGGGCCTGAACGGCGTTGGGTACATCACGGCCAGCGACAGGCAAATCGTGACGTTCGACCAGGTTCAGATGCTGAAAACCGTGAAGGACATCGGCGCCCTCGAGGAAAAGATCGGGACCAAAGCCGAAGGGACCCATGACGCAGGCAACCTCAAGCTAGCCGAGGGCCGTTTGCGCAACCACATCGCGGCACGGCGATGTCACTACATCTCCATGTTTATCGATACGGCAGTGATACGCCGGTACATGGAGAAACAAGCGGAGAAGGCGGCCCGCAAGGCGGAGGAGGACGCAAAGGGATCCGATGGAAGCTCGGGTTCGCCTGGGTTGCCGAAAGGGCCTGATCCAGGTCCGGGCACCGGTGGCGCGGGGCTCACCGTCGGCGCCTTTTAAGCACGATTCGCCATGCCGCCGCTCGAGCCTGACGGCAAGCGCGTCGTCTGGCAGGTGCGGCCCGCGCGAGCGGCCGACTGGCCGGCCATCGAGGCCACGCGCTTTGCCGCGATCTCGTCGCCCATCGGCCCCGCCTTGTCGGCGCGCGAGCAGGCGGCCTGGTTGACCATGCCGATGACCGACCTTCGTGCGGTCATCGGCATCTCCGAAGGTGCGTGCGTGGTAGGCGAAGCACAGTGCGCCAGCACCGGTGTAGCCGGTTACGCCTGGGCAAGCGCAGGCGCCCGCCCGCATCTGCGCGCGTTGTACGTCGAGCCGGGCGCCCGGCGTCAAGGCCTCGGAAGCTTTCTTCTGCATGCCGTCGAGCGTCAATTGTTCGAGCAAGGCGCCCGCGAGCTATTCGTTGCCGCGGCACCGGGCGCCGTCGACTTCTACCGCCATTGCGGCTATGCCGTCGACTGTGAGTTCACGTTGCCACTGCGCGACGACGAGGGCCCTGTGGCGCTGCGTCTGCGCAAGATGTGGAAGCGGCTCGCTTGATCATTAAGCAAACGCCTAAAGTTTTGGCGCCGTCCTGCCGTTGACCCGGGTTGAATCGGGAACACCGCAAAAGGAGACGCCAGCGCACGGCCATCGACTTGATGTCGATACGCCATCGATTCCGCTTGTGTCCCGGGAGACCAGCATGCTTCACAAGCTTTCGATACGCGCGAGTCTGACCCTGATGGTCGCCTTCTTTGGCGTCGTGCTCGTGATTGGCGCGGCGGCAGGTTTGCTGTCGATGCGCGCGGGCAACGACGCCATGCAGGACATGTACACGGTCGACACGCCGGCCGTCGCCGATCTCGAGGGCAGCGCGGGCCAGTTGCTGCGCCTGCGGCTCGCGCTCGCCACGTATGCGTCGCTTGCCGATCTCGGCGACCAGGACGGCGCCCACGCCGTGCTCAAGCGCTTCGACCAATACCTGAAGATCTCGAACGAACGTCTCGATCACTATCTCTCGATCGTCTCGGGCGACGAAGAAGACCGCCGCCTGATCGCCCAGATGCAGGACAAGCGCAACACCTTCCTGCACGAGGGCGTCGATCCCGCGCTGGCCGCGCTCAAGGCGGGCGATCGCAACACCTTCCAGGAACTGCAGGCGCACAAGCTCCCTGCGCTCTACAACGGCTTCGAAAAGGCCATGCTCGTGCTGGAGCAACGCCAGATCGAGCGCGGCGCGCAGCGCTATCGCGAGGCGCAGGCGCGTTTCAAGGCAGTGAGCATTGCTGTGGCCGTGGGCATGGTGCTCGCGCTCGTGTTCGCGTGGCTCGCTCGCGTGGCGCTGATCCGCGCGATTGTGCATCCCGTTAGCGCGGCGGTCGAGCAGTGCGAGCGGATTGCCTCGGGCGATCTGGGCGCGGCGGTCGCGCTCGCGTCGCGCAACGAGATGGGCCGGCTCTCGGCGGCGCTGCAGCGCATGCAGACGGCGCTCATCAACATGGTGGGCACCGTGCGTGACGGCGCCCAGTCGATCGACACCGGCGTGAGCGAGATTGCCACCGGCAACACGGATCTTTCGCAACGCACCGAGGAACAGGCCGCCTCGCTCGAACAGACGGCGGCGAGCATCGAGCAGCTCACCTCCACGGTCAAGCAGACGGCCGGCAACGCGCAGGAAGCCAGCGCGCTCGCGCACGGCGCGTCGGGTCTCGCGGCGCGCGGCGGCGAGCTCGCGCGCGAAGTGGTGGGCACGATGCAGCACATCGTCGACGATTCGCGGCGCATTGCGGAGATCGTCGGCGTGATCGAGGGCATTGCGTTCCAGACCAACATTCTTGCGCTGAACGCCGCCGTGGAAGCGGCGCGCGCGGGCGAGGAGGGGCGTGGCTTCGCCGTGGTCGCGGGCGAAGTGCGCTCGCTCGCGCAGCGCAGCGGCGCGGCGGCCAAGGAGATCAAGGCGCTCATCGACACCTCGACCTCGCGCGTCGAAACCGGCGCGGGCCTCGTGGAGCGCTCGGGCACGACGATGGAGGAGATCGTGGGCGCGATTGCGCGCGTGAGCACGATCATGGACGAGATCGCCACGGCGGCGAAGGAGCAGAGCACCGGCATCGACCAGGTCAATCTCGCGGTCGCGCAGATGGACCAGGTCACGCAGCAGAATGCGGCGCTCGTCGAGCAGGCGGCCGCGGCGGCGGCGTCGCTGGAGGATCAGGCGCGGCGCCTGAGCGCGGCGGTGGCGGTGTTCAGGACCTGAGGGCGAACCGCCTGGGGACCTGGCCGGAGAGGGCGCTGGGGGTGGATGCGGCGCTTCGCGCTATCATTGCCCCCATGACCGACGGGGTCGCCCCGATCGAAGCCGAATTTCACGCCGATTCAAGCCGACGATGGCCACAAAAAACACGACAGGCACCGCGCGCCGCAGCGCGGGGCCGGGCAAGCGCGCCGCGCTGCCACCCGAGGAGACGCTCCCCGACACCGAAGCCGGTGAAGCGGGCGCCAATGCAGACGAGGAAAGCGCGGGCACGTCCACCTATCTCGTGCCGGGCCTCGAGCGGGGCCTGCGCATTCTCGCCGAGTTCTCGGCGCGCGAGCCCGTGCTGGGGGCGCCTGAACTTTCGCGGCGCATTGGCATTCCGCGCACGACCACGTTTCGTCTGTTGCAGACGCTCGAAGGGCTGGGCTTCATCGAGCGCGCCAACGGCGACCGGCAGTACCGTTTGAGCGTGGCGGTGCTGCGCCTGGGCTTCGAGTACCTTAGTTCGCTCGAGCTTACGGACTTTGGGACGCCGGTGCTGGAGCGCCTGCGTGACGCTACGGGCCTGAGCACGCATCTGCTGATTCGCGACGAGCGCGACGTGGTGTTCGTGGCGAAGGCGCAAACGCGCGAGCCGATGTTCAGCTCTGTGAAGGTCCATGTGGGCACGCGCTTGCCCGCGCATGCGACCGTGCACGGTCAGGTGTTGATGGGCGACCTCACGCTTGGCGAATTGCGGGCGCTTTATCCCGAGAAGCAGCTCGAACGCTATACGGACCGCACGCCCGCGACCGTGGCCGATCTCTATGCGCGGGTGCGCGAGTTTGCGCAGCAGGGCTATGCGGTGAGTGAAGCGTCGTTCGAGACCGGTATTTCGGTGGTGAGCGCGCCGGTGCGCGATCAGTCGGGGCGGATTGTGGCCGCGCTTACGGCGACGGTGCCGCGGTCGGATATCGGTGAGGGCGAGCGTGGGCCGCTCGTGGGTACTGTGTGTGCTGCGGCGCTCGATTTGTCGATGCGGCTTAATTATCGGCCTGCGCCGGCTGATCCTACTGCGGTTCAGGCTGCGCAGGCGCCTGTTGCTAAGAGCCGTAGTCCGCATTTGCTCTGATGCGGTGGGAGGTGGCCTGGGATGCGCCTCCAGGCGTGGTGTTGGTTTTTTGGTGCGGTTCTTTGTGGCGTTGGCCTTAACCTGTTTTCGCGGCGGGCCGCAGGCGTTGCCCCTGTGCGGGGCGGCACCTACTTTTCTTTGCCGCGGCAAAGAAAAGTAGGCAAAAGAAAGCCGCTCACACCGCTAGTGTGACGCAGTTCACCACTGCCCTGTCCATCGGAGCGGCTCCGGAGCGTCTGTCACCACGCGACGTCACCCGGAGTGACTAAGGGCTCATCCATCCGGCGGCGCTGCGCGCGCCGTGGGGCATATCCAAAACCAGTGGGATGCACGCGTATTCGTAGGACTCCAGCGTATTCGATCGGCGCTCGCCCACGCATTCGCCAGCCAGAACGCCCGTGCATTCACTAGTCAGCACCCCAAAGCATTTACCGGCAGGAACCCAGCGCATTTACCGATCAGCACGCCCGCGCATTTACCGGTCTGCACCTTCGCGCACTTACCGGGCGGCACCCCAGCGTATTCGCCGGCCAGCGCGCCCGGTTTTCCTTGCAGACCCTTCCGCCCGCGCGTAGCGCGCGGCGGGAAGGATGAGCCCCTTGTCACTAACGTGGAGTGTGCGAGGAGACAGATGCCCCGGAGCCGCTCCGATTAATAGGGCAGTGGGGGACGGCGTCACACTGGCGGTGTGAGCCGCTTTCTTTTGCCTACTTTTCTTTGCGGCTGCAAAGAAAAGTAGGTGCCGCCCCGCACAGGGGCAACGCCTGCGGCCCGCCGCGAAAACAAGTTAAGGCCAACGCCTTGAGCTTAAAGCACTCAGAACGAGTGATGAATCCCCGTAAGCACGATAGCCTGATTGCGTCCGCTGGACACGCCCGCCGTGAAAAAGGCCGCCTGCGCACTCGAATTCGCGTGCTCATAAAGCGCATTCACATAAACCTGCGTACGCTTCGAAAGCGAGTAAACGTCGCCGATCATCACCTGGCTCCAGCGCCGGCCCTCGAGCGTCGAGGTCGCCGCACCGCCCACCACGCTGTTGAACGCCGTGACCTGGTAGTTCGCGCCGGCATCGTAGCTCTGGAACGTATCGGACTGGCCGCCGGACTCCAGCTTCGTGCGCGTATACAGCCCGTGCAAAAGCACTTTGCCAAACGAATACGACGCGCCAATACCCATATTCTCCACCTTGTCGGCCAGATAAGTAGCCGCAGGCTGATCCTGGAACGTCGTGATACCCGTAGTCGCAATCGACACCGTACGATCATGCTCGTTCGACCAAGTGGCGCCAGCCTTGAACGGACCATTCGCATAACTGAGCGAAAAGCTCATCGTGCGGCCATCCGAAAAGTTCGTGGTATTGCCGAAGCCGAACATCGCGCCCGCCGTAAAGCCATACCACGTGGGCGAGCGGTATTTCACCGAGTTGTTGTAGGGCACGACGCCGGTATCCGCGAGCTCGTCGATATTGCCCGGATGGAAGGCATACCAGCTCCCCGCGAGATACGCCGTGCTGAACGGGTCGAGCACGTCGAACGAAAAAGGCGTCTGATGACCGAGCGTGAGCGTGCCGAACTGGTCCGATGCGAGACCCACGAACGCCTGACGGTTAAAGAGCGTATTGGCCACCGCCATCGCGCCCGTGTTGGTGTAGAAACCGTTTTCGAGCGTGAAGATCGCCTTGAGACCGCCCCCCAAGTCTTCCTGGCCGCGCAGGCCCCAGCGGTCGGGCTGCGTATTGCCCTGCTCCTCCATCCACTTCGAATGGCCACCCACGTTGCTGACGTAGGCCACGCCCGCATCCAGACTGCCATATAGCGTGACGCTGCTCTGCGCCCATGCAGACGAGACGGCGCAGATTCCCGTCAACCCCGCGGCAATGAAGTGTTTCAACTTTGGACTCCTGATCGTATGACGAAATGCCGGTGTGATCATCCGGCAGACCCAATCCCTCGGCGTTGCGCGGCGCGCTTCTAGCGGCGGCTCACGTTCTTCGTTGTATGTTCCATATATGGTACGACGTACTGTGTATGGAACGTTTTGGGAAGTATAGTGACTCTCGCGCGACGCCAAAATACTTTTTTTGGACGGTAGTTCCCCCAGGTACGCACACGCGGCGGTTGGCTCGATACGCGCGTAAGTGCCCGCACCGTAAGCGTTTTGGCAACTTTGGCGGCACGCCCGGTGGCGTTGTTCATGTCCCTTTCAAAGTTGCGCTCGGTGTTTTCCCCAGGCGCAGCGGATTTCTATTTTCTCCCCGCCGGAACGTTCCTATAATGACCATACATAAACTAATGTTCCTTATATGGAACACGGTTGATCGAGAAAGGTGAGAAATGGCTGAAGAATGGCGCTGCGCCGGGCATGCCGGCGATCTGTCCGAAGACGCACCGCTCGAGTTCAAGCTCGACGGCACGGAAATCGGTATCTACAAGGTGGGCGACGAGGTCTACGCACTCGAAAACGTCTGCCCTCATGCATACGCGTTGCTGACGCAAGGCTTCGTCGATGGCGACACCGTCGAATGCCCGCTGCACGAAGCCGTGTTTCATATCCCAACCGGGAAGTGTCTCAAGGAGCCTGGCGGCCGCGATCTGAAGACGTACGCGGTGCGACTCGCTGGTGAAGAAATCCAGATCAAGGTGGAATGACATGCGTGAAGTCCCCGTGAATTTCAATCCGTTGCTCAAGCCCTGGCTCGCGCCGCAACCGAACAACGTGGCCGGCAAGGGCGTGATCGAGCAGCCGGGCCAGACCGAAAACCTGGTCTGGCAAACGCGCAAGGCCGAGCCCACGCAATACGAGAACGATTTCGGCGACGCGCTCGAACAGGTGTTCGAAGCCGGCGCCACCGAGCTCGACGAAGTGGTGGCGGGCCTGAACCGCATCGGCTTCCGCACGCCGGAAGGCACGGCCTGGAACGCCGAGCGCCTCACCGCCGAATTCCGTCTGCTCGCCGAATGAGCCCGGCTCCGGAAACACGGAACCACGGCAAACACTGAACACGGAGACCCCACATGACGTCCCCCACGCCTGAAGCCACCGGCAGCGCCGACCCGATTCGCGCCTATCTCGACCGCGGCATCAAGAACTACTGGTATCCCGTTGCGCCGAGCTGGCAAGTCGGCAACGCGCCCATCGGCATCACGCGCCTTGGCGAGCAGATCGTGCTGTGGCGCGATCAGGACGGCCAGGTCCACGCACTCGAAGACCGCTGCCCGCACCGCGGCGCGCGTCTGTCGCTCGGCTGGAATCTCGGCAACCGCGTGGCGTGCTGGTATCACGGCATCGAAGTCGACGGCAGCGGCACCGTGCAGAACGTGCCGGCCGTTTCGGCCTGCCCGCTCGAAGGCACGAAGTGCGTGAAGTCGTATCCGGCGCAAGAGCACGCTGGCGCGGTCTTCCTCTGGTTCGGCGACGAAGCGCACAAGGAACCGGCGCCGCTGCAATTGCCCGAGGAGCTCGTGGGCGACGAATATGCGAGCTTCCTGTGCATGTCCAACTGGAAGTGCAATTACCAGTACGCCATCGACAACGTGATGGACCCGATGCACGGCGCCTACCTGCACGCGACCTCGCACTCGATGGCCGAAGGCGACAAGCAGGCCGACATGCGCGTGCGCAAGACCGAGAGCGGCCTGATGTTCGAGAAGGTCGGCCAGCGCGACGTCAACTTCGACTGGGTCGAGCTCGGCGAAACCGGCTGCCTGTGGATGCGCCTCGCGATTCCGTACAAGAAGAAGTTCGGCCCGGGCGGCAACTTCGGCATCATCGGCTTCGCGGTGCCTGTGGACGAAGACAACTGCCAGGTCTACTTCTGGCGCACCCGCAAGGTGCAGGGCTGGCAGCGCGACGCGTGGCGCTTCATGTACCGCAACCGCCTCGAAGGCCTGCATTGGGACGTGCTCGAGCAAGATCGCTACGTGCTCGAAAGCATGGCGCCGAATGCACGCGATCACGAGTTCCTCTATCAGCACGACGTGGGCATGACGCGCGTGCGCCGCATGCTGCGCCAGCGTGCTCAACAGCACTTCGCCGAGCTTGACGCGCTGCGCGCCCAGCATGGCGAGGCCGCGCAAGCCGCAGGGCACAGCCATGCATGACGCCCAGCTTGCGGCGCAGGCAGCGCTTGCCGGCCGCCGCGTGATCGTCACGGGCGGCGCGCGTGGACTGGGTGCGACGTTCGTGAGCGCGCTGGCCACGACCGGTGCGCGCGTTACCTTCGGCGACGTGCTGCACGATGCGGGCGAGGCGCTCGCGAAGTCGCTGGCGGCCGAGGGCCACGACGTGGCGTTCGCGCCGCTCGACCTCGCGCAGCCCGAGAGCATTGCCGCATTCGTCGATGGCGCCGCGCAACGCATGGGCGGCGTGGATGCGCTCATCAACAACGCGGCCATCACGAACTCGGGCGGCAAGCTCGCGCAAGAGATCAGCGTGGCCACGTGGGACGCCGTGATGGACGTGAACGTGCGCGGCACCTGGCTCATGTGCGCAGCGGCGCAGCGCTGGCTGCGCGAGTCGGGCCGTGGCGCCATCGTCAACATCGCTTCGGATACCGCACTTTGGGGCGCGCCCAGGCTGCTCGCCTACGTGGCCAGCAAGGGCGCCGTGATTGCGATGACGCATTCGCTCGCACGCGAGTTCGGTGCGGATGGCATCACCGTCAACGCCATTGCGCCGGGCCTCACGGAAGTGGAAGCCACGGCCTACGTGCCGGCAGAACGCCACGCGTATTACCTCGAAGGGCGCGCCCTGCAGCGTGCCCAGGTGCCCGAGGATGTCTCGGGCCCGGTGTTGTTCCTCTTGTCCGACGCGGCGCGCTTCGTGACCGGACAACTGCTGCCGGTGAACGGCGGCTTCGTGATGAATTGATTTCGTGGAATTGAACATGAGTTCTCAGGAACCCAAGGAGAAAACGATGGCCGATGCCGATATCGAGTGCAAGTCGTGGGACCGTCCCGCCGACGCGAGCTTTGACGACTGGATGACGAGCCGCGTGGCGCGCTATGAAACGCGCCGCTACGACTGGGACGCGCTGAAGTTCCAGGCCGACTACGACCCGAAGTACCGCCGCGCGCAGATGCGCTACGTGGGCACGGGCGGCACCGGCGTCGCGAAGGACACGAACACCGTGCCCGCGGGCGGCTTCACGTTCTCGACCATGGTGATTCCGGCCGGTAACATCGGCCCGAGCCATATCCATATGGATGTCGAAGAAATTTTCTTCGTGCTGCGCGGCAAGATGAAGGTGATCTGCGAGAAGGACGGCGAGACGTGGGAAGCCGTGCTCGGCGAACGCGACCTGATCTCGGTGCCGCCCGGCGTGTACCGCACGGAAATCAACGTCGGCGAGGAAGACGCGCTGATGTGCGTGATGCTCGGCTCGCCCAAGCCCGTCACGCCGACTTATCCGCCGGATTCGCCGCTCGCGAAGATCAAGCGCGAAGCGAAGTAACGCGACGCAGGCAAGCGACGCAGTCAAGCCAACCACCCACGACTCCGCAACGGACCACCCAGTCATGAACGAAGCGATCGACACCGCCGCCTCATCGGCCGCCGCGCTCGAAACGCGTCTCGCGCGCTTTGCGCTGCGCGAGGCCCGGGCCGGCGAGGCGCGCGTGAGCTATCGCGAGGCAGCCGGCGAGAGCGGTAAAGAGGCACTGCCGCTCGTGCTGCTGCATGGCATTGGCTCTGGCGCGGCTTCGTGGGTGCAGCAGTTCGAAGCGCTTGGCGAGGCGTTGGAAAATCCGCGCCGCGTGCTCGCGTGGGACGCGCCCGGTTATGGCGCTTCCACGCCGGTCGCGAGCGCGTCGCCCGTTGCCGCCGACTATGCGCGTGTGCTGGCCGGCTGGCTCGACGTGCTCGGCATCGAGCGCTGCGTGCTGGTGGGCCATTCGCTTGGCGCGATCATCGCGGGTGCGTTCGCTGCGGCCCATCCGGCGCGCGTGAGCGGCTTGCTGCTGATTTCGCCCGCCGGAGGCTACGGCGCCGCCGATGCTGCCGTGCGCGAAGAAAAGCGCAATGCGCGCCTCGCGATGCTGGCCGAACTCGGCCCGCAGGGCCTCGCGGAAAAGCGCAGCGCGAACATGCTCTCGCCGTACGCAGACGCCGGCTCGCGCGCCTGGGTGCGCTGGAACATGTCGCGCGTCGTGCCGCACGGCTATGCGCAGGCCACGCATCTGCTCGCGAACGCCGAACTCGCTGCCGACCTCGCGCGCTGCGTGGGCAAGGTGCCGATGGCCGTCGCGGTGGGCGCCGAAGACACGATCACGACGCCGGCGGCCTGCGAGCGGCTCGCGCATATCGCGCAGGCGCCGTTTCAGACCGTGCCGTGCGCGGGTCACGCAGGCTACATCGAACAGCCCGACGCATACAACGCGCTGATCGATGCTTTCTGTTCTGCATACTAAGTACTACGGAGCTTATAGAATGACACCCGACGTCGCCAGCGCGTCCCCCGACGCCGACGCAGACCGCAACGACACGAGCTACCGCGTGCCGGGTCTGGAACGGGGCCTGCGCATTCTGACCGAATTCTCGCCGCGCGAGCCGGTGCTCGACGCGCCCGAACTATCACGGCGCCTCGGCATTCCACGCACCACGGTGTTTCGTCTGCTGCAGACGCTCGAATCGCTCGGCTTTCTCGAGCGCGCCGACCGCGACCGCAACTATCGCCTGGGCGTGGCCGTGCTGCGCCTCGGCTTCGAATATCTGAGCTCGCTCGAGCTGACCGATCTCGGCCTGCCGCTGATCGAGGCGCTGCGCGACGCAACCGGCCTGACCACGCACATCGTGATTCGTGACGGACGCGACATCGTGTTCGTCGCCAAGGCGCAGAGCCACGCGCCCATTTTCAGCTCGGTGAAGGTCAATGTCGGCACGCGCCTGCCCGCGCATGCCACGACGCACGGCCAGGTGCTGATGGGCGATTTCACGCTCGACGAATTGCGCGCGCTCTATCCGGAGCCGCGGCTCGAACGCTATACGCCCTCCACGCCGGAAACCGTCGAGGCGCTCTACGAGCGCATTCGCGAGGACGCGGAGCGCGGCTACGCCGTGAGCGAATCGTCGTTCGAGCGCGGCATTTCGGTGGTCTCGGCGCCGGTGCGCAACGACTCGGGCCGCATCGCCGCCGTGGTGACGACGACCATTCCGCGCCCTGGCATCGACGCGCAGTTGCTCGACAGCGGCCTGATCGACAAGGTGCGCCACGCCGCTGACGAACTCTCGAAGCGTCTGAATTATCGGCCGCAACTCCGGCCGCAAACGGCTGCCCACGCAGCCGGCAGGAAATCGCCTTACATGAAGGCATTGGGGATCAAATGATTGAACTCGACTTGAGCGGCCAGGTTGCGGTGGTGACGGGCGGATCGTCCGGCATCGGCCTCGCCAGCGCCGAACTCTTCTTGCGCGCGGGCGCCTCGGTCGCGATCTGCGGCCGCGACAGCGACCGCCTCGCACGCGCGGAGCGCGAACTGCGCGAGCGCCATCCGCAGGCGCAACTGCTTGCCGCGCGCTGCGACGTGCTCGACGCCAGCGACGTGGCCGCCTTCGCGGCCGCAGTGGAACAGCGCTTCGGCCGCGCCGACATGCTCGTGAACAACGCGGGCCAGGGCCGCGTCTCGACCTTCGCCGACACCACCGACGAAGCCTGGCGCGAGGAACTGGACCTCAAGTATTTCAGCATCATCCGTCCGACACGCGCGTTCCTGCCGATGCTGCGCCACGCGGCACAGCAGGGCAACGGCACCGGCAATGCCGCGATCGTCTGCGTGAACTCGCTGCTCGCGCTGCAGCCCGAGCCGCACATGGTGGCGACCTCGTCGGCGCGCGCGGGCGTGCTCAGCCTCATCAAGTCGCTCGCGGTGGAGCTCGCGCCCGAGCACATTCGCGTGAACTCGATCCTGATCGGCATCGTGGAGTCGGGCCAATGGCGCCGCCGCTACGAGAACGACAGCGAGGCGCAGGCCGCCGGCCAGAGCTGGGAAGACTGGACGCGTGAGCTCGCCCGCAAGAAGCACATTCCGCTCGGCCGCTTCGGCCGCCCCGAAGAAGCCGCACAGGCACTGTTTTATCTGGCCACGTCCCTGTCGTCCTATACGACGGGCAGTCATATCGATGTATCTGGAGGCGTTGCACGTCATGTCTAATCAAACCACCGTCGGCGAACTGATCGCCGCCTTCCTCGAACAATGCGGAGTCCAAACCGCTTTCGGCGTGATCTCGATTCATAACATGCCGATCCTCGACGCCATCGGCTGTCGCGGCAAGATCCGCTATGTCGGTGCGCGCGGCGAAGCAGGCGCGGTCAACATGGCGGACGGGCTCGCGCGCGTCTCGGGCGGTCTCGGCGTGGCGTTCACGAGCACGGGCACGGCGGCGGGCAACGCAGCGGGCGCGATGGTCGAAGCCCTCACGGCCGGCACGGCGCTCTTGCACATCACCGGCCAGATCGAAACCGAATACCTCGATCAGGACCTCGCCTATATTCACGAGGCGCCCGATCAGCTGTCGATGCTCCAGTCGATCTCGAAGGCCGCATTCCGCGTGCGCTCGGTCGAGACGGCGCTGCCGACGATCCGCGAAGCGGTGCGCGTGGCGCAAACCGCGCCGAGCGGCCCGGTGAGCGTGGAGATTCCCATCGACATTCAGGCCGCGCTGACCGACTGGCCTGCCGATCTGAGCGCGCCGCATCTGACGACGCTCACGCACGACGAAGCGCGCGTGGAGCAACTCGCGAACGAACTCGCGAAAGCCAAGCGCCCGCTGCTGTGGCTCGGCGGCGGCACGCGCCACGCGCGCGCTGCCGTGGAGCGTCTCGTCGCGCTCGGCTTTGGCGTGGTGACGAGCGTGCAGGGCCGCGGCGTGCTGCCCGAAGATCATCCGGCCACGCTGGGCGCGTTCAACGTGAGCCCCTCGGTCGAGCGTTTCTACAAGACCTGCGACGCGATGCTCGTGGTGGGCTCGCGCCTGCGCGGCAATGAAACGCTCAAGTACAAGCTGGGTCTGCCGCAGCCGCTCTATCGCGTCGATGCCGACGCGCTCGCCGACAATCGCGGCTACCGCAACGCGCTGTTCGTGCACGGCGATTCGGCGCGCGTGCTCGACGCGCTCGCCACGCGCCTCGAAAACCGCATCAAGGTCGATCCGCAATTCGCCGCCGATCTGGCCGAGGCGCGCGAGATCGCCGTGTCGGAAACGGCGAAGGGGCTCGGCCCGTACCGCCGCCTCGTGGAAGCGCTGCAACATGCCGTGGGCCGCGACTACAACTGGGTGCGCGACGTCACGATCTCGAACAGCACGTGGGGCAACCGCCTGCTGAAGATCTTCTCGCCGCGCGCGGGCGTGCATGCGCTCGGCGGCGGCATCGGCCAGGGCATGCAGATGGCGATTGGCGCGGCGCTCGCGAACGCCGCGGCGAAGACCGTGTGCCTCGTGGGCGACGGCGGCCTGATGGTCAACGTGGGCGAGCTCGCGACGGCCGTGCAGGAGAAGGCCAACGTCATGATCGTGCTGATGAACGACCAGTGCTACGGCGTGATCCGCAACATTCAGGACGCGCAGTATGGCGGGCGCCGCATGTTCGTGGATCTGCATCAGCCGGAGTTCTCGCAGTTCTGCGCGAGCCTCGGCCTCAAGCACTACCGCCTCTCGTCGCTCGACGACGCGGACGCTGTGATCGGCGAAGGCATCGCGTTCGAGGGCCCGGTGCTGCTCGAGGTGGACATGAAGTCCGTGGGCAGCTTCGAGACCGCGTTCGCAGGCCCGCCGGTGCGCAAAGAGGAACCCCAACATGCATAACAGCCAGGCTAACTCCATGCCCCACGCACCTATCGACATCGCGATGATCGGCTTCGGCGCGATCGGGCAGACCGTGTATCGCGCGGTCGCGGCGGACCCGCTCGTGCACGTCTCGCACGTGATCGTGCCCGAGCAGCACGCCGCTGCCGTGCGTGGGCAGGTGGACGGCGCGGTGGAGGTGGTCTCGTCGGTGCACGCGCTTTCAACGAAGCCGCAATTCGCGCTCGAATGCGCGGGCCACGCGGCGCTCATCGATCACGTCGTGCCGCTGCTGCAAAGCGGCACCGATTGCGCGGTGGCCTCGATCGGCGCGCTCTCCGACGTCGATCTGCTCGAGCGCCTCTCGCTCGCCGCCGACGCAGGCGACGCCACGGTCACGCTGCTCTCCGGCGCGATTGGCGGGATCGACGCGCTTTCGGCAGCGAAGCTCGGCGGCCTCGACGAAGTGCTGTACACGGGCCGCAAGCCGCCGCTCGGCTGGCTCGATACGCCGGCGGAAAAGGTCTGCGATCTGCGCACGCTCACGAAGGAGCAGGTGATCTTCGAAGGCAGCGCGCGCGAAGCGGCGCGGCTCTTTCCGAAGAACGCGAACGTGGCGGCCACCATCGCGCTGGCGGGCCTTGGCCTCGACCAGACGAAGGTGCGCCTGATTGCCGATCCGGCCGTCGAGCGCAACGTGCACCGCATCGTCGCGCGCGGCGCGTTCGGCGAGATGTCGCTGGAGATGTGCGGCAAGCCGCTGCCCGACAACCCGAAGACCTCGGCGCTCACCGCGTACAGCGCGATTCGCGCGCTGCGCAACCGGGCCGCGCGCTGCGTGATCTGACGAAGCGATTTTGAAGCGATCACCGGCGGTGTGCGTGCATATGCACCGCATCGCCGGCACTGAAACAAAGAGACCTCTGAAATGACTCCATTCGATACCAGCCTCGTCCCGAACGACGATATCCTGATTGGCGGTGAGTGGCGCCAGGGACGCGCCGCGCCCTTCGCGAGCATCTATCCCGCCGACCAGTCGGTGAACATGGAGGTCTCGACGGCAAGCGCCGAAGACGCCAGCGAGGCGGTCGAGAAAGCGCACGCCGCGTGGAAGAACAGCGAGTGGGCCGGCATGAAGCCGCATCAGCGCGCGCTCGTGCTCTACCGCATCGCCGAGCTCATCATGCAGCGCCACGAAGCGCTCGCGCAGCTGCAGCGCCGCGACAACGGCAAGCCCATCGGCGAGACGCGCGTGCTGGTGGCGAGCGCCGCCAACACGTTCCGCTACTTCGCGGCCTGCCTCGAAACGCTCGACGACGAACTCACGCCCTCGCGCGGCGACTACCTGACGATGAGCGTGCATGAGCCGATTGGTGTGATCGCGGCCATTACGCCGTGGAATTCGCCGATCGCCTCGGACGCGCAGAAGCTCGCACCCGCGCTCGCGGGCGGCAATGCGGTCGTGCTCAAGCCCGCCGAAGTCACGCCGCTCGTCTCGCTCGCGCTTGCGCGCATCTGCGAGGAAGCGGGCGTGCCCAGCGGCATCCTGAGCGTGCTGCCGGGCAAGGGCTCGGTGATTGGCGACGTGCTGGTGCGCCATCCGCTCGTGAAGAAGGTCTCGTTCACGGGCGGCACCGAGGTGGGCCGCGGCATTGCCCGCATCGCGGCGGAAAAGCTCATGCCCGTATCGCTCGAACTGGGCGGCAAGTCGCCGACCATCGTGTTCGAGGACGCGGATCTCGATCACGCCGTGAACGGCGTGCTGTACGGCATCTTCAGCTCGTCGGGCGAGGCCTGCATCGCCGGGTCGCGGTTGTTCGTGCAGCGCTCGATCTACGACGCGTTCATGAAACGCCTCGTGGAAGGCGCACGCAAGCTGCGCGTGGGCGACCCGTCGCGGCCCGATACGCAGATGGGGCCGCTCATCACGGCGAAGCATCGCGAGTCGGTGGAGCGCTACGTGGCGATCGGTCTGGAAGAGGGCGGCCGCCTCTTGTGCGGCGGCGAGCGTCCCGTGGGCGACGATCGCGAAAACGGCTTCTTCTATCAGCCGACCATTCTGGAAGGACTCCAGAACAGTGCGCGCATCTGCCAGGAAGAGATCTTCGGGCCGGTGCTGGTGGCCATGCCCTTCGACGACGAAGCCGCACTGATCGAAGAAGCCAACGACAGCGTGTTCGGCCTTGCGGCCGGCATCTGGACACGCGACTACAAGCGCGCGTGGCGCGTGGCCCGCAAGCTCGAAGCGGGCACGGTCTGGATCAATACGTACAAGCTGTTCTCGATCTCCACGCCGTTCTCGGGCTGGAAGGAGAGCGGCATGGGCCGCGAGAAAGGGCGGCTTGGCATTCGCGAATACATGCAGCAGAAGAGCCTCTACTGGGGCTTGAACGACGCGCCGCTGCCCTGGGCCAACGCCTGAGCGCGCGCAACGGAGCAATGAACATGACGATTCTTGGCATCGAACAGATTACCTACGGCGTGACCGACCTCGAAACCTGCCGGCGTTTCTTCGCCGACTGGGGTTTGACGGAGACGTCGCACGATGAAACGCGGGCGCGTTTCGAAACGCTCAACGGCTGCACCGTGCTCGTGGCCGATGCGAACGACGCCACGCTGCCCGCCGCCTTTGAAGCAGGCCCGACGCTGCGCGAAGTGACGTGGGGCGTGGCCACGCGCGAAGAACTCGACGCATTGCGCGAGCGCCTGAAGGGCCAGCCGGGCTATTACAGCGTGCCGGAAGCGGTGGGTTGCTTCGACCCGGCAGGCATGGCGATTCGTGTGGAAGTCACGCGTCGGCGCGAGATCGACGTGAAGGGCTCGCCGTCGAACGTGTGGGGCCAGACGCTGCGTGTGGATACGCCGTCGCCGATCTATGAGCGCGCGCGACCGGTGGAAGTGGGTCACGTGGTGTTCTTCACGAACTGCCTCGCGGAGCAGGAGCAGTTCTATCACGAGCTGCTCGGCTTCGAGACATCGGACCGCTATCCGGACCGCGGCGCGTTCATGCGCTGCGCGCCGCACGGAGGCCACCACGACCTGTTCCTGCTCGCGCTGCCCGACGGCAAGAAGGGCCTCAATCACGTGGCATTCACGGTGCGCGACATCCACGAGGTGTTCGGCGGCGGCCTGCATATCAGCCGTTGCGGCTGGACCACGCAGCTGGGCCCTGGCCGGCATCCGGTTTCGTCGGCGTACTTCTGGTACTTCAAGAACCCGGCGGGCGCGCTGATCGAGTATTACGCCGACGAAGACGTGCTCACGCCGGAATGGCAGCCGCGCGAATTCGAACCGGGCCCGACCGTGTTCGCGGAGTGGGCGGTTGATGGCGGCCTCGACGGCAACACGCGCCGCCAGAAGAATGCGGAAGCGCCGCAGGGCAAGTTCATGACGGAGCGTAAGCAATGAGCGACGCAATCGAAAACCACGCAGAGGAAGCGCCACGCACCGTCGTGGTGATCGGCGGCGGCCAGGCCGCGGGCTGGGTCGTGAAGACGCTGCGCAAGGAAGGCTACGCGGGCCGGCTCGTGATGATCGCGGACGAAGTGCACCTGCCGTATGAGCGACCGCCGCTCTCGAAGGCCGTGCTGGCGGGCGAAGCCGATATCGAAACGGTGCGTATCGCCAAGCCCGACGAATTTGCTGCCCTGAATGTGGAAGCCTGGCAACCCGACTGCGCGACGGCCATCGACCGCGCGGCACGCGTGGTCACCACGCGCTCGGGCCGCGAAGTGAAGTACGACCGCCTCGTGATCGCCACGGGCGGCGCGGCGCGCAAGCTGCCGGCGAGCATCGCGAAGAGCGCGCACGTGACCTATCTGCGCACGCTCGACGAGGCGGTGGCGCTGGGCGAGCGGCTGCGCAGCAGCCAGCGCGTGCTGGTGGTGGGCGGCGGCTGGATCGGGCTCGAAGTGGCCGCGACCGCGCGCAAGCTCGGCGTGGCAGCGACCGTGGTGGAGGGCGCAGGGCGTCTGTGCGCGCGCTCGCTGCCGCAGGACGTCTCGGACTTCCTGCTCGAATTGCACCGCGCGAATGGCGTGGACGTGCGCCTGAACGCGGCGCTCGTGTCGCTCGAAGACTGCGAGCAAGGCGGCGTGCGCGCGACCTTCGCGGACGGTAGCACGCTCGACGCCGATTTCGCCGTGGCCGGCATCGGCCTTGCGCCGCACACGGCGCTTGCCGAGGCCGCGGGCCTTGCCGTGGAAGACGGCATTGTCGTGGACGAGTTCGGCGAAACTTCGGATGCCTGCATATTCGCCTGCGGCGACGTGGCGAACCATCCGAATGCCTGGCTCAAGCGCCGGGTGCGGCTGGAGTCGTGGGCCAATGCACAGAATCAGGCCATCGCCGTGGCCAAGGCCGTGCTCGGCGTGAAGACGCCTTACGCGGAAATTCCGTGGTTCTGGTCCGATCAGTACGACGTGAACCTGCAGATTCTTGGTGACATTCCCGCTGCCGTTGCGCCGGCGCTGCGCGGCAGCCTCGAGGAAAAGCGCGCGACGCTCTTCTTTGTGGAGCAAGGGCATCTGCGGGGCGTCATCGCGATCAACTCGGCGCGCGACCTCAAGCTCGCGCGCAAATGGATGAGCCAGGGGCGCGCGGTCGACATCGCGGCGCTCACGGACACGAGCAAGGCCCTCGCATAAGGCCCGAGACAACACGGAGACGGGACCACAGGCATGAGAACTTTCGATACCCCCATCGGCAATTGCGGCGACGCGCCGGTTGCCGAGACGTTCAGCGGGCCACACACGCGCGGATCGATTATCGCGCGGCTCGAACGGCTGCCGACCAACGCCATGCAGGTGCGCGCGCGCCTCTTGATCGGCCTGGCTACCTTCTTCGACGGTTTCGACGTGATTGCGATTGCCGCGACATTGCCGATTCTGATCCAGAAGTGGCATCTCACGCCGTGGGAGATTGGCTTTCTGATCGCCTCCGGTTCGGTCGGTCAGTTGTTCGGTGCCTTTCTGTTTCCGTGGCTTGCCGAGCGCCATGGCCGCGTGCGGGCGATTGCCTGGAGCTCGGGCATTATCGGGGTGACGAGCATTGCTTGTGGCTTCGCGCCGACCTTTCTCGTGTTTGCGGCGCTGCGCGTGATTCAGGGATTTGGGCTGGGTGGCGAGTTGCCCGTGGCCGCGACCTATATCAACGAGGTGAGCCGCGCTCATGGCCGTGGACGGTTCGTTCTCCTCTATGAGATCGTGTTCCCGGTTGGGTTGCTGGCGTCGAATGCGCTGGGTGCGTGGATAGTGCCGCGGTTCGGCTGGCAGGCCATGTATTTCATTGGCGCGCTGCCGCTCGTGCTGTTCTTCGTGTTGCGCAAGCTCGTGCCCGAGTCGCCGCGCTGGCTCGCTGAACGCGAGCGGATGCAGGAGGCCGCCGATGCTGTGAGCGCGTTCGAGCGTACCGCGAAGGGGCCGCTTGATCCGGTCACCAATGCGGGTGACTTTGATGCGCTCGTCAAGCGCCATCCGAAGCGGAGTGTGAAGGATCTGTTTGGGCCCGCGTATCTCAAGCGCACGCTTGCGGTGGCCATGCTGTGGATGACCTGCGGGTTCATTCAGTATGGGCTTTCTACCTGGTTGCCTACGATTTATCGCAACGTCTATCATGCGCCGCTGCAGCTTGCGCTTAATCTCGCGGTGGCCGCTTCGGTGCTGGGGGTGATCGGGTCGCTTACCTGCGCGTTGCTGGTGGATAAGGTGGGTCGCAAGCCCATCATCAACGTCTCGTTTGTGTTGTGTGCTGTGTCGCTCGCGATGGCCGGTATTTGCCATGGGATGTCGGTTTATGTTGTGGCTACGTTCTGTGCGTTGTCGCTTGGGTTGCTTGCTTGTGGTTTTATTACTGCGTATGTTTATACGCCTGAGCTTTATCCTACGAGTATTCGGGCGTTTGGCTGTGGGATGGGCGGTGCGTGGCTGAAAGTGGCCGCCATCTTTGCGCCTACTATCGTCTCGAAGACGATGATCGGGGGGAATCTCGATGTGGCGTTTTATATCCTTGCGGCTGTGCCGTTTCTTGCTGCTTTGACAGTGCATTTTCTTGGGATTGAGACGAAAGGGAAGGTGCTTGAGCAGCTTGAGGCTTGAGATTGGTTTTTGGGGGCGTTGGCATTGCCCCCTGGTTTTGCCTTGGCCCTAACTTGGTTTCGCGGCGGGCCGCAGGCGTTGCCCCTGTGCGGGGCGGCACCTACTTTTCTTTGCCGCGGCAAAGAAAAGTAGGCAAAAGAAAGCCGCTCAAACCGCCAGTGTGACGCCGTTCACCACTGCCCTGTATTTCGGAGCGGCTCCGGAGCGTCTGCCACCTCGCGACGTCACCCGGAGTGACTAAGGGCTCTTCCATCCGGCGGCGCTGCGCGCGCCGTGGGGCATAACCAAAACCCGTGGGATTCACGCGTATTCGTAGAACTCCTGCGTATTCGATCGGCGCACGCCCACGCATTCGCCAGCCAGCACGCCTGTGCGTTCACTAGTCAGCACCCCAACGCATTTACCGGCAGAACCCCAGCGCATTTCCCGCTCAGCACTCCCGCGCATTTACCGGTTCGCACCTTCGTGCACTTACCGGGCGGCACCGCATCGCATTCGCCGGCCCGCCCGCTCGGTTTTCCTTGCATACCCTTCCGCCCGCGCGTAGCGCGCGGCGGGAAGGATGAGCCCCTTGTCACCAAGGCGGAATGTGCGGGAAGACGGATGCCCCGGAGCCGCTCCGATGGACAGGGCAGTGGTGAACTGCGTCACACTGGCGGTTTAAGCCGCTTTCTTTTGCCTACTTTTCTTTGCGGCTGCAAAGAAAAGTAGGTGCCGCCCCGCACAGGGGCAACGCCTGCGGCCCGCCGCGAATACAAGTTAAGGCCAACGGGCCAGGAACCTGGACACACGCACACAACTAGTCTACCAACACCCCATCAAAATCTTTTAATCAAACACATTCTAAATAGCCAAATTAAAAAGTCTACAGACCGCGACCGCGATGGAATTCCCGCGCGAGCCACGCGCACCTCCTCACCAACCCATCGCAGATCCAGACAAACACCAACGCCCTTGGATACCCACCAATTCTGTGCTATCAAAATAAAAAGCAAAAAAAATTGATTCCGATGTCTTCCGTTTTCAGCCGGGGGCAATAAGCAAGATCAGAAAGCGGAGGCAGCCATGAACGAACTCAGTGGCTTTCTTCTTTCGTTGCATGGCGCAGCCCGCGAAGTGCCTTTCAATGCCTTTCAGGAACATGCGCTCAAGCTGCTCAAAGCGCTCGTGCCATTCGACGCGGCACGCTGGGGCACAGCGCGCCACGACGCGCGCGGCGCGGCCTATCATGAGCCCTATCTCTACAACGACTCGCCCGAGTCGCTCAAGGACTACGAAGCCGTTCGCGAGCACGATTGCGCCGCCACGTGGTGCCTCGAGCATCTCGGCACCGTGGCCAACCTTCCCCTCTCCGTGGTCTATGCGCACGAGCGCAGTCCGGGCCTGTTGAACTACGTGCACCGCTACCGCCATATGCACGGCCTGATCATTGGCTGCAAATCCGGCGAGGACGGCCTGCGCCAGGCCATCTCCCTGTACGGTGCATACGAGCACAAACCGTTCGACGAGTCGCAGCGCAGAACACTCGAACTCGTGTTTCCGCATCTGATGGAGGCCTTGCAAACGAACCTCGTGCTCCAGATGGAACGTATCAGACCGCACCGCGGTGATGCGGCGTGGTCGATGGCGGTTTGCGATGTGGGTGGCGATTTCCTGTTCGTCGAACCAGACTTTCGCGATCTGCTGCGCGAGGAATGGCCGTCCCTCGCGCATCGTGCTCTACCGGCGAATCTCGCGCGGCTCGCGGCCATCGGCGGCCAGTCGAGCTTTCACGGGCGAGCCGCGCTGTTCTTCACCGAAGTGGTGCACGACGCAGTGTTCGTCCGCGCACGTGCGCGCGTGCCAGTGGATACGCTTTCACCGCGCGAACTCGAAGTCGCGAAGCTCGTGACCACGGGCCTCACGCACAAGGAGATCGCGCGTTCGCTCGCCATCGCGCCCGCCACGGTTCGCAATCATCTGCAAGCGATACACGAGCGTGCCGGCGTGCATTCGAATGCCGAGCTCGTGCAGCAGCTCAGACGTGCGGGTCACTAGATCGATTTCCACCAGCGCGAAGCCGGTGCTTCCAGATGCACGAAGTGGCCCGTGTCGAGCTCGACGTATTGCGCGTGCGGAAAGAGCTGCATCCACGTATGGCGCTCGGCGTCCAGATCGACGAGTGGATCCTCGCGACCAAAAACGAGCTGCACCTTCTGCGCGCCCGCCACCGGATCGAGAGGCGGCACTGGATCGGCCCAGAAGTCGCGCACGATGACTTCGAACGCGCTAGGGTCCACCAGGTTCTGGCGCGCGAGCAGGTCCAGATACCAGCGCCGGCGCGTGTTCGCCCCTGCGCCCCAGTAAAGCTCGAAGAGGTTTGCAAAGCTTGTGACCTGAACCGCGAGTCGCGCGAAGCGCGCGTAGTCGCTGGTCGCCTTGAATTCCGCGAGCGCGGCGAGCAGCGGCTCGGAGGCCGGCGAGAGCGTCAATAGCCGCGTCGCGAGCCGCACGAAGGCATCGCCGATGTCATAGACCGGTGCGAGCAGCCACAGCTTGCCGACATGGGCAGGCACGCGCGCGATGAGTCGCAGCGCGAGATGCGCGCCAAACGAATGCGCGAGCAGATCGATCGGCCCTCCGGTCGTATCGGCGAGCATGCGGATCTCGTCTTCCGCCGCTTCGACGAGCGCACCAAACGGCCGCGCGAACAGCACGACCGAGCGCGGCTGGTCCCACCAGTGAATCGGCAGCGTGTGGCCGTAGAGATCGCGCTCGGCGATCGAAGAGAGTCCCGGGCCGCCGTGCAGGAATAGCGTGGACAGGGGGGCGTTCATGATCGCTGGGCTCGAGGTGCGAGGGTTGCCCGCCTTGGGACAGGCGGGCTTTGCGCGTGGCGGTGTGGCCGTGTGGCCTCTCGAAGGGCGCGTTACTGGACGTCGACCACGCCGTGATGATCGCCGCACAGGCAGTTCGAACCCGGCTCGAGGCTCTGGTCGTGCAGATGGCAGGTCCAGCCGTGTGTCATGCGGCAGATTTTGTTGGCACCCGCAGCCTGGGGCGCCGGGGCGGGTGCAGCGGTCGTCGCGGCTGTCGCTTCGGTTTGTGCAGTCATCGCGGCTGCGGGCGGTGCGGGGTTGTCCTCGGCTGATGCTGTCGAAGAGAGAACGAAGGCGACAAGGAGGGCAGTCGGCATCTTCATGTGCATCTCCAGATAAGACGAAAGGCATCGTACGCGGCGGCTTTGCGGGTACGATGCCGGACATCGTTCAGCGCGATGGTGTGACGTTGTTATGCCTGCCGCTTGTCTTGTGTTCGTCGTTCAACAAGGATCGAATCGCGGGGTTTGCCGTGCTGTCGATCCTGTTCTGGAGATGGTGCGGGGTTCAGGCATCGCGGGCAATGATGCATTTGCATCATGCTTTGTGAGGGAGCGCGCATTGGCGCGGTGTGCTTTGAGCAGCGGGTGGTCAAGACCGATATCTAGCTGCGTGTCCCCAGCGCTTCCTTCACGCACTCGATGAAATGGAGCGCGGTGAATGTGAGCTGACTGCCGCGGCGCTGGATCACGCAAGTCTGCATGACCGATAGCCCGAGCGATGCCCACATTGGTCGGACGATTGTCGCGACCACGATCGGCAGTGCGCTCGGGTGTTCCGGATTTACGGTCTACGGGTTTCACGCCTTCATCGTCGGCGAGCCGTTTCTCTCGACCTTCCACGCCTATGGCTAGATCTTGCTTGCGATGGACACGTTCGGTGTCGCGCCTGCGATCACGCCGGCGGTCGCGCAAATCCACGAGGTGGCGCCGTCATCGACGCCGAATCGGTTACTTGCGCGCGCAGGGTTACGCTTCAAGTATTAGCTTACGCGGCGAGCGCAGCGGTCTCTTGCTTGGCCGAGGCGATGGCGCCATTGCGTGCTTCCTCACCCATCGCGACACCTTCGGCGCGGATGAAGGTGATGTCGGTGATGCCCAGGAAGCCGAAGGCCGCCTTCAGATAGGTTTCCTGATGATCGTATGCAGCGGCGGGCGCGCCGCCGCTGTACACGCCACCGCGCGACGAGGCGATGACCAGCTTCTTGCCGCCGCACAGGCCGACGGGGCCCTGCTCGGTGTAGCGGAACGTCTTCCCGGCGATGGAGATACGGTCGATCCAGGCCTTCAGTTGCGAGGGGATGCCAAGGTTGTACATCGGCGCGCCGATGACCACGATGTCGGCGGCCAGGAATTCTTCGAGCGCGGCCAGGCCGATGGCGACGTCGGCCTTCAATGCATCGTCGACGGGCGCGCCTTGCGCGGCCGCGAGGTGTGCAGCCGTGAGATGGCCGATGGGCGTGGCGGCCAGGTCCAGACGCGTGACCGTGAGGTCGGGTTGGCGGCCCTTGAAGGTCGCGACGACATCCGCCGACAAATCGCGGCTAACCGAGCCGGGGCCGAGGATGCTGGAATCAACGTGCAGCAGTTTCATGGAATTTCTCTCCGATGTGGCAGACGATATGTTTGCCGGTTAGCTGCACGATAGGCTTCGAATGACCATCTGAATAGCCTGGTTTTTTTGATGGGACCCATCGCTGTGGGCGATGGACGCTGGCCGAAACCGTCAAGGCCGGATGGCCGCTATTTGGACCTGTGCGTGGCAGATCGCGGCGTTGCGGGTGCGGGCTCCGAGCGCAAGACCCTCAGCGCGGACCACCGTCACGTCGCGTAACCCGAGGAAGGAGAACACGCCTTTCAGAAAGCGCTCATGGTGCTCGAGCGCCGCCGTTGAGGTGTCGGCCCGGTAGACGTAGCCGCGTGTCGAAGCAATGATGACCTTTTTGCCGGGTGGGAGCAGTGTCCTGACCGCGCCGGTTTCGTCATAGGTGAAGGTTTCTCCCGCTATGACAATGCGGTCGATCCATGCCTTCAACTGGGACGGGACCGTCAGGTTGTACATCGGCGCGCCGATGACGATGATATCGGCCTCGAACAGTTCATCCAGATACTCCTGGCTGAGTTCGAGATCGCTGCAGAGTTCGGCGCCTTGGAGCGTTTCACCGGCCCGCGCGGCCATGTGCGCGGCAGAAAAGTGCAACGCGCAATCGCACGCAAGGTCGCGGTACACCACGTCGAGAGCCGGGTGCAGTCTCCTTTCTTGTTCGACGATTTTTGAGGAGAGCAAACGGCTAACCGAACGGGCTCCGAGAATACTGGAATCGATATGCAGCAACTTCATTGCGAACGGCTCCGATAAACGCGGGGGATTCGCGGCATTACGGCTTCGGCGCGGCGCCTTCGAACGCGCGTTGCAACAGCGCGCGAATCGCGTCGCGTTCCAGCGGACGGGGATTCCAGTACGCATTGCTGCACGCGAGGTCGGTGGCATGGTCCAGCTGGTCTTCGCGCATGCCGATGTCTTTCAGCGCAATGGGCGCGCCGTTTGCGCGTGCGAGTTCGTACAGCCCCTGCGCCGCGTTTTCATGCCCGACGGCCTTTGCGATGCGCTTCATCGCTTCCGGTGCAGCCTCGGCGTTGTACGCCAGCGCATGTGGCAGCACGATCGTGTGCGTTGGCGCGTGCGGCAGATCGAAACTGCCGCCCAGCGTATGGCAAAGCTTGTGATGCAAGGCCATGCCGACGCTGCCGAGCACGGCGCCGCACAGCCAGGAGCCGTAGAAGGCGTCGGCGCGCGCGGCCGGATCGTCGGGCTTCGCGACGATATTGGGCAGGCTGCGCGCGAGCGCCGCGATCCCTTCTTCGGCCATCAGGCTCGTTAGCGGATTGGCATCGCGCGCATACAGGCCCTCGGCCGCGTGCGCGATGGCGTTGATGCCGCTCGTGACCGACATGGCAACGGGCAGCGTCAGCGTGAGGTCCGGATCGTAGATGACCGTCTTCGGCAGGACGCGAAGGTCGGTTCCGGTGCGCTTCTGGCCGGCTTCGGTGAGCCCGTAGATGGGCGTCATTTCGCTTCCGGCGTAAGTGGTGGGCATGGCGAGAATGGGCAGGCTCGATTCGAGCGCGATGGCCTTGGCGAGTCCGATCGCCGATCCGCCGCCCGCCGCGACGATGCAATCGGCCCCCAGCGAGCTGGCTGTTGCCCGCGCTTCGCGCGCAAGCTCGACCGGCACGTGCATGGCGGCGCGATCGAACAGGCCCGCTGAGCGGCTAGCCAGTTGTTCGGCCACCGATGCCCCGAGTGCATGCTGCTCCGGGCTGCACAGGACCAATGCACGCTGCGCGCCCAGCGCCAGCAGTTCACGTTCGAGATGGGCGCGTGATCCGCTGCCGAACACGACGCGTGTCGCGCGACCGTTATAAACGAAGTCAGATGTGGGCACGATGGAGCTCGAAGTTCGGTTGATCGGGAAGGGTGCCGGCGTCATGCCGTCTGCGCGACCGGATTGAGGACGAAGTCATAGTCGAGCGTGTAAAACGGCGTGTCCATCCGCGTGCCATCGGGCGCCACGCCCGGGGCGTGCTCGACCCAGTCCGCCACCAGGGTGGAGCGCACGCCAAAGACGGCGTCCGAATCGAGGTACTGGTCCCCGTTGCGGAAGACATGCGTGATCAGGGGCTCATACCCGGCCGCATTGATCCAGAAATGCAGATGTGCGGGACGCCACGGATGTCTTCCGAGCGCTTCGAGCATCTTGCCCACCGGGCCGTCGTGCGGGATGGGATACGCCTCCGGGAGGATCGAGCGAAAGTGGAAGCGGCCGTCGGCCAGCGTGCGCAGACGGGCGCGTGCCCGAAATTCCATCTCCTCCTGCTGTGGATCGGCGTATTGGACGTCGTAGTAGCCGTCCTCGTCCGATTGCCAGATCTCGAGCGCTGCGCCCGACACGGGCTCGCCGTCCAGGCCGCGAACGTTGCCCGAGACAAAGCACGGCAGACCGGCCGCGCCATTGGATACGTCCTCGCCATTCTGGTACTCGGGCGCGCCTTCCACGAAGAACGGGCCCAGCACCGTGGCCTCCGTGCATTCGGGCGGCTTGCGGTTGTTCTGCGTCGTGGTCAGCATCGAGAGGCCGAGCGTATCGGAAAGCAGTATGAACTCCTGACGTTTGTCATCGGTGATATGACCGACCTCGGTGAGGAACTGGATCGCGTAGCGCCACTCGTCCTCGGTCAGTTCGATGTCGCGCGCAAAGGAGTGCAGATGCTGCACGAGACTGGTCATGACGGTGCGCAGCCTGGGATTCTTGCAGCCGCTCATGGCTGCAAGGACGGCTTGGGTAATGGTGTCTTCGCTGATATTGCGCATTGCTGCCTCCACGTATCTCTTTGCCGGCTTCATTGTTGAGCGGTCATGCCCGCACTCTAGCGGCGTTCGTGAAGGAAAAATATGCGTGAGCGCGAAAACAAATTTCCAGTAGGTGGAAAAGTGGTGGATGGAGTTGCCAGGCGCCAACAGGATGACCTCAGTGTGATTCTTCCACCATGCGGAGGACAGTTCTTCCGCGAGGCTATTTCTCTTGTCACGAGAAGGGCCTATCGTGGATCTAAATTGCACGAACGGAAAATATAGTGTGGAGGAGTCGCTGGCGGAGGAGAAGTGTTCCGGCTATGCGGTCGTTTTGAGTCTATTTACAAGGGCATGAGCATGATCAGGCACATCGTGATGTGGCGTGTTGCGGGTCGAACCGCAGAGGAGCGTCGCGAGACGGCGTCGTACGTCAAGAAGGAGTTCGAAAGTCTTCGAGGGGTGATTCCCGGTTTGGTGGCGCTTGAAGTGGGGATCGATGTTAGCGCAGTCGATTACGCCTGCGATGTGGTGCTGGTTACGGATTTCGAATCGCGTGCAGCGCTCGAGGCTTATGCGGATCATCCGGAGCATCTGAGGGTTCGTGAGGCGCTTACTGGTATGCGGGAGGCGCGTCATCAGGTTGATTATTACCTGCACTAGGCAGGTCTGCGGGCGGTGCGCCGCGTTGGCCTTAACTTGTATTCGCGGCGGGCCGCGGGCGTTGCCCCCGTGCGGGGCGGCACCTACTTTTCTTTGCCGCGGCAAAGAAAAGTAGGCAAAAGAAAGCCGCTCACCCCGCCAGTGTGACGCAGTTCACCACTCGCCTTATAGCGGAGCGGCTCCGGAGCGTCTGTCTCCACTCGCCTTCACCCGGAGTGACTAAGGACTCATTCATCCGGCGGCGCTGCGCGCGCCGTGGGGCATAACTAAAGCCGGTGGGATGCAAGCGTTTTCGTAGGACTCCAGCGTATTCGACCGGAAACGTTCCTGTGTACACTTGCCACTTTGCCTGGCATCACCCCGCGCAATCGTCTCGCAAAACGAACGGTTTTCCTTGCAGACCCTTCCGCCCGCGCGTAGCGCGCGGCGGGAAGGATGAGCCCCTTGTCACTAAGGCGGAGTGTACGAGGCGACGGATGCCCCGGAGCCGCTCCGAATGACAGGGCAGTGGGGGACTGCGTCACACTAGCGGTTTGAGCCGCTTTCTTTTGCCTACTTTTCTTTGCGGCTGCAAAGAAAAGTAGGTGCCGCCCCGCACAGGGGCAACGCCCGCGGCCCGCCGCGAATACAAGTTAAGGCCAACGCCTTAAAAATCACACCGTTTTCAAACGGAGCCCTTAGATCGCCACAAGATTAACAATAGAAAGCGGCCCAAACGGAATCTGAATCAACCGTCCACCAGATTCAAGCGACCCCAGGTCAATGCTAGCCAGCCCCAGCTGCGCAATCAGCTTGCCAACCTGCACCTTGGCATCAGCATCATCACCCGCAAGGAAAAAGACCCGCTGCCCATTGGGCACCTGAAGACTATCAAACACCTGCGCATTCAGATGATTGAACGCCTTCACGACACGCGCGCCGGGCACCCAGTTAGAGAACACCACACTCGACGACCGCCCGCCGATATCCGCGGGCTTGATCCCAAGCGCTGCAAACGGATTCGCCGTATCCCCAGCATCAGCGGAATCCGGATCAAGATGCACAAGCGGATTGTTACTGTCGATCACGATCCGGCCATTCCAGTCCGGGAGCCCGCCAAGCGCATCCTTGATCGCGTCCCATGGCACCGCCACCAGCACGATGTCGGCCCGAGCCGCTTCGGCCACCGTGACGGCCCTGATGGACGGCCCCAACTCTTCAGTCAACGCCTTTAGCGATTCCGGGCCGCGACTGTTGGCAATCACAGCGGGGATATTCTTGCTGGCCAGCGCGCGAGCGAAACCGCCGCCGATATTGCCCGATCCAATGATACCGATGCTCATACAAATCTCCAGAAAATCTGTCACCGACACAGTGACATTTGTGGGTAAAAAAAAGCACTACTACAACGCAATGGCGAACTGACCGAGCCGCGCGACCTCTCGCGCGATATCGGCCACGCTCACCTTTTCCAACTCGTCTTCGAGCGCCCGACGCGCGCGATCCAGCGATGGCTGCATCGCGGCGAGGATGTTGCCGCCAATCGGGCAGTCGGCGCAGGGCGGGCTCCGGTGCAAGGAAAAAAGCGCCGGGTCCTCCACTGCGAGATACACGTCCAGCAATCTGATCTCTTTCGCAGGCCTCGCCAGCAACGCGCCGCCGCCCGCGCCGAGCTGCGCGGTCGTGAGCCGTGCATCGCTCAAGCGCTGCAGCAGTGCTCGGATCACGACCGCGCTAGTGCTGGCGCTATGCGCCAGGTCTTCGGAGCGCAGGGGCTTGCCACCGCTTGCCGCCATGGCGGCAAGCGTGTGAACGGCGACAGCGAAGCGCGTGCTGGTCGGCATGATGATGGGCGAATCAAACGATCGAGATGGCCGCGCCGCTGGCCTAGAACGGATAGGGCGTCTGCGCGCTGCGCGAATTGATCCAGATGACGTCGCTGAAATCGGCCAGGCTGTCCGGGCCGGTGCGGCCCCAGCCGCTGTCGCGCACGCCGCCCATCGGCGCATGGATCTCGTCGTTGACCGTCGCCGTATTGACGTTGACGATCCCGCACTGGATCTTGGGAGCGAGCTCGAACGCGCGGTACGTGTCGCCTGCCAGAATCGAGGAGGACAGGCCATACATGGTGCGGTTGGCGGCTGCCACGGCTTCCTCGGGTGTGTCCACAGCTTCGACCACGACCACGGGCCCGAAGGTTTCCTCTTGGGCGACCAGCGCGTCGGCGGGAACATCGGTCAGAATCGTAGGTTCGTAGACCTGACCTTCGTGGCGGCCGCCGGTGCGTACGACGGCGCCCTTGGCGACGGCTTCCTTGATACGGTCATCAACGAGCTTGACGGCGGCGGGCGTCACCAGCGGTCCGATGATGGTGGCCGGATTCTGCGGATCGCCCTTGGTGAGGGTCCGGGTTCGGGCCACGAATCGCGTCACGAACTCGTCGTAAATCTTGCGCTGGACAATGATGTGGCGCGTGTTCAGGCAAATCTGCCCCTGATGGAAGAACGAGCCGAATGTCGCCGTACGGACCGCATAGTCGAGATCGACATCGTCGAGCACGATCATCGGGTTGTAGCCGCCGAGCTCCAGCACGGTGCGCTTGAGCGTGCGGCCCGCGCGCTCTGCGAGCATGCGCGCTGTCTTGACGCCGCCGATCAGGTTGATGACCCGCACATCCGGGTTATCGAAGAACTCGTCAGCGATTTCGCCTGCCGCGCCCGGTGCGTGGGACACGACGTTGATTACGCCTTCAGGGAAACCCGCTTCGTGCGCAATCTCGGCCAGCATCAAGCCGGCAGAGACGGGCGCGAGTTCGGAGGGCTTCACCACGACGGTATTGCCCGCGCCGATCGGCGAGATGACCGCGCGCCAGGAAAGAATGTTGGCGCCGTTCCAGGGCGTGAAGCTCGCTACCACACCCAGCGGGCGGCGCACCGCGATGGAGTGCGCGCCGGGCTGGTTCGTCGCCAGCACCTGGCCCGCCGGCTGGTACATCCAGCCGGCCGCTTGTTCGAGCGTTGCGGCCACGAGATCCTGCTGGAAGTTGGCGAACGAAATCGTGCTGCCGGTTTCGCGGGCGAGTGCGTTGGCAATCTCGCTGCGGCGGCGCTTGACGATCTCAGCCGCCTTCAGGAACAGGCGCGCACGCTCGGCCGGCGGCGTGCTGGACCAAGCCGGAAATGCCTCGGCAGCGGCTTGTACCGCAACGCGGGCTTCCGGGCGTCCGCCCGCGGCAACCCGCGCGAACGGTTGGCGGCTATAGGGCTCCAGGACCTCGAAGGTTTGCGCATCCTGGGCTTCGAGCCATTTCCCGCCCGCATAGTACTTGTAAGTTGGTGTTGTACTCATTTCGGAATCCTGATTCAGGTGGTTGGTCCACGCAAGCGCAGGTGAAGATGCGGCCGCTCGGGCCGAAGCGTGGAGTTACGGGTCACAGCGCAATACTATGTCGGCCGCGATCATGCGCACATCTCCTGTACGGCAACGCAACGTTGCACGCGATAGAACGATGAGTGCGATTCGGCGGACGGCCAGCTGCGCACAAAGCCGTTGAAATCAATGACCTTTGACGCTTCGTTGTGGTTCGCCACGAGTCGGCCATGTAGCGCTTACTTACTGTCCATCCATACACGAAAAATGTATTCCACGGAAGACTATGCGGAAATCAATTCGCGTACTCGGGAAGGTGACGGCATAGCCGTCAGCTTGCAATGCATGGAGATTACAGAAGCATTTTCCGTGAAATAACGCGCCGCTTATGAGCATTTCGCCACTGGGGTAACTCCCTGGAATCGCCTTGGTTGACGCAGAAGATGCCATGGATGTATCTTCCTTAGAAGATGATTTGTATGAAATGGTCTACTTGAGCGGGGCGAGCGAGTCGAGCGTGTGCATCCTTGCGAGCAGGATCCCAGGGCTGTGAAGGTTTGAGTGGACGAACTGGACGAATTCGCCGGCGCACGCCGGTGGCTATGCTTCTGAGTGCCGCACCATCTTTCTATGTAATCAGTACATCAAAATAAACACTGCGGTAATTTTCCGAAAAATATGGGGTGTTTCTGGTAATCGCGGGCACCGTGACCCACGCTGTACGAACGACTGTGTCGGGTAGAGAGCTTCTGGTTTTCTGCCGGACAGGGGATGTTTGACTTGTACTTAACTAGAATCGATATATCGGAGACGACTGGAGATGGTAAAGACGGAATGGTTCGCCAAGCGCAATATCGCAGTCGGTGTGACGATGGTGCTTTTCGCAGGCGTGGCTCACGCGCAAAGCAACGTGACGTTGTATGGTCTGCTCGATTCGGGCTTGTTATACACGAGCAAAACCTTGAATAGCGCCACCGGACAGAATGCCGGGAAGCAATTTTCTCTTATCGACTCTGGATCCGCGCCGTCTCAGTTTGGTCTGCAGGGCACGGAGGACCTCGGAGGCGGTCTGAAGGCGGAGTTCAAGCTCGAAAGCGGCATCAGCGTTGCAAACGGGGGCTTTGGCATTTCGAACGGGAATCTGTTCGGCCGCCAGGCCTACGTTGGCTTGAAGAGCGATCTGGGCGAAGTGAAGGCGGGCTTGCAACTTTCCCCGTTCTTTCTTGCAGCCTATAGACTCGATCCTCGCGGTATGTCGACCTTCGGCAGCAGCGCCATTATCTACGTCGACAGCGTAGCGGCTACGGGGGTGTTCAATTCAAACGCCGTATCGTACACGAGCCCCGTCATATACGGGTTTCAGGGTAGCGTAATGTATGCGCTTGGCGGCGAGGCCGGTAATTTCGCGGCTGGCCGGCAATACTCGGCGGATCTGCATTACGACAATGGCACGCTGTTGATCGATGCGGCTTTCTACAACGGAAATTCGGGTGGCACGGGGCAAACGCCTATTCCAACCACCGTGGACTTTTTCGGCCGGATGCTGGGGGCCTCATATAAATTCGGCTCGTTGACCGTCAAGGCATCGTTCGCCAGCTACAAGGTTTCCGGGTCGTTCAGCAGCAACGTGTACGGTGGCGGCGCTGACTACTATATTACGCCGACGATCGATGTGAACGGGGGCGTGTGGTACACGACCGACCGCAATGATTCTTCGAATCACTCTGTTCTGGGCGCGGTGGGTGGTCAATATCTCCTGTCCAGACAGACATCGGTTTACGCCCAGGTCGGCATTGTGAACAACCACGGGAAAATGGACACAGGCTTGTCCATCGACGGGGCGCTTTACGGCACCACGGGCACGACGGTAGGCACGGTCGTCGGCATTCGCCACCTGTTCTAGCGCGCTCAGTCCGCGCGCCGCGTATTTTTGGCGCGTGACTTCGGTGCTGCCTGATCGGGCTCTTCGAGTCCGGGCAGCACATGTTCTTCCATCAATGCGAGCGCGCGCAGGCAAAACGCATTGCCTGCGGCGCGCTCTTCCTCCGAAAAGTGCGCCATGGCCGGTGCGATCGACGATTCTTCGGCGAGCCGCACGACCGCCTTCTCGACGAGATCGAGACCCTTCCTGGTCAGATGCACGATGAACCCGCCGCCGTGGCTGGGATCGGGTTGCCGCTCCACGAGGCCGAGGCCGGCCAGGCGGTCGATCTTCTTGGTGATTGCGCCCGAGGTCACGAGCAGCGCGCGATACAGGTCGGTGGGGCGCTTCGCGTACGGATGGCCGCTGCGGCGCAAGGCGAGTAGCACCCGCATGTCGGAGCCGCTGATCCCCGCCATGCGCTGGCACATCTTGTCGAAGGCCTGCTCGACGAGTGTGCCGAGCCCCATGAAGTAGATCGCGAGCAGGAAGTTCGAAAGATCGAGATCGCTATGTTCGCGCTGCCATTGCAGCGTGATGAATTCGATCTGGCTGCTCCCGGGGAGACCCGGCTTTCTCACGGATTCCGTTTGTGCCGGCAAAGCTTTCTTGCTGGTGCGGGTGCGTGCGGGTTGCTTGGGAACGGCGCTGCTCATCTCGATGGTTTCCTTGCCATTTCATGCGTTTTTTTGAGCTCGACTGGCGCGGGCCAGCCGCCAGTACGGCCGTTCACTATTGTACGGAAATTTCCCGGCGCCAAATCATGACGCGGGTCCGTGAGGGACGGGAGCGAAGGAAAGGGTATTGGCGGAGGGCGTGTGGCGGGCACGGCATATCCGTATAAAGCAGGGAAGCCGGCCTCGGCCGGCTTCCCTCGCAAAGCTTCGCCGTCGATCGGCGTCAGGGTGTCGGTGTCGCGGACGGTGCGAATGTCAGCTTGGGCACGGCGGCAAGCACGCCAATACCGCCATCGACGTTGACGATTTCGCCGGCCATGTGGGCGCTGAGGTCCGAGCTCAGGAACAGCAGGTGGCCCGCGATGTCAGCAGGCGAGGCGGCACGCCCGAGGGGGATCGCTTCGTCGATGGTTGCCCACGTGGCTCCGCTCAGGCGCTGCACCAGCCGCGGCGTGCGCACGAAGCCCGGCGAGACCGCGTTGATGCGCACGTCGTGGTGCGCATACTCGGCGCCGGCGCTGCGCACGAAATGATGCAACGCGGCCTTCGAGCTGGCGTAGGCGACCTCGTTCGGCACGCAGCGCTCACCGGCCAGCGAGCCGACGAACGCGAAGGTGCCGCCGCCATCGGCCTTCATCATCTCACCGCCGATCTGCACGGCGAGGTACGCATGGCGCAGGACGATGTCGAATTGCTGGGCCCAGGAGTCGTCGTCGACCGCCGAAAGCGGCTTGATGCCCGCAACGCCGATGATGTCGACCACGCCGTGCACGCGTCCGAACTGCCGGCGCGCCGTATCGAACACGCGCTCCATGTCGGCGCGCGAGGTCGCGTCGGCGGCGCAGGGAATCCCGCCAACGGCTTCGGCAATGTTGCGGGCCAGCTGCGGGTCTTTGTCGACGCACAGGACGCGGGCACCGGCTTGCGCGAGCGCATGGGCGGTCTGCTCGCCGATGCCCTGACCGGCGCCCAGCAGCACGAACCCCCGGCCATCGAGCCGCAAGAGGGAGAGGTAGTCGGGCGCGTCGTGGCGCATGGAATGACTGGTCATGGCGAGGCTCCTCAGGCTGTTGCCGGCTGGCGGTGCGAAGGCAGCAGATCCTGCCAGGACTCGTTTTCGTCGAGCTGCCTGTCGCAAGCGCTTACGCCGCGCAGGTCGAGGCCGAGCGCCGCCGGCTGACGGTTTTCCGCTACGCGCCGGATCGACTCGAGGAGCACACGGCGCACGCGCACGACGGCCTGGTCGGCGGGCACGAGGTGCTCGCGCGAACGGTCGTAGAGGGGCCCCTGGGAGAGCCCGATCGTGGCATCTTCAACCTCTACGCCGCGCAATCCGGTCCAGTTCTCCTTCATCAGCTCGCGGTTCTGGCCGAACGTATCCGCCCAGCTGGCCGTGAAGGTGCAGCTCTTGCGATCGTAGTAGCGCGGGTCATTCAGTCCCAGCAGCTCGATGATCTTCTCTTCGGTGATCGGCGCATCGCCATGCACGACGATGAAGGTGCTCGTGTGCATGTCGTCCTCGGGCACCTCGAGCACGGTGAACAGGAACGCCGGGGCCGGGATGATGCGGCCATAAGGCACGATGAACGGCACCACGCGCGCATTGCGGATCTTCGGATCGTCGGTCTTGCGCAAGGCAACATAGTGGAAGCCGAACGCCGTTTCCTCGATCTTGAGCGTCGGCTCCAGGTCGTTGGAAGCGAGCGCGGCAGGATTGACCACATCCGGGTTGCGCGTGAACTCGTTGTCCTTCCAGCCGGGGCGCGCCATGTTGGTGTGCAGCACGCCGACATGCGAGCTGTCTTCGCCACCCTCGACGAGCTGCAAGTAGTTGCAGGCGACGTTGATGCGCAGGACGACGCGGTGCTGCGGCTGGGCGTCCATGAACGCGTAGCGCGAGAACGGCGGGACCTGCCCGGCGGGGCCCACGTAGGCCCAGACGATGCCGCCTTCCTCGCGCACGGGAAAGGCGGGCGCCTTCAGGCGCTGTGCATACTTCGGGTCAGCATGATTCGGCGTTTCCATCACGCTGCCGGAGGCGCTGAACTTCCACCCGTGATAGAGGCAGCGGATGCCGCCTTCCTCGACACGTCCCAGCGCGAGCGACGCGCCACGGTGCATGCACAGCTCTTCCAGAAAGCCGACCTGGCCTTCGGTGTCCCGGAAGGCGACATAGTTTTCGCCGAGCAGGCGCACACGCAGTGGCGCGCAGTCCGGGTGGGGCAACTGGGCGGACGTGCACACCGGGTGCCAGAAGCGTCGCATCAAGGCGCCGCCCGGCGTTCCCGGGCCGACACGGCAGAGCAGCTCATTGTCTTCGCGATTCAACATGCAGGACTCCTTGTCAGTGTTCAGTTATTGGCTGCGTTCTGTACGTGCGCCTTGCGCCGAGACGATCCGGTGGTGCGGAACCAGGCTACGCCAGTCCTGGTCCTGGCCGATCTCGGCGGAGATGCCGATGGCGCCGCCCGACGCAGCGCGCAGCGCAGGGATCTCGCGTTGGTCGCGAGCGGCCCGTGCGCAGGCCAGCAGGCTGCGATGCAGGCGGCTGATCGCGATATCCGCGGGGCACAGCAGCTCCTGCGAGCGGTCGCGGATCGCGCCGCTCGACACGCTGCACGCCGCGTCTTCTTGCGTGATGCTGTCGAAGCCGGTGAAGTGGCCGCCGCGCTGCTTTGCGCGGTCCTGGCCAAAGGCGTTGGCAAGCGACATCGCTGCCGCGGAGTCGCAGGTATCCGCCGTCATGCCGTACTTGCGCAAGGTTGGCTCGTCGAGACCGACGAACAGCAATTGCTCGCTGCGCAGCGGCTCTTCGCCAACGCGCTTTTCGGCGTCCCACCACACGTGATACAGGTTGCAGCGCTCGTCGTTCACCGGAACGATCGCGAGCCAGATATCGCCGTTTGCATTGGCGATGAAGCAGGGCGCGGCGAACGCCGTGACCCGGGCGATGCGCGTGTCACCGGTCTGGCGGATGGCGACATAGTGGAAGCCGAAGTCCGTTTCGTCGGCTTCGATTTTTGGCGCCGCGTCGAACTGCATATGCGAGGTCTTTTTCGCATAGTCGAGCTCGGAGTCATTGGTCCTCGCCAGTGCCGAGCTGTGCAGCACGGTCAAATGCGAGGAGTCGACGAGTCCTTCCATCACCTGGACGAAATTGGCGTTGATGACCGCGCAGGCGTTGATGCGATGCGCGTCCGGCTGGTCCATGAACGCCCAGTGCGGAAAGGGCGGCGCGTCGCCCTGCGGGCCCAGATACGCCCATACGAGGCCGCCCGCCTCGCGCACCGGATAGGTGCGGCCCTTGATGCGCTCCTTGAATTTCGGGTCTTCTACGTTCGGTGTTTCCAGCACCTTGCCGTCCACGGCAAACTTCCAGCCGTGGTAGATGCAGCGCAGGCCATCGCCTTCCGAGCGGGCCAGCTGCATCGAGGCGCCGCGGTGCAGGCAACCTTCCGCAAAGAGGCCAGGCCGGCCCTGCTCGTCGCGCCACACCACGAAGCGCTCGCCCAGCAGCTCGACCGTTTGGGGGTCGCCGTTCGCCTCGGGCATGTCCGCGGACTGGATCACCGGCAGCCAGAAGCGGCGCATCGCATCGCCCATGGGTGTCCCTGCTCCAATCCGGCACATTAATTCGTTATCCTGCCTGCTTAGCATTTGCGACTCCTCGCTAGAATATTTGGCGATGATTGACCGGCGATCAGAGATCAAGCACGAGACGGGATGTCCTGGCACGTGAGCAGCACGGCAGGAAGCAATCGTTGCTTGCGCGCTCGTCGTCAGTCAGATAAAGGTCCCGATGGTCCGGCACGCCGGCCAGCACCTTCGTCACGCAGGTGCCGCAGACACCCTGCTCGCAGGACAGCGGCAGATCGAAGCCCGCATCGAGCAAGGCGTGCGCGACGCTTTGGCCAGCGGCGACCTCGATCACCTGGCCACTGCTGTGGATCTCGATTTCGAAGCGCTCGTCCCCCGAGGTCTCGATGGGCGCCGCCGCGAAATATTCGCGATGCAGGTGGCCTTCGTCCCAACCGAGTTCGCGTGCCGTCTGCAGGATGGTGTCCATGAAGCCGGTGGGGCCGCACACGTACAGATGCCGGTCGGCAGACGGTGCGCCTATCGCGGCTCGCGCATCGAGTTGCTGCTCGGCCGGGCCGTCGTCCATGTGCATATGCACCTGCGCTTGCATCTGCGCCTGCACGCCGTCGGGCGACGCGATCTGGCGCAGGCGATCGATCAGCGCCATGCGCGGCAGCGAGCGCCCGCAGTAGTGCAGCTCGAAAGGCCGGTTCTCGCGCGCGAGTTGCTGCGCCATGCTGAGGATCGGTGTAATGCCGATGCCGCCTGCAAACAGGATCGATCGGTCAGGGCCGCTCTGCAGCGCGAAGTGATTGCGCGGGACGCTGATCGAGAGTGTGTCGCCCTCCTGCACGCTTTCGTGGAACGCAACCGAGCCGCCTCGAGACCTGGCGTCGCGCAGCACACCGATGCGATAGCGCGGCGTGTCGCCTGGCAGGTCGTACAAAGAATACTGACGCACCAGGCCGCCGGGCAGGTGCACGTCGATGTGCGCGCCGGCTTCGAAGTCGGGCAACGGTGTGTCCGAGACAGGGGTGAATTCGTAGCCGAGAATATCTTCGGCCAACGGCGTCCTGGCTGAGACCCGGACCTGCAACGTATCGCCGACGGGGGATTTGACAGTTTCCATGAGAGCGTCCAGATAAAAGAGGGGCATGTCAGGCGGCAAGGTCCAGGCGGCGCCGGATGACCACGGGAGCCGCCCCGAGTTCCTGCTGAACCAGCCAGCGTGCGAGGCCTTGGTCCATCACACGCACATGCTCGGGAAACCAGTCCACGAGCGCCTTCGCGAAGGCACGCACGACTTGGGTTCGCCCTTGTGCGAGCGCCTCGCGAACTTCGTCGACTGAGCGGAGCACAGCGGCGTGTTCATCGATATGGCAGCCGGCCGAGCCATAGGCGCTCGCACGCATGGCGTCGTCCTCTTCGCCGAAGTGCCGGTTTGCGTGCTCGGCGAAAGTCTCGAGCGCTGCCGCGATGCCGTCGTCTCCAACGGTGAGCAAGGCATTGACGCACGCAACAAACTCGTGATGCGTCTCGTCCATCGACCGATGGCCGAGCGCGTAGTCGTCGTCCCAGACGAAGCGCGGAGCCGCTGATATTTGCGCTTCAGTTGGTTTCGGTGCAGACGGGGACGCGCAGATCGTCCCGTGATCATCCAGTGGTTTCATTTGTCAACGCACGCCTGTCCTGTCAAACACGTTTTCTTAAACATCTTCTCAGGAAGATATAATGGCGAGGCAGACGGTGTCGAGGTAGGGGAAACGCTGATGGGTGAAGCGGGGAACGGAGTGTCATTGAACGATGCATCGGTCCAAGATCACTTCCAGGGAAGGCAAGTACAGCGTGGCTGAGTGCGAACGGAGGGCGCGCGCGTGATCGCGGCGCCATCCCGCAGGTTCATGGAGTCAAGGGGCGGTGCTGTCCCACTGCGGAGCGAGTCCGGGAGGATCGACGATCCGGCTGTTCGCCGTCGCCAGTGCGTGTATGGCCGCCATGTCCGCACGGTCCAGCTCGAAGTCGAACACCGCAAGGTTCTCCGCGAGCCGATCGACGCGAGTGGTTCTTGAAAGCGCAACCGTACCGTGCTGTTGCACGAGCCATCGCAAGACAATTTGGGCGATGGTTTTGTCGTGGCGGGCCGCGATCCGCTCGAGCGCTGGCTCCTTGAAGACACGGCCGACAGCCATGCCGCAATAGGCGGTTACGGCAAGTCCTGCCTGCAGGGTACTTTTGACGAGTAAGGACTGGTTCAGGTACGGATGATATTCGAACTGGTTCGTCACAAGCGGGGCCGCGGAGAGCCGGACCGCTTCGGTCATCAGGCCGCGGTTGAAGTTGCTGACGCCGATATGCCGGACCTTGCCCGCGCGCACGACCGTGTTGAGCCCCTCGATCTGTTCGGGCAGCGGCACGTCCGATCCCGGCCAGTGCAGCAAGAGCAGGTCGACATAGTCGGTCCTTAGCTTGCGCAGACTCTCGTCGACCGATGCTTCGAAGTGCTGACTGCCGTAGTGGCTTACCCAGACCTTGGTCGTCAGAAAGAGATCACGTCTTGGAATGCCGGACGCAGCGATACAGTCACCAATCTCGCCTTCATTACGGTAGATTTGCGCGGTGTCGATATGACGGAAACCGGCGCGCAGGGCCTCGGGTACCACCCGGTAGATGTCTGCGCCACTCATTCCGTAAGTGCCGTAGCCAATGGACGGAATGGCCGCGTTACCGACATGGACGTCTGGCACGGCGGGTTCTTCGCGGTTGTTCGGGGCCATGGGGTCTCTGTACTTTGGTGAAGCGGTTAAAGGGAATGAGGGAGGCATGGGGCTATTTGATGCGGCCAATGCGACGCAGCTCTGCCCCAATCTCCATGATGCGGTCTTCCCCCGCGCGCAACGCCTGCGCCGTGGTATGGACCGAGTAATAGCCGAGCACGAGCTCGTGCGCATGCGCGACGGCAGAGCCGAGAACGAACTCCGAATCCCCGTCTGCCGTGATGACCAGACGCTCTTCGGATTCTTCGAATACTACGAGCTCGTTGGCGACGCGCTCGTCGCCAATATTCAGTGCGCCGCGTTGAACGCTGAGCCAGGCGACGTTGTGCCCCGGTGGCGGGATGTACTGCCACTGGGTCCCCGCCGCTAGCCGCACGAGCAGATAATTGATGCCTGGCGGCGCGGCAATCGGGCTTTCGACATTTCCATAGGACCCCAGTACGACGCTGGCCGGTCCGATGCGAGGGACTTCGCTCGCGGACAAATACTGGCTATGGGGAACGCCCAGTTCGAGCCCGGGCGGCAACGCGACCCACAGCTGATAGCCGCGCCCACGCCCATCGCCCGTTGCGCGGCCGTCATGCCATACGCCCGACCCCGCGTTCATCCACTCGACGCCGCCGACCGGCAGGATCCCTGAAGCGCCTGTCGTGTCTTCATACTCGACCTCGCCTTCCAGCAGCACGGTCGTCGTCGCAATGCCGGAATGAGGGTGCATGGCAAACCGCATGTTGGTTGCTGCCGAGTTATCGAAGTGATCGAGAAAAACAAAGGGCTTCAGCAACTCGCCCAGATCGGACGGGCTGACGAGCCGCGTGATGGGACCATGCTGGCGGCCAGCGGTCCGGGCAACAATCGTTCTTTGCGATGAAGCCAGTGACAGGTCGGTTGCGGAATGTTCGGAATACATGATGGGCCGGCATCCTCGATTCGTGATGGCATACGGCAAGGTTACGCGACGGCGTTTTCGCAAAGAAGCCTGTATTCCTCGATGCAACCCATCGCCACGGGCGATACATCCGAGCCTGGATATCCCCGGATCAAGATTGAACGGGGCTCGCGGGAATTGAGTTCAACATTAATGAATGACATAATCTATGTTGAATTACCTGAGGCTGCGCCCTCGGGCGCCAATATGGCGGCCGTCCGTGCGAACGCGGTGTGGAGTTTTTCGCGACTTCGATATGACTGAACAATGGACAATGTGACTGCGAGACGCGGCATCCAGTCCGTCGAGATTGCGTTCCGGATCTTGACGGCGTTGCAGACGAGTGTGCGGGCATTGCCGCTCAAGGAGATTGCCGCGCTCTCCGAACTCTCGCCAAGCGCGACGAGCAACTACATGATCAGCCTCGTGCGGACCGGGCTGGTTGCGGCGGACGAGAAACCCGGGTGCTACAAGCTCGGGCCGGCGTCGCTTGCCCTGGGCATGAGCGCTATCAATCAGCTTGATGGATTCGACATCGTGCGGCGGGAGGTCATCGCGCTGCGGGACGCAACGCGCAGTGGCGCCGCCGTGACCGCCTGGGCCGAAGACGGGCCGGTCAGTCTCTTCAAACAGGAAGGCGACGCGCGCAGTATGCTCGAGCTGAGAACGGGCCTGATCCCGCTTGTCACGACGGCGGCGGGCAAGTTGTTCATTGCGTGCCTTCAACCTGCCCGCACAGAGGAACTCATCAGCCGCGAGCTCAGCGCGCAACAGCCGTTGACGCCCGCTTCGCTGCGCGAAGAAGCGCTTGCCGAATTGCGCGCCAATGGCTTTACATCCATTCATCGCGCGGACCTCGGCTATGTGTCCGTCGCCGCGCCCATTTGGGACAGGGACGCGGAGCTTCGATTCGCGATCAGTCTCATTGGTACCTCCGCCACGCTGGACACGGACGCGCAGAGCGACGCGGTCAAGGCACTGCTCGATTGCGCCAATCGGGCTACGGTTGCGCTGGGCGGAAAGGTCGCCCGCTAAATCGGCTAGCGGCCGGGCATGCGCCGCGGCCGCAGCGCGGCTTATGCGCTTTCGTCAAGCGGCCTTTGCTGCTGCAGCTGCGAGCACGATGGCGTTGAATGCGCCCGGCGCCTCCAGTTTCGGCATGTGGCCGATGCCGTCGAGTGTATGCAGCGTCGAGTCTCGGCCGGCCATGTGAAGGGGCCGGGCATGCTCTTCAAGTGGAGCGACGCGGTCGAGGTTGCCGACAACGACGGACATCCGCGCCTCGATCGACGCAACCACAGTGGGCGTGGAGGTGGAAAACAGCATGTCCACGGCGTGTTGCCATCCCGTCGGCGTTACGGCATCTCTTAGCCTGGCCACGTGCGCGCGAACCAGAGGCCCGGCACCCGGCGCGACCAGGGCGTCCACCACGGCGGCGCGCGCCTCGTCCGACTGCGCCGCGCCGCTTCGCATCAGGGCCTCTCGTGCCACGCTCCGTTCCTCACCGGATAGATGGCCCCGCGCCACATTGGGTGCGCTCAAGACGAGGGCATGCGTCGCCAGCGGATACCGCGCCGCGAACGTCGCCGCGATCACGCTTCCCCAGGAGCTGCCTGCAACGGTTGCGCATGCGATGCCCAGCTCGGTTAGCAGGGCCAGCAGCACCTGTGCATAGTCCGAGGCAGCGGGCGCGTCGATTGCGAACGGGCTGCTTTGCCCGAAACCTGGGGCGTCCCAGGCAATCACGCGATGCGTCTTGCTCAGTGCCGCGAACTGCGCACGGTAGCCCGCCGAACTCGAGCCAATGCCGTGCAGCAGGACGATGGCGGGCGCGCGCGCGTCGCCCGCCGCGCGATATGTGATAACCCGTTGATCGGCCAGAGTGGGGAGATTCAGTTGAATTTGCTCGATGGCGGGCAACGACGCTTCAAGCAGATGACGGTCAGATTCAATCATGTATAGGTGGCTCATATTTCAGGCGCTTTTTCGAACGCCTCGATCGCTGGCTGTTCGGGAGCGAATAGATGGCTTGCGCTCATGAGAGGAGCATTGGCGACTCGCCGAATGCCGGCATGATCGATTCGCTAAACAGACCGATACTGGTCCTCGCTTCCGACACGGACATGTCGCCAAACATGAACGTCCCGATCAGATAGTTGAACGCGCCTTGCTGCGCCTGTTCCAGCAGCTTTTCGCGGACCGTTTCGGGCCGGCCGACCACGGCGAGTCCCGATTCCACGAGCGGCTCGAACGTCGGCGGAAGCTTTGCGTTGACGGGCTGCGTGCCGTGCTTCTTCCAGAGCTTGAAAAAGTTCGGATAGAAGGTCGACCATGCGCGCGAGCCGATTGCCATGGCTTCCTGGTCCGTTTCGGCCACCACGATATAGCGGTTCACACCCATGAGCGGCTCGTGGGACAAGGGATGCCTCTTTGCGAACTCCTCGCGATAGCGGTCGGTAATCGACCTGACGCGTTGCACGGGGCCGCCGCAAACGATGTTCATCTTTTCCTGGGCGGGCCATACGGTCGAATCGGGCGATGCCAGCGCGTACCACGTCGGGGGCGGTGTTTGCAGCGGCTTGAGTTCGACTGGCACATCGTTGAATTGCCAGAACTTTCCCTGGTAATCGAGGGTAGCCGAACTCAAGTACCGCTTGATGATTTCATATGACTCGACGTACCTGGCCTGAGCGGTGGCCGAATCGATACCGAGCGCCTCGATTTCATGGGGCGAGGCGCCCCGGCCCACGCCATACTCCAGGCGGCCGTGGCTCAGATGGTCGAGCATGCAGATTTCTTCGGCAAGACGCACGGGATGGTGGACTGGCAGGATGTAGACCAGCGGCGACAGGCGCAGCCTCTTCGTGCGTTGCGCGGCGGCCGCAAGAAACACGTTTTGTGAAGGGCAGGCGCTTAGCGTGGTCGCATGGTGCTCCGACATGTGATAGCCATGGAAGCCAAGCTTGTCGTAAAGCTCGATGATCTGCAGCCTGTCTTCGTACTGCTTATGAACAGGCAGGCCATTGCGATCGTTTTGGTCAAAGATGCCGAATTTCATCGTTGTTCCAGTAAGGTGCAGGTGATCTTCGGGCTCAGCGCTATCTGCCGACAAAAACGACCGGAGCCGGTTCGACTCCGCGAGCAAGGGCTTCTGCACGTGCCGTTCTCCCCATGCGCGCGTCCTCAGTCCGGTGCAGCCCCATGGTGAGATCGAGGATCAGCGCATCGGCGCCGGGCACACCGCCTGCCGACCATGCCTTCAGGAGCGCGCGAATCGCGCCATAGGAGCGCGTGGGGCCGTTGGAAAGCTTGACGGCGAGATCCTCGGCAACGTCCTCGACCTGCTCTTCGCCAACGACAAATGCTGCAACGCCAAGTTGGCCCGCGGTGGTGCCGGACATGGGTTCGCTCAGCATGGCGTAGCGCGCCGCGTAGGCACGGCCGGCGCGTTCCGCCAGGCGTTGCACGCCGCCTGCGACTGGCGCCGAGCCAACGGAGGCTTCGATGCAGCGGAACGTGGCGTTTTCCGCAGCAACAATAATGTCGCAAGCCAGCGCGAGCTCGAACGCGCCGCCGAACGCCGCGCCGCGCACGGCCGCGATCGTCGGAATCTGCAGCGCTTCGATGGAACGGTAGGTGTAGTGCATCTGCGAGATGAACGTGCGCCACTCGTCGAAATCCTTGTCGATGAAATCCAGCACGTCGCCCCCGCAGCTGAAGTTGGGACCCTCCGCGCGAATCAGCAATGACCTGATATCGGACTTGCTCGCTTCGCGCACGGCGCTTTCGAGCGCGTTGGCGAAGTCGGACGCAATGAGATTCGCGGGAGGATTGGCGAGGACGATATGACCCACGTTCTCGTGACGCTCGAAGGAGATGACGCTCATTGAAAGGAATCCTTAATAAATGATGAAAATGACGAAACCTTCATGTCTCCCAGCTTCACGCCGATCTAACGTTCAACAATATTGAATGCGTGCAGCATAGTTGTATGTTAGGGCGCGGAGATGAGCGTGTCAATCCATCTGGCGATGGGGGTTTGCCTGGTTTGGCATGTGCTATTGAGCGCACGCGCGAACGTCAGGCGCGTGCTGGCGGATTGGAGCGTCTGGGGAGGAAGTCCCGCAGAGCCGCGGGGCGAGGGAAGGAGGCTTGACGCAGCGCGCCGTGTCGAGCCTTGCTCGCACGGCGCAGTGTGGGGAGCTTACGCGCTGGACTTCGCGCGAGATGCCGGGCGTAGAGGCTTCTCGACGCCGAAAGCACGCGGCTGCGCTTTCGCGAGTTCCAGAGGCAGGGCCTTCTTGTTGAAGACGAGATCCTCGACGGCATTCCAGTAGCTCTCGACCACAGCGGGATCGGACGGAGAGATATTGGCCGTCGCCTGCATCTCGGGCCCAAAGCCGGAAAGCGTCGAAGTCAGGCTGATCACCAGGTAATGGAACAGGATGGGTTCCATCTTGGGCAACGTGCCCTCGTCCTGCGCCTCTTGAATCTGCGGCAGCAGCCAGTTGATGAGCGGCTTGAGCACAGAGTCGGCCACCCACTGCAACCGCGCGCTATACCCGAGAAATTCCTGCAGCATGAAGCGATGAAACTCGGGATAGTCGACGGTGAAGCGGAAGAGGGCGCGATACACGAGCCGGACCCGCTCAGCGGCGCTATCCGGGGGCGTCTCGTCCAGATAGACCTCCCACTGCGCGCGGATGCGTTCGAAGACATGCTCCGCCACGGCCTGCCACAGAATATCCTTCGACCGGTAGTGGTAAGTGATGAGCGGATGCTGCAAGCCAATCCGCTCGGAAATGCCGCGGATGCTCGCACCCTCATAGCCCTTCGCGGCGAACTCCGCAAGCGCCGCGTTCAGAATGGCGCAGCGCGTTTCCTGCGCGCGCTGCTGCTCGGCTCGCTTGAGATCCGTCGGCCGGCCCTTCCTGCCGGTGCTCTTGCTGGCGACTGCGCGTTCTACCATTTGCATTCCCGATAGTGAATCACCGCACCGGGCGCTCATCCCGACGGCGTTTGGGTGGCTGGCGCCCACCAATCAGGCGGGTCAGCGGAAAACTGTACAAAAGTATAATACAAACGAAAGCATGCGCCTGCGGTGAGCGTCTCGGGCTTCGGCACACACTCCTTTTAAATTTCACGAAAGTAAAATATAGTAAGACCGCGAGACGGTTAACTGGGGATAGTCCTGAGCCGTCCACCCGTGAAGGGCACGCACCCTCCAGCAGCGTTCGCGTGCCAATAACGTTTGGTCCACCTGATTGAACGGCCGTTCTTTCCCACCGAGATGCCCAGCCCATGCCACGCCCCATTACCCTGACCGAAGTCGACGAGATCGCCGTCATCACGTTGAGCAACGACGCCGAAGCCAACGCAATCGATCTGGCATTCTGCGAAGGCTTGCTGAACGCGCTCGAAACAATCCAGACGAGTGCGAAGCATCGCGTGGCGGTGATCCGCGCAACCGGCCGAATTTTCTCGGCGGGAGGCAATCTCGCCCAGATTCTGGCCGGGTTGGAGCGGTCCGATACATTTCTCGCAACCTTGATCGGCGAGCTTCACGCCGCAATTCTGGCGATCAGGCGCTTGCCCATTCCCGTGATTGCGAGCGTTCAAGGGGCTGCCGCGGGTGCGGGCTTCTCGCTGGCCATGGCGTGCGACTTTGCCGTCGCGTCCACGTCAGCCCGCTTCGTGGTCGGTTACGGAGCGCTTGGCACCTCCAGCGATGGCGGGCTCTCCTGGCATCTGACGCGCCGGCTGGGGCCGGCCCAGGCCCTTGAGCTGATGCTGGCGCGCGGCGCGCTGAGCGCGGACGAAGCCGCCGCGTTGCGCCTCGTGCAAGCGCTTGCCGAGCCGCACGCGCTCGAGGAAGAGACGCTTGCGATGGCGCGAAAGGTGGCGGCTTTGCCGCCTGCCGCCGTTCGCGAGATGAAGCAGCTCGTTGGCCTGGCCGCGGGCGATGGCCTCGAGCAGCACCTCGAGAACGAGAAGCAGGCGTTTCTGCGGTGCGCCTCCACGAGCGAGTTCGCTCGCCGCGTTGCAGCATTCGTTGGCCGATCGGATCGGCCGGTAAGCTCGCCCTCCGCGTGACGTCCTTGTATCCGGCGGGGCCGATCAACCCCGCCGGGCTGCACAGCCGCTGCCTTTGAGTCACTAGGGCGGCCGCCACCGCTTACGCGCAGTCGTGGCGCTCGCACGAAAACACGAAAACACGAAAGCACGCCCCCTCCAGCGCGTTCGCGCTCCCTCACTCCATCAGCAATCTCGGGCCCCGGCCCGATTCGTGCAGGCGCCGCGCTCCATAGTCGTCCCACCGACGCCCTATAGGGATAGTCCCAGTCTAACAATACTGTACGACCGGAAAATATTTGGCTAATCTAAAGCTGTACGATCGGTAAAAATAAAAACAGACATTGCGGTGGCTATCGACAATGTTCGGACGAAAGCAAACAAACGTTGGAGGAGACTGGAGATGAAGGGCGTGACGTGTGTGGTCGCTTCGCTATGTGCCGTCTCGGCATCGGCGTATGCGCAGAGCAGTGTGACCTTGTATGGAATCATCGACGAAGGCATCACCTATACCTCCAACCAGAAGGGCCATTCGAACTGGCAGCTTCAGAGCGGCGGGGCTTCGATCTCGCGTTGGGGGCTTAGAGGTGCAGAGGATCTGGGCGGAGGCATGAAAGCGGTCTTTGTTCTGGAAGACGGTTTTGACCCATCCACCGGCAACATCGGCAACAACGGCGCGCTCTTTGGCCGGCAGGCTTACGTGGGGCTCACAAGCCGGTACGGGGCCCTGACGCTGGGGCGTCAGTACGAGGAAATGGGCGATCTGCTTTCAAAGATCAATGCGGGGCTGAACTGGTCCGTCTATTTCGCCCACGCCGGCGACATCGACAATACGGCCGGGAGCAATCGTATTAACAATGCGGTCAAGTACGTCAGCCCTGTTGTCGCCGGATTCTCCGTCGCGGGACTCTATAGCTTTGGTGGCCAGGCGGGACAGTTCTCCACCGATAGCGTGAAGTCATTCGGCCTGAGCTACGCTCGCGGGCCGTTGTATGCCGCCGCCGCGTACACCTATATCAAGAATCCCTATACCGCTGTCTTCAACAGCGTGGCGCCGAACGCGGTTTCATTTGCCGCCTACGTGCCCAATGCACAAAGTCAGACGATCGCAGGCACGGGTGCGCAATACCGGTTCGGCAACGCAACAGTCGGCCTCGAGTACACCACGACTCGGTTCAAGAAAGCGTTTCAGGGCGGCGATGTTCGCTTCGACAACTACGAGGCGAATCTTGGCTACCAGTTCAAGCCCGATCTGCTCGCGGGTATCGTGTATGTGTACACCCACGGCAAGATCGATTCGACCAGTGAGTCCCCAATCTATCGGGCACTCGGTCTTTTCACGGATTACTACCTTTCCAAACGCACCGATATTTACGCCGCCGCCGAATGGATGAAGGCGGGCGGCTCGGCGACGCAAGCACAGATCACTTACGACACCGCCCCATCGAGCGGGCGGTCGCAGGGCATTCTTCGCGTGGGCTTGCGTCACAAATTTTAGTCAGGAGAACAGAGTCATGCCGCAGCAAAAAATTGATACGCACCAGCATTTCCTTCCGAAGCTTTATATCGATGCCGTTGGCCTCGACATCCTGAACGCCGCGATGCCAAACGGCGTCGCGCCAACGTGGTCTGAAGAGGCCGCGCTCGCGATGATGGATGAAAACGGCATCGACGTGGGCATTCTGTCGATCTCCTCCGGGCCCACGATTCCGGAAGCTGCCACGCTGCTCAGGAAATGCAACGATTTTGCGGCCGATCTGAGGGCGAAGCATCCGACGCGCTTTGGCTCGTTTGCCAGCTTGCCGCTGCCGGATATCGACGCGGCCTTGAAGGAGGTGAGCTACAGCCTCGACGTGCTCAAGGTCGACGGCTTCATTCTCTTCACGAACTACGACGGCATGTATCTGGGGGATCCGCATTTCACGCCGCTGTTCGAGGAGCTGAACCGGCGCGGCGCCGTGGTGTTCGTTCACCCGAACCAGCCGCCCCACGAGATACCGCGCGTCGCGCCGGCTTCGGTGCTCGAGTATCCGTTCGAGACCACGCGCACCGCTACCAGCCTGATCATCTCGGGCGCGCTGCGCAAGTTCAGCAATGTCCGCTTCATTCTTTCGCACGCGGGAGGCACCTTGCCGTTCCTCGTGCCGCGTATCGCGCTCTCCATTTCCATGATGCCGGGCGCGATCGAGCGTGTGGGCGACCCGCTCGAGGCGTTCAAGTCGCTGTATTACGACACGGCGCTATCGGGCGGAAAGGCGCCATTGAGCGCGCTCGCGCAAATCACGACGCCCGATCACATCTTGTTCGGAACCGACTTCCCGTTCGCACCAACCGCGGCGATCCGGCAGTTTGGCACGGCACTCGACCACATCGAGATTCCCGGCGTCGACATGGATAAGGTCTACGGAGAAAACGCAGCGCGCCTGCTGGGGCGTTGACGTTTGCCCTTTGAGGCCGAGCTCGCGGCGCGGCCACCAGGGTTTTTCGTCTTGCGGACTTTACGGTCGTGAAGTATAGTGAATCAACAGTCCGGATCCCCCGGATTGCGCTGGTGAAGAGCCAGCGTGAAGTGCAACGTACACAGGCAGGTTTCGCATGCGAATGCGCAAATGGCTGCCTGCCTGAGCAGGACGTACCAACATCCGTGGAGGAGACATGATTGAGGAACGCGATGTCATCGTGACGATGCGGGATGGCACCCGCCTCGCGGTAGACGTCTATCGGCCGGATGGCGCCGGCCCGTACCCGGTGCTTTACGCTTCGGCGCTGCACAACAAGGACCTGCAGGGTCCGGACATTGCCGATGTGCTGCCGCCGCAGCCCGCGCACGCGCCGCTCTGGTTCGGGCCCGTGGAGGCAGGCGACAGCCGCCGCTTCGTCGCAAACGGCTACGTGCACGTGATCGCGCAACCGCGTGGGTCCGCGAAATCGGAAGGCCACTACGGCGAGGAAAACACCGACCATTACGACATGATCGAGTGGATCACGCAGCAGCCGTGGTCGAACGGCAAAGTCGGCATGGTGGGTATTTCGGGCTTTGCGGGCGAGCAGTGGCGCGCCGCTTCACAAGGGCACCCGGCGCTCAAGGCCATCTTCCCCTACGATGCCTGCAGCGCATACGGTGGCATGTTCGGCTTTCGCGACTTCAACCCTGGTGGCGTCGTGCATACGTTCCCGTATCTGCTCGATGTCTTCAGCACGGTGCACGAGCCGCGCGGCGTGCCGGGGCCGCTCCCCGACGAGCAGGAAGCGCTGTGGCGCGAGGCCATGCGCAACCCCGACTACAAGATGTACATCAACCTCTACAACATCCTGACGCAGAAGGGTCAGAGAACGTGGGTGATGTATCACATCATGACCAACCCGTGGGAGCAGGACGGGACCGTCGAGCGCGCAGAGGAATTCTTCAAGTCGATCAAGGTGCCGTTCTATACGGGTTCGGGCGCCTATGCCTACACCTACAAGCTGCACTGGCTCGGCGCGCAGCATTACTTCCAGAACGTCAAGCAGCCGCGCAAGCTGCTTTTCACGGGACCCGCGCACCTGGAGCGTCCGTTTCATCAGTACCACGACGAAGTGATCCGCTGGTACGACTACTGGCTCAAGGGCATCGATACCGGCATCATGGACGAGCCGCCCGTGCGCTATTGGGCGATGGGCGCGAACGAGTGGCGCACGGGCACCGACTGGCCCTTGCCCGAGACGCAATGGACCAAGTACTACCTGGGTAGCTGGGAGCAGCTCTCCACGGAGCCGCCGCGGCCGGCTGCGGAAGTCGGCAATGCGCTGCGCGAGCCCGACGTGTTCACGCAAATGCCGCTCAAGAAGACCTCGAAGGTCGAGCGTCTGCGCTACATGACCGATCCGCTTCCCCATGACGTGATGGTCGCGGGCCCGATTTCGCTGACGGTCTACGCGGAGCTCGACCAGCCCGATACGAACTGGATCGTCACGCTCAAGGACGTGGGCCCCGACGTCTCGGTCGTCACTGCGCGCGTAGGCGAGCGCAGTGTTCCGGATACGCTGCCGGAGCGCGAGCTGACGCGTGGCTGGCTCAAGGCTTCCTACCGCGCAACGGATCCCGACCGCTCCAAGCCGGGTGAGCCGTTCCACAAGCTCACGAAGGATTCGATCGAACCGGTCACGCCGGGCGAGGTCGTCAAGTACGAGATCCAGATTCTGGCGACGGCCAACCAGTTCAAGGCGGGCCACCGCATTTGTGTCGAGATCAGCAGCCTTGATGTGCCGACCGGGACGGGCGCGATGACGGACGTCGAATACATTCCGTATCACGTGTGCAGCAGCAATACCGTTACGCACAAGATCTATCGCGACGCCGAGCGTCCCTCGCATCTGCTGCTCCCGATCATTCCGCCGAATAAATGAGGTTTCCTGATGAAAAGTATTCGTTTTGAGCGCGACGGCAAGGTGGGGAGCATCGTCCTGGCGAATCCCCCCTACAACCGGCTCGATACTGAGTTCGCCCGATGCCTGCGGGAAGCCGTTCATGAAGCGAGCGAAAGCGATATTCGCGTGCTGGTCGTGCGGGCCGAAGGGCCCCACTTCAGTCTCGGCGGCGAAGTGCGCGAATGGCCGGGCAAGGATCTGAACTGGTTCCGCACCTTCGTGGCCGAAGTCAACACTTCGTATCGTGCGATCGAGGCGCTGCGTATCCCGACGGTGGCGGTGGTGCAGGGCCTGGCGTTAGGCGGCGGCTTCGAGCTTGCGCTGAACTGCGACTTCATCGTGGCGGAGGCCGACACGGTATTCCGTTGCGTCGAGGTGACCACGGCGATGCTGCCCATTGCCGGTGCGCTGCAGCGCCTCGCCGAACGTGTCGGACGTGGCCGTGCCTCGCGGTTCGCCATGCTCGGTGAAGGCATTCCGGGCAGCGAGGCGGAACGTCTGGGCATCGTGACACATCTCGCGGAGCCGGGAACGCTCGAGCGCGTCGCTAACGAGTTGGTCGCGCGTCTCGCCGACGGTCCTACGCTGTCGTACGCGGCTACACGCACGCTGCTCAAGGCGTGGTCGGGCGGCGGCGTGGCGGCTGCCGACACGGCCATGCTCGATATCACCATGCCCCTTTACCTCACGGAAGACGCCACGCGTGGATTCGCTCACACGGCCAAGGCGTTCGACCGCGACGAGGAACCCAGCGACATGGTTTTCCACGGGAAGTAGCCGCGTTTCACGTCCGCAAAGAGGGCAGGGGCGGGCGTTATTCGGGCTCGGGAATTGTACGGAATCGTTAGCATGTCAAATTATTTGAGTGAATCGGGCGACACGGATCTTGTGCCGCCGACGAGGGGAGCAAACGTCGCCCCGGTGGAGCCGTTCCGTATCAGCGGGCCTCGAGTCCGAAACGCACAGCAGCGGTGGAGGATCGCTTCATGAATACTTTAACGGGCCTTCCCGCGCTTATCCGCCCGGAGAACGGCGTTTCGTACGTGCGTGGTTCGACCGAGGTCGCGCTGAGCGAATCGACGATCGGCCAGTTCTTGCGGGAAACGTCACGCAAGTTTCCCGCCCGGCAAGCCGTCGTCTTTCGGGAGCAAGGCGTGCGCTGGACGTGGCAGGAGTTCGACGAGCAGGTCGACCAGCTCGCGGCCGGGTTCCTGTCGCTGGGCATCAAGAAGGGCGACCGCGTGGGTATGTGGTCTCCCAATCGTGTCGAGTGGCTGATCACGCAATTCGCCACCGCGCGCATTGGCGCCGTGCTGGTCAACATCAACCCCGCCTATCGGGTCGCCGAGCTCGAATACGCGTTGCGCAAGGTCGGCTGCAAGGCGCTCGTCATGGCGCAGACGTTCAAGACATCGAACTATGTTTCGATGCTTCTCGAAGTCGCACCGGAGCTGGCGTCCCAGCAGGCGGACCAGTTGCAGGCGGCGCGTCTGCCGGACTTGCGCGCGGTGATCTGCGTTGGTGTGCCGGATGTCTCCGGCATGATGGGGTTTGGGACCGTCATGGCGCGCGGGAAAGCGTTCCTGCAAGAGAAGGGCAGCGTGCCGCTCCAGACCGTCGAGCGGACATTGTCGGCCAACGACCCGATCAATGTTCAGTTCACGAGCGGGACGACCGGCAACCCGAAGGGGGCCACGCTGACGCACCGGAATATCGTCAACAACGGACGGTATGTGGCGATGGCGATGAAGCTTTCGGAGGCCGATTCGCTATGTATTCCGGTCCCGCTCTACCACTGCTTCGGCATGGTGCTCGGCGTGCTCGCGTGTGTCTCGGTCGGCGCGCAGATGGTCTTCCCGGGAGAAGGATTCGACGCGCGCTCGACGCTCGCGGCCGTGGCCGAGGAGCGCTGCACGGCACTGCACGGCGTGCCCACGATGTTCATTGCGGAGCTGGGCCACGCGGATTTCGATACGTTCGATCTGGGCAGCCTGCGCACGGGGATCATGGCGGGCTCGCCGTGCCCGGTGGAAACGATGAATCACGTGGTGACGAAGATGCACATGCGCGAGGTGACCATCGCCTACGGCATGACCGAGACGAGCCCCGTCTCGTTCCATAGTTCGACGACGGATCCGCTGGACAAGCGCACGACGACGGTCGGGCAGATCCAGCCCCATCTCGAAGTCAAGATCGTGGATACCTTCGGGAACATCGTCCCGGTTGGCGAAACCGGCGAGCTGTGCACGAAGGGCTACTCCGTCATGCTCGGCTACTGGGAAGACGAAGAAAAGACGCGCGAAAGCATCGTCGATGGGTGGATGCATACGGGCGACCTCGCGACGATCGACGAGGACGGCTACTGCAATATCGTCGGGCGTCTCAAGGACATGGTGATTCGCGGCGGCGAGAACATCTATCCCCGCGAGGTCGAGGAATATCTGTTCAGACATCCGAAGATCCAGAACGTCCAGGTGTTCGGCGTGCCGGACAGCAAGAACGGCGAGGAGCTGTGCGCGTGGATCGTCCTTCATCCGGGCGAGGGCGCGACTGAAGACGATATCCGGGACTTTTGCCGCGGGCAGATCGCTCACTACAAGATTCCGAAATACATCCGCTTCGTCGACGAGTTGCCGATGACCGTGACAGGCAAGGTGCAAAAGTTCGCGATGCGCGAGCAGATGATCCGGTCGTTGAACCTGACCGAGCAGAAGACGGCCTGATTTTTTGGGTCTTGAGAGGAGACAACGGATGCAGGACCGATTCAAATAATCAGGTATGCATACGAATCTGTCGAATAGGTGATATGGAGGCATGGAATGTACGAAATTACCACGGATGTGCTGATCGTCGGATCTGGCCCGGCCGGATCGGCAAGCGCTGCGTTGCTCGCGACGTACGGCATCGACAATCTGGTGGTCAACCAGTATCGCTGGCTGGCCAATACCCCGCGCGCGCACATCACGAACCTGCGCACGATGGAAGTGCTGCGCGATCTCGGCCAGCAGGTCGAGCAGGAGGCCTACCTCCATGCGACCAATGAAGATCTCATGGGCGGCACGGTGTTCTGCGAGAGCCTGACGGGCGAAGAGATCGGCCGCGTGCCGAGCTGGGGCCTGCATCCGCGCTCGCGCGCCGAGCGTCAGCTGTCGAGCCCGGCGAAGATGAACGATCTGCCCCAGACGTTCATGGAGCCGCTCCTGTTCAAGACGGCTTGCTCGCGCGGCACCGAAGCGCGCATGAGCACCGAGTATCTGAGCCATACCCAGACCGACGACGGCGTGATCACGCACTGCCGCGACCGGCTCTCGGGCGAGGAGTTCGTCGTCAAGTCGAAGTACCTGATTGGCGCCGACGGCGGCAACTCCAAAGTCGCGCAGAACGCCGGTCTGCCGTTCGAAGGCAAGATGGGCGTGCGAGGTTCGATGAACATCTGGTTCCGCGCGGACCTCTCCGAGCTCGTGGCGCACCGGCCGGCCGTGCTGTATCCGGTCATGCAGCCTGGCGCGGAAGTCGGCGGCATCGGCATGGGCCTCATCCGCATGGTCCGTCCGTGGAACGAGTGGCTGATCGTCTGGGGTTACGACATCGAGCAGCCCGCGCCCGTGATCGACCAGGCGAAGGCCACCGAAATCGCGCGCCAGCTCGTGGGCAAGCCCGATCTCGAGATCGAGCTGCTGGGCGCCAATACGTGGACCGTGAACAACATGTACGCGACCCGCATGCAGGACGGGCGTGTGTTCTGCATGGGCGACGCGACGCACCGGCATCCGCCATCGGGCGGCCTCGGTTCCAATACGTCGATTCAGGACGCGTTCAATCTGTCCTGGAAGCTGGCGCTGGTGCTCAAGGGGCAGGCGGGGCCGGAGCTGCTGGACTCCTATACGGTCGAACGCGCACCGATCGCGAAGCAGATCGTCACGCGCGCGAACCAGTCGATTGCGGAGTTCGCGCCCCTCTATCACGCTCTCGGCATCGACGAGTCGAACGACGCCGCGGTGATGCAGGCGAACATGCACGCCCGCAGCCAGTCGACCAAAGAGGCCGAGAAGCAGCGCGAGGCCATTCGCGATGCGCTGGCGTTCAAGCAATATGAGCTCGACGCCCACGGCGTGGAGATGAACCAGCGCTATCGCTCCAACGCGGTGTTCCAGGACGGCGACGCCGAACCCGCTTTCGAACGCGACGCCGAGCTGTTCTACCAGGCGACAACGTGGCCCGGCGCGCGGCTGCCCCATGCGTGGGTGTTCGACTCGCGCGGACGCAAGGTCTCGACGCTCGACCTGGCGGGCCACGGCCGCTTCGTGCTGCTTACGGGCCTCGGCGGAGAAGCATGGGTGGAGGCGGCCGCCCGGGTGAGCGAGGAGCTGGGCTTGAAGATCGACGTGCAGGTGATCGGCCCGCGCCAGCGCTACGCCGACCATACCGGCGACTGGGCGCGCGTGCGCGAGATCTCGGACAGCGGCTGCGTGCTGGTGCGCCCCGACCATCACGTGGCATGGCGTACCTTCGCACTGCAAAACGATCCGGAAGGCGAGCTCCGCACGGTGTTGCAGCGAGTGCTCTCGCGCTGAAGGTTGAAGGTGGCCGTGCGTTGCAGCGCACCTCGCTGGGCGGTTGCGATACCGCGCCCAGCGAGGCGATGCATTCACACGGGCGAGCGTGCCAGCCAGCATTGAACAGGAAACAGGCCGTATGGATCGCTACACGCAAATGGAGTTTTTTGCGTTGACGGCCGACCTTGGCAGTCTGTCGAGGGCGGCGGAGCGGCTCGGCATCTCGAATGCCGCCGCGAGCCGCATGCTGAACGCGCTTGAAGACCGGCTCGGCGCGCGCCTCATGGAGCGAACGACGCGCCGGCTATGGTTGACCGACGCGGGGCGCGAATACCAGCGTCGCTGCGCGTCGATCCTGGCGGATATCGCGGATGCGGATACGGCAGTCGGCGACATGACGGTGCAACCGAGGGGCGTGCTGCGTGTGACGAGCTCGGTGTCTTTCGCCGTGGCCCATATCTCGCCCTGGTTGCCGGAATTCAATGAGCGCTATCCGGAGCTTTGCGTGCAGATTACGGCGGCAAATCGATATCCGAATTTCATCGAGGCGGGCATCGACTGCGCAATCCGCACGCGCGAACATGAAGGCGATTCAGGCATCACCGTGCGGCGTCTCGCGGATACGGGCCGCGTGCTGGCCGCGTCGCCGGCGTACGTCGCGCGATACGGCGCGCCGCAAACGCCGGAGGCACTGGCCGACCACAAGCTGCTGGTTTACAGCTACGCGTCCAGCCCTTACCGGCTGCAGCTCAAGCGAGGGCGCGAGCGGCGCGATATCGCGATCAGCGCGGTGATGGAATCCAACGAAGGACAGGTGATTTGCGCGGCGGGCCGGGCCGGACTCGGCATCGTGATTCAGCCGCTCTACATCGTTCACGACGATATCGTCGCCGGGCGTCTGATCCCGCTGCTGACCGACTGGGAGTTGCCGCCGCTGACCATCAACCTCGCGTATCAGAGCCGGCGCAACTTGCCCGCGAAGATCCGCGTGTTTGCGGATGCGTTGAGCGAGCACATGAGGAGCCTGGACCGCGAGAAGCGCTGGAGCACGACGCCAAAGCGCGAACTCGCCTTACCGAACGGGCAGGCAAAAGATGCGAGCTGACTGGCGCGGCGCATGCGGCCGCTACGACTTCTGGTTCAGTTCTTCGAACCCCGCGACCAGCGCGTCGAGCAGATGCCGTACAGCCGGCACCATGCCGCGACGCGAAGGAAAGATCGCGTGCACGAGGCCCGGTGTGGAGGCCAGCTCCGGCAGCAGGTGGATCAGCCGGCCGCTGCGCAGATCGGCGTCCACGAGCTCGCGCGGCACCATCGCGATGCCGATGCCTTGCAGCGCTGCCGTTCGCAAGCTGGCCAGGTCGTCGGTCGCGAGGCGCGGCCGATGCGGCCAGGACGTCACGTGGCCGCTGGCGTCGACGAGATTCCATGCAAAGCGCTCGCCGCTATTGGCCATGGCAAGCGTGGGCCATGCTTCGAGCGATTCGATCGAGCCGGGCGGCGGATACTGCGCCGCCAGATCAGGGCTGGCCACCAGAATCTGGACGGACAAGCCCAGTTGGCGCACTGCGAGATCGGTGTTTTCCAGCGGCGGGACCCGGACCCGAATCGCGAAGTCGAGACCCTCTTCGACGACGTCCACGCGCCGGTTGGTGGCATCGACGAGCACCTGGACCTGGGGGTTGTCGCGCAGGTATCCGGTGATGATCGCGGTGATGCCGGAGCTCAGCAGTCCCACGGCGCAGCTGATCCGGATGGTGCCCTGCGGTTGCGAGCGCGTCTGGTCGACGATGTCCTTGGCGGCTTTCGATTCGGCAACAAGGGCGACGCAATGCTGGTGGAAACGCCGCCCGGTTTCCGTCAACGAGAGGCTGCGGCTCGTGCGATTGAGCAGGCGTACGCCCAGTTCTTCTTCCAGCGCGCGAACGCGGCGGCTCAGTTTGGACGTCTGCAAACCAAGCGCGCGTGCCGCCGAGGTGAAACTGCCATGGTCGACGACTTCCGCGAAGAGCCGGAGATCGTTGAGGTCGGTGATCGGGGTCATGGGCAGGGAGCGTGGGGTTTTAACGTTCTATCAGCGGCAATGATGCTTTGCGATTCAGGAGATAGGCGCACTCTCGTTGCAAATATAGTATGCCTCCACGGTTCACGCCATCGCTGATCAAAGGGCTGCCAAACACAAACAGGCACCCGGCGCACAACGAGGATTGGCCGGCGACTCGTGAATGGAGTTGCAAGCGAAGTCTGTGTCTTTGAAGGCTCTGATCTGGTGATGGTGGACCCTGGTCAGATTTCATTTACCTCGCCACCAAAGCCATTTCATATCAGGAGTTCGTCGTGGATCAATACAAGTTTCTTCCCCTGCTGGGCCGCATCATGTTCGGCGCCCCCTTTGTCATGAGCGGCCTCGGCAAGTTGGGCGCCTATGCCGCGACGGTCGGCTATATCCATGCCATGGGTCTGCCGGTTCCGCCGCTCGCGTACATCCTCTCGGTGGTGGTCGAGCTGGGTGGCGGTCTGCTGCTGATCACGGGCTACCGCGTGCGCTTCACCTCGCTCGTGCTCGCTTTGTTCTGTCTTGCTACCGCCGCGTTCTTCCACCGCAACTTCGCGGACCAGAACCAGATGATTCACTTCCTCAAGAACGTGATGATGGCGGGCGGCCTGCTGCAGATGACGTATTTCGGCGCCGGTGCATACAGCCTGGACAAGGTCTTCGGGCGAGGCAGCGCGAAGCTCGCCGCAGCAGGGGCGAACTAGTCGAGCGGCGCGCAGGACCGGACGGCAGATGGCATCGGAGAACAGCATGAAAGCGATAGGTTACGCAGTCAAAGGAGGCGTCGAAGTCCTGACCGACCTCGAGCTGCCGATGCCCGAACCCGGTCCGCGCGATCTGCGGGTTGCCGTGAAGGCCGTGTCGGTGAATCCCGTGGATGTGAAGCGCCGCCGTCACGAGGACCCATCGGAGCACCCGCAGCCGAGAATCCTGGGCTATGACGCCGCGGGCGTGGTCGAAGCGGTAGGCAGTGCGGTCACGCTCTTCAAGCCCGGCGACGAAGTCTTCTATGCGGGCGCGATGGACCGGCCGGGCACGAACGCGGAGTTTCACCTCGTGGACGAGCGCATCGTCGGGCCCAAGCCCGCCACCTTGTCGTTCGCCGAGGCGGCGGCGCTGCCGCTTACGTCCATCACCGCGTGGGAAATGCTGTTCGACCGCATGAAGGTGCCACGCGGCTTGCTCCAGCCCCATGGGACGCTGCTCGTGCTCAATGGCGCTGGCGGTGTCGGCTCCATGCTGATCCAGCTGGCGAGCCGTCTCACGGGCCTCACCGTCATCGCCACGGCATCGCGGCCCGAAAGCGCCGAATGGGTGCGCAAGCTCGGCGCGCAGCACGTTGCCGACCACAGCAAGCCCATCGACGAAGCGCTGCGCGCGATCGGCTTCAGCGGCGTGGACTATATCGGCGCCATTACTTCGACGCCCGGCAGCGCCGCGAGCCTCGCACGCGCGTTGAACCCCCAAGGCCATATCACGCTGATCGACAACTTCGACGACAGCATCGCCCCGTTCAAGCCGAAGAGCATCACGGTGTCGTGGGAGATGATGTTCACGCGATCGCTGTTTCAGACGGCGGATATGGACGCGCAGCATCGCCTGCTCAAGGAGGTCTCGGCGCAGGTCGATGCCGGCGTGTTGCACACGACGCTCACGCACGTGGTCGGCCCCTTGACGGTGGCGAATCTTCGCCTCGCCCACGAGCGGATCGAAACGGGCAGGGCGATCGGCAAGACCGTGCTCGAAGGATTCGAGCGATGAGCGCCGTGCTCGCATGGCTTTGCGCTGATGTCTTCATACAAGGATGATCCAATGAAAGCGACCTACAAGGCGGTGTTTTGGGTACTGGCCGGCTGCTTGTCGGCCGTCGCGCTTGCGCAGGAGCCGGAGGCGAGCGCAACGAACGGTGTCGCGGCATCGCAGGCGGCGTCGGCGCCTGGCGCCTCGAAGAAGGCCGAGCGCACGGCCAACCGCATGTTCGCGCGGAAAATCCATCAGGCGCTGAACAAGACCAAGGGCCTCGCGGCCGCGGACATCGCCGTATTCGCCAATGCGCAAACGGGCGAGGTCATTCTGGGCGGCTTCATCGACACGCAGGACCAGGAGCACATTGCGACCGATGCGGCCAGCAAGGTGCCCGGCGTGAAGTCGGTGACCAGCAAGATCGTCTTGCGGCCCCAGCTCTAGCCGTTTGCATCGGGTTTGCATCGATCGATCGGGACGCCACGGAGGCCAACATGCTGGACGGTGTATCGCTGGATCAGCTACGGACATTCATCGCAGCCGTTGAAGAAGGCAGTTTTTCAGGCGCGGCGAGGAAGTTGCGCCGGGCGCAATCGATGGTCAGTGAGCTGGTGTCCAACCTCGAAGGGCAGATCGGGGTGACGCTGTTCGACCGGTCCGGCCGCTACCCGACGCTCACGACCGAGGGCCGGGTCTTGCTGGCCGACGCGCGCCATGTCGTCTCCGGCGTGGACTGGATGAAGGCGCGCGCCAAAGGCATGGCTTCCGGCCTCGAACCCGAATTGTCGGTCGTGCTGGACGTCTTTTTCCCGCTTCAGGCCGTTGTCGAGGTTGCCAAGGCGTTCCGCGAACGCTTTCCGCAAGTCCCGTTGCGGATCTATGCCGATGCGCTTGGCGGCGCTTTTGAGCCCGTGATCGACGGGCGGGCCGCGCTAGGCATTGTGGGCTCCTTGCCCTATGTGCCGGCGGGCCTCGCCTCCGAGCGGCTCACGGCCATCGGCTATGTGATGGTCGCGGCCAGTTCGCATCCGCTGGCTGCGATCCGCGGACCGATCGGCAAGGACGAGCTCGCGCGCCATATGCAGCTCGTGCTGACCGACCGCTCCGCGTTGTCCGCCGGCCGCGAGTTTGGCGTCATGTCCGGCTCGGTCTGGCGCTTCGTGGATCTGTTCGCCAAGCACGCTTTTTTGCTGCAAGGACTGGGATGGGGCGGGATGCCCTTGCACATCGTCGCGGACGACATCGCGGCCGGGCGGCTCGTCGAGCTTCAGATTGAAGACGTGCCGCCGGGCGGGCTCATTCTTCCCATGCTGGCGGTTTATCCGTCTGCTGCGCCGCCCGGGCCAGCGGGGAGATGGCTGGTGGAGCAGTTGCGCGTGTCGTAGCGCGATGAGGCCAAGGCGCTACGCAACTAGGGATCGTTGACCAGGTTGATGAGGTCCGTGAGGAACCACGGCAGGATCAGTTGCGTATTGGGGTCGCTGACGCCAACGGTGAGCACCGGCGCTCGCCGGGCCGATTGATCGTTCACGGGCGGTTGTGTGGAGGCACAAGCGGCACAACCGAGCGTGAGCACGATGAGCGAAATTGCGGAGCAAACGCGTTTCATGAGGGAGAACTCCAGCCACGTTATTTTGACAACGTGGCCGATGGCGAGTTCGTCCCGGCGCGTTCGCGCTGCCCAACTCAATCCGGCAATAGCGAGCCGCTGCGAACGGGCTCGGCGCCCGCGACGCATGCCACTTCCATCCCCGCCGTGGCAAAGCGAGCGCGCTGTCGCGCGTACAGCACGCCGGTAACGGAACTCTTGATCGTGACGACGCGCTCGGTCAGCGGGTCGACGATGTCGGCGATCGGCTGGCCGGGCTCGACGCGCGCGCCAACCGCAGCGCGGAACACGAGCACGCCGGAAATAGGCGCGATGAGCGGCTCGCTGCCGGCGAACGGCGTGGGCCCGAATTCGAGCGGCGGCAGAGGCGCGGGCGTGCCGTCGATCACGCCGCGGTGCGTCAGGTATTCGACGATCGCATTCGCGTCGTGCTCGGCGAACGCGTAGGACACGTCGGCCTGGCCGCGCAGCTCGATCGTTACGGAGATCGAACCATTTGGAATGGGATAGCGCTCGCCGTAACGCGCGCGCAACGCGGACCAGCAAAAGCTGTGGATCTCGTCGAAGGGATTGCCGATCGAATTGAGCGCGAGCAGCGACGCCTTCGCGTCGAGATAGCGCGCGAGCGGCTCGACATCAGGCCACAGGTCGGGGTTCGTGTAGAGGTGCATCGCGGCTTCGAAGTCGCAGTGCAGGTCGAGCACGGCATCGGCGTCGTATGAGAGGCGCTGCAGCGCGAGGCGCTGCGACTGGAGCTCGGTAGTTGGCGTTTGCTCGGCGAGTGCTTCGCGCATGGCGGCGCGCACGGCAAGCAGGTTCTGCTGCGCGTCGCCGGTGAGGCGCGACTCGATGCGCGGCATCACGAGCTCGGCGAGATCATGGAAGCTGCGGTTGAAGTTCGAGGCGGTGCCGGTTTCGTAGCGGCCCAGCATCTGGCCGAGCAGGCGCTGGTTCAAACCGATTGGATTGGGTACGGGTACAACCACGATCTCGCCGCGCAGCTTGCCCGCCGCTTCGAGCGCGGCGAGGCGCTTGCGCAGCGCCCAGGCGACCAGCATGCCGGGCAGTTCGTCGGCATGCAGCGACGACTGGATGTAGATCTTCTGCCCGCCGGCCGGGCCGTAGTGGAAGCTCGTCAGGTGCCGCTCGGTGCCGAGCGCCGGGGAAATCAACGGATGCGTCTGTGTTTGCATGATGGTGTGACTGCGCCGGCTGTCGAACCGGCGCGCGGGATGAGGAGATGCGGATCGGGACAACGCAGCAGGGCGCGTGGAGCGTCCTGCTGCGTGCGGTGTTAGCCGCCGTACACGTCGAAGTCGAAGTACTTCGACTCGATCTTCTTGTACGTGCCGTCCTTGATCATGTCGGCGATGGCTTTGTCGATCTTCGTCTTCAGCTCCGCGTCGTCCTTGCGCAGGCCGATAGCGGCACCCACGCCGAGCGTGCCCTGCGGATCGCTCAGGTCGGCGCCCGTGAACTGGAAGTCTGCGCCGCGCGGGGTCTTCAGGAAGCTCATGTTGGCCTGCACGGCGTCTTGGAGTGCCGCATCCAGACGGCCTGAGGTCAGGTCCGCATAGACCTGTTGCTGGTCCTGGTAGGGCACGACTTTCACGCCTTTGGGCTCCCAGTTGAGCTTCGCAAAGGTTTCCTGAGTCGTGCCTTGCTCCACGCCCACCGTTTTACCCTTGAGCGAATCGGCCGTCGGCTGGAGGTTCGAGCCCTTCTTCGCGACGAGGCGCGTCGGCGTGTGGAACAGCTTCGACGAGAACGCGATCTGCGCTTCGCGCTGCGGTGTCATCGACATCGAAGAGAGCACGCCGTCGAACTTCTTCGCCTTCAGCGCCGGGATCATGCTGTCGAACTCACTCTCGACCCAGACGCACTTCGCGTTCAAGCGCTTGCAGATCTCGTTGCCCATGTCGATGTCGAAACCAACGAGCTTGCCGTCCGTGCTCTTCGACTCGAACGGCGGGTAGCTCGCATCGACACCAAACCGCACGGTGGACCAGTCCTTCGCGAAGGCGGAGGTTGCGACGGCCAGGATCGCCATGGAAAGGGCTAGCTTCTTCATTGACATGAGGTCTCCAGTATCGAAATCCGCGCCGCCGTGAATTGGCGGCGTCTTCAAGCAGAAGGGTTCATCTGCAAAGTTGAATAGACAAGATAACTGGACGATGATGATTGGTTAAGTAGGGTTTTCGCTGAAGGGGACGCGCATTGAACCGGTTAAATATGGCGATGGTGCGCAACGGCGCGGGGTGGGGCATCCAGGAAAAACACCTCGTGAATTAAATGAATAGACAAGTCAGCGTTCGTAATATGGACGTCATGAAAAACGAGGTGGGAGATTGACGACGAGCTTCCTGAACCCGAACCCAGAAATGAAAAAGCCCAGACTCGGCTGAGTCCGGGCTTTCTTCTATCGATCAGGCCGGCCCCGCGTCTTCACGCGGGGCCGGCCGTTTTGCAGTCCTTAGCTGCCGTACACGTCGAAGTCGAAGTACTTCGACTCGATCTTCTTGTACGTGCCGTCCTTGATCATGTCGGCGATGGCCTTGTCGATCTTCGCCTTCAGGTCGGTGTCTTCCTTGCGCAGGCCGATACCGGCTGCGTCCGACGGGATTTCATTGCCCGCGAACTGGAAGCCCGCGCCGCGCGGCGTCTTCAGGAAGCCCATGTCGGCTTGCACTTCATCCTGCAGCGCTGCATCCAGACGGCCCGAGAGCAGGTCCGCGTAGACCTGGTCCTGGTTCTGATACGGCACCACGTTCACGCCCTGGGGCGCCCAGTTCTTCTTCGCGTAGGTTTCCTGAATCGTGCCCTGCTCGACGCCCACCGACTTGCCCTTGAGCGAGTCGGCCGTGGGCAGCAGGTTGCTGCCCTTCTTGGCGACGAGGCGCGTGGGCGTATTGAACAGCTTCGCCGAGAAAGCGATTTGCTGCTCGCGCTCCGGCGTCATCGACATCGAGGACAGCACGCCGTCGAACTTCTTCGCTTTGAGTGCCGGAATCATGCCGTCGAATTCCTGCTCGATCCAGACGCATTTCGCGTTCAGGCGTCTGCAGATTTCGTTGCCGAGGTCGATGTCGAAGCCGACCAGCTTGCCATCCGCGCTCTTCGATTCGAACGGGGGATAACTCGCGTCGACACCAAACCGGATGGTGGACCAGTCCTTCGCGCAGGCGGAGGTTGCGATCGCGAGGATCGCGATGAACAGGGCAAACTTCTTCATTGCTTTGGAGTCTCCAGGGTCGACTTCGGGGGCCGCCACGAAGGCCAGCGGCATCTTCGGGAAAAGGCAGTGCTATCCGCCAGTTGGATAGACAAAATAGACAATCAGCGATGCGCGGTTAAGTAGGGTTTTCGCTGAAGACGAGGAGATTGATTTGATCGCAACGACAATGCGTGCGAGTCGGGCACGCGGGATCGATGGCGAGCTTTCGTCTTATGTATTTAACGTATAGACAACAAAACGCCGTAATGAAAAAGACAGGGAACGAATAAGCCGCTGCGGACCATTGGATTATGGTGCAGCGGCTTAAAAACAGCGGTTTCAGGCGCTTATGCGGCTATGCGCTTATTCCCAGAAGCCGTGATGCGAACACGCCGCCTCGTCTTCGAGCACGGGGCCGACGACATCGATATGCCGCTGGCCGCGCACGAAGACTTCGCGGCAGGGCAGCGAGAACGTCGGATTCTCGGGGTGAGCGCCCGTGAGGCTGAGCAGCCGATGCTCGGAGAGCGCATACACGACGCGCCCGATGTTGCACCAGTAGATCGCGCCCGAGCACATGCAGCACGGCTCGGCGCTTGTGTAGAGCGTGCATCGCGCGAGCTGCTCCGGCGACAGCACGCGCGCGGCCTTCGCCGCGGCCACGAGCTCGGCGTGCTGGGTGGGATCGCCTTGCGGCGGCATCGAATTGTTGCCGGCGGTCGCCACGATGTTGCCTTCCTCATCCGCGACGAGTGCAGCAAACGGATGGCGGCCGTTGCGTCGGGATTCGTCGGCCAGCTCGATCGCTTTGCGCAGCAGCGCGAGGTCGCGTTCGTCGAGCTTTGCGGATTCGAGTTCAGTGGTGGCGTTCATTTGCGTTTTCCGTTGTGGTCGGTGAAGAAAAGAATAGATTCAATGCGCTTCGGTGCTCGCGCTGTTTGCCAGCGCGGGGGCGCTATCGTGCGCGAGAGCCTCATGGCGGTCGCGATTGAGCATGACGTTGAGCACGATGGCGGTAATCGCGCCGAGGAAAATGCCGCTATCGAGAACCAGCTTCACGGGGCCGTGGACCTGGGCGAACAGCGTGGGGAACGACATCGGCAGCACACCCACGCTGACCGACACCGCGACGATGATTGCGTTGCGCGTGCCATCGAACTTCACGCGCGAGAGCTCCTGAATACCGGCGACGGTCGTCATGCCGAACATCACGATCGCGCAGCCGCCCAGCACGGGCCGCGGCACCGAAGCGATCAGCGCGCCGAGCTTCGGAAAGAGCCCCATGAGCACCATGATGACGCCAGCGGACGCCACCACATAGCGGCTCTTCACATTCGAAAGGGCGATGAGGCCCGTGTTCTGCGTAAACGCGTTGTAGGGGAAGCTGTTGAAGAGGCCGCCGAGCATGGTCGAGAGGCCGTCGGCGCGAAACGCGTTGCCGAGCGTCTTCTGCGAGGAGGGACGGCCGATGATCGTGCCGATGGCCAGCACGTTGCCGGTGGTCTCCGCCATGATGACCAGCATGGCCAGCGCCATCACGAGGGTGGGCATCGCGGCGAAGCGCGGCATGCCGAACGCGAAGGGCGCGCTGATCTCGAACCACGCGGCTTCGCCCACATGCGTAAAGCTCGTCATGCTGCAGGCCGTTGCAATGATCGTGCCGACGACGAGCCCGATCAGCACCGAAAGATTGCCGATAAAGCCCTTGAAACGCGCATAGATGAAGAGCGTGACGGCGACCGTGGCGAAGCCGAGCAGCAGATTCGCGGCGGAGCCGAAGCCCGGCGCATCGGGATTGCCGCCGCCGAGCCAGATGGCGGCCGCCGGCATCAGCGAAACGCCGATGATCGTAATCAGGCTGCCGATCACCACGGGCGGGAAGAACCGCAGCAGACGGCTGAACACCGGCGCGATCAGCACGGTGAGCGCGCCCGCGGCGATCACGGAGCCGAACACGTACGCGAGGCCGTATTGCTTGCCGATCATGATCATGGGCGCGATGGCAATGAACGAGCAGCCCTGGATCAGCGGCAGGCGCGCGCCGAACTTCCAGATGCCGATGGTCTGGATCAGCGTGGCGATGCCTGACGTCAGCAGGTTGGCGTTGATCAGCGTGACCATCTGCTGCTGCGTGAGGCCGAGTGCGCTGCCGAGTATCAGCGGCACGGCCACGGCCCCCGCGTACATCACCAGCACGTGCTGCAGGCCGTAGCTCGCGAGTTGCCGTAACGGCAGGATTTCGTCGACCGGATGAGTACTGCGCTTGCTCATTGAGTGTCTCCTTGGTATGGGCTCCGGGCCTTGGTGGCGCACCATCAACGCCCACGCGGGGAAATCCCTCCCCTTGGAGCGGCTGGTCATGCGTGGGCCGGTACGCCATAATCCATCACGTTTTCAGCGGCACCAAATGAACATCCATCGCTTTTTTCAATAGATCAGGGAAGCGCAATGCGCTATTCGCTCGACCAGCTTGAAATGTTTGCCCGGGTCGCAAAGACCGGCTCGTTCTCCGCGGCCGCGCGCAGCCTCGGCAAGACGCAATCGACCATCAGCATCGCCATCGCGAACCTCGAGGTGGACTGGGGCTTGCCGCTTTTCGACCGCACGAGCAAGCTGCCCGTGCTCACGCCGGCGGGCCGCAAATTGCTCAACGAAGTGGAGCTGGTGCTCGAGCGCTGCCTCGATCTGGAATCGCAGGCCAACGATCTCGGCGAGCTGGTCGAGCCGCGGCTGACGCTCGCGATCGAAGTGCCCTACAACACGCTGATGCCGGCGATCGCCGACTTTTCCACGCATTTCCCTGCGGTGGACCTCGATATTCGCCATCCTTTTCATGGCGATGTGAGCGAGCTGCTGCTGAAGGACGAGGTGGACCTGGGCATTGCCTTTGCGCAGCCGGCCTATCCGCGCGACCTCGGCTTCTCGCAGATGGGCAAGCTGATTCTCGCCCACGTCGCGCGCCGCGATCATCCGCTCGCGCGTCAGGCGAGCGTGAGCTTTGCCGAATTGCGTTCGCATCGGCGCCTCGTTTTCAGCGCGCACAACAACACGCTGCCCAGCACGGAATACCTCGATTCGGCGCGTAGCTGGCAGGCCGAAAGCTATCTCGCGCTGCTGGAGATGACGCGTGCGGGACTCGGCTGGACGACGCTGCCGCGCCAGTTGATTTTGCGCGAGCTTGAAGAGGGGGAGTTCGTCGAGCTTCAGCTGGCGGCGTATCCGCACACCGACTGGCTGGTGGGCGTCGACCTCATCTGGTCGAAAGCGCGCGTGCTGGGCAAGGCGGGGATGTGGCTAAAGCGCCGGTTGCAGGCTCATAAGGTGTACGAACTGGATCGCAATGGGAATGCGACTACGCTGTAGCTGCGGTTGCGCCCGCTCACCAGACGAACGGCACCAGACGCCAGCGCACGCGGCGCGCATAGTCGTCATAGCCATCGAGGCCCGAGCGCAGCGTCCGCTCCTCGATGCCGATCCGGATGGCGAGCAAGGGTACGAGGAGTGGGACCGATGCCAGTCCCCACCACGACCCCAGCACGAGCGAGGTCGCGGCGATATAGAAGAGCGCACCGAAATAAAGCGGATGGCGGACGATGGCATACGGCCCGGTTGTAATCACCGCTTGTCCGCGGTCTTTCTGTATTTTGACGACCGGTGCCGCGAAGCTGTTGGTGCGCAGGGTCCAGTACATGAACACGAGCGATGCCAAAAGGAGTACGCATCCTGCCCACTGCACCGTGGGCGGCATGCTTGACCAATGCCAGCGCGCAGCATCCGCTGCCATGAAGCCCAACCCTCCGAACATCAGGAGCAGGATGGGGATGAGAACCAGCTTGTCCGCGAGTGGCTGATCTTTCTGCATCGGCGGCTTCAGGCGCTCTTTGAGCAGGCCAGGATCGAAGCGCATCATGTCCTGCGCAAAATAAGCTGAAGCCGCGATCATTTCGCCGAGATAGAGCCAACCGCCGGCGTAGTCCATCGTGCCCGCAGCAAAAAAGATGATCGCGCCCATGAAGGCGTACGAGACGACCGTCTGGATGAGAAGATTCAGAAGCAGGCCCATTTCCAGCCTTTCCAGATCCTTTTGATCAATTCAGCCCGGCAGCGGAGTCCTTCACTGGGGAAGCTTCAACCCGAGCATGCGCTCGAATTCGAACAATCGATACGCGTGAGGGGCGATGACCGACACGTAGCCATGCACCGCCGTTCTGATCGTGGTGCGCAAGCGGGCCGGATCGATGCCCGGAATGCGCGTGATGAGCGCCTGAGACACGAGTCCATAGATCATCGAATGGATTGTAAAGGCAGTCCCGGTATCGCGTCGTTGCGCGGGCAAACCCGGCCCCGCGTCGAGCATGTCGATCCAGAGTTGCACGAACTCGGCGTAGGGTTTGCGAAATGCATCGGCTTCAGAGATGCGCCGCTCAACCAGAAATAGCGCGGCCCAGTGTTCGGATTCGGCGAGCGGCGCCTGGATTTGCGCGTCGATCAGCGCGTCGATGCGCTCGGGCAGAGGGGCGTCGCGGTGCGCGTCGATGCAGGCGCGCATGGTCGTGGCAACGGCCTTGACGCGCAGATGAATGCAGACAGCAGCCAGCGCTTCCTTGCTCGAGAAATATTCGTAAAAGCTGCCAATGCCTACGCCGGCGAGCGAGATTACCTGGCGAATCGAAGTCTGGTCATAGCCCTGCTCGACGAGCAGCTGGATAAATGCCTGCTGGATAGCCTCAGCCGTCGCGCGGGCGCGCGACTGGGCAGGCTTGCGACGCTTTGCGTTGACGCTGGTCTTTTCCTTCATTGCAATCAAACCCGAACACCTTGTCACCAAGCTGTCCGTATAGTGGTTCGGATTACGCCGGCGCGCCAGAGTGGCGCGTAGCCAGGCGACGCGCAGCTGCAAAACCGGAAACACCGCACTGGAGACACGGAAATGAACTGGAATACCCACGACGTCACCAACGTCGTGTCGGAGTTGAGCGATTATAACCTTTACACAAGCGATATCGCCTTGCAGGAAGCCGTCAAGCGCGCGGGCGGCGACCTTCATGAAGCGGAACTGACCGACTACGGCGCGCGGCTCGGCAGCGCCGAGTCGATCGCGATGGCCGAGGCGGCGAATCATTGCAAACCCGAACTGCAGACCTTCGATCGCCAGGGGCGGCGCATCGACCGTGTGCAATTTCATCCCTCGTGGCATGCGATGATGACAATGCTGCGAGAACAGAATCTTGTTTCGCAGCCCTTTTCGGATCTGCGCCCGGGTGCGTGGGCGGCCTACGCAGCGGGTTTTTCCATGCATGGCCAAATCGAGGCCGGCTCGCAATGTCCGAACTCGATGACGTTTGCGTGCATTCCGGTGCTCAAGCAAGATCCCGAGCTGTTCGCTCGTCTCGCGCCGAAGCTCTATTCCCGCACCTACGACGCGCGCGATATCCCGCTTGAACAGAAAGACTCGATTCTCGTCGGCATGGGCATGACGGAAAAGCAGGGCGGGTCGGACGTCCGCACGAACACCACGCAAGCGGTCGAACACACGGTCTTCGGTGGCGGTCGCGAGTACGCGCTCGTCGGTCACAAGTGGTTCTTCTCTGCACCGATGTGCGACGCGCACCTCGTGCTCGCGCGTACCGAAAGCGGCCCATCGTGTTTCTTCGTGCCTCGATATCGCCCCGATGGCAGCAAGAATGCCATTCATATCCAGCGCCTGAAAGACAAGGTCGGCAACCGCTCGAACGCGAGCAGCGAGGTCGAATTCCTCGGCGCCTGGGGGCGGTTGATCGGAGAGGAAGGGCGCGGCATTCCCACCATCATCGAAATGGCCACCTATACGCGGCTCAATTGCGTGATGGGCAGTACGGGGGGCATGCGCCAGGCGGTGGTCCAGGCTATCCACCATGCGCGTGGCCGCTCGGCGTTCGGAAAGAGCCTCGTGCAACAGCCGCTGATGCAAAACGTTCTGGCGGACATGGCGCTCGAGAGCGAAGCGGCGACGCAGCTCATGATGCGGCTGACCGGGGCATTCGCGTTGGCGCGGGAAGACGCGCTGCAACGCGCCTACCAGCGCATCGTCACGCCGGCGGCCAAGTTCTGGGTGGCCAAGCGCGCGATCGAACTGTCGGCCGAAGCGATGGAGGTATTCGGCGGCAACGGCTACATGGAAGAGAGCCCGACGGGCCGGCTCTATCGCGAGGCACCCGTCATTTCGATCTGGGAAGGCTCGGGCAATGTGATGGCGCTCGACATGATGCGCGCGATCCGGCGCGAACCCGACGCCATGATGGCGTTGATCGAAGACCTGCGCGAAGGCTGCCTCGACGATGCGCGCTTGCGCGAGCATTTCGACGGCCTCGGCGCATTGCTGGACGCGGACGACACGACGCGCGAAGTGCTGGCGCGCCGCGAGGCCCAGCGGCTGATCCTGCTCATTCAGGCGCGTCTGTTGAAGGAGCATGCGCCGGCTTGCGTGAGCGACGCGTTTATCGAAAGCCGCTTCGACGCGCAATGGGGCCGGACGTTCGGTATGCTGCCTGCCAACACGTTGCGCGAGGCGATCATCGAGCGTAGCTGGCCGGTGTGAGCGGCGCGAGGTCAACCGTCAAACGCCAGAGGGCACTCGAACTATCATGAATATCGTTTCCCTTTTTGAAAGCGCTGTCCGGAAGTACCCGGGCAAGGCGATGCTGCGTCATGCGGGGCGCACGTACACCTATGCGCAGGTCGACGACCTTGCGCGGCGCGGCGCGACCGTGCTCGCGCGGCAGGGTGTCGAGCCGGCCGACCGCATTGCCATCATGTGCTACAACACGCCGGGCTTTCTGATTGCGATGCTGGCCGCCTTGCGTCTCGGGGCCAGCGTGGTGCCGGTCAATCACAAGATGCAGGCGCCCGAGGTGGATTATGTCTTGCAGCATGCGCGCGTGAAGCTCGCGGTGGTCGACGGTGCGCTCGCGTCCGTCGCGGGAAGTCTTGCCACGACGGTCACGCTCCTCGCGACGGACAGCGATCTGCCCGGGCACGCTTCTTTCGATGCGCTGCTGGGCGATGCGCCACGTTACGACGGCAAGCCGCCCGGCGAAGACGTGCTCGCGGAGATCCTCTATACGTCTGGCACGACCGGGCGCCCGAAGGGTTGCATGATCAGCCACCGAAGCGCCTGCATGGCGGCCATGACCACCGCGCTCGCGCTTTCGATGACGCGCGATGAGCGTACGCTGATGGCGATGCCGCTTTGGCATTCGTCGCCGCTGAACAACTGGATGCTCGGTACGCTCTATGTCGGCGGGACCCTGGTGCTGCTGCGCGAGTACGAGCCGCGGGCGTTTTTGCAGGCCGTGCAGGACGAGCGCGTGACGCTTTACTTCGGTGCGCCGGTGTCGTACTTGCTGCCCTTGCATCAGGACCTCGACATTGCGAAGTTCGATCTGGGTTCGATGCGCGCGTGGGTCTACGGTGGAGGCCCGATAGGCGCCGATACGGCGACGAAGCTCACGGCCAGCTATGGCAGCGACCGTTTCTACCAGGTATTCGGCATGACAGAAACCGGCCCCTGCGGCTCGGTCCTTTATCCAGAGGAGCAAATTGCGAAGGCGGGCTCGATCGGGCGCGTCGCGACACCTGGCGTCGACCTGCGCGTGGTTCGCGAAGACGGCAGCGACGCGCTAGCGGGGCAGGTCGGCGAGATCTGGCTGCGCTCCGACTCGCTCATGCAGGGTTATCTCGACGATCCCGCGGCGAGCACCGAAGCGATCGTGGACGGCTGGTATCGCTCCGGCGATCTGGCGCGCATCGACGCCGATGGCTTTCTCTTCATCGTCGACCGGCTGAAGGACATGATCGTGACCGGCGGTGAAAACGTCTATTCGAAAGAGGTGGAAGACGCGTTGCTCGCGCATCCCGACGTGGCGGATGTCGCGGTGATCGGCCGCGCGCATCCCGAATGGGGAGAAACCGTGATCGCAGTCGTCGTGCCGCGCGGGGGCGCCGCGCTCGATGGCGAAGCCCTGCGAAATTTCCTTGCTCCGCGGCTGGCTAAATACAAGATTCCCCGTGAATATCTGATTCGCGAGGCGCTGCCGCGCACCCCAACCGGAAAGCTGAAGAAGGCGCAATTGCGCGGCATGGCGCAATGAAACGCTGGGCAGGCAGGTGTCGTGTTGACACGCGCCTGCTTCACCGTGTTCAATGTGCTTCGGTTGTGAACAGGATCGGCTTTCCGACTTCAAGGAGATGCGTGAATGGAGACTCTCGCACCGGCGCACACCGCGCTTGTCGTCATGCATTACCAGACCGATATTCTCGGGCTCTTTCCATCGGTGGCGCCGGCCTTGCTCGCCAATACGCGCAAGCTATGCGACGCGGCGCGGGCCGGGGGCGTCAGCGTTCATTTCGCCAACTTGCGCTTCAGCCCAGGCTATCCGGAAGTCAGCCCGTTGAACAAGAATGGTCAGGGCATCAAGCAGCTTGGCCTCTTCCTCGACGACCGGACCGCGCCGGAACTGGGCCAGCAGGCCCATGAACCGCTCGTCATTGCGCATCGCGCCAGCGTGTTCTTTGGCACCGGTCTCGAGGCACGGCTGCGCGCGCAGGGTGTCGATTCGCTGATTCTGGTCGGCATTGCGTCGACCGGCGTCGTGCTCTCGTCGGTCGCGTACGCGAGCGACGCAGACTTCCGCCTGTACACGGTCAAGGATTGCTGTTACGACCCGGATCCGGTCGTCCATGAGCATTTGTTCTCCACCGCATTCGATTCGCGCACAACGGTGCTGTCACTCGCCGATGCCCTGCAACTGCTCGCTTAGGCGTTCTCGTAGATACAATACGTCGTCAACACGGGCTACGGGTCGCGTACCGGCGGTTCTGAATAAACGGAGAGTCAATAATGGCGTTGTACGGAGTATCGGGCCTGGCGATCCTTATGTTGTTGTCGCTCGTCCTGACTGTCCCGCTACTTCTTGTTCTTGCAGCGCTCGGATTCAGCCGCAGTATGCGCGAACGCAAGTTCTGGTGGCGCAGCGTCCCCATTCTCGTTTGCCTCCTGCCCGTGCAGGTCCTCGTGATGCTCAACGCTGGCGCGCTTGAAGACGGCTACGATCGAGCGGTCCTCGCCTGGTACACCCACCATCTCACGCGGACCACGGTTTTGGATGGCATGACCTTTCCGCCGGGGTCAACTGTGGTCCAGCACGACTATTCGCCCCATTCGGTCGCAAGCGGAACCGTCCCCGTAGGCACCTCACTGCTGGGGCTGACCGTGATCGGCGACTTCATGATTCTTCAAACGGACGACCACGTGAACTACCTGGCCGAAGGGACGCTGGCCAAGCCCGGATCGCTCGCCGGAATCCAGTGTGCGCCGGGCTCATTCACGCAGAAGAAGAGGCCGGCCTACGATGTAGCAAAGACCATCGAAACGGTGGAATGCACGCTCGCTTCCGAATACCAAAACGGTGAGTTCGATTTCCCGCCTGGGACCCACGTCAAAGCAGACGTTTTCGATCGTAGCGAACTGCTCTCGATTTCGGGCGCACTGCCCCGCGAGTGGCGTATTTTCGGCCTGCAATGCGACAAGGGACCCTTTGAATCCGACGACGGCCATCGCTTCAGCTGCACCCTGGCTGCAGACCAGCGCCTGGGACAATACTTGTTTTCCCGCGGAGAAGAGCTCATGGTGTCGAGGGACCCGGACGGCAGCCTCAGGATCTACGGACGGCACTGACGAGGCCACGGCAATCAGGCGTTCGAGATACTTCCCATGCATCGCACTTGTGCATTTCGCATACCGAAGGTTATGGGCTTTTCATCGTGTCGCCCAGTTTCTCAATGAGAAATTCAGCGAAGACCGCCACCGCCGGCGGCACGGGCGGCCGGCTCGTGTAGACGAGCTGCAGGCCGAGGTCGGTGCTCGAACGCCTCCAGCTCGGTAGCACGCGGACCAGCTTCCCTTGCTCGATGATGGGCTCGACCATCAACTGCGGCAGCAGCGCAATGCCGAGCCCGGCGATGCACGCCTGCGCGAGCACGCGCATGTCGTTCACTGCGAAACGGCTGTTGATCGATACGTCCTGGCTGCCGCGTGGCCCCTGCAGACGCCACGTGTTGCGACCCTGGCGCGAGGAGATCGTCAGGCAGTCGTGTTCGGCGAGTTCGCGCAGCGTGCGCGGTGCGGAGCGCCGTTCCAGATAGGCCGGGCTCGCGGCAAGGATCATGGCGCTCGGCGCCAGCCGGCGCACCCTGAAGCCGGTGCCGGTCTCTACGCCCATGCGCAAGGCCAGATCGACGCGTTCGGCAATCAGATCGGTCGGCGTATCGTCGAGCAGGAAGTCGATGCTGATATGCGGATAGCGCGCGTAGAATTCGGTCATCCATTCGATGCGGAAGATTTCGAACAGGCCGGCCATCGCGGTGACGCGAACCGAGCCGGACGGCGCCTGCTTGCCCTCATGGAGCCGCTCGATCTCGAGGATCTGGTCGAGCGCCGGCGCATAGCGCTCGAATAGCGCCTGACCGTCGGTGCTCGGCGCGAGTTTGCGTGTCGAGCGATGCAGCAGACGCGTGCCGAGCTGCTCTTCGAGTTGATCGATGCGCCGGCTCAGCGTGTTCGCCGGCATGCGCAAACGCCGTGCCGCTTCGGAGAAGCTGCCGGCCCGCACGACCTGCACGAACATCGCCAGATCATTCAGATCGAGCATGGTGGGATTCCTCCATAAATGGATTAATCAAATCACATTTTACCATCTAGTGTGTAACGCTCTCCGTCACCATACTTGAGGTGTCGCGCAGCAGGTGGCCTTTTTCGGGCCGCTGCAAGGCTACAGCCTGATCACCGGGCTGCTACTCCCGGCCAAAGCGCTCAGGCAGTCACCTCATTCGGAGATCCGCTTCATGAAACTGTTACACGTAGATTCCAGCATCCTCGGCCCAGGCTCCGTGAGCCGCGATCTGTCCTCGAATATCGTCGCGACCTTCCAGAGCCGCCATCCCGGCCTTGCGGTCACGCGCCTGGACCTTGCCGCCACGCCGATCGGCCATCTCACGGCCGCCCACCTGGCAGCCGCGCAAGGCGCTCCGGTCGACGAAGCATTGAAGGCCGACGTCGCGATGGGCAACGCCGCGCTCGAGGAATTTCTGGCGGCGGATATCGTGGTCGTTGGCGCACCGATGTACAACTTTGGCGTGCCTTCTCAACTGAAGGCCTGGATCGACCGCATCTCGATCGCGGGGAAGACGTTCCGCTACGGTGAGAATGGCCCGATCGGCCTGTGCGGCGGCAAGAAGCTGGTTATCGCCTCGTCGCGCGGCGGTGTCTACAGGGCAGGCTCGCCTACCGCCGGCTTCGATCATCAGGAAACCTATCTGAAGGCAGCCTTCGGATTTCTGGGCATCACGGACATCACCTTTATCCGCGCGGAAGGCGTAGCGATGGGTGAGGAGGCACGTAGCGGGGCGCTCGAGTCGGCGAAGAAAGAGACCGCGGCGCTCGCTGCGTAAGGTCGCACCATCCCAACCCAATATTCACTGGAGAGCGACCATGTCGAACAGTCAGAAGATCATCGCCGTTGTGGGCGCCACCGGTCAGCAAGGCGGCGCCGTTGTGCGCGCGCTGCAGGCGAGCGGTCAATTCAAGGTGCGCGCGTTGACGCGCAATCCGCAGAAGCATCCGAACCTGGGCGACGAAGTCGTGCTGGCGGATTTCAATCGCCCCGAAACGCTTGAAGCCGCATTTGCCGGCGCACACGGCGCTTTCGTGGTGACCAATTCCTGGGAAGCGGGCGCGGACGAAAGCCGCCAGGCACTCGCCGCCGTCAACGCGGCGAAAGCCGCCGGCGTGCAGCACTTCATCTGGTCGACGCTGCCGAACGTGGAGGCGATCAGCGGCGGCAAGATCGATGTCCCGCATTTCACTAACAAGGCGAAGTTCGAGCGCATCGTGAGCGAGGCGGGATTCGCCCACCACACGTTCGTGATTGCTCCGTTCTACTATCAAAACATGATCGGCGTAATGGCTCCGCAAAAACAGGCCGACGGCACCGCGGGCTGGGCGCTGCCGCTCGATCCCGAGCAGCGCGTCATCCACATGGGCGACATCAACGAGCTCGGGCGCATCGTGGCGGGCGCGTTCGCACAGCCGGACCGCGTGGGGCACGGCGAGCATTTGCCTTTGGTGGGCGATTTCCTGAGCTTCAACGAGATTATTGAAACCCTGAATCGGCAAGGCCACAAGCTGTCGTTCACGCGCGTCCCGCGCGAGGTTTTTGCAGGCTGGTTCCCGGGCGCGGAGGGCATTGCCTCGATGCTCGCGTGGTTCGAAACGCATACGTATCTCGGCTCGGATTCGCGCGACGCCATCGCGCTCGCCAACCAGATCGCGGGCCAGCAGCCGACGAAGTTTGCCGCGTGGGCCAAAGCGAACGTCGCGTTCCCGGCAACGGCCTGAACGCCGATCTCACGAACAAGTGAATACCCATGAATGCAATTGTCCAGACTTCGCCCAGGTCCCTTGCCGGCGCCGGCCGTCACGTCATCTTCCGCACGCGCGGCAACGCGCACGGGCCACTCGTGCGCATGGTGAATGCCACCGACGTTGGCGAGATGATCAAGCCGTTTGTTTTTCTCGATCTGATCGACACGCAGGAGGCGATGGGCCAGCAGGGATTTGGCTGGCATCCGCATTCGGGCATCGCTACCTTGACGCTGGCCATTGAAGGACGCGGCCGCTATGCTGAATCCACCGGCCACGAAGGCACGATGGAGGCGGGCGATATCGAATGGATGAGCGCCGGCCGGGGCGTCTGGCATTCCGGCTTCGCCGAGCCCCCGATCAAGGCGTTCCAGCTGTGGGTTGCGTTGCCGCCGGAGCGCGAACTGGCTTCCGCGTTCAGCCAGCATCTTTCGGTCAACGCAATCCCCTCGGACGGCCCGGCACGCGTGTTGCTTGGCCATAGCGGGGAAGCGGTCAGCCCGATCGATGCCCCTGTGGGCGTCAATTATTTCGTGGTGGAGCTCAAGGCTGGCCAGCGCTGGCGCCATCAGCCGCCGCCCGGTTACACGGTAGGCTGGACCGCGGTGATGGACGGCAGCCTGCGCAAGCCCGAAGCTGTTGGCAAAGGCGAGCTGGCGGTATTCGACCCGTCCGATGCGGCGCTCGAATTCGAGGCCGAGACCGATGCGCGCTTCGTGGTCGGGACGGCCATCCCGCACCCGCACGAACTGCACCTGGGCCGCTTTTCGGTTCACACCAGCCGCGCGGCGCTTGCCGAGGGCGAGCGCGAGATCGCACGCATCGGACACGAGCTGCGCGGGAAAGGCGTGCTGCGTTGAGCGGCTGTTACGTACCGTTGCCCTGTGACGCTCGCGCGTGACAGGGCTTTTGCAACTGGCTTTGCCAATACCGAACCCGCTGCGCAGTCTTGCACTGCCGGCACCTGACAGGAGCAGTTCCATGACGCACGGCATCGACGAACGCAAACGCTGGTTTGCCCTCATCGTGCTCTGCCTGGGTGTGCTGATGATCGTGCTGGACACGACTATCGTGAACGTCGCACTGCCGTCCATCCGGGCGGACCTGGGCTTTACCGAGACCTCGCTCGTGTGGGTGGTGAACGCCTACATGCTGACCTTTGGCGGCTTCCTGCTGCTGGGCGGGCGGCTGGGCGACCTGTTCGGCCACCGGCGGCTGTTCCTGCTCGGCATCACGTTGTTTACGCTGGCCTCGCTGGCTTGCGGGCTGGCCAATTCGCAAGGATTGCTGATCGCAGCGCGCGCCGTTCAGGGGCTGGGCGGGGCCGTGGTATCGGCGGTGTCGCTGTCGCTGATCATGAACCTGTTCACCTCGCCGGCCGACCGCGCGAAGGCGATGGGCATCTACGGGTTTGTGGGCGGGGGCGGCGGCAGTATCGGCGTGCTGCTGGGCGGGCTGCTGACCAGCACCTTGAGCTGGCACTGGATTTTTCTCGTCAACTTGCCGATTGGCGTGGCGGTGTACGGCGGTTGCGTGGCGCTGCTGCCGGTGGCGAAGCTGCCGGCGCAGCGCGCGAAACTCGATGTGGCGGGTGCGATCACTGTGACTGCATCGCTGATGCTGGCGGTGTACGCGGTCGTGCACGGCAACGAAGCTGGCTGGACTTCCGCACAAACCGTGGCGCAACTGGGCATGGCTATCGCGTTCATGATTGCGTTCCTCGTTATCGAGTTGCGCGTGGCGCATCCGCTTATGCCGCTGCATATGTTCGCGCTGCGCAATCTGGCCACGGCCAACGTGGTGGGCGTGTTGTGGGCGGCGGCGCTGTTCGCGTGGTTCTTTATTTCGGCGCTTTACTTGCAGCGCTTGCTTCATTACAGCGCGATGCAGGTGGGGTTGGCGTTTTTGCCGGCCAACATCATCATGGCGGCGTTTTCGTTGGGGCTCTCGGCCAGGCTGGTGATGCGCTTTGGGATTCGCGCGCCGCTGTCATTGGGTTTGCTGCTGGCGGCGCTTGGGTTGCTGTTGTTTGCGCGTGCGCCGGCCGCGGGGAGCTTCGTGGTGGATGTGTTGCCGGGCATGCTGCTGATGGGGCTTGGGGCGGGACTCGCGTTCAACCCGGTGTTGCTGGCCGCGATGAGTGACGTGGCGCCCGATGAGTCGGGGCTGGCTTCTGGGGTGGTGAATACTTCGTTCATGATGGGGGGAGCGCTGGGGCTCGCTATTCTTGCCAGCCTGGCGGCCGCGCGGACCGAAGGGCTGGGGACGGCGGGGGCCGATGCGGTTACGGCGCTTAATGGTGGGTACCATTTGGCTTTTTTGTTGGGGGCGATTGCGGCGGGGGTGGCTGCCGTGTTGGCGGGGGTGTTTGTGCGTACCCGGATGCATGGTCAGGAGCAAGGTGAGGTGGCGTCCGCCGCGTCTATCTAGGGCAGGTGCCTTAACTTGTTTTCGCGGCGGGCCGCAGGCGTTGCCCCTGTGCGGGGCGGCACCTACTTTTCTTTGCCGCGGCAAAGAAAAGTAGGCAAAAGAAAGCCGCTCAAACCGCCAGTGTGACGCAGTTCATCACTCGACTTTTGTCGGAGCGGCTCCGGGGCGTCTGCCATCACGCGACGTATAGCGGAGTGACTAAGGGCTCATCCATCCGGCGGCGCTGCGCGCGCCGTGGGGCATATCCAAAACCAGTGGGATGCACGCGTTTTCGTAGGACTCCAGCGTATTCGATCGGCGGATCGCCGACACATTCGCCAGCCAGCGCGCCCGTGCATTCGCCGATCAGCAGTCCAGAGCATCTACCGGCCGGCGCCTTCGCGCGCGTACCGGGCGGCACCCCAGCACATTGGCTGGCCAGCCCCCCGGTTTTCCTTGCAGACCCTTCCGCCCGCGCGTAGCGCGTGGCGGGAAGGATGAGCCCTTTGTCACTGAGGCGGAATGTGCGAGGCGACGGATGCCCCGGAGCCGCTCCGATATACAGGGCAGTGGTGGACTGCGTCACACTAGCGGTGTGAGCCGCTTTCTTTTGCCTACTTTTCTTTGCGGCTGCAAAGAAAAGTAGGTGCCGCCCCGCACAGGGGCAACGCCTGCGGCCCGCCGCGAAACCAAGTTAAGTCCAACGGCGCAAGGCGCCCCGCCAATCACGCCGCCCGAGCACGCTCATTCGCTCAACATGCAAAGTTCGAGCATGCAACGAACACCGGCCCGGTCGGCTACTACATCAGGCAGCGCCGCTAAAAGGCGCCAAGCACGCCTCACACGGTCCCCAGCAGCGACTTCGGCTCAAGAAACGCCTCAATCCCAAACGTCCCGTATTCACGCCCAATACCTGATTGCTTGAACCCGCCAAACGGCGCCGCCGGCTCATGTGCAAGCGTGTTGACCAGCACGCGTCCCGCCTCGAGCCGTGATGCCACCGCGTTCGCGCGCCCGGCACTGGACGATGCAACATAGGCCTGCAGCCCATAGGGCGTGTCGTTAGCAATCGCGATAGCGTCCTCCTCGTCGCGATAGGCAATAATCGACAGCACAGGGCCGAAGATTTCCTCACGCGCAATGGTCATGTCGTTTCGGACATCGCTAAAGACAGTCGGGCGCACGAACCAGCCTGCGTCGACGCCGTCCGGACGCCCCTCGCCACCCGCAATCAGGCGCGCGCCTTCGTCGATGCCGATGCGGATATAGCGCTGCACGCGCTCCCATTGCTTCTGGCTCACCATCGGCCCGATACTCGTGTGCGGATCGCGCGGGTTGCCGGACTGAATACCCGCCACCGCGGCGACGATCTTTTCCTCGAATTCCTTGAGCCGCGCCTGCGGCACCAGGATCCGAGCGCCGGCGATGCAGGCCTGCCCGCTATTCATGAAGCCCGCCTGAAGCGCGAGCGGGACGGCTTCGTCGAAGTTGGCGTCGTCGAGCACGACCATCGGGGACTTGCCCCCCAGTTCGAGCGTCACCCGCTTGAGCGTTTCCGCGGCGGTGCGCAGAATCGTCTTGCCAACGGCCGTCGATCCCGTGAACGAGATCTTGGCAATATCGGAGTGCGAACTGATCTCCGCACCTACCGTCTCGCCGCGTCCCGTGACGATGTTGAACACCCCCGCCGGGAGCTCCGCTTCATGCAATGCCTCAGTGATCACACGCGTCTGGATCGCGCTCATCTCGCTGGGCTTGATCACGGCCGTGCAGCCCGCGGCAAGCGCCGCCGCAAGCTTGCCGCAGATGAAGCCCGCGTTGCTGTTCCAGGGCGTAATCAGCCCGGCCACGCCGAGCGGCTGCATCACCACCTCGGCCGAGCCGGCGCAGCGCACGAATTCGTAGTGCTCGAGCGTCTGCGCCGTTTGCAGCAGCACGTCGCTCGCGTGGCTCGCCATCCAGCGGCCGCGCGATACAGGTGCGCCGTATTCCTCGACGATGGCCTCGAAAAGCGTGTCCTCTCTCGCGACCACGGCTGCGTGCATGCGCATCAGCATCTCGACGCGCTCGGCTTTCGTGGTGCGCGAGAAGGCCGGAAACGCCCGCCGCGCCGCCGCGATGGCATCGCGTGCGTCGCGCTCGTCGGCAAGGCGCACGCGCCCAATCACCTGCTCGGTCGACGGATTGACAAGCTCGAAGCTTTCGGTGCCGTGCGGCGTGACAAAGGCGCCGTCGATGTAGATCTGGTCGATGTTCTGCATGGTCTGTCCCAAAACGTGGTGTATCGATACGAAAGATAGACCTCCACCATTGAACTGACTAGCCGTACAATCGAGGACGACCTGTTCAAGGATTCGGGACAATGAAGACATCGGGGCTGGCCGAGCTGGAGGCTGTTCTGGCCGTCGCGCGCCATCGCAGCTTCCGCGCCGCGGCAAACGAGTTGAGCGTGTCGAAGTCCGCGCTCAGTCATGCGGTTGGCGCACTCGAGGCGCGCATCGGCGTGCGGCTCTTCAATCGAACGACTCGCAGCGTGTCGCTCTCGGAGGCGGGGGCCCAGTTCGTGAGCACGGTCGCGCCCGCGCTCTCGACCATCCACGCCGCGCTCGATCAGGCCGGCAGTTTCCGCGACACGCCGTCGGGCACTTTACGCATCAACACCTCGGTGGGCGCGGCGCGTCAGGCGATGCCGGTTTTCATCGCGTATCTGCAGCGCTATCCCGAGATGAAGGTCGATATCGTCACCGAGGGGCGCCTGATCGACATCGTGGTCGAAGGGTTCGATGCGGGCATCCGACTGATGGAAACCGTGCCGCAGGACATGATTGCCGTGCCGTTCGGCGACCGGCAACGCTTTGCTGTCGTTGGCAGTCCAACGTATTTCGAGCGGCACAAGCCGCCGCGCACGCCTGCGGATCTCACCGCTCATCAGTGCATCCGCAGCCGCATGCCAAGCGGGTCGATCTACCAGTGGGAGTTCGAACGGCACGGCGAAACGATGCGCATCGACGGCGCGGGTGCGATCACGCTGAACGACGCCAGCCTGATGCTGGCCGCGGCGCGCGCGGGCCTCGGCCTCGCGTATTTGAGCGAATGGGATGTCAGGGGAGATCTGGAGGCGGGCACGCTCGTGCGGGTGCTGGAAGACTGGACGCCGCCGTTCGACGGACTCTGCCTCTACTATCCGGGCCGGCGTCATGTTCCGGCCGGGCTGCGCGCATTGATTGAAATGATCCGCGAATATGCCGACGCGAACAGCGCGCGCGCAGCGGGCAAACGCAAACGCCGCGTGCAACCGGCGCGCGGCACGCGGCGCTGACGCCTGCGCAGCCGTTCGCCCAGTTTGTGGATCGTGCATACTATTTCGCAGCAAGGCCTTCCCGCGGCTCCAGTCAATCAACCGAATCCTCACCATGCCCGTCGTCAAGACGCACTATCTGGATCTGCCGGTCGTCCTCGACGCGGCTCAGCGGCTCGAAATCGCGCATCAGCATTTCGACGTTTGCGCGCTGCCCATCCCGCGGCAACTCGAGGCGTGGTGCGAGCGCATGATTGGCGTGGTCGACCTCCTGACGACGCGTGACGAGCGCGGGCAGCCGTTTCGCGCCTCGATCGACCGCTACGCCGTGGGCGAATTCCTGTTTGCCGACTGCTATACCGATCGCATCACGCAAGACCGTACCATCGCGCGGATTTCCCGGGATAACGCGCGCAGCATCGTCTTTCACATCTTCTTTGACAGCGCGCCTGGCTGCGAGCTGGTGTATCCGGGCAAACGGGCGATGCCGCTCGAAGGCGGCATCTTCGCCATCGATCTCGACCAGCCCGTGCAGTTCAGGCGCAAGCCCTGCCGGCACGTCACAATTTTTCTGCCAGGCGCGCTGCTCAGCGACGTGTTTCCGGACCCCTCGGCGCTGCATGGGCGCTCGCTTTCGCCACGCCTGCCCGCCGTGCGGTATCTCGCGGGCCGCGTCCAGGCGTTCGCCGCCCATATCAAGCTCATGGCGCCCGCGCAGGCCTACCGCGAACTGCGCGAGATCGTGCTGCTGATCGCGGACGCGTTCGGCGAGCAGGCGGGGCTCAAGGGCAGCAAGATTGCGCTTGCGCGGGCCATGGCGTTCGACCAGGCGCGCCGCTACGTGCATGCGCACCTGCACGACGATCATCTTTCTCCCGATCGCGTCGTGGCGTCGCTGGGCCTCTCGCGCCCGACGGTCTATCGTCTCTTCCAGCACGATGGAGGGCTTGGAGCCTATATACGGCATGTGCGCCTGCGCGCCGCCGCGGCCGAACTCGTCGCGTGGCCCGGCGTTTCGGTGCAGGACATCGCCTATGCGCACGGCTTCAGGAGTGCGTCGGATTTCACGCGGGCATTTCGGCGTGCTTATGGTCTCGCGCCACAGGACATGCGGCTTTAAGCACGCCTTATACGGTTCCGGATGACGCCGGCGTTAGCCGGGCCTGGCCGGGTCAGTGTCGAACGAGTTCGAAGACCACGATTTCGTAGCCGGGATCGGCGTGCTGGTTCGCCACTTTTTGCGCTTCCTCATACGAAAGAAACGACGTGGCCTCTTCAATCGCCGGTGCCATGCCAATGTCTCCGTCCTCGGCGGTGCAGAGGAATTGGGCACCGGTCTTCACGACGTAGACGGTCGTCATGTCTGCCTCCATGGTTGGCTGGAGCACTTCCAGTCTAGTCCGTCGCGCGTCAAAGGAAAGCCGGGCGACAGATGCCAGGCCTTTCTGCGTGAACCCCCGTCATTACCCGAATACGACACAGGGCGACAAGGGATTCGCAGCCATTTTCAGTAAAGCATTTGAAAGAAAAATATCCGAGATTCTCGTTGACTCGGTTTGCTAATCATCACTAGAATTCGCCTGTTTTCACGAAAGGGGCATATGCCTTGGACAGTTGCAGTAGTCGATCTTCGAAAAGTTTTTCTGCCTGACCGGCCCGACGCCCGCTTTGATTCTTCCTTAGCCGCCGTCCTGCCAGCAGGCAGACGGTGCGCGCCGCAGTAGATTTCGCAGTTCCTCCCTCGCGCATCTCTTTGATTGACCGCCGTCCGTGACGCGTGCGTGGTTTCGCGCATTCGTCCAGACGATCTGGCGCGTCGAGCTATTGGCTCATCGCGCCGCTCATTCACGCCGTTTTCGCGCACCGAATGTCGCGCGAGCCTGGCGTGCGGTTAAACACGTCCGTCAAACGCTGATCGGACGCTAACGACAAAGGAGCACACGATGCCCGACCCTGAGCCTTGTTCTTGTACGACACGCCACGCGTTCTCGCTGAACGCCATTCGCTTCGCCTGACACCCACGCTGCACACGTTCCTCCCACACGCCCGAGCACCTCGGCCCGTGTGAACTGAAACGAAGGCAGGCCTGGTCGAAGGCACCCCGTTTCAAGCTCCTGGAGGAATTCCCATGCGCTTCGCTCTGCTCGTTTCGCAACTCCCGCACGTCGAAGAAGCTCGCCCGCACTACAACGGCCTGCTCTCGCTCGACGCCCGTCCGCATGCTTCGTCCCGCGTGGTCGCTGCCATCCGGATGGTGCTGCACAAGCTCGCTCACTGACATCGCCTGGCGTTGCCGCTGGCGTGCCCGCCGCACGCCAGCGAGCGGCAACGCTGCGCCAGCTTCTCGAGCTGCACCTTCAAGCATCACCCATAAGGAAAAATTATGTCTGCTACCCCTGCAAACATCGGGTCGCGCCGCACCGCCGTGCTCGATGACGCCCACGTCGGCGATATCCAGGGCGCCTTCGGCACGATCGCCCACCACGACACCGCCCCGCGCAACAACTGGATGGCGCGCCTGCGCACGCTGCTCGCGATCCTCGGTCCCGGCCTCATCGTCATGGTCGGCGATAACGACGCCGGCGCTTTCGGCACGTACACGCAGGCGGGCCAGAACTACGGCACGACGCTGCTCTGGACGCTCGCCCTCCTGATCCCGGTGCTCTATGTGAATCAGGAAATGGTGCTGCGTCTCGGTGCCGTGACCGGCGTTGGCCATGCCCGCCTCATCTTCGAACGCTTCGGCAAGTTCTGGGGCGCCTTCAGCGTCATCGACCTGTTCCTGCTCAATGCGCTCACGATCGTCACCGAGTTCATCGGCATTACATTCGCGCTCGACTTTCTCGGCGTTTCGAAGGTTCTCGGCGTTTGTATCGCCGCAGTCCTGACGATGGCCGCGGTCAGTACCGGCAACTTCCGGCGCTTCGAACGCTTCGCGATCGTCCTGTGCCTGCTGAGCCTGCTGCTGATCCCGGTGCTCGTCTCGATCCACCCGCCGGTCCACGTCATCGCGCGCGACTTCTTCGTGCCGAACTGGCCGAAGGATTCGAAGCTCTCCGATGTGATGCTGCTCGTGATCGGCATCGTCGGCACGACCGTCGCACCGTGGCAGCTGTTCTTCCAGCAGAGCTATGTGATCGACAAGCGCATCACGCCGCGCTTCATGAAGTACGAAAAGGCCGACCTCTGGATTGGCATCGCCTTCGTGATCATTGGCGCCGTGGCAATGATGGCTTTCTGCGCCGCGCTGTTCGCGGGCCGTCCCGAGTTCGGCAACTTCACCGATGCGGGCGGCGTGATCGCGGGTCTGCATAAGTACGTTGGCGAGACGTCGGCGACGATCTTCGCCGTCGCGCTGCTCGATGCATCGATCATCGGCGCCGCTGCCGTTTCGCTCTCGACGGCCTACGCGATTGGCGACGTGTTCAACGTCAAGCACTCGCTGCACCGTAGCGTGCTCGATGCGAAGGGCTTTTATCTCGTGTACTTCGGCATCATCGCGCTGGCTGCCGCCCTCGTGCTGATGCCGGGCAGCCCGCTCGGCCTCCTGACCGAAGCCGTGCAGACGCTCGCTGGCGTGCTGCTGCCGAGCGCAACCGTGTTCCTGCTGCTGCTGTGCAACGACAAGGCTGTGCTGGGTCCGTGGGTGAACTCGAAGAAGCTGAACGTGTTCACGGGTGCCGTCATTGCCGTCCTCGTCGTCCTGTCGATCATCCTGACTGCCGCCACCGTGTGGCCGGATATCAGCGGCGCGACGATCGTCGAGATTCTGGTGGGCGGTTGCGGCGTTGCCGTGGCGGTCTATGCCGCGGTGGAGCTCTCGCGCAAGTCGCGCGGCACGGCGGCCGCCAATGACCTGTCGGCGCTGAACAAGGCCGCCCGCAACGAGCTGCGCAACACGTGGCGCATGCCGCCGCTCGAAGACCTGCCGGCGCCGCAGCACCTGACGCTGTCGACGCGCGTGTGGATGGGCGTGCTGCGCGGCTATCTCGTCGTCGCGGTGGGGCTCGTCATCGTGAAGGTCGTGCAGATGGCCATTCACTAAGGGTAACTGAACGAATCGGGCAGCTCAGGTCTGCCCTTTTTTCACCGAGGCAAGCTCACAGCATTGCCGTCGCTTCGATCTCGATCTTGAAGCCGAAGTGGAGCGGCCCGGTCGGCACGATTGCACGTGCCGGCCGCGCATCGCCCGCCCAGCCCGCGTAGAGCTGATTGAAGCTCGGCCAATGCTCGATATCGGCGAGATAGACGCGAACCTGCACCAGTTGCGCGATGCTGCTGCCCGCACCTTCCAGCGCTGCCTTCAGATTCGCCAGCACTTGACCGGCTTGCACCTCGAACGATGCGTCCGTGAGCTTTCGGCCCTGCGCGTCGATCGGCAACTGGCCCGACACGAATACCAGGCCGTTTGCGATCGCCACATGGCTATAGTGCCCGCCTGGGGTCGCGAGATTCGAGGGATTTTCCAGGCGCGGCAATCGCGTGCCCGATTCATTACCAGCCATGAAAGCGGCTCCATAGGGTAGTTTCGCCATCTGCGGATAGCGCGTGATACTCCGGGAACTGCGCCCCCGTCGCGCAGGCGTGATTGGGCAGGATGCGCAGTTTCATGCCGATCGGAAAGCGTGCCTCGAGACTCTCTGTCTCCCGAGCTTCACCCACGGGCGACAAAATACCGTGCTCCTGGTTGGCGCCGCTCAAAACCCAGTCGGTCAAGAGCGAGCCATCGAGCTTGCACGGCAGACCATATCCACAATCTTGCGTCTGTTTCGAGGTTCCGCGGTCGCGGCTCATTGCCATCCAGCCCGCGTCCACGATCACCCAGTTCTTCTCCGGCTGATGGCCTATGACCGTGGTGAGCACGCTCAAAGCGATGTCATCGGTCGAGCAGATGCCGACATTGTGCATCACGAGATCGAAGAAGACATAGACGCCCGCGCGCACTTCGGACACGCCATCCAGCTTCGCGGCAGATAATGCGGTGGGCGTCGAGCCTGCGCTCACCACATCGCAAGGGTAACCCGCGTCACGCAGCCGTTGCGCCGCGCGCACGCAGCCTGAGCGTTCCTGCTCGGCGAGCGCAGATAGCGCATCAGGCGTATGAAGCTCGTAGCTGGATCCGGCATGGGTCATCACGCCACCGAGCTTGACGCCGCCGTCGTGCAGAATGCGCCCGACCTCGAGCAACGCATCGTGCTCCGGTGCGATCCCTGAACGATGCCCATCCGTGTCCACCTCGATCCAGACTTCGAAGGTCTCGCGCTGCCCGGCGCAAAACTTCGCGACTTCTTCGGCTGCGCGTGCGTTGTCGACGACCAGCTTCAGGTCACAACCGCGTTGCCTGAGCGCCATCGCTCGTGGAAGCTTCGATGGCGCGATACTGACCGCATAAAGAATATCTGTCACACCAGCCGCGAAGAACGCTTCGGCTTCTTTCAGCGTGGATACCGTGATGCCGTTCGCGCCGGCCGCCAATTGCGCGCGCACGACTTCCAGGCATTTGGTCGTTTTCACGTGCGGGCGGAACCTCACGCCGAGTGCGTTCATGCGCGACTGCATGCGCGCAATATTTCGGTTCATGCGCGGGACATCGACCAGCGCCGCCGGGGTATCGAGTTCATCGAGTTTCATGATTTCAGGCCGGCAGGTTGTCGTGCGCCGAGTCGCCAAAACGGCTGCACCAGGGCACCAGCGCGTCCAGCGTGGGCGCTTCGATTTCAGGACGCGGCGCACCTTCCGCCAATGACAGGCCGATCCTGTTGTGCCAATAAGTCTGCAAGCCGACTGCTGCGGTGCCGAACATGTCGTAGCTCGATCCGGCGACGAAAGCGGAGTCCGACGGCGACACACCCAGTCTGTCGAGCGCGAGGCGATAGGGGGCAGGGTCCGGCTTGTATGCGCCGGCTTCTTCGGCGGTGACCACGGCATCCCATTTGACGGGAATGATTTCTGCCGCCTGACGGCCAAGCCGTATCGAGCAGTTGGTCACGATGGCGAGCTTGCAATGCGATTGAAGTTGCTGCAATACCTCGACCGTACCGCTCCACGGGGTCAGTTGAAGCCACTGGGCTTCAAGCGCGAGTGCGGCGGATTCGGGCAGGCCCACGTGGCTCGCGGACTGCCTGACCAGCTGTTCGTAAGCGACATATCGCCCGCACCCGTAGGTCAGACGCAAGTACTCGGCGCGCCACGCACGGCCCGCTTGCTCCGAGCCCGCGGCACGATTCCAGAGTGTCCATGAATCGAGCAGCGCGGTCAGGAGATCGAAGAGGACTGCCTTCGGGTAGGCGCTTGAGACAGGTGGGTGGCTCATGAGCGAGGTCTCCTTGCGGTTCGTTCATGGCATTGAGTATAGAGTTCGCTCAGGCGCCGAAGATTCAGTCAAACAAAATCATTTATTCGTAAAAAATGAATCTTCCGAGAGGCGCGGTTTAGCTTCGCCACGGCGGCTGCGGCCGGAACTGCGCCTGCAGATATTGCATGAATTGCCGGGTGCGAGCGGGCAATCCGGCGCGATTGTGGGTGAGCGCGATCACGTCGGCGTCGTTGGCTTTCCACGCCGGAAGCAGCCGCACGAGACTGCCCTTCGCGATATCGTCCGCGACATCCCATTCCGAGCGGAGAATGACGCCGCGGCCCTCGCATGCCCAGCGGCGAATCACCTCGCCATCGTTGCAGCTCAACTTTGAAGACACCCGGACGCTGCGCGCCGTACGGCCCTTGCGGAACTGCCAAAGCGATGCGTCTTCGTTGTTCTCGCGCAGCACGATACAGGGCAGATGCGCGAGATCGTCGGGGGTTTCCAGGTTCGGAACGCGCTTCAGCAAGGCCGGGGACGCACAGACGAAGCGTGCATTGGGTGCAATCGCATAGCCAATCAAATTCGACGCCGGCAGTTCGCCGATATGGACCACGACGTCATAGCGGTCGGCCGACTCGGTCAAGGGTTGATCGGTGAGCGTGAGCTCGATGTCGACGTCGGGATGGTCATGCTGAAAGCCGGAAACGACGGAAGCCAGATAGCGCCGTCCGAAACCGAGTGGCGCACGCACCCTCACGGTGCCAACGAGCCCGCCCCGGCGTGACTGCAAATCCTCGAACAGCGTGTCGAACTGTTGCACCAGATGGGCGCCACGTTGGCACAGCAGCAGGCCTTCCTCAGTGAATCGCAAGCGGCGGGCCGTGCGGTCGACGAGGCGGGTATCGAGCCGCTTTTCGATCTGCTGCAGTCGCTGCGTGACCGCAGGCGGCGACAGCCCAAGCCTTCTCGCTGCCGCAACGAGGCTGCCTGCTTCTTGTATGGTCAGCAGGAAGCGAATGTCATTGGAATCGTTCATGTCGATATCGTCGGTACTGCACCGGTGTCGTAAGCCTGGATACGCAACGGGTGGGCCGTAGAAAAACGGCCGCCCGGCGTCACGGACACCCCGATTCTCGACGCTCAGTTGGCGCTGTGCAAGGATCTGGTGAGCATGTATCGATCGCCCAGGAGAAACGCGGCGTGATCAACGCAACTGTTCCTCGATCGTCTTCGTCAACGGCGACTCGACATCGCCTGTGTGCTTCGTCTGCACGGGCTCGATCAGCACGACCCAGCATTCGTTTTCAGCAACCGGATTGTGCAGCGTGCCTCGTGGCACCACGTGCATCGAACCCGCTGGTAGCTCGACGACGCGCCCGCCTTCGTATTCGATCCTCAGATGTCCGCGCACGACAAAGAACAGTTCGTCCTCCTGTGCATGGTCGTGCCAGACGAGCTGTCCGCGCACTTTTGCGATCTTCACGTATTGATCGTTGACCTGCGCGACGACTTTCGGCGACCAGTATTCCGCCACGTCGCCGAACGCGGCGTCGAGGTCGAATGATTCGGCAAGTGGATGGGCTGACACGATTACCTCCAGGTCGGGATGATGGAGGCGGCGAGCAGCGCACCCATCACAAGATTGAGGATGCGCCAATGGCGCGGCGTGCGGAAAAGCCGTGCGAGCAGCATGCCAAGCGCACACCACAGTGCGAGCGAGATGCAAGCGGCCAAACCAAACGCGGTGCCGAGCAACAGCGCGAGCCGGTTCGGACTGCTCGCGAGCAAGGCGAAGGATGCCGCGGCGCCCACCGTCATCGCCCAGCTTTTCGGGTTGAGCCACAGGAGCAGGAAACCGCTCACGAGCGTGACGGGGCGCGCGGGCCCGTTGCCGGCGTTCGGCGGACCACTACGCGCAATGCGCCAGGCGAGCCAAAGCAGGTACGCGGAACCGAGGGCCTTGACGGTCGTCTGCAGCACGGGCATGGCAAGCAGCAGCCTGCCGAGCCCCAGCGCCGCAACGGCAGCGAGCGACGCAAGCGCGAGCGCGATGCCGAGCATCAGCGGAATCGAGCGCGCAAAGCCGAAACGCCCGCCTGACGCGGTTGCGAGCATGGTGGCGCCCCCAGGCGTGACGGTCGCGACAGCGACGAACAGAAAAAGTGGCAGAGTCGAGTGCATCGGGACAGGTCCGAATGAGGGTGCCCTTGCACTGTACGGATTGCCTCTGCATCAGAAAAGGCAATAATATTGATGCAATTCATTACGCCGCTTAATGTGTCAATGAGCCGAAATCTCGACCTCGATCTGCTCCGCACCTTTGTTACCGTCGCGGAGAGCGGCAGCGTGACGGTCGCCGCGAATCTGCTGCACATGACGCAAGGTGCCGCGAGTCAGCAGATCAAGCGCCTTGAAGATCGTCTGGACTGCCCACTGTTCGTGCGCAAGGCGCGCAAGCTGGAGCTGTCGCGCCACGGCGAGCAACTGCTCGTCAAGGCGCGGCAGATGCTGCGGCTGAACGACGAAATCTGGGCCGACATGACCGCTCAGTCGCTGCATGGCAGCCTGCGCGTGGGCGTGCCTTACGATCTCGTGACACCGCTCGCGCCCGCGATGAAGGCATTCGCCGATGCGCATCCGCACGTGGAAATATCCCTCGTCTGCGCGACTTCGCCGGAACTTAGCGAAGCGGTGAAGGGCGGACGCGTGGACGTGGCGCTGGTGGAATCCGTCGCGAGCGAAGCCGAAGGCGAAGTGATCCGCATCGAGCCATTGGTGTGGGTGACGGGTCGCGGCAGCGATGCGTGGCGCAAGCGGCCGTTGCCACTGTCGATGGTGGACGAACGCTGCACGTTCCGTCCGGTGGTGCTCGGCGCGCTGGCGGACGAGGACATTGCGTGGCGCACGGTGTTCGAGAGCGGCAACATCGAGGCGACCGCCGCAACGGTGCGCGCGGGCCTCGCGATCACGGCCTGGCTCGTCTCGACGGTGCCGCCCGACCTCGAAACGATCGCGCCGCATGCGGCCGGCTTGCCTGCCTTGCCGCCGTTTGCGATCTGCCTGCGCTTGCCCTCGACGGCGCAGCCGGCGGCGCTGGAATTTGCGCGCTGCATACGCGAATCGATGTCGAACAAGGCAGCGGTCCCACACGCCCGCCTCGTGATCAACGCGTGACGCAGGGGTTTGATGGAGTGCGGTAGCTAGCGTGCGGAACCGGTACGCTCAAAAGCCGCGATGCTTCGCACGCCGGAACGTTTCCGATGGCAACTCGCCGAACTGCTCGCGGTACTCGTTCGAAAAATTGCCAAAGTGCCAGAAGCCCCAGCGCGTCGCCGCTTCGCTCACCGATGAAGCGTCGCGCAATTCGCGGCGCACGTGATCGAGGCGCACCGCGCGGACGTACGCCGATGGATTCACCCCGAGCGTGTCTTCGAATGCATATTGCAGCGTGCGGCGGCTTGCGCGCAAACGCGCGCAAAGCTCGGCAACGGACAGCGGACAATCGGGCGACGCCTCAACGAGCTCGCGCACGGTCCGCACGAGCTGCCAGTGGCGCACGGTGCGCGCGTCGGGCGTGCCCTGCGCTTCGGCGTTGGGCATGCCCTGCAGCACTTCCGCCACCCCGAAGATCGCCGACTTCTCGAATGCCGCCACCACACCGGGGTCGTCGAGCAGCGTGGGCGTTGCCGCCACCGTATCGAGCATCTGTCTGAGCACCGCACGCAACTCATCCAGCCTGCAGGGATCGACGTTCAGCACGCCGGGCCTCGTGCCGATGAACGGCGCCAGTTCATCCAGTTGCGAACGGACCAGGCTGCTCGTGACCGCCTGAGGGTCGATCTCCAGATTGACGATCACGTGCTTGTCGGGCGAAAGAAATTCGAAGCCGCCGTCGCCGGAAAACACGTGCACACCGTCGCGGTGGCTCGTCTGTCCGCACAGCAGCGCATGGCCTTCGAGCTGGAACGGGATGCCGATGGCGAGCTTCGACTGCGCGACATGGCCGCGCTGATACACGGTGCGATTCAGCCGCTCGACCAGCACGTGCACGCCGCCCGCGGCGATCGAGCTGACCGAGCCGTCGAATGCACCTCGCGAAATCTGGCAATAGCTTTGATTCCAGGCATCGAGCAGCATCGCCTGCTCGTCGATGTTTCTGCAGCGGCGGATTTCGACGGCGGCGCGGGTCTGAAAGTTCGGCTGCATGGCGTCCTCCGGTTCAGGTTGCGCGCCCCGAAAGCCGCGTGCCGTGCAGTGTAAGCGAAATAAATTGTGACCGTGATGTGACGCGGTTTCGTCAAAAAAACGCCGGATGGTCCGGTGCGTAATGGATTCGTCAGGGAAGGGCGTTTACGCGATTTTTATATTTTTTGCCGATTTTGGATAGTCGACGCCACCCGCACGCCCTAGCTTAGGCACACCGGAAACGCAAACGAGGTGACGCATGAGCAAATCGGCGGCAGGCAAGCTGGAAGGCAAGATCGCAATCGTTTCAGGTGGCGCGACAGGCGCAGGCGGCGCGGCCTCGCTGCTGTTCGCGCGCGAAGGCGCGCGGGTTGCCGTGGTCGACATCAACACGGACGCGGGCGAAGAGGTGGTCCACCGGATCCGCGCGGCGGGCGGCGAGGCCGAGCTGTTCGCGGCCGATGTCTCCAAGCGTGACGCGGTCGATGCCGCCGTGGCCAGTATCGCCGCGCGCTTCGGCCGGATAGACGTGCTCTTCAATCATGCGGGCAGCATCGTCGTGAAGCCCTTCGTCGAGACCACCGACGACGACTACGACTGGCTGATGAACGTGAACGTCAAGAGCATGTTCATGATGACGCGCGCGGTGCTGCCCCACATGCTCGAAGCGGGCGGCGGCTCGATCGTGTGCACGGCGTCGATCTCGTCGCTCGCGGCGACGCCGCTCGAGGTGCTGTACTGCACGACGAAAGGCGCATGCGCGATGTTCGCGCGCGCGATCGCCGTCGAATACCGCGATCGCGGGATTCGCTGCAACGCGGTGTGCCCGGGATTCATCGATACGCCGCACGGCCGGCGCGAAATCGCCGCGCTCGCGAAGCATGGCTTCGACGCGAGCGAAGCGGCCTTGTCGGTGCAGCAAGGACGCCTGTGCCAGCCCGACGAAGTGGCGAAGGCCGCGCTCTTTCTCGCGAGCGACGACGCCAGCTTCGTGAACGGCGCACATCTGTACGTCGACAACTGCTTCACGGCTGCGTGAGCCCCGTCTCCCGTCGAGCCGTCACGCGATATTTCCGCAATGCCACTACTCTGAAAAAGGATCGTCTCATGGACATCGACTCGGCCGCGCCGTCGCGGGAGCCCATCGACAGCGACGTCAAACTGCTACACAAGATGGGCTATGCGCAGGAACTCTCACGCCGCATGGGAGCGTTTTCAAATTTCGCCGTGTCGTTCTCGCTGATCTGCATCCTGTCGGGCGGCATTACATCGTTCCAATTGGGCCTTTCCGCGGCGGGCGGCGCATCGATCGGCATCGGCTGGCCGCTCGGGTCGCTGTTCGCACTCGTCGTCGCCGCGGCGATGGCGCAGATCGCGTCCTCCTTTCCCACGGCGGGCGGCCTTTATCACTGGAGCTCGATACTCGGCGGCAAGACCTGGGGCTGGCTCACTGCGTGGTTCAATCTGCTCGGTCTCGTGTTCGTCGTCGCGGCGATCAACTACGGCACCTATGATCCGTTCTTCCGCACCCTCATCGCGCCGATGTTCGGCGTGAAGCCCGACTCGCTCGGCTGGTGGGATCAGACCATCTTCCTCGCAGTGATCACGGCGTCGCAGGCGTTCCTCAATCATCGCGGCATCCGCATCACGAGCCGGATCACCGACTTGTCGGGCTATCTGATCTTCGTGGTCACCGTCGTGCTGGTCGTGGCGCTGCTCGTGTACTCGCCGGTCAAAGTCGATCTGTCGCGGCTCTACACCTTTACCAACTTCACCGGCATCGACGGCGGGCAGTGGCCGAAGCAGACCATGGCGATGGCATTCCTGTCCGGCCTCCTGCTCACGGCGTACACGATTACAGGGTTCGATGCGTCGGCGCACACGTCGGAGGAGACCCATCAGGCGGCGCGCAACGTGCCACGCGGCATCATCGGCTCGGTGTTCTGGTCGACGACCTTCGGCTATGTGATGGTCTGCGCGTTCGTGCTCGTGATGCCGGATCTCACCGCCGGGGTGAAGCAGGGCACCGGCTTCTTCGAAGCGATCCTGGCGCCCATTCCCGCGCCGCTGCGCATCGTGATCGAATTGCTGATGTTCTTCATCAACTACGTGTGCGGCCTCGCGGCGGTGACATCGACTTCGCGGATGATGTACGCATTCGCACGCGACGGCGGCCTGCCGGGATCGAAGTGGCTGCGCAAGGTGAACGCCACGCATCGCACACCGGGATTCGCGATCTGGGTCTCGGCGGTGCTCGCGATTGCGATCACGCTCTACGGCGATGCGTTCTCCGTGCTGAGCGCGGGCAGCGCGGTGTTCCTGTTCATTTCGTACGCGATGCCCACTGCGGCCGGTATCTTCGCCGAAGGGCGCAGCTGGACCGAGAAGGGGCCGTTCCAGCTTGGTCTGCTGTCCAAACCGTTCGCGGTGGCGGCCGTGTTCGGCGCACTGGTGCTCGCCTACGTGGGGATTCAGCCGCCGAACCAGAAAGTGGTCTACGTGATCGTGGGCTTGCTCGCCGTGCTGCTGGCGATCTGGTACGGCGCCGGCGTGCGCAAGAGCTTCGGCGGGCCGCCGATCGGCAAGCCAACGGCCGCGCGCGAGCGCGAGCTGGCCGGCATCGAAGGACAGCTCGGCGAGAGCTGAGAAGACGGCGAACCCGGCGCGATACCGGGTTCAAAGTTCAAACAAATGCGTTCAGCGGCAGGTGCAGCATCAGGCGCATCAGCTCTGATTGTCGATCCGTATTCGTCTTACGATAAATAGACTGCAACTGCTTGCGCACGGTTTCATACTGGGTGCCGAGCCGAAAGGCGATTTCCTTGGGCGAAAGCCCTTCACCGAGCAAACGGCATACGCGGATTTCGGCGGGCGTCAGATTGAATGCCGCACTGAGCAATTCGGAGTCGACAGGCAGTGCCGAATCCGGGTGGTAGAACAGCAACAAGACGAGGGGCCGCAAGCCGAACGCACCGCTAACTTTGGGCGGCACGAGCAAGGTGAAGAACGCGTAGAGCGATTCAACGGCGTGGCCATCTCTGCGGCGGGTGGTCATCGCAATCGATCGATATGTCGAGACTTCTTCCGGGGTCTCGACCTCACCGCGCGCAAGCCCCTCCAGCCGCGCGCACTCATCCTGAAACTGCGCCTGGTACTCGGCCGGCAGGCGTAGCTTTCCCTCGGCGATGTTGGCGAGCGACGTAGCGGTGAGCAGGCGCGTTGCGGCTTCGTTGGCCAGAACCACGCTACTGTCGGTCGTCAAAAGCATCACGGGTTGCCTGAGCTTGTTGACGAGCGCATGGCCCACCAGGGCCTTGGTAGAGAACGTGTAGTTCTGGATCTGCATGCGCACAGCGCGAGTCAGGTGCGGAAGGAGCTTGTCGAGAAAGCGGACTTCCGGCACGCCTAAAGGATTTTCTCCAACACCCCGCAGCACCGAAAAAATCACGCAGACGTTCTCGTCGTCCACCAGCTTGCAGCCTGAGACATAGCGCCGGCCAATGGGAATCAAAAAATCCTGGTAGAACGGATCGTGCGAGACGAACTCTTCATTAAACACTTCGTGGCAATGAATCCAGTCTCCCGGTTCCTTTTGCAGCATTAAGGCTAATCGAGGATCGATGCTGCCGTATTTCTGGATATAAGCCAATTCGCCTTCAACGGGGAGATTAAAGCCATCGCTATAGGAAAGCGATCCATGCTTTTTATCGAGGGCGAGCATATGGATGACGTTCGCGTCGATAGCCTCGCCGAGCGCCGTAAAGAGGGCAGGCCAGCCAGACGGTTCCGCAACGGCTTCATAGAGCAAATGAATGACTTCTTCGTAGCGCTCATTCGACAGATCCATCCGAAAACCTCTTCTTGTTCAATGCGGTTTGCTGTCGAAAGGCATCTTCGCACGCCGGGTGCACGAACGGTAGACGTTCAGACCATGCCTCATTTATCAGGTGCGAAAACACCATACTTCAATTGCGGTATTGCCGGTCCATTGCGCTCCGAATAGCCTCTCTCGTGAGGCTGCGGACCGGGGAGACCACCTCGCAAAACGTCCTGCCTCACACGAAGTTAAACAGTCATAAACCTGACATATCGCTAACGAAGAGACTTTTTGGGTTCGCCCAATTCGAAGTCCTGCGGGGGATGCAACGATGAACAATGAAAAGATCAGAGCGCGGCAAATCGACTTTAAGCCCACGTTGATTGCCAGCGCAATTGCGCTGTCGTTTTTGACGGCGTGTGGCGGCGGCAGCAGCAATTCCTCGACGCCGCCGGTCGCGGCGCCCCAGATTCAGGGGACAGTCGCCAGCGGGAATCCGGTAGCGAATGCCGCCATCACGGCTACCGATGTCAACGGCAAAACCGCCACTGCCACCGCCGACGGCAATGGCAATTACACGCTCGTCACGAGCGGACTGACTGCCCCGATTGCCGTGGTTGCCTCCGATCCGAGCGGCCAGGCCAATACGATGATCTCCGTGCTCGCCAGCCTGCCAGCGGCTGGGGCAAGCTCGACCGCCAATGTCACGACGTTGACCACGGCATTGACCGCGCTGCTGACGCCGGATGGCAACCCGATGGATTTTGTGACGGCTGGCGCCGCAACGACATTGAGCAGCGGCGTGACGAAAACGAGCGTGCAGGGCGCGACGACTACGCTCGACACCTATCTGTCGAATCTGCTTGGCGCAGTGGGCTTGCCGGCGAATTACGACCCCATTGGCACCACGTTCACGGCGAACCATACCGGCGCAGATGCGCTGATCGATATCGTGACGATCGTGCCCGAAGGCGCGGCAACCTATCTCGTCTACAAGACGCCGAGTAGCGCCGCTTCGCAGAGCGCTGCGTATCTGACGCTCAATAGCACATCGACGCCGGCTAACACACCGGTCGCGCCGACGGTCAGCGCCAGTGCCATCACCAACCTCAATTCGCTGGAAACGTACCTCGGCACGCTACCTGCCGCGCTGAAATCGTGCGGCGCAGCGGGCGGAACGGGATCGGCATGCAGCAGCGGCTTGATCGATGCCAGCTATGAGGACAACGGCTTCAAGAACATCACCCAGTACGATCCCGATCTGGCTTCGTCGAGTCTCAACCTCAGCGGTTCGGTGCCGTATGTCGTCTCGGCTAACGCTGCGGGAACCAGCGCGCTGATCGGCGTTCCTTATGGCTTGTCCAGCGCGAACGGCAGCTCCGGACAGTACACGCTCTATACGACGGTGCAGCAGACCCCGTCCGGCACGTGGGACATCATCGGCAATCAGCTTCCTTACAATTTGTCAGTGGCGACGCGCACGACGTATCGAGACTTCTACGACTCGTTCGCCAACAGCAACGGCAGCAACGACACGAGCTTCTTCGACGCGGGCGTCACGCTCAATATTGCGTGGAACAGCAGCAGTCCGATCGCTTATGCGCACGTGACCGGGCCCGGCCTGCCGTCGGCCGGACTGTGGCTCGAACCCTCGACCGTCGCGGGCACGAATTACCTGTCTATTGCAAGCAAGCAGCCGTCGTCGCAACCGGGTGGCACGCCCACCACCAGTAGCAACACGAGCGAATACCGATGGGACTGGGCCACGCAATCCGGCGCGACATTCACCCCGCCAATCAAGGGTTTCTGGGCCACCAGCCAACTGGACGTCGCTTCGCTCCCGCCGGCTGCCGTTTATGAATTTACGCTGTACAACGCGAGCGGCAGTGCGATTGGCACGTATAGCGTCACGAATCCGAACCGCTTCGCGGACGCCTCGCTGGCGTTGGATACCTTCAAGCAAGGATCGTGGCCGACCTTGGGCAGTGACGTGGTCACCAACTTCCTCTCGGCTGGCGGCTCGCAGGCTGGCGCGCAAACCTCGGTCAGCGTGGATTTCACGCCGCCCCCCACGGTGGCCGCGAACCTGACTCAACTGACCATGACTGGAGTCAGCGTGCAGACGGAAGATCAGAATGGCTGCGGCTATCAGCAAACCGTGCCGGTCACGCCCGGAGCGACCGCTGTCACGTTGACGGCGTCAGGAACCGGAACTTGCGGCGCAAGCCCGGTTACCAACGCCTTCCTCGCGATCAACAACGCTTCCGATGCAGCGTATCGAATCGTGCAGTTGAGGAGCAAGAATGCTCAGGGGGTCCTGTTTTACCTGAATGCAACTTATCGCAGCTCGGCCACTGCACCGAACGCCTCCTGACGAGCAAGTCGTATCACTGAACGGGCGTCGTGATTGGCGCCCAGTTCAGTGTTGGCACGTGGCATCGTGCTGGCGAACACCTTGCCCGGTGCCCTGACTATCCGGAAACGCTTCAACTGTAACCGGCCAGCGCCGGCGAGCGAATTAACGAGAACGTCGTCAACTGGAGTCACGACATGCTGGCCCGTTCTCTTACTGCCCTTTGCGCCGGCGCTGCTGCGCTGCTCGCCTCACATGCGTACGCCGCCGCGCCGCGTCCGGTCGTCGTCGAATTGTTTACATCGGAGGGCTGTTCCTCGTGCCCGCCGGCCGACCGCTTTCTGTCCGAGCTGAGCGACACGCGCACCGATGTGCTGCCGCTGGCGTTTCACGTCACCTACTGGAACCAGCTCGGCTGGAAAGATCCGTTCTCGTTCGATGCCGCCGATGCGCGTCAGGCTCAGTACGCCCAGCGGTTTCGCGACTTCGCGTATACGCCGGAGATGGTCGTCGACGGCAAAGCCGAAATGGTGGGCTCGAATCGCACTGCGGCCAGCGCCGCCATCGATCATGCGAAGTCCATGGGCGTGACGGCGGCCACGGTGAACGCCACACGCGAAGGCGGCCGCGTTTCGGTGTCGATCGGCCCGGGCAGCGGAAGCGCGCGCGTGCTGCTGGTCGCCTACGACGCGCGTCACGTCACGCCAATCGGGCGCGGCGAGAATGCGGGGCATACGCTTACTGAATCGAACGTCGTCCGCAGCCTGGCAACCATCGGCCAGTGGTCCGGCACAGCGTTAACGTTGCATGCCGACGCTGGCGCCGGCGAGCATCTGGCGGTCCTGCTCGAAGCCGATGATGGCGCCATCGTCGGCGCCGCGCGCGTTGCGGATGCGAGTGCAGGGTCCGCGCACTGAGCGATGGGGTGTTGCACGCGAATGGAATCGACGTAGCGACTGCGACTGCGCATGCGCTTCGCTCAATGAATTGCGATTGCGCACGGCTCATCGGTTCGAATTCAGCGTTGCCTGGAAAAACTGCACGACAGCGGCGTTGAATTGCTCATGGAACGCGGCGCGGTCGAAGTCCGGCAGGCTGTTGCAGATTTCCGGCATCTTGCGGGACAGGCGGGCGTCGCAGGGTGGCAGGAAGTCGTAATGGCCCGCGTGGGCGACGACGTGATACTCAGGCGGCTGGGGCAGGCTGGCACGCACCGCTTCGTCATAATAGGGATCGGGCTGATGACGATCGTCGGCGGCTCGCCAGAGCTGGCTTGGGACGTGCACGCTGCTTAGCCCTGCGCTGCCGAAGGCGAAGCCGAACGCGGGCGCGGCGGCCACCACGGCCTTGATGCGCGGGTCGTGAACCCAGACGCTGTCGGGAACGTTCGCGCCGAAACGCGGATCGACGCCCGCCTGCTTCAGGTCCTTGCACAGGTCATGCTCGGGGTGGGCCTCGCAATACGGGGTGATCTTCGAAAGATCGGGGGTCCCGCCCGCGGCCACGAGTACGGTAAAGCCGCCGTTGGAAAAGCCGAACGCGCCGACGCGGGCCGCATCGATCCGCCCGTGCCCATGCCACTCGTCGAGCATGTAGTCCACCAGCCGGTGAAGCTGGGCAGGGCGGCGCCACAGTTCCAGGACGTGGCTTTGGTCGTCGAATGTGTCGCCGTTGTGACTGACTGCCGCCGCCACAAAGCCCGCGTGCGCCAGGGCGAGCGCCATATCGTAGTGGCCGCCGTACCATCCACCGCCGCCATGCGAGATGACAACCAGCGGCAGGCGATGGCCTGCGATCAGCGCGCCCGGCGCCACCGTCTGACTGAAACTGCCCAAGGCGTGCGGCGTCGCCGCTGCGTTAGTGGGATACCAGATCCCGGCCGTGAGCGGCGGCCCCTCGCCATCGGCCATCTTGACCGCCTCGAAACCGACATCGGCGGCGAGGGCCGGCGTGACAAGCAGGGCAAAAAGCGTGGCGATGATGGCCACCCACCTCACAGTCACCTCCTTGCTTTTTCTTTCTTTGCGTCGCGGGGAATCAATCCGCGTTCACTTTGACCGCCACATCCACCTGATGCGCGCCGCCACCCAGTATCACGCCGCGAAGCAGCGACACGTCGCTATAGTCGCGGCCGATGGCGAGCGTCGCGTGGCCTTGGTCGGCGAGCACGTCGTTGGTCGGATCGAGATCGAACCAGCCGGCAGACGTTTCCGACGGCACATAGAGCGACACCCACGCATGCGAGGCGTCCGCGCCGATCATCGGCAGCGCACCGTCGGGCGGATCGTTGCGCAGATAGCCGCTCACATAGCGTGCGGCGAGCCCGATCGAGCGCAGGCAGCCGATCATCACCTGGGCGAAGTCCTGGCACACGCCGTGGCGCAGTTCGAAGGCGCGCGCGGCAGGCGTGTCGAACGCCGTTGCCGAGGGACGGTAAGCGAAATCGGCGTGGATGCGATGCATCAGGTCGATCGCGCCCGCCAGAACGGGCGTGCCGGGCGCGAAGCTCTCTAGCGCATAGGCGCGCAACTCCGGCAGCAAGGCGATATTCGGCGAGGCGAAGCAAAATTCGGACTCCGCATGAAAGTCGCCGCCCACCGTGTAGCGCAGCATGCGCGTCACGTCTTCCCAGGCCGGCGTTGCGGCGATGTCGAGCGTAGCGTAGCGCGGCGCGAGCAGCACGCTCGTCTCGCTCGTCATCTGCAGGTAGTCGTGCGGCGCGTCGTACGAGAAGTAGAGGACCTCGTTGCCGAAGGCGTCGCAGCGGCTCGTCTGATACGACGGCGCGGGCTCGATGTGTTCGCGGTGTGCGAGCACGCGCTGCCACGGCAGCGCGAGCGGGCGGATCGTCGCGAGATGCTGCGCGGTCTCGACCAGCGTCGAATAGCGATAGGTCGTGCGATGCGTGACCGTGAGGCGCGTGCCGCTCATGACCAGACCTGCGCGGCGAACGGCACGGCGTGGCTGAACCAGCGCGCGCTGATCTCGTTCGAGGTCGCGGCCATGCGTTCGGCGAGGCCGTCGCACAGTGCGGTGAGCGCGGGGTAGCGGCCGTCGTCGCCGGGCTCGCACAGCGTCTCCAGCGTGGGCAGTGCCTCGATGGGCGCGAGTTGCGAGGCGAACGGCTCGCGCTTCGGTCCGCCCGCGGCCTCGGCGATCTCGTCGAGCCGCGCGCGCAGCCGCGCGTAGACGCCATAGAGGCCGCGTGGATTGGTCGGGTCGGTCACGATCAGGTCGAGCAGGGCGGGCACCTCGAGGCGCCCCGGATACAGCGTGCGATAGGTGAGCGTGCTGTCGAACAGCTGCAGCAGCACGTCGAAGCCCGCGGGCGTCGCGAGCGTGCGTTCCTGGGCGGCGATGCGCAGCATCGTGCCCATCGCGGCGACGCGTTCGATATGGCGTCCCGCGAACAGCAGACGCCACGCCTGGTCGCGTGTCATGCGGTCGCCCTGGCAGCCGCTGATGGCGCTCAGTTGCGTGGCGAGCGCGTCGAGCGCGCCCATCAGCGCCATGCGGTCGTATGGCGTGGGGCGCCTGAATTCGATGGCGGCGCCTCGCCGCGGCGGCGTCGGCGCCGGCACGAGTGAAAGCGCCTCCAGCGCGTCGCGGAAGTCGTTGCGCGAGGCCAGCACGGTGCGCCAATGGTCGCTCGAAAGCCGGCCGCGTATTTCGCCGCAGGCGTAGGCCTGGCTCGCGAGGGTCCGGCCGATTCCCGTTGCGCCCGCCTGCTCGTGCAAATTGGCCACGAGGGCGCGCTCGAAGCCGTCGAGGCCGCGCCGCGACTCACCGCCCGTGGATGGCACGAGGCCATGCGCGGCGGCCAGTTCGACGAAGGTGCCGAACAGCTCTTCGGCGTCGCTGCCTTCGAGCGAGCCGAGAATCAGCCGGCACAGCCGCACGCCGTTTTCGGCGCGCTCGCCGTAACGTCCCGCCCAGAACAGGTTTTCCGCGGCGCGGCTCGGCACGCGGCGGCGTTCGCGGCGCAGGTCGCCGGGCTTGATCGGGCTCGGCAGGAGCGTAAAGGTGGAGCCCGGCTGGCTCGACAGCACCCAGGTATCGACGCTGCTGCCGCCCTCCTGCATCGATACGGATTCCTGATGTTCGGCGGCCAGCCGCGTAAAGCCGCCGGGCAGCACGCGCCAGCCGCATTCCTGATCGGCGATGGCGTAGACACGCAGCACGGCGGGCCGCGTGCCCAGCATGCCGGCGCCGTTTTCGTAGCGCGGCGTGTAGCTGTAGCGCAGCGGCTGCTGGATCGTGAAGGCGTCGGGCAGTTGCCCGATCCGTTCGCTCCAGTCGGCGAGCTTCTGCACGCCGGCGGCCAGCCCCGGCGGCGCGGACGCTGCGCGCGCGCCGCCGGGCCAGGTGGGCACGAGCAGGGCCTCGGGAATGTGCGCGAGCGCGTCTTGCCAGGCCGCGTCTTCGCCGCACCACCAGGTGGCGACGCCCGGCAACGCGAGCGGCTCGCCGAGCAGCGCCTGCGCAATGCCGGGCATGAAGCCGTGCAGCGCGGGCGATTCGACGAATCCCGCGCCGGGCACGTTCGAGACCATGACGTTGCCGGCCCGCATGACCTGCAGCAGCCCCGGCACGCCGATGGTCGAGTCGGCGCGCAGTTCGACCGGGTCGCAGAAGGTGTCGTCGAGGCGGCGCAGCACGGCGTGAACGCGCTCGAGCCCGCCCAGCGTTTTCAGGTACAGCATGTCCTCGCGCACCGTGAGGTCCTTGCCTTCGACGAGCGTGAGGCCGAGGTAGCGCGCGAGGAACACGTGCTCGAAATAGGTCTCGCTGAAAGGCCCCGGCGTGAGCAGCACGATATGCGGGGACGCGCCGCTCACGCCGCGCTCGTCCGCGCTCATGATCGCGCGCGCGGCAGCGGCGAGCGTGGCGATGAGCTGCGAGTAGGTGGGGGCGACGCGGTGGACCCGCATGGTGCGAAACGGCTCGGCAAACAGGCTCGAGACGATGAGCCGGTTTTCGAGCAGATAGCCGAGTCCCGAAGGCGCTTCCGTGCGGTGCGACACGACGGTCCACTGGCCTTCGGGCGAGCGCGCGAGGTCGAGGGCGACGATCTGCAGGTACTGGCGGTCAGGCGGCACGAAGCCTTTCACGGGGCGCAGATAGCCGGGATGGCCGAACACCAGCGCGGGCGGCAGCAGGCCGCGGGCGAGCAGCGTCTGCGGCCCGTAGATATCGGCGACGATCTCGTTGAGCAGGCGCGCGCGCTGTGCCACGCCCCGCTCGATCTGCGCCCATTCGCTTTCCCCGATGATGAGCGGCAGCACGTCGAGCGCCCACGGGCGAGGGCCGCCGCGGTCCGCGTAGACGTTGTAGGTGATGTCGTTTTCCCGCACCTGGCGCGCGACCGATGCCGCGGCGGCGTCGAAGCCCGCCACGCCAGGCTCGCCGAGCAGCCCGAAAAACTGCCGCCACGGCTCGCGCAGCTCGCCGTCTGCCGAGCGCAGTTCGTCCCAGTGTCCGGCGCGCACCGGCAGCGTGCGCAGCGGCTCGAGGGCCAGCGCGTCGCTGGCGGCGGAGTCGAACGGCAGGGTCGATTGAGTCGGCAAGATCGTGGGTCGTGACGGCGCGCCACGCTCGCGAGGCGCGCCTTCGGTTAGGGTTGTTGACGGATTATCGGCCGGAATCAGCCGCGGCGCAGATCCAGTGTGAACGGAAATTCGAGGCTGCGCCCGGCGGGCGCCACGTCCACCGGCCCGGGGGTGTGCCCGGTGGTGAAGAAGCGCGCGCGCCGCCGGCTTTCGGCCTCGTAGGCATTGACCGGAAACGTCTGATAATGGCGGCCGCCCGGGTGCGCAACATGATACTGGCATCCGCCGATCGCGCGGCCGCTCCAGGTGTCGACGATATCGATCGTGAGCGGAGCGTGCACGCCGATGGTCGGATGCAGCGCGGACGGCTGCTGCCACGCGCGAAAGCGCACGCCCGCCACGCTCTCGCTCACGCGCCCGGTGGGCTGCAGCGGCAGCGCGAGGCCGTTTACGCTGACGATATGGCGGTTCTCGTTGATGCCGAGCACGCGCACTTCGAGCCGCTCCACCGACGAATCGACATAGCGCACCGTGGTGCCGGCCCCGCCTTCCTCGCCCATCACGTGCCACGGTTCGAGCGCGTGGCGCACCGCGAGCGTGATGCCGCTCGTCTGCAGCTCGCCCACCAGCGGGAAGCGGAACGCGAAGTGCGGGGCGAACCAGGCAAGGTCGAGCGCGAAGCCTGCCGCGGCCGTTTCGGCGAGCACGTCGTCGAAATCCATCTGCACGAAGGTCGAGAGCATGAAGCGGTCGTGCAGCTCGGTGCCCCAGCGCGTGAGGCGCTGCGTGTACGGCGTCTGCCAGAAGCGCGCCACGAGCGCGCGCAGCAGCAGTTGCTGCGCGAGGCTCATGCGCGCGTGCGGCGGCATTTCGAAGCCGCGCAGCTCCAGCAGGCCGAGGCGGCCAGTCGGGCCGTCGGGCGAGTAGAGCTTGTCGATGCAGAACTCGGCGCGGTGCGTGTTGCCGGTCACGTCGATGAGGATGTTGCGCAACGCGCGGTCGATGAGCCAGGGCGGCACGCGCTCGCCGCCGTTGGCGGCCGCGGCGTAGCCATGCAGCAGGTCGACCTGGCGCTGGATTTCCGCAAAGGCGATCTCCAGTTCGTAGACCTGATCGTTGCGCGCTTCGTCCACGCGCGGCGCCTGGCTCGTCGGGCCGATGAACAGGCCCGAAAACAGGTACGAAAGCGACGGATGGTTGTGCCAGTAGGCGAGCAGGCTCGCGAGCAGGTCGGGGCGGCGCAGGAACGGGCTGTCGGCGGGCGTGGCGCCGCCGAGCACGAAGTGATTGCCGCCGCCGGTGCCGGTGTGGCGCCCGTCGAGCATGAACTTCTCGGTGGAGAGCAAGGTTTCGTGCGCGGCCTGGTAGAGGAATTCGGTGCGCTCGACCAGCTCGTCCCAGTTCGACGACGGGTGGATGTTCACCTCGATCACGCCGGGGTCGGGCGTGACCTGGAGCACTTTCAGGCGCGGGTCGCGCGGCGGCGGGTAGCCCTCGATCACCACGGGCAGCGCGAGCTCGGCGGCGGTGGCTTCGACGGCGGCGAGCAGCTCGAGGTAGTCGTCGAGCTCGACGAGAGGCGGCATGAAGACGTGCAACTGGCCCTGCGCGCGGCCATAGGTTGCGGCTTCGGCTTTGGGCCCCGCGGCGCGCGCGGGGTCGCGCGCTTCGACGCACAGCGCTGTGCGGTGGATCCACGCGGCGGATTCTCCGCGTTCGGGGTAGCGGCTGGCGTCGGCCGCGTTGCCGTTTCTGCCGCTTCCCGCGCCTTCGGCGTATCCAGCGAGGCGCGCGCCTTCCCCGTGCTGAGATCGCGCGGCGGCGTCAAAGCCGCTCTCGTACTGCATGCGCAGCGCCGCGGCGCTGCGCAGCGGCACTGGCGCGGCAAACGGGTCGCGCGCGTGCTGCCACGGGTAGTCGCCCTCCGCCACCCAAGGCAGCGAATCGAGCGGTAGCCGATAGCCCATCGGCGAGTCGCCGGGAATCAGGTACATGCGATCGTCGCGGAAGAACCACGGGCCGCTCACCCAGCGCGGGCCCTGCAAGGCGGGCTGGGACGGGGCAGCGCGCGCCGCATCGGGGGCATCGGCGCGCTCGCACGCGAGCGGCAGGACGTAGCCCGTCACGGCGTCGAGACCCGTGTCGAACAGACGGCGCAGCCGCATGCGCTCGAGCTCGTCTTCGAGGCGCGAGTCGAACGGATCGACGTTCACGGGCAGGCGGCGCTCGCGCCACAGGTAATACCAGGTGTCCTCGTAGGCAGGCTGCACATGCTGCGGATCGACCGTGAGCTTGGCAGCGAGGTGCGAGATGAAGCGCTGCGCGTCATCGGCCGTGTGGTGAGCGGGCGAACGCTCGTCGGCGAACAGCGCGGGATCGCGCCAGCACGGCTCGCCGTCGGCACGCCAGTAGAGCGAGAGCGCCCAGCGCGGCAGCTGCTCGCCCGGATACCATTTGCCCTGGCCGATATGCAGAAAGCCCAGCGCGCCATACTGCGCGCGCAGCTTGTCCATCAGCGCGATGGCGTAGCGGCGCTTGGTTGGGCCGAGCGCATCGGTGTTCCATTCGGGCGCGTCGCGGTCGCCCGCCGCCACGAAGGTCGGCTCGCCGCCCATCGTGAGCCGCACGTCCTGGCCGGCGAGCGCGGCGTCCACCTGGACGCCCATCGCGTGCATGTCGGCCCATTGCGCCTCGGTGTAGGGCTTCGTCACGCGCGGCGCTTCCAGCACGCGCGAAATCGACATCGAATGCGAGAACTCGACTTCGCATTCGTCGAGCGCGCCCGAGATCGGCGCGGCGCTGCCGGGCTCCGGCGTGCAGGCCACAGGGATATGGCCTTCGCCCGCGAGCAGCCCCGAGGTCGGGTCGAGCCCGATCCAGCCCGCGCCCGGCAGGTAGACCTCGCACCAGGCATGCAGGTCGGTGAAATCGGCCTCGGCGCCTTGCGGCCCGTCGATCGCCTTGACGTCGGGCGTGAGCTGCAGCAGATAGCCCGAGACGAAGCGCGCGGCAAGGCCGAGCTGGCGCAGCGTCTGCACGAGGAGCCAGCCCGTGTCGCGGCATGAGCCGGAGGCATTTTCCAGCGTTTCCTCGGGCGTCTGCACGCCCGGCTCCATGCGGATCAGGTAGCCAATCTCGCGTTGCAGGCGCTGGTTCAGATCGACGAGGAAATCGATGGTCACGCGCGGTGTGCGGTCGATCGATTCGACGAACGCGGCGAAGCGCGGCGTCGGCTCGCTGCGCGCCAGATACGGCGCGAGCTCGGCGGCCAGTTCGGGCGCGTAGGTGAACGGAAAGCGCTCGGCGCTCGGCTCCAGAAAGAAGTCGAACGGGTTGTAGACCGCCATTTCCGCGACCAGATCGATCGTGACGCTGAACTCGCGCGTGGGCTCGGGAAACGCGAGCCGCGCCTGGTAGTTGGCGAACGGGTCCTGCTGCCAGTTGACGAAATGATCGGCGGGCTCCACGCGCATCGAGTACGAGAGGATGGGCGTGCGGCAGTGCGGCGCCGGGCGCAGGCGCACCACGTGCGGCGCGAGGCGCACGAGCCGGTCATAGCGATACTGCGTGACATGGTTTAACGCGACACGGATGGACACACCCGACTCCTCGATCGACGTGGATGGAACGGCGCGCGGCGCCGCGTGCGTATGATGCGGACGGCGTGAGTGCCGGATGTGACAACTGCGGTGACAAACGTGGTGCAAGCGGCGGTGCCAGCGGCGGCGACAGTGGCGGCGACAGTGGCGGCGACAGTGGCGGCGAAATCGGTTGCGGAATCGGCGGCCCCGCGCGTGCGAGGCATGCGGCGTGCTGCGCGAGGCTGTGCGGCCCGTGTGGCCATCACCGGAATGCGGCAATGAAGACCTTTCACTGCGATCACTGCAATCACCTGGTGTTCTTCGAAAACGAGCGCTGCGAGCGCTGTGAGGCGCGCCTCGGCTACGTGCCGCAGACAGGCGAGATGCACGCGTTCGAGGACGCCGGCGAGGGCCGCTGGCGCAGCCTCAATGCGCAGGGCGCGCTCTATCGCCAGTGCCACAACTACGCGGTCGAAAACGTCTGCAACGGCATGATTCCGGCCGATAGCGCGGATACGCTGTGCCGCGCCTGCCAGTTCACGCGCACGATCCCCGATCTCGCGCGGCCCGAGAACCGCCTTTACTGGTACCGCCTCGAAACGGCCAAGCGGCGCTTGCTCTACACGCTCGGCGCGCTCGGCCTGCCGCTCGTCACGCGCGCCGAAGACCCGGAGCACGGGCTGCAATTCGAGTTCCTCGAAGAGACCGGCGATGGCGAGCGCATCATGACGGGCCACGATCACGGCCTCATCACGATGAACATCGCCGAGGCCGACGATGCGCATCGCGAGCACACGCGTGTCTCGTTGCATGAGCCGTATCGCACCTTGCTGGGGCATTTGCGCCACGAGGTCGGCCATTATTATTTCGACCGCCTCATCGCGCCCGATCCGCCGGGGCGCTGGCTCGAGCCGTTTCGCCGCCGCTTCGGCGACGAGCGCGCCGACTACACGGCGGCGCTCGCCACGCATTACGCCGAAGGCCCCGCGCCCGACTGGGCCGGGCAGCACGTGAGCGCGTATGCGTCGGTGCATCCGTGGGAGGACTGGGCCGAGACATGGGCGCACTACCTGCATATCGTCGACACACTCGACACGGCCACGGCCTGCGGTCTCGCGCTGCTGCCCGACAGTCCCGACGAGCCCACGCTGATCGACCAGACACCGGTGGACGAGGCGAGCTTCGAAAGCCTGATGGCGCGCTGGTTCCCGCTCACCTACGTGCTCAACAGCCTGAACCGCAGCCTCGGCATGCCCGACGGCTATCCGTTCGCGCTGGCTTCGCCTGTCATCGACAAGTTGCGCTTCGTTCATCGCGTGATCTCGGCTTCGTCTTCGCGGCCGTGAAGCGGCCGCCGGCTCAGCGTTCCAGCACCCAGGTGTCCTTGGTGCCGCCGCCCTGCGAGGAATTGACGACGAGCGAGCCCTCGCGCAGCGCGACCCGCGTGAGCCCGCCCGGCACCATGCGCACTTCCTTGCCCGAGAGCACGAACGGGCGCAGGTCGATGTGGCGCGGCGCGACCCCCGCTTCCACCCACGTCGGGCAGGTGGAGAGCGAGAGCGTGGGCTGCGCGATGTACTTGTCCGGGTTCGCGACCAGCGCCGCGCGAAACGCCTCGATCTCGGCGCGCGTGGCAGTGGGGCCGATCAGCATGCCGTAGCCGCCTGCGCCATGCGTTTCCTTCACGACCAGATCGGGCAGATGGTCGAGCACGTATTGCAGATCGTCGGGCTTGCGGCACATCCACGTGGGCACGTTGTTGAGCAGCGGTTCCTCGCCCAGATAGAAGCGCACCATGTCGGGCACATAGGGGTAGATCGACTTGTCGTCGGCCACGCCCGTGCCCACCGCGTTGCACAGCGTGACGTTGCCCTTGCGGTAGACGTTGATGAGGCCCGCCGCGCCGAGCGCCGAGTCGGAACGGAACGCGAGCGGATCGAGAAAGTCGTCGTCCACGCGCCGGTAGATCACGTCTACCCGTTGCGGGCCCTGCGTCGTGCGCATGTAGAGGTAGTCGTTTTCGACGAACAGGTCCTGGCCTTCCACGAGCTCGATGCCCATTTGCTGGGCCAGGAACGCGTGCTCGAAGTAGGCCGAGTTGTACATGCCCGGCGTGAGCAGCACGACCGTCGGGTCGTCGGCGCCGGCGGGCGCCGCGGCGCGCAGCGTGTCGAGCAGCAGGTCGGGGTAGTGGGCGACCGGCGCAATGCGATTGCGCACGAACAGATCGGGAAAGAGCCGCATCATCATCTTGCGGTTTTCCAGCATGTACGAAACGCCGGAGGGCACGCGCAGGTTGTCCTCCAGCACATAGAACTCGCCCTCGCCGGCGCGCACGATGTCGATGCCCGCGATATGCGCATAGATGTCGTGCGCGACGTTCACGCCGTGCATCTCGGGGCGGTACTGCGCGTTGCGCAGGATCTGGTCGGCGGGGACGATACCGCGCTTGACGATCTCCTGCTCGTGATAAATGTCGTGGATGAAGCGGTTGAGCGCGCTGACGCGCTGGCGCAAGCCGCGCTCCAGCGTGTTCCACTCCTGCCGCTGGAAGATGCGCGGGATCACGTCGAAAGGAATCGTGCGCTCGGTGCCCACGCCCATTTCGTCCTTCTCGCCATAGACGGCGAAGGTGATGCCCACGCGCCGGAAGATCGCGTCGGCTTCGGCGCGCTTGTTGAGCATCTGCTGCTCGCTCTGGCCGCGCATCCACGTGAAGAACTCGCGGTAGTGGGCGCGCGGCTCGCCGGCCTGCGCGAACGCCGCGGCTGGCACGCCCCGCACGTCGAATTCCCCGTACTCGAACATCTCGTTGAAGAATGTTTGCGTCATATCCGTTGTTCCGTTCGCTGCTTCCTGGCGCTGTTCTTCGATACTTCGCTATGGGCAAGCTTGCGTGCGTGCGGCAACGGCCGCTACGCCGGTGATCGGGCTGCATCAGGTAACGCAACTTCCATGCCGGTGTTCAGGCCAACGCGCCATTCACGGCCCCGGCCGCGCGCCGCGATGCGCTGCGGCGCTCAGAACTCCATGTCGAGCTCGTCGATGTCGTCGGTTTCCGACTGGGCCGCCGCGATCCATTCGGCGACAAAAGGCTGCTTGAGCACGCGCATGCAATAGTCGCCGATGTCGGGGTCGATTGGCACATCATAGGTGAGCAGACGCGTGACGACGGGCGCATACATCGCGTCGGCCGCGCCGATCTCGCCGAAGAGCCAAGGGCCGCCATACTTCTGCAGACATTCGCGCCAGATGGTCACGATGCGCTCGATGTCGTCCTGCGCGCGCGACCAGACGCGAAAATTCGGAAAGTGGCCGCGCAGGTTCATGGGCAGGGCGGAGCGCAATGCGCTGAAGCCCGAATGCATTTCCCCGCAGACCGAGCGACAGTGCGCGCGCGCCGTGCGTTCCGCGGGCAACAGTTGCGCCTGCGGGCGGATCTCATTGAGGTATTCACAGATTGCAAGCGTGTCCCAGACTACGATACCTTCGTGGCGCAGGCAGGGCACGAGAATCGAAGGCGAGAGCAGCAGCAGCTCGGCGCGCGTGGCCGCGTCGTCGAGCGGCACCGTCACCGTGTCGAATTCGAGTCCGGCGAGTCTGGCGAGCAGCCAGCCGCGCATGGACCACGACGAATAGTTTCGGCTGCTGATCGTCAAGGTCGTATTCGTCTGACTCATGAGGAGCTCCAGAACGGTAAGGACACGGAAGCGTTGCGATGCTCAGGCAGCGATGCGCAGTGCCTCGTGCACCGAACGCGCGCATGGCGGCCGCATGCACCGCTCGCGCCGCGGGCTGCACCGTTTTGCGGCATGCGGGACGGCAGAGGCAACGCTTTGCGCGAAGCGCTCGCGCCATGCTGCCATAACGCGCCGCGATGGGCTGTCGCGAGTGCTCGCGCGCATGTAGCGCCCTGCCTGAAACGTGCAAGCACTGTGCCAGTGGACGGCGCTGGCATACGTATTGCCTGTGACACTTCGCGTTCAAGAGAGTCGGGAGCTGGACCCATGAACCTGCTTGCCTATTCCACCTACCAGGCGCTCGCGGACCTGATGAAGCTCTGGCGTTCCGCCGCGTCTTTCTCGCGCGTGGCGGTCGCGACGTGGCCCGGGCTCGCGGGCGGATTCGACGCGCGCTATCTCGATGCCTGGTGGGAGCAGATCGAGCTGGCCGGGCTCTCGCACGCGCGGCCGCCGTTCGGCATCGACTTCGTGGAGGTGGACGGCGTGCGCACGCTGGTGAGCGAAGACATCGTCAAGCGCACGCCCTTTGCCTCGCTGCTCCACTTTCGCAAGGACCTCGCGACGCCGCAGCCGCGTGTGCTGCTGATCGCGCCCATGTCGGGACACTTCGCGACGCTGCTGCGCGGCACCGTGCGCACCATGCTCGCCGATCACGACGTCTATATCACCGACTGGCACAACCCGCGCGACGTGCCCTTGGCGGCGGGCCGCTTCGGCTTCGAGGAATACGTCGAGCACATCATGTCGTTCATTCGGCGCATTGGCCCCGACGCGCATCTGGTGGCGATTTGCCAGCCGACCGTTGCGGCGCTCGCAGCCGTCTCGCTGATGGCCGCCGACAACGAGCCCGCGCAGCCCGCGAGCATGACGCTGATGGCGGGGCCGATCGATTGCCGGGTGAATCCCACCAAGGTCAACGACCTCGCCAACAGTCAGCCGATCGAATGGTTCGAGCGCAATCTCATCAGCGCGGTGCCGGGCGGATTTCCCGGCGCGCATCGCCGCGTGTATCCGGGCTTCGTGCAGCTCAGTGCGTTCATGTCGATGAACCTCGAACGGCATGTCGCCTCGTTCGCGGAGATGCGCCACGAGCGCTCGAAGGGAGACCCCACCAAAGCCGACGCGCTCAACACGTTCTATCGCGAGTACTTCGCCACGTCCGATCTCACGGCGGAGTTCTATCTGGAAACGGTCCGAACGGTGTTTCAGCAATACGAGCTGCCGCTAGGCAAGCTCAAGGTGGGCGAGCGCATCGTGGAGCCGCACGCGATCCGACACACCGCGCTGCTCACCATCGAAGGCGAGAAGGACGATATCTGCTCGGTTGGCCAGACGGTTGCCGCCCATGACCTGTGCTCGGGGCTGCGCCCTTATATGAAGACGCATCATGTGCAGACGGGCGTGGGCCACTACGGCGTCTTCAATGGCCACCGCTGGGACTCGCAGATTTATCCGCTGGTGCGCTCGACCATTCACGACCATGAGCCGCGCGCGCGGCGCACCGCGGCGCCGGAGGCCGTGCACGGCGATCAGGTGACCCTGCGCGCGCTGCTCGAAGCCGAGGCGCATGCGGCAACGGCGATCAGCCGCGCCGCCGCAACGCAGCCCAAATAGTGCGCGCGTCTGATTTGCGCGGCGCGGCTTCGCTACGCCGCGCCAACCGCGCGCCTGCTTCAGCGCGGCGTCACACCATGGGGCTCGCTTGCCAGGACGTGGGAGCCGGCACGGCGCACGGCGCGTCCACGTCGATCGACTTGAAATCGGCGGGGCTCACGATTTCGAGGTACTCCATGTCAGGCGAGTAGTCGAAAAGATAGTGAGCGATGCCCGGCGCCTGATGCACGCAGTCGCCCGCCTCGACGAGGGTTTCGGTCTCGCCGTACATGAAACGCGCCCAGCCCTTGAGCATGAAGACGATATGGAAATCCGCCTCATGGCGGTGCCAGCCCGTGCCCAACTCCGGCGCAAGATTTGCCCTGACAAGCTGCGCGAGCACCTTGCCGTGCGTGGCCTCGGCGATCCCCAGATCGCGATAGACAAAGAAGTCGCGCAGCCCACCGCCCATGAATGCCGTGTCCTGCGGCTTGACGTGCGAAAAGCCAGTGGTGAGTCCGGTTTGCATGACAGGTCTCCCGAGCGCAAAGGTTGAAGGGGCATCTGGCTTGGCAAGCAGGATGTGTTCCAGGGAGAAATCGCATCGGCTGTCAAATTTTCACTCTTTTAATGAGTTTCAGCGAATGCTGAAACAGGTCAATTCAGTGAAATCGGCTTGACTATTTCATCAGAAATGCTATTTTCAGCGAATGATGAAAATGCCGAATTCAGTGAAAATTGAGCAGCAAGCTGCCGACGCGCTCCGCGGCCTCCTGGAGGAGGTGCCAGCCGTCGAGTCCCTCGAGGTGCAAAACGTTGCACAAGAAGGCGACCGCCCGGTCGACTTGATTGCTCACATTGAACTCTTTGGCCATCGGCACACCTTGGTCGCCGAGGTGAAATCCAGCAGTCAGCCCCGGCATGTGCGGCCGGCGCTGCTGCAGCTGCGAGACTACGTCGAGCGTCAGGCAGAGCCCGTCACGCCTGTGTTCATCGCGCCCTGGCTCTCGGCCGAGGCCCAGTCCTTGTGCCGCGAGTACGACGTTGCTTTCCTCGACCTCGAAGGCAATGCTCGACTGGCGTTTGGCACCCTCTTCATCTCGCGCCAGGTGGCGAGCAAGCCTGCTACGGAGCGGCGTGAGCTCCGCTCGTTGTTCAAGCCCAAGTCCGCACAGGTACTGCGCCGGATGCTGCGGGACCCTGAGCGCGCATGGCGCGTCGTCGATTTGGCCGAGGCAGCGCAGGTCAGCCTTGGCCATGTGAGCAACGTGCGCGCGGCCCTGTTGGACAGGGAATGGGCCACATTGTCCAGCGACGGGGTATTGCTGTCGGATCCCAACGCATTGCTGGATGCCTGGCGCGACGCCTATGAATCCCCGCCCGGAGAACGTCAATCGTTCTACACAACGCTGCATGGCAAGGCGCTCGAGGAGGCCGTGCGCGCATCGGCGCCCGATTCAGCCAGGACCTGGCTGACGGCGCTGGCGTCCTTTTCCGCGGCTCAATGGCTGGCGCCGTATGGCCGCACCGGTACCCAATATTTCTATGCTGACGAGTCCGGTCTCGATCGCCTCTGCGATGCCCTGAAGCTGTCTCCGGCCAGCAAGGGTGAGAACGTAGTCGTGACCCTGCTCGACGATCCGGGCCTGTTCCTCGATTCGGTGGAGCCCGCGCCCGGTGTCGTTTGTACCAGCCCCGTTCAGACTTACCTGGACCTCTCCCATGCCGGAGAGCGAGGACGGGAGGCTGCCGATCATCTCCGGGACGAAAGACTGCAATGGCCAACATGACCCCAGGCGAGGCGCAATACGCCAGCGACTACGACGACCGAACGACTGCCGCGGTCAAGACCGTCCTGATCGAGATCGGACAGATTCTTGGGAGTTTCAAGGGAAAGTTCGCCGTCGTAGGCGGGGCCGTGCCCTGGCTGCTGCTGGGCAATAACGAGGACATGCGTCATGTCGGAACACTGGACGTGGACCTCGGTCTGGACACCGAGGCGCTGGGCGAGGGGGAGTACGCCACCCTGGTTGAGGCACTGCTGGGCCATGGCTATGCGCAGAGCAAAGCGCTCCGGCGTTTCCAGCTCGTACGCCAGGTCAAGACCGATGACGGTGGCGCGCCCATTGATGTGATCATCGATTTCCTGATGCCGAGAGATGCGGAAATCGTCAGGAACATGCCGCCTCTCGTCAGCGAGTTTGCTGTGCAGCGCGCCGATGGCGCCGATCTCGCCGTCCGCTTTTATCAGATGGTTGCGATCAGCGGCCCCATGCCCAATGGCGGGACGAACCGTGTGGAAGTGGCCGTCTGTTCGATCCCGGCCTTGCTGGCCATGAAGGGCCATGCCATCCACGGGCGCTACAAGCAGAAGGACGCCTACGACATTTATTACTGCATCCGGAATTATCCCGGCGGTCCGCAAGCGTTGGCCGAGGCGTGCCGGCCGCTACTCGAGGTCGCCAGTGGCGCCGCTGGCTATGGGCACATCGCGAGCAAATTCGATGCGGTCGAGGGATTTGGTCCGACCTGTGTGCGCCATTTCGTCGAGGATACCCAAGTCCTGGGCGAACGCAGTCCGGAGCAATGGCAACGGGACGCTTTCGGGCAAGTCGACGCGTGGCTGCGCGCGTTGGGGCTCAGGGAGTGAGCGCGACGGGTTGGCCGAGTCCCGCCAACGCCCGTCCGCGTTCACCAGGGCGTGCCAAACGCACCCTCGATCGCCTCACTGAGAGCCAACGTTATCGCGCACTGTCTCGTCTGCCACCGCCGCCGCGGGCAGCCCGCCAAACTGCAGCGCCGCGAGCTGGGCATAAAGCGGCGAACTTTGCAGCAGCTCCGTATGCCGGCCTTGCGCGACAATGCGGCCCTGATCCAGCACCACAATGCGGTCGGCTTGTTGCACGGTCGCAAGGCGATGCGCGATGACGAGGGTAGTGCGGTTCTGCGCGGCATTGTCCAGCGCCGTTTGCACGAGCCGCTCGCTCGCTGCGTCGAGCGCGCTGGTGGCCTCGTCGAGCAGCAGGATGGGCGGGTCCTTGAGAATCGCCCGCGCGATCGCAATGCGCTGACGCTGCCCGCCCGAAAGCCGCACGCCGCGTTCGCCCAGAAACGTGTCGTAGCCTTCCGGCAAGGCCTCGATAAAGCCGGCCGCGGCGGCCATTTCGGCGGCGCGTTGCACCTGCGCGAGGGTGGCGTCGGGCAGGCCGTAGCGGATGTTATCGAGTACGCTGCCCGAGAAGATCACCGACTCCTGCAGCACGACGCCAATCGCCTGGCGCAACGCCGCGAACGAGACATCCCGCGTTGGCACGCCGTTGATCAGGATGCTGCCGGACTGCGGATCGTAAAAGCGCAGCAGCAGCTGAAACAGCGTGGTCTTGCCCGCGCCGGACGGCCCGACCAGCGCGACATGCTCCCCGGGGCGCACATCGAGCGAAAACCCCGAGAGCGTGGCGATGCCGGGCCGCGACGGATACGAGAAGCTGACGTTCTCAAAGCGGATGCCCTCGCCGCGAGCGGGCAGCGGCACGGTGGTCTGCGCTTCGGCCACGGGCGAGCGCGCGGCCAGCAATTGCAATATCCGCTCGGTGGCGCCGGCGGCGCGCTGCAAATCGCCCCATACCTCCGCCACGGCTCCCACGGCGCCCGCCGTGAATACCGCATAGAGAATGAACTGGGACAGTTGGCCCGCCGTCATGTGGCCGGCCAGCACCGCCTGCGCGCCGAGCCAGAGCACGAACACGATGGCGGCGAACACGAACACGATCACCACGGCCGTCAACGCGGCGCGTGCGCGGATTCGCGTGAGCGCGGTCTCGAAGGCCGCTTCCACTGCGCCGCCGAAGCGCCGCGTCTCGAAGGCCTCCTGCGTGTACGACTGCACGGTCGGCATCGCGTTGAGCACTTCGCCGGCGAGCGCGCTGGCGTTCGCAACCTTGTCCTGGCTCGCGCGCGAAAGCCGCCGCACACGCCGCCCGAAGATGACGATCGGGGCGACCACGACAACTAGCGTCGCGATGATGTAGCCGGACAGCACCGGGCTCGTGGTGACCAGCATGGCCACGCCCCCGACCATCAGCAGCGCATTGCGCAAGCCGAGCGACAGGCTCGTGCCGACCACGGTCTGGATCAGCGTCGTGTCGGTGGTGATGCGGGAGAGCACCTCGCCTGTCTGCGTGGTCTCGAAGAACTGCGGGCTCATCTGCATCACGTGGTCATAGACGGCGCGCCGCAGATCGGCCGTCACCCGCTCGCCGAGCCACGAAACCCAATAGAAGCGCAGCGCCGTGGCGCCGGCGAGGATCAGCGAGACGACGAATAGCGCGATGAAATAGCGGTCGATGTGCGTGCGCTCGCCGCTGGCGAAGCCACGGTCGATCAGGTATTTGAACGCTACCGGCAGCGCGAGAGTCGCGCTGGCCGAGGTCACGAGCGCGAGGAAAGCGAGCGCCCAGCGCCCCGCATAGGGGCGCAGGAAGGGGAGGAGGGCGAAGAGCGGGGCGACGCGTGACGGGCTGGCGGCGGCATCGGGCATGGGGTGTTCCGGGCGAATCGAAGAAAGAGGATTATCTCAGTCCGCGCATGGGCGGGGGTGTCAGGCGCTAGAGCAGATTATCGTCCTCCGATGACGCTACGCCATCGCGCGGTCGCTTGCCTTCGAGCCGCGCGGCGGCCTCCAGCAAATGGGCGCCGGCGGGCGTGAGCACCGGGCGGCGCCAGGCACCCGAGCGCGGCTCCAGAGAAATGAGCTGGCAATCCAGCAGGGTATCGAGTTCGAAGCGCGCCATGTCGATCTGATCGGGTGCGCTATGGACCAGCATCAGCGTGGCCAGTTCATGCGGGCTCAGCATGTTCATGTTTCCGGCTCCATGTGAAACGGCGGTTTGCGGTCGGCGGTGGCGTTTCGGGTCATATGCCGCTTCCCCCGCTCTGGCGTGAAGCCGAGGTCGAGCCATTGCGGAACTGCTCGCGCTCCTGCTGCGTCATGGCCTGCCACTGCTGCCAGTGCCTGCGCCGGTGGCAGCCGCCATGCCCGCGGAAACCGCCGAACAGGATGCGGCAGAGCACCAGCAGACCGACCGCACGCGGATAGTCGATTGCATGGGCATTGACAATGAGAGCAGGGAGGATCCAGTTCCATAGCCCCATGACGATCCAGCCCAGTAGCGCGATGCTCAGCAAAATCAGCAGGGCTTTGGCAAAGAATTTGCGGCGAAACATCATTCAGTTCTCCTTCGGTTCAAATTTCCAGGCCGTCGTAAGACGAGCGCAGGCGCTCACGCAAATGCAGCACCGCATATCGCTTGCGCGCCAGCAGCGTGTTGACGCCGACGCCGGTGGCGGCCGCCATTTCCTTGAAGCTGCGCCCATCCAGTTCATGGGCGATAAAGACCTCACGCTGGTTCGCGGGCAGTTCGTCGAGCGCGGCACGCAGCGTGTCGAGTAGCGCCGCGCGAGCGTAAGCGGCCTCGGGTCCGGCATCGGCTGAGGGCAGTGCGAGATCCAGCCGGTATTCGTCGTCCTCCTGCGCGGCGTCGGGCAGTGGCGTTTCCTTCTTCTTGCGGAAGCGGTCGATGATGCGGTTTCTCGCGACACGAAACAGCCACGCGCCAACCTGCTCGATGGGCTCTGGCAGCCGCCACGCCTCGACCAGCTCCTCGAAAACGTCCTGGAGAATGTCGTCGGCTTCGTCTTGATCGATGACCCGGCGGCGGATGAAATTGCGCAGCCTCGGGCGCTCGCGGGCGACGGCGTCGGCGATTTCGCGGTCCTGCTCGGTCAGCGGTTTTGGGGTGTGCGGCGGTTCCATACCGGTGTTGACGATCCGGGAAGGAAAATATTGTGTCGCGCGCACCGCAAAGCGCGCTTATTTCATGGCGGGGCGGAAGGCTTTCGTAAGTATCGTATGCGGCGCCGCAGCGTTGGCACGGACGTTGACGCCGGGACCCGAGCCATGTTTAATGGCTGTCTTACTTACGTATGGCTTGGAGTGCTCCATGACCGTTACGAATCGGCAATCGGGAACGAACGTTCACGAAGTGGCGGACGGGATCTATCGCATCAACACCCCCGTTCAGATTGTGGGCGCGCAGGGCTTCTCGTTTAACCAATACCTCATACTCGACGATCAGCCGCTGCTGTTCCACACGGGGCCGCGCAGGATGTTCCCGCTGGTGCGTGAAGCGGCCGCAAGCGTATTGCCGATCGAGAAGCTACGCTATATCGCCTTTTCTCATGTCGAGGCCGACGAGTGCGGCTCGCTCAACGAATGGCTGGCGGCCGCACCGCAGTCTTCGCCGCTGTGCGGCGCGGTGGCCGCCCTCGTATCGATCGAGGATCTCGCAGACAGGGCGCCCAGGGCACTCGCCGACGGCGAAGCTATTTCGTTAGGATCACGTATCGTTCGCTGGCTCGATACGCCACACCTTCCGCACGCCTGGGAATGCGGAGTCCTTTTTGAAGAGAGCACCGGCACGTTGTTGTGCGGCGATCTCCTTACCCAACCCGGAGCGGACCTGCCGGCGCTGACGGAGTCGGACATTCTGGGCCCCAGCGAGGCATTCCGGCACGCGATGGACTACTACTCCCACACCCGACACGCTGGTCCGCTGCTCGATAAACTGATTGCCACCGCGCCGACCACGCTTGCGTGCATGCACGGCAGCGCATGGCGCGGAGATGGCGCGAAGTTGTTGCGCGAGCTTGCTGGAGCGCTCTCGGGCGCTTAGGCGATTGGCAACGCCCGCCAACGTCGTCAATATGCGAATGTTCGAAGACATTGCGGGCTGGCCAGCATCGCTGATACGTTGCTGGTCATTTTGTTGGCGGGCGCGCAGGCGCTAGAATCTCCCTTTTCGCCGCCCGCCTGGCAGGACCCTCGATGATCAAAAAGGTCGACGCGCCGTTTCAGCAGATCAAAGCCCTCGTTCGCAAGCGCATTCAAACCGGCGACTGGAAGATCGGGGAGCGCATTCCTTCCGAGCTTGATCTCGCCGCCGAGCTTGGCGTCGCACGGATGACCGTGAATCGGGCGCTGCGCGAGTTGACCGACGAAGGCGCGTTGCAACGCATCCTCGGTGTCGGGACCTTCGTTGCCGAGGAAAAGCCGCAATCGAATCTGTTGATGATCGCGCACGTACGGGACGAGATCCACGCGCGCGGGCATCAATATCGCTGCCACGTCATCAGCCAGACGCGCGGGCTCGCGTCGTCCGAGGTCGCGGCTGCGTTTGGCCTGGAGCTCAACGCGCCCGTGTTCCACGTGGTTTGCGTGCATGAGGAGAACGGCCGGCCGATTCAGCTCGAGGAGCGCTATGTGAATCCGACGGCCGCGCCGAATTTCATCGACCAGGACTTCCAGGCCGAGCCCCCGTCCGAGTATCTGTACAACAACGTCTCGCATTACGAGCTCGAGATCGAGCATGTCGTCGACGCGACGATGCCGACTGCCGAGCAGGCGAAACTGCTCGACATGCGCGCCGACGAACCGTGCCTGACGCTCACGCGCCGGACATGGACCAACGGGCTGCCCGTCACGTTCGTGCGCTTCGTGCACCCGGGCAACCGCTATCGGCTCGGCTCGCGCTTCAAGCCCGGCGCAACACGACATCAAATCTGATTCGTAGCGGATTTATCGCCGGCAAGAAAAACGGGCGGCGGCCCATCGGTCCGCCGCCCGCCCGTTGCGCCGCGTTTTCAGAGCGCGTTCACCTGGCCCTCGCTTTCCGACCACAGCACCGGAAACAGCGGATGCTCGAGCGGCACGCCCTCTGGCAACGCTTCGGCGAGGCCGGGGAAATCGGGCGACGTTTTCCAGCGACGCGGCGCATGGCGGATGTCGTCGCCGACGAAGCGGATCGAGAACGCGCGCCGCCGATTGCGTGTGCCGCCCGACGCATGCAGCGTCAGCATGCGGAAGCACACCATGTCGCCCGGCTCCAGCGCCCAATGGCGGATCGGGAATGCATCGCGATTGGCTTCGATGTCCGGAAGATCAGCAAGGCTGCCTTCGGGGAACCACTTCGCCTCTTTGTCCATGAAGGTGCGCGGCATTAGCCACGGGCCGCGATGCGAGCCCGCGACGAATTCGAGCGTCGATTCGAGCGGGACCGGATCGACCGGAATCCACATGCTGACGTTGTCGTCGCCCTCGATGTTGTAGTAAGGCTGGTCCTGATGCCATGGCGTGCGCTGCTGCGTGCCCGGCTCTTTCACGAGAAGGTGGTCGTGATGCAGGCGGACCGTATCGACACCCATCAGCGCGGCCGCGACCGAAGGTGCGGGCGAGCGCGCAATGAACTCGCGATACGCGGCGTTGTGCTCCCAGTTGCAGAAGTCCTCGAAGAACCAGCCCGGATCTTCGGGCCGGCTCGCAACCTTCGAGCGCGCGCTCGGGTGCGCGAGATTGCTGTCGATGCCGGCCTTGAGCGCCTCGATTTCGTCCGCCGAAAAAATGCCCTTGATGCACACGGCACCTTCGGTGCGGAACGCGTGGATGAGCTCGGGCGTGACCGCCTTCTCGACACGTTCACGAATATTCATGGTCATAGTTGCCTTTCCGGTGATTGAATTCATTGCGTTGCGCCGTAAATGTCGAAGTCGAAATATTTCGCCGCAATCTTCTGGTAGGTGCCGTTCGCGCGAATCGCAGCGATTGCGCCGTTCAGGCGATTCTTCAAGTCGGTATCGCCTTTGCGCAGCCCCATTGCGACGCCATGGCCGGTGATGCGCGGATCGGTGACGTCGCCGCCGGCAAATGCGTAGCCCTTGCCGCGCGGGGTGTCCAGGAATGCGTAGCCGGCCTGCGTCTTGTCCTGGAAGGTGGCGTCGAGGCGGCCGTTGACGAGGTCGGCGTAAACCTGATCCTGGTTCTGGTACGTCACGATCGTGACGCCCTTCGGTGCCCATTCGGCCTTCGCGTAGGCTTCCTGGGTCGTGCCCTGGTCGATGCCGATACGCTTGCCGACCAGCGACGCAACGGTCGGCTGCAGCCTGGACCCCACCGGCGCGACGAGCGCACCCGGCGACGAATAGAGCTTGTTCGAGAAGTCGATCTGCTTCAGACGGTCGTCGGTGGCGGTCATGGCCGACATGATCACGTCAAACTTCTTCGCATGCAGCGCGGGAATCATGCCGTCGAAGCCCTGCTCGACCCACACGCATTTCGCGTGAAGCTGTGCGCAGATTGCGTTGCGCAGGTCGATGTCGAAGCCGGCGATCGAACCGTCCGGCTGCTTCGCCTCGAACGGCGGATAGGTGGGGTCGATGCCCCAGCGGATCGTTGAGGTATCCTCAGCAAACGAAACGAGCGGTGCTGCGGCAAGCGAGACTACGAGAAACTTGACGATCCGGTTCATGACTTGTTCCCCTGAATGGGTCGGCGCGACGGGCCAAGGTCCGCGCGGCCGACTGGATGAACTGCGGTAATTGGCGCCGTTGTTGTGCGAGTGGCTTCGCGTTCTCGATGAAGCTGTGACGCAGTCTAGACCACCTAGATTGGCGCGTGCAAGCGAGAACGGTGCGATGAGCTCGAAAGGAGACCCGGAGCGAGCGCTCGGGCGTTAAGAAAGTCGCCATGATCGGCGATAAATGGCTTGAATTATGAGCAATTGTCTTGAAAACGATTCGAGAGGCGAAGGCTTAGGTATTTCCCCTGGCAGGCGCGTGTGGGCCTGGATAAAGGGTTTACACCGATAGGGAGTGCTCTAAATATGTCTATACAACTTGTTGAGCCAGGGAATAGGATCCATACCGCAAAATATGCAGAATTAAGCAGTAGTGCTATCCAGATCGATCGATATTCGATGCGCTGGTCTGGCTCGCGTTTACGGCGGTGCAGGCGGTGTCACGCCGCCATTCTGCGCGTAACATGGGACGTGTTTTCGCAAATTATGGGAGGCGCCATGAAAGCGGTCTGTCCGCTGCACGGGCCAACGACCATCATCGGCACGAATGCGTACGGGTTTCCGGTTTATGCGTGCTGCCGCGACGACGTGCCCAATGTCATGCCCCCGGACGCATGCACGAGAGAGCCAACGCCGCGCGGATCCGAGCCGCCCCGGCCAATCCCGCAGCCCAAGACGCGAAAGGAATGACGCTGACGATCGCCTTGCCGTCTGTTTCCGCCCCTCAATTCATTGGCGAAACCATGATTTTCTGGCGGAATCGAGCGGTCATTTCGTATGGCCGCTCAAGCGCGAGAAATATTCACCATGCATTTTCTCACGCGTATATGTGACCGCCGACAAATCACCGTCACGGCGGCGATCGTTGTTGCGGAAAAAGACAAAGCGCTATTTATGCGCGCGTGCAGCCCGGTATTTCCATAAGGGATAGTGCTCATCGCAACTGCGTCGTATGCTGATGCAAACTAGCTTTTATCCTCCCGTAGAAGCCGTTCGTTATACAACCCAGAAATGTTTGGAGGAGTTATGGCACAGCGCATTGCCTATGTAACTGGTGGAATGGGTGGCATTGGAACCGCAATCTGCCAGCGGCTGCACAGTGACGGCTTTACGGTCGTCGCCGGTTGCGGCCCGAATTCACCACGCCGCGCAAAATGGATCGAGGATCAAAAAGGGCTTGGTTTCAATTTTATCGCTTCTGAGGGTAATGTCGCCGATTGGGAATCTACAGCCAAGGCTTTCGAAAAAGTGACATCGGAGGTCGGCGAAATTGACGTGCTCGTCAACAATGCTGGAATTACGCGAGACGTGGTATTTCGCAAGATGACCCATGAAGAATGGGTTGCCGTGATCGACACCAATCTCACCAGTCTCTTTAACGTGACCAAGCAAGTCATCGACGGCATGGTCAATCGCGGATGGGGGCGCATCATCAACATCTCGTCGGTCAACGGCCAGAAGGGCCAGTTTGGTCAGACGAATTATTCGACAGCCAAAGCCGGTATTCACGGCTTCACGATGGCGCTAGCCCAGGAGGTTGCTACAAAGGGTGTAACGGTCAATACCGTTTCGCCTGGATACATTGGCACAGACATGGTGCGTGCCGTGAAACCCGAAGTGCTGGAGAAAATCGTCGCCAGCATTCCGGTCCGGCGTCTCGGCGAACCGCACGAGATCGCCTCAATCTGCGCATGGCTGGCTTCCGCCGAAGCGGGATTCGCGACCGGCGCTGACTTCTCGCTTAACGGCGGCCTTCACATGAGCTGAGTCGCATTCTTCGTGTGCAGCCGGGCTCGCACCCGGCAAGATCCCTGCCTGGCGGATTACGCCGTGCAGGGATTTTTCATTTTCGGCCAGGCATCGCAATGCGCTCGATATCGACCGCGCGGATCGCGGTTGCGATTCCGGCGATGCGCCAGTTTCAAGGTCTTTCGTTCAAGACCGCGAATACGAGTCCTGACCCGGCGAATGGCCCTGCGTATGGCGCCGATGATGCGGCTTGTGCTTCGGTTTCGATTTGGGCTTCGCTGCCGCATGGGGCGGCGTAGAACTCGCGTGCTCGCGTTGCGGCGTGCTCTGGCCTTCGCCAAAGCCGGACTGGCCTTCGCCGAAGTGATACGTTTGCGAGGTTTGCGCATAACCCGTGGCGGACAGCGACAACGCCATCAGCAACAGGCATTTCGAAAGCTTCATTCGTGCTCCTTTTCCTTGTGTTGAAGGTTCTTGCGATTCAAATTTCCGGCGTGCTCCGCCGCGGCTTTCCTCATTGACCATCGGCTTTGCCCGCGACGATTGCCGACGCCGCCTTCAGGCATTCGATGAAACGCAGCGCGGCCGGCGTCAGCAACGCATTCCGCCGCATCACAATGGCGACCGTCAATGGCGGCAGCGGCTCGACGAGATTCAACGCGATGATCCCGCGCGGCCTGTGCTCGACATCGACGAGCGGACGGGCGAACACGCCGAGCACGTCGGTCTGCGACACGAGCCCGAGCGTTGCGGCAAACGACGGGCAACGGATCACCCGTTTCGGCACATCGATCCCCAACGGAATAAAGATCGAGCGGATCAGATCCTTGCCGTCTTCTCCGTATTGCGGCACGCACCATTGGGCGTCGCCTAGCTCGCGCAGCGAGCGGGCGCTCGCCAGCCGGTGCCGGTCTCTCGCCACGACCACGAACACCGTGCGGAACAACGGGATGCTCGAAAATTCGCCGGTGTCCGGCAACGCGTCCGGCAGCCGGTGCGTGACGATGAAATCGAGCGTGCCATCACGCAGCCGGGCGAGATCGGTTGCGCTCAGCGCGTCGTCGAGGCTCACGGTCGCGCCGGGCAGACTGCGCGTGAAGGCATCGAACGCGCGAGGCAGGATCGTCATCGCAACGGTCGGGCTGACCGCAAGCGACACCGACCCGGTCGTGCCCAGCCGCAATTGCTCGATCTCGTCGCGCGTGCGCTGCATCTCCTCGACGATCAGCCGCGCGCGAATGGCAAAGGCACTGCCGTACTCGGTCAGCGCAATGCCCTTGACGCTGCGCGTGACGAGCGGCGCACCCAGATCGAGCTCGAGCTCGCGCACGATGCTGCTGACCGCCGGCTGCGTGACGCCGAGCGCTCTCGCTGCCCCGCGAATGGTGCGGTGCTCGGCGACAGCGAGAAAGGCGTGGAGTTGCTTGAGTTTCATGAACCGCTGGCGATGCAGGAGGGCGGGATCGTGGGGGGAACGCTGCATGAAAAGCGAAATTTATCATGCGCAAAAAACTTTTGAATTTTCCTTATCGTTCCGGGTAGCTATGCTCGGTGCTTTTCAGGAGCGACCACGATGATCCTCGTTAATCAGCAACGGCTCTGGGATTCGCTGATGGACATGGCCACGATAGGAGCGACCGCGCACGGCGGCAGTTGCCGGCTCGCGTTGACCGATGAGGACGTGCAGGGCCGGCGCCTGTTCATCCGCTGGTGCGAAGAAGCCGGCTGCGAAATCCGCATCGATCCGATCGGCAACGTGTTCGCGCGCCGGCCAGGCACGCAACCGGGCGCGCCGGCCGTGATGTGCGGCAGCCATCTCGACACGCAGCCGCTCGGCGGCCGCTTCGACGGCGTCTACGGCGTGCTCGCCGGCCTCGAGGCCATTCGTGCGATCAATGAGGCCGGCGTCGCCACGCGCCATCCGCTCGAGGTCGTGGCCTGGACCAATGAAGAGGGCTCGCGCTTTACGCCCGGCATGATGGGCTCCGCGGTGTATGCCGGCAAACTCGATCTCGACTACGCCCGCGAGCGGCCGTGCATGCACACGGGCGTGCTGCTCGGGCAGGAGCTCGAGCGCAGCGGCTTTGCCGGCCCCGAGCGCGAGCGGCAGATGCCGAAAGCCTATTTCGAGGCGCATATCGAGCAAGGCCCGGTGCTGGAGCATGCCGGCCTGCCGATCGGTGTCGTGACCGGTGTGCAGGGCATCTACGAACTCGACGTCACGGTGACCGGCTTCGAATCGCATGCGGGCACGACGCCGATGAGCGTGCGCAAGGACGCGATGGGCGCGGCGGCCGCGATGATCGCCGCGATCGTGGAGCACGGCCACGCCTTCGACGCCGATGCGCGCGTGACCGTTGGCCATATCGCGTGCCAGCCGAACTCGCCGAGCACGATACCCGGCAAGGTCCGATTCAGCGTCGACGTGCGCCATCCATCGCAGCCGGCGCTGCAACGGCTCGTTGCTGACATCGAGGCGATCTGTCTGCGGCGCACCGCGCTGCGAGGCGCGAGCGTAGAGGTGCAGACGGTGGCCGAGTACGAGCCGGTGGTGTTCGACGCACAGTGCGTCGCGCGCGTGCGGGAGGCGACGGCCGCCGCCGGCTATCCGTACCTGGAGATGTGCAGCGGCGCGGGCCACGACGCCGTGAACCTCTCGTACGTCGCGCCCGCCGCGATGGTGTTCGTGCCTTGCAAGGCCGGACTCAGCCACAACGAGGCCGAAGACGCCGACCCGGTGCACCTCGCTCAAGGCGCGTCGGTGCTGGCGAATCTGCTGGTCGATTGCGCGCGCTAGCGGTGTGGGCCGTGCAGCGGCTTGCGCGGCATGGGCGCTGCGCTAGCCGGCGGCCGGCCGGCGCCGCAGGCTACCTGGCCTGAGGGCTTGATGCTCAGGACGGGCGCGGCGCTGTCTCGTCGACCGAGCCTATTGTTGCCAGCACGAACTGATAGACGTCCTCGAGCGCGGAGACGATACGCGTGCCCGGCGGCACGCCCTCGAAGGCGTCGGGTGGGCCGATGCAAATCAGCGGCTTTGTAAAGCGCGTCGCCAGCCGGATTTCGTCGAGGGTCCCCTGGTTCCCGGGCAGCGCCACGACCACGTCGCTCGTGAGCACGTTCACGTAATTCCGGTTCAACGCGTCGTCTGGCGCGTCGGCCAGCTTGCGCGGCAGTGGTGTGAGGATCGGCAAGTCGATATACGGATTGGGGTAGCCCTGCAGAGGCACAAAACCGCGCACCGGATGCGCCTCGCTGGGCATGATCCCGATCGATCGCCCCTTGCGGCCGTGCGTAGTCGAGAACGCGCGCGCAGTCGAAAGCATGACGCCAAGCCCCGCGCCCGTCAGCAAATCGAAGCCTTGTTCAGCGATCCATTCGCCGAGCGGCGTCGAAAGCGCTTCCCATTCGACCTTGCCCGAACCCATCACTCCAACGATTGCCACCGAGCTTTCCTCCTCTGATTCACGCTTGCGAGACGCGCTATCGGGCAGCTTGATCGCTGACCGCACCAACGCGCTGCGGCGATTCTCGACGATTCAGCGAGTGATGTCGAACGCCCGGGTGCGCGCAACGAGCGCCGCGGCCAATGGGGCGAAGTGTTGCAACTAACGGTCGAACATCGCAGTTTCATTCGACGTCTGATCGGCGCCGGGACGGCATGCGCGTGGCACCTCGTCTTACAGGAAAAAACCCGTCCTGACGCCTAAACTGATCTATGAGACTAACGCCGCTAATGCGGTGGTTGATCCGGAGCCGGCGGACGCGAGCACGGTGTCGCGCCGGACGATGCGCGAGTGATCGAGGTGAACATCATGACAAGGCGCGGATTGTGCCGGCTGCTGTTCGTACTGGTGGCGCTGTTCATGAGCGTCGCGGCTAGCGCTGGCAGAGGAGGAGGCGGCTGGTATCACGGCGGCGGTGGCGGCTATGGCGGCGGCTGGGGTGGCGTGAGCCACGGCAGCAGTTGGAGCGGTGGCGGCTACGGCGGCGTGAACCACGGCAGCAGCTGGAGCGGCGGCGGGTGGAACGGCGGCTATCACGGCAGCGGCTGGTATCACGGCAGCTATTACCACGGTGGCTACTACCATGGCGGCTACTATCACGGCTGGTATGGCTGCTGCGGGTCCGTGAGCATCGGCTTTTACTTCGGTCCAGGCTTCGTCTACGGCTATCCGTTCTATCCGTATTACTACCCGCCGTACTACGCCAGCATCTACTACCCATACGTGTCAGGCGATCTGCTGCAACCGGCCGAATACGTCGAGCAGGGGCAGGCTCAGGGGCAGACGGGCGTCCCCGATATGGATGACCAGGGCGGCGGCGCGCCGCAACTCGCCTTCTGGTACTACTGCGCGAGTTCGCATGGCTATTACCCGTACGTCCGGTCTTGCTCCAGCGGCTGGCAGAAGGTGCCAGCGCGGCCACCCGACAGTTGAGCGAAGGGTGTGAGTCCGGAAAGCGAGCCGAAGGCTTCACGCAAGAGTGCTCGTAAATCGTTGCGGGGCCGTTCAATCGGCCCCGTCGGCGGCCTGCCGTTGCGTTCTTGTGCAAGAAACCGCTTGACGCGGCGCCGACTACCGCGTACCTTCGTGCACCAAAGTCTCCAAAATGCTCGATTGCTCATCTTTTGCCGCTATCCGCGGCTCTTGTTGACCTCTCCTCTTTTTGATCTTTTAGTCGCCCTTTTCGCAAGGGCGTGCAACTTTATTCGTCTGTTTAAGGAATTACGAGTGGAAACCGGTACTGTCAAGTGGTTCAACGATACCAAGGGCTTTGGCTTCATTACGCCGGACAAGGGTGGCGACGACCTGTTCGCACACTTCTCGGAAGTGCGTGGCACGGGCTTCAAGACGCTTGCTGAAGGCCAGAAGGTCAGCTACGAAACGAAGCGCGGCCCGAAGGGTCTGCAGGCTTCGAACATCACGCCGCAGTAACGCTATCGGATCGCGCCGGCCCGTTGGGGCGGCGCGATTCTCTCGCCTTGCGTGGCGCTCGTTTGCCACGCATGCCAGCGATCTTTTCTTGCTTTCCTGTTCCCGCCGCGCCTGCAGCTTGAAGGTGTGGTGTCTATAGCTCGCCCAGTCTTCGCGCTTGCTGCTCGATATCAGGTTCCCGCCAACCGGCAGCGAATCCGATGTGCTCATCGACAGCGTCGCTCTAGCGCAATCTTCGGGAAGTCTGCAGCCCTGGCGGATCGCCGGGTTTCGACGCCCTGAGCGCCGTTGCTTGCTGGTCCAGGTTCGCACAGATCCTTTTCCGGCGTCTGTATGTAATGCGCCGGTCAACTCTCAACATCACCATACGCGTAAGCGATGCAGTAATCGGCGATGCTCGCCGACGTTTTGCATTTGACGCGACACCACGCTCTCTGGAGGCATCGATTTGGCAAAAGAAGAACTGCTGGAACTCGACGGAGTCGTCGACGAAGTGCTGCCGGACAGCAAATACCGCGTCACGCTCGAAAATGGCGTGATCGTGAATGCGTATGCCTCGGGCCGCATGCGCAAGAATCACATTCGCATTCTTGCCGGTGACCGGGTCACGCTGGAACTGTCGGTCTACGATCTGACGAAAGGGCGCATCAACTTCCGCCACAAAGACGAGCGTGCGCCTACTGGCCAGCCGCGACCGGCTATGCGCCGCCGTTAAGCGCGCCGCGAGCCCACACTCAATCGGTCCCGCGAGGCGGCGTTTTGTGCCGTGCGAGGAACCGGTCGAGTTGGCCCGCAAACGCCTTGCTGTCGCGCGCGCTGAAAGGCGCCGGGCCACCGGTATCAATACCCGCATTGCGCAGTTGATCCATGACGTCGCGCATCGTCAGACGCTCCTGGATATTTTCACGCGTGAACCAGTTGCCACGCGGATCGAGCGCATGCGCGCCCCGCTCCAGTACTGCCGCGGCAAGCGGTATGTCCGCGGTGATCACCAGATCGCCTGACGCGACGAGCTCGACGACGCGGGCATCGGCCGCGTCGAAGCCGGCCGGCACCTGGATCGACTTGATAAAGGGTGACGGCGGCGTGCGCAAATATTGATTGGCCACCAGCGTCACCGTGATTTCGGCACGCTTGGCGGCCCGAAACAAGATGTCCTTGATGACGACAGGACAGGCGTCGGCGTCGACCAGCACTTGCATGAAGGCAATTCCAGCACATTAAAACGCGATCATATACCAAGGTTCGCATTGGTCTTGCTGTGGCCTGGCGTGACGCCATCGAGCGCCACCTCGACGCAAAAGTCATGGATGGCCGTCACCATCTGCTTTAGCCCGGGCTGCTCGAGCGGGTAGTGTCCCGCGTTCTCCAGCATCGTCACCTTGACGGGCACACGCTTGATTCGCCGCAGGAACAATTGGCTCAGATGCAAGGGTGTCCAGCGATCCTGCGCGGGCTGCGTGAGCAAGACAGGACACACATCGAAATCCTCGGGCTCCACGACAGGCCGATAGCCCGTGTAGCTGGCCAGAAAACGCATGGTCACCCACTTTCCCGCCGAGGTCTTGTCCGCCATGCAGGCCTTTAGCGCGGCCGGGTTGTTCACGAGCGTGTGCATCTTGCTCGCCGCCGCCATCGGCATGCGCAGCCCCGCGAGTGGAGTGCGCGCGGTGAGCGCCGCGAGCGGGCCCCCCACGCGGCTCATGAAGCGGTTGTACGCCGTCTCGTCGCGTACCTGCTGGATCCGTTGATCGAGGAACGTCATCCCGACGATGCCCTTGACCTTGCCGTTCTTCGCCGCGACGTGATACGTCTCCATGCCGCCCGCGCTCAGTCCGTAGAGCACGATGGGGCGGTTGTCCCGCGCCAGTTCCGCGTCGATGAGGTCGCTGCCGGCCTGCACCCAGTCGTCGTAGAGGATGGGCTTGCCGCGGCGAACCTGGGTCAGGCCGTATTCCGGCATGTCGATCGCGATGGTTTCGAAGCCTCGGCGGGCAAGCGGCGCGCCGAGGATCGTCGACATCTGCCGGCCGTTCGTCCCCACCCCGTGGAAAAGAATCACCTTCAGCGGCGCACGCGCATTGCGATAGCAATCGAGGTGGACGCGGTGACCGTTCCATGACCACCATTCTTCTTGCGGCACCTGCGCCGGGCTTAACTGAAAGTCGACGGGGAGAAAGCTTTGAATCTGTCTCCAGCTTTCTTGCTGCGCATAGGTCGTCATTCGAAATCTCTCTTTGGTGCAAAGGCGGTGAGCATGGGCGCGCCGGTGGCGTGGTCGTGGGATGAGTGGCGTTGATCGGCGACACCCCAGGCAACGCCCGCGTGTTGCGCCGCAAATTCCGCGAGCGTGCACAACGCGGCTCGCGCCGAGCGCAAATAGAACGCCTGCAACTGGAACACGTGCCATCGCCCTGTGTGGACTTCCAGCGTGCAGCGCACGCCGCATGCGTTCGCGTGCTCGGCCAGCCGCAGCGAATCGGATAGCAGCACTTCCTGATCGCCCACCTGGATCAACATGGGCGGCAGGTCGCGCAGATTGGTGTCGAGCGGTCCGTGCGAGGCGGCGGGTTTTTCCCCGTGATACCAGCGCAGGCCTTGCTCCAGCCAGCCGCGCCGGATCATCGGATCGGCGTTGGCACGCGTCGAGAGCGTGGCGCCGCTTAGCGTCGCGTCGGTGACCGGCGAGATCAGCATGAGCGCGGCCGGCATGCGCTCGCCGCGGCCGCGCAGCGCGATCGCAAGGCTCAACGCGAGCGCGCCGCCCGCCGAATCGCCGGCCACGACGATGCGCTCCGGCGCATGGCCTTGCGCGCGCAACGCCGCATACGCGGCCAGCGCGTCGTCGAGCGCCGCCGGGTGGGGGTGTTCGGGCGCAAGCCGGTAGTCGGGCACCCAGACCTCCATGCCCGATTCGCGGGCTAGCCGCGTCGTCACGCTGCGGTGCGTGCCGGGGCTGCCGAGGCAGAACGCGCCGCCGTGCAGGTAGAGGATCGCGCCGCCGGTGTCGCCGCGTCTGGGCGCGACGACTTCGGTGGGGACGCCGCCCGCCGGCCTGCGATAGCGAATCACGCCGCCCACGCCGGGCATCAGCGGCGACATGAGCCCGACGACGCGCCGCTGCACGCTGGCGCCGAACGGCGGGCCGATCAGCGAGCGGAAGCCGACCCGCAAGAAACTGCGCAGGAAGGCCGCATTGAGTGCTTCCAGTGTGCCGGCGGGCTCGGCGATCGTGACGCCGCCCGCCTGCCCGGCAACGCCCGGCAACACGGTGCTCAGCCGGTAGGCGGCGAGCCCGGAAAAGCGCGTGAGCCAGCGGTAGGTGAGCGTGAAGCCCGGCCAGTTGGTGCTGTTGTGTCCCGACGCATCGACATACCAGCTCTTGCAGCTGCTCCATACCGAGCCCGCGAGGCGCTGCTGGACGCGCTCGTTGAAGCGCCGGTAGCGGCGCGGGTCGACGTCGATCGCGCTCGCGCCGGCGCGCCGCATCGCGCGCACGCAGCGCATGACATGCGCGATCTGGCTTTCGAGCATATAGACGATCGAGTTGTGGCCGAGGTTCGTGTTCGGGCCATAGAGCGTGAAGAAGTTAGGAAAGCCAGGCACCGTGAGGCCGAGCCAGGCCTGCGCGCCGCGCCGCCACGCATCGTTCAGGTCGCGGCCGTTACGGCCCGTGATACGCATCGGCGAGAGAAACTCGGTCGCCGCAAATCCGGTCCCGTAGACGATCGCGTCCACGGCGTGATGCGTGCCGTCCACGGTTTCGATACCGCGCTCGGTCACGCGCCGGACGCCTTGCGTGACGAGTTCGACGTTGTGCTTGCTCAGTGCGGTCAGATAGTCGCTCGACAACAGGATGCGCTTGCAGCCGATCGGGTAGTCGGGCGTGAGCCGCTCGCGCAGCGCCGCGTCGGGCACCTGTTGCGCGAGCAGCTTGCGGAACGGGCGGCCCACCGCGAATTTCATGATTCCGCTCAGGCGCGTGAGCGCGACCGCGCGCGATTCGTAGCGCACATAGATTGCCGCGCGATGGAGTTTCACCGTCCACGGCAATTCGCGGAACAGTGCGCGTTGCCACGGCCGGTACGCGCGGTCGGGGCGCGGCATCAGGTAGGCGGGCGAGCGCTGGAACACCGTGAGCGACCGCACGGTATCGGCGATTGCGGGCACGAACTGGATTGCGGACGCGCCGGTGCCGACTACCGCGACGCGCTTGCCGGCGAGCGGATACTCGTGATCCCAGTGGGCCGAATGGAACGCGCGGCCGCGGAACGTCTCCATGCCGGGCAGCTTCGGCAACGCCGGCCGACTCAACTGGCCCGTGCCGCTGATCAATAACTGCGCGCTCAGCGTCGAGCCGTCCTTCAACGTCACGCGCCATAACGCGTGAGGCTCGTCGTAGCGCGCATGCGCGACTTCCGCCTGAAAGCGCAGATGCGGCGCCAGTCCATACTTGGCCGCGCAACGGCGCAGGTACGCGTAAATCTCCGGCTGCCGTGCGAACGTTCGCGACCACTCGGGATTCGGTTCGAAGGAGAACGAATAAAGATGCGAGGGCACGTCGCACGCGGCGCCGGGATAGCTGTTGTCCCGCCAGACGCCGCCAACGTCATGCGAGCGCTCCAGAATCACGAAGTCTTCGATGCCGGCGCGCTTGAGCGCGATGGCCATGCCGATGCCGGCAAAGCCCGCACCGATGACGATGGCGCTCAGCGGCCTGGCGCTCGCTTCGAGTGCGGTGGATTCAGGCGATTGCATGGCGAGCCTCTACAGTGCGTGCTTGTGGTGCGTAGTTGGCGTGCGGTTCAACGTGCGGTTCCGCTTGTGCATCGTTATGCGGTTGCGCGGCCACGCGGCTGACGCCGCGTATCAGATCGACCGCTTTCTCGGCGATCATGATCGTCGGCGCATTGGTGTTGCCGCCGATCAGCGTCGGCATCACGGAAGCATCGACGATGCGCAGTCCCTGCACGCCGCGCACGCGCAATTGCGGATCGACGACGGCGAGCGCGTCGTGCCCCATCCGGCATGTGCCCACCGGGTGATAGACGGTGTCGGTGCGTTGGCGCAGCACGTCGCGGATCTGGTCGTCGGTGTTCACGTGCGCCGTGAACATGTCGCGCGTGATCCACCGCGCGAGCGCGGGGGCCTGCATCAGGCGGCGCGTGAGCTTGAAGCCGGCGACCATGTCTTCGAGATCGCGCGCATCGGCGAAGAAGGCCGGGTCGATGCGCGGCGCGTCGAGCGGATTGGCGCTGCGCAGCGTGACGGAACCGCGGCTGCGCGGGCGCAGCAGGCACACGTGGCACGACAGCCCATGACCGAGGTGGAAGCGGCGCGCGTGATCGTCCACGAGCGCGACGACGAAATGCAGCTGGATGTCCGGCGCGTCCAACTCGGGACGCGTCTTCAGGAAGCCGCCGCCTTCCGCGAAGTTCGACGTCAGCATGCCGCGCCGTTCGCGGCGAAAGCGCGCCAGTTCGAGCAACATGCGCAATCCGCCGCGCAGTGAGACGCCCATGGTGTCCGTGCTGCGCGCGCGGTAGCCGAAGATGAAGTCGGGATGATCCTGCAAATTGCGGCCGACGCCGGGCAGATCGAGCCGCGCATGGATGCCGAGGCGTTCGAGCTCGCGTGCCGGACCGATGCCCGAGAGCATGAGCAGTTGCGGCGTCTGCAGCGCACCCGCTGCGAGCACGACCTCGCGCCGGACGCGCAGCGTGCGGACCTCGCCGTGCTGCTTCACCTCCACGCCCACCGCGCGTGTGCCGTCGAACACGATGCGCAGCACTTGCGCGTGGGTCTCGACCGTGAGATTGTCGCGCCGGCCAAGATGCGGCAGCAGATACGCGCGCGCGGCGCTCCAGCGTTCGCCGTGCTTCTGCGTGACCTGATAGATGCCGATGCCTTCCTGCTGCGCGCCGTTGAAATCGTCGGTCAGCGGCAGTCCCGCCTGAAGCGCCGCTTCGCGGTAGCGCGCGTGAAACGGATTGCCGGTGCGCAGGTCGCTGACCCACAGCGGACCGTCGCGTCCGTGCCAGGCGTCGTCGAATCGTTCGTTATGCTCACTGAGCCTGAAGTACGGCAGCACGTCGTCCCACGCCCAGCCTTCATTGCCGAGCGCGGCCCAGCCGTCGTAGTCGCTGCGGTGGCCGCGGATGTAGACCATCGCGTTGATCGCCGACGAGCCGCCGAGCGTCTTGCCGCGCGGCTGGTACCCCGTGCGTCCGCCCAGTCCCGCTTGCGGCGCGGTGTCGAACGCCCAGTTGTTGATGCGGGTTGGCATCATCGCCACCGCGCCCGTTGGCGTGTTGACGAGCGTGCCGTCGCCGCGTCCGCCGGCTTCGAGCGCGCAGACGGTGAGGTTCGGGTCTTCGCTCAGGCGTCCCGCGATCACGCAGCCGCCCGAGCCGCCGCCCACGACGATGTAGTCGAAAACTTGGCTCATGGAATCGCCTCAGGAAGTGCGGGGTTCAGGCGATGCGTTGGGGCTCATTGGCATAGGTCTCCTCCGTGCTTTCGATGGAGTCGTTCGAACGACGACTGACTGGCACCGATAGTGCGTGCTGCATGGGAAAACACCAATGCTGCGATGGGACAATTGTTTTAGTATTTGGGCCAAACGGACGGATTGAGGGTTTCTCCGCATGAGCTTCTGGGATTTCACCCGGAGTCCGGCCAGCGCCCGGCTGCTGGTCGATTTCGGCGACGAGCGCGGCCTGGCGCAAGCGAAGCTGCTCGCGGGCACGGGCTTGTCGGCCGCGCAGATCGACGATCCGAACACCGAGGTGACGGCGGCCCAGGAGCTGCGGCTCTACGACAACCTGCTGCGGCTGCTCGGCTATCCGCCCGGACTCGGCCTCGAGCTTGGCGGGCGCTACCACTTCTCGACGTACGGCGTGTGGGGCTACGGCCTGATTGCGAGTGCCACGGGGCGCGATGCGCTCGCGCTGGCCTTGCGCTTCCTGCCGCTCACCCATGCGTTCAGCGTGATCACGTACCGGGAGACCGGCGATTGCTGCATGCTGAATTTCGGCGCGCCGGAGTTGCCGGACGTGCTGAGCCGGTACTGCGTGGAACGCGACATGGCGGCGGCGGCCGTATTGCTGCGCGAGGTTGGGGCAACGGATTTCGCGCTGACGAGCTTCACGCTGCAAGCGAGCAAGCCACGCGAGAGGCCCGAGGCACGGCTCGACGTTCAGCATCTGCTCGGCGTCGAGCCGGTTTACGGGGCGCGCTCGAACTGCCTTACATTCGAGCGCGCGTGGCTAGACTTCAAGCTGCCGCAAGCCAACGCCACCACCGCGGCCATGTGCGAGCAGATGTGCAAGCAGTTGGTGGAGGCACGGCGCGCGCGCGTGGGCACATCGGCCATGATCCGCCATTATCTGAGCGCGGCGTGGGGCGGCGTGCCGCTTTCGCTCGAAGAGATGGCGCGCATGATGAACACGAGCGCCCGCACGCTCAAGCGCAGGCTGCAGGAGGAAGGCACGACGTTCCGCACCTTGCTCGACGAATCGCGCATCGCGATGGCCGAAACGCTATTGGGCGACGCGCAGTTGACGCTCACGGAGATTGCGGACCGGCTCGGCTACAGCGACCTCTCGAGTTTCTCGCAGGCGTTCAAGCGATGGCATGGCGTGGCGCCGCAAATTTATCGCGCAGGCATGACGCAAGGGCGCAATGAGGCCCGGCAGTAGGGTGGCAATGATTTATGCAGGATACCGAATAGATTCATGGAGACGACCCCGATGAAAGACGATCTTGGCAAAATGGCAGTGGACCTCGAACGCCTGCTCAAGCTGCGCAGCCTGCCGTTCGGGATGATGCTGTGCGAACGGCGCGAGGACATGGAGGCGATTCATCGCATTCGCCGCCCGAAGGCGATCCACACGCTCGACCAGATCGTCGGCCAGGCCGCCCGCCTTGGTTTCACGATCGGTGTAACGGCCGAGGATCTGGTCGGATCGCAATGCCGGTCGGTCGTGGGTCTCGGCAACGCCAAGGATGCCGAATGGCGCTCGGGCCAGCAAATGGCGGGCGTCTGGTATGCGACGCTCGAAGATTCCGCCGCCCATCAAGCGGCCATGGACTGCGTGCCCGACGGAAAGTACGAGGCGCTGGTGGTGTCGCCGCTTGCGGCCGGCCGTATCGACCCGACCATCGCGCTGTTCTACGCAACGCCCGGCGCCATGATTTACTTCATCAACGGCTTGCAATGGTCGGGCTACAAGCGGTTCGACTGGAGCGTGGTGGGAGAATCGTCCTGCGCGGATTCCTGGGGCAGGGCGCTGAAGACCGGTCAGCCGAGCCTTTCGATCCCCTGCTTTGCGGAGCGCCGCTATGGTGGCGTGCTCGACGACGAGATGCTGATGGCACTTCCCCCCGCGATGCTGGCACAGGCCATCGCGGGCATGGAGGCGCTGGCGAAGAACGGCCTTCGGTATCCGTTTGCGCAGTATGGGATCCAGCAGGACGTTCGGGCCGGCATGGAAGTGAGCTACGCAAAGAAATAGGATGAGGGCGCATCAGGCCTTGAAGCGCCAGTATGTGCCTAGCTTGACGTTGATGGCCCTCAGCCTTCAATGGCGGGCTCCCGGCCACCGCTCCTGCCAGCAGCGCAAGCCGAACAGCGGGGCGATGCCATACGCATGATCGAGCAGGTCCGATTGAAGGTTTTCGTAGGGCTCCCAGCGCGTTTCATCCAGATACAGAAAGATCTCCAGCGCGAGTACGGCCTGGCGCGACTGCACCTGGCGGATCACGAGCGGCATGTCGCGGCGGACCGCTGGATGGTCGCGCAAATGCGCAGTCAGGTAGAGCCGGTAAAGGCCGAGATTCGTGCGCCGCTGGGTGTCCTCGGGTGCAAATGCCTCGAGCGGCCTGTGGATGTCGTTGCGCAGCCGCACGAGCAGGGCTTCGTCGGGAAAGCGCACGGTGTCGGCATCGAAATGAATCGCGTGCTTGACGCGCCGGCTGCCCGACTCGGTCATGCCGCGCCAGTTCTTCATGCTATTCGTTAGCAGAACGTAGGTAGGGAGCATGACGATCGAGTTGTCGAAGTTCTGCACCTTGATCGTGTTCAGCGCAATGTCGATCACGGTGCCGTCAGCGATGAAGCCAGGCACTTCGATCCAGTCGCCTACCCGCACCATGTCGTAGACGGTGAGCTGAATGCTGGCGACGAAGCCGAGCAGCGAGTCGCGGAAGATGATGATCAGCAGCGCCGTCATCGCACTGAGGCCGGTGAGGAAGTAGGCGGGCGAGCGCTCCATCAGCACGGAGATCACCGCAATCAGCGCGATCACATAGAGCACGATGGTGGCGATCTGCAGGAAGCTCTTGATCGGCCGCTCGCTGGCGGAGGGGAAGTGGCTATAGCGCTCGCCGACGCTGTCGAGGAGCGCGAGCGCGGCGCGCAGGAGCGTGTACACCATGTAGCAGGCCGCGAGCAGGGCCAGCGGATGCCCGAGCGCCGAAATGAGCGGAAACGTGAGGCCGGTCAGCAGCGGCGCGGCCGCATAGACGATGATCGCGGGCACGAGCGGCGCGAGCCGGTGGAACACCCGGTGGCGCTCGGCGGCGCGCAGCCACTTGCGTTGCTCGTGGCGCGCGAGACGGCCGACGATCGACAGCATGATCGCGCGCGTGGCGAAGTAGCAGATCGTGCTCGCCAGCAGTATCGCGAGCAGGAGGGCGGCGACGAGCAGGACCGCAACGAGCGTGCTGTCGGTGTAGACGTGGAAGTGATGCCAGTCCGGCCCGCCTTCGAAACGCAGCGCCTTGTCGAACATCGATCCCTCCAGTGCCGGCCACCCCGGCTCGACGGGCATGTCCGGTCTGGCGATTGGATCGGCTCTGCGCTGCAGCGCGGGCGCGGCGTCAGTAGCCGCCACGAAGCGCGGCGCCGCGGCGGGTGCGCCCGTGGAGGGCGTCCCGTGCGAGCGCAACCGGACCGGTCGGCAAGCGTATCGCACGAACGCTATTGTAGCGGCGTCACCGGTAGTTATAGGCGTCCGTGCTCTTCGCGCATGTCACGTTTGGGCGCGTCTGACGAGGCGCTCGACGAACCAGTCGCATGCGAGCGCGGTGCGCGCCGCGCTGTGGTTGTAGATCGTGTGCTCGCCGTCGGGCCAGACCTCGAGGGTGGCGTCGCCGGAAGTGGCGGCATCGAGGAACGGCTGCTGATCCTCCAGACAAATGAGCGGATCCGCGCCGCCGTGCAGCACGAGCAGCGGGCAGGCGATACGCTCGCGCTCCGGCACGAACCGCAGACGATCGAAATTCGCCGCGATCGCATCGGGGGCGGTGTTGCCGAGCATGGCGGCGGCTTGCTCGACGAACGTGCGGAACGGCAGCAGCGACGGCGCAGCGAGCGCGCCGTTCACGCAGCACGCCGCGATGCGTGGGTCGGCCGCCGCGGTGGAGGCGGCCCATAGCCCGCCAATGCTGTTTCCCCAGATGCCGACCGGGCCCAGCGATGCGTCGTCCGCAACGTAATCGACGAAGCGCCGGTACGCGGCGGTCACGTCGACGTCGACGAAGATCCGCTGTTCGAGCCGGGTCTCGCCCTGGCCTGGACCTTCGGCGAGCAGCGTGGCGATCCCGCGCGCCGCGAACGCGCGCGCGATCGGCCAGTAGGCGAAGCCCCAGCCGCTCTGCCCGCCGAAGACGATGACCGTGCCGCGCACGGTGCTCGCGCCGGGCCGCACGAGCCAGCCTATCAGGTGCGCGCCGGCGAACGGCAAGGCCACGCGCTCGATGCGCTGCTCCGACCAGCCGGCGAGACGCTGCGCCGCCTCGGTCAGGCGCGCGTAGAGCTGGCGCTTGCGCGGGACGTCGTCGTTGAACGCCATCTGGGCGAATAGCAGGTCGGCGATGCCCATGGCCTGCGCATCGGCCGCCGTCTTCAGATGCCCGGCGGCGGCGGCTTGCGCTGCCCGCGCGAACTGCGCGTCGGCCAATGCCTCGGCTGCGGTGTCCCACGCCTCGCCGGCCGACGTGCGGGCGTGCAGCGCCGTTGCGTCCGCGTAGTCCATGCCGCAGTCGAGCAGCCGGGTGAGCGGCATCGCGCGCTGCAGCGCATGTGTGAAAGGCGACAGTTCCGTCGTCATGGAGAGCTCCTCACTCACGAAATGCGTGCGCCGGACGCGCTTTCCGCCGCCTTGCCCGCGACGGCTTCGTCGCGCCAGTGGAGCTTGTCGCGCAGATCGTCGACGAGTGCGCCCAGGTCGCGCTGCCCGGTGACCGAGCCGAACACGAGAAAGTCAGGACGACTGATGTAAGCCTGCATCCCATACGCGTCCATGAACGCGCGTTGATCGCCGTCGAGATCGACGATGGCGTCACGTGCGGCCGCATCGTCCGAGAGCACCGCGAAGCGGCAGCCGAGCCGCTCGAGGAAGGCGAGCTGGCGCGCGTCGAGATGGTGCGCCGGATGCTCGCGCGCGACGAGCTGGAACCCGTAGCCGACGACGTCGTCGAGCCGGCCCTCGGCCGCGCCGCGTCGCACGCGCCCCTGCGGTGCGGGGACGCCGGTTGAGGGCAGCAGCGTGCCGTCCGCTTCGCAATGCACGATACCGTGCTCGACCTTCGGAAACGGCGGCATGGGCGGCACCTTGCCGGCGCGGAAAGCCGCATCGCGCTCGGCGACCTTGTGCGGATCGTCTTCGTTGACGACCTTGCCGAGGAACAGCGACATCTGCGTGATCGCGTTCACGTGCGGCCGGCGCTCGGCCTCGTAGGTGTCGAGCAAGGCCGGCGCCGCGCGGCCGCTCAAGACCAGATCGAGCTTCCACGCGAGGTTGATGCCGTCGCGCATGCCCGAGCAGGCCCCCTGGCCCATATAAGGCATCATCGTATGCGCCGCGTCGCCCGCGAGCAGCACGCGCTGCTCGCGCCAGTGCGAGGCCATGCGGGTTTCGAAGGTGTAGACGACGTGGCGCAGCATCGTCAGGTCGTCCGGCCCGAGGCCGTAACGCTCCTTGAGCCAGCGCCAGCCGGCGTCTTCTGCTTCCCAATCGGGCGTTGCCTCGTCGGGCAGCACGCGCAATTCGAAGCGCGTGCGCTGCGTGCCGATCGGCATGTGCATATACGCGCGCGCCGGATCGCAGAAGATCGTCGTGCGCGAGTACGCTTCGCCCAGATCGCGCTTGTTCTCCGAATCGAGGTTCAGCCAGCGCTCGTTATGGCCGTAATCGCTGCGTTCGATGCCGAGCGTGCGGCGCACGAAACTGTTCGCGCCGTCCGCACCAATCGCGTACTGGACGTGGAAGGTGCGCGGCGCTTCGGTCCATTGCGCATCCTGCGCGCAGCGCCGCGGATGGGCGGACAGCGTCACGCCATCGCCGTCCTGCTTGAGCATTTCGACTTCCCAGCCGCGCAGGACCGTGACGCCCTTGTAGCCGCTCGCACGCGCTTCGATCGCGTCCTCGATGTCGGGCTGATAGATCGAGATGTGAGCGGGGTAGCCGCAGGCGCGGCCCGTCCAGTTCAGTTCGAGCAGCAGATCGCCCTGGGCGTCGCGATAGTGATAGGTATCGACAGGCTTCGCGTTGCGCAACGCCTGCTCGACGTGACTGCTCGCCTGCACGATGCGGGCCGTTTCGCCGTCGATGTGCGTGAGGCGCGGAAGACCGTACGGGGTGGGCCAACGCTCGATGACCACGACCCGGTAGCCGGCACGGCCGAGCATCGAAGCCGCGACGAGCCCGGTCGGACCATAGCCGACCACCGCAACGTCGTAGTGCTCCGCGGCGCGTTCGCCACCCTGATTCAATTCGGTCGTCATGCTGTGTCTCCTGGTTGATCCTGGTTATTCTCGCCCTGCCTGTTGCGCAGGGCGCATTTCAATCGTTCAACGGTTTTTCAACGCGTGGTGGGCGGCACGCCGTCGAACGCGTCCTGCAGCAGCGCGCGCAATGCCTGCCGCTCGATCGGCCGGGGATTCCAGTACGGATTCGCGGCGGCGATGTCGGCGGCGCGGTCGAGGTCGGCTTCGTTCAGGCCGAGTGTCTTCAGCGCGAGCGGAGCGCCGTTCTGGCGCGCGAGCTCATAGATGCCGCGCGCGGCGTCATCGGTGCCGATTGCGCGGGCGATGCGGCGCATCGCATCGGATGCGTGGGCCGCGTTGTAGGCGAGCGCGTGCGGCAGCACGACGGTATGCGTCTGCGCGTGCGGGAGATTGAAGCTGCCGCCGAGCGTGTGGCACAGCTTGTGATGGAGCGCCATGCCAACGTTGCCGAGCACCGTGCCGCACAGCCAGGCGCCATACAGCGCGTAGCTGCGCGCGGCGAGATCCGTCGCGTCGCGACGCACGCCCGGCAAGCCCTGCGCGAGCGCGCGTATGCCTTCTTCGGCGATCAGGCTCATCACCGGGTTGGCGTCGTTCGCGTAGAGCCCCTCGGCCGCGTGGGCGATGGCATTGATGCCGCTCGTCACCGACAAGTCGACGGGCAGCGTGAGCGTCAGATCGGGATCGTAGATCACCGTCTTCGGCAAGACGCGCGCGTCGGTGCCGGTGCGCTTGAGGCCGGCTTCGGTGAGGCCGTAGATCGGCGTCATTTCGCTGCCGGCATAGGTGGTGGGGATCGCGAGTATGGGCAGACTGCTTTCGAGCGCGATCGCCTTGCCGAGCCCGACCGTGGAGCCGCCGCCCACGGCAATCGCGCAATCGGCGCCGCAGCTTTTGGCGTACGCGAGCGCGTCGCGCGCCACCTCGACCGGCACGTGCATCGTGGCACGATCGTAGATCCCGGCGGCACGGCTCCCGAGGCGCTCGGCGACGGTTTGCGCGAGTGCGCGTTGCTCCGGTGTGCTGAGCACCAGCGCCCGCTTCGCGCCCAGCTCGAGGACTTCTCGCTCGAGGTGGCGCAGGCTGCCCGCCCCGAAGATCACGCGTGCGGGACGCGCCTTGTAAACGAATTCCATACTGGCTTGCATCACTTCTCCGTTACGCCACGACTTTCTTGCCCGATACCTTCCACATGACGATGTCGCGGATCATCTCCCCGGCCCCTTCGGGTTCAGCACGAAGTCGTAGTCGAGCGTGTAAAACGGCACGTCCATCTGCGAGCCATCGGGCGCCGTGCCCGAAGGTTGCTGGACCCACTGCGCCACCAGCGTCGAACGTACGCCGAAAACCGCATCGGAGTCGAGATAGCGGTCGCCGTCGCGGAACACGTGGGTGATCAGCGTTTCGTAGCCCGGCGCCTCGATCATGAAATGCAGATGCGCGGGCCGCCACGGGTGCCGGCCGAGGGCGTCGAGCATCGCGCCGACCGGGCCGTCGTGCGGAATCGGATACGGCTCGGCGAGTATCGAGCGGAACGCGAAGCGTCCGTTGGCGTCGGTGCGCAGCTTGCCGCGTGCGCGATGCGCGTGCGTGCCATCGTCTTCGGGGACCAACTGCACGTCGTAGTGGCCGTCTTCATCGGCTTGCCAGACTTCGAGCAGGGCGTTGGCGAGCGGCTGGCCGTCGAGCGCGCGCACATATCCGCTGACAAAACAAGGCTCGCCGCGCGCACCGTTCGCGATGTCGTCGAACTGGGCGTACTCCGGGCTTCCCTCCACATAGAAAGGACCGAACACCGTTGCTTCGGTGCAGCCCGCCGGCTTCGCGTGGTTCTGCGCGGTGACGAGCGTCGAAAGGCCGAGCACGTCCGAGAGCAGGATGAACTCCTGGCGCTTGTCGTCGGTGATATGGCCCACGGCGGTCAGAAACGCGATCGCCGCCTGCCACTCGGCTTCGGTCAGCTTGGTCTCGCGGGCGAACGAATGGAGGTGCTGCACGAGGCTCGTCATTACTGTCCGCAGCCGTGAGTCACCACATCCGCCTAGCGACGCAATCACTGCCTGGGTGATCGTGTCCTCGTTGAGGTTGCGCATTTCGGTTGTCTCCGGGTGTTGTTTCGTGGATCGTTGCGGTAAGATTAATTCCGTCTTTCGTCGGAAAAAAGACGCGTTTTTGGAGTTTTGTTCTCCGCTGAGCGGCGAAATCGAGTTTATGGACAAGTGGACCCAGATCGAGTTTTTCATTCAGGTGGCTGAGCTTGGCAGCCTCTCGAAGGCCGCCGAGCGCCTCGGCATGTCCAGCGCCGCGGCTAGCCGCTGCCTGAATGCACTGGAGGACCGCCTGAGCGCGCGGCTCGTGGAGCGCACCACGCGGCGCCTGTGGCTGACGGACGCCGGCCACGAGTATCACCGCCGTTGTGTCGCCATCATGGGCGAGATGGCCGAAGCGGACGCCGCCGTCAACGAAGCGTCCGTCAACCCGACCGGCACGCTGCGGGTGACGGCCTCGGTCTCGTTCGCGTCGATTTATATTGCCCCCGCGCTGCCCGAATTTCACAAGCGCTATCCGAACCTCAACGTGCAGATCATTGCGGCGAACCGCTACCCCGATTTCATCGAGGCCGGCATCGACGTGGCGATCCGCACCCGTGAGTACGAAGCGGATTCCAGCATCACGGTGCGCAAGCTCGCCGAGACGCGGCGGGTGCTGGCGGCGTCGCCGGGCTACCTGGCGAGGCGCGGCACGCCCGCAACGCCGGATGCGCTCTGCGAGCACGATCTGCTCGTGTACAACCTCGCCAACGATCCGTACATGCTCCATTTCCGGCGCGGGGAACAGACGGAATCGGTTGCCATCAAGAGCCTGCTCGACGCGAACGAGGGGCAAGTGATCCGCGCGGCGGCGCTCGGCGGCCTCGGCATCCTGATCCAGCCGCTCTACATCATTCATGACGATATCGTCGCGGGCCGGCTCGTTCCCGTTCTGTCCGAGTGGTTGCTGCCGGCGCTCACCATCAATATCGCGTACCAGTGCCGCCGCCATCAGCCGGCGAAGATTCGCGCGTTCACCGACTTTCTGGTCGAGCGCTTCGAGCGCCTAGGGCTGCCGCGAAAATTGAGTGAGATCGCGCCATAACGGCGCGCGGGCGCGCATTCCTCGGATCGTGCGTTCATCGGATCGAGTCATCTGGCGCACGATAAGATTCGGAATGCAGATCAAATCGTCTCATCGCGTCGCCATGCATGACACTTGAGTCACACGTAGCTCCCTCGCGGAACGCTTCGCAGCAGATTCCTCCTCCGCACGAAGAACTCTTCTTCCCGTCAGGTCTTTTTCGCCAGCGGTGCTCGCTCTACATTGCGTCTGCCTCGAATGCGCTCACACGGCATCGACGCAATGGGTTCGCCGGACATTGGCATCCGGCAGACCGTCACATCTATCAGAACCAACGACTAGACGGCTTGGAGACGCAATGACTTCTTTTTTCACGCGCTTGATCAGCGCGGGCTTGATCGCGTGCGCCATCGCGATTCCGGCACGAGCAACCGAGAACGGCCAGATCAGCTACCCCTTCGGCGTCAATACCGTGCTCAATGGCATGCTGCCGCCGCCCGGCAATACGCAATACTTCAATTACTCGGAATACTATTCGGCGAACAAATTTGCGGGCGGTAACGGCGGCAACGCCGTGCCCGGCTTCCATTTGAGCGTCGTGGCGGAAGTGCCCCGGTTCGTGCACACGTGGGGAGAGACCTTAGGACCCTTTACGATATCGAGCAGCGCGATCGTGCCGCTCGTGCACCTGCATCTCTCGACGCCGGGCGGCACCGGCAACCGGACGTCGCTCGGCGACGTGATTCTGGAGCCGCTGATGCTGGGCTACGCCAATCAGTCGAAGACCTTGTTCGCGTTCGTTTCGCCTTCGTTTGCCGTGCCGAGTGGCGCTTATTCAGTCAACCGGATTGCCAATACCGGACTGAACACATATGCGTTCCTGCCTTATATGAGCGTGACGTGGTTTCCGCATCCCGATTGGGAAATCTCGACGACCACGTTGCTGGAAATGAACTCGCCGAATCACGCGACGCAATATCATTCGGGTGCGGTAGCGACGCTTGATTATATGATCGGCTATTCAGTTAACGCGCGCTTCCAGCTCGGCGTGCAAGGCACGTTTCTCAGGCAGTTCACGGACGACACACAAAACGGCGTCAAGGTAGGCGCCGATGGCTTCCGCGGCCAGTCTGTCGCGATCGGGCCGCAATTGCGCTATATGTGGGGGCCCGCTTCGGGGATCGTCATCAAGTACCAGCGCGAATTCGCCGTGCGCAATCGCCCGGAGGGCAACAAGCTCTGGGTTCAGTTCAGCTTCCCCGTGTAGACGGACGAGCGTGCCGGCCTCAGGCTTGAATGGCCATGCCCCGGTTTTGCAGCGCTTGCCGATACGTATTGGGCGCGGCGCCAAACGCATCGCGAAAGCGATGGCTGAAGTGGCTGGCATTCGCATAGCCGCACGCCGCCGCAATATGCGCGAGCGGCAGGTCGCTCGTGCGCAACAGCATGCGCGCCCGTTCGAGCCGCTGGGCCGCAATCCACGCATGCGGCGGCATGCCGAACGACGTGCGGAACATGCGCGCGAGGTGGTATTCGGAGAGGCAGGCGACCTCGGCCAGCGCGCCAAGCGTCAATGGCTCGCCTAGATGGGCGTCGATATAGTCGCGCAACCGCCGCCGCGTGGCCACCGAAAGGCCGCCCTTGAGGGCCGCGCCGGGGCGGCGTACGCCCTGGCTGCGCAGCAGCAGGCTCATCACTTCGTGGGCAGTTTCGTTGCTGCGCAGCAGGCCTTCAGGGTGGGTCCAGTCTTCGTTGGCGAGCGACTGGCAAAGCGCGGCGATGTGTTCGTCCTCGAAATACGTGCGGTCGGCCAGCGTGAGCCCGCGCGGCTCCTGGTCGAGCTCGCGCACGGCGCGTTGCGTGAAGTGCTCGGGCAGGAAATAGAGGTGCATGAAATGCATGTGCCCGCGCACCCACCAGCGCGATTCATGATCGCCGGGCAGCGCGCAGAGCCGGCTTGGCGCGCCGTAAATGCCTGGCAGCTTCTGCCGCTCCGTGCGGTAGCCGCCGTCGAGATAGCACGACAGCGTGTGATGACCCGGCTGCTCGTAGACGGTCTCGGCCTCGCGCGTCTCGCGTGTCCACACGGCCGCCGCGAGCTGATCGCCAAGCCAGGTAAAGCGCTCCAGCGTCGCGTTGGCGGCGCTCAGCGTGCGGCACACCGAATGCAGCCCGAACGGCGTGTTGGCGAGGTCGAGCGCGGCGGGAGACTCCAGGGCGTCCATGGTTCGGAGGGCGGGCAGACGGGCGGTGAGGGGTAGGGGGAGCGGCGTGATCACAGTATACGCTTTGACCCCGCGCATTGCCCCGCTTGCGCGGCCCGGCGGCAAGAAAAGCGCAATCCTGGACAAGTGGATGCCGCCGCCGCGCGCAATAGTGGAAGCATCGACTATCGGCCATCTCTAGCCATGAATCTCTTTCTTTACGCGCTAACCGTGCTGATCTGGGGCACCACCTGGATCGCTATCAAGTGGCAGCTCGGCGTCGTGCCTGCGCCCGTCTCCATCGCCTGGCGCTTTGGGATCGCGGCGCTCCTGATGTTCGCGCTGCTGGGCCTCATGCGCCGGCCCATCTGGCCGCCGCGAGCGGCATGGCGCTACCTCGTGGCCCAGGGGCTGGCGCTTTTCTGCCTCAATTTCCTGTGCTTTTACTACGCCGAGAACATCGTGCCGAGCGGCCTCGTTGCCGTGGTGTTCTCGACCGCGCCGCTGCTCAACTCGATCAACGGGCGTCTCTTCATGGGCCGGCCGCTGCAGGGCACGGCGGTGGGCGGGGCCATGCTGGGCCTCATTGGCATCGTGTGCCTGTTCCTCCAGCAGATGGCCGGCCATATCGGCGATCAGACCGTCTGGCTCGGGCTTGCCGTGGCGTTTCTCGGCACCCAGTGTTTCTCGGTCGGCAATCTGCTCTCGAGCCGCATGCAATCGATGGGGCTGCACCCGCTGGTCACGAATGGCTGGGCCATGCTGATCGGCACGGCGGTGCTGGTGGCCGGCAGTGCGCTGGCCGGCCTGCCGTTCGGGATCGACATGGACGCGCGCTACCTCGGGGCGCTGGCCTGGCTCGCGGTGGCGGGCTCGGTGGTGGGCTTCACGGCGTATCTGATGCTGGTCGGGCGCATCGGTCCCGAGCGGGCCGCCTATTGCACGGTCTTGTTCCCGATCGTGGCGCTCGCGGTATCGACCGTCTTCGAAGGCTACCGCTGGTCATGGCTGACCGTGGTGGGCCTGTTGCTGGTGCTCTCGGGCAATCTCGTCGCTTTCGATCTGACGCGGCGCGTGTTCGTGCGGCGCGCGCCGGCTGCCTGAACATTCGCGCAGGCTGGGCGCTTCGTTTATCAACACGCAATGGCCGTGGCCACGTACTTCGGCGAACCGCGCTCGTTATATTCAATCGACGGACAAGCGCGCCCCGATCCTGGCAGCGGCGGCGCGAAGATCCTCCAGATGGCGCGCGGCCATTTCCTCCACCTTGAAGAGGCGCTCGAACCATACGATGTTCACGCACCCGGCAACCGAGCCATCGGGCGCCGCAATGGGCACGGCGAGCGCGGACAAGCCGTCGTTGTACTGCGTGCGCGACTGGTCGTACGAGCCGCCAAAGTTGCGTTCGCGCGCACCATAGCCGAGACGGCGCGTTTCATTGAGCAATTGCCGCACATAGCGCCGATCGTGCGCGCGCTCGTCGCCGGGACGCTGGCCCAGACGCAGGGCTTCGAGCAAGGACTCGCGTTCTTCGTCAGGGCAGAACGCGAGATACGCGCGCCCGACAGCCGAGCGCAGCATGTTGATCTCATAGCCGAGCTTGTCGCGGTTGACGACGAAGTACGAGCGCGTGCGGTTCGACTCGCATAGCGCCATCGTCGTGCCGCGCCGCACGGCGAGGTCCGATGGCCAGAGAATGCGGCTCTGCAACTGGTCCAGCTCCGTGACCGCGCATTCGATCAGATGGTCCACCCGATCGAGGCGGCGCGCACGCGCCTGCAGCGTGTAGCTCGGGCGAAAAAGCCCATCGGCCAGCCGCTGCCAGATCAGCCCCTGGCGCTCTAACGTCAGAAGAATGCGCAGCAAGGTGGCCTTCGGAATGCCTGTGTGCATATGCAGGTCGTGCAGGCTCGCCGCCTGAAGCTCCTGCAGGGTCTTGAGCGTGACGAGGCCGCGTTCGAGGGCGTCGATGGTCTTGACTTTGGGGGACCACATGGCTGAATCCATTGCGTTTCACTGAGTGAAATCTTCTCAGAAATCGCTGGGTCGCGCACCAGGGCTGTTCTACGCTTGCCTTCATCAAAAGGAGATGAGCGATGGAGACAGTCAAGAATATCTTGTTCGTCATGTGCGACCAGTTGCGTTGGGACTATCTGTCCTGCTACGGGCATCCGACGCTGCAAACACCCCATATCGATGCACTCGCGCGGCGCGGCGTGCGCTTCGAGCGCGCGTACGTGCAAAGTCCCGTTTGCGGGCCGTCGCGCATGTCGTACTACACGGGCCGCTACGTGGCGAGCCACCGCGCGTACTGGAACTTCGTGCCGCTGCCCGTTGGCGAACTGACGCTTGGCGATTACCTGCGCACGCGCGGCATGCGCGTCGCGCTGGCGGGCAAGACCCACATGGTCGCCGACAAGGCAGGCATGCAGCGGCTCGGCATGAACCCGGAGTCGCCGGACGCGGTGCTGGTGGAGCAGTGCGGCTTCGAGCCGTTCGATCGCGACGACGGCATCCATCCGGGCCTGTTCGGCGCACGCGTGGAAACGCCGTATTGCGATTACCTGCGCAGCAACGGCTATGAGGGCGACAATCCCTGGCATGACTATGCAAATTCGGCCGAAGGCGAGAACGGGGAGATCCTGAGCGGCTGGAAGATGCGCCACGCGGCAAAGCCCGCGCGCATCAGCGAGGAGCATTCGGAAACGCCGTACATGATCGACCGCGCGATGGCCTTCATCCGCGAGCAGGGCGACGCGCCCTGGTGCCTGCATCTGAGTCTGATCAAGCCGCATTGGCCGTACATGGCGCCGGTGCCCTACAACGACATGTACGGTCCCGAGGACGTCAAGCCCGCCGTGCGGACGCTCGACGAACGCGAGCGCCCGCACCCGGTCTTCGGCGCGTTCATGAAGCACGACGAAAGCGTGAGCTTCACGCGCGACGAAGTGCGCGAGACGGTCATTCCCACCTATATGGGGCTCGTGAAGCAGATCGACGATCATCTCGGCCGCCTGTTCGCGTTCCTGCGCGAAACCGGCCGCGAGCAAGACACGATGATCGTGTTCACGAGCGACCACGGCGACTACCTGGGCGACCACTGGCTCGGCGAGAAGGAGCTCTTTCACGATGCATCGTCGCGCGTGCCGCTCATCGTCTATGACCCGCGCCCTGAAGCCGACGCCACGCGCGGCACGGTGGAGCGGCGGCTCGTGGAGGCAATCGACCTGCTGCCCACCTTCCTCGAAGCGGCTGGCGTAGAGGTCCCCGGCCATATCGTGGAGGGGCGCTCGCTGCAGCCGTTGCTGCACGGCGCGCGTGACGTGCCGTGGCGCGATGCCGTCTTCAGCGAGTTCGATTATTCGTTCCGTTCGCGCACGCGCACGCTGCTTGGCCGCGATCTCGACGGCTGCCGTTGCTTCATGGTGTTCGACGGCCGCTGGAAATACATTCACTATGATGGCTTCGCGCCGCAACTGTTCGATCTCGCGGCCGATCCCGACGAGTTGAACGACCTGGGCCGCGACGCACAACATGCGAGCGTGCGCGCCGAACTGCACGAGCGGCTGTTCGACTGGCTGCGCCACCGTACCTTGCGGCAGACGGCGCCCGCGCGCTTCGTCGAGCGCTGGACCGAAATCTCGGAGAAGGGCGGCATTGTGCTCGGCGACTGGTAGCGGCGCAAAGCGGCAAGAAGGGGCGCCGGCCCCCCGCAGTGCTCAGGCCGGCCAATCAATTCTTATAGCAGGAGACACCATGTACCGCCTCATCGCAGCCCCTCTCGTGGCGCTGGCGATGGCGTTACCGGCCATGGCGCACGCCGCCACGACGCTGGTCGTCAACGCCTTTCTGCCGCCGCAACATATCTTCAACGTCGAGGTCATGAAGCCGTGGGCCGAAGAGGTCGAGCGCGCCACGCAGGGGCGCGTCAAGATCGTCTTTCCGCCCACCAGCATCGGCTCGCCGCAGCAGCAGTGGGACGTCGTGCGCAAGCGCATCGTGGACGGCGCATACATCTTCAACGGCCTCATCCAGAATAAGGCGAGCCTCGTGCAGCTCGCGCATCTGCCGCTCGGCTCCGCTTCTTCCGAGGGCATGTCGGTCGCGCTCTGGCGCACCAACGAGAAATACTTCGCAAAGGCAGGCCAATATCGCGACGTCCATCTGCTTGCGCTCGTCGTGTTTCCGGCGGGCGAGATCTACAGCCTCAAGCAGCCCGTCACGTCGCTTCAGGCGATACGCGGCGTGAAATACTGGGCACTGCCAGGCGTTGCCTCGACGCTGATGGATCGTGGCGGCGCAGGCGTGGTCGCCACGCCCGCCGCGAAGATGAGCGAGCTGGTGGCGGGCGGCACCGTGGACGGCTTCGCCGGCATTCCGGAGATGGATGCCGCGCGCTTCAACGTGGTCCGCTATGCGCGCTTCGAGACGAGCATACCCGGCGGCATCACCGCGCCAAGCTTCTCGCTCTTCGTGAACAAGCAGGTGTGGGCGTCGATCGCGCCGGCCGACCGTGCGGCCATCACGGCGCTCTCGGGCGAAGCGTTCGCGCACCGGATGGCCGTGATCGACGCGGCGAACGAGCAGGCGCGCGAGCACGCCGTGGCGAACGGACTCAAGCTGATCGATCCGCCACCTGCGTTCGTCGCGGCGCTGCGGGCGCTGGCGCAGCCGATGGACGCGCAATGGATTGCGCAGGCGGATCAACTGAATGTGGACGGCGCGGCAGCACTCGCTTACTACCGTGACGAAGCAAAGCAGGAGGCAAGATGAGCCACGCGAATCTTTCCGCGGCATTGCATCCGCCTGGAGTGCTCGCCGACGGCGCAAGTGGCCGCCGCGAGCGCCTTGCCACACGCTGGCTGCGGCGCGCGCTCGGCGCAGTCGTGGCGCTCGTGCTGCTCGCGATCATGGGTCTCACATTCTGCGACGTGTTCATGCGCTACTGGTTCGCCGCGCCGATACGCGGCGCATCCGAGATCGTGCGCTTCGGCATGGCGATCCTGATTTTCTCGGCGTTTCCGCTCGTCACGCAGGGGCAGCAGCACATTACGGTGAATCTGCTGCAAGGGCGCTTCGGACGCGTGGGCAGCTGGCTGCAACACCTGTTCGTGCTGCTCGTGAGCGTGGCGGCAGTCGGCATCATGACCTGGCAGCTCGCCAGCGACGGCGCCGACCTCGCCCGCAACCGCATCACCACGACCGTGCTCGAGTGGCCGCTCGCGCCGCTCAGTGACTACATGAGCGCGCTCTCCGGCGTCACGCTGCTCGTGCTGCTCGCGCTCACGCTCGACCATCTCGCCGCGCTCGCCCGCAAGGAATCGCCATGACACTCGCCCTTTCCGGCTTCGCTGCCGTCCTGCTGTTCGCGTTCGTGGGCGTGCCGCTCGGCTTCGCGATGCTCAGCATCGGCGTGGGCTGCTTCGCGCTGATCCGTGGCTGGGAGCCCGCGCTCGCCATGGCCGGCATGACGATCGCCGACCTCGCGGCCAACGAGAACCTCTCGGTGCTGCCCATGTTCATCCTGATGGGCACCTTCATCTACAAGGCGGATCTTGCCGAGGAGCTCTACGACGCGGCCAACGCGTGGATCGGCCACTTCAAGGGCGGACTCGCGCATGCCACGGTGCTGGCCTGCGCGGGCTTCGCGTCCATGTCGGGCAGCTCGATCGCCACGGCCGCCACCATGACCAAGGTCGCGATGCCGCCGATGCGCCGCCACCGCTATGCGGACAGTCTCGCCGCCGGCTGTGTGAGTTCGGGCGGCACGCTGGGTGCGCTGATTCCGCCGAGCTTTCCGCTGCTCATCTACGGTGTCCTGACCGATCAGGATATCGGCAAGCTCTTCATCGCGGGCATCGGCCCCGGTCTCCTGCTGGGCGCGCTGTTCCTGCTCTCGATCTGGTGGACCGTGCGCCGCGACCCGGCCAAAGGCCCGCGAGGCGAGCGCGTGGACTGGCGCACGCGCTTCGTCAAGCTCGGCAAGATCTGGGGCGTGCTCGCACTGTTCCTGATCGTGGTGGGCGGCCTGTACGGCGGCGTTTTCACGGCGACCGAGGCATCGAGCGTGGGCGCGACGGGCGCGCTCGTGTTCGCGGGCCTGCGCCGCAAGCTCAGCTGGGCGCTGCTGTTCGACTCGCTGGTGGAGGCGGGCAAGACGACCGCGATGATCTTCGCGATTGCCTTTGGCGGCATGGTGTTCGCGAACTTCATCACCCTCTCGGGCCTCACCGCCACACTGGTTGCCTGGATCCACGCGCTCCATTTGCCGCTGCTCGGTGTCATCGCCGTCATCACCTGCATCTATATCGTGCTCGGCTCGCTCATGGAAGCGCTCGCGATGATGCTGCTCACCATTCCGGTATTCGCCGCGGTCGTACAGCCGCTTGGCGCGGACATGATCTGGTTCGGCATCTACGTGGCGATGATGATGGAGATCGGCATGATTCATCCGCCCGTGGGCATGAACGTGTTCATGGTGAAGACGATGCTGCCCGATTTGTCGATTCGCACTATTTTTAAGGGCACACTGCCGTTTCTTTGCGCGAATATCGTTGCGCTCGTCGTGGTGATTCTCGTGCCGGGTATCGCACTGGAACTGGTCAAGCTCATGCGCTGAAGCGCCCGGTTGTTGCCGTGCCGGCGCGCGCCCGCGCACGCTGATGCAATGCCTCGTGCGGCATCAGCGTGCGCCAGCGCTTCATCATTTGCGCTCAGCCGTTTTGCGCGTGCTTCGCAGCTTCCTCGATCACGGCCGCCACTTCCTTGGGCCGCGATTCGTAGACGGAGTGACTCGCGCCTTCAAGCACGGTCGTATGGCTGTGCGCACGCTCGTAGTACCAACGCTCGAGATCCGGATTGATGATCTTGTCCGCGGCGGCAACGATGCCCCAGCTCGGCTTGGTCTTCCACGCGGCGGCGTCCATGGGCGTGGAAAAGACGCTCGCAGCAGTCAGGATCTGCGACTGCGATTCGAACTGCGCCTGCTTCGCCGGCAGATCGGCCGCGAAGTCCGAGGCGAAATCGTCCGGGTTCAGGAACGTGTAGCCGTCCGCCGTCTTTTGAACGGCGCCGGCTTGTTTCGCCGTATAGCTCGGCGTTTTCTTGCCGAGCGCGGCCTCGTCCTCGCCGACATCCGGTGCGTGCGCGGCGACGTACACGAGCCCGACGACCTTCGGGTCGACGCCGGCCTCGGTGATCACCGAGCCGCCATAGCTGTGGGCGACGAGGATCGTCGGGCCGTCCTGCATATCGATTACGCGCTTCGTGGCGGCGACGTCGTCGGCGAGGGCGGTCAGGGGCTCTTGCACGATCGTGACGTGATAGCCGTCGTGGGTCAGCCTGTCGTAGACGGGCTTCCAGCCCGAGCCATCGACCCACGCGCCGTGTACGAGCACGATGTTCTTGACGGGAGCCGCTGGGGCGGGGGCTTGCTGGGCAAATGCGTGTGTGCAGGTCAGAGCGGTAGCGGACACTGCAACGACAGCGGCGATGGTGGAACGAATGCTCATGTGAAACTCCGGGGAATGTAGGGGGGTATTCGGGGCAACCTGCCGGGTCCAGTCGTGATTTGGACCGCATCAAATAAGATAAGGAATACGATGTATTAGGCCGGGAAGATTGCCCATGAAACGTATTGGGTGATCAGCTACCAGAATACAGGTTGCAGTAGCTCACAGGGCCGACACACATCGATGCCGTACCTGCACCTGCGCCGGTCTGGGATTGCCCGAGCGCGACACCGCCGTAGGCTTGTGCCTGCTCGTTCTGCTGCGATGCCACCTTCGCTTCGGCTGCCTGGATGGCGTCGGGATAGTGGGCGTCGTCGCCTGACGACTGGTTGTATCCAGCTTGTTCCCCGTTCACGAGATCCGCGTAGACTTGAGCGCGCGTGAGGGATACATCCGTCCCGGCGTGTGCTGCGGCGGCGATGCCCATCGTCATGGCGGCGATGGTGCAGGAGATGATACGGGGCAAGGTCATGCTCATGATGGTGTCCTTATCGAAAGCGTCGGGTCAAAGATTCGGGTCGCTACGTAAAGGTAAACACCGGAGGCCAGAGATTATTCCACCTCGAATCGAAATCATGTCATGCGCCATTCGTGTTGCGCGATCGTGCCGCGGACGCAAAAAAAGCGCGTACCTCAAAGGCGTCAGACTTGAGGTACGCGCGGCCTGGCGAGGTTGGTCGGTGCGAGTTCGATACTTTCGGGCCGGCGATACTACCGCCCATGCTTGAACGCGAGGCGGTACCGGTGCAGCAGCGGCTCGGTATAACCGGACGGTTGTACACGGCCTTGTAGTGCGAGCGCGCGGGCAGCCTGGTACGCGTGCGACCCGGCAGTGTTAACCGCCATTGGGCGATAGCGGGGGTCCCCGGCGTTTTGGCGATCGACTACGCTGGCCATCCGCTGGAACGTATCCTCCACGAGCGCCTGCGTGATCACGCCGTGTCGCAGCCAGTTCGCAATGTGCTGGCTCGAGATGCGCAATGTTGCGCGGTCCTCCATCAAGCCGACGTTATGGACGTCCGGCACTTTGGAGCAGCCCACGCCATGATTGACCCATCGCACTACGTAACCCAGAATGCCTTGGGCGTTGTTCTCGACTTCGTAGCGGATTTCCTCGTCGGACCACTCCGCCTTTTCGACGACCGGGATGCTCAGCAGGTCGTCGAGTAGCTTGTCCCGCTCGGTGGCGTAGTCGATTTTCTCCAACTCTCGTTGCACCGCCTGCACATCGATCTCATGGTAATGCAGTGCATGAAGCGTCGCTGCGGTGGGGGAAGGCACCCAGGCCGTACTCGCCCCGGCGCGCAGTTGTTCAGCCTTCTGTGCAAGCATGGCGTGCATCAGGTGAGGCATGGCCCACATGCCCTTGCCGATCTGGGCGCGACCGCGCAGCCCCGCGGCGAGGCCGGCGAGCACGTTGTTGCGCTCGTAGGCGCTGATCCATGCCGTCGACTTCATATCGCCTTTGCGCAACATGGGACCCGCCTCCATGGCGGTGTGAATTTCGTCGCCCGTGCGGTCGAGAAACCCCGTGTTGATAAAGGCCACACGTGCGCTTGCAGCAGCGATGCAGGCGGAGAGGTTCGCACTCGTGCGCCGCTCATCGTCCATGAGGCCCATTTTGATGGTATGGCGCGGCAGCGCGTAGAGATCTTCTACGCGGTCGAAGAGGGTATTGGCAAATGTGACCTCGCTGGGGCCATGCATCTTCGGCTTCACGATATAAATCGCGCCAACGCGTGAATTCTGCCTCGTGTTCTGATCGTGCAACGCGCAGAGCGTGGTTACGACGGCATCGAGGATGTTCTCGGGAATCTCGTTGCCTTTGCGATCGAGCACGGCGCCGATCGTCATCAGGTGACCGACGTTACGCACGAGGAGCAGCGAGCGCCCCGGCAACGTGAGCGTGTATCCGGTGGGCGTGCGCCATGAGCGATCGTCGTTCATGCGGCGAGTGAGCGGCGCATCGTTCTTCGTGAACGTTTCGGTCAGCGTGCCTTGCATGAGGCCGAGCCAGTTACGGTAGAGCGCCACTTTGTCTTTGGCGTCCACGGCAGCGACGGAGTCTTCACAATCGACGATGGCCGTCACCGCGGACTCGATCACGATGTCCTTCACACGGGCGGTATCCATGCGGCCGATCGCGCTCTGGGCATCGATCTGGATCTCGACATGCAGCCCGTTGTGCTTCAGGAGAATGGCTGCAGGCGCGGCGGGATCGCCCTGATATCCGACGAATTGCTGAGGATGCTTGAGTATCGTTTCGCCCATGGCGGTCCGTGCGACCAGCCCGAAGTTGCGTATCGCGTAGCCGGTTGCGTCTCGATGCGACCCGGTCGCGAGTGGTGCGACGCGGTCGAGAAAGGCCCGCACGTAGGCGATCACGCGCGCGCCGCGTACGGCGTTATAGGCGGCGCTGCGCCGGCGGGGCTCGTCTCCGTCCTCGGGGAGGGCGTCGGTTCCGTAGAGCGCGTTGTAGAGGCTGCCCCAGCGGGCGTTTGCCGCGTTCAGTGCATAGCGGGCGTTCGACAGCGGTACAACCAACTGCGGACCCGACTGATGCGAGATCTCGTGATCGACGTTGCGTGTGGTGACCGTTACCCGAGCGGGCGCTGGGACCAGATAGCCAATCTCCTCCAGAAACGTGCGATAGAGGCTCAGGTCGCGGATCGGACCCGGATGCCCACGATGCCATTCGTCGAGGGCGTCTTGAAGACGGCCGCGCTCGGCGAGCAGCGTGCGGTTTTGCGGCGCCAGATCGTGAATGAGGGTGGCAAAGCCTTGCCAAAACGCGGTGCGCTCGATGCCGGTATCGGGTAACGCTTCTTCCTCGATGAAGCGGACGAGCGCATTCGCGACGCGCAGGCCCGCGCGTTCTATCATGTCGTTCATGGTGTCGTCGCTTCGTTCTACGAATGGGGGCCGCCGCACGCTGTCAATTGCTCATAGACAGCGTGCGAAAGATCGAGCAGCGCTTTGCGGTCGATTCCGCCCGATATGGCATAGCCGAAGCTTCCGTCGACCCAGTAGAACACGTTGACGGACCCGTCCTGATACAACTTGAACGCGGTGATGTTCGACGCAATCTTCCGGTGAGAGATGTTCAGTGTGACGCGTTCGCCGAGTGCGTTGTGATACATGAATTGCGCAATGGGTCCGTCGTCGCCCGGTAGTAGCCGGCCGCCCATGAGTTCATAGCCGGCGTGGGTGAGAACGGGCGGATGAACGTCGGTGCCGAGCCGGCTCGATAGCCACGTGACGAGCTCCTGTTCGCGATCGACGCCAACCTCGACCGGGCGGCTCACCATCGGCGCGTAGGTCACGTAGGCAATTGCCGATTGACGCGCAAGCGCCTCCTCGCCGCTGAACGACGCGCGCGTGATTGGCGTGGCGTCGTTGCCGCCCAGTGCCACGGCGCGTCCTGATGGACTCAGCATGGCGCCGGCGCCAATCCCGATGCCGACCACGAGCGTGGCGGCCAAACCCGCGAAGCGCGGCCAGTTCGCCGCTTCGAGCCAACGGCCGCGTGCGGCATGCGTCGTCTCAAGCGAAGGAATCAGGCGCTCCGGTAGCGGCTCATGCAGCACTCGATCGTAGCGGTTGTGCAGCAGGTCGTTCAGCGAGAAGTACGCGCTCACGCGCCCGGCGAGATGCGCGTCCGTTTCCACGCGGCAATCGATTTCCTCGCGACGCTCGCCTTCCAGCATGCCGTCGACATAGGCGTGTATTTCGTCCTCGGTGATTGGCACGGCTTTTCTGTTCATCCCACCACCTTCAGGTTGGCACCGCGTTGTTCACCGGCCATCAGCGCGCGAAGGCGTTCACGGCCGCGTGACAGTCGAGACATCACCGTGCCGAGAGGGACATCCAGTGCCACGGCCACCTCTGCGTAGCTGAGCTCCTCGAGCCCGACGAGCAGCACGACCTGACGTTGCTCGATCGAGAGCCGTTGCAATGCGTAGTCGAGATCGCGGATCTCCAGCGAGCGGCCCTGGCCACCCTGAACGGCGAATAACGCTTCCGGTATTGAATCGTCGTCGACGGACAGGGCCGGGGTGCGGGCAGCAGGGCGTCTTGCCTGGTTGGCGAAGACGTTGTGCATGATGGCGAACAGCCATGCGCGCAGGTCCGTGCCCGCCTGAAACTGTTCGGTGTGCCGCAGCGCGCGCTCGAGGGTGTCCTGTACAAGGTCGTCCGCGAGCTCGCGATTGTGGATCAAGGCACGTGCATAGCGACGTAATCGCGGTACGTGTTCGACAAGTTGTTCGCGAATGTTCATCGCCTATCCTTTGTTGCCCGGCTAGCTGAATTCGCAGGCGCGTTCCGCGCCCGGATCAGCTGATCGACCGGTTCAGTTGCCCACCTGCAATCCCTCCCGATGCCGGCCCTTCGGGCGAGACCAGCTTGGCGCGGCCATACAGCATGGTCCACGTCACCAGGATGGCATCGGACACGATGCTCCAGATCGGGTTCAGGAAGAGATACGATTTGGTCACCGCGAACTCCGCAATCAGCAGACTGCCGCCCGCCTTGATGAATAGCGCGAAGACCCACACCCATGTCATGAACCGGTACACGCGCATCGCGTGGGGCTGCGAGGCGACCGCATCGAAGCTCGCGCGCTTCCTGGGATCGTTGCCCGTCGAGAGCTGCCGGGACATGGAGAGCACAAGGGGCTGGCCCAGCATCAGCGAGCCCAGGAAGAAGAGGGCGAGGATCGGGTTCTCGAAGGCTCTGCCGATCAGCGCACCCTTCTCGGAGTGAGCGAGGACAAGCGCCATCATGTCCACCACGACGTTCTCCGCCGCAAAAAGACCCAGAAAGTCGATGGCCTTGAGCTTGAAGACGCTATAGGCCAGGGCGATCGCCGGCGGCAATCCGGACAGACCGAGCGCCCACAGACTGCCGGCGGGGAAGTGCGGTTCCGCCAGGCGGTAGATAATCGACGGCGCAACCATGCTGATCAGTGCGCTGCGAAACAGCGCCATGTGGGCGACGCGGTGCGTCGCGGTCTCCAGTTGATCCGATGAAGCCTGGCCCATGTGAACTCCTTGCTTGCGTAATTGATTGGTCTGGTACCCGACGATTGCCTGGGGTTCGGTAATCGTCGCGGCGAATTCCGTAACGAGAATGTGGCTCAACGCAGCGCGGCGGTCACGACGATCTCGATCAGCGTGCCGGGGCCGAGATCGGCGACTCCGATAGCGGCGCGTGTTGGCTGGTCCGCGCCGTTGAACCAGGCCGCCCACGCTTCGTTCAATTCGCCGATCTGGCTCATGTCCGTGGTATAGATCATTGCGTTGAGCATGAGGGTGCGGTCGCTGCCGAAATGCTTGAGCCACTTCGCAACCTTGTCGAGCGCCTGGGTGGTCTGCGCCCCCATGCCGGCGCTTTTGTCTTCGGCTGTTGCACCGCAAAGATAGACCGTGTTGCCATGATGGACCGCACCGTGGAGAAGCGGGGTGCCATGAAATCGTTGAATCATCTTACGTTCCTGAGTGTGTAACGGGCCGTTGCTCAAGTCGCGTAGCTTCGATCGATCTTGTCGAGCTTGCGCATCAGTGCAGGCCAGACGAATTGGCCTGGACTCCTGCCGGTTTGAACGCGCGCGCCTTCGCGCCCCCGTTCGAGCACTTCGGGCGGGATGTATTCGAGTTCCCCCATTGCCTGGGCGGCCATCTGGATCTGACAAGCGGTCTCGAAGGTATACATCGCGAGAAACGCGTCGCTAATCGTCGGGCCGACGGTCAGCAAGCCGTGATTGCGCAGGCAGAAGTACGTCGCGCGGCCGAGATCGGCCTGCAGGCGCGGCTTCTCGTCGGGGCGAAACGCGACTCCCTCGTAATCGTGATAGGCAAGCGAGTCCAGGATGAACGTGCTCTGCTGCGAAATAGGCAGCAAGCCGCTCTTTTGCGTTGAGACGGCGACGCCTGCTCGCGTATGCGTGTGCAGGACACACTGCACGTCGGGGCGGGCCTCGTGGACTGCGCTATGGATCGTGAATCCCGCGGGATTGACAGGATAGGCAGACTCGCTGAGCTTGTTGCACTGGTCGTCAATCTTGATCAGCGAAGACGCCGTAATCTCGTCGAACATGAGCCCATAGGGGTTGATGAGGAAGTGATGCGCCTCGCCCGGAATGCGCGCCGTGATGTGCGTAAACACCAGGTCGGTCCATCCGTAAAGTGCCACCAGCCGATAGCACGCAGCGAGATCGACACGCAGCTTCCATTCCGCATCCGAAATGTCGTGGTGCTGAGAAGAAGAATTCATTTTTGCTCCGTTGAATGGCGACGTTCGTTTTCGCTATTCGTAGTGCTAATTAATAAGGTCAGAATCGTCAATGCAAAAGCAGGGAACTGCGTTAGAGGCTCGCGCTCCGGGTAGAGACGGGCCACACGGCCTCAACCGCACCCTTGCGCACGCACACGATCGTGTGATGAAGATTCACCGTCGGGTCGCAGTGCGACGGCGCGAGCTTGATTTGCGTGCCCAGCGGCAATTGCAAGCCGGGAGGCAGCAGAAGCGTGCCGTGCTCATCGGAGGCCGCTACGAGCCGGATCTCGTTGCGGCCGTGCACAGTCGGCATGCCTTTTTCAAGCGTGTACGATTTCAGGCCAGCATCCACGACCGCTCGCCCGGGCGCCGCGGCGCTCATGACAGTGGAAAGAACGAACAGGCTTTGCTCGAACTCCGCGTAGGGTTCGCCATTCTCGCCCTTGATCGCGGCATATTCGCCGTCCATGAAGATGTACGAGCCGCATTGGAGTTCGTTCCACAACTGCGACTCGCCTTCGAACCGGAAGGTGCCGGTTCCGCCGCCGCCCACTACCTGGCATGTGAGGCCAGCCTTCTCGATTGCCTCGATGCTCTGGCGTACCAGGGCAGCCGCGTGATCGATGGCTTCCTTGCGTTCGGCGTAAATGTCCAGATGCTGGGCTTTCCCCTCGTAGGCCTGAAGCCCCAAGAACCTCAGCCCGGGAGTTTCATCGATCAGGACGGCGAGCGCCGCCGCCGCTTCACCGGGGGCGACCCCGCAGCGCCACATGCCCATGTCGATCTCAACCAGTGCACCGAGTTCGACATCGAGCTCTTGAGCGGCTTCCGAGGCGGCCTGAACTTGCTCGGGCGCGTCGAAGCACAGTGACACGGTAGCGGTTTTCGCAAGCGCCGCGAGGCGGCGAAGCTTGCGGCTGTCGAGCACCTCGTTGCTGACGAGGACGTCGCGCACGCCTGCGGCCACCAGGGCTTCGGCCTCGCCGACTTTCTGGCAACAGAGCCCCACGGCGCCCTTTTCGACCTGTCGTCTGGCGATGTCCGCGCAACGGTGCGTTTTGGCGTGCGGCCGCAGACGAATGCCGGCACGTTCGGCATAGTCCGCCATCTTGCTGACGTTGCGTTCGAACGCATCGAGATCGAGGATCAGGGCGGGGGTCTCGATATCTTCGAGCCGACAGCCGACGTGGGCAGGCAAAGAAGTCATGAAAGTTCCGACAAATAGAATGTAAAAGCAGAAGGGCAGCGGGACGGTAATTAAGCGGATATTGATTACACCCCTCGCGAGGCGCGTAGCGATTGCCGCTTTTGACTGTCCGGACGGGCTCTGTGGCTGGCCGACGCCGCTTGCGCGTGTTCGTTACCCAGTTGAAAGCCTGCCGGTGCATCTAATTACTGTACCGTCTGGACTGTACGGTAAAATAACCGGCATGTAAACCACCAGAATTTCCCGAATACGTCTATGGAAAACACGACTGCCAGGAAGCGCGGACGACCCAGCGCGCGCCACAAGATCATCGGTGCCGCGCTCGAAGTGATAAAGGACGTGGGCGTGCCAGCCCTAACGCTCGATGCCGTCGCCGAGCGGGCGGGCGTGAGCAAGGGCGGCTTGCTCTACCACTTCCCGTTCAAGGAGGAGTTGCTCACGGCCGTCAACGAGTTCATTGTCGAGAGCCTTTTCGCGGCGCGCGAAGCGGAGGCCGCGCGCCTGCCCGAAGGGCCGGGCCGTGCGTTGCGGGCTTATGTGCTCGCGTCCGTCAATAACAAGGCGGGTAACGACGAGGTGGCGAGCCGCTTGTTGGCCGCGGGTCCCGTGCTCAAGACTTCGGCGGACCCGATTCGCCAATATTGGCAAGAGCGCTTTCGGCAGCTGACCACCGACATTGGGTTCGATGGGGCTGCGCTGGTCCATGTCGCGACGGAAGGACTCTGGTTCATGGAGATGCTGGGTCTCTCGCCCTTCTCCGATGAAGAGCGTGCACGTGTGGTCGAGTTGATTTTCAACGTGATCGATCAGAGCGCGCCGGCAGCAGCGGCGGACACCAAGGGCGCGAAATCGGCGCCCGCTCGATCGCGAGCCCGCCGGGTGAAATAAGCACCGGTGTTTGCGTTGTCAGTCCAACGTGACAGGCAGGGCGCGGTGGAAACAATGAGCCGGTGATGCGCAATCGCATCACCGCTCCAAGGCTTGTGTCTCCCACGCAAAGCACCTCAGGATAGTCATTGCAGGTTTCACTTTTGCGCAAGGAAGACGCTTGGGCAAGGCCATAAAAAATCAATTTCGCTCGCGAAAAGTAGCAATTTTTGCGTGGCTTCTACGCTGCTGGCTCGCCTCTTTGGGGCCCTTGCTTGACAAGGTTTTAATACCTTTTATGCTGCATACTGCACGGGTAGGCGTGAATATTCGCAGGAAGGAATTCAGCCTTATACAGTGAGATCCAGCGGCGCAAACGGAGTCTTCGCATTGCAGCTTGAAGCGCAAGATTGACTTGTGCCGCACGCTCTCATTGAGCGGAAAGTGTCTGAAATGGCGATGTAAAATTAGTCATGCAAATCAATAGACAACTTGCTCAGACGCTCGAAGATGTGCGCAGAATCGGCAAAGCGGCGCGGGTGAAGGAGGCGGCGCTGGAACGGGAAAAGCCGAATTTCTACGAAATTTGCGACCGGGGTAAGGGCTGTAATTCGTTGATACCTTTTCATGGAGTTCTTAATGTCGCTCGACGTCGACCGGTTGCGCGCGGAAACGCCCGGTGTTGCCCATTGTCTTCACTTCAACAACGCTGGAGCGGGGCTAATGCCGCTTCCCGTGCTCGACGTCATGACGACGTATCTGCGCCGGGAAGCGGAGATTGGCGGCTATGAGGCCGCTTTCGAGGCGGGTGCCGAGCTTGATGCGACCTATGACAGCGTGGCCCGTCTGATCGGCGCGCAACGCGACGAGATCGCGTTGACCGAAAACGCCACGGTCGCGTGGCAAATGGCTTTTTACTCGCTGCCGTTGCAGGCGGGCGATCGCATACTGACCACCCGGGCCGAGTATGCGGCGAACTTCGTTGCCTTCCTGCAGGTTGCGCAGCGCACGGGTGCGCTGATCGAGGTCGTTCCCGACGATAGCAACGGGGTTGTCGATCTTGAAGCGCTGGAGGGCATGATAAACGACCGCGTGAAGCTGATCGCGATCACGTGGGTCCCCAGTAATGGCGGGCTGATCAATCCCGTTGTAGACATCGGCCGGATCGCCAAGGCACACGGCATCCGGTATCTCGTCGACGCCTGCCAGGCGGTGGGCCAGTTGCCGGTCGACGTGTCCGAGATCGGTTGCGACATGCTTTCCGCCACTGGCCGGAAGTTTCTCCGCGGGCCGCGCGGGACCGGATTTCTCTACGTGCGGCGTGAAGCGCTGGCTGAACTCGTGCCGCCGATGATCGATCACTCTGCCGCGCCGTGGGTTGAGCCCAATCGCTTCGAGTTGCGCGAGGACGCGCGGCGGTTCGAAACGTGGGAAAGCAACTACGCGGCAAGGCTTGGGTTGAAAGTCGCGGTCGACTATGCCATGGCGGTGGGTTTGGAGGCGATCCGCGCGCGCTGCCGGCAGCTTTCGGGCGAACTGAGGGCCGCCCTCGGGGAAATTCCGGGTGTGCGCCTCTACGACCTTGGACAGGATCCGGCTGCGATTGTGTCGTTCGCCGTGGGAAATCACGATCCGCTCGTGGTCAACCGTCGGTTGTTCGACACGCGCATCAACGTCACGACATCGAGGCCGTCCGTGACGTTGCTGGACTCTCTGGCTCGTGGGTTGCCGACGCTGCTGCGCGCGTCGCCTCATTACTACAACACCTCGTCGGAAGTGACGGCCTTCGCTGAAGCGATTCGGCAGATCGCTGCGCAGTGATTTCGTTTCGTGCGGCACGGGTCGATCGTGGGCTCGTTGCCGTCAAGTTTTTATGGTGGTGAATGAAAGGGCACGCGCAAAACAGCCGAATTGCAGGCTGAAGGTGAGAAGATTTCTCGATCGCGGTGGCGACAACAATTTTGCACTGCTGACGCGTTTCCTATACTGATGCTACCGGTTATTCAGGCCTGTCTTCATGCAAGAGCCCATCTTGCTTTTGATCAGGCCAAGGATCACGAAGAGGATGGGTTGTATGGAAAGTTGGGACAACAAGGTCGTAGTAGTCGGTGCGGGCGTTGTCGGAATGGCGACAGCCCTGTTCTTGTTGCGAGGCGGCAAGCAGGTGACGGTCATCGATCCATTTCCACCAGCGGGCGGATGCTCGTTCGGCAATTCCGGCATGATCAGCGCGAACAACGCCGCGCCAATTGCCATGCCTGGCATGCTGCCCCGGGTCCCGGGCTGGCTTCTTGACCCGTTAGGGCCCCTGGTTTTACGCAAGCGCTATCTGCTGCATCTCATGCCGTGGCTCGCGAAGTGGATTCGGGCTGGGAACATCAACCGTGTGCTCGAAATATCCGATGCCATGCACGCCCTGAACAAGGATGCGCACGGTTACTGGAAGGAACTGGTGGGCGCGCAGCGCTACGGCGAACTGGTCCGGCGCAATGGCCAGGTTCATCTGGCGGCAACGAACGACATGCCGTCGCGCAACGCGGCCGTCGAGCGAGCAATCCGCGAGCGTCACGGCTTCGAGGCTGAGCTGCTCGGGCCGGAAGAAATCCGCAAGATGTTTCCCGGAATCGCATCCGACGTTACCAAAGGGGTCCTTATTCCCGGCAACGGCTTCACGACCAATCCACGGCGGCTCGTCGGGTCGATTGGCGAGGCGTTTCTACAGGAAGGCGGCCAGTTGATTTCCGAAAAGGTCCAGAAGCTCATTCCACGCGAGGGCCGCATCATGGTGATGAGCAATACGTCCAACTATGAGGTGGCCGATGTCGTGGTGGCGGCCGGCGCCTGGTCCGCGGACCTCCTTGCGCCGCTGGGCATCACGGTTCCCCTCGAAGGCGAGCGCGGCTATCACGCGATGCTTCCCGACGCGAACATCGACTTGCAGTACACGCTCTCGTTCAGGTCGAGGGGCTTTGGCATGACGCCAATGGAAACCGGCATCCGTGTGGCGGGTACGATCGAGTTCACGTTTCGGGACGCGCCGCCCGATGAGACGCTGGCGCAGCGCTTCATTCCGAAGGCGAAGTTATTGTTCCCGGATCTGACGCACGGCGAGCCCAGGCTGTGGATGGGCGTGCGTCCCTCGCTGCCGGACAGTCTGCCGCTCGTGGGCCCGGTCGAGCGTATTCCAGGCCTCCATCTCGCGTTCGGCAACTCGCATTTCGGCATGACCGGTGGCCCGGCGACCGCGCGGCTCGCGGCCGATCTCGTGCTGCGTGCCAAGCCCACCATCGACGCTGTGCCTTATCGGCTTAGTCGCTTCGGCTAACCTGGGTGTGGACGTGGAGACGTCTGCACATGGGTAGTGCGATTCAGCAGGAAGTGGCCCTGAAGGGCCTTTGATACCACTTTGCGGCCGGGCGCCTTGTCACCCGGCCGCAAGTGTCGTGAGCGCGATTAGAACCGCGTACGCAGGCCGACCATCGTGCCGATGCTGCTGGACTTGCCGCCGAACGTGCCCATGGGGCTGTTGGGGTCGTTGACCGAGGCGCCAGAAAGGTGGCTGTAGTCAGCCTCGAGGTACACGTCGGTGCGCTTCGAGAGATAGTAGTCGGCGATGCCGTAGATCGAGCCCGACTTGCCGCTCTTTCCCGGCGCAACGTTGGTCGTCCAGTCGAACAGCCCGGCCAAAGTCAGAAGCAGGGTGGGCCGCACCGTGTACGTTCCGCCGAGTTGCACAAGATGGTCGGTACGCGGGGTAGACTGCGTTCCCGGACCGGCAGCCGTATAGTAGTTGCCAATCATGCTCGTGTTGGCCAGCGCCAGCCCGCTATTGCTGGGCGAGGGCGTGAAGCCCGCGTCGCGGCGCGTTTCGAAGTAGTACGTATCGATGACGGCCTTATTGAACTGGTAGCTCAGACCTACGCCACCGGCGTCCATCGCGTGCTCGTGCGCGTCCAGCGATTGCTGTCCGAAGATGCCGGCCTTCAGCGGGCCGTTTCCAAAAATGAGGTTGCCGGCCGTTGTGGAGCCTTCGACGGCGGAGCCCGCCTGATTGCCGAACGAACGCTGGAGCTTGATGGCGGCGGGGCCGAATGTGTTCGCGTACGTCACCGTATTGTCGTAGCGAGCGCCAATGAGCGCGGCTTCCCACTCGTTCGGCCCCACGTTGCCCACGCTGATCGGGTCGAACTGGGCAACGAACTCGAAGGCGATGCCGTATTGGCGGCCCATTCTCACCGTGCCGTACAGCGGGTTGGAAAGACCGACCCACGCGAAACGGCCAAACAATTGCCCCTGTTGCCCGGACGTACCGTTTGTCAAGCTGAAGCCGCTTTCGAGGCCGAAGATCGCCGACGTGCCCGCACCCAGATCCTCCTGACCGGAAACCCCCCAGCGGCTACCCGTAACCGCGCCATCAGACAGGAACCAGTTGTTTGCCGAGCCCGTCTTCGTCGCCTGATTGGTCTGAAACCGGATGCCGGTATCGGCGATACCGTAAAGGATGACACTCGATTGTGCGTGAGCGTATTGCGTGGCCAACCCGAAGGCAAGCATGGCTAAAAGTCTGGTCTTCCGCATCAATGCTCCTGTGTGGTCAAAATCTATTCGAAAAAGCTGATCGGGCTTCAAGCTGGTGCCTCGTCGTGTCGTGCTTTGAAGCAGACTGGGCCCATCCATGCATCTGCGCCAGGTGCCATCGTAAAGATCCGCACCACTTGACAAAAAAACCAGGAGGGCCGATTTCGAGCAAATTTCTCGATCCGGGGCGCAAAAATGATTGTTTTTAGCGGTTGATTTAGGTGATAGGGCTTGCGCCTTCACGACGATGGATCGGAAAGGAAAACTATTAATATTGGATTCCTAAGTATTTTCCCGGAACAAATGACTCGACAAGCTTTCCGATCCGAAAGCTTGCAGGGAGAGCGCTCGATGGGTGATGCAGCCGCCTGTGCGGCTGCGCGACTGGCAGGAGAACGCCGCAAGCGCGGCGCGGGTCTATTCTTCGCGTCCGAGCGGTATCGCCATCGACACCTTGACGCGCTGCATCGAAACGGTGGTTCTGAACCGCTTGACGTTACCCGGTTCGAAGAACAGTTTGCGTGTCAGCGCCTCATACTCGGACATATCCTTCACCGACATGATCAGCACGAAGTCCGCTTCGCCCGTGACGTAATAGCATTGCTGGACCTGGGGGCATCGAGAGAAGCGCTGCTTGGCCGCTTCGAGATGTTCCATCGCTTCGCTTTCGACGGAAACCTCGACGATGATCGTCAGGCGGTTGCCCATCTCCTCCGGGCGCAAAACGCTGACGTCTTGCCAGATTACCCCTTCCGTGCGCAGTCGTTGCAACCGGCGAGCGACGGCCGGTGTCGAGAGGTTGACGGCTTCCGCAATCTCCCTGTTCGTCACAAGATTGTTTTCCTGAACGATGTTCAGGATCTTCAAATCGAAAGCGTCAAGCCGGGTGGCCATCGTGTCGCCTTTGTTCATGTTTGCCATCCAGCGGTTGTGCTGTGTCGTTCCGCGATGGCGCACGGTTATTTTGACGGAATCGCCAGAGGAAAGGCGATGAGTAGTTGCCCCATTTTGCCTCAAGGGTTGCGCGGCCGGTTCCGGGCGAGCCGTCGGCATCGTCAGTCTTTCAATCACCTTAAAAAGCTTGCCGGTGGCTCGTTGCGCAGTACGAGGACATGGAACCGGCAATCAGAATGATCGTTATCGGCATGGCAAGTGAGAAAAATGCGCTCAAGTGAGGTTCGATCGGATTATTGAAGGCGCATCCCTCACCCTAGGATAGCCCCGCATCAGTAGTGAAACCTGGCGATGACGCCAGGGAGCCTGGCAACTGCGTCGCATGCCTCACTCGAATGGTCGGGTGAGGCCACTTCATCCAGGGAAAATCGGGGAGATGTGCAATGTCGAAGAACGGTTTCTTTGTTCTCCTTACGTCTACGGCCATGCTCATGACGGCGGCGACGCATGTCATGGCGCAGGACCCGCAGGCATCGGCAAGTGGGGCGGTGCCGTCGTCGGAGGCGCCGAGTACGAAAGCCCAGCGCAAACAGGCGCGCAAGGAAGCACGCAAGCAGGCGCGCGCCAAAACGAGTGCTGAAATGAAATCGTTGCAAGGCGCCGGATATCAGCCGATGCAGACCCCGACCGATTATCCGCAGAATCTGCTGAACGCCGAGAAAAAGGCGGGAGCAGCCAAGGCAGCAAGCCAGTGACGTGCCTGCATCGCGTGACAGGCGCGGATTGTTCTCCGCGCCAACCAGCGGGCATTGGCCGTAGAGGCGCGTAGAGGAAGAGCTTTCATGTTGACGAGTAGCAGTGTTAGCGCTAGCGGACCTCGTGATCGAGCGGCGACTACGCAGCCTGGCCTTCCCCAGGGCGGCGAGACCGCAAAGTAACCCAACACGGAGACGAGGCATGCCCAGCGCAATGTCGCCCCACTGGCCCGCGCATCTGTCGAGCAAGTTGACGGTTCCCGCGACCAATCTGTTTTACAACGCCGAAGTGTCTGCCGCGAGGTTTCCGGACAAACCTTTTCTCAGCTTCTACGGCAAGGCAGTCACATTCGCGCAATTCAAGGATCAGGCTGTGCATATGGCCGGATTCCTGCAGCGGCGCTGCGGCATTGCTGCTGGCGAGCGCGTGATCATTTTCATGCAGAACTGCCCGCAATGGGCCATCGCGTTTTATGCGGCCTTGCGTGCCAACGCGGTTGTGGTTCCGGTCAATCCGATGAACACGACGGAGGAGTTGCGCCATTACATCGAAGACAGCGGCGCGCGTGCCATCTTTGTCGCCCAGGAGCTGTTCCCGCGCTTGCAGCCGCTGTTGAACGAAGGGGTTCTCGCGCCGGAGCAATGCATCGTCGTGACCTATAGCGATTACCTGTCTGACGAGCCGGAGACCGTTCCGCCCGAGTTCGTGCTCGCACCTCGACACCGCGTGGATTCCCGGGTGCCAGCGTGGTCGGATGCACTGGCCGCTCGCTTGTCGCCCGGCGCGCTCCTCGCCGGACCGAATGACCTTTGCGTCATTCCGTATACGTCGGGCACCACCGGCAAGCCGAAGGGCTGTATGCACACCCACTACAGCGTGATGTGCACGGCGGTTGGCGGGGCTCAGTGGTTTGCCAGCAGCCAGGACGTCGTTCAACTCGCGGTTCTGCCGTTGTTTCATGTGACCGGTATGCAGGGCGGCATGAATGCGCCGCTGTATAACGGCGCGACGGTCGTGATGCTGGCGCGCTGGGACCGCGATGCGGCGGCAAGCGCTATCGAGCGCCATCGGATCGCCGGGTGGCACGCAATGTCGACGATGGTGGTGGACTTCCTCTCCAACCCTCGGCTTGGCGATTACGACATTTCAAGCCTGCGCTGGATGCGCGGCGGTGGCGCTGCGATGCCCGAAGCGCTCGCGAACAAGCTCAAGGAGAAACTCGGGGTTGGCTATATCGAAGGCTACGGGATGTCTGAAACCATTGCCGCGACGCACTTCAATCCCGCACACCGGCCCAAACCGCAGTGCCTTGGCATTCCGGTATTCGACGTGGATGCCCGCATCGTCGATCCCGCAACACTCGTTGAAATACCGCGCGGCGAGACGGGTGAAATTGTCATATGCGCGCCACAGGTCATGCAGGGGTATTGGCGCAATCCCGAGGCCACCCGAGAGGTGTTCGTAGAAATCGATGGGCGGTGGTTTCTGCGCACGGGCGATCTTGGCCGCGTGGACGAAGAGGGCTATTACTTCATGACCGATCGCCTGAAACGAATGATCAACGTATCAGGCTATAAGGTGTGGCCCGCCGAAGTGGAGGCGCAACTGTATCACCATCCGCTCATTCAGGAAGCCTGCGTGATCGCGACTCGCGATAGCCGCCGCGGCGAGACGGTCAAGGCGCTTGTCGTGCTCGACGCGCGACGTAGCGAAGAAGTCAGAGCCGAAGACATCATAGATTGGGCGCGCACGTGCATGGCGTCGTACAAGGTGCCGCGCATCGTCGAGTTTGTGGGCTCGCTGCCGAAATCGGCGAGTGGCAAAGTTCTCTGGCGTCAGCTTCAGGATGCTGAGACGTCACGCGAATCGACCCACGCCGATGATTCGGTATCCAGAGCATAACTGTTAATACGTTTGGCCGCTCGATATTGTGGAATAGACATACCAGCGGCACATAAAATGGAGTTCGCAATGAGCACTTCGATGTACCCCGACACGCTGCTCCTGATCGACAACGAGTGGTGCGCCGCTGCAAGCGGCAAAACGCTCGACGTTCTCAATCCCGCTTCGGGGCTGCCCATTGGCAAAGTCGCGCATGCCGGAACCGCCGATCTGGACCGGGCGCTGGCCGCGGCACAGCGTGGGTTTGAGGCGTGGCGCAAGGTGCCGGCCAACGAGCGTGCGGCCATCATGCGCCGCGCCGCGGCGCTCGTGCGCGAACGTGCGACCGAGATCGCACGCTTGATGACCCTCGAACAGGGCAAGCCGTTCAAGGAGGCTTGCATGGAGGTGGTGTTTTCGGCCGACATTATCGAGTGGTTCGCGGATGAAGGCCGGCGCGTCTATGGGCGGCTGGTACCCCCGCGTATTCCCGCTGCGCAGCAGCTCGTCGTCAAGGAGCCCGTTGGGCCCGTTGCTGCGTTCACGCCCTGGAACTTCCCTGTCAACCAGGTCGTGCGCAAGCTCGCTGCGGCGCTGGCGTGCGGCTGTTCTTTCCTCGTGAAGGCGCCGGAGGAAACCCCTGCGTCGCCCGCGGGCTTGCTCAAGGCCTTCGTCGATGCGGGCGTGCCGCCTGGCACCGTGGGGCTTGTATTCGGCGACCCGGCCGAAATTTCGAGCTACCTGATCGCGCATCCGGTAATCCGCAAAGTGACCTTTACCGGATCGACGCCGGTTGGCAAGCAATTGGCGGCGCTCGCCGGAACGCACATGAAGCGCGCCACGATGGAGCTGGGCGGTCATGCACCGGTGATCATCGCCGAGGATGCCGATCTGGGTGTCGCCCTCAGATCGGCAGGCGGGGCGAAGTTCATGAACGCCGGGCAGGTCTGCATTTCGCCTACGCGCTTTCTGGTCCATAACAGTTTGCGGGAGGCGTTCACCGCGGCGCTCGTCAAGCATGCGGAAAGCCTCCAAGTGGGCGACGGGCTCGCCGAAGGGACAACGCTCGGCCCGCTCGCCAACGCGCGGCGGTTGAGCGCGATGGCCAGCATGATCGACAACGCTCGTGCGGCCGGCGCGCGTGTGGCCACCGGCGGCGAGCGTGTGGGCAGGGAAGGCAACTTCTTCGCGCCGACCGTGCTTGCGGACGTTCCCATCCATGCCGACGTGTTCAACGCGGAGCCGTTCGGGCCGATTGCTGCGATCCGCGGCTTCGACACGCTCGAAGAAGCGATCGCCGAGGCGAACCGCTTGCCGTACGGGCTCGCGGGCTACGCGTTCACCCAGTCCATTCGCAACGTGCGCATGCTCACGCAACAGCTCGAGGTGGGCATGCTATGGGTCAACCAGCCGTCCACGCCGTGGCCGGAGCTTCCTTTTGGCGGTGTCAAGGATTCCGGATATGGCTCCGAAGGCGGTCCGGAAGCATTGGAGTCGTACCTCGCGACCAAGACAGTGTCGGTCATGGCGGCGTAATTCGATAGTGATTCAACTGCGTTAAAAGTCAGGAATACTCATGGGAATTTTGGTATTGACGGATCCTTTGCCGTCTGAGATTTACGCAGCGGCGCTAAGGGAGATTGCCGGCGATGTCCCCGTCTGGACGGCATCGGATCAACCGGATCCGGACCGCGTCGAGGCGATACTCGCATGGAAACTCGGCGCGGGGGTGTTGTCGCGCTATCCGAATCTACGGGTACTCGCCAGTATCGGAGCGGGCGCGGATGGCCTGCTCGGCATTCCCGATCTCCCGGCCGATGTGGTGATTACGCGCGCCGTCGATCCGGGGCAGGCCATCGAAATCGCACAGTATGTAGTGGCGTCGGTGCTCTATTTCACGCGGGATCTCGCGACCTATGTGCGTCAGCAGGCTGTCGCCGCGTTTCGGCGCCTGCCTGTTCGTAGTGCGGAGCGATGCCGTGTCGGTGTCCTCGGGATGGGTAATGTCGGACAAGCCATCGCGCGTGCGTTCCTGCCGCTTGGCTACCCGGTCAGTGGCTGGAATCGCAGTCCGCGCGCGGTGAGTGGCGTGAACGTGGTGAGTGGCGCCCAGGCCTTGCCGGAGTTCATGGCAAGCGTCGACATTCTGGTTTGCGCGCTTCCGTTGACGCCGTCGACGCGAGGGATACTTGATCGCCGCAACCTTGGCGCACTGCCCAAAGGCGCAATCGTGCTCAACGTCGGGCGCGGTCAGCATCTGGTCGAAGACGACCTTCGTGCCCTCCTCGACGAGGGCCACCTCGGCGGGGCAGTGCTGGATGTGTTCTCGGAGGAGCCGCCCGCACCGGAGAGCTGGTTCTGGAAACACGAGAAGGTATTGGCTACGCCCCACATCGCGTCCACGTCTTCGTTGCCGCTCGTCGCCGGGCAATGCCTCGACGCGCTGCACCGCACGCGTCAAGGCTTGACGCAGCCGAACGCGGTAGATCGGGAGCTTGGATACTGAGGCATCTGTTTTCGAAAGCGAAGTGATCGACGCCGGATTCGGTAGTATGAAGTGTGATATTCGCGCGGCGTCGGCTCACTTTGCGGCATATTTTGCGAGCTTCGTTTTCCGGTACCAGAAGCCGATCACGGTGAGGAAAAAGTAAGACGCGTATTGAATCAGTTGCGATGCGAGCGGCGCCCAATGCTTGTCGGGCCAGCGCCAGACCAGAGCAATACGCACCATGTTCTCGCAGATCAATCCGACGCCCCATACGGTTGTCAAGATCCGGATGTGCCCCTGCAGCTCTGGCATGGTGTCCCACAGCGTTTCGAATCGAGTCGCACTGTCGCGGCTTCTGCGGGCCATGCTTGAACGGGCCCGGTAAAACGATATGGGGCGCGCCCGGGCAAGCGAGAGAAGAAAGCAGCAGCCGATCAAGCCGGACAGGATGGGTTCTTCGAGCATGCGCTTGCGCGATTCTCCCGTGAGCGCAATCGTGACGAGCGAAGTGGTGATGCCAATCAGCGTTTGCGTCGTCAGTGCATCGAGATGGCCCAGTTTCATCAGACTAAGCGTCATCCAGGCGGCCAGTGGAATGGCCGAAGCGACCAGCGCCCATGCGAGTCCAAAGCGTGGAAGCGTCAGCCAATACGCCAGCCATGGCAACACGCAATTCATCAGGAGCGCGGATAAGTAACGGCTCTTGCTCTTCATCCGGTTACCATCTTGCGGCTGGGTTTGCTTTCTGGTGCATTTGGCTCGGCGCGGGAATGATACGGCAACGTTCAATACGGATTCCTTATTAGCTTGTATGGCCTTCGACCTTTACGGCATGAGGTCGTCAAGGATCGGGTGGGGTTGCCATGCAGCGGCGATACGAAGCGATCGCGAGGCAGTTTACTCGTATTTTTTGTTACTGTACAGTCTGGACGGTATAGTAATTGTAAATCGCGGGCGCGCGCTGGAGCTGGCTGAACGCCAATCGTCTGAACCGGCTCCCGACAGGCTCGGCAAAGGAGAGGAAATGGGTAGGGAAGACAGGCAAAAACAGGGAATGTCGTGTGAACGGCTGGAGCGGATCGGGCATTTCGTCGACGACAACTATATCGCCCCCGGCAAGCTCGCTGGCGCGCTTACCCAGGTGTGGCGGCGCGGCGAGCTCGCACTGAGTTCGGTGCTGGGTCTTGCCGACCGCGAGCGCCAGGTCCCGCTGGCCGAGGATTCGATTTTCCGCATCTACTCGATGACCAAGCCCGTCACGTCGGTGGCGGTCATGATGCTGGTCGAGGAGTGCAAGATCGCGCTGGACGACCCCGTCAGCAAGTACATTGCGGCATGGGAAAAACTGGGCGTGTACGCCGGCGGCTTCATGGAAAGCTTCCAGACGCGTTCGCCCGCGCGCCCGATGCTCGTGGTCGATCTGCTGCGGCATACCTCGGGCCTGACGTACGCGTTTCAGCAGAACACCAATGTCGACGCAGCCTATCGCAAGCTGAAGGTGGGCGAGCTTCCGCCAGAGGGCACGCTGGAGGAGATGATCGAGAAGCTCGCTACGTTGCCGCTCGAATTCTCACCGGGCGAAGCGTGGAACTATTCCGTCTCCACCGATGTGCTCGGCTATCTCGTCGGCAAGGTCAGTGGCATGCCGTTCGAGGTCTTTCTCAAGGAACGGATCTTCGATCCGTTGGGGATGGCCGATACGGCCTTCCACGTGCCTGAGGAGAAGGTATCGCGCTTCTGTGCCTGCTATGCCGCCGGTCCGCTCGCTTCGAAGGCTGCATCGGAGCAAGGGCTGACGCTGATGGACGATGCGCGTACGAGCCGCTATCTCAGGCAGCCCGCCTTCGTCTCGGGCGGCGCTGGTCTCGTCTCGACCGCCGCCGATTACATGCGGTTTGCGCGGATGCTGCTTCAAGGCGGTGAGCTGGATGGCGTGCGGCTGCTGAGCCCCAAGACACTGGCGCTGATGACGGCCAACCATCTTCCCGGCGGCCTCGACCTGCCGCGTGTGTCGCGCTCGATGTACACCGAGGCCACTTACGAAGGCGTCGGCTTCGGCCTTGGCTTCGGCACCACCATGGCGCCTGCGGCCACGCTGCTTCCCGGCAGCGCGGGTGACTTCTTCTGGGGCGGGGCGGCCAGCACGTTCTTCTGGGTCGATCCGCGCGAGGACTTGATCGTGCTGTTCCTCACCCAGCTGCTGCCGTCGAGTGCCTACGCGCTGCGTCGTCAACTACGCACGCTGGTATACAGCGCGATCACCGAGTCTGGAGCCTGAGGTCCGCAGCCTGGCGTGGCCGATGCTGCAACGTACGACGTCAATCAAGCCGTCGGCAGCGCCTGAGTGAGCGTGGAGACGAAGCGCGCCGTGCGCGCATCGCGCGGGCGTGCGAAGAGATCTTGCGAGGGGCCGGCTTCGACGATCGCGCCATCCTTGAGGAAGACCGCGTCGTGCGCGACCGAAGCGGCCAGCCGCAAGTCATGCGTCGCCATCAACATGGTGGTGCCTTCTTCGGCAAGCTGTCTCAGCACGTCGACGACTTCGGCGGAGAGCTCGGGATCGAGCGCCGAGGTCGGCTCGTCGCACAGCAACACCTGAGGCGAGGGCGCGAGCGCGCGTGCAATCGCCACACGCTGCTGCTGACCGCCCGATAGCGTGGAGGGCCACGCGTGCGCCTTCTGCGCGATGCCGACTTTCGCAAGGAGCGCGCTTGCGCGCTCGCGGGCGCGCGCCTTGTCCCATTTCAGCACCGTGACGAGTCCTTCCATCACGTTCTCGATCACGCTCAGATGCGGGAACAACTGGAAGTTCTGGAACACCATGCCCGTATGCCGACGCACGGAAGCAATCTCGGCATGCGGGAGCCGGCGTTCGCGGCCGAACTCGACACGTGCGCTGCCCACGCTCAGCACGCCCGCGTCGGGCGTTTCAAGCAGATTGATACAGCGTAGCAGCGTGCTCTTGCCGCTGCCGGACGGACCGATCAGTGCGGTGACGCTGCCGGATTTCAGCGTGAGGTCGATATCCGCGAGCACCCGATGCTCGCCGAACGACTTGTGGACTTTCTCGATACGGATCATCAGCGCCCCGCCGAAAACAATGCATGGCGGCCAAAGCGCGCCTCGAGCCGCCCTTGTGCCTGCGAGAGCACGGAGCTGAACACGAGGTAGAGCAGTGCAGCCTCGGTATAGAGAATCAGCGGCTCGTAAGTCACAGCGGCAATGCGCTGCGCAGCCTGGAAGATTTCCGGCACGGTCAGCACCGCCGCGAGCGACGTGTCCTTCACGAGCGCAATGAACGAGTTCGATAGCGCGGGCACGGCCACGCGCAGCGCTTGCGGCAGGATCGCGCGGCGCAACGCCTGTGCGCGTGTCATGTTCATCGAATAGGCCGCTTCCCACTGGCCGCGCGGAATCGATTCGATCACGCCCCGGATCACTTCCGCGTTATAGGCGCCTACGTTGAGAGAAAAGCCGATAATAGCTGCCGTCAACGGATCGAGCACGATGCCGATGTTCGGCAGTCCGTAGAAGATCACGAACAACTGCACGAGCAGCGGCGAGCCGCGAAAGAGCCAGATATAAAAACGCACAGCGCCGACCGCCCAGCGTGGCCCGAACAGCCGCACGAGCGCCGCGCCGAACGCGAGCACCATGCCGATTGCGAATGAAGCCAGGGTGAGCGGGACGGTGAAAACCAGTCCCGCCTCGAGCAATGGCCACAACGATTGCGCCATCAAATGCAGCCATGCCGGCATCGTTCAATCCGCCTTATTGCGAAACGTCTTTGCCGAAATACTTCTGTGAAATCCGCGCATAGGTGCCGTCGGCCTTGATCTGCGCGAGTGCCTTGTCGATGGCCGCGAGCAGCTCCGGGCTGCCCTTGCGGATCAGCACGCCCGACTGATCGTCGGCGGACGAGGTGTCGGTGAACGCGACTTTGAGCTTGGCGTCGGGCTTGTGCTTCTGGAAGTCGAGGAACGAGAGCGAGTCGTTGACGGTGGCGTCCACCCGGCCCGAGGTCAGCAGATCGATCGACTCGTTGAAGCCCTGCACCGGCACGACATCGGCACCGTGCGCCGCGGCGAGCTTGCCGAAGTTGCTGGTGAGCGTATTGGCCGACTTCTTGCCCTTCAGGTCGTCGAACGAATGGATCGTGGTGTTATCCGAGCGCACGATCAGCACGGCATGCGTGGCGATATAGGGCGTCGAGAAGTCGTACTTCTCCTTGCGTGCGTCCGTGATCGACACCTCGTTGATGACCGCGTCGTAGCGGTTGACGTCGAGGCCGGCGATCAGGCCGTCCCACTTGCCCTCGACGAACTGTGGCTTGACGCCGAGCCGTTGTGCGATCGCCGTGGCGATGTCGACATCGAAGCCGGTCAGTTTGCCCGATGCATCGTGGTAGGTGAATGGTGCGTAAGTGCCTTCGGTGCCGACACGAAACACGCCGGATGCTTTGACTTGCGTGAGTTCGTCGGCGGCGAGGGCCGGTGCAGTGGCGGCGACCGAGAGGAGCGCGGCGAAGAGAGCGGAGCGAATGGCTTTCATGATTGAAAAGTTCTGATGTGAGAGGTCGGGTAGCGTCGGCGTCAAAGTGAGTGACCGATTCTACGAGGCGCGTGCGTGGCCGCAAAACAGCCACATTCGCTATGCATATGCACTGGCGGAATATCGCGACACAGGCTTGTTCCTGCACAGCGCCGGCCGGGCTCATCTGCAATGGCTTTCGGGCTGATGCCATTGCATCTGATGCGGATGCTCATTTGGATAGCATTTTTAATTGGTTGGAAGCGCGCGGCCTTGCTCGCATAGTCGAATCATGATGGCTAAAGGCGGCAACCCGTGAAAGGTTCGGATGCATGCCGCCAACACGACATGGAGGCACTGATGACAGTGGAACTGCAGGAAAAGCCGCTGCACGCGGATCTCGAAGCGGCGCGCGGCAATGCGCAGGCGGCCGGGCTGCCGTATGCGGGAAGCGTGACGCCGCAGCAGGCGTGGGCGCTCCACCAGGCGGGCGAGGCCGTGCTCGTGGATGTGCGCACCGGCGAGGAGCGCAAGTTCGTCGGCCACGTGCCGGACACCTTGCATGTCGCCTGGGCGACCGGAACGAGCCTCACGCGCAATCCGCGCTTCGTTCGCGAGCTGGAGGCCAAGGCGGGCAAGGGCGCCGCGCTCGTGCTGCTGTGCCGCAGCGGCAACCGCTCGGCGCAGGCCGCGGAGGCGGCCGCCAAGGCGGGCTTTGCGCAGGTGTTCAACGTCACCGAAGGCTTCGAAGGCGATCTCGATGAGGCGGGGCATCGCGGCTTGCGCAACGGCTGGCGCTTTCATGGCTTGCCATGGGTGCAGGACTAGCAAGACCTGCTCACCCGTGCGCCGGATCATTCATACGGACAACGAAGAGAGAACTGGCGTGACTGTATTTCATGTGGCTGAGATCGTCGACGCGCTGCAGGGCGTGCGACAGCAATGGCGCGAATTGCAGCGGCGCGCGCTGGAGCCCGGCGGGCGCGACCTGCCGGCGCGCGAGGCGCTGGCCGAAGTCATCGAAACGCTCAAGGGCATGCTGTTTCCCATGCGGCTCGGGCCGCCGGATCTGCGCCAGGAGAGCGAGAACTTCTACGTGGGCCATGCGCTCGACGCGGCGCTGCACGCCTTGCTTGCACAGGCGCGGCTCGAGCTGCGCTACAAGGCACGGCATGTGGAGAGCGATCCCGATGAGATCGAGGCGCGCGCGCTGGCTGCCGTGCGCGCATTCGCCCAGCGCTTGCCCGCTATCCGCGCGCTGCTCGACACCGACGTGCTTGCGGCATTCAACGGCGACCCCGCTGCCGGCAGCGGGGACGAGGTGCTGCTCTGCTACCCGGGCGTGCTCGCCATCACGCATCACCGGCTGGCGCATGAGCTGTATCAGCTAGGGCTGCCGCTGCTCGCACGCATCATCTCGGAGCTCGCGCACGCGGCCACCGGCATCGACATTCATCCGGGCGCGCAGATCGGCAGCGCGTTCTTCATCGATCACGGCACCGGCGTCGTGATCGGAGAAACGGCGATCATCGGCGAGCGGGTTCGCGTGTACCAGGCCGTGACACTCGGCGCCAAGCGCTTTCCGCGCGATGCCGCCGGCAATCTCGAGAAGGGCCTCGCGCGACACCCGATCGTCGAGGACGAGGTGGTCATCTACGCGGGCGCGACGATACTCGGGCGCGTCACGCTGGGCCGCGGCGCCGTCATTGGCGGCAACGTCTGGTTGACCGAGGGCGTGCCGCCGGGCGCGCACGTGACACAGGCCATCTCGCGCCACGAAACGCGCGCGCCGCTTGCGGGCCGGCCCGTCGAGGATGGCGTGCCCGCATCGTTTGCGATCGCAGCGGGCGCAGCACGATGAGCGCCATCGTCCACGACTTCGGCGCAGCCGTAAGGCGTTTGCGCGAGGCGCATGCATGGTCGCAGGAGCGGCTCGCCGAGCATGCCGGGCTGAACCGCACCTATGTCGGCGAAATCGAGCGTGGCGCGGCCATCGCATCGATCGTCACCGTGGAAAAGCTCGCGCATGCGCTGGGTGTGAGCATTGGCGAACTGCTTGTGGGCGGGGCGATCGGCGTTGCGAACGCAGCGGCGTTGCCGGGTAGTCCGCTGCACCCCTGAGTGCCGCTATTCATTCATTTGTTTCCGAGCCGGATGGCATTGCGCGAGCGCCGCTCGATGCCGTTCGACTGCATTTGATGTCGCTTGACGCCTATAGCCGGTTGAACCGCGCAATCGGGCTTCCCATAATCTGCTGTCTTCATAAGCAATGCAGTTTTCGTTATAAGTAACCGGAGCCCTCATTCATGTCCACGACTCTGAGCGGCCAGACCGCGCTTGGCGATAACGCCGCGCGGCAACTGGCGAATGCCACCAAGACCGTCCCGCAGCTTTCGACGATCACGCCGCGCTGGCTCACCCACTTGCTGCAATGGGTGCCGGTCGAAGCCGGTATCTATCGTTTGAACCGCGTTAAGGACCCCGAAGCAGTGCGTGCTGCCTGCACGGCGCGCGAAGACGAAGGCACGCTGCCCACGACGTTCGTGCCTTATGAGGAGCAGCCGCGCGAGTACTTCCTCAACGCGGTGAGCACGGTGCTCGACGTCCATACGCGCATCTCCGATCTCTACAGCAGTCCGCACGACCAGATCAAGGAGCAACTGCGCCTCACGATCGAGACGATCAAGGAGTTGCAGGAAAGCCAGCTCATCAACAATCCCGACTACGGCCTGCTGGCCAACGTCGAGGAAGAGCAGCGCATTTTCCCGCTCACGGGCGCGCCCACGCCCGACGATCTCGACGAGCTGCTCACGAAGGTCTGGAAGGAACCCGCGTTCTTCCTCACGCATCCGCTCGCGATTGCCGCGTTTGGCCGCGAATGCACGCGCCGCGGCGTGCCGCCGCCGACGGTCAGCCTGTTCGGCTCGCAGTTCATCACGTGGCGCGGCATTCCGCTGATTCCGTCCGACAAGGTGCCGGTCGCCGACGGCAAGACCAAGATCCTGCTGCTGCGCGTGGGCGACAAGCGCCAGGGCGTGGTGGGCCTCTACCAGCCGGGCGTGGCGGGCGAGCAGGGGCCGGGTCTCTCGGTGCGCTTCATGGGGATCAACAATCAGGCGATCGCGTCGTATCTGATCTCGCTGTATTGCTCGCTCGCGGTCCATTCGCCGGATGCGCTGGCTGTCCTCGATGACGTGGAGATCGGCAAGTACCATGACTACCCTGACACCTACCGTTAATCCGGCGGCGCTGCCGCAAGCGGGCGCCCACGCACCGCTGCCTGGTGGACTGCCGGACCCCGCGACGCTCGCGCGCCTCGCCAATGAGTTCTTCAGCACGCTGCCGGGCAGCGCGGGCGCGCCCGGCGTGGCGGCCGGCAGCGGCGCGGTGGGCGGCGTGCCGTCGGCGTTGCCGGCGGCCGCGCCGATACTCGCCTCGCTCAGCAATCCCGCGCCGGCCGGCTCGCCGCTCGCGGGGCCTGGCGGCACGGGCACCGGCGTGCCGGGCCTGGCGGCGCCGCAAGGCAAGGTGCCGGGGGCCAATCTCGCGCCTGGCGCGCCTACGCATGTGCTCGCGCTCGGCAACCGCGCGCCCGCGCTGGCGCCGCACGCTGCCGCCGCGAACGGGCTGCCGGACAACGCGGTGGCGATCGCGCCCGCGCTGGAGCCGCGCGTGGGCGGCGCGTTGCTGGGCGTGCCGCAGGCCTATGCGGCGGCTGAACCCGCCGGGCCGCTGCCCGCCGCCGCGCCCAGTGCCGGGGCCAGCGAGCGCTCACCGTTCTATTTCACGGACTCGGCGGGGCACGGCTGGCAGCGCGAGGCGCAGGAGATCGTGGTGCCGGCGCATGGCCTCGCCGCGCCCGAGACATTCGGACTGCCAGGCGACGACGCGCTGCGCGCACTGCTCACGCTCAACCGGCCGGAGCACGGTGCGCACGATGGCCCCGCGCGCTACTTTCTGGCCGGGCGTAACGACACCGCTACCAACGCGCCGGGCACCTCCGCAGGACGCGCGCACGATGCCGACGCGCTGCGTGGCGCGCATCCGCCCTTCGACGTCAACGCCGTGCGCCGCGACTTTCCGATCCTGCAGGAGCGCGTGAACGGCAAGCCGCTCGTCTGGTTCGACAACGCCGCCACGACGCACAAGCCGCAGGCCGTGATCGACCGGCTCGCGTACTTCTACGCGCACGAGAACTCGAACATTCACCGTGCCGCGCACGCTCTGGCCGCGCGCGCAACTGATGCCTACGAGCATGCGCGCAAGACCGTGCAGCGCTTCATCGGGGCTTCGTCGCCCGAGGAGATCGTGTTCGTACGCGGCACGACCGAGGCGATCAACCTGATCGCGAAGTCGTGGGGCGTGCAGAACGTCGGCGAAGGCGACGAGATCGTCGTCTCGCATCTCGAGCACCACGCGAACATCGTGCCGTGGCAGCAACTCGCGGCGCTCAAGGGGGCGAAGCTGCGCGTGATTCCCGTCGACGACTCGGGCCAGGTCCTGCTCGACGAGTATCGCAAGCTGCTCAACGCGCGCACGAAGATCGTCTCGGTGACGCAGGTCTCGAACGCGCTCGGCACCGTGGTGCCGGTGCAGGAGATCGTGGAACTCGCGCATCGCGCGGGCGCGAAGGCGCTCGTCGACGGCGCCCAGTCGATCTCGCACATGCGTGTGGATGTGCAGGCGCTCGACGCCGACTTCTTCGTGTTCTCGGGCCACAAGATCTACGGGCCGACCGGCATCGGCGTCGTATACGGCAAGCGCGAGCTGCTCGAAGTCATGCCGCCGTGGCAGGGCGGCGGCAACATGATCCAGGACGTCACGTTCGAGAAGACCGTGTTCCATGGAGCGCCCGCGCGCTTCGAAGCCGGCACCGGCAATATCGCCGATGCCGTGGGGCTGGGCGCGGCGCTCGACTACGTGAGCCGGATCGGCATCGAGAACATCGCACGCTACGAGCACGACTTGCTTGCGTATGCAACGAGTGTGCTCGCGCCGGTGCCGGGCGTACGCCTCGTGGGGACGGCGCGCGACAAGGCGAGCGTGCTCTCGTTCGTGCTGAAGGGCTATACGACCGAGGAGGTGGGGCAGGCGTTGAGCCGCGAAGGCATCGCCGTGCGCGCGGGGCATCATTGCGCGCAGCCGATCTTGCGGCGCTTCGGCCTCGAGGCGACCGTGCGGCCTTCGCTCGCGTTCTACAACACCTGCGCGGAAGTCGACGCGCTGGTGTCGGTCGTGCGCGGGCTGGCGCCGCGCCAGTAGAGCCAACGCGGGGCGGCGGCGCCCCGCGTTGCCTTCGCCCGGGGAATCGCGGGGCGGCTATTGCCCCGATGGCCTTGGCACCTGTGGGAGGTGGGCCCCGGAAGTGTCACGTCTGCGAGGGCAAACTGTCCGCAGTCGCAAGATAAAGGCGGGTCATGAGTTTCCACTCGCGTAGCAACGCATCGTTGAGGAGATCGTCGCCGTAAAGAATGGCCCGATGTAAAAGGGCCTCTCCGGATGATTCAATGACAAAAGCCGCGAGCCGCAGGTCCGGTCTGGGTATCGGCTCCCCGCATTGGCGAAGCGCGCTTTCGAGAAGTTCAGCAATAGCGAGAGAAACACGTCGCAGGTGCTGTGTCTTGCTCACCTTGCCCATCTGATCGAGAAGAACGCGATGCAGGGCAAGATCTTTTGCATACGCGTCCACACTTGTATCGATCCATGCGTCGACCAATGACGCTATCCCCTTGCCCTCCACTTCCTTGAACGCTCTGGCGTAAGTGTCAAGCAGGTTGTCGCAATGGCGTTTGATCAACTTCGCGACAAGCGCTTCCTTGCTGGTGAAGTATTCATACAGCGAACCAACACTGACCCCCGCTGCTTCGGCAATGCGCGTCGTGCTCGTGGCATCGAATCCATCTCTTATCAAAAGCTGTTGAGCGGCCTCGAGAATGGCGTCAACAGTCATCTGCGACCGTCCTTGCCTTGGTCTGCGGCGCACGGCGATCTGCGCGTTCGCGCCAAATTTCCGACCTTTGACTGGCACCTCTTTCTCCTCGGCAACGATGTTCGCGACAGCCACCACCAGCGTGGCCTGCGCGCTATCGATTCTAGCCTTATGTACGTGCCCTGAAACTTCGGGACGAGGGATATCCGAGTAGATGCCAGGCAAGTCACGCCGGCGCCCGGGAATAAAGGCGTTGTGGCGGCCCGAGCTCAGGGTGCCGAAATCCGAATAGAGGCACTGAAGTGCGCCACCTATGATGGGGACGTAATCAAGTTGCAGCCAGAAGAGCGATATGCTGCATCGCGTTAAATTACATTCAGCTTTCGCCTGATGCAAGGACAGACGGAGACATAAGTCATATGGAACATGCCGCTTCACAAAACCTGGCGTACTGGCCCGCAGATCAAAGCGAGCCTTTCCTGGAAATCAGCATTGGGGACGCGCTCACGAATGCGGCAGAGCGCTGGGAAAACGAAGTCGCGCTGGTTGAGGGTGTCAGCCGGACCGACAGGCGTCGCTGGACTTATGGCGAGCTGCTAACGCAATCGCGTAGAGTGGCGGGCGCACTGCTGAGCCGCTTTCGCCCGGGCGAGCACGTTGCGGTGTGGGCATCGAACAGCCCGGAGTGGGTGCAGATCGAACTCGGTGCCGCACTCGCGGGCATTACGCTTGTCACCGTGAACCCGGCGTATCTCGCTTCGGAACTCAAGTACGTCCTCAAGCAATCACAGACCTGCGGAATTATCGTAGAACCCGAGTATCGCGGAAGAAAACTCGCGGCTGTCGTGGAGGAAGTCAAACCCGAATTGCCACTCTTGCGAGAAATTATCTCGCTGGAGAGTTGGGGAGATTTTGTCAATAGCTCGTCGGAATCCGCCACGCTACCACGCGTGGAACCTGGCGCTATAGCCCAAATTCAATACACATCTGGCACCACGGGCTTTCCCAAAGGCGCGCTGCTCACCCATCGAGGATTGGCCAACAACGGGCGAATCTATGCGCAAGTGATCGGTGCGCGCAAAGGCGACGTATGGGTCAACCCGATGCCCCTGTTTCATACCGCCGGGTGCGGTCTCGTGACGTTGGGGGCATTGCAGACGGGAGGCACTCACGTTCTTCCGCCGGCTTTCGATCCGGCGTTGATGCTGGAGTTGATTCAATCCGAACGCGGCACATTGATGTCCGCAGTGCCGACGATGATCGTTCGTATTCTCGACCATCCGGAACTGGCAAGCTTCGACCTGAGTTCATGGAGACTCGCAACGCTCGGCGGCGCGCCTGTGCCGCCGGCGCTGGTACAGCGGATCGAGAATACCCTTCGCATCAAGGCAGGTATTGGATTCGGGCAAACGGAAGCCTCGCCCTATATCACTCATACGCGCGAAAACGAATCTCGAACGGGGTGGGCGTTGACGGTCGGGCGGCCCATGCCACAGGTCGAAGTCAAAGTGGCCAATCCACAAAGCGGCGAAACGGTGCCGTTCGGCACGGTGGGTGAAATCTGGACTCGCGGAAGTTGCGTCACCAAGGGTTACTTCGATAACGCGGAAGCAACGCGACAGGCGCTGACTGGCGACGGATGGCTGCGGACGGGCGATTTGGGCTCGATGGCAAGCGACGGTTATCTCACCATTCAGGGAAGAATGAAGGAGATGATTATTCGCGGTGGCGAAAACGTCTATCCGCGCGAGATCGAAGAAGTGTTGCTTAGCCATCCTGCCGTTGTAGCGGCTTGTGTGGTCGGATTGCCCGACGCCGAATGGGGTGAAATCATTGCCGCCTTCGTCCAGCTCAAAGCCGGGCGAGCCGAAGGAGAGAGCGAGCTCACAAGCTTTTGCCGCACGCGTCTCGCGTCATACAAGACGCCAAGGGTCTGGCGCTTCGTGGATCAGTTCCCCCAGACTGCATCGGGAAAAGTCCAGAAATATGTTCTGCGTGAGCAACTTCTCAAAGAGGCTCGTACAGACAAATCGCTGGACGGCGGCTCGTAATTTCGCTCAATTTTCCCAACGATAGTATGGATTCGATCGAATTCTATTTTGATTTCGTCTCGCCCTACGCGTATCTCGCATCGAATGCGATTGAGGCTTTGGCAGACCGTCACGGTAAGAAACTTCATTGGCTACCATTCCGGCTTGGCGTTGCAGTGGTCAAGGTCATGGGCTTGAAGCCGCTGCTTGATACGCCGCTCAAAGGTCCTTATGCCCGTCATGACGCATCGCGGATGGCAAAAGTATTGGGACTACCGCTTACCGATGATTTCTCGATGTTTGACCCTGTACCTGCTCAGCAGTTGATGTACACGCAACCGCTTGAACAGCGACCGGTACTGGCGAAAGCACTGTTGCGTGCACGTTGGGCCGAGGGGCGTCGCCTCGGTGACATGGATATTTTGTTCGATGTTGCCCGGAAAGCCGTGGGCCTGGACGAGCAACAGTTCCGGGAAACCATTGAATCGAAACAATCACGTAGTGCTGTCAACGAGGCGACCCGCGCTGCGGTTTCCCGCGGCGTGTTTGGTTCTCCAACATTCGCAGCAGGAAACGAACTCTTTTGGGGCGGAGACCGCATTTGGCTACTCGATCAGTACCTTGCCGCTGGCGCGCAGTATGTGCCGGCTGCGGTCACGCCGCTCACCCCGAAGATTGACGGTAATGAAACTCAAAGGACATGAGGCACCAGCATGAAGACACGTATCACCGAGCTTTTCGGAATTCAATATCCTATCGTGCAGGGAGGGATGCATTACGTTGGCCTCGCAGAACTTGCCTCTGCGGTTTCCAACGCCGGTGGCTTGGGCATTATCACCGCCCTGACACAAAAGACGCCTGAGCTGCTTGCAAAGGAAATTGCACGGTGCAGGGATATGACCGATCGACCGTTTGGTGTGAACCTCACGTTCCTTCCGACGTTCTCGGCTCCTCCGTACCCTGAATACATCGATGCGATCAAACAGGGTGGCGTGCGCATCGTCGAAACGGCCGGCCGCAATCCTGAGCCCTACATGGCCAGCCTCAAAGACGCGGGCATCAAGGTGTTTCACAAGTGCACGTCGATACGGCACGCCCTCAAGGCGCAGCAGATAGGATGTGATGCGGTCACTGTGGATGGCTTCGAATGCGGGGGCCATCCTGGCGAGGACGATATTCCGAATATGATTTTGCTGCCACGTGCTGCAGAAGAGTTAGCGATTCCCACGATTGCTTCAGGGGGGATGGCTAACGGGCGCAGTCTGGTGGCTGCACTTGCGCTGGGCTCTGAAGGCATCAGCATGGGCACCCGGTTTGTTGCTACGCAAGAAGCACCGGTTCATGAGAATGTAAAAAGGGCAATTGTCAACGCAACCGAGCTGGACACGCGACTGATCATGCGTGGCCTGAGAAATACTGAGCGCGTGCTCAACAACGCAGGTGTGGAACGTCTTCTGGAGATCGAGCGCGAGAAGGGCAATGATCTTCGTATCGATGACATCATCGACCAGGTGGCCGGTGTTTATCCAAAAGTCATGCGCGATGGCTTGCTGGATTCCGGCGCGTGGAGCTGCGGCATGGTTGCTGGATTGATTCACGATGTTCCCACCGTGAAGGCGCTCATCGACGATATTATCGGCGAGGCCAGGACACTGATCGGGGCAAGACTCCGATCGATGCTCGGTGCCACGAACGGACAGGGCTAGCAGCAAAACGCAGCACTCATTGCTGCAGGCTGCCGCTCGACCCTGTCGAGGCTGCAATCGTTCCGTTTCCGGATAACCCACAATCTCGCTGGTATTTTGCCTGCAGCCGCTGTTGCGCGGATTGCAGGTCGTACGGGTAGTCGTTGGCGTCGCCGCTTGCCGGGCTATAGCCGACCGACTCGAGTTCACGGAGTTCGTTTTGCAGTTGCTGGTGGCTCGGTGGCTGCGCCGATCGAACGAACGGGTAATCGCGGCATTGCGCGGCTGTCAGCTTCGACGATGCAAATGCGGGACACGCGACGACGGATAGAAGGGCCAGGATTGCGGTGCGTTGCAGGGTCTTCACGATGGCGACACTCCAGATTTTCGATGCTCTCGAGGTTACGCCGTCGCACTGCATGAAACCGAATCATGCTCATGAAGCTTTTTTTATCCGGTTCGCTCACTGAAAGAACGTCTCGCCGTCTGGCATGGCTGGACTCGCTCAGCATCAGCTGAGCGAGTTAACTGATAAGGATCACTACGCTTGAGCGTCAGGCGCCCTGGCCGCCCGTGCGTCGCCGGCCGCCGGCCGTCTTCGGGGTCATCTCCGTCACACCTGCCGGCTGCGACGTGTCCGGCCGACGCATCGTCGACTCCCGGACCACGAGCCGTGGCTCCAGCATCGCGTATTCGTCGTCGTGGCTGCCGTTGAGCGCCGCGATGAGCTTGGTCATCGCGAGCTCGCCCATCTTCTCACTCTGGAGATCCACCGTGGTCAGCGCGGGCGACGCGTATTCGGCGTACGACACGTTGTCGAAGCCGACGACCGACAAATCTTGCGGCAGCCGAAAGCCGAGTTCGCGCGCTTCCTTCATGAAGCCGAGTGCGATCAGGTCGTTGTAGCAGATGACGGCATCAGGCTGCGAAGAGCCGAGCAGGATCGCCGAGCACGCGCGCTCGCCGGCTATGGCCGAAGGCGCTTCGGCGTCGTGGACGTCCAGTTGCAGCCCGGCTTTCTGAAGGCAGTCGGCGATGCCGCGCCTGCGTTCGTCGTTCCAGCGCGACTTGGCGAAGCCGAGATACGCGATGCGCCGGTGGCCGAGATTCAGGAGATGGCGGGCGAGCATGGAGGCGGCGAGATGGCCGTCGGTGCCGACACTCGCGATCGGAAACTGCTGACTACGCCCAAACAGCACAACTGGCTTGCTCAGCTCGAGCAGCCACTGCACCGCGTCGTCCGGCATTCGCGAGCTGATGATCATCCCGTCGACGCGCTGCGCGAGCGCTTCGATCAGCGGCCGCTCGCGTTCCTGGCTTTCCTCGGTATCGACGAGCAGCAGCGTGTAGTCGTGCTGCAGCGCGACCCGGTTCGCGCCCTTGACGATGTTCGTGAAGTGCGGATTGCGGATGTCGAGGATCGCGAGGCCGATCGTGCGCGTCTTGCCGGTGATCATCGAGCGGGCGAGGGGGTTCGACCGGTAGCCGAGCGCGTCGATCGCCGCCTTCAGCTTCGCTTCGACCGATCCGGAAAAGCGCTGCGTGCCGTTGATGTACTTCGACACGGTGGAGACGGCGACACCCGCGGCGGCGGCGACATCGCGGATGGTGGGCTGGGTTTTCGGCATCGATGAGGAGGGTAGCGTTTTCCTTCGGTTTTCGATGATATAGGGAACAGGGTGGTGCGTAAACCGGGGAGCGAATTGACCGCGAGCGATACGGGGAAGCGCCGGAGGCGGCGCTGAGCGGCCTTCGACCGCCCGAGCCATCAGAATCGCGGCTTCTTTCTTTCCCAGTCCGGTTTGAATTTGCGCATCTGCGCGGCATCGTCTCGTCCGCTCAATCCGCACCGTAAATACTGCTGGTGCATCTCGGCAAGGGCCTTGGGGTCGAGATCGACACCCATCCCGGGCAGATTCTGGACCGCGACGCTGCCATCGCGGATCGGCACGCGCCCACCCTGCAGAAGGTCTTCCGTGAACCACGGATAATGCGTGTCGCAGGCATAAGTCAGGTTCGGTATGGCCGCCGCGACATGCGTCATCGTCATGAGGCTGATACCAAGATGGCAGTTCGAATGCATCGATAGTTCGATATCAAACATCTCGCACATGCTTGCCAGTTGCTGTGTCGCTCTGAGCCCGCCCCAGTAATGGTGGTCCCCGAGAATGACTTGAACGCCGTTGACCGCGAGGTTCCTGCGGAATTCGTCGAAGTCCGTGACGACCATGTTGGTCGCCATGGGAAGTCCTGTCGCGAGGTGCAGGTCCGCCATCCCGCCAAGGCCGGGTGTCGGATCCTCGTAGTACTCGAGATCGCCGTCGAGCAGCTCCGCCATGCGGCGAGCGGTGTCCTGCGACCAGGCGGCGTTCGTGTCGAGGCGTATCGGATGAGCCGGGAACCGCTTCCTCAGTGCCTTGATACAGGCAACGTCTTCCTGCGGTGTGAGAACGCCCGCCTTGACCTTGATGCTGCGGAATCCGTAGAGATCGATCATCCGTTGGGCTTCGGCCACTAGCTGATCAACAGTCAGAACTTCTCCCCATGGATCGTATTCGGCGTATTCCGGATCGACATGGCGCACGTACTGCGCGCTGTACTTGAAGAACAGGTAGGCGGAAAAGGGCACCTGCTGGCGTACCGCTCCTCCCAGCAACTCGCACAACGGAATCCCCAGGCAGCGTGCCTGCAGGTCGAGAAACGCGGCTTCGAACGCGCCGAAAATCTTCGCGTCGGTCGGGTTTCCGTTCCACGAGCCCGGCATGAAGCGGAATGCCTCGGCACCGGAGGGCGGAGTGCCGGACTGCGTGATGCGCCTCAATGCGTTGACGTCGAACGGACTCAATCCCACCAGACTTTCCCGGACCGAATTCAGGCGGTCGAGCACCATCCGGTCGGCAAAGGTCTCGCCAAGACCGACGAGGCCGTTGTCCGCCTCGACCTCGATGATCGAGCGGACGGTATAAGGACTGTGCAACCCGCCGCTGTTCAGCAGTGGCGGGTTGCAAACCGCCACCGGCGTGACGCGCACCCGAGCGATTTTCATTGGATTTTTCCTTGTCAAAGAACCTGATTGCGCCGTGTCGCCTCAGGCGAGCGTCGCGTTCGACATGATTTCGAGCGCGCGCACGAGGCCCGAGTGATCCCACATCTTGCCGCCGTGCGCCGCGCAGACGCTGAACAGTTGCTGTGCGCTCGCGGTGTGAGGCAGCGCGAGGCCGAGCTTGCGCGCGCCGTCGAGCGCGAGATTCAGGTCCTTCTGATGCAGTTCGATGCGAAAGCCCGGGTCGAACGTGCGTTTCGTCATCCGCTCGCCATGCACTTCGAGGATCCGCGATGCCGCAAAGCCGCCCATCAGCGCGCGGCGCACGCGCTCCGGATCTGCGCCCGAGCGCGACGCGAACAGCAGCGCTTCCGCGACCGCCTCGATATTCAACGCGACGATGATCTGGTTGGCGACCTTGCAGGTCTGGCCCGCGCCGTTGTCGCCGACGAGTGTGATGTTCTTGCCCATCAGCTCGAACAGCGGCTTCGCGCGCTCGAACGCGCTTTCCGGGCCGCCGACCATGATCGTCAGCGTTGCCTCGCGCGCACCGACTTCACCGCCGGACACTGGTGCGTCCAGGTAGTCGCAACCGAGCTTGTTGATGTCCTTCGCGAATGCCTGCGTGTCGAGCGGCGAGATCGAGCTCATGTCGATCACGAGCTTGCCGGCGGTGAGGCCCTTCGCGACGCCGTCGTCGGCGAACAGCACGTTGCGGACGTCCGGTGTGTCCGGGACCATCGAGATGATCACGTCGGCGGCGCGCGCGACCGCGGCCGAGTTCTCGACGACGGTCGCGCTCGCGCGCAGATCGTCGGGAACCGTATACGCGCCATTCACGAAAAGCGCGTGCCCGCCTTTGATGAGGTTGCGCGCCATGTGCGCGCCCATGATGCCGAGGCCGATGAAACCGATGTTAGCCATGTTGGGCTGCTCCTTTGAGTGGGTGGGCTGGGAGTGTCAGAGGTGTCGCGCGCCGCGGACAATGTGGGGGGCGTGGAAGGAAATCGTTTTCCAAAATAATAGTTCAAAGGCATCGCGAAGTAAATTCATTCCATCTGGCTCGTCACACCGGATCCGTCCTCTCGCGACAGCTGCGCGAACATCGGGCAAGTCAGCATGACAATGACCACTGTTGCGACAAAACCCAGGGCGATATCGCGTTGATCCGGGTGCGGACTACCTCGGAGCATTGACACGATCTGCACGGTTGCCGCGACCGATGCCACGCCGAACGCCTTCATGAACTTCTGCGAGGTTCCCTGGAACGAAGTCGCAGCCGACATCTTCGACTCGGGTACATCGGCAAAGGCAATGGCGCCCGTGGTCGCGAAATTGAGCGACCGCGACACACCGCCCATCAGCAGCAGAAAGAAGATGCCCACGCGCGACCAGTCCTTTGACATGAGCGCACACAGGCTGAGCACCACCGCGAACGAACAGCTTGCCGTTGTCAGCACACTGCGCACCGGATAGCGCCTGAGTGCGAATGCCGCCATCGGCCGCATGCAGAATGATCCAATCGAGCTTGCAAACGTCATCATGCTGCTGCTCAGGACGCTGTATCGGAACGCGACTTGCAGCATGAGCGGAACGAGAAACAACATCGCATCCGACGCCGCGATAAAGCATCCCCCCGCGATCGAGGCGACCTTGAAGGTGGGAATATCCAGAAGGGAAAAATCCACCGCAGGATGTGGCGTGCGCCTGCAATGCCGCCAGGCGAGCCAGCACAGAACCGCACCAAGCGACAGCACGAGAATGGGCATGACCGGATGCGTCGCACCCCGGTCAACCGAATCGAATCCGATCATGGATATCGCCAGCGCAGCAGCGACCAGCACGCTGCCTGTCAAGTCGAGTCGTTTCGACGGCGTGCATTGCGTCTCCGGAAGAAAACGCCATGCGCAAACGAGGCCGAGGATTCCAATAGGTAGATTGATCCAGAACGTCCAGCGCCACGACCACTCACTGGTCAGGAAGCCACCCAATGGTGGCCCGAGGATGGGGCCGAGCAGGGCGGGCATCGTCAACCATGTCGACGCGGCCAGCATGTCCTCGCGATCGATACCGCGAAACAGGATCAGTCGCCCGACCGGAACCATCATCGCGCCTCCCGCCCCCTGGAGAATCCGGAACGAGATCAGTTCAGGCAAGCCACGGATCAATGCACAGCCCGCAGAGGCCAGCGTGAACGTGATGATCGCCAATAGGAAGACGCGTTTTGCACCGAATCGATCTGCAACCCATCCGCTTATCGGCGTGAATACGGTCAGCGCAACGAGATACGCGATGATCACGCTGCTTAGATGGAGTGCACTGATGCCGAGATCTCGCGCGATCGACGGGATGGCGATCGTGACGATCGTCCCGTCGATGTTCTGCATGAACAACGCGACCGATATGACGAGCGCGGATATCCGGAAGTCGTTTTCGGGCGGATTCATCGGCCGGCTATAGCGAGAAAAACTCAGCCGCGTTGCGGTAGCAAATCTTGCGGATCATCTCCCCAACCAGGCCGAAGTCCTGCGGAACCTCGCCATTTTCCATCCAGCTCCCCACCATATCGCAGAGCAGGCGCCGGAAGTATTCATGACGCGAGTACGAGAGCAGGCTGCGCGAATCGGTGATCATGCCGACGAACGTACCAAGAATGCCCAACTGCGAGAGCTGGGTCAGTTGGCGACGCATGCCATCGAGCTGATCGTTGAACCACCAGGCGGCCCCAAACTGGATCTTGCCTCGCGTGTTGCCGCCCTGAAAACAGGCGCATAACGTCGCGATAACCTCGTTCTGGCTCGGATTGATGGTATGGATAACTAACCTTGGCAGACCGCTGTTCGAGTTCATCGCGTCGAGGAGACCGGCGAGGCCTTCAGATATAGGGCGATCGCGAATCGCATCGAACCCGGTATTCGGCCCGAGCTGGTTCAGCATGGCCGTGTTGTTGTTGAGTTGCGCACCAATGTGCAACTGCATCGCCCAGCCCCGCTCGGCATATTGCCCCGCCAGCCACACCTGGATGGCAGTCGCATACTGCGCGATTTCCTCTTCGCTCAGGCGTTGGCCGGACAGACGCTTCTGGACAATCTGATCGATTACCGATTCGGAAGCGAGCGGTGCATAGCGCAACACCGGGATACCGTGATCGGCAGCAATGCAACCATGCGCACAGAAGTGATCCAGTCGCCTGAGAAGCGCCGCCTTCAGAGACTGGAAATCGTCTATCGCGGTCTCGCTGGCATGTGCCAGCTTGTCGATATACGCAGCGAAGCCGTCGACCTCGATCTTGACGAGGTTGTCGGCCCGCCAGTTTGGACGCACCGCGATATCGCCCATCGACGGATCGCGCGCAATTTGCGCATGAAACTCGAGCGTATCGGTCGGGTCGTCAGTCGAGCCAACGAGGCGGACATTGAACTTGCGCAGCAACCCGCGCGCGCTCATCCCGGGCTGACGCAATTGGCGGCTGGTTTCATTCCAGATCCGCTCCGCGGTCCTGCCACTGATCGGATCGTCGATGCCGAATCCGGCGCGCAACTCGAGATGCGACCAGTGATAAAGCGGGTTGCCCAGGCAGCTCGGCAGGTCGTTGGCCCAGACATCGAATTTCTCGCGATCGCTTGCGTCACCCGTGATGTACCGCTCGTCATTGCCCAGTGCCCGCATCGCACGCCATTTGTAATGGTCGCCCTTGAGCCAGATTTCGGTGATGTTGTTGAAGCGGCGATCGTCAGCGATATCCTTGACGCTCAGGTGGCAATGATAGTCAAAGATGGGTTCCGGCCTGGCATACTCGTGGTACAGCTTGCGCGCGCAGTCGCTGGACAAGAGGAAGTTGTCGCCCATGAATGGGTTCATCAGTCAGTCTCCCGGTTTTAGCGCAGCCGGCTCACTGGCCGGCTGGCGCATGGGGGTTCAAGGTCGTGTCAGGACGATTGCGATTGCAGCTCTTTGCCTGGCACGGCCACCGGATTCGCGCTGCGACACATCAGTGCGCCCAGCACAAGAATCGCAAGTGCGCAGCACAGGAACAGCAGGCGCCCCCACAGCGGATTCGGAATGGCCAGCATCGCGAACAGCCCTGCGCCCATCATCAGCGTGATCCGGCCGAGCTTGTGGCGCTGCAGGCGATCGAATTCCGACTGCGACGCGTCACTCACGACTTCCCTCGCGAAATCGTGGTAGAAGCTGTCCAGCTGCTCGCGGCGCGTTTGCTCCGGCTCCCGGTAGAACAGCATGGTCAGACAGAAGAATCCGCCGGTCAGGAATACATGCGCGGCAATCGCCAGAACCGTATTCGCAGCGGACAACTCACTGGCGCTCAGTGCAATGTGGAAATAGCCGGCGATCTCATGAGCCGTCACCACATTGCTGACGAAATACGACACCACCAGGCCGAATACCACCGTGGCCCAGGACGCCCAGTCCGGCACCTTGCGGATCAACGCACCGAGAAACAGCGGCACCAGAATCGGCACCTGTGCGAGCGTGCTGACGCGCATCATCAGATCGAACAGGCTCATCTGGTTGAGTTGCGAATAAAACTGCGCGGTGAGAATGATCAGCAGACCATTGGTCGCGTTGACGATCTTGCCCGCGACCAGTGCCTCACGATCGCTGACCTGTTTGCCGCGACGGATAACCGGCTGATAGAAACTCCGCACGAAAATGCCGGCATTGTGATTGAGCGCACCATCGGCAGCGGCCATCGTCGCGGAAAAGAGGCCCGCCATGAGCAGGCCTACCGTACCCAGCGGCATCGCGCGCTCGGCGAACACCAGATAGACCGCGTCGCTGGCCTTTTTCCCGAGTTGTGCCGAGTGGGCAATACCCGCGTCAGGAAAGAGGATCGCCGAGGCCCACGGCGGGATCATCCATATCATTGCCCCCGCGAGCATCAGCAGGAATGCGAACAGGGCGCCTTTCTTGGCATCGAACGAATCTTTTGCGCCGAGAAAGCGATACGAGTCTTTCATGTTGTTGATGGTCAGTATCTGCTTGACGACCAGAAACAGAAACAGGCCCGTGAGCAACATGGGGGATTGCGTGTCCGGACCATAAAAGAAGTTCCCCGGAAACCTGTGGACGATTTCGCCGACCCCGCCGACCTTGAACAGCGCAACGGCCGCGCAGGCGATGGACATGACGGCGACCACCATCGACTGGACAAAGTCGGATGCCGCCACGCCCCACGCGCCCCCGATCATCGAGAAGGACAGGACGGCCAGGCCTGTGATCCACAGTGTCGTGCCCAGCTTGATGCCCATCACGGCACTGAAAAAGACCGACAAGCTATTGAGCCACACGCCGCCCTGAATGATCGACAACGGAATGATGGCCCATGTGAAGAACAGCTCCGACGATTCGCCGAAACGACGGCGTACGGCTTCGGTCGGGGTATCGACGCGCATCTGACGAAACTTCTTCGCGAAAAACGCCCAGGCGAGCAGGAACGCAAGCACGTTGCCGATGAACACATAAACGGCGGGGAAGCCGTTTCTGAAAGCCTCACCGGCCGCACCGGTGAAGGTCCATGCGGAGAACTGGATCATGAAGGCCGAGCTTCCGACCATCCACCAGAGCATGCGTCCACCACCGCGGAAGTAGTCGGTGCTGGATTTGGACGCCATGCGCCTGAAAGAAAAGTTGATTATCCCGATCAAAACAAAATAACCCACCACTACGGCTGTATTGAAGTTCACTTGATTTGTCTCCGTGCCCGCGGGCCGGAGCGACAAGCGTCCGCCTACGGAATAATCTATCAGGAAGGCCGTCGACGCCGGCCGCTTCCTTGAGTGATCGACGCGCGCGCCCGGATCGGCTGGGCAATGCGGTGCGGAAAATCCACTATCGCGTACGCGCTTCAAGCAGAGGCGCCTACCACCACGCGTGTTGTCGCGCTGCGTTCAGCGCTTCTTCGAGCGTCGGCAGTTGCGGGTGCCAATGGCGTTCCCATTCGAGGCTCAACACGCCGTCGTACCCGTCCGCGCACAGCGCCGACATGAGCTCGCGCATCGGGAACTGGCCATCGCCTGGGAGAACGTAGCGATATCCGGCCGGAGCCTCGCGGTCGCCGACGCTGTCCTTTACGTGAATGTGGCGCACCCGTTCGCGGATCCGCCACCAGGTATCGATGGGGTGGGTTCCACCCTTGCGCCATGTGTGGTGGGCATCCCACAGGATCTGGCAATCGGGAAGGGCTTCAATGAGACGCAGCAGCGGTGCCTCATTGGCGCAGGCGTCGTGCGTCTCGATCGCGAGATCGACCTGCCAGCCCTCGCCGTCGCGCCGTTCGCGCCACCAGTCCAGCGTCGCACGCGCCTGCGCGATCTCTTCCCGGTCGCCGGTGGTCCCGCCGTCGAACACGCGTAGCGTCGACGCGCCGCAAGCCTCGGCCCAGGGGACGTACTGCAGCAGGGCGTTGCGGCTTTCCCCGGTGTTGCCGACGAGGCGCAATGAAGTGCCGAGGCTCACGACGCGCAAGGGTGACGATGCCATGAACCGGGCAAGCCGGTCGGGACTGCCATAGCTCGCGGCGAGGTAGCGGGGCAGGTCCACGGTCCCGCCCAGCGTGCGCAATTCGGCACACGGGATGCTGTGGCGCGCGGCAAGCGCCACCAGCTCGTGTAGCTCGTTGTGGCCGCATCCGAGCGACGAGAATGCCCGTTTGCCCTTGAAGGGCACTGCCGGTTCGCGACCGGTCAAATCCGTTTCTGCCATGAAGGGTTTCCCAAGACATTGAGGCGCGCGCGCCGGCGCGCGTGGCGACGTGCAGCTGCGCGCGTGCGTACCGCATGGCCTTCTCGAATTGCTGAGGAGGCCGGGATACTAAAACGTGTGTTGAATCCCAACCGCGAACACAAGCTGCTTGGGCCCGTTGGACGGCGTGCCATTCTGGCCGTCGCCGACAGATGCCACGGCATTTTCGATCATGGGTGTTGCAGGCACGGCCGAGCTTGACGGCGGCGCATACAAGGTTTTCCCGGTCGCCAGCTGATAGGCCTGCACGGCATAGAATCTCGTGCGCTTCGAGAGGGAGTAGAGCTCGCCGATAGAAAACTGCTTATAGGTGGCGGAATCCTTGATGCCGTTTGCCTCGCTCGCATGCGTGTAGGCGAAGCCGGCGCCCAGCACCCAGAAGTCTGTCTGGTAGGCCGCGAACGCTGCTGCGGTATTGAATACCTCTTCGTCCTTGAACAATGACTGGCCACCCGGCAGGAACGCGACATTCGACGCACTCACGCCAAGAATCAGTTTGTTGAGGTTGTAGCGAGCCGAGCCGCCAAACATCCGGACGCTATTTGCGCTGAGATATCCGCCGTTGATTGCACTGGTCGAATAATTGCCGAGCGTCGGGCTGTTTGAAATATTTACGCCGCTATTTTTCAGCTCATTGAAACCGATCGCGCCTTGAAAGGGGCCGTGGGTGTACATCAAGGCGGCGCTGAACACGCTGCCCGAAGTGACGTTGCCGGCGATACCCCCCAGCGCATACATCGCCCTGAGCGAAAGACCCGCCATGTCGGGCGATTCATACATGATGGAGTTGTTGATTCTCAGCCCGGTATCCATGGCGTCGATATCGCCTGGGTGCGCCCCCGTCCAGCCGGTGAGCGGGGTGCCGATTCCGAGGCCGGACAGTGCGCCCACCGTATAGAACCACGGCGTGTATTGACGGCCCAACGTGATGGTGCCGTAGTGGCTATTCTTCAATCCCACGAATGCCTGACGGTTGAACATGTAACCCGAGGCGCCTGCCGCACCGCTCAGGCTATTGAAGCCCGATTCCAGGGTAAAGATCGTGGAATAGCCGCCGCCCAGGTCTTCATTGCCCGTCAAGCCCCACCGGTTGCCATTCTTGACGCCCTGCACCATCTCCAGGTTGGATTTGCCCCCTTGATTGTTGACATAAGCCATGCCGGTATCAAGCAGTCCATAGAGTGTGACGCTTGACTGAGCCATTGCACCCGATGAAATAAGGCCTGCCGTGCATAACAGGCATCCCCTGATTGCCTTGAGCTTCATATAGCTTCTTCCTGAGTAGATTGGAAAAGAATCAATGACGGGTCGTGCTATCGACGAATTCGCCCGGATTGGCTCGTGGTGGCGTCTCACGCGTTAAAGGCATCGTCGATCCGGTGGTCAACTCGATGTCGTACGCATCGCGTGAGCTGGAGCGGGACCCAGTCGCATTGGCGGAAAACGTTTTCCAATGATCGTTTCATCGTTCGCGGCAGTCAATCGTTTTCTTTGCTTTCGTGGTAAGTGAAAACCCGTGCTGGACGCGGAGTTGATGCCAGGCTGGGCACCGTGCACGGAAATGCCCTGACCAGCTGGCGCGCCTGTGGACTCGTCAGCGTGACGCGGTGGCTGGCTTCGGCGTGGTCAATCACGGCGCGCGCCCGCGCCGGCTTCGCAGAACCGCGAGAAGGTATCGCCGGGCTATGCGCTGGGTTGCGGGTCGAGGTGAAAGCCCAGTCCCAGTGGCATGGGGCGTTCGGACTCGTTCACCGCGACGAGGGTGCTTGGGCGGAGCGAAGGGATAGCGGTTTCCAATGATAGTGAATGCAGGAGACCTGGCTAACGTTGTTTTCTAGTCGATTGGCCGGAATCGGCCAAATTTTGCGGGTATCCCCTGGAGGAAACAGGAAGGAAAACGTTTGACTTTGACGCGCGAAATGCCTAAAGTTTGCGATGAAAAACGTTTTCCAATCGGTGTGGCTTCAGCGCGAACTTAACTGGCACAACGATGCAGACTCAATTCAATTTCGGCAACAAGGTCGTGGTGGTGACGGGCGCAAGCGGCGCGATTGGCATGGAGATCGCCCGAGCCTTTCATCGTGCCGGCGCCCATGTGATTGCAACGGGCCGGCGCGCTGACGCGCTGGAGGCGTTGGCGGCGGAACTGGGCGAGCGGTGCGAGACCGTCGCAGGCGACCTCGCCGATGCCGTGCACCGGCAGGACATCGTCCGCTGTGCAGAGCAGTGCGGCGGGCTCGACATCCTCGTCAACAACGCTGGGCTGACCCAGACGAAGACGCCTACGCTCGAAACGAGCCTGGACGACTTCGACCGGATTCTCGACGTCAACCTGCGCGCGACCTGGGCGCTAAGCCTCGACGCGATCCGGGGCTGGGTGGCGCGCGAGCACAAGGGCGTGATCGTGAACGTGTCGTCGCCCGGCGCCCAGCGTGCGCATCGCAACAATGCCCTTTACGACGTGAGCAAGGGCGGCATCGATGCGCTGACCCGCTGCCTTGCGACCGATTTCGGACATTACGGGATCCGCGTGAACGCGATCGCTCCTGCACAGATTCCGCACTCGCATACGAGGGCGGTCGATCCGGCTGCGGCGCGCGGCTTGCCTCTACCGCGGCACGGTACACCCGATGAAGCCGCGGGTCCGGTGCTGTTCCTCGCCTCGGACTGCGCATCGTTCATCACAGGACACGTATTGCCCGTCGACGGCGGTCTGCTTGCGCAACTGCGCACCGCAGCCTGAGGCCGACGGCGACCCGCGAGGCCTTCGGCGTCCGCCACAATTTTTTGATCCTGCAAGGGAGCCAGTTATGCAGCCCAACCTGTTCAAGAGACGGTTGATTGCCCGTAGTCAGCAGCTCGGTATCTGGAGCATGCTCGCATCGGGGAACGTCGTGGAAGTGCTGACCCAGTCGGACTACGACTGGATCATGATCGACACGGAGCATGCAGCCAACGAAGTGCCGATGGTGCAGGAGCAGTTGCGCAGCGCCGCGCAATCGCTCATGAGCGCCGTCGTGCGGCCCAGCACGAACGATCCGGTCCAGATCAAGCGGCTGCTCGACATTGGCGCCCAGACGCTGCTGGTGCCGATGGTCAATACACCGGACGAAGCACAGCGGGCGGCCTCGGCGATGCGCTATCCGCCGGCGGGCATACGCGGCGTGTCGGCGGCGACGCGCGCCAACCGATATGGCCGCGACTCGGACTATCTGCACGGCGCCAATGACGAGGTCTGCCTGCTCGTGCAACTGGAAACCGCGCAGGCGCTGGCCAATCTGGAGGCGATCGCGGCCGTGGACGGCTTGTTCATCGGGCCGTCCGATCTTGCCGCCGCGCTCGGTCATCTCGGCGACTTTCGGCATCCCGATGTGCAGGCGGCGATTGTCGACGCACTCGGCCGGGCCCATCGCTGCGGCAAACCGATCGGCATCCTGATGACCGATCCGCTGTTGTCGGCGGCGTACCTGCGCGACGGCTTCGACTACGTCGCGCTGGCCACCGACATCGGCATCCTGCGCAGCGGCAGCGAGTCTGCGCTGAAGCAGGGCCGTTCCGACTCTTCCCACTCCCGCAAAGAATCAGCATGAGCGATATGAACAGCAAGCCCGCTTCATCCGTGCGGCCGTTTCGACGGTTGCTGCTGACCGGGGCGGCAGGCAATCTCGGGCGTCAGTTGCGCGGCGCGCTGGCCGCATGGGCCGACGTCGTGCGCGTGAGCGATATCGCGCCGCTCGGCGAACTGGCGCCTCACGAAGAAGCCGTCGTGGCCGATCTGGCGGACCGCGCCGCGGTGCACGCGTTGCTCGAAGGCGTGGATGCCGTCATCCACCTGGGCGGCATTTCGGTGGAGGCGCCGTTCGACGCGCTGCTCGAGAGCAACATCCGCGGTCTCTATAACCTCTACTCGGCCGCGCAGCATCACGGCGTGCGGCGCGTGATCTACGCCAGCTCCAATCACGCGGTGGGGTTCCATCCGGTGACCTCGGTGCTGGACGTGGAGGCGCCGCTGCGCCCCGACTGCCTGTACGGCGTGACGAAATGCTTCGGCGAGGCGCTGTCGCGCTACTACTTCGACCGCTTCGGGCTGGAGACGGTGTGCCTGCGCATCGGCTCGTCGTTCGAGGCGCCGAGGAATGCGCGCATGCTCGTGACGTATCTGAGCTACCGCGATTTCATCGAACTGGTGCGCTGCGCGCTGTTCACGAACCGGGTGGGGCACGCGATCGTGTACGGCGTGTCGGATAACCGGATCAAATGGGTGGACAACACCAAGGCGGCGTTCCTGGGCTTCCGGCCGCAGGACAGTTCGCTGGAGTTCGAGCCGCAGTTCCCGCCCGGTGCGCCGGACCCCGACTTCGACGACCCGACGCAGCGCTACCAGGGCGGACCGTTCGTGCTGGCGGGCCCGATGGAGCCCCGGTCGTGAGCGGTGTCGCGAGCGCACGCGCTGAGCGCGTTGCGGCGGCGGGCGGCGAGTGTCCCGTGTGGCGGGCCGCGCAAGGCGCGCTGCACTGGGTCGATATCCCGAATTCGCAGGTGCGCTATGACGCCGCGCGAGTCTGAAAAGCGGAGGCCGCGTCGCCGCTTCCTGGGGGCGCTCGCCGCGTTGTGTGCCTGCGGCGCGTTCGCACCGTTTGACCGTGCGCGCGCGCAGAGCGCGCAAGCGACCTTCGTGCTCTCGTCGCCGGCACGCGCCGCCCAGATTCGCCGCCGCGTGCCGGCGCCGCTGGCTGCGGCGCTCAGGGCGCAAGCCGATGCCAGCATGGCGCGCGTGCCGCATCCGCGCGCCGTCGTGCATACCCAGGGCCTGCTGCCGCACGAGCAGGACCGCGACGCGAGCGTGCAGGCGCAGGAGGACTGGCGCCAGACCCTGCTGCAGGGGCTCGCATGGTGCGTGACGGGCGAAGACGCGTACGCGGCGAAGGCCGAAACGTATATCGAGGCATGGATACCCCATTACGTTTCGTCTTCGAATCCGATCGACGAGGCGGATCTCGTCGATCTGCTATTCGGCTTCGACTTCGTGCGCTCGCGGCTGCCCGCTGCGACGATCGAGAAGGCACGCGCGCTTGGCTGCCAGATGGCGCGGGGCTACCTGGGCGAGCGGCGCGTGGGCGACCCGAGCACCGGCTTGAACAACTGGCAGAGCCACCGCGTCAAGCTCGCGACGGCCGGCGCGTTCCTCGCTGGAGATGCCGCGCTGATTTCGGCCGCGCGCGAAGCCTTTTTCGCCCACGTGGCGCGCAACGTCGACGCAGGCGGCCTGACCTATGACTTTGGCCAGCGCGATGCGATCCACTATGTCGTGTACGACCTCGAACCGCTGATGCTGGCGGCGTCGATCGCGGCGGCGCACGGGCAGGACTGGTATGGGGCGCCGCAGATTCAGGGGCGCCTTGCCGCCGCGCTGGGCTGGCTGGCACCCTATGCGAAAGGCGAGCGGGCGCACGAGGAGTTCGTGCACAGCACGGTGCGCTTCGACGCCCGGCGGGCGGCTGCGCACGTCGAGGGGTATTCGGGATGGTGGCAACGCGAGGAGGCGTCCGGCTTGTACGGGATTGCCGCTCGTCTCGATCCGCACTTCGCGCCCGTTGCCGCCGCACTCGATCCGCAACCCGTGGTTCGCGCGCTCTTTGTCTGAGGCGGCATGAGATCGAAGCGATAACTACGCGAAAAAGCAGACACACAAGGAGACAAGGAAATGATCAAGGTAAGAGGGCTGCGCTGGTGGATGATCGGCCTGCTGACGCTCGGCACGATCACCAACTACCTCGCGCGGAGTTCGTTGAGCGTGGCCGCCCCGACCGTGCTGCAACACCTGCACATTTCCACGCATGAGTACGGCTGGATTACGGGGGCATTCCTCGTGATGTACCCCATTGGCGCCCCTCTCACGGGCTACCTGATGGACCGCATCGGCCTGCGGATGGGTTTTCTGCTGTGCGGGGTCGCATGGTCGTTCATCTGCATGGCCCACGGCTTCGTGCAGGGCTGGGTTGGCCTGTTCGTGCTGCGCGGCCTGCTGGGCCTCGTGGAGGCGTCCTTCATTCCCGGCGGCATGCGGGCGGCGGCCTACTGGTTTCCGCCCCACGAGCGCGGCACGGCCGCCGGGGTCTTCAATCTCGGCACCTCGACGGGCGCGATCCTCGCGCCGCCGCTGATCGCCTGGTCGATCCTGCACTACAGCTGGCAGACGGCGTTCATGATCGTGGGCTGCATCGGACTCGTGTGGGCCCTCCTGTGGCTCGCGCTCTACCGCCATCCCAACCGCCACAAGGCGCTGTCGCAGGCCGAGGCCGCGTATATCGGCGTCACTCGAGAACCGGGCCGGAGCATGGCCGACGGACCGGCGCCGAAGGTGCTCGAGATACTCCGGCAGCGCAACTTCTGGGGCATCGCGCTGCCGCGTTCCTTCGCCGACCCGGTGTGGAGCACGCTCGTCTACTGGATGCCGCTCTACCTCTACCAGGCGCGCGGCTTCGACCTGAAGGCGATTGCGCTAACGGCATGGCTGCCCTTCGTCGCCGCCGATCTGGGGTGCATGGTCGGCGGTCCGCTTTCGGCATGGCTCAAGCGCCGCTTCGACATTCCCATTGTCAACGGCAAGCGCATGGTCTTCACGATGGCTGCCGTCCTGATGATCGGCATGACTGGGGTCGGGCTCGTGAGCAATCCGGCGATGGCGGTCGCCCTGCTGTGCCTCGGCGGCTTCGCGCACCAGACGCTGTCGATTACGGTGATCTCGATGTCGGCCGACCTGTTTCCCCGCCGCGAAGTCGGCACCGTCACGGGGCTCGCTTCGCTAGTGGCCGGGATCGGCAATTTCTGCTTCACGATGACCATGGGCTGGTTCGTGAGCCGGATCGGCTACACGCCGTTCTTTGTGGCGCTCGGGCTGGGCGATCTGATTGGCGCGACCCTCTTGTGGACACTCGTCAGGCCATCGAACACCGCTGCGTCCGGGGCCGCTTGCGAGGAAGCGCGGGCCTGAGGCACGGACCGAAAAGCCGCTGAGCGATCAGTGAAATAAAGAGGATAACGAATCAAGGAGGTGCCATGCCGCATATCGTGTTCGAGGCAACGAAGGCCATGGCGAATGCAGTCGATTTTCCCGCTTTGCTGCGGACGATCCACGACCGCTTTCACGAACGGGGCTACGCGCCGGTTGCGGCGATCAGGAGTCGCGTCGTGGTGCTGGACGCGGCCTTGTCCGGAATGGACGCGGACGAACAGTTCGTGATCGCGGCGATGAGGACCACCGTAGCTCGCCAGCCTGAGATGGAGGAGGCGATGGCGCAGGCTATTCATGACGCGCTTTGCGCGGCGATTGCCGAAAGCGGATACGCCGGCCCCTGGCAGTGCGGCGTGTTCCGCGAGTATGTACCGGTCGAGCGGTATATCAAATCGAGCGGAGGCAGGCCACAGGACTTGCCGGCGTAGCACAGGCGGACGGACATCATGCCTTGCGGGAATCACTGCCCCGCCTCCAGTCGCAGTCATGATCCGGAGGGCTCAGTGGATCGAGGTAACGCGCCGCTTGAATCAGGTATTCGCGTCACCTACGCTTGACTTGCGCTGCCGCACCGGCCTTCTTTTCAGTCGGTTGTTCCTCAAGCGGCTTTCTGTGGCCCTTTCATGTCGAGAAACGATCATGCCTGAGTTCATCCTGATGACACGCCTTTCGCCTGAGGCGCTCCGGTCCCCCGTGAACGCAGAGGCCCATGAGGAACGTGCGCTCGAGCGGATCGCGCGCGCGTGCCCCGGCGTCGAGTGGAAGCACAGCTACGCAATGCTCGGACAATACGATTTCCTCGATATATTTTCGGCTCCCGACCTGCAGACAGCCATGCGGGTGTCAGCCTTGATGCGAACCTTGGGGCGGGCCCACTCCGAGGTCTGGCCAGCGATCCCGCGAAAGGACTTCCACACGATCATTGCGGCGATGAGCTGACGGTGCGCAAGCCGGAGGCGGGGCCCGGCGCGGTGCCGGGCGATTGCGTACTTGAAACGTGAGCGCGGGCGGCGCGCCCGCTCGCCCGGCGTGACTGGCTCGAACTGCGCGTGCGGCTAGCTTCGCCCAGGGCGAACATCGCCTGCAGCACCGGATGCACGTCGTCGCGCCAGCGCTCGCCCGTGAACAGGCCGTAATGATCGCAGCCGGCCACGTCGAGGCGCTGCCGTGCGTCCGGCGCGATGCCGCTGCACATCTCCTGAGCCGCATGCGTCTGCCCGGCGCCGGTGACGGCATCGTGCGTGCCCTCCACGGTCAGCAGCACGGTATCGCGCAGCGCAGCCGGCTCGACGAGCGTGCCGCTGCCGCCTGCACCGCTCAATGCCCCTACGCGCCATGTGCCGTGCGCGAGCAGGGCGCGCTGGAACACGATATCCACGGTGTCGAGGAAGTACTCGCCGGGCATGTCGAGCAGCGCGGTGTACTCGAGCAACGCGCGGCGCGCAGCGGCGAGCGCGTTGGCGTCGCCGCGCGAGCTCGCTTGCGCGTAGCGCTCGATCAGCGACACGTAGCGATGCGGGTAGACGATCGCGATCTCGGCCTGCTGCAGCCAGGTTGGAAACACCCGCCGGCCATGCCCCGCAAAACCGGGCGGCACGGTGTCGATCAGATGGCGGCGGCACCAGTCGAGCGAATGCGTTGCGGCGGCGAGACCGAGCGTGCTCGGATTGATGCGTGCATCGAGCGGGCCGCCGATCAGCGTGACGCTCGCGGGCGGCGCGAGAGCGCGCTGCGCGCGCAGCGCGAGCACCCCGAGCGCGGGAAGCGTGGACTGGCAAACGGCCACGATGTGCAGCGGCCGGTCGTCCTGCGTGATCGAGTCGATGAAGCCGTCGAGCATCGTCACATATTCGTCGAGGCCAAAGCGCCCCGCGTCGAGCGGCACGTCGCGCGCGTTGATCCAGTCTGTGAGATAGACGTCGCCGTCGGCGAGCAGCGCCTCGACCGTCTCGCGCATCATCACGGCCGCATGGCCGGCAAGCGGCGTGCACAGCGACACAGCGCGCGTGGTGTTGGGGCGGGAGAAGCGGCGCAGGTCGCAGAACGGCGTATGCGCGACCACGCGTTCCTCGACTTTGCAGCGGCGCCCATCGAGCGCGATGGCTTCAAGCGCGAACGGCGGCTGCTCGGCCTCGAGGCCGAGCAGCGGCTCGTACAGGTCGGCGTAGCAGGACGCCGCGGCGCAGGCCAGCGTTGACGCGGGCCACGCCGCGCAAGCATGGCCTGCGTACTGCGCCGCCGCGCGCCATGCGCGCAGCCATTGACGCTGTTGTTCGACCAGGGCGTACCACATCATGAACCTCGTGGGACAGGTGCGGCGTTGGCTGCCCGCGCCACCGGTGAAAGGCGCGTGCGCGCAAGCATCGTGCGCGCACGCACCGGTCGCGGCCTCGCGAGCGGGCGCGTTCCACACGTCCGCCTTTTCGAAGCACCCCCGGCGCCTGATTCACGCCGTCGCGCAAATTGCTGCGCTCGGCCACGCTGTGCGCGCCGCAATGGGTTCAGACTAGCACGCCGTAATGCCTGGCCATACCGCAGGCGGCGCCGGTCGGCACGATTGCGAACATCGGCGTGCATGGCGCGAGCGCGTCGATCTTTCTCGACGAGCTCTGGCATCGCAACATGGCGATCACGACAAATGTGATGCGAACCCGTTCAAACCGCTTCGATCGCGAGGGCAGTCGCTTCGCCGCCGCCGATACAGAGGCTCGCCATGCCGCGCTTGAGCCCGCGAGCGTGCAATGCGTGTATCAGCGTCACGATGATGCGCGCGCCCGATGCGCCGATCGGGTGGCCGAGCGCGCATGCGCCGCCATTCACGTTGACCTTCTCGTGCGGCAGGTCGAGCTCGCGCATGGCCGCCATCGCGACCACCGCGAACGCTTCGTTGATCTCGAAGAGGTCGACGTCGCGCAGGGCCCAGCCGGTTTTCTCAGCGAGCTTGCGCATCGCGCCGATCGGGGCGGTGGGAAAGAGGCTCGGCTTGTCGGCATGGGTCGCGTGCCCGACGATCACGGCCATCGGCTTCAGGCCGCGCCGCTCGGCCTCCGAGCGGCGCATCAGCACGAGCGCTGCCGCACCGTCCGAAATCGACGACGAATTCGCCGCCGTCACCGTTCCGCCCTCGCGGAACGCCGGCTTGAGCGTCGCGATCTTGTCGAGCCTGGCCTTGCCGGGCTGTTCGTCGATGGCGACCAGCGTTTCGGTTTTGCCCGCGCGCACGGTGACAGGCGCGATCTCCTCCTTGAAGCCACCGCTCGCAATCGCGTGTTGCGCGCGCGTGAGCGAAGCGATCGCGAACGCGTCCTGGGACTCGCGCGTGAACTGGAATGCCTGCGCGCAGTCCTCGGCGAAGGTGCCCATCAGCCGGCCTTTGTCGTAGGCATCCTCGAGCCCGTCGAGGAACATGTGGTCGAGCACCTGGCCGTGGCCCATCCGCATGCCGCCGCGCGCCTTGGGCAGCAGATACGGGGCCTGCGTCATGCTCTCCATGCCGCCCGCGACCATCACGCTCCCCGCGCCCGCGAACAGCAGATCGTGCGCCAGCATCGCGGCCTTCATGCCCGAGCCGCACATCTTGTTGATCGTCGTGGCGCCCGTCGAGAACGGCAGCCCCGCCTTCAGCGCGGCCTGCCGCGCCGGCGCCTGCCCCTGGCCCGCCGGCAGCACGCAGCCGAAGAGGATCTCGTCGATCTGCTCCGCCGCCACGCCGGCGCGCTCGAGCGCGGCGCGAATCGCCACGGCGCCCAGCTCGCTCGCGCTCGCTGCGGCCAGGTCGCCCTGAAAGCCGCCCATCGGCGTACGCGCCGCCCCAACGATGACTATCGGATCGTATGTCGTCATGGTTCCTGTTCCTCCTGTTTTCGCAGTGTTCGCGGGTTTTCCGTGCGCCGGTGCGCTCAACGCGGCGCCATGCGCAGCGCGCCATCGAGGCGAATCACTTCGCCGTTCAACATCGTGTTCTCGGCGATATGACGCACCAGCGCCGCGAATTCCTCGGGCCGCCCGAGACGCGACGGAAACGGCACGCTCTTGCCGAGCGAATCCTGCACGTCCTGCGGCATGGCCGACATCATCGGCGTCGCGAAGATGCCCGGCGCGATGGTCACGACGCGGATGCCGAAGCGCGCAAGCTCGCGCGCCACCGGCAGCGTCAACCCGACCACGCCGCTCTTCGAAGCCGCGTAGGCGGCCTGGCCGATCTGTCCATCGAATGCCGCGACCGACGCGGTGTTGATGATCACGCCGCGCTCGCCCTCGGCATCGGCGTCCTGCTTCTGCATGGCTTCGGCCGCGAGGCGGATCATGTTGAAGGTGCCGATCAGGTTGATCGAGACCGCGCGCGCGAAGCTCGCGAGGCGATGCGGGCCTTCGCGGCCGATCACTTTCTCGCCGGGCGCGACGCCCGCGCAGTTGACGAGGCCGTCGATGCGCCCGAACGCGTCGAGTGCAGCGGCGATGCCCGCCTGACCGTCGGTTTCGCTGGTGACGTCGGCGGCCTGGAAGCGGGCCGAGGCGCCCAGCTCGCGCGCGAGCGCGGCGCCCGCTTCGGCGTTGACGTCGAGCAGCACGGCCTTGCCCTGCTGCGCCACGACCATGCGCGCCACGGCGGCGCCGAGGCCCGAACCGGCGCCGGTGATGACAAAGACTCGATTGGTGATGTTCATTCGTTGTATCCGTTTAAGTATTCGACGTAAGCGACGCCTTTTCGGCTTCCATCTTGCGCAGCATGAAGCGCTGGATCTTGCCGCTCGGCGTCTTCGGCAATGCCTCGACGAATTCGATCGCGCGAGGATAGGCGTGCGCGGAGAGCCGCCGCTTGACGTGCTGGCACAGCTCGTCGGCCAGCGCGGGACTGGCTTCGTCGGCCCGCGACAGCACCACGAAAGCCTTGACGATCTCGGTGCGCTCGGGATCGGGCACGCCCACGACCGCCGCCTCGCACACGGCCGGATGCTCGATCAGCGCGCTTTCCACGTCGAATGGGCCGATGCGGTAGCCCGATGACGTGATGACGTCGTCCGCGCGGCCGATGAAGCTGATGCTGCCGTCGGGCTCCAGTTCGACGTTGTCGCCCGTGCGGTAATAGCCGCCCGCGATGGCCGGCGTGTCCTGACGCCAGTAGCCCGTGAACCAGAGCAGCGGCGAGCGGGCGATGTCGATCGCGAGCTGGCCGGGTTGGTTCGGGGCGAGCTCCTGGCTCGCGTCGTCGAGCACCGCAACGCGGTAGCCGGGCAGGGCGAAGCCCGCGGAACCGGGCTGGACCGGATGCGCGAGGCCGTGATGGTTGTTCACCACCATGCCGAGCTCGGTCTGACCGTACTGGTCGCGGATCGGCGCGGCGAGCGCGGCGTCGAACCAGCGCACGACCTCGGGATTCAGCGGCTCGCCCGCGCTGCTAACGACACGCAGCTTGCCCTTGATGCGCGCGGCGGCGTCGCTGCCGGCCGCCATCAGCAGCCGGTACGCGGTGGGCGAGCCGGCGAGGCTCGTGACGCCGAAGCGCTCGATCAGGTCGTAGGTGCTTTCGACGCTGAAGCTGCCTTCGTAGAGTGTGGTGGCGTGGCCGAGCAGCAGCGGCCCGGTGATCGCGTAGTAGAGCCCATAGGCCCAGCCCGGATCGGCGATGTTCCAGAAGCGGTCTTCGGGGCGCAGATCCACGGCGTCGCGCATGTAGGCGCCGAACGCCAGCAAGGCCCGCAGCGGCACCGGCACGCCCTTGGGCAGCCCCGTCGTGCCCGACGTGGACATCATCATGAACAGGTCCGTGCCCCGGCGCATGACCGGCTCGAACGCCTCGGGCTGCGTGTCGAGCGCGGCGTGCCAGTCGATGTCGCCATCGGCCAGCGGCTGGCCGGGCTCGCGCACCGTGGCGACCGGCGGGCAGCCGGCGACTTCGTCGAGCTTGCCGCGGTTCGCGCTGTTGGTGACGACGAGCTTCGCCTCGCTCATGCGCAGCCGATGCTCGATCGCCTTGGGTCCGAAGGCGGTGAACAGCGGTTGATAGACCGCTCCCGCGCGCCACGTGCCGAGTATCGTCGCGACGAGCTCGGGCGTGCGCGGCAGCAGGCCGGCCACCACGTCGCCGGGCTTCACGCCTTGCGCGACCAGCAGATGGGCGACGCGCGCCGAAAGCGCGCGCATCTGCGCGAAGCTGTAGCGGTGGTGCTGGCCGTTGACGTCGAACCAGTCGAGCGCCGTAGCGTCGCCGGCTGCATGGCGGTCGCAGCATTCGATGCACGCGTTCAGGCCGCGCTCGAGATCGCCGTGCAAGTGGGCGGCTTCCGTTTCGATGCGGAACCGCGCTACGGCCTCTTCGTAAGCCGGTATCGACCGGGTGATGGCTCCGGCTGGCATGGCTGTCTCCTCGTTGGCATGTCCGCCTGCATGCGAATGGGCGCGGCGGATTTGTCCTCGATGGTAGGCAGCTCAAACATTGCAATCAATGACAAAGGGAATCTAGAATTTTGATTGGTTTTGCCATACGAGGAGGCGCTTACGTGGAGCGGCAAACAATTTCACCGGGTTTTGTCGAGGACGCGCTGGCCTGCCTGCGCCGGCAAGGCTTCGCGCCGGAGCCGGTATTGCAGGCGGCGGGGCTGCCGGCCGAGGTGCGCGAGGGTGTGACCGCGCAGGAATACGGCCGGCTCTGGCTCGCCATCGCCAAAGCGACCGACGACGAATTCTTCGGCTTGTCCGCGCACCCGATGCGGCACGGCAGTTTCGCGCTGCTGTCTCACGCGGTGCTGCACGCGGGCACGCTTGCCAAGGCGTTGCGCCGCGCATTGCGATTCCTGCGCGTGGTGCTGGATGAGCCGCACGGCGAGCTGATCGTCGCCGACGGCCAGGCGCAGATCGTCCTGACCGGTGCGTCCGCTTTTTACCCGGCCTTCGCATACCGGACGTACTCGCTGATCGTGCTGGGCCTGGCCTGCTGGTTGACCGGCCGGCGCATCGCGCTGCAACGCGTCGATTTCGCTTGCCCGTGCCCCGAGCAGCGCGCCGACTACCAGCAGTTCTTTGGCGTGCCGGTGCATTTCGACCAGCCGCAGTGCCGCATCGCCTTCGATGCCGCGTGGCTCGATCTGCCCACGATTCGCTCCGAACAGGCGCTGAAGGTTTTTCTGCGCGGGGCCCCCGGCAATTTGCTCGTGCGCTATCGTCACGACGCCGGATGGGTGGCGAAAATCCGCAGCCAGTTGAAGACGGTGCCCGCCGCAAGCTGGCCGGACTTCGACACACTGGCCCGGCAGATGTGCACGACACCGGCAACGTTGCGCCGCCGCCTGCGCAGCGAAGGGCAGAGCTTTGCCGCCATCAAGGACGAGATGCGCAGCGCGCACGCCCAGTCATTGCTGCGCAAGGGCAGCCTCAGCGTGGCCGAGATTGCCATCGAACTGGGCTTCACGGAGCCGAGCGCGTTTCATCGCGCTTTCCGCAAATGGACCGGCGCGAGCCCGGGCGCATTTCGCCGCGATCTGCGCGAAGCAGGGCCTGCGCGCGGCGCGCCCGAATAGCTCCGGCGTCGCCGCATGGAAGGTCACCCAATGTCCCATTGATATTCCATGGATGAAACGCTAACTCGCATTTGAATCTTGCGGTGCGGCGATTCATCGGCATGGAAAGGTGTAATGGCCCGATATTCAAGGACATTGGGCAAAACCTGTAATTTTCGGGCATCGCGCTTCAGGCTAATCGAAAGAGACGATCAGCAACTTTATTGGGCCGTCGCGCCATTGCCGGACAATTTGTCCACCCCAAGAATCTCACTCATCGCCAACCGCTTTCAGGCGTCAGCAAACGGCGACTTCTGGGGAGACAAGCGCATGCAATTCACACTGAACGGCCAGCCATTCGAGTTCGATGGCGATCCGGACACGCCCCTGCTGTGGGTGATCCGCGAAGCCGCGGGACTGAGCGGCACCAAGTACGGCTGCGGCATCGGCGCGTGCGGCGCCTGTACCGTGCACCTCGAAGGCGAGGCCACGCGCTCGTGCGTGCTGCCGGTCTCGGCAGTCGCGGGGCGCGCGATCACCACCATCGAAGGGCTCGCGCCCGGCGCATCGCATCCGGTGCAGCAGGCGTGGATCAGGCAGGACGTGCCGCAATGCGGCTATTGCCAGTCGGGCATGGTGATGGCCGTGGCCGCGCTGCTCAAGCAGCACCCGCATCCCACCGACGCGCAAATCGATCAGGGCGTAACGAACCTGTGCCGCTGCGCGACCTATCACCGTATTCGCGAGGCCATCCATGTCGCAGCGAACGCCTGAGCGCATGCGCGACGTCCATGGCGCATATGGTGCGCAGGGTCCTCATGGCGCCGAAGCCGCGAGTGCACGCGCCCCGCAACGCGAGAGCCGCCGCGCCTTCCTCAAGACCGGTCTTGCGATGGCTGGCAGCCTCGTGCTGCCGCTCGCCTTCAGCGATTACGTGGAGGCCGCCGCGGACGGCACGCGCTTTCGCGAGATCAACGACTGGGTCCGTGTCGATCCCGATGGCCGCACGATCATCGGACTCTCGCAGGCCGAAGTGGGGCAGGGCGTCTACACCGGCCTGCCGCAATTGCTGGCCGACGAGATGGATGCCGACTGGCGTCGCGTGAGCGTGGAATTCGTCACGGGGCGCGACGCCTATCGCATTGCAGCGGCGAACGAGCATCCGCAGCAATTCGTGGGCGCCTCGATGTCGGTCACGATGTTCCAGCAGCGTTTGCGCATCGCGGGCGCCCAGGCGCGCGAGGCGTTTCTCGCGGCCGGCGCGCGGCGCCTGGGCGTGCGGCCCACGCAGTGCGCGACGAAGAGCGGCCGCGTGATTCATCTGCAAACGGGGCGCTCGCTGGGGTATGGCGAGCTGCTCGCGGATGCGGCGCAACTGCCGCTCGATCCGCAGCCGCGTCTGAAGGCACAGTCCGCGCGCACGCTCATCGGCCAGCCGCTGCACAAGCTCGACGCGCCCGCGAAGGTGAACGGCAGCGCCGTGTTCGGCATCGACGTGAAGGTGCCCGGCCTGCTCGCGGGCGCCGTGAAAATGGCGCCCACGCTCAACGGCAAGCCCGTGGCCGTGCGCAACCGCGACACGGTGCGGGCGTTGCCGGGCGTGGTCGAGGTGGTGCCGGCAAAGGACGCCGTGATCGTGGTGGCGAACACCTGGTGGCAGGCGAAGCAGGCGTGCGACGCGCTCGACGTGCAATGGGAAGACAGCGGGCCGCCCGCGGACAGCGCCGCGATTCTCGCGCAACGCAAGGCCGCGCTGATGGCGGAGCATGCGGTGGCGGCCACGCGCATTGGCGACGCGCCGGCGCAGTTCGAAGCCGCCGCGCAAAGCAGAACGGGCTCGCCGGGCACGCACGACGCGCCTGCCGGCGCAAAGGTGATCGAAGCCGACTACCACACGCCGTACATCGTCCACGCGACGATGGAGCCCGTGAACGCGACGGTGCACGTGCGCGAACACGAGATCGAAGTGTGGGGCCCGATTCAAGGCCAGGACAAGGTGCGCTGGACGCTCGGCGCCATCTTCAAACTGCCACCTGAGAAAGTGATTGTGAACACAACTTTCCTGGGCGGCAGCTTCGGACGCAAGTACGTGCCCGATTTCGTGATTCACGCCGCCGTTGCCTCGAAGGCCGTGGGCCGCCCGGTGAAGGTGGTCCGCTCGCGCGAGGACGATATCCGCCACGGCTTCTACCGCCCCGGCGTTTCGGCGCGCATGCGCGCCGTGCTCGGCGCCGATGGCTACCCGAGCGCGATGCATTTGCGCGTGGTGGGGCAGTCGCTGTACTGGTCGATCAAGCGCGACTACTTCGAAAAGGCGGGCGGCTGGGACGAGACCATGCTCGACGGTCTGTATGACCTTGGCTATGCGGTGCCGAACTTGCTCGTCGACTCGGTGAGCGTCGACCAGCCTATTCCCGTGAGCTTCATGCGCAGCGTGGGGAGCACGTCCAGCATCTTCTTCCTCGAGAGCTTCGTGAACGAGCTCGCGCACGCCGCGCGCATCGACCCGCTCGAGTACCGGCGCACGCTGCTGCGCGACGACCCGCTCGCGCTGCGCGTGCTCGAACGCACGGCCGCCAGGGCGAACTGGGCGCGCAGGCCCGCGCCAGGCCTGTATCGAGGTCTCGCGTACTGCCTCTACACGGGGCGCGGCGGCGCATTCACGACGTATGTCGCGATCGTGGCCGAGCTGCGCATGGTGGACGGCAAGGCGAAGCTCGAACGCGTCGTGTGCGGCATCGACTGTGGCCAGGCGATCAATCCGATGCTGATACGCGAGATGGTGGAGGGCGGCATCGGCTTCGCGCTCACCAACACCTTCAAGAGCGAAATCACCTTCAAGGACGGCGCGGTCGTGCAGGAGAACTTCTCCGACTACCCACTGCTGACCCTCTCGCAGATGCCGAAGATCGAAGTCGAGATCGTCGAGAGCGACCGCACGCCGCAAGGCTGCGGCGAGGTGGTGCTGCCGCCCGTTGCGCCCGCCGTGGCCGCTGCGTTGTTCGAGGCGAGCGGCACGCGCCTGCGGACCATGCCGCTCGAACAGGCGCTGGCCTGAGCGTCAAAGCGTATTTTCCCCACAAAAAGACTATCGATCATGATACGGATTCCTTATTTAGTCATCGCGCTCGCGGGCGCGCTGTTTGCCGCCGGCGCACGCGCGGAGCCCCCAGTCGATGTGGCTCGCGCGCGCCAGATCGCCACCCAGCACGCGTGCTTCGGCTGTCACGCGGTGGACAAGAAACTCGTGGGCCCGGCCTGGCGCGACGTGGCCGCGCGCTACGCGGGCAAGCCGGGCGCCGCGGCCACGCTCGTCGCGCATATCCAGAACGGCAGTTCGGGAAGCTGGGGCGCCGTGCCGATGCCGCCCAACGCCATCAGCGCGGGCGACGCGCAAACCGTCGTGCAATGGATTCTTGCGGGCAACAAGACTGAATGACGAAAGTGGCCGCGCGAGCAGTCACGCACGCACACATAGCAATAAGCATTGCTGATCAATATAGGAGACACGTCATGAAAAAGGCCATTGCGGCAGTATTGCTCGCCGGCACGTCGGCGCTCGCGTGGGGACAAAGCAGCGTCGCGCTCTACGGCATCGTCGACACGGGCATCGAGTACTACAACAACGCGGCGAAGGGCGGCTCGTTCGTGGGCATGCCCTCGCTCACGGGCGAGGTGCCGTCGCGCTTCGGCCTGCGTGGCCAGGAGGATCTGGGCGGCGGCTACAAGGCCTTCTTCGTGCTGGAGAGCGGCTTCGCGCCCAACAGCGGCGCGCTCAATTACGGCGGCCGCCTGTTCGGGCGCCAGGCGAATCTGGGCGTGACGAGCGACTACGGCACGCTCACCCTCGGCCGCCAGATGAACATGTCGATGTACGTGCTGTTCAACGCGGACGTGATCGGCCCCTCGATTCATTCCATGGCGAGCTTCGACAGCTATCTGCCGAACGCGCGCAGCGACAACGCCGTGGGCTACCTCGGCAAATTCCACGGCGTGACGGTCGGCGGCACCTATAGCTTCGGGCGCGATGCGGCGGGTCCGGCCGGGCCTTCGGCAACCAACTGCGCGGGGCAGATTCCCGGCGACGCCGTGGCTTGCCGCCAGTACACGATGATGCTCGCCTACGACAACGCATGGGGCGGCGCGGCGGCGTCGTACGACGTGATGTATGGCGGGCCGGGCGCATCGGCGCCGCTCGTGAGCAGCGCCGACACCGACAAGCGCGCGATCGTCGACGCCTATGTGAAGTTCGGCGCGACCAAGGTGGGCGGCGGCTGGATACGCCGCAACACCGCGGCGGCGGAACACGCCCAGTCGGACATCTTCTTTCTCGGCGCGGAGTACTACGTGACGCCGATGTTCGCGCTCGATGCGCAGGCATTGCGCTACATCTTGCGCGATCATTCGAATTCGACGCTGCTGGTCGGGCGCGCAAACTATTTCATCTCGAAGCGCACGACGCTTTATGCTTCGCTGGGTTACATGATGAACAGTGCGCTCGCGGCGAACGCCGTGGCCGCGGCCGGCACGGTGACGCCGGGCGCGAACCAGTTCGGCGCGATGATGGGCATCCAGCAGCGCTTTTGATGCCGCGCGCGCTGAACCCCGCACGCCGCGTGCGGATAGAAAACACCGGAAGGGGAACGGAGAGGGGCAGATGGCGACAGACCTGTTGAGCGCCGCGCTGGCGGATCTGCGCGCCGACGCCGTGGTGACCGGGCACTTCTCGCTCGCGGCGCCGTGGGCGTTCGTGAAGCCGGCGGTCGAGGGCGCGGCGTTCAGGACTGCCTTCGGCGGCCCGTACACCATCATCGTGGAGGGCATGGAGCCGTTGCGCGTCGAGGCGGGCGACTTCGTGCTGCTGCCGCACGGGCATGAGCACGTGCTCGCCTCGGCGCCCGGCGTCGCGCCGGTGCCCTTCGACGATCTCGTCGCGCGCGAGGGCATCCGCCCGAGCTTCGACACGCCCTTGCGGCTCACGGCGGGCGGCGGCGGCGAGGTCTGCGACCTCTATACGGGCATCGTGTTTTACCGCGAGGCGGTGCGCAATCCGCTGTTTTCGGTCCTGCCGCCGCTCATTCACGTGCGCGCCAACGATCCCGCGGTCGGCCCCTGGCTCGCCGATACGCTGATGGCCTTCATCCGCGAATCGATGGCGTGCCAGCCGGGCTGGGCGGTCGCGGCGGCGCGCCTCGCCGACGTGCTGTTCGTGCAGTTGCTGCGCGCGCATCTCGCCTCGGCGATCAGCCACACGGGCTGGCTGCGCGGCCTGATGGACCCGCAGATCGGCCGCGCGATCGCGCAGTTGCACCGCTACCCGGAGCGCGACTGGACCGTCGAATCGCTGGCAGCCACGGCGGGCATGTCGCGCTCGCGCTTTAGCGCGCGTTTCGTCGAGCTCGTCGAAGAAACGCCGATCGGGCATCTCACCGCCTATCGCATGTATGTCGCGAGCGGCGCGCTGCGCGATTCGCGGCGGCGCCTGATCGAGATTGCGACGAGCGTGGGCTATGCGTCGGAGAAGGCGTTCATTCGCGCGTTCCGGCGCTGGTCGGGCATGGCACCCAAGCAGTACGCGCGCAGCATGCGCGATCCGCATGACGCGCCCTATGCGGCTGGCGCGCCTTATGGCGCGTGAGCCGGCATGAACGAGAACGAGGGCGTGGGCACGAACTTGTCCGCGGTTTCGCCGGAATACATCTGGCCGGCGTCGATCGTGAGCTTCATCACCGGTGCACCGGGCTTCAGGTTCAGCTTGTGCAGCGAGACCCAGAACGTATCGGGGCGCGTGGCCGAATCGAAGTAATAGACAAGGTTGGTCTGATCCGAGACCGTGCGCCAGATCGTGGAAGACAGATTGGGCATCTCGGGCGTGCGGATGCCCAGCGGCACGCTCACCGAACGCATCACGCTCATCACGCTCGCGACCTGCTGATACGCGCCGTTCTGCATCGGCACGCCGGCCATGTAGTTCGGATCGGCGCGCTTCGGAATGGCGTCGAGCAGGAACGACGCGCGCACGAAGCGGTCGGCGGCGCGGTTCGTGCCCGGCAGGAAGCTCAGCCCGCCAATGCCCTTCCAGTACGCGTCGAGCGCGAGCTGCTCGCTGTAGATCGGCGAGTTCGTCATGATCCGGTAGGCCTTGCCGTGATGGATCACGAGCTTGCCGTCGAGATATTCGAGGATCGCGGAGTCGCCGCTCGCATCGGAGAGCGAGAGATGGATCGTGACGGGTTTGCCGTCGGGCAGCGGCGGCGCGATGATCTGGAACGGCTCCTTGCCGAGCGCCTCAACCGCCTCGCCCACGTTCGCGTAATTGTCGAGCACATATTGCGCCCACAGACTGATCGCCATGGGCGGACGGCCCGAGCCGGGCTTGCCGTAGTCGGTCTCCGCGAGGTAGAGCGCATTGGCCACGAGGCCGCGCTCGTTCATGCCGTCCACGCTGCCGATGTCGTAGCCCGAGACCACCACGCTGCCGTACTTCGAGCGCCAGCGCGGTGAATGGGGGCCGGCCTCGCCGTCGCGGTCGATGCCGGCGGGGAAGACCCAGAGGTTCGAGCGCATGTCTTCGGACCAGTCCATCGAGCGGCCCGTGATGACGAGACCGTTCTCGCCCACGTAGAGCGCGCGTGTGCAGGCCGGCGCGATGCAGGCCCAGAGCAGCGTGCCCGCGGCGAGGATCGACGCGGCGGCGAAGGTAGCGCCGCGCTGCGGAGAGCGTGCGAGTTTCGGCGTGAAGCGGGGCCTAAAGCGGGACGTCAGGCGGGATGCGACGCGGGGCGCAAAGCGGAACGTGAAGCGGGGCGCAAGGCGGGATGCGACGCGGGGCGCAAAGCGCGACATGAGGCGGCATGCGAAGCGGAATGTGAAGCGGGACATGATTGCGCGCTCCAGAGGCGGGATTGGCCGGGCAGGGCAGCGCCGATCATGCCACGGAAGTAGCGGCGCACGCGTCGTGGGTGGCCACGCAGGCCAGCACGTGCCGCGCTTCACGCAGGGTTCCGCGCGTGACGTCGCGCCGTGCCCGGCATCGGGCCGTTCAGGCCTGGCGCGCCTTGAGCTCGAGCGCGAGGAAATCGACGAACGCGCGAATGCGCGTGGACATCTGATGACGCTGCAGATAGACGGCGTAGATGTCCGCGTTGGGCGTCTCGTACTCGGGCAGCACCTGCACGAGCCGGCCGTCGGCCAGATAATCGGCGATGTCCCATTCGGCGCGCATCAGGATGCCGTGCCCCTCCAGCGCCCAGCGCACGGCGATCTCGCCGTCGTTGGTGGTGAGGTTGCCGTTGATGCGCACCGCCTCGGTCTTGTGCGCCGCGCCGCGCCCCGACGTGAGGCGCCAGACGCCGTAGGCCTCGTCGCCCTGGCGTATGCCGATGCAATTGTGGCGCGCAAGCTCCTGGGGCGTCGCGGGCAGGCCATGCCGCGCGAGATACGCGGGCGCCGCGCACAAAAGGCGCCGGTTGGCCGCGAGGCGGCGCGCCACCACGCGCGTGTCGGGCGGTTCGCCGAAGCGGATGCAGACGTCGAAGGTGTCGTCGGTGAGCGGCGGCGGCGCCACCGAGAGCTGCAACTGCACCGTGACCTGCGGATGCTTCGCCACGAAGCGCGAGATGGCCGGGCCCACGTGGCTGCGCCCGAAGCCGAGCGTCGCGTTCACGCGCAGGAGGCCCTTGGGGCTCTTCTTCGCGCTGCCGAGCAGCTCGGCCAGCTCGTCGATCTCGTCGAGAATGCGCCGCGCGCGCTCGAGGTATAGCTCGCCCTCGGGCGTGAGCATCATGCGCCGCGTGGTGCGGTTCACGAGCGGCACGCCCGCGCGCTGCTCCATCTGAGTGAGCCGCTTGCTCACGGCGGCGGCCGTGAGGCCCAGCTCGCGCGCCGCCGCGCTCAGGCTGCCGGCCGCCGAAAGCGTGGAGAAGAACGAGAGATCGGCGGGATGCACGGCGTCCGTCATGATCCGCACTTGTGAATTTAAGTTAAGAATGCTTTGAGTCTAGCACCGGTTGCGGCGCTTCAGGTTCGGTAAAGTCGGTCCCACAGTCAATCGAAGGACGTGGAGACAGACACCATGAAGACGTATCGCATCGCAACCATTCCCGGCGACGGCATCGGCAAGGAGGTCGTGCCGGCAGGCAAGGCCGTGCTGGAGGCGCTCGCGCGCACGAACCGCTCGTTCGCCTTCGAGTTCGAGAACTTCGACTGGGGCGCCGACTACTACCGCGCCAATGGCGTGATGATGCCCGCCGACGGCCTGGACCAGATCCGCGACAAGGATGCGATCCTGTTCGGCTCCGCGGGCGACCCCGACGTGCCCGATCACATCACGCTCTGGGGCCTGCGCCTGAAGATCTGCCAGGGGTTCGACCAGTACGCGAACGTGCGCCCGACGCGCATCCTGCCCGGCATCGACGCGCCGCTCAAGCGCTGCGGCCCGGACGACCTGAACTGGGTGATCGTGCGCGAGAACTCCGAGGGCGAATACGCGGGCGTGGGCGGGCGCGTGCACCAGGGCCACCCGATCGAGGCGGCCACCGACGTCTCGATCCTCACGCGCGCCGGCGTCGAGCGCATCATGCGCTTCGCGTTCCGTCTGGCGCAGTCGCGTCCGCGCAAGCTGCTCACCGTCATCACGAAGAGCAACGCGCAGCGTCACGCGATGGTGATGTGGGACGAGATCGCCAACCAGATCGCCGCCGAATTCCCGGATGTGAAGTGGGACAAGGAGCTCGTCGATGCCGCGACCGCGCGCATGGTGAACCGGCCCGCCACGCTCGACACCATCGTCGCGACCAACCTGCACGCGGACATCCTCAGCGATCTCGCCGCCGCGCTCGCGGGCAGCCTCGGCATCGCACCCACGGGCAACATCGACCCCGAGCGCCGCTATCCGTCGATGTTCGAGCCGATCCACGGTTCGGCGTTCGACATCATGGGCAAGGGCCTCGCGAATCCGGTGGGCACGTTCTGGTCGGTGGTGATGATGCTCGAGCATCTGGGCGAGCAGGCGGCCGCGCAGCAGGTGATGGCCGCGATCGAGCGCGTAACGGCCGACCCGGCGCTGCACACGGGCGACCTCGGCGGCAAGGCCACCACGGCGCAGGTGACCGAGGCCGTGTGCGCGCTGATCGAAAAGGTAGCCGTGGCGGCCTGAGCCATCGGCCATCGCTGCTGGATTGACTGCCTGACGGCGCGTGCATACACACACACGAATTCACTACGACACACGCACGCGCCGCTTTGAAACCGTGGCCCGCGCCTCGCGCGCGGCACGGCCTCCAAGGAGGAGACACATGCATCCCGAACTCGAAACCCGGGTCTCGAAGAAACTCATGTGGCGCATCATTCCGTTTGTGATGCTGCTGTATTTCGTGAGCTTTCTCGATCGCGTCAACGTCGGCTTTGCCGCGATGTCGATGAACAAGGCCATTGGCCTTTCGTCGGCGGCGTTCGGCCTGGGCGGCGGATTGTTCTTTATCGGCTATTTCATCTTCGAAGTGCCGTCCAATCTCATCTTGCATCGCGTGGGCGCACGCGTCTGGATCGCGCGCGTGATGGTCACGTGGGGCATCGTGAGCGCGGCTTCGGCATTCGTTAGCGGTCCTGCGAGTTTCTATGCGCTGCGCTTCTTGCTGGGCGTCGCGGAAGCGGGCTTCTTTCCTGGCATCATCCTGTATCTGAGCCAGTGGTTCCCGACGCGCCAGCGCGCCGTGGCCGCCGCGTGGTTCATGGCCGCCGCGCCCATCTCGACGGCCATCGGCTCGCCGCTCTCGGGCGCGATCATGCAGATGAAGCCGATGTTCGGTCTCGCTGACTGGCAGATGCTCTACGTGCTCGAAGCGATTCCGGCGGTCGTGCTGGGCTTCGCGGTGCTGCGCTTCCTGACCGACGCGCCGGCCAGGGCGAAATGGCTCGCCGCCGACGAAAAGGCCTGGCTCACGGCCAAGCTCGACGAAGAGGCGAGCGCACGGAGTGCACAGCACGGCCATACGGGCGCGGTGCTCGCGGCGCTGTGCAATCCGCGTGTGCTTGCGCTGGCGCTGATCTACTTCGGCACCTCGGCGGGTCTCTATACGCTCGGCATCTGGGCGCCGCTGATCGTCAGGCAGTTCGGCTACAGCCCGCTCCAGACGGGTTTGCTCACGGGCATTCCGAGCGTGGCGGCGGTGGTGGCGATGGTGGTGTGGGCGCGCCATTCGGACCGCACGCAGGAGCGTACGTGGCACGTGGTGGTGCCGTGCCTGCTTGCATGCGCCGGGTTCGTGCTGGCGGCCGGCGCGAACGGCACGGTTGCCATCGTGGGCGCGCTCGTGCTGGCCAATGTGGGCATCAGCGCGGCCAAGGCCCCGCTATGGGCGATGCCGAGTGCGTTCCTTTCCGGCGCGGGCGCTGCCGCGGGGATCGCGATGATCAACTCCCTCGGCAATTTGGGCGGCTTCGTCGGGCCTTCGGCGATCGGCTGGCTCAAGCACACGACCGGCGGCTATGGCGCGGGCCTGTATGTGGTGGCGGGGACGCTCGCGGTGTCCGCGGTGGTGACGCTGCTGCTGGGGCGCAAGGCTGGCGGCGGAGAGCGTGAGTCGCTGGTTCAGGCGCATCGCTGAAGGCGGGCGCGGCGCGGCCTCGCAGGCGGCGCCGCTGTGCGCAGCATGACGGCCGCCCCATTGAAGCATTGCGTGAACACCGGCTGCCAGGCGAATAAAGCCATCCCGTGCGACGCGCGTCTATATGAAATGACGCATGCTCGAGCCAAGCGACGTGCTTGCAAAACTCCCCGCGCCATAATGCAGTTCTCCTGCAACGGCATCGTGAGCGGATGAATGCCATGCGGCGTCGCTGCCGGGGCTTGTGGCTGCATCAGGCGTCCGGGCGCCCGCTCCCGGACCGCGCGTTCTGCCCAACCGGACGCTGGCTTGCGCCGTTTCCCTCGATGGCAGGTCGACGATCTCCGCCGGCGGGTCTTCCACACTCAATCGAACGCGTTCGCCCAGCCCGCTTTCCGGCGTCGCGGCCGAAGCGCCGGTGCCGACAGTGACGACCAGAAGAAGCGCTCGCAGGAACCGCAAAACGGACCGGCGCGGGGAATCGATTTTTTCGGACTTCATACCATCCCATTCAATCAGTCGTCGGCATCGTGCGACCGGGCTATTGTACTGGTGCCGCAACGCGATCGAGCACCTAAAAGGTGTTGCGCGAAATTTCGATTCATTGTCTTTCGATATCGGGGTAAAGATTCGCCTGTCCCGGTCGATATACCGACGCAGGCATCGCCCACGAAGCGCCAGTTGGCTCTGTCGCTTACACCTGGCTTTCCGTGGTATTCCCGAAGACCATGATTCGATTTGCAAGCTCACTGTTCGCCAGGCCGGCGCTGTTCATTTACGCGGGAATCGGAATCACGCTCGCGACCACGGGAGTCACGGTCGCCTCGCTATACGAAATGAGGCTCGACGCGATGGCGCAGGCACGCGATGCCGCCCAGAACCTCACGATTTCGCTGCAAAAGGAGATCGAGCGCAATCTCGACATCTACCAGCTCGCCATGTGCGACGCCGCGAGGAGTATCGAAACGCCCGGCATCGCAGGGCTTCCCCCGGAGGTCCGGCAGCTCGTCGCGTTCAGTACGGCCACCAATGCGAAGGAACTGGGTGCGCTGTTTGCGACCGACGCAACAGGCAAGCTAGTGCTCGACTCGCGTTCGACTCAGCCGCGCAAGCTCAGTGTAAGCGATCGCGATTACTTCCAGATTCAGCGCCAGCAGAAAAACGCCGGCCTCTACATCAGCGCGCCCTTTCTGCCGTACGCCGCTGGCCCCAGGCTGCCGCAGATCGCGCTGAGCCGCCGGCTCGAGGACAGGAACGGCCAGTTCACGGGCATCGTCGCCGGCACGCTGCGGCTCGGCTATTTCCGGCAACTTTTCGAAGACTCGATACTCGGCCGGCACGACACGATTACCTTGCTGCGCACGGACGGAACGGTCCTCATGCGGCTGCCGTTTCACGCGGGCGACATCGGCAAGTCGCTCGCGGGCGGCCACTCGTTCCCGCCGCTCGTGCAATCCGCTCACGGAACCTTCGTCGATATCGCCGTGCTCGACCATATCGAGCGCCTGTATAGCTTTCGGCGGATCGGCAGCTATCCGCTCGTCGTCGTCGTGGGCTTTGCGACCGACGACATCTTCGCAGGATGGCGCAAGCGCGCGATGGCATTGGGTGTCGTCAGCGTCATTCTCGATGTGCTTCTCATTCTGTTGTCACTGATGTTCAGCAGACAGTTGCGCAAGAGACTCGCCATGGAGCGCCGCTTGAAGCGACTCGCGTGGTTCGACTCGCTAACGGGCCTGCCCAACCGGGTGCAGCTTCAAAAAGAAGCCTTCCGGATTCTGACGAACGCCAACCGGAATGCGTCGACGTTCGCAGTGCTGTTCATCGATCTCGACCGTTTCAAACGCGTGAACGACACCCAGGGTCATGCAGCCGGAGATGAGGTCCTGAGCGAAATCGCACGGCGCCTCCAGAACCAGATCCAGACGGAGGACGTGATCGGCCGCCTGGGCGGAGACGAATTTCTCGCCATTCTGCAAGATTGCGACGTGCTCAAAGCCACGCATGTCGCCGGGCGCATTCTGCAGGCCGTGTACCAGCCCATCCTCATCAACTCGAAGCAAGATACCCGCATCACGATCAGCGCCAGCATCGGCATCGCGCTCTCTCCGCACGACGGAGAAGAAACCGACATCCTGCTGCGCAACGCCGATCTGGCGATGTACCAGGCCAAGAGTGCGGGGCGCAACCAGGTGCGGTTCTATGCGCCAGCGTTCGAGCGTCAGGCGAAGGAGCAACTCGAGCTGGAAATCGCGCTGCAGCGTGCATTGCGAAGCAACGGCCTGAGTGTCGCCTACCAGCCCAAGGTCGACGCCACAGGCGTGCTTCGGGGTGTCGAGGCGCTCGTGCGCTGGGACGACGCCGGGCAAAGCAGCATTGCGCCCGATCGCTTCATCGCTATCGCGGAGGAAAGCGGTCTGATCGTGGAGATCGATGCCTGGGTGATGGGCGAGGCCTGCAGGCAACTTGCCGAGTGGCGAGCCGAGGGCCTTGACGTACCCAACATGTCGGTGAACGTCTGCGCCGCCGACTTCAAGCGTCCAGATTACCCAGGCTTCATCACCCAGACGCTTCAGTCACACGGTCTGGTTGCTGCAGATCTGACGCTCGAAATGACCGAGCGAGTGCTGTTCGATGAATCGGTCGACGACATTCGCAAGTCGCTCGATGCCATCCATCGCCTTGGCATCGCACTATCGATCGACGATTTCGGCACGGGCTACTCGTCCCTGAGCTACCTCCACCGGTTCGCCGTCAAGGAACTCAAAATCGACAGGAGCTTCGTGCAGGGCATCGGCAACGACGAAATGGCAGAGTCGCTGGCGCAATCGCTGATCCACATCGGCAAGATCCTGAAACTGACCGTGACTGCCGAAGGCGTGGAAACGCCTGCCCAGCGTGACTTTCTGGGCAGGCACGGCTGCCATCTGTATCAAGGGTTTCTGTTCTCGCGGCCGCTCGCACCTCGCGACTTCGCGCGCTGGGTGCGTGCGCATCGGCTGTGCCCGTCGTCTGGCGATGCGCACGCTCAAGCCCTCCAACTCGGCACTACCCTCGCGTAAGTGCGCTTGACGTACTCGTGGCTTCGATGGCGGATTGCGAGCCGTAACCGGAGCGCGTGAATCCGCCGCGGTTACGGCTTCGAGAACACGAAATCGCAGCGTCGCGCCGTTAGCCGCGCCCCCGTGCCGGACGTGGCGTCGAAGTGCGTCTCTACCTCATACGAATACGGCATGAGCCGGTCCTTTTAGCGCGAGCGCTTGCGCGTTGCCTTCTTCGCGCCTTCCTTCGCCACGCCCGCGCGCGGCGTTTCCTTTGGCGCCGGCGCCGCGGCGGCGTTCAGGTCTTCGAGCCACGACAACGCGTCGGCATACGCGAGGAACTGGCGCAGATACCCCGGCGAGAGTTCGCGCATGAGCAGGAGCGCGCGGTGCACGAGGCTGCTCGAATTGAGCGGCCCCGCATTCTTCGGTACTTGGTCGAGCGATTGCTGCACCTGCTGATCGGCACTCAGCTTCGACCAGACTTCGCGGAAGTAATCGAGGAGTTCCTCTGGCGGTCCGCTGCGTGCAAGATGGTCCGCATTGCCGATGTGCGCGGCGAGGCTGCCGTGCGTGCTTGTGCCTTGCTGTGATGCGCTATCGACGTGCGTTTGCGGATTCGATGTCGCGCGCTCGATTGCGGTGGCGTAGGAGGCGAGCAACGTGTCGATGCGCGCATCGAGTACACGCCGCGCCGCGCCGGCATGCGCGCTCGCACGCCGGTCCAATGCGTCGATCAGCGCGAAGCGCACGGGATCGAGCCGGTCGGCGCCTTGCGCGCGCCAGGCGTCGAGCGTGACGCGGGCGCGGGTGGCGTCGTGCTCGCCCATGCTCACGGCCACGCTGATGGGCTCGCTGTCGCCCAGGATGTCGCTACCGCTGGGGTTTTCGCTGTCGCTCTCGCTCTTGCGCCGATCCTCGCGTGCATTCCCGGCCTCGCAGGCCACGCCGCCTTGCGCGGCGTCCGCCTCATCGATGCTGACCACCTGCGCAGCCGCGTTGCTAGCGCCGTTACTCATGGCCGTCCTGCGCCCCGGTTTGCGCACGCGCGCTGCTCGCGGGCCGCGGCACCGCCGCGATTTCCACGCGGCGATTCTTCGCGCGGCCGGTTTCGTCGGCGTTCGAGCTCACGGGCTGCTCCGAGCCGAACGCCGCCGCGAACACCGACTGCGCCGGCACGCCCGCATCGATGAACGCGCGCGTCACGGTGAGCGCGCGCTCGGCGGAAAGCTCCCAGTTGTCGGCGAAGCGGCGGTTGCCTGCGTGGACCTGCTGGTCGTCGGCGAAACCGCTCACCATCAGGATCTGGTCGCGGTCGCGCAGATACGCGGTCAGCGGCCCCGCGAGGCTCTTGAGCAGCTCGCGCCCCTGCGGCTGGAGCTGGTCGGAGTTCAGCGCGAACAGCACATTGCCGCTGATGCCGATGCGTCCGTTCACGAGCGTCACGCGCCCGGCCGCGAGCGGCCCGGCCAGCGCCTGCTCGAGCGTCTTGCGGCGCTGCGTTTCGATCTGCCGCTGCTTGACCTCGTTGGCGAGGCGCGTGGACGCTTCGAGCTGCATGCCGATCACGCCGACGAGGATCAGCACGAACGCGCCCAGCAGCGCCGCCATCAGGTCGCCGAAGGCGGCCCAGACCGGCGCGGTGGGTTCTACGCCGCCGTCGATTTCGTCGTTCATGCGGCTTCAGCTCCCGCTTGAGCGCTGAAGCGCTGCAGGTTCTCGACGATCTGCTTCTGCGAGAGCAGGCTCAGGTCGATCACTTCCTTGGCCTGGGCGACGTAGTAGGCGAGCTGGTCGTCGCTGCGCGCGAGCGACTTGTCGAGCGCGGTTTCGATGCGTTGCAGTTGCGTCAGGAGCTTGTCGTTCGACTCGCCGAAGTGCTGTACGGCCGCGCCGAACGCATCGCCGAGGCTCGCCATTTCGACGGCGCTGCCCGTGACCTGGGCCGCCGCGCCTTCGAGCGTGTGCGCGCCGGCTTCGACCTGTTGGTCGAAGCGCGCGCCCACGCGCTCCATGAGGCCCGCCGAGGTCTGCACCAGCGCGTCGATGGCGGTGCGCTGCTCGGTGCTGGCGTGATTCACGGCGTCGAGCAGCGTGGTGACGGTGGAGAGCAGGCGGCTGCGTTCCTCGAGCATCGCGGTGTCCTGGACCATGCTCTCGGAGAGTTTCTGGCGCAGCTCGGCGACCACTTCCGCGGCCACGCGCGGCGCTTCCGATGCGGCATCGACGAGGCGCGCGAGTTCAGCGATGGTGCCGTTGGCGTGCGCTTCCGTTTGCGTGGCGATGTCGTTTGCGGTTTGCGCGAGCGCGTCGCAGGTTGCCTGGTGGCGTTCGGCGGCGTGGGTGCTTGCGGCTTGCCAGGCGCTTGCGTTGGTTTCGGCGGCACGTGCGATTTCGGCGATGGTGCCGCTGGCGTGCGCTTCGGTTTGCGTGGCGATGTCGCTGGCGGTTTTCGCGAGCGCGTCGCAAATGACCTGCTGGCGTTCCGCCGCGTGTGCGCTTGCTGCTTGCCAGGCCGTTGCATTGGCTTCTGCCGCGCGTGCGATTTCCGCAATCGTGCCGCTGGCATGCGCTTCGGTTTGCGCAGCGATGTCGTTTGCAGTTTTCGCGAGCGCGTCGCAAATGACTTGCTGGCGTTCCGCCGCTTGTGCGCTTGCCGCTTGCCATGCCATTGCATTGGCCTCTGCCGCGCGGGCGATCTCGGCGATGGTGCCGCTGGCGTGCGCCTCGGTCTGTGCAGAGATGTCGCTTGCGGTCTTCGTCAGTGCATCGCAAATCGTCTGTTGGCGTTCGGCTGCCTGCGTGCTTGCCACTTGCCATGCAACTGCATTGGTCTCAGCCGCGCGCGCGATTTCCGCGATCGTGCCGCTTGCGTGGGCTTCGGTCTGCGTGGCGATGTCGTTTGCGGTTTTCGCGAGCGCGTCGCAGATCGCCTGCTGGCGTTCGGCAGCCTGTGTACTCGCCGCTTGCCATGCCGCTGCATTAGCCTCTGCCGCGCGGGCGATTTCGGCAATGGTGCCGCTTGCGTGCGCCTCGGTTTGCGCAGAAATATCGTTCGCTGTCTTCGCCAGCGCATCGCAAATGATCTGCTGGCGTTCCGCAGCCTGTGTGCTCGCCGCTTGCCATGCCGCCGATGAGGCTTCGGCCACGCGCGTGATCTCCGCGATCGTGCTGGTCGTGTGCGTGCCGGCGTGCGCGGCGATATCGCTCGCGGTTTTGGCCAGCGTCTCGCACACGGCCTGCTGACGCTCGGCCGCCTCGGTGCTTGCCGTCTGCCAGGCAGCCGTTGCCGCAACGGCTGCACGCGAGATTTCCGCGAGCATGCCGTTCGCGTGCGTTTCGGTCTGGGCGGCGATCGTTTCGGCGGTTTGCGCGAGCGTCGCGCAAACCGTCTGCTGATGCTCCGCCGCCTGCGCGCTGGTCGTGCGCCATTCGTCGCGCAGCGTGTTGCCCATCGCGCCGAGCGTTTCGCTCCACGTCGCGAGACGCGCCTCGTCACGCGCGACGAGCTGCGTCTGCAGATCCGCCTGCGCCGCGCTCACGGCGCGCAGCAGCGCCGCCGAATGCTGCTCGAAGGTCGCGGCAGCCGAGGAGAGCGCCTGCTGGTTATCGTTCGCGAGCTTTTCACCGGCGCGCTCGTGGCGCGCGAGCGCTTCCTGCCACGCCAGCGAAACACCGGAAGCCGAGGCTGCGAGACGCGCGTCGACGTCCTGGACCAGCGTGGCCGAGCGTGCCTCGAAGGTCGCGGTGAAACGCTCCAGCGCGCCCTGCAGGTCGCGCGCGAGCGCCTCGCCCGAGCGGCGCTGGTCCGCGAGGGCCTCGTTCCAGATCCCGGCCACGCGCGTGGTGTTGGCTTCGAAGCCCGCGGCAAGGCCGTCGAGCTGGCGCTCCACGGCCTGCGTGAGCGTGCCGTGCAGGGCCGCGCTTTCGCGCGCGAGGCCCGCCATCGTCGCCTCCACGACCGGCGCGAAGGCCGCGCCGGCGGCGCGCGCGCTTTCGGCGGCGCTCGCCTTGAGCGATTCGCCCACCGACGACGCGAGCCGCGCATAAGCCGCTTCGGCGTTGCCGAGGAAGGCCTGCTGGCTCGCGAGCTGGCGCTCGCCGAGCGCGGCGCCCTGGCGCTCGATGGCCGTCATCATCGCCTCGAGGCGCTCGACCAGCTTGGGCATCGCGTCGGCCTGGCGCTGCATCAGCGCGAAGCTCGTCTCGCGCTGATGCGCATGCGAGAACGGGCGCAGCGAGGTGCCGATCTGCGCGTCGAGGCGCTGGGCGGCCTCGATACGCTCGCGGCGGCACAGCGCCGAAAGCAGGCCCAGCATCGCCGAGCTGGCGACGCCCGCGATCGAGGTGCCGAACGCGAAGCCGAGCCCGCGGATCGGACCGGCGAGCGCGGCGCGGATGCCGTCGAGATCGGTGGCGCCGTCGAGCGCCACGCCGGTGCCGCGCAGCGTCGTCACCATGCCGAGCAGCGTGCCCAGCATGCCGAGCAACACGAGCAGCCCGACCAGATAGGGCGTGAGCGACGGGCCGGGCAGCGCGACGCGCTCGCCTTCGATGCGCGCGCGCACGGCGCTGCGCAGGCTCGGGTGCAAGTGGTCGAGCCACGCGCTGAGCGAAGCGGTGGGCTTGGGCGTCGTGGCCACGGCACGCGTGAGCGTGGCGGTGGCCTGGGTGTAGCGATAGAGCTCGAACGCGCCGGCCACATAGCAGGCGCCGATCAGCACGGTCACGGCCAATGCGAGCGGATTCGAGCCGGCATAGCCGGCGGCGATCCAGCACACTGCTGCAAGACCGGCGAGGAAAACAACGAGATCGATACGAAGTCTGGACATAGCGTTTGGGTTAGCAGGCGCTAGCGGGCACGAAGCGCTGCGAGCAGCCCTTCGACCGGTTGAAACCGAACATCGAGTTCGGCGAGCAAAACGCTCTGGACATCTTTGCGGAACACGTCGAGCCAGGCGCCGGGCGCGGCCGCGCCGGTGAGGCTGGCCCGTGCCGTTGGCGCGGCGGCCGCTGCCGCGGTGGTCGGTACCGCGGCGCCATCGGCTTGTTCGGCGCTTGCGGCGCCGGGCGTGCTATCGGCAGCAGCCTGCGCATCGCGGGCCGCAGCTTCACGGGCCGCTTTGCGCAGACGCTCGAAATGCGCGCCCAGCAAGCCGGGCACCGTGCCGAGCAGACTGCGCTCGCGCGCGGCCAACGAGCGCTCCATGGCGGCGTCGAGCGTCGCGAGCTTCGCCATGGCGGGCGACACCGCCGCGAGCCGGCTGCGCAGACGGCCGCGCACGTCGCCGATATCGGTCTCCATCTTCTGCTGCAGCGCGATGTAGCACTGACGAAAGACCGCGTAGTCGGCGTCCGTATCGGGCGCGTCCGGCACGGGCGCGGGCGGCTGCAACGCGCGCGCGTGACCATAGCCGCCGCCAGCGCGGCGCGCTTTCGCGGGCGCGAGCACGCCATCCAGCGCAATCGCCTTCGAAAGCGTGGAGCGCAGGCTCAGGCAGCGTTGCGCCTCGTCGTCGCCGTTCGCGCGCGCGCCGCCCGCCGTGGCGGGCGTTGGCGCCGGAGCGGCCAGCACCGTCGAGAGCGCGATCGCGTCGGTCCAGCCGAGCCACTGGCTCAGCCGGTCCGCGAGCGGCTGCGGCGAGGCTTGCACCTCGGTCTCGCCGAGACGCGCCAGCAAGCGAACGAGGGCCGGACCGCTCAGGGACGTGCGTTGCGGGGGATGGACCATACCACAAGAGGCAAAAAAGCCAGCAGTTTACACGGCGGCGCGGGGTGGCTCGCGGTTTTGCGTCTCGGGCGAGGGTTTATCAGGGCCGGCCGTGCGGGTGAGTGGGCGGCTGGGCGGGCGATTCAGGGCGATCCAGACCGCTATCGCGCTTGAGTCGCGGGGCTTCTTGCCGTGCTCGCCGTGTTGGGTAATCGTCAGGCGGAACCCACCGCGCGTTAAACTGTGTCTCCCGCGCGGGCGCTGCCGTCCGAGCAACAGGAGATCCCCATGGCGTTTTCCAGTCTGAGCGCATTTGCACTGGCACTTTTGGTGGTGGCCGGCATGCCGGGGCCGAGCGTCGCGGCGCTGGTGGCCCGCGTGCTGACCAGCGGCTTTCGCGACGTGCTGCCATTCCTCGCCGCCATGTGGATCGGCGAGGCGGTCTGGCTGACCTGCGCCGTCGCGGGGCTCGCGGCGCTCGCGCATACCTTTGCGCTCGGGTTTCTCGTGCTCAAGTTTCTGGGCGTCGCGTATCTGATGTTTCTCGCGTGGAAGATGTGGTTTGCGCCCGCCGAGTTGCAGGCGGAGAGTCTGCCGGGCAAGCGCTCGCCGGTGCGCATGTTTATCGCCGGGATCGCCGTTACGCTGGGCAACCCGAAGATCATGATCTTCTATATGGCCTTGCTGCCGACGATGGTCGATCTCTCGCGCGTGGGCGTGCTCGCCTGGTCGGAGCTCGTGCTCACGATGTTCGCGGTGCTGATCGCCATCGATCTCGCCTGGGCACTGTTCGCCACGCGCGCGCGGCGCCTGCTCACGAGCCGCCGCATGGTGCGTGCCGCGAACCGCAGCAGCGCAATCGCCATGGCCGGGGCGGCCGTGACGATTGCGGCGAGGTAGCGAGGTCGGGGCGGTGCATCGTCAGGATCACTGACCATTCGCTTTAACGGCGTCGATACGAACCTGGCGTACTGCCCGTCCATAGCTTGAACGCGCGGTTAAATGCCGTGGCATCCGCAAAACCTAATTCGACCGCCAATTGCGCGACCGGCACTTTGCTGGTGGCCAGTCGCTCGATGGCGAGATCGCGCCGCAATTCGTCTTTCAACGACTGGAACGACGTCCCTTCCAGCGCAAGACGCCGCTGCAAGGTGCTCGTAGAAACGTGGATGCATTTGGCTACCGCATCCAGGTCGAGCCAGTCCGGTTCGCTTTGCCTCAGAATGATCTTCACGCGATCACTGCACGCGTGCTCACCGGGCCGGGGCAGGATGACGTTGCCCGGAGCGTGTCGCAGAGCGGCCCGCAGTTCTTCCTCGGTCCGACGCACGGGTGCCTGAAGAGCGGCGGCATCGAACCAGACCGCGGTAACGGGCTGATTGAACTGCAGGGGCGCAGGGAATATTGCGGAATACGACGCGGCATAGGCAGGCTGCGCGAAGCTGAAGTCGATACGCCGGATCGGCAGCCGGCCCCGGTTCAGCCAGGCCAGCATCTGCCAGAACACCCTTGCCAGCATCTCGAGCAGAAAGGCCTCGCTGCCAGTCCCCGTATGCCTGGCTTCGAGCGCGAATCCGGATAGTTCACCGTCCCTGACGCAGTGCATGGCGAGATCGTGCTGCAGCAGCCGGAACGTATGCGCCCCACGCCGTAGTGCCAGCTCCAGCGAGGGCGCGCTCAGCATGGAGCGGCTGATCAACGCAAAGCTGCCCCGTTGCAGCGGGCGGGAGAGAAAGCCAATGCATTCATCATCGAGTTGCTCGATGAGCAGAGCATAAAGCGCCGCATATTGCCTGGCGGTGATTCTTGCACCGCTTTCCGCCAGCAGCACCGGCGGGATGCCTGCCGCGTTGACCAGCGAAGAGATCGCTTCGTCCGACATGGCGCCATGCTTGCGCGCGCCCGCCAGCGTCCGATGGGCGAGCAGGATGGGCAAGGTGTGGGGCGTGGTCGGCATGGCGGATATTAGAGCCGATCCGCCGCGGTCTGTCGATCCGGACCGTCGTCACGCAATGCGGTATTGCGCAAAGAATCTGACCTGTTTCGCTCTCGTGGCGCGTGTCCCCTTTGGCCTAACATCGGGCAAAAGATCAAACCCATGAGTGGAGACGGACGTGTACTTGACCCAATACCTGCATCGCGCGCTGCAGCAGCATCCCGAGAAGGTCGCGGTGTGCTTTGGTTCGCGCCAGCGCACCTTTCGTGAGTTCGCGGACCGTGTAGCGCGCCTCGCCGGGGCGCTCCAGCGCATTGGCATGGGAGACGGAGACCGCGTGGCCATGCTGGCCCTGAACTCGGACCGCTACCTCGAATACCAGATGGCGGTGCCCTGGGGCGGCGGCGTGCTCAATCCGTGCAATACCCGCTGGTCGGTGCCTGAACTGGTCTACGCGCTCGAAGACTCGGGCACCGCCATCCTGCTGGTCGACGATGCTTTTATTGCCGCCGCGGGACAACTGCTGCGCGATGCGGCGTGCCTGCGCCAGGTCGTTTACTGTGGAGAAGGCGAGGCGCCTGCCGGCATGCTCGACTACGAAACGCTGGTGCGCGAAACCGCACCCGTGGACGACGCGGCCCGGCGCGGCGAAGACCTGTTGGGCATTTTCTACACGGGCGGCACGACGGGGTTTCCCAAGGGGGTCATGCGCAGCCATATCGGTAGTGGAATCGCTGCCTTGTCGCTGCTGTCGATGGGGCTGGCCGAAACCGGCGAAACGTACCTGCACGCCGCGCCGATGTTCCATGTGGCGGATTTCGGCGCCGCGCTGCCTCACTGGATCGTCGGCAACACGCATGCGATCATCCCCGGCTTTCAGCCGCAAGCCGTGCTCAAGGCCATTGAGGCGCATCGCGTAACCAGCACGCTGCTGGTGCCGACCATGATCCAGATGGTGGTCGATCACCCGGCAATCCAGGACGGCTATGACCTGCGCAGCCTGAAAACGATTGCTTACGGCGCTTCTCCTGTTTCGGAGTCCGTACTGGAGCGCACGCAGAAGGTCTTGCCCGGCGTCGGGCTCGTGCAGCTCTATGGCATGACCGAGATCGGGCCGCTGACCGTGAACCCGCCCGATTACCGGCCCGGGATGCTTCCGCTTGCCGGGAAGTTGACCGCGGCGGGACGTACCAGCAACTGCGTGGAGCTCAAGATCGTGGACGCGCATGGTCAGGAGGTTCCCCGTGGCACCGTGGGCGAGATCGTCGTGCGCGGCGATACGCTGATGCAGGGCTACTGGAACAAGCCAGAGCAGACGGCTGAAGCAATTCGCAATGGCTGGTACTACACCGGCGACGGCGGATATTTTGATGAGGATGGCTATCTTTTCATCGCCGACCGTGTGAAGGACATGATCGTCAGCGGCGGAGAGAACGTCTATTCGGCCGAAGTCGAGAATGCAATTTTGAAGCACCGGGCCGTGGCTGCCTGCGCGGTGATCGCGATTCCACATGCGCAATGGGGAGAAGCGGTGCACGCGGAGGTGGTGCTCGCGCCGGGTCAGACGCTCTCGGCCGCGGAGCTCATCGCACACTGCAAAACGCTGATTGCGGGTTACAAATGCCCGGTCAGCGTGGCCTTCGTCGATGATCTGCCCATCTCGGGCGCAGGCAAAGTGCTGAAAAACCGGCTGCGGGAACCGTACTGGAAAGACGTGAAGCGCTGCATTGCGTGAGATTTCGCCGGTTGCTGTGCGGGTGCTCGCGTACTTCAAGCTGCCGGCCCGGGACACGCTCAAACGCGGCGCGTAGATATAAGCTATTTCCAGAAGCGCTGCACGCTGCGGTTCAGCCGGAGAGGCAAGCGCCGTCGAGAGCGCGATTGCATCGGTTCAGCCGAGCCACTAGATCAGCCGGTCCGCTTTAGGGCGACCCGGACCGCTATGGCGCGCGACTTGCGGGGGCTTCTTTCCGTGCTCGCCGTGTTGGACAATCGTCAGTCGGAGTCAACCGCGCGTTAAACTGTCTCTCCCGTGCGGGCGCTGCCGCTCGCTTAACATTCGAATCAACGAGGCGATTTGTACGAACGTCGATTCTGTTCAACAGGAGTAGCCATGCCAATGGTCGACATTCATGAGGCTCAGGACCATCTCTCACGATTGGTCGACGTTGCGGCCGGCGGGGGCGAAATTGTGATTGCCAAGGGCGGCAAGCCGGTTGCCCGTCTGGTTCCCATGGGGACGACAAGAACGTCTCGACGAATAGGCGGCTTGCGAGGCAAGGTTCGTATGGCTGATGACTTTGACGCCTTACTACCTTGCGAGGTCGTCGACACGTTCAACGGCGGTTGACGTGTGTGCTGACTGAAACGCGTATCTATTGCGCGCGCTCGAGAACGATGCGGCCATGGCGTGCTCCCCGTAGGTACATCGCTGCGAGTCCCGCCCTTCGTTCTACGCTGTCGCGCCACCGATTACGCCACTCATCGCCGCCCGCATAACCGCGCTTGCCCGCTCGATCGGAACGAAGCGTCAATAGGAGATCAGGATGCCTTATCGAGTATCGTCATCCGCTCGATCTGCCGCACGACCTCATCGCGCATTGCGTCCGACATGTCCTGATACCCGAGCAGATCCGAGATCCACAGACCATCGGCCGCGAGCCGGCAGATCATGAGCCGCGCCGCCTGTTCGAGCGGCAACGGATCGGGGCGCGTCCATTTGCGCATGGGCGCGGAATAACGCTCGCGTATCTCCGGGTCTGTCATCATCGCGGCCACCAGCACGCGCAGCACATTGGGGCTCGCGGCAGGATTCGTTTCGTCGATGGTCGCGTGCAGATACGCGCGCGCGTTGGCGCCGTGCGGGTCCTCGCGATCCGCCGCCATCCGCGCTTCGATCTGCGATTCGAAGTGCTCGAGCGCCTGATCGAACAGGGCGTCAAGGAGTCCTTGCTTGTTGGCGAAGTGATACTGGAGCGCGCCCTTGGTCACGCCGGCGCGTTCGGCAACGGCGTCGAGCGTCACCGCCTGCACGCTATGGTCGGTGGCGATATCGGAGGCGGCTTGCAGCAGCTGGGCGCGCACTTGCACCGGCGCTTTCTTGCGGCGCGAGCCCGAAGTGGGGGTGCCGGGAGCCTCAGCAGATTTTGCCTCCGGCTGCGGGGCGGGCGTGGCGCTGGGTGCCGCCGGCCGCTGGGCCTCTTCGGGCGCCTGCGCGACGTGGGATGCAGGCTGCCGCGCCGGATTCGCAGCGCCCCCTGGGGCATGTCCTGCGGCGCCAGCTGAGGCTTTGACGGGGGATTTCTTCATGGCTTGATCTTACCACCGCGGGCGTCGATGCAAAACATTCCGTCTGGATGGTATTATTCGCGCCATGAAGAATTCCGACCTGCCAACCAACGTGCAACAGGCGGCGCTGCTCGACGCCGCCATCGTCCGGGGGCGCGATGCGCTCGCGCGCCGGCAACAGCCCGACGGGAGCTGGTGCTTCGAGCTCGAATCGGACGCGACGATCACCGCCGAATACATTCTCATGATGCATTTCATGGGCAAGATCGACACGGTGCGTCAGGAGAAAATGGCGCGCTATCTGCGTGCGATCCAGCGCCTCGAAACGCATGGCGCGTGGGATCTCTACGTGGACGGCGCAGCCGACGTCTCGGCGAGCGTGAAGGCCTATTTCGCGCTCAAGGCGGCGGGCGACGCGCAAAGCGCGCCGCATATGGTGCGCGCGCGCGAAGCCATCCTGAAGCTCGGCGGGGCGGCGAAGTCCAATGTCTTCACGCGCATCCTGCTGGCCACTTTCGGCCAGGTGCCGTGGCGCGCGACCCCCTTCCTGCCCATCGAGTTCGTGCTGTTCCCCAAGTGGGTGCCAATCTCGATGTACAAGGTCGCCTACTGGGCGCGCACGACCATGGTGCCGCTGCTCGCGCTCTGTTCGCTGAAGGCGCAGGCGCGCAATCCGCACAACGTGTCGATCGCCGAGTTGTTCGTCACGCCGGCGGAGGAGGAGCGCGAGTATTTCCCGCGCGGCAAGGGCGTGCGCAAGCTTTTCCTTGCGCTGGACCGCGCGGTTCGCCACCTCGAGCCGCTGATCCCGCGAGCCTTGCGCGCGCGTGCGATGAAGCACGCAGAAGCCTGGTGCGCGGAGCGCATGAACGGCGAGGACGGCATGGGCGGCATTTTCCCGCCTATCGTCTACAGCTACCAGATGATGGAAGTGCTCGGCTATCACGAGAACCATCCGCTGCGGCGCGATTGCGAGAATGCGCTGGAGAAGCTGCTCGTCGAGCGCCCCGACGGCAGCATGTACTGCCAGCCGTGCTTGTCGCCGGTATGGGACACCGCGTGGAGCACGATGGCGCTCGAACAGGCCGTTGCGGTGCCCGATCAGTCGGGCGTCGCTACGTCGGGCGTCGATGCGTCGGGCGTCGCTACGTCGGGTGTTGCATCGACGCCCATCGCGGAACTGCAGCAGAAGATCGCGCGCGCCTACGACTGGCTCGCGACGCGCCAGGTGGACGACCTCAAGGGCGACTGGATCGAGAACGTGAGCCCCGACGTGCCGCCGGGCGGCTGGGCGTTCCAGTATGCGAACCCTTATTACCCCGATATCGACGACAGCGCGGTCGTGGCCGCGATGCTGCATCGCCGCGGCCGTTCGATCCAGCGCGCCACGGGCACGGACCCGTACGCCGCGCGCGTGACGCTTGCGCTCGACTGGATGCGCGGACTGCAGTCGCGCAACGGCGGCTTCGCGGCGTTCGATGCGGATTGCGATCGCCTCTATCTGAATGCGATTCCGTTCGCGGACCACGGCGCGCTGCTCGATCCACCCACCGAGGACGTGTCGGGCCGTGTGCTGCTGTGCCTCGGCGTGACGGGCCGCGCGGAAGACAAGGCGGCGCTCGCGCGCACGATCGACTACATCAAGGCGACCCAGCAGGCCGATGGCAGCTGGTGGGGCCGCTGGGGCACGAACTACATCTACGGGACGTGGAGCGTGCTGGCGGGCCTCGCGCTAGCCGGCGAGGACCCGTCGCAGCCGTATATCGCGCGTGCGCTCGCCTGGCTCAGGTCGCGCCAGCACGCGGACGGCGGCTGGGGCGAGACCAACGACAGCTACGTCGACCCGCGCCTCGCGGGCACGAATGGCGGCGAGAGCACGTCGAACTTCACGGCGTGGGCGCTGCTCGCGCAGATGGCGTTCGGCGACCATGAGTCGGAATCGGTGCGGCGCGGGATTGCGTATCTGCTTTCGGTGCAGGACAGCGAGGGCTTCTGGTGGCACCGCTCGCACAATGCGCCGGGTTTTCCGCGTATCTACTATCTGAAGTATCACGGCTATACGGCGTACTTTCCGCTTTGGGCGCTGGCGCGTTATCGCAGGCTCGCTGCGGATGGGGCGCGGGTGAGTGCGGTGAAGGCGGACGAGGCGGTTATGCTGGCTTGAGCGTCATGCGCGTGCGAAAAACGCCACCTTTCGGGGTGGCGTTTTTTTGTGCGGTATCCGTGATAACTATCGCCGTGATAGTTATTGGCAACTTCAAAACGACGGACGGACGACGGATAGCGAGTAACGACCCAAGTTGACTTCCGCTGTCTGACGGTTCCGCACGCCATTCCGATTGGCGTTATTGATTGCAGCCTGCTGCTTGTCGCTGGCATCCAAAGACCGGTACGTCGTCTCTTCTTGAGCGACTTGCGACCTTACGGCTTCATTGACGGCCACCGGCGTCGATTGGGCGAACGAAGACACCGCCGGGACCAAAATAGATGCAGCAACGATGAGTTGAACGAGTTTCATAACCTTGTCTCCAGGGAGAGTTCCGCGCGCATTTTTTTGCGGATCGTGTTGAGACAGTGTAGGTCGGCAATGGCTCAGAATTGAGCGTAAGGAGAGCAACTCACTGTTGTCGGCGTATGAACAACATTCGCTCAACATTCATTGGGTAGCAGGCTACCTCTCCCGCATGAGCGCGTGGAGATTGGGGAAGCGTGGTCGACCCGGTTATCGCGCAGCAACGAGACATCTCGCGGGGCCAGAGAGCCCCGCGGGCTGACAGCATCATTACCGCCGGTGACGGGGTCGCTAACAACCGGACGGACCCCGTCTTTCACGATTGGGCGGGGTGCTCAGTAGTCGTATAGCTGACTCTCGGAGGAAGAGGGCGAGGCGGTCGCGGGCGAACCCGATGCCGATGACCCGCTCACTACGCCGCCGTACCCGGTTGAGCCGTTATGGGCCGTCACGCGCGCTTCTGCTGCCTGAACGTCTTGCGGGTAGTTGACGTCCTCGCCCCTGGAGGGCGTGTAGCCAGCCTGCTCGAGTTGCTGGAGTTCGGCGCGCACCTGGGCGCGTGTGATGGGCGCCTGCGTGTCCGACTGGGCGACTGCCGCGAGCGATACGGCGAGGGCGGATGCGGCGGTGACTGCGAGGATGACCGATTTCACGATGACCTCCTTTTGCGCGTTGCACGCACGTGGTGCATTGAAATTTCCAACGCGGCACGCCGGCATTGATGACTGTATTCGCCGACCCAATGCGCATGAATAAGGCAAGTGTCCTAAAAGGCGCTCGGGGATTGCCCTATTCCGTGAGCCGTTCCGCCCGATGGGTTCTCGATCCATGAAGTCGTGAGTAGATCGGCAGAAGCCCACGGGTCGTGTCGCGCTGGCACCCATGCCCCTCGGGGTGCAATCAGCGCGGCAACCGGTAGAATTGCGGTTTTAGCCCGGAATATGCCCCATGTCTTTTGCCTCGCTTGGCCTGATCGATCCCTTGCTGCGTAATGTGCAGGAGCTCAATTACCAGACACCTACGCCGGTGCAGGCCAAGGCGATTCCTGCGGTGCTCAGCGGCAAGGACGTCATGGCTGGCGCGCAGACCGGCACGGGCAAAACGGCGGGCTTTGCGCTGCCGCTGTTGCAACGGCTGGTGCAACACGGCCCGGCGGTGTCCAGCAACCGCGCGCGTGTTCTGGTGCTGGTGCCCACGCGTGAACTGGCTGAACAAGTGCTGCAAAGCTTTGTCGCTTACGGCAAAGGTCTCGACTTGCGTTTCCTGGCGGCCTACGGCGGCGTGAGCATCAACCCGCAGATGATGAAGTTGCGCAAGGGCGTGGACGTGCTCGTTGCCACGCCGGGCCGATTGCTGGATCTCAATCGCCAGAACGCCGTGCAGTTCGATCAAGTCCAGACGCTGGTGCTCGACGAAGCGGACCGCATGCTGGACCTGGGCTTTGCGCGCGAGCTCAACGCCGTTTTTGCGGCGTTGCCGGCTCAGCGCCAGACCTTGCTGTTCTCCGCCACGTTTACCGATGACATCCGCGCCATGGCGGCGAGCATTCTGCGCAGCCCGGTCAATATCAGCGTCAGCCCGCCCAATGCCACGGCCAGCAAGATCAAGCAGTGGGTGGTGACGGTGGATAAGCGGAACAAGCCCGAGCTCTTCATGCACCTTGTGGCTGAAAACAAGTGGAAGCACGCGCTGGTGTTCGTCAAAACCCGCAGCGGCGTGGATTTCCTGGCGGCCATGCTGGATGACGCGGGCTATGCGATCGACACCATCCACGGCGACAAGCCGCAACCCGCGCGCCTGCGTGCGCTGGAGCGCTTCAAGACGGGCGAGATCCAGATGCTGGTCGCCACCGATGTCGCTGCGCGTGGGCTGGATATCGACGACTTGCCGCTCGTGATCAACGTCGATCTGCCGATCGTGGCGCAAGACTATGTGCACCGTATTGGCCGAACCGGTCGCGCGGGCGCCAGCGGCGTGGCGGTGTCCCTCGTGTGTGCCGATGAAGCGCCGCAACTGGCCGCGATTGAAGCGCTGATCCGGCAGACGCTGCCTCGTGAAGAGGAGCCGGGTTTCGAAGCCGAACACCGCGTGCCGGAAACCAGCGCAACGGGCCAGATCATCAAGAAACCGAAAAAGCCCAAGAAGCCCAAAGTGCCGCAAGCCGCACCGGCCGCCGTGCAGGTGCCCGGCAAAAAACCGCACCCGCAAAGTGGCGAAAGCAAACGCAAGCCTGCGGCGCCGCACGCCGTGGCTGCCGGTAAAGACGCAAGCTTGATCAGCGGTAGCCCATTCAGCGTACAAAAGCCACGCAGCAAACCCGCCGGCAAGCCGGCTGCAGGTTCACGCAAGCCGGCTGGCAAACCCGCCGGTGGCCGCGGCAAACGCCAACCCTGATCCGGGGATTTGTGCGCCGCTCAGCCGGCAAACCGCGAATGGCAGTTACACTGGACGCCCCCTCTTCATGTGCGTGGAGTCCCTATGAGCAAGCCTACTCTTGTATCGACCGCCGCCACGTTGCTGTGCGTGGGCGCCCTGGCGGGCTTGAGCGCCACTCCGGCTCAGGCAGGCAGCGCGCCGGTGAAATGCCGTCTGACCTTCAGCATGTCCGGATGGTCGGCGATTTATCAGCATGCCGAAGGGCGCGGCCATGTCACTTGCAGCAACGGGCAAAAGGCCGCCGTCAAGATCAGCGTGCACGGCGGCGGCCTGACGGCCGGCAAATTCCGCGTCAGCGGCCACGGCGATATCACCCATGTCTACAGCATCAAGGAGGTGTACGGCAGCTATGCGCAGGCCGGCGCCTCGGCCGGGGCGGGTAACGGCGGTACTGCCCAGGTGCTGACCAAGGGAACGACGTCGATGACGTTGAGCGGCACCGGTGAAGGCGTGGACCTTGGCCTGGCGGTCGATGACTTCAAGATCGAACCGGTGCACTGAGACACCCGGGACGCGCCGATCTACTCCCTGCGCCACGTAACGCGCGTTCGAATGAAGCCGTGCGCCCTTGCCCTGCTGCTTAAGCAGCAGGGCAAGGGCGCACGTTAGTCATGCCGTAAGGGTCTGTCGCGCGCTGGCGTCAGCTCTTCGGGGCCTTGTCGAGAACCAGGCCCGTCTGCGGGTCGAGGAACAGCTTGTGTTCGTAGCGGCCTTCGCCGCGGCGGTTGAAATCGAACATGCCCATGATGCTGCCCGCCGTAGCGTCGAACGAACCGCCACCCAGACGCTTCCCATCAAGCCAGTTGTCTTCGATGAAGCGCACCACCGATGCCTGGTCGATCTGCGTGTGGTCGACGTAGTTCTCCTTCGCCCACGGCGAGATCACGACAAACGGAATGCGCGTGCCCGGACCGCAGCGGCCGTTCACAGGCTTGCCGCTCAGGCCATTGGGCGCCGAGCCGGTGCCGCAGGTTCCGGGGCCGTTCAGCTGGTCGGCAACCGGGTCGAACGAAGCGCTGGTCGGCTGCGCGTAAGCGTGGTCGTACCAGCCATCCGAGTCATCCCATGCCACGACAACGGCGGTGTCCTTCCAGTCCTTCTGCTCCTGCAGGAAGTTCACGACCTTCGTGACGAAAGCCTGCTCGTCGAGCGGGTCCGAATAGCCTGCGTGACCATCCTGGTAGGCCGGGGCCTTCAGGAAGCTCACGGCCGGGAAATTGCCGGCGCTCACTGCGTCGTAGAAGTCGTCGACGTCGTATTCGTGATTGGCCGGGTCGGGGGTGTGGCTATGCCGCTCCATCGTGTGCCCGATCGCCTCGATCGAGCTCGGGCGCAAATGGTTCGGATTCGACGTCGACGCGTAGTACTGGAACCAGTTGTGGTGCGGAATATAGTCGGCCGTGGCTGCACCGACGACCGGCGACACCGTGCTGCGCAGGCACCCGGTCGTGCCATTGCTGTTCTTCGTGGCGAGATTGAAGCCGCCCATGAAGCCGCCCCACGTAATGTTGCGGGCGTTCAGCAGGTCGCCGATATTCTTGCCGGTCATCATCGAGGTGTTGGTCTTGCTCGAGCAGAGGTCGTTGCCCGGGTCCACGTCGTTGATCATCGTGTACCCGCCCTGACCGTCTTTCACGTAGTACGAGGCGGGCGTCGCAGGCGCCGGCGACGGCAGCACAACCGTCATGCCGTTGGTTTGCCCCGAGACCACTTCGAGCGCACCCGGCGTGGACGGTCCGTAGGTCGCCGTGTAGGCGTTATCGCTCATCGCGAAGCGCTGTGCGTAGTTCCACAGCGCCGTGACCGTGTTGCCGTCGTAATAGCCCATCACCTGGCCCGTGGTGCCGAAGGCGCCGGCCCCGCCGCTCGTGCCCTTACCCGTGTACTTCGGGAAGAGGTCGGCCTTGCCGTCGTCGTACGCTTCCTGCTCGGGCGTGTACGCGTGGTTCTGGTCGGCCGTGGCGGCCTGCGTGCGGTCCAGACGGAAGGGATTGGACGCGCCCGCGCCGTTGGCCGGATTCAAGTTCGGGTTGCTGGTGAGCAGCGCGCCCGAAAGACCGTTCACCTCGGGCGTGCCCGCCTGCGCGTTGAATGCGGGCTCGCCTGACGGGTTGGTCGCGTGCGGATAGGTGCCGAAGTAATGATCGAACGAAACGTTCTCGCCGTAGATCACGACCAGATGCTTGATCGGCGTGGCCGTGTGAACTTCGTCTGGATGATTCCAGTCGTGATCGTCGCCAGCGCTCCATGCGACTGTCGATGCGAATGCTGCGACGGTGAGCGATCCAAGTGCTACGTGACGCCATTGCATATCGGGCTCCTGGTTGAATTCGTTTTGCCGGATTAACCGCGGAGCCGAGGCGTGGCGATGATCAGATTCGCATCATGTGCTTGTGCCAAATTTGGGGGCCACGCGGCAGTGCGATTAGAGCATCGACGCATGAATGCTGAGCGTCAGATTCCTTACGGAATATTTTCATCCGAATGAATCGGTCATCGGATGATGCGCGATTTTATTCGGAGGCGCGTGCGCAGCGCGTCACGCGCAACGCATGGGCCCTGAAAGGTGGAGGCGGTAGTATGCGGCGATTGACTGATGCGCGTGCCGCCGGGCTTCGCCGGCAAGCGCTCGGGCGTCATTAGCGCAACAGTATTCAGGAAACGAAATGGAAACGTACGTGTTGATTGGCGGTGTGTTTGGACTGGGTTTGCTGATTGCTGTCTTCGGGCTCTGGAAGCTCAGGTGAGTCGCGCGCACCGTCACGGGAGGTGTCGCAACCCGGGCGTCCCTGACCGGGCGTCGCTAACCGGCCGTCCCTAACCGGGCGTCCCTAACCGGGCGTCCCTGACCTACACTGGTTCGACAGTTGCCAAATTTTTCCACGTCGGGGAGACCGCAATGACTGTCGAAAACAAAGGCTCGAACGAGCCAATCCAGCTTGGGCTATTGACCGTGCGGTATCTGATCGATGGGTCCGCAACCGGCGGTATGGGCGTATTCGAGTTGACGGTCCCGCCGGGCTCGCGTGTTCCGCCGCCCCATAGCCACACAGGCAACGAAGAATGCGTCTATGTGCTGGAGGGCGTGCTTCGGTATGGCGTCGATGGCGTCATCCGGGATCTGGCGCCAGGCGACTGGCTGCACACCCCCAAGGGATCGGTCCATCAGTTCAGCAATCCTCACGATGAGGTGGCCCGTGCCCTTGTTGTCCTTTCACCCGACATCGGCGCGCAGTATTTCCTCGACGTCGCGGCCATCATCAATGCCGGCGACGGCGCCGATCGCGCCAGGCTTGGCGCGGTCATGTCCAGGTACGGTCTGGTGCCCGCGCAACCTCAGTGATCGCGCAGGGTTCTCCGCTAGCGAAGGAATTGCCCTGTATCGGCAACGATGACGACTACGCTGCACGGCCCGCCGGAGAGCGGCGGGCCTGCACGAGCGATCAGAGTCCGCTTACCGTCTTCACCGTCACCCACTGGCCGTTCTTCACCTGATAGACGGTGGACGAGCCGTTCTTCAGCGAGCCGTTCGCGTTGAACGAGATATGGCCGGTGATGCCGTCGAAGCTGATGCCTTGCAGTTTCGCGCGATAGTCGTCGGGCTTCGTCGAATTGGCGGCCTGCATCGCCTTGATGGCGGCCCATGCCGCGTCATAGCCGAACGGCGCGTACGAGAGCACGTCCTCGCCGTACTTCTGCTTGAAGCGTTCGGCGAACTTCGCGCCTACCGGCGTGCTGTCGAGCGGACGGCCGTATTCCCATGCCATCGCGCCTTCGGACACGTCGCCCGCGAGCTTGATGAAGTCGACGTCCTTCACGCCGCCGCCGCCCACGTACTGCGCCTTGATGCCGAGCTGGCTCATCTGCTTCATGATGCCGGCCGCCTGCGGATTGAGCGCGCCCACGAAAATCAGATCGGGGTTCTTGCTCTTGATGGTCGTGAGCTGGGTCTTGAAGTCGGTCGCCTGGTTCGTCGTGTACTCGCGATCGACGATGTCGCCGCCGTGCGCCTTGACCGCCTTCACGAACTCGTCGGCTTCGCCCTGGCCGAATGCCGTGCGGTCGTCGATAACGGCGATGCGCTTGGCCTTCGTGGTCGTGACCGCGTAGGCGCCCGCGGTGCCCGCGTTTTGCGCGTCGCTCGAGATCACCATGAAGATGTTCTTGAAGCCGCGGCCGCTGATGACCGGGTTCGTGGCGGCCGGATCGATGTCGGGCAGGCCGGCCTTTTCGTAGAGCTCGGAAGCGGGGATGGTCGTGCCCGAGTTGAAGTGGCCGACAACGACGGAGACGCCTTCGTCCACGAGCTTTTGCGCGACTTGCACGCCGACGCGCGGGTCGGCCTGATCGTCTTCGGCGACGAGTTCGAACGAGACGGGCTGGCCGTTGATCTTCACGCCTTGGGCCTTGGCATCGTCGAGGGCCATCTTGACGCCGTTCTCCAGATCCTTGCCGTAATTGGCGTTGGGTCCGGTGAGCGGCGCGGCAAAACCGATTTTAACGACGGTATCCGCGTGGGAGGCGAGCGGCGCAACGGCGAGAAGTGCTCCAACTGCAACTGCGACAGGGGTGAGAGTCTTCGCAAAGCGCATGTTGTTTCCTTTGTCGGCAAAGTAGGCGTGGTATCGATCGAACCGCTCCGAATGAGGAACGCCGCGGCAATCGCAGGAAGCGACTATATGAAGCCAATATCGATCCGTCTTGACCGTTTGCGACGTTCCATATGCGCATTTCGGCACAGCCGGCCGAATCGAAGCAATTAGGGCAAGTACGCCCGCCCGTGCGCGATGCCACGTTCAGTCTTGCTCAATTGTGCGATTGATAGCAAACGTTTAGTGCAGCATGCTCTGCGCGATCCCGGTCGCGACGCAGAAACCCACTACAACAAGCGGCGGCATTTTCCAGCGCACCAGCAGAATGAAGCCGATACAGGCGATGGCGAAATCGGCTTGCGTCTGGACCGCGCTCGTCCAGACCGGCGAGTAGAGCGCGGCGGCCAGCAGGCCGACGACGGCGGCGTTGACGCCGGCAAGGGCCGCCGCCATGGCCGGCCGGCTGCGCAACGCGTGCCACCACGGCAGCGCGGCCAGCACGAGCAGCAGGCCCGGCAGAAAGATCCCCACCGTGGCGAGCAGCGCGCCGCTCCAGTGGTTGGGGGGCGTCGCCATCATCCAGCCGAGAAAAGCCGCAAACGTAAACAGCGGCCCCGGCACGGCCTGCGCCGCGCCGTAGCCGGCAAGGAAGTCGTTGGGCGCGACCCAGCCGGTTGCGACCGTCGCGTGCTGGAGCAAGGGGAGCACCACGTGTCCGCCGCCGAACACGAGCGCGCCGGACCGATAGAACGCTTCGAACACGCGCACGCCCTGCGCGGCCGCGCCAAGCAGCGGAAGTCCGAACAGCAGCACGCAAAAGACGACCAGCGCGGCGATGCCCGCCTTGCGCGACACGGGAAACTCGCCGGAATGCCCGGGTGCGGCGCGTGTATCGTCCGCGGTTTTCGTGCGGCACAGCGCGAGGCCGAGCAGGGCGCCCGCGGCGATCGCGATGAGTTGCGCATAGGCCGAGGTCAGCAGGCTGAGCAAGGCGAGCGAGGTCAGCGCGATGGCCGCGCGGCGACGGTCGGGGCACAGACGCCGCGCCATGTCCCAGACGGCCTGGGCCACCACGGCCACCGCGACGAGCTTCAGGCCATGCACCACGCCTGCGCCGACCGGCCCGCCCAGATCCGGCGCGATGGCCGCGAAGACCAGCATCGCGAACACCGAGGGCAGCGTGAAGCCGCACCAGGCCGCGAGCCCGCCGGCCCAGCCGGCCCGCAGCAAGCCGATCGAAAAGCCGGTCTGGCTGCTCGCGGGTCCTGGCAGGAACTGGCACAGCCCGACCAGATCGGTGAAGGCCTCGTCGTCGAGCCAGCGGCGGCGCTCGACGAACTCGCGGCGGAAGTAGCCAAGATGCGCAATCGGGCCGCCAAAGCTCGTCACACCGAGCCTGAGAAAGACCAGCAGCACTTCAAGCGCGCGGCCTGTGGAGGACGAGCGCGGCGATGACATATCCGTGTGCATGGAAGACGGGCAAGGTTCGAAAGCTCTCGATCTTAGCTGCGGATGCCGGGTGTTGCGAGGCGCGTCATCCTGCGCAACTGGCGCGGCAGGACGATATACATGCTCCAGAGCACGACGAGCAGGGCCCGGCACACGGTAGAGACATGATGGGGAAGCGGCGCTGCCACGTCGGCAATCGCGAGGCTGCCCGGAATGGACCACACGTAGGTCGTCCAGCCAAGCAGCGTTGCGTGCCAGAGGCCGAGCCGCGCGGGCGCGGGCATTGCGTGCGCAACCAGTCCGCCGCGTACCATGTAGCCCGCGAGCGGCAGGCTCAGCAGCGCATACAGCACGAGGGCCACGATGACGGGCAGCAGGTTGGCCACGACGCCCGACAGGACATCGAGCGCCACGAGCCACGTGGACGACACACCCGCCGGGCGCGGCCTGCTCAGTTCGGCTGTCCAGTGCGCGAGCGGCAGGCCGGCCTGCGCCATCAGAAAATGAAAGGCGAACAGGCCAGCGATGAAGAGCAGCGTGTTCGCGAGCCATTGCCGCCAGGCACAGGACCACCAGACGTACAGGCGCCGGCCGAAGCTCATGCCCCGGTCGAGCCTGAAGAGCGCCCGACGGTCGGTGAGCGCGGCGCACAACACGAGCACGGCAAAGAGGACGGCCGCGAGGATGAGGGCCTCGAAGTTCCACGGGAAGAACCCAGCATGCTGCCCGGTGACAGTCATGGGCTCGTGGGGCGTGGAGAAGTTCTGCAGATGGTGGGCGATATAGTCCGAGGGGGAGGTCAACTGCGAAGCATTGCTTGCTGTCATGTCGTCTCCGTATTGCGCGACACCCCGTCGAATGCATGGTTTTTTGCCGCCATTCTAGACTCGATCGCCTGAGCGGGCTCCCGCGCTGCTATTTCGGTATGCTTTTCGAGCCTGAACTACGCGCTCACTGCCACCGCAGCAGAACTCATGCCCTCACGCAACGATCATCGCAAGCCGCCCCCTGTCTCGTCGCCCGCGCCACGCAGCGCCGAGGCGCTGGAAGACCCGGCCCTGCTGCGCCGCCTCCTGCGCGCGCGCGACCGCATGGACGCCGCCTCGCACGAAGCGTGGCCCGTCAAGCGTCTGGCCGAAGTCAGCGGCGTGTCCGAGGCGCATTTCGCCCGTTCCTTCAAGCGGGCCTTCGGCGTGCCGCCGCACCGCTACCTGCTGACCCGGCGCATCGAGCAGGCGACCACGCTGCTGCGCGACACGGAGCTCGGCATCACGGATATCGCGTTCGCCACGGGCTGGGAGAGTCTGGGCACGTTTGGGCGCATCTTTCGCGACATCACCGGCATGAGCCCGAGCGCGATGCGCCGCGAGGCGCGCGCGAGCATGTCCGAGCTCGACCGTGTGCCCGCCTGCGTCCTGAAGGCCGCGCAGCGCCCCGACCTCACGATGGCAGTTTTGGAGAAGCGCCGCCGGGTGGTCCACGATACAGTGCGGCCATCAACCAAGGAGGTCAAATGAACAACGGGATCAATGTAGTGGGCCTGTACGTCGACGATCAGGATGCGGCGCTCGCGTTTTACGTCGACAAACTCGGATTCCGCGTCCATACGGACGTGCGTAATGGCACTTACCGCTGGCTTACGGTCCAGCATCCGGACCAGCCGTCGTTTCAGCTCGGCCTGTTCGCGCCCGGGCCGCCCGTGCACGACGAAGCGACCGCGCAAACGCTGCGGGCCATGGTCGCCAAGGGAGCCATGCCGCCGCTCGTGCTCTCCGTGGCCGACTGCCGCGCGAGCTATGCCGCGCTCAAGGCGAAGGGCGTGGAATTCACGCAGGAGCCGGTCGACCGCTATGGCAGTATCGACGCGGGCTTCCGTGACCCGGCCGGCAATGGCTGGAAGATGATCCAGGCGCCGCAGAACGGCAAGTGAACGGCAGCTGAGCGCCTCATGCCGGAAGCGCCCGATTGCATCGGACATCGGATGAACGGCAAGCCGGTCCGTCGACATTGACGGACCAAGCTGGGCGACGCGCGCTGTCTGGCGCGCGTCGCTGCCTTAGAATGACCTCCGCGAACTTGTTCTTGCGCCTGGCGATGGAAGTCGCGAGGCGTCAGCCCGTTACCGGAGTGACCCGATGTCCGTCGATCTGAAAACAAGCGCCGCGTCTGGCGAAGTCTGGCTGATTCGCCACGGCGAAACCGAGTGGAGCCGCAGCGGCCAGCACACGGGGCGCACCGATATCGCGCTCACCGAGCATGGCCGCGATCAGGCGCGTGCGCTCGCGAGGCCGCTCGCCGCGCAGCACTTCGATGCGGTGCTCGCGAGCCCGATGTCGCGCGCCATCGAGACCTGCCGGCTGGCGGGCCTCGGCGACGAGATGATCGTGTCGGGCGATCTGCACGAATGGGATTACGGCATCTACGAGGGCCGCACCACGGCCGACATCCGCAAGACGGAGCCGGACTGGAATGTCTGGCACTCGCTGATCCCGCACGGCGAGAGCCTCTCGCAGATCGAAGTGCGCGCTCGCGGCGTGGTCGAGAGTCTGCTGGCGATGCTCGCGCAGAGTGGATCGAGCGGCGCGGCCCGCCGCATCGCCGTTTTCTCGCACGCCCATTTTCTGCGCGTGCTCGCGGGGTGCTGGATCGGCAATTCGGCGGCGCTGGGCGCGCATCTCTACCTGGATACGGCAACGATCAGCATGCTCGGCTTCGACCGCGAGAATCGCGCGATCCGGCGCTGGAACGCGCGGCCCGAAGGGTGTGAGTAGGGGGCGAGTCGGGTGCGCGCTCATCATTGAGCGGGCTTGGCCGACGTCCCGTTGGTCCGGAACCGAAACGCCCGATTCAATCAGAACTGCAAACTATTTTTGCATCGAGCCGATCCGGTGTTTGCTCGTCGATCTCGGCCATGGTCAGCGTGGCCGTCTCCTTCAGCGCATACGAGCAGAACGCCACCAGCGCGAGCGCCAGCGCGCCATAGAGCGCAACGGCAAGCGCGTTGTGATGCGTGGCGATCAGGATGGCGGTGGCCGCGCTCGATGCGGTGCCGCCGCCCAGTGCCGCGCCGATCTGGTAGCTCGCGGAAATACCCGAGTAACGCATCGCCTGCGGAAACTGCTCGCCGAGGAAGGCCGGAATCGGGCCTTGCGTCATGCCCATGAACGCGCCCACGAGCACGTAGGCGAGGAACGCGAGCGGCACGCTTTTCATGCCCACGAGCGCGAAGAACGCGAACATGCCGGCGGTCATGACCGCCGCGCCGCAAATCATGACGGTGCGCCGCCCGAGCTTGTCCGAGAGATGGCCGAAGAGCGGCGCGGACAGCACGATGGCAACGGAGAGCGCGAGGTCGAAGACGAGCGCCTGGGTGCTGCTATAGCCGATATCGGTGGCGTAGGCGAGGAAGAAGGTGCTGCCGATATAGGCGATCGTGATGTAGCCGAACGCGATGCCCGTGCACAGCAGCAACTCGCGCGGGCGCTGGCGGATGGCTTCGAGCAGCGGCATCTTCGCGTCGTGCGCGTGGCTGGCGGCGGCATGCGCCCCGCTTTGCATGCGCGCATAGAGGCCGACCAGCACGAGCAGCCCGCCGAGCCAGAACGGAATGCGCCACGCGAAACTGGCGAGGTCGCCGTGCGCGCCCGCGCTCACGGCGCCGAACACGATGTCGCCGATGATCCCGCCCACGCCAATCCCCATGCTCGTGAAACTGCCCCACAGGCCGCGCCGGCCGGCGGGCGCGTGCTCGATGCCGAAGAGCGCCGCGCCGCCCCATTCGCCGCCGGCCGCGAAGCCCTGGATCAGCCGCAACAGGATCAGCAGGACCGGCGCCGCCGCGCCGATCGACGCGTAGCCGGGCAGGCAGCCGATCAGGAACGAGCTGGCGCCCATGAGGAGCAGCGTCGTGACGAGCACCTTCTGGCGCCCGACCTTGTCGCCGAAGTGACCGAACAGGACGCCGCCGAGCGGCCGCGCGAGGAAGCCCGCGCCAAACGCGCCGAACGCGACCAGCGTCGCGGTCAGTCGGTCGAGCGAGGGAAAGAACACCTGCGGGAACACCAGTGCGGCGGCCATCCCGTAGATCACGAAATCGTAGAACTCGAGCGCCGTGCCCATGCCGGACACGCAAAATGCCCTGAGCGCCGCCCTCGCGGAGAGGGCGCGCGAAGTGTCTCCAACCATTGTTTTTTCCTTGATTTTTTCTTGCCTCGGCGCGCGGATTCGGTGGCCCGCGCCGCGCGTATCAGAAGCGCGCGCTGCCCATCTTCAGGAGAACTTGCGGATTGCCAGCGGCATAGTCGAGCGCGCCGGCTTCGGTATCGATGCCGATCGTGAGGAGCGTCTCCCAGTGCTCCGTATCGGGCCGGCTGGGGTCCGGGCGCACGCAGACCGGCGCGTTCGCGCCCGCGCTGCCGCACATCGCTTCGGCGCGGCTGCGCAGGTCGCTGGCGGTCATGCCGGCCACGGCCGCCTTCAGATGGTCGAGCCGCACCCAGGTGGTGGACGTCTCCGGGGCGCGCTCGCCCATGGTGAGCCCGTCGTCGAGGAAATGGTTCGTGTGCAGCAGCCAGCCGTCCTCACGCGGCGGCACGACCGCGACGCCGCTCGGGCTCAACTCGATGCTCGCGGCGCGCAGGCCCGAAGCCGCGGAGGCGTCGCGCGCGAACACGTTCAATACCGTCGATGCGCTTAGTGGCGCGGAGCGCGCAAGGTCGATGGCCTCGTCGACGCTGGCCGCCTCTTCGAGCAGCCGCCGCGCGATGGCGTGCACCGGCACGCCGCCCGCAGCGTTGTCGCTCGCGTGGTGGAGGATGTTGAAATGCATGCCCAGCCCCGCGCTGTTCACGCCGATCTTGCCCAGCATGCCGAATTCGGTGAACTGCTTCACCGTGATGCCGCGCCGGGTCGTGAGCTGAAGCATCAGGCCATGCGGCGCGAGCGCCTCGTGCCAGTCCCAGGTCTGGATCGAGCGCGGCACGCGTGTGTCCGGCGCTGCGTACACGGCGGTCGAGCACTCGCCTTCTGGCGCCGGCGGCTTGATCGCGAGGATCTCCGTGCGGGCGCTCACGCAAGCGAGCTGCCACAGTGGCAGCCGCGCGCCTTCGGCCATTGCCGCGACTTCGGCTGCCAGGTCGGGGCACCAGGTTTCCAGCCGGCTCTGGCACGCCTCGCCGATGGCGCGCGCCTGCTCGGCGGGGACCCCCATACGCGGGAAAAAGCCGAGGTAGCGCGCAGCCGTTTGCTGGATTTCCCGCGCCCATCGTTCTCCGATCTGCCGCCCGCGAAGCTCGGGATTTGCGGTTTCGGTCACGAAGGTATGAATTTTCACGTCGAATGCTCCCAGTATTTGCTGCGGCGGCCAGGTTTTTCACCCTGGCCGTTTCCCATGAGGCACAAATTCGCAAGGCGGCGTGTGGGATGCCGAAATCCCGCTAGACTCGCCACCTCACATTTTTCCGCCGGATTTCGTAGATTAGCGGATGTTCGCCACGCGCATCGTGGCCCGTTTTGACACAAGTTTTGTGCCTGCCAGGAACAGATCCATGGACAAGATGACCGCGCTCACCATGTTCGTCGCGACCGCCGACTTCGGCGGCTTCAGCCGCGCGGCCGAGCAACTGGGCAAGACGCCCTCGGCCGTCACCAAGGGCGTGATGCAGCTGGAGGCCGAGCTGGGCGCGCGCCTGTTCGAGCGCACCACGCGCCGCATGACGCTGACCGAGGCGGGCCAGCTCTACCTCGAGGGGGCGCGCCAGGCGCTCACGCAATTGCAACTGGCCGCCGAGGCCGTCGACGATCTGCAGCACGCGCTGCGCGGCAGTTTGCGCATCGTCGCGCTGCCGCCGTTCGGGCCGGCGTTCCTGAACGGCGCATGTTGCAGCTTCCTGCGCGAGCATCCCGAGTTGCGGCTGGAAGTCGATCTGAACGACAGCATGAACGACGAGGCCTACGATCTCTCGTTGCGCGACGGGCCGATCGACCTGCCCGGCCTGATTGCGCAGCCCCTGCTCGAGAATTGCCTGATGCTCTGCGCGAGCCCGGCCTATATCGCGCGCAAGGGCGCGTCCGTGACGCTGGAGAACTATCAGTCGCATGACTGGCTGATTCTTCATCATCCGCTGCTCAACCGAAACTTCTGGTGGGTGGAGCACGGCGGCGAGCGCATGCGTCTGAAGCAGCCGGTGCCGCGCCTCACGAGCGACAACTTCGACTTCCTGCTGGCCTGCCTGCTCGACGGACAGGGCCTGCAATTCTTGCCGAAGTGGAGCGCCGCGCCCCATATCTCGCGAGGCGAGCTCGTCGAACTCGACTCCGACTACTGGCGCGAGCAGACGGCGCTCGGCCCCTCCGTTTACGTCCTCTACCAACCGCACCGGCGCAACACGCGCAAGGTGCGCGTCTTCATCGAACACCTGCGACGGCACCTCGACGGACTCGGGATCGGCGTGCAGGCCATCGCCTGAACGTCGCGGTTTTCTCTCCTCATCGCACCTGCCCCCCTGAAGGGGGGGCATACCGCCGCAAATCGAACAGTTAACGTTGTCGCCGGTTTGGACGAGTGGCCGTTACATCGATGCAACCCGGCGTAAACATCACTCGTTAGTCATGCAAAGCAAATGAACGCTGTGTGAAATCCTGCATGTAGGCCGCGCAGGCCGCGCAGGCCGCGCGAAAAACACAAGGAGACACGCGCGCCGGGCAGGGCGCGCACGACCGGCGATGGGCGGGGCCGCCTTGCGGCGCCTCGGCTGCCTCTTCTCGCCAGCACGACTGCGCATGCGTCGGCCTTTGCGCGCCGTGCGCGCGGTAATCGATTCTTCCGAACACGACGTGACGCCGGTGCCGATGGCGGTCTTTCAGTACTACCAGGTCAAGGAAATGGAGGGCCGCAAATGATCAAACCCAATCGCACGCTTTCCACTGCCGTGCTCACGTTCGGCTTTGTGTTCCTGTATATCCCGATCGTCAGCCTCGTCGTTTATTCGTTCAACGAGTCGAAGCTCGTGACCGTGTGGTCTGGCTTCTCGCAGGCACGCGAGCGCAGGCGTCTTGCCGAGATCCAGCGGGCCTTCGCGCCGGCGGAAGCGGCCGGCGTGGCCCCGCAAAGCACCGGAAGAAAGACGCAAAAGGCATTCGACCCCGCCAGTGTCTGAACGACTTCAACGCAAATAAAACGCTTCGCAATATGACCAATCAGGAGAACGTAGAATGAGAAAGAAGCTTGTCTGCCTCATGGTGGCGGGAGCGCTGCCTGGCCTCGCCGCAGCGGACACCACGAGCGATCAGATCAAGGCGCTGCAGGCGCAACTTCACGCGCTGCAAAACGAGGTGAAGACATTGCGCGAGCAGCAGGGCGCGGCGAAACCCGTAGCTGCGGCGGCTCCGTCTACGCAGGCGCAGGCGGTGGACGCGTCCTCGCCCGACTACGGCAAGGCGCCGGCCCATCTGACCAACGACGAAGTCGACCAGATGAAGCAGCAGCTCGCCAATCAGCAGATGAAGGTGGACACGCTCACCGACGCGGCTACCACAGGCCCGATCGCGGGCCTTTCGGTGACGGGCTATCTTGACCCAACCTATATTTACAACCGCGACCTGGGGACTTCGTCGTTCCTGTTCGCGAACCACGAGAACGTTTACCAGTACTTCAACAGCTCGTTCGGCGACTTGTACCTCGACATCAAGAAGACGTTCGGCGTGGGCCCGACGGCGCCATCGGCGGAAATCTCGCTGATGCCCAACCGCGGCAACGGCATCACGCAGTTGATGAACGAGCACGGCAGCAGCACCTCGAATATCCTGAACACGGCTTTCTTCACGGTGCCGCTCTCGATGACGACGTCCGTCACGGCGGGCTTGATGCCGAGCTTCGGTGGCTATGAGGTGCAGCAGTCCAACTTGATGCTGACGCTTACGCACGGGCTGCTCTATGACTTCTCCGATCCCGGCAGCTATGTTGGGGTGGGGGTGAACTACATGGGCGAGGGGAGCAACTGGATCTGGAAGTTCATGCTTGGCAATGAGCAGTTCCGCACGGCGGGCGCGCAGTTGCAGACCGGTACCAATGCGTTGGGTGATCCGGTCACGACTAGCAACCGTGTGCCGACCTTTACGGCGCGTGTTGATTACACGTGGTCTAGCGCGCTTGACATCGGCGGCTCGTTCAACATTGGCCGGCAGTCGCTCATGCAGGGTCTTGATGCGAACGGCAACACGTTGCCTGGCGTCTATGGCGTGGGTGGTCAGGCGTCCAGTCCGTTCGGGGCGTTCTTCTTTGGGGAAGCGGATCTCACCTATACGACCGCCGATATTCAGTACAACGCGGAGGTCGACTATGGCCAGCAGCAGCACGCGGCCTACAACGGCGGTCAGGCGCAGTGGTATGGTCTATCGTTGCTGGCGAATCGTAAATTCCGCTTGCCTTATGTCGGCCGTATGGGGGTGACCGCGCGATACGATGTGCTTGCCAATCAGAAGAATGGCGGTGGTGCGAGCAGCATCGTGCTTAACGGCAATGGTATGGATCCGTATAACGGATTTGGGATTGGCGCGAGTTGTCTCGCGGCTTCGAAGGCGGCCGGTGGATATGGCTTCGAATGCAAGGGCGCGGTGCGCCAGGATGTGACGCTCGATTTGCTGTTTTATGCGACGCAGCAGCTTACCGTTAAGGTCGAGTATCGGCATGACTGGTCGACGCAGGATACCTTCCTGCGGAGCGATGGGTCTTATAGCAAGTCTAATGACTTGTTTGGTACGCAGCTTATTTACTCGTTCTGATGGGGTGTATGCCGGGCTCCGCGTCCGGCTTTTTTATGGCTGTGTTGGCCTTAACTTGTATTCGCGGCGGGCCGCAGGCGTTGCCCCTGTGCGGGGCGGCACCTACTTTTCTTTGCCGCGGCAAAGAAAAGTAGGCAAAAGAAAGCCGCTCAAACCGCCAGTGTGACGCCGTTCACCACTGCCCTGTATTTCGGAGCGGCTCCGGAGCGTCTGTCACCACTCGACGTCACCCGGAGTGACTAAGGGCTCATTCATCCGGCGGCGCTGCGCGCGCCGTTGGGTATAACAAAAACCAATGGGATACACGCGTTTAGTAGGACTCCAACGTATTCGATCGGCGCCCGCCCACGCATTCGCCAGCCAGCACGCCCGTGCGTTCGCCGGTTAGCACCCCAACGAATTCACCGAATAATACCCCCAGTGCATTCGACGGTTAGCACTGCCGCGCATTTTCCGGGTGGCATCCATAACGCAATCGCCGGCCTGCCGCTGGTTTTCCTTGCATACCCTTCCGCCCGCGCGCAGCGCGTGGCGGGAAGAATGAGTCCTTTGTCACTGAGGCGGAGTGTGCGAGGAGACGGATGCCCCGGAGCCGCTCCGAAGGACAGGGCAGTGGGGGACGGCGTCACACTGGCGGTGTGAGCCGCTTTCTTTTGCCTACTTTTCTTTGCGGCTGCAAAGAAAAGTAGGTGCCGCCCCGCACAGGGGCAACGCCTGCGGCCCGCCGCGAAACCAAGTTAAGGCCAACGCCTGATCAGGAACCGGCAACTGAGATACCAACGACCGATTGTCGTCCGAAGAAGCCACCGAGAGACACACAGAACGCGTAAAGCGAGAGAATTCAGCCAGTGCTCGGCACGCGATGCTGAAACGGGCTGCGAGAATTGCAGGGAGCAGCAAAACCCGCCCCCTAAATCAGGGGGCGCCCCACCGCCCCCTCCCTTCTCACTTATTCAGTCTTAAGCTTAGCCCAAAGACGATTCTGCAACCGCGTCAGTTCCGCCGTCATAGGCGTACTAATAAACAGCTTCCGATAAACCTCCGGCGGCGGAAACACGGCCGGATCAGCCATCACTTCGGGCCGCACCAGCGCCCTCGAAGCCGGAACCGTCGACGGATACGACGTATAGTTAGTCAGCGCCGCGGCCTCCTTCTCCGAGATCACGAAGTTGATGAACTTCATGGCCGCCTCGGGATGCGGGGCATCCTTGGGAATCGCCATCATATCGAACCAGATAGCCGTGCCGACATCAGGAATCAAGTACTTGATGTGATACGACTTCTTCGCATCCAGCGCGGCCACGCGAGCCGAGTTCACATCGCCCGACCAGCCAAGCGCAATACAAATGTCACCACCCGCCAGATCGTTGATATAGCTGGTGCTATTGAACTGCGTAATATAAGGCCGGATGCCCTTGAGCACCTGATAAGCAGCTTCGTAATCGGCAGGATTATTGGTGTTAGGGTCCTTCTTCAGATAGACAAGCGCCATACCGAACGCATCAACCGGCGAATCGAGCACGGAAATCCCGCAGCTCTTGAGCTTCTGCGCATTCTTGGGATCGAACAGCAGCGACCAGCTATTGAGCTGGACATCATTGCCAAGCGCCGCCTTGACCTTCTCCACGTTCACGCCGATTCCGTCCGTGCCCCACGACCACGGCACGCCATACCGGTTGCCCGGGTCTTCTTGCGCGACGATCTTCATGATCTCCGGATCGAGGCCGGCCATGTTCGGCACTTTCGAATGGTCGATCTTCTGGAAGATGCCGGCCTGCACCTGGCGGGCCCAGTACATGTCGGACGGCACCACCACGTCGTAGCCCGAGTTGCCCGAGAGCAGCTTGGCCTGCAGCGTATCGTTCGAATCGAACTCCTGATAAACGACCTTGATGCCCGTCGCCTTCTCGAAGTTCGCGATCGTGTCCTTGCCGATCGAGTTGCCCCAGTTGTAGACGTTGACCACCTGATCGTCGGCGTGTGCCGCGGGCATGGTCTGCCATGCGGCGCCCGCGAGCGCCAGCGCCGCGCAAATCGCCTTCAGCGTGCCTGAAAATCTCCGTGCCACTTGTCGTTCCTCCATAGTTGAGTGGTGCCGTCCTCGTCGGGACGTATCGTTTCGATTGCTTCAATGTAGCCGGGCGCAAGCAGCCGGTCTGCCCCCCCAGCGGCACGGCATCGCGCGATTGATTCAGGCCGCTATGCCGTGCCGGTGCTTGTGTGTCGCGATCAGGTTTTCTCCTGTCGCCTCGCTCAACCGCCGAGATGGCGTGCGATGGCCCTGAACGCGGCGAGCACGATGTTGTCCATCGGCTCGTCCACGGGCAAATGCTGGGACGAGAGCTTCACGATCACCACCGCCGCGCGCGGATCGACGTAGATCCACTGGCCATGAATCCCGATCGCGATAAACGGCGCGCCCGCCGCGCCCGTGAGATACCACTTGCTGCGGTAGCAGCCGCCCGGCAGGAAGTCGGCCCATGTCGAGCGCTGCCACGCTTCGCGGCTGCCGTTGTTCATGATGTCGTCGATCCACCAGCCCGGCACGATCTGCTTGCTGTTCGCGACGCCGCGGCAACGCACCATCTCCGCGCAACGCGCGAGGTCGCCGAGCGTCGCGCAGAGTCCGGCCGCCGCGCGCGGGGCGCCAAGGCGGTCGAGCGTGATGCAGGCCTCGTGCTGCGCGCCGAGCGGCATCCAGAGGTGCTGCGAGAGCAGCGCGTCGAGCGGTCTTGCCGCCGCGCGTTCGATCACCCAGCCGAGCACGTCCGTCGTCGGCGAGTTGTAGTGAAAGACCTCGCCGTGCGCGCGTTCGCCGGGGCGCAGCTCCGTGAGGAAGCGGCGCAGGTCCACCGGGTCGTCGGGCAGGGGCGGGTTCCAGCCCATCGCGCGGCGGTAGCGCAGGAAGGCGCCGCGCGTGTCGAGATAGTCTTCCGCGAACGTCACGCTCGCGGTCATATCGAGCAGGTGGCGCACCGTCGCGCCATGATCGTATGCGCTGCCGCGCAGCTCGGGGAGATACTCGACGACGGGGGCGTCGACATCGAGCACGCCTTGGTCGGCCAGCACGCCGCACAGCAGTCCAACCAGCGACTTGGTGATCGAGAACACCAGGTGCGGAGTCTCGGGCGTGAGGCCGTGGCCGTACCACTGCGTCACGATCTGGCCGTGTTTCATGACGAGGAAGCCATCCGCGTTGGACATCGCGAGCATGCGGTCGATGCTCGCGGTCTCCCCGGCGGGTGTCGTGAAGGCGAGGGTGCCCAGGTCGTCGCAGCGCTGCGGCAGCGGCGTCGCCGCGCGCGGATCGTGTGCGATCGCCGCCGTGGGCAGCAGGCGGCGCACGTTGCGAAACGACCACTGGCTGTAGGGCTTCGTGCGCCAGTTCTCGAGCGTGACCTGGTGTTCGGAGGCAACCGGCGCGCCGGTCATGATGCGTGACATTATCGGTGTTCCTTGTTTCGGTATCCTGACTGGATGAGACGGGTCAGGCAAGCTTTGAAGCCGCTTCCAATACGAATTGCGGCGGCCGGCGCGAGGCGGCCGCCGCCGTGCTCAGACCGTCGCTTCCAGATCGAACGCTGTGCGCATCGTACCGGCCGCATGCGTGACGCCGCCATTCATCATCGTGAGCGCGATGTCGATTTTGCCGATCTGGTACTTGTTCACCTCGAAGAGGTTGCTCTCGAGGACGATGAGGTCGGCGCGCTTGCCTACGGTGACCGAGCCAATCTCGTGCTCCAGCCCGAGCTGCCACGCTCCGTTGATCGTATAGGCGGCGATGAGCTGCGGAACGCCCAGGCGCTCGTTGATGTCGGGCAGCGCCGGCGCGTCGGGCTCGCCCGCTAGCTGGCGCGTATGGCCGGACTCGATATGCTCGACGGGGCGGTGCTGGCAGCGGCACTGGCAGGCGAGGCCGTCCATGCCGATCGACACCGTCACGCCCTGCTCGATGAACGTGCGGAACTTGTACATGTTGCTCCAGCGTTCTGTGCCGTAGTGCTCGCGCAGCAGTTCGGTGTACAGATCGACTACACCCCACTGGAGCTGCGTATTGGCCATCACGCCCAGCTCGCGAAAGCGCGGGATGTCGTCGGGATGCGTGAGGAACGCGTGCGTGATGACGTGGCGGCGGTCGCGCTGCGGGTTCGTGCGGTTCACGCGCTCGAAACCGTCCAGCGCCGCGCGCACGGCGGCGTCGCCCACGCAATGCACCATCACGTTGAAGCCCGCCTTGTCGGCCTCCAGCAAGTGCTGGTCGAATTCGCCGACGGGCATGGTGGGCGCGCCGCAGGTATCGGCGCGATCGGCGTAGGGCTCGAGCAGCCACGCCGTGTGGTTCGCTTCGGTGCCGTCGAGAAACAGCTTGAGCGCGCGCGCCTTGACGAGCGGCGAGTCATAGCGCGTGCGGAACTCGCTCAGCATCTCCACGGGTTTCTCGACCTCGCCCACCACGGCCACGCTGCCGACCACGCGCAGCTTGAGGTCCGCGCGCCGCTCCATGTGCTGGAGCGTTTCATAGAGCAGCGACTGGTCGCCGCTCGGGTCCATGAAGCCCGCGTCGAACACGGTCGTGATGCCGGCGGCCGCGAGCTTGTCCTGCCACGCCGTGAAGGAGCGCAGGTACAGCTCCATGCCCTTGGGCAGATAGCCGGCGTCGCTGATTCGCTTGAGCAGCAGCGAGTAGGCCGCGCCGTCGACGATCACGCCGGTCGGCTCGCCCGAGACGGGGTCCTTCTCGAACCAGCTCGCGCCGGGCTGGACGGGCGGCGTGGCGGCGTCGATGCCGGCGATCTCCAGCGCCTTCGAATTGGCCCACGCCGTGTGGAAGTCGGTGGACAGCAGGCACACCGGGCGATCGGGGCAAATGGCGTCGAGCGTTTCCTTGCACAGCAGTTCGGGCGGAATCGTCGCCTGAATCCAGCCCATGCCGGTGATGGCCTTTTCTTCGGGATGCGTCTCGACGTAGGCGCGCAGCGCGCTGAGCACCTTCTGCGGATCTTCGTAGTTCACGAAGGCCTGAAAGGCCGCCGCCGTCGTTTCGAAGTGCCAGTGCGACTCGACAAAGCCTGGCAGCATCAGCCGGCCGCCGGCGTCGATGATGCGCGTGTGCTCGCCGGCCCAGGCTCGGGCCGCGCGTTCGTCGCCGACGAAGACGATGCGCTCGCCTTTCACCGCGACGGCCTGCGCCCAGGGTTTGTGTGGATCGACCGTATAGACTTTTGCGTTCGTGAACAGCACGTCCGCTGCTGCGTTGCCTGTTTCCTGTGTGCTCATCGCTGCCTCTTGGTGCGCAAGTGTGACTGATCGCGGGTCACTATAGTGAGCGCCTGGAGGCGGGTCTGCCCCCCCTTGCAGGGGGCAAGGGTGCTTTGCGCCCGCAACCGGCGGGCGCGGGGGGATTTACGCGTCGGCCCGCGGCGGCTCGGCCGGTGTCGTGCCAGCCTGGGGCGAGGACGATGCAGCGGGCGATGCATCGGACGATGAAGCGGGCGATACGGCGGGCGCGGGATTAGGCACCGCAACCGCAGCGGGCGCTTCGAGCGCCCATTTGGCCAGATCGCGCTTGGTCCGCACGCCGAGCTTGGCGAACGCCCGCTGGATATAGGACTCGGCGGACGACTGCCGTACGCCCAGAATGGCCGCCGTCTCGGGCACGGTCCGGCCGACGATCAGGTGCTTGCAGCTTTCGTATTCGCGCTTGGAGAGCGTGATGCCTTCGTGCGCGACGCGGGCGTCGAACAGCGCGAGCGGGTCCGTGCTGGTGGCAGTATTGGCGACCTTTCTGGCGGCCGACATCGACGAATGCAATTCGAGCAGCGGAAACAGGAAGTCGCCCAGATGGCGCAACTGGCTCAGTTCGCTCAGCGAGAAAGCGGGCAAATGCTTGCGGCGCACGATGGCGAGCGAGTATTGCGCGTGGCTCGCGTCCTTCGTGAGCACGCATTCATGGGCGATTTGCCGTTCGTCGAAGATACGCTTGCGAAATTCGCCGTCGGGAATGGTGCTCATGTCGCGCACCACGAGGTGCGTGCCGGTCGTGCCCCGAATCGCGGCGAACAGCGGGTCGGCGGCCTGATAGCGCTCGTAGTAGAGCCCCATGACGTGATCGAGCTCGGCCTGCTCGTCGTCCACGGCGCCGCTGCCGAGCCATTCGCAGCTATAGCCAGGCGGCGCGGCGCCGCCAAAGCGCGAGCGCTCCACGTGAACGACATCGAGCGGAATGATCCCGTTCATGAACGACGTGAGCCGGTGAACGAAATGCGGTGTGCCGACCGACTCGATGATGTCGCCGAGCGCCTTGATGGGCACGTCGATATGGCGGCTTTGATGATTGAAGGGGTCGACGTTGAGCAACATGGTGCACCCTGATCAGGAACGGGTAGGGGTTCTGCGTGGGCCTGGCAAGCGCTTTTGTGTGGGCGCGCTGCGCGTTTGCCCGGCAAAAAAGCATAACAGAAGCGCTCCGGCGTTCAAACGCGCGGCCTGACGGGACGATAGCGACGCGGCGGCGCTGTGCCAATGGCGAAACAGGAAACTCGCGGTGCCCCCCATTGCAGGGGCATACCGGAGACAGCGGTCAACGCGGTGCGCGTGTTCCCGAACGACATCGACCAGGTGGAGCAGTTCGGCCAGCGCAACCTGGACGGCTTCGAGGCCACGCTCAAGCGCTATGGCATTGATGCGGACATCGAATGGAATGGCGAAATGACCGTGGCCGTCGACCCGGACCATCTCGCCCATCTGCGCGCCGACTACGATCACCACCGCAGCCACGGCCACGACGTGGTGCTGCTGGGCGAGCAGGCCACGCGCGAGCAGTTGAACTCGCCGCTGTTCGCGGGCGCGCGCTGGTCGCGCAACCGCAGCGGCATCGTGCATCCGGCCAAGCTCGCATGGGGGCTCAAGCGCGCGGCGCTCTCGCTGGGCGTGCGGCTCTACGAACATACGCCCCTCGTGAGCGTGAAGGACGAAGGCGACACGGTCCGATGTGCGTTTTTCGCATGCGTGGGGCGGGCCGATCGACTATTGCTCGCGCGGCTCGGTGTTCGCGAAGCGCTACCTCGGCGGCAAGGGCGTGTTCGTTGCGGGCTATACGGGCTTCGGTGTGGCCGCGAGCCGCTTCGGCGCGTTCATGGGCCTGAACATCCTGTTCGATCGCGACAGCCCCGAGCGCGGGCTCGACATCGCGAATCAAAGCCCGATCTATATCCCGCCCGAGCCGTTTCGCTGGATAGGCGCAAAGATCACGTTCCACGCCTTCGACGGCACCGATGCCCAGGGCGGCTGGAAGCGCGCCTGGATCAACGGCCTCAAGTCGATGGGTTTTCCGATGTGACCACAACAGCGGCCTTGCCCGGCCGCCGGGGCATGCATGAGGAGACCACGCGCACGCCATGCCAGGAGGAGACGAAACCATGTTCAAGCAATCAGACTCCCGCAAGATGTGCAACTTCTTCGAACGTGTTCATCGAGCAAGCCGTATGGCATGCCGCGAACTGATGTCCATACTGCAGTTACGCGATTGTTCAAGTTCAACTTTTCCGACTGGAGGGCATCATGAATCGCTTCGAAGGCAAGACCGTTCTGATCACGGGCGGCAATAGCGGCATCGGTCTCGCGGCCGCCCAGGCATTCGCAACGGAAGGTGCGCGTGTGGTGATTACGGGCCGCGATGCCGCGGCGCTCGAGACCGCTCGCGCCACCCTCGGCAATAGCGCTGTAGCCATCCGCAACGAAACGGGCACCGTGCAGGCCGCGCGCGATCTGGCTCGCGAGCTGGCCGAAGCCGGCATTCGCCTGGACGCCGTCTTCATCAACGCTGGCACCGCGAAGTTTGCTCCACTTTCCGATGTGGACGAGGCGCTGTGGGATGCCACCTTCAATGCCAACGTCAAGGGCGCTTACTTCCAGATCCAGGCGCTGGTGCCGCTGATGAACAAAGGCACCTCTATCGTTCTGAACGGTTCGATCAACGCGCGCATCGGCATGCCGGCATCGTCGGTTTATGCCGCCAGCAAGGCCGCGCTGATCTCTCTGGCCAAGACGCTGTCGAGCGAGCTGATTGGCTCGGGCATTCGCGTGAACGTGGTGAGCCCCGGTCCGGTGACGACGCCGCTGTACGGCAAGCTGGGCCTCGATGCCGACACCTTGTCGGCCACCGCCGCGCAAATCCAGAGCCAGATTCCGCTGGGCCGCTTTGGCCTGACAACCGAGATTGCCTCGACGGTACTGCATTTGTCGGCACCGGAATCGGCCTTCATCGTCGGCACCGAAATTATCGCCGACGGTGGCATGAGCCAGCTATGAGGCAAACGTTGCGAGCCAGAGCGCTCGCACGCTGAACCCGAGCGGCGTCGTGCCGCTTGGGCCGATGCCCGATTTCAATGTCCCGCAGGGGCTCGTCCGTATGACCTCCACGTCGCCATCATTGCCCACTTGAGGAGTCCGCATCATGCCCGCAACCCAAATTCCTGCTGCGCCGGCGCTCCGGTTGAATAACGTGGCGCTGGCCGTGGCCGATCTCGACCCCATGATCGGCTGGTATCAGAACGTGCTAGGCCTGCGCGTCGAGGAACGCGGCCATTTCGATCCTGTCGATGCCGATTTCGCGATGCTGACCGGCGACGGCTTCCGGCTGGAGCTCGTCTCGCGCAAAGGCGGCGAGCACCGGCCGGCCGACCGGTCGGCGCCGCCGCAGCACCTGCATGCGTTAGGCTGGAAGGCCATCGTGCTCGAATCCAGCGACCTGGCCTCGACCACTGCAGCGCTAGTGGCACACGGCGTCGAGATTGTCTGGGCTGAACAGCGGCTCACCCCAACGCTAGCCTCCACGATGGTCCGCGATCCTGAGGGCAATCTCATCAACATCTTCGGCAAGCTCGCATAGCGACGCCCAAGGAGCTCGCCTCGCGCTCGCCTGTATAGAGGTGGTTCGAGGCCGTTTTCAGGCAATGCCGTCGCTCGCGAGATGCGTGCGGTTGGTCGGCGCGAGAAAGTCGAGCGCCGGCCCGACCGGCACGATGCCGGTTGGATTGATGGTGCGGTGGCTCTCGTAATAATGTCGCTTGATATGCTGGAAATTGACCGTCTCCGCGACTCCCGGCCATTGGTAGATATCCCGCGTGTACGCGGAGAGGTTCGGGTAGTCGCCGATACGCCGCAGGTTGCACTTGAAGTGACCGACGTACACGGCGTCGAATCGCACGAGCGTAGTGAAGAGACGAATGTCCGCTTCGGTCAGCGTATTGCCAACGAGGAAGCGTTGCTGCGCGAGCCGCGCTTCGAGCCAGTCGAGCGTGTCGAATAGCGGGCGGACTGCTTCGAGGTACGCCTCTTCGGTGGTCGCGAAGCCGGACTTGTAGACCCCGTTGTTGACGGTGTCGTACACACGGGCGTTGACCTCATCGATCTCGGCGCGCAGCGCAGCGGGGTAGTAGTCGCCAGGCGTTGCACCGAGGTCGTCAAAGGCCGTGTTGAACATCCGGATGATCTCGGACGATTCATTGTTCACGATGGTTTTTTCCTGCTTGTCCCAGAGCACCGGCACGGTCACGCGCCCGGTGTAACCGGAATCGGCGCACGTGTAGACGTTGTGCATGAACCGCGCACCGTTGATGGTGTCAGGCACCACTCCGGGGCCCGGTTCGAACGTCCAGCCGTTTTCGAGCATCAGCCAGTGGACCGACGAAACACTGATCATCGCTTCGAGGCCCTTCAGCGCGCGCACGATCAGCGTGCGATGCGCCCAGGGGCAGGCGAGGCTCACATAGAGGTGATAGCGGCCCGCTTCGGCCTTGAAGCCGCTACGCCCGCTGGGGCCGGCGGACCCGTCCGCCGTGATCCAGTTGCGGAACGCCGCATCCTTGCGCACAAATCGGCCGTTGGTCGATTTGGTTTCATACCAGCGGTCTACCCACTGGCCGTTGACGAGAAGACCCATTGTGATGCTCCTCAGTGAGAACCTGCGGTATTGGTGAAGTTGACGATCAGCGGAATCGTCTGGTCCGGCGCCTCGGACAGGAGCCAGTGACCCGAGCCTTTGATGATGTGCCCCTGGACATGGGTGTCGACGAGACGTGCCTGATCGATCAGGAACGTGCCCGACGCTTTTTCGCCGGTAAGGACGAGCATCGGCATCGTGAGCGGCGTCTTCGCGAACTCGGAGAAGTCTTGCGCGTCCTGCGTGAATGCATGGAAGTATTCGAAGCCCGCGCGCATCCGGCCAGGTTGGGCGTACGCGTGCGTATAGTATTCGCGGTCTGCCTCACTGAGCGAATGTTTCGGGTCCGCTGCGAAATCGTTCCAGAAATGCTCGAAGTAAATCCGTTCACGGCCTTGCACGAGCTTCAGCGGCGTTTCTCCGTAGAAGTTGTAGTGCCATTTGTCGCGCAACAGCCAGACTTTCTGCCAGTCGCCCACCCCGGGAAGGAAGGCATCCATGAGCGTGACGGTGTCCACTTCGTCGGGATATTGCGCCGCATAAGCGTAGCTCACCATCAAGCCGATGTCATGGCCGACGATCTTCACCTTGTGGTAGCCGAGCTGCTGGACCATGGCATGAATGTCCTGCGCCATCGCCTTCTTTTCATAGCCGCTTGCGGGGATCGACGAGGTGCCGGCGCCGGGCAGATCGGGCGCGATGACGACACGTCGGTCGGCAAGCTGCTCCATCAAAGGCACCCACATGTGGCTGGTTTCGGTGTAGCCGTGCAGCAGGATGACCGGCATGCCATCGCCGTGTCCGGCTTGCAGATAGTGCAGCTTCAGGCCGTTGACGGTAACCGTATGATCTTCGATGGGAATGGGCGTCGCGCTATGAGCCACGCCGGGCAGTGCGCCCGCCAGTATCAAAGCAGCGGCCGCCTTGCCGGCTGTACGTTGAAACAGGTTCATCTCGTTCTCCAGTATCAGTAAGGACGTGCTGCGACGGGTGCCGATGACCGGGCGTGAGCGTCGCAATGACGTGACCCTATGGTGGACGAACGACACGCTTTTGCCGTTCGATCTGGCCGATGAACTCGTTCGAAGGGATTGCACATTCAGGCGGTTGGGGGACCGACCGGCCGCCGCCCGTACGAGGATGTTTCCCGGGTTGCGTGTGCTAGCGAGGCCCGTGCGCTCGGGCGGAGAGGGGGCAGCGCGTACGTCACGCAAACCGGTCGATGCCTCGCACGAGTCGCTTCGCCAGCCGCGGCTGCTTCAACTGCTCGATCCACCATTGCAGCGCACGGCCCTCCTGTTCGCCGCGCCACGCGACATACAGCACGTTGGGTTCGCGCGGATCGAGCGTGTCTTTCGCGACCAGTTCGCCGCGCGCGAGCAGTGACGCTATCCGATGCCGCGGCAACCAGCCGACGCCCAGGCCGTCGCGCTGGGCGAGAATCTTCGCGTGCATGGTGGGCAAGGCCAGCGAGTCCTGCCCGCCGACGATGCCATAGGCGCGCCCTGCGGACATGCGCGCCGAATCTCCTACCACGACCGAGCGGTACGCAGCGATGCGCTCGCGCCGAAGGGCCGCTTTTTCGGCGGCCAGCGGATGCCGCGGCGCCACCGCGAACACCCATTCGACGACACCCAGTTCGAACCAGCGCAATCCGGGAATGGCGGGCGGCTCATTGGTGGCGCCGACGATCAGGTCCGCTCTGCCGTCGCGCAGCGCCTCCCACGTTCCGCTCAGCACCTCGTGCGTCAAACGCAGTCTGACGCCCGATTGCAGGCCGTCGAACGCGCGAATCACGGGCATCATGGTTTCGAACTCGAGCAGTTCGTCGGCGACCACCCAAAGGCGATCCTCCCAGCCGCTCGCGACCTGTTTGACGCGCCGTGTCATGCGGGCCATGTCCAGCATGAGCCGGCTTGCTTCCTCGGCGAGCAGATGCCCGGCGGGCGTCAGTTGCAGACGATAGCGACGCCGGTCGAACAGCAGCGCATCGAAGCGCGTTTCCAGTTGCCGGGCTGCGTGGGAGACGGTGGAGGGGGCTTTGCCGAGCCGCGCCGCGGCGCGCGAGAGGCTGCCGGTTTCCCGAATCGCGTCGAGCAACGCGAGTTCTTCCTCTGACAACATATTCGACTCCATCGAACAAGTGCGTCGGTCAAATCGTACGGCAATCGGCCGGCGATCGTCCACTATGCCGCTATCGCGCTGGCGTGCGCTTTCTGGCGGCCCGCGCGGTTCCATACGACACCTGTTTCCCTGTTGAAGGAATTGTCATGCTCCAGATTGATTTCCATCCTTCGCCCAATCCGCTGAAGGCCGCGCTGCTGCTCGAAGAGCTGCAAACGCCGTTCGAACTCATCGCGGTCGATACCTTCGAGGGTGAGCAGCACCTGCCGTCGTTCCTGAAGATCAACCCGAACGCCAAGGTGCCGGCGACGCGCCGGCCTTCAGGCAGAGGCTTGCACTACCGCTGTTTGCTCAGGTGGACGAAATTGCGGGAATGGTTGCCTGGCTCGCGAGTCCCGAAGCCGCATTGGCTACGGGCGCCAGCCTGACGATTGACGGCGGGTTTAATGGATAGGATGCCTATGTGATCAAGGTGCGCTTCCCCCTCGCTACCCCCTTTACCAGCTCGTATTGGAAGACGTATGAGGCCGAGATTGCGGATGCTTTGCGCGAGGAGCGGTCAATCGAAGCTCTCGACTACGTTCAGCGCTACCAAGTTTTCGAACTGCCATCGAGAGATTCATGCTGAGTTGCTTCGCGCGGGCGAGTTCACGCGTTCGCTGATAAGGCGATACGAACAGGCACACAATACCGGCGCGACGATCCCACAGGCTCCCGCCAGGATCAGCGGAGGATCAAAGCGCCATGCCACCGTCGATGGTGAGGCTGGAGCCGGTCATGTAGCCTGACTCCTTGCGGGCGAGGTAGGCGACCAGACCGGCAATCTCATCCGGATCGGCAGCGCGCTTAAGTGGAATGTGCGGCTTGATCGCGTCGATATGAGCGGCCGTCATATCCGTTACAGTTGGCCCAGGTTGAATGTTGTTGACCGTAATGCCCCGTCCTGCCAGATCGATGGCGACGCCTTTGACCATTACCGCAACGGCAGCCTTCGTCATCGAGTAAACGCTCGACCCCGGATGGCCGCTTCGCACCGCGTGTTGCTGCCAATCGTGATGATCCGGCCGCCGTCAGTGAGGCGCGCGGCGGCGGCCTGGATGGCAAGAAAGACGCCACGCACATTGACGTCCAGCATACGGTCAAGATCTTCCACGCTCACCGTCGCGACGTCACCGAGCATCAAGATGCCAGCGTTGACAATCGCGATATCCAGCTTTCCGAAATGATCTACCGTCTGCGCGACAGCTGCCTTAATCGCTGCTGGATCCGCGCTGTCGGCCTTGATGGCAAGACCGGATCGCCCGATAGTCTCAATCGCCCTGACCGTTTCGGCGGCGCGCTCCGGCGCCGAAACGTAGGTAATCGCCACATCGGCGCCTTCGCTTGCGAGGCGTCTCGCTGCGGCCGCGCCAATGCCTCGCGAGCCACCGAAGACAATGGCAACCTTTCCAGTAACTCCGCAGTGTTCGTTCATCAGTAGCTCCATTTTTGATAGATCAGTCCATAATAGGGCGAACGTCAACCACGCCAGGCTTCTGCTGCCTAGCGAGGTCTCATACGGCTGATTGCAAATCTCACCTGGCTGAGCAAGCTCCTGGCGTCGTGACCTGCTCGTGCGCCGAGCTGAATACCCTGCATCGTCATCTGCAGAAAGGCGGCGGCTTCGCGAGCGTCGATGCCTGCGTCAATTTCGCCGCATGCCTGTCCTTCACGAATGCGCTCGACCAGACGCCTGAAGAGCTTCGGGCCCACTTTGCTTCTCAGCATCACCAGCTCAGGATCGGAAGCGCCAAATTCACTGACCGCGCCGACACCCATGCATCCGAGTGCGCGCACACAGTCATCTTCGGCAATGAGGCCAAGCAAAAGTGCTTCGATGCCGGCTATAGGTGATGGACGGCTATTCAGACGCTCCAGGTGGCCGGCGGTCGTTTCCTGTTGATATCGTTCCAGCGCTTCAAGGTAGAGCTTTCGTTTGTCGCCGAACGCGTTGTAGAGACTCTGCCGCCCGATGTTCATGGCCTTGAGCAGGTCCTCGGTTGAAGTCGAGGCATAGCCTTTCTCCCAGAACACGCGTGTAGCGCGCTCTAGTGCCTCGTCACGATCGAACTCTCTGGGTCTAACCATGGCTGCAGAATATTCATTCTGGACTGACATGTCAATAACGATTCATGCTGTTGCCATTGCAGATGCCGCAGAATCGGACATGGCTCGTCAAAGGGGACACAACCAGGCGATAATTTCTCTTGACCTGGAGTGCACTCGAAGTCCCACCATCACGCATGTCGTTGAGGGAAAGCACATGAAGATTGGCGATCTGGCAAGCGTGACGGGGCTCTCCGTCCATACGATCCGTTATTACGAGCGCATCGGACTGATTCCGTTCGCGCTGCGCGACGCGTCTGGGCAGCGTGCCTACGACCGGTCGATTCTCGACTGGCTCGCGTTTCTGGGCCGCCTGAAGAAAACCGGCATGCCGATCCAGGGCATGTTGCGCTACGCACAGTTGCGCGCGCAAGGCGCCGCCACCGAAGGCGAGCGCTGCGAGCTGCTGGTGGCGCACCGCGAAGCCGTGCGTGCGCATATTGCCGAGCTTCAATCGTGTCTTCTCGCTCTCGACGCCAAGATCGAAGGCTATTCGACCGTCCGATCATCTTCGCGAGGCAAGACACATGCAGAACCACACGAATCGGCAGAACCGGGTCAACCCACAGAACGAAGCGCCCGCGCACGACGCGGCACAGGAAAGCCGGCTCGCGCGCGGTCAGCGCATGCTCGCGGCGATTGACGGCAGCGCGGGCGAGCACGTCGTCGCCGCGCTCGCGGACATTGCGCCCGACTTCGCGCGCTATTTGCTGGAGTTTCCGTTCGGCGATATCTACGCGCGGCCTGGGCTCGACCTGCGCTCGCGCGAGATCGCGACCATCGCGGCGCTGACAGCGCTCGGCCATGCGCAGCCGCAGCTCAAGGTGCATGTCGCCGCCGGGCTGAACGTGGGCTTGAGCGAGGAGGAGATCGTCGAGACCATCATGCAGATGGCCGTTTATGCGGGCTTTCCTGCGGCGCTGAACGGCTTGTTTTCGGCGCGTGAAGTGTTCGAGGCGCGGCGTGCGGGTGCTGGGGAAGGCGCGCCGCCGGTGGCATCCGCTCATGAAGAGGCGATGAGCGCGTCTTGAGCCTGTGTGAATTGCGTGGGCTGGGTGCCGGCGGCATGCGCCACTGCGTTCGCGCGCGTGCAGGCGGCACGGAAAGCGGGCTCAGACAGTCGCCGCAATCTGCTCGCGCAGCCACTGATGAGCCGGGTCGCGATGCACGCGCTCGTGCCACAGCATGCACACCTCATAGCCCGGTACTTCGACCGGCGCCTCGACCACCTTGAGCGCGGGGTTGTCGCGCACGAGCCGCCACGGCAGCATCGCCACGAGATCGGACTGCGCGAGCGCCGACATCACGAAAAGGAAATGCGGCACGGAGAGCACGACGCGGCGCGCGAGCCCGGCCTCGGCGAGCGTCTCGTCGGTCACGCCGCGAAAGCCGCCGCCGTCCGGCGAGACGATCACGTGCTCGAGCTCGCAGAACTGCTTCGCGTTGGGGCGACGCTTGAGCCGTGGATGCCCCGTACGTCCCGCGAGCACATACCGCTCCTTGAACAGCACGCGCTGGCGCAGGCCCTCGGGCGCGTCGCTGGTGATGTGGAACGCGAGGTCGATCTCGCCTTGCTCTGTCGCCTTCGCGATGCGCGGCGGGACGAGCTCGACAATCGCGAGGCGCGTATGCGGCGCCGCCGTGCGCAGGGCGCGCAGCATCGGCAGGACGACGGTCGATTCGCCATAGTCGGTGGCGGCTATGCGCCAGGTGTGCTGCGCGGCGGCCGGATCGAAAGGGCTGGCGGGGGCCACCGCGCGCTCCAACGCTTCGAGCGCTTCGCGCAAGGGCTCGCGCAGCGCCTGCGCGCGCGTCGTGGGCCGCATGCCGCGCGGGCCCGGCAGCAGGAGCGGGTCGCCCAGCAGCTCGCGCAGCTTTGCCAGGTGCACGCTCACCGCCGGCTGCGAGAAGTTCAGGCGCTCGGCGGCGCGCGTGACGTTGAGCTCGGCGAGCAGCACGTCGAGCGTGACCAGCAGATTGAGATCGAGGCGACGTAGATTAAGCATCGTAATACCTGTCATTGCCGATATTCATTTCAAATATAGCAGACGGGTCCTTATGCTGAGAGCCATTCACCCGATCGATTCAACCACCGGAGCTTCAGCATGAACGTACTTATCGTCTACGCCCATCCCGAGCCGCGCTCGCTCAACGGGGCGCTCAAGGATTTCGCGCACGACCGTCTCACGCAGGCGGGCCATACGGTCCGGGTTTCGGACCTCTACGCAATGAACTGGAAGGCGGTCCTGGACGCGCAGGATGCGCCCGGTCGCGACGCCGCCGCGCCGTTCAATCCGTCGCTCGAATCGAAGCACGCTTTCGCGAGCGGCACGCAAAGCGCGGACATCGAGCGCGAGCAGGACAAGCTGCGATGGGCCGACGCGGTCATTCTGCAGTTTCCGCTCTGGTGGTTTTCGATGCCCGCGATCCTCAAGGGCTGGATCGAGCGCGTCTATGCCTACGGGTTTGGGTATGGAGTGGGAGAGCATTCCGACCGGCGCTGGGGCAGTCGCTACGGCGAAGGCACGCTCGCGGGCAAGCGCGCGATGCTGGTCGTGACGACGGGCGGCTGGGAGTCGCACTACAGTGCGCGCGGCGTCAACGGGCCGATCGACGACATCCTGTTTCCGATCCAGCATGGCGTGCTCTATTACCCCGGCTTCGACGTGCTGCCGCCGTTCCTCGTCTATCGCACCGGCCGCATGGACGAAGCACGCTTCGCGGCCACGCGCGAGGCATTGGGCGAGCGGCTCGATACGCTATGGAGCACCGCGCCGATTGCGTTTCGTCCGCAGAATGCGGGGGCGTACGAGATTCCGGCGCTCACGTTGCGCGACGAGATCGCACCGGGCAGCACCGGCTTTGCCGCGCATATCGAGCAGGCGGTTACGGCCGGCGCGCTATCGGACGCGTGATGGTGGTGGCGGGCGGGTGCTTCAGTGCCCCGGCCCGTTTTCGCGCACGCAGCTCAGCACGAGCGTGTCGCCGGGCGACGCGCCTGCGCTGAGCGATGCGTCATGAAACTCGCGGCTGCCGCATCGCCATTGCGCGCGATAGTCCACGCGGCACGTCTCGAAGGACGTCATCTTGCGGCCGGAGAGCAGCGGCTTCGGCGCGGGAGTCGATGGGGAGCCCGGCGCGTGCGCGCCGAGCACATACCCACAGGTGAGCAAGCCATTGCAGTGCCGCGCGAGATCGCGCGTGGCATTGCCGCGTGGCGCGCCGCAATTGGCACCCCAGGTGCCGGAAACGATGGCGATCGTCGGTGTGGCTGCGGCTTGCGCGACCGGCATGCCAGTCGAGGACGAGGCCGCAACGGGCTTCGCGCTGTTCGCTGCGACGCTTTCCGACCACACGGCGAATGCGACGAAGGCCAGCGTGCCCAGCAAGATCCATCCAGCGGGTCTCATGATGCGCCTCCAGTGCGAGGCAGAGCACTTCGCTCGCTTCAATAATAGGTCGCCGCGCGGGCGGCACCTGCGCCCGGCTCTGGTGCGCGGCTACGCTGCAGTGCACCAGCAGCTTTCGTGAACCGCACATCAACGGTGTGTCGCACGGATCGATGCGCGTCCCGGATGTTCCGTCACGAAAACGCAGCCGCCCGCGAGCGGCCCGTCACACAAGCCGTTGCGGCGATCACATTTCATTTCCCCCGCCGCTGGCATACGTATTGCTAAATAATCCGCGAGGCCAACGACGGCCTCGACGATTTCAGTTCGTCACGCACACGCGGGACGATGGCGACGAACAAGGCGGGGCAACGGCGTCCCGAGGTGGCATCCCATGGAGCGGAACAGCTTCATGCGGATGCGCTTCGGGACGCTTTTTTATTTGCGCACTTGAATCGGACTACGAAATAACGGAACCGGGGCGCCGTTGGCGTGCCGAGACTCATTACCTGGAGAGAGCCTCGTGAAAGCACTTTTGAGTTCGCTAAAGAGCGGCAACTGGCGCGCGCTGGTCGCGTGTTTCCTGTATTTCGACACCGGTTTCACGGTGTGGGTGATGTTCGGCCCGCTCGCGCCGTTTATCCAGAAGGACATCAAGATGACGCCGGCCGAGCTCGGCCTGCTCGTCGCGGTGCCGGTGCTGGGCGCGGCCATTCTGCGCGTGACGCTCGGCAACCTCTACCAGGCCTGCGATGGCCGCAAGGTCGCGCTGATGGGCATCGCGCTTTCGGCGATTCCCGCGCTCGTGCTGCTGCTGATGCCGGGTGCGCCGTCCTATACGCTGCTGCTCGTGCTCGGCGTGCTGCTGGGCGTGGGCGGCGCGAGCTTCGCGGTGGCGCTGCCGATGGCGGGCAGCAACTATCCGCCGAAGGTGCAGGGCCTCGTGCTCGGGCTCGCCGCCGCCGGCAATATCGGCGCGGTGCTCGACGGCTTCCTGTTTCCGGGGCTCGCCAACAGCCACGGCTGGATGCATGCCACGGGCGCGGCGCTGCCGCTGCTCGGTCTCGCCGCGACGGCCGTGTGCTTCTGGGCTCGCGATCTCGGCCAAAAGTCGGGCAGCACGGCGCAGGCGCTGCGCGCGTTCTTCGTCACGCTCGCGGGTCTGATCGCGCTCGTGCTCGCCGTGCATGCGGGCGTGTTCGGCGCCGGCAAGACCGGCGTGCTGCTGCTGCCCGTGATGGGCGCGCTGCTCGCGATTGCCGTGCTGCCGCGCCACTATCGCGGCGTGCTCGGCGAAGGCGACACCTGGGTCATCATGCTCGTGTACAGCATCACGTTCGGCGGCTTCGTGGGCATGTCGTCGTACGTGACGACGCTGCTCGTCTCGCTCTATCAGGTGCCCAAGCTCGAGGCCGGCGTGATCATGTCGCTGCTCGCGCTCGCGCTCGCGCTCACGGGCGCGATGGTGCGCCCCATCGGCGGTCTGGTCGCCGACCGCATCTCGGGCGTGCGCGCGCTCGTGCTGCTGCTCGCGGCCATCTCGCTGTGCGATTTCGCGTTCGCCGCGTGGATGCCGCCGCTTGGCGCCGGCATCGCGCTGCTCGCACTCACCTACGTGTGCTTCGGTCTCGGCAACGGCGCGACGTTCCAGCTCGTGCCGCGCCGCTGGCATGGCCGCACGGGCCTGATGTCGGGTATCGTGGGCGCGGCGGGCGGCATCGGCGGGTTCTATCTGCCGGTGATCATGGGTATCGCGCGAGAAAGCACGGGCAGCTATCAGATGGGTTTTGCGACGTTCGGCGCGCTCGCGGCGCTGGCGTTCATGCTGGTGCTCGCGCATCGTGCGCGCTGGCTCGGCTGGGCGCTGCCGCAGGAGGGTGCCGTGGCGCATCCGGCCGTGCAGACCGTGGAGGCGAGTGCGGGGAATTGAGCGGGAGGGGGCTGCTGAGGTTTGCGGACGCTTCGGGACCGGCCGGGGCGTCCGTTTTGTTTTGTGGCGCTGCGAAACCGGCAGCGTGCGGAACTGCAGACGCAATCTCGACTCTCTCGCCGCGTGGGTCCAGCCGGTCACCGATGTGCGTCTGACTCAAGTTGCCGACACACCCGTCCCGTACCCAGTCGTTGCTGTCGAACGATTCTCTTGATCTCGCGAGCCCGGAGGCGGACCGGAGTTCTGTTACGCTGCCCCCCACCTTGCTCGCTCGTGGTCGATGGATATTCCCTCCAACTAGCGTGGTGCGCCGCCCACGCGCGCTGTCGGTCATGGACCACGTGTTTCTGCTGCACGACGCGGCCGATCTGCGTGTTGTCACGATCCGCAAAAATTTGCCCTTCCGCACCGAGTAAAGGAGATGCGCATTGACGCACCGTTCCATTATCTTGCTTGGCGACGTGACCGATCACGCCGGACAAGTCATCACCGGCGCGCCTGCGACAAAGTACGCTGGCCATCCGGTCGCCCGTGTCGGCGATCTCGTTTCCTGCCCACTGCACGGCAACAACGCGATCGTGGGCTCGTCCACGTTCAACGTCGACGGGCAGCCGGTGGCGCTGGAGGGCATGCATAGCGCATGCGGCAGCACGCTGATCGCCAGTCAACATATGTTCAGCACGATGGAGTCGCCACGGGATAAAGACGGACGATTCACACCGCAGTGGTATCGTGAGAACCGAGGCCAGCCCGTCATTCCTGGTACCGAGGATTCCGGCACCACGGCCTGGCCAGGCTTGTCGCCACAGCCGCCCGACAACAGCGCCGTTTGATGCGCGTCCTGCGCCGTCGGGGATTACGTTTTTGGTGATTTCTGCGCGCAGGCTGCTGCCTATGCTGCACGCCTGGTCCTATTAGCAGCTGCGTGCCATATGGCGCTGCGTTGGCGTGAATTTGGGGCGCGATGGCGGCTGTCCACCCGATATCCACTCCCTGCCTGACCGGCGCTGGAGTGCGACGCGTGCGACGAGGCTTCGCTGTGTCAAACCACGCTGCCTCGAAACGAGGCCAGAGCGGGGCAGGCCTGACCCGATTTGCCTAAAATCCCGCCCAAAAAGCGCCTTTCCAACACGATTTCTGTCGGACCCAGGGGGCCAGCCCCCGCGCATCGGGTAAACTATGCGCCTGGTCTATGTCCTCCATTCAACGGGTTTTGTCGATGAGTACGATTCTTGAAAGTGTTCCGGTTGGTCAAAAAGTAGGTATTGCGTTCTCGGGCGGCCTCGACACCAGCGCCGCGCTGCACTGGATGCGCAAGAAGGGCGCCGTGCCGTACGCGTACACCGCCAATCTCGGCCAGCCCGACGAAGACGACTACGATTCGATCCCGCGCCGCGCGACGGAATACGGCGCCGAAGGCGCCCGCCTGATCGACTGCCGTGCGCAGCTTGTGGCCGAAGGCATCGCGGCGCTGCAAAGCAGCGCGTTCCATGTCTCCACGGGCGGCGTCACCTACTTCAACACCACGCCGCTCGGGCGCGCCGTGACGGGCACGATGCTCGTCGCCGCGATGAAGGAAGACGGCGTCAACATCTGGGGCGACGGCTCGACCTACAAGGGCAACGACATCGAGCGCTTCTACCGCTACGGTCTGCTCGTCAATCCGGATCTGAAGATCTACAAGCCGTGGCTCGACCAGCTGTTCATCGACGAACTCGGCGGCCGCTCGGAAATGTCGGAGTTCATGCGCCAGTCGGGCTTCGCGTACAAGATGTCGGCGGAAAAGGCCTACTCGACGGACTCGAACCTGCTCGGCGCCACGCACGAGGCGAAGGATCTGGAAAGCCTCGAGTCGGGCATCAAGATCGTCAACCCGATCATGGGCGTGGCGTTCTGGCGCGACGACGTCAAGGTCGAGCGCGAGGAAGTCACGATCCGCTTCGAGGAAGGCCAGCCGGTCGCGCTGAACGGCAAGACGTTCACGGACGCAGTCGAGCTGCTGCTCGAGGCGAACCGCATCGGCGGACGCCACGGTCTGGGCATGAGCGACCAGATCGAGAACCGCATTATCGAGGCGAAGAGCCGCGGCATCTACGAGGCCCCGGGTCTCGCCCTGCTGCACATCGCCTATGAGCGCCTCGTCACCGGCATCCACAACGAAGACACCATCGAGCAGTACCGCGAGAACGGCCGCCGTCTCGGCCGCCTGTTGTACCAGGGCCGCTGGTTCGACCCGCAGGCGATCATGCTGCGCGAAACGGCCCAGCGCTGGGTTGCGCGCGCGATCACGGGCGAAGTGACGCTCGAGCTGCGCCGCGGCAATGACTACTCGATCCTGAGCACGAAGTCGCCGAACCTGACGTACCAGCCGGAACGTCTCTCGATGGAGAAGGTGGCTTCGACGTTCTCGCCGCGCGACCGTATCGGCCAGCTGACGATGCGCAATCTCGACATCACCGATACGCGCGACAAGCTGCGCGTCTACGCGCAAGTCGGTCTGCTCACGCCGGGCGAGGCGTCGGCGCTGCCGCAGATCAAGGACGAAAAGAAGTAAATCGGCTGGCGGATTGAACGGCGCCTGGCGCCGTTGCGGTCTGCGAGTCGAACATCCCCGCGTTGCCGGCCGTTCGCCATGAACGGCCTGGTGCGCGGGGATTTTTGTATCTGGCACCGTCCCGCGTGGTCCAGCCGCTCGCCGTGAGCGGCGTTCGCGTGGCGCGCGTGGGGCGTTCAGCCAGCCATCAGCTTCAAGCCCGCCGGCAGCGCTTCGCCGAACACGCGGCCCGTATCGGCGCCATCGAGCGTCACGACTTCGCGCACCATCTCGATCCACGTCTGCGGGGCGTTCGCGCCTTCGAGCCGCCGCAGGACCGTCTCCCGCACGGCGGGATCCAGATCGCGCGAGCGGTCGCCGGTCATGCGCGCGATCTGCGCAGCGGCGAACATGGCCGGCTCGACCTTCTTCCAGTCGAGCGCGAGGATCGCGTCGAGCCAGCGCGTGGCCACCTCGGGCGCCACGACGCCGTGCGCGCTGCCGTAAAAGGGCAGGCGCGCGCCGATGCGGCCCACGGCCCACCAGCTCTGATGATTCTCCGCGGGCTTTTGCAGGCGCGTCAAAAGCTGCTCGCCGATCTCGATCTTCCGTTCGGCCGAGATCCGTTCGAGCGAAGCGTAGAGGCGCACCATGTCCTGATGTCCGAGCTTCGCGGGATCGAAGGGCAGCTTGTGCTGCTTCGAGCTCGCCGCTTCTTCGAGCCAGCGCATCGCCTCGAGCACCTGCTCCTGCGCGGCGTCGTCGAGACCGCCCGCCGTGCGCCGCCACAGCGTCCACCACTCGGACCACACCTGGCCTTCGTTGACGTGCTGGATGCCGTCGTCGAAGAGGGTCCAGAGCTGCTCGACGCGCCACTCGTCGAGCGGATAGCCGAAGCCGGGCCGCACGCAGAAGCCCGCGAGGTTCAGCCACAGGCGCTCGTGGTCGGGCGAGCGGCGGCGGCGTGCCGCGCGCTCCCACAGCGCGCCGAACAGCTCGCGCAGCAGCGGGCCGTCCCAGTTCTGGCGTGGCCCGAGGCCGTGTTCGAGCTGCGCGCGCAGGCGCTTGACCTCCTTGGGGTCGACCTTCGCCGACTTCGGGCCGAACACGCGGTCGATCAGGGCGATGGCTTCGTCGAGCCCGGCGTGGCGCGCGCCCTGGCTCGCCTCGGTGCCTGAGGCCTCGTCGCGGCGCAGCTGGAATTCGAGCAGCCAGCGTTGGGCGTCGTCATCGGTGGCGAGGCAGCCGACTTCCAGTGTGCCCACCTCGGTCAGTTGCGCTGTGAGCTTCACCGGCCGTTCCTGTTCCGCGCGAGCAGCCTGAGCGCCTTGGGCGCCTTGTGTGCCCTGGGCAGCCTGGCGCTGCACCACAGTGGATAGCGGCGGCAGCCGCACGAAGTCCGCCGACGAAATCTCGGCGATCTCGCCAGGCCGCCAGGCCGTATCGGCGACCGTCGAGACCAGGTGGAATTGCACGGGATGGCCCAGACGCAACGCGAACACGCGGTCGTCGAGGCGCACTTCGTGGCCTTCCTCGGTGCCGCGCGGCAGCAGGCAGACGCCGCGCGTTCTTGCATCGTCGTCCGCGCTTTTGCCGTTCTCATTGTCGAGCACGAGGAAGTAGCTGCGCGGCGAGCCGCCGCCGATGCGCGGCGCACGCCCCGAGCGCGCCAGCGCGAAGGCGACCGCGCCGCGCGCGACCGCCACGTCGGGCTGGTCGTTTTGCAGCACGGTGAGGGGCGCTTCGCGCCACGCGCTCATCGTCTCGTGCAGTCGCCCGGCCAGCGCTTGCGCGCGGAATACGCCGCCGTTGAGCAGCAGCGTGTCGGGCACGGGCAGGGGCGTTGCCCCGCTGTTCGCCACGCCCAGTGCCTCGCGCGACTGCGCGGCGAAGCGATGCAGGAACGCCGCGATATGGCGTGTGACCGCCGCGTCGGCGGCATAGGGCAGGCCGAACTCGACGATCGCCGCGCGCGAGCGGCGAGGCAGGTCGTCGGGGCCGCCTGCGGGGAAAAAGCCGTCCACGACGATGCGCTCGGCCTCGTCGCGCGTGAGCTGCGTCGTGCGCGCGCCGCCGATCAGCCGTGAGCCCGCGCCGAGCAGCGTCACGCCGACCGCGTCGGGCGCGGCGTCGCCCAGCAATTGCTCTTTCGCGACACGGCAGCGCTCGACGAGCTGCGAGAGGCTCGCGGCGGAGAGGCGCGCGTTCTCGCCCGCGAGCCGGCTCTCGGCCAGATGCGCGAGCGCGAGGTCCATGTTGTCGCCGCCCAGCATCAGGTGGTTGCCCACGCCGATGCGGCTCAGCTGCGGCTCGCCGTTCTCGACCTGGACCTTGATGAGCGTGAGGTCGGTGGTGCCGCCGCCCACGTCGCAGACGAGCACGAGGCGCGTTTGCGCAAGCTCGGCCTGCAAGGTTTCGCGATGGTGGAACAGCCAATCGTAGAACGCGGCCTGCGGCTCTTCGAGCAGGCGCAGCGCGGGCAGCCGCGCGCGCCGCGCCGCTTCGAGCGTGAGCGCGCGCGCGCCGTCGTCGAACGAGGCGGGCACGGTGAGCACCACGTCCTGGTCCTCGAGCGGCGCGTGCGGGAAGCGGTGGTTCCACGCGGCGCGCACGTGCGCGAGATAGCTCGCGCTCGCGTCCACCGGCGAAACCTTGCCGACGTCGTCGGGTGCGCCCCACGGCAGGATGGGCGCGAGCCGGTCCACCGAGGCGTGCGAGAGCCAGCTCTTCGCGCTGGCGACGAGCAGGCCCGGCACCTGGGCGCCGAGCGTGCGCGCGAGACGGCCGACGACAGGCGGCACCGCACCTGCCACGGCTTCCGGCGCCGCAGCCGTGGGCCAGGGCAGTTGCACGGCGCCCGGCGCGAGTTCGCCCGGCGCCGGCTGGTAGCGCGCCGAGGGCAGGAGCGGCTGCGCGCTCACCTCGCCGGGCGCGGTGAGCTGCTCGATATCGAAGACGCGGATCTCGTCCGCGCCCGCTTCGGCGTAGGCAACGACGGTGTTGCTCGTTCCGAGGTCTATGCCTACGACGTATCGCTTCATCGTGCTCAAGTGACGGTTGGGCCGCTTCAGGCGCTAGCGCCGCCGCGCACGTCGAATTCGACCTTCCAGCGCTCGTTGCTGCCGCTCGGCACGGCTTCGAGCTCGAGCGTCCCGGCTTCGGTCACACGCGCGTGCAGCTTGACGGGCACGACTTCGCCGGGCGTACGGCCCTCGCTTGGCAGCGTGGCCTGGATCTCTTCGAGCTCCTGAAGCTCTTCCGCCGACCAGTAGTCGAGCAGCGTGCCCACCTGGTCCTGGCGGCGCACCGAAGAGCCGAAGAAGCGGAAGTGCACCGGCTCGCCCACCACGAGGCCGAATTCCTGCGGCGGCAGCGCCGCGTCCGTGCCTTCCTCCATGCCGAAGGGCGCGACGCACAGCGCCGAGACCGGCGGCTCGAGGCCCGGCACCGCGGGCATGGCCGATTCGATCGCCACGTAGTACGCGCGCGCCGTGCCTCCGCGGATGCGCACGCCCTTGCCGCGCTTCACATAGCCGTAGTACGCCGCGCCGCGCGCGACCGCGAGGTCGAGGTCCGCGCCGCCCAGCAGACGGGCGGCCGGTGCGCCTTCGGCCGCGAGCCAGCCATTGAGGATCTCGAGCACGCGCTCCGAAAGCAGCGACGACTTGAACACGCCGCCGTTGAACAGCACCGCCGTGGGATGCAGGAAGCTCGCGCCCTGGGCACTCGCCACGGGCGCGCCGAGGCCTTCGAGTTCCGCGAGCGCGCCCACCTGGCGGCCGAGGAACGCCGCGAGGTGGCGCGTCACGCCGGCGTCCTGCGCGTAGGGCAGGCCGAGCTGCGTGAGGCCGGCGCGGGCGCGCGTGACGGGCCGCGCCGCCGCATCCACTTGAGGGAAGAAGCCTTCGAGGATGATCTGCGTGAGCTCGGTGCGCGTGAGTTCGGTGCGGATCGAGCCGCCGATCAGCTTCGAGCCGCGGCTCGGCACGACGAGCGGCACGGTCTCCACGCTCGGGTCGGAGAGCAGCGTCTCCTTGGCCGAGCGGCACGCATAGGTGAGCGCGCGCAGCTGCCACGGGTCGGCCTGGGTGCCCTGCGCCGCGAGCTTGCGCGCGACCACGTGGGCGAGCGCGAGATCCATGTTGTCGCCGCCGAGCAGGATGTGCTCGCCCACGGCCACGCGGTGCAGCTCAAGGTTGCCCTCGCGCTCGACCACGGCGATCAGCGAGAGGTCGGTCGTGCCGCCGCCCACGTCCACCACGAGGATGATGTCGCCGACCTTGACTTCCTTGCGCCATGCGCCGCCGCTCTTCTGGATCCAGCTATAGAGCGCCGCCTGGGGTTCCTCCAGCAGCGTCATGCGCGTGTAGCCGGCGGCCTGCGCGGCTTCGGCGGTGAGCTCGCGCGCGGCCGGATCGAACGAGGCCGGGATCGTGACGGTGACGTCCTGCTCGGCGAACGGCGTGTTGGGGTGTGCGTGATCCCACGCCTCGCGCAGGTGCGTGAGGTAACGGATCGAGCTTTCGAGCGGCGAGACGCGCGCGACTTCGGGCGGCGCGTCGTTGGGCAGGATCGCGGCGCGGCGGTCCACACCGGGATGGCAGAGCCAGCTCTTCGCGCTCGACACGAGGCGGATGGGCGTGCCGGCGCCGCGGCTGCGCGCCATTTCGCCCACGGCGTAATCGCGCGTGGCGGTCCAGGGCAGCGTGAGGTCGCCCGGCGTCAGCTCGCCCGCGTTGGGCAGGTACAGGAACGAGGGCAGCAGCTCGGGCGACTCGATCGCGCCGGGCGCGGTCAGTTGCGTAACGGCGAGCACGCCCTGGGTGGCCTTTTCGCCGTCACTGCCGGCGAGGTCCACGTAGGACAGGGCGCAATGCGTCGTGCCGAGGTCGACGCCAATGGAATAACGCGCTTCGCTCACAGTTCCACCTCCGCCGGTGCGAGGACCTTGGCGTCGTGCGACTTCACGAGCTTGGGCAGCTTGACGTCGTCGACGCGCCAGCCGCGGTGGCTGATCGTGCCGTTGTACGGCGCCGCGCCGACCACGTTGCCGGTCAGGCGGATGGCCGTGGCGTCGAAGCCTTCGGCGATGGTCACGCGGCTGCCTTCGGCCTCCGTGCGCACCGGGCGGATCGTGAAGTGCTCGCGCAGCGTCGCGCGGCAGCCCTCGTGCACGAGGCGCGCGGCCGCGCCGATGTCGGCGTCGCCATAGTTGGCGATGTCTTCCTCGACGAAGTCGACGAAGCGGGCGTTGCGCTGGAGCAGGCCCAGCAGCTGCAGCGCCGACTGCGGACTGGCTTCTTCGATGGCGGGCGCGGGGGCCGGGGCGGCTGCGGGCGCGGGTTTGGCGACGGGCGCGGCGGCCGGAGCCGGAGTGCGCGGCGCGGCAGCGGGTGCGATGGTTTCGCCGTTGCGCAGGCGGCGCACGCCGGCGGCCAGCTCGGCATTGCCGAGGATCGCGAAGAACGATCCGAAGGCAAGCGCGAGCCTGCCTGCGAAGGAAATCTTGGTTTCGGTCATCAAAACAGCTCCAGTGGGCTCGCTCGCTTGGGCGAGCGGTCCAGCCGGCCTCGCGTCGAGGCGCTTACGGTACGTCATGGGGACGTCCAGCGTGTGACGGCGGGGAGCGCGTTCGAGCCCCCGCGAGCGGCAGCCGGCAGGAAAAACATGAGCCCGGCGCGGGCTCAAAACCCGTATTTTGCCTTGTCGCGGGCGCAAGACGGGAAAATTGGCCGTTCGGGGGAGGGAATTAGCGGGTTTGAGGCGGGGTTGAAGGCCGCTGGCGGGGCGTCAGGCGTGCCATCACGGCATCAAGTCTCGGTCTTTCCCGATTCCCGGCTGCTTTCGTCCTTGTGGAACACGCGCTTCGTGGTGCGCTTGGTGGCGTCCCAGCCCTCGCGCGAGGCGTTCGCGATGCCGTGGCCGACCGTCTTCGCCGCGTGCGCGGTGGCGTGGCCGAAGTCGCGCGCGGCGTGGCCGGTCTTCGCTGCGGCCTCTTTCGAATCGCGCTTGATGTCCTCTTTTACCTCGTGGAGGTCGGCGTAGGCGGCCGAACTCATCGTGCCGAGCAGCAGCGCGGCCAGCACGAATTGACGTGCGGATTGACGTATTTTCATGTCGTTTCTCCCTTGAGACTGTTATCGGTGGCCCTGGCGAGCGCGCCGGACGCGTCGAGCATCACGGCGGCGCGCCCGGTCAGCAGCACCGCGTCGCCGCAGCGAAGCGTGAAGCCGTACAGGACGGTGTTGCCGTCGCCGCTCATGCGCTCGGCTTCCACGGTGAGCGGCGCCTCGAACGTATCGAGGCGCGACACACGCGCTTCGACGCCGCGCACGCTCGCGAGAAAGCCCACGCGCGGCCGGCCAACTTCCGGCTGGTTCTGCACGCCGTCGCGCATGCCGCAGAGCGCGCCATGCACGGCCATCGCCTGCGCCGCGTACTCGATGCCGCAGACCGAGGCCAGCCGGCCCTGCGAACGCAGCGGGTTATGGGTGTCGCGGTGGCTCGTCGCCGTGCAGCGGATGTGTGTGTCGTCCCAGGCGTCGACAGTCTCGAGCAGGCACATCGCACCGCTGTGCGGAATATGCGCGGCGATCCACGCGTGCCCGAGCGGCGCGGCATGGGGCGCCGAAGCTGTCGAGGACGTTGCGGCCGTAGTGTCGGGTGATGCCACAGACGGCGCGCCATGCAAAACGTCTTGCGTCATCGCGAGCGCTCCGCGTGCGTGCCCGCTGGCGTCACGTCGATGCGCACGCGCGTCTCGGGCAGATAGTCGATCACCACGCTAGCCGCGCGCCCCGCCGCAATCGCTTCGAGCAGCGGCAGCCCGCGCGCGGCGGGATTCTCGGCCCGCAAGGCTTCGAGCTCGGGGGAGGCGAGCGTCGTGACCGGCGCGTCGGTGAGCTTCACTTCGATGCACGCCAGCGCGTTTGCAGGCACTTGCGCGTCGGCATCGTCATCGCTTGCCGGCGCGAGCACGAGCGCCACGCCGAACGCGTCAGCGATCGGCCGCACCGTGTGCAGCGGTTCGGGATAGTCGGTCTCGTAGGCGATCAGCAGGCTCGGCACGCCGTCCACGACGATCTGGCACAGGCTCTCCAGCAGGCCCGCGGCGAAGCTGCCGTCGTGCGCGCAGAGCACGTTCGACGTGGCGCGCGAGCGCGCCGCGATGCTCCAGTAGCCGGCCGCCGCGTTGTGCACCGAGTTGTGAAAGCGCGTCGGTGAGATCTGGCGGTCGTCGCCCGCGAGCATTTCGCAGATCGCGTGGCAGTTCTGGCCGTCGCCGCCCGACGCGGCGAACACGGTGGCGAGCGTCGCGCCGTCGCGGCCGCTCGCGGCAACGGCTTCGTGGCCCACGGCCAGCGCGGTTTTCACGACCGGCGCGGCGCGGCGCCGCTCGGCGCTCGGCAGGCCCGCGGCTGGCGGCAGCTCGGTGCGCGCGTGCGTCCACGGCGCGCGGCCCGCGAGGACCTCGGCGGCCCGCGGCCAGTCGGCGAGGCCGGGCCCGATCAGGCCGATGCTTTCGATGATGGCTCGCAATTTCATGACGGGTTCACGCTCGCGGTTCGCGCAGCGCGTGGTCCGCGCGGCCAAATATCAGGCTGCAATTCGTGCCGCCGAAGCCGAACGAATTGCTGAGGACGGTGTGCAGGTCGGCGTCGCGGCTTTGCAGCACGTAGTCGAGACCCAGCGCCGGATCGGGCTGCGTCGTGTTCACGCCCGCGGGCACGAAGCGGTGGCGCAGCGCGAGCGCGGCCACCACGGCCTCCAGCGCGCCCGCCGCCCCCAGCGTGTGGCCGGTCGCGCCCTTGGTCGAGCTGCACGGCGTGCCCTCGAAGAAGGCGCGCACCGCGAGGCTCTCGGCGGCGTCGTTGCTCGGCGTCGCGGTGCCGTGCAGGTTGATGTAGCCGATTCCGGCCGGCGCGACGCCCGCCATCGCGAGCGCCTGCTCGATGGCCGCGCGCGCGCCGAGCCCTTCCGGATGCGGCGAGGACATGTGATGGGCGTCGCTCGATTCGCCCACGCCGAGCAGCAGCACGGCGTTTTCATCGACCGCCTCGCGCGCCTCGGGCAAGCGCTCGACGAGCGCGAAGGCCGCCGCCTCGCCGATCGAGATGCCGTCGCGCGCCACGTCGAACGGCCGGCATGGCTTGCGCGAGAGCAGTTCGAGCGAATTGAAGCCGTACAGCGTCGTGAGGCACAGCGAATCGACGCCGCCCACGACCGCGGCGTCGATGAGCCCCGCCTCGATCATGCGGCGTGCGGAGCCGAACACCTTCGCGCCCGACGAGCACGCCGAGGAGATCGCCATGGCCGGGCCGCGCAGCGCGAAGTACGCGCGCACGAACGAGGCCACGGAGTAGGGGTTGTGGGTTTCCGCGTAATGGAACCCCGCGGGCAGCGCGCCGGTCTGCGGGTCGCGCCGGCGGTAGGCGTCCTCGGTTTCGAGGATGCCGCTCGTGCTCGTGCCGACGAACACGCCTACGCGGTCCGCGCCATACCGCGCGATGGTCCTCTCGACGTGCGCGGCGAAGCCGTCCTGCGTGAGGCCGAGCTGCGCGAGACGGTTGTTGCGGCACGCGTAATCGGCCAGATCGGCGCGCATGGGTTCGGCTTCGACGCCCTCTACCGCGCCGATCCAGGTGTCGAGCTCCGCGCGCTCGAAATCGCACGGCGCGAGGCCGCCGCGTTGGCGGCGCAGCGCGTCGAGCGTCGCGTCGAGCCCGCGCCCGAGGCAGCTGGTGGCGGTGTAGTGCGAGAGCAGTAGAGGTTTCACGAAGGTCGAATCCGGTGACTGAAGTGCGCGCCGCACGGGCATCTCAAACAGAGGCCTCGCGGAACATTGATTCTCATCAAATTTTATCAAATGGGGGGCGACTGGCCCCATTCCGGCCGGGGACCCCGGCTGGCGGGCGGCCGCCTTCGGTCTGCCGCGAAAGAGGCGCGCCGCCCGCGGGTGACAGTGCGGGGTCGAGCGCCGCGTCGAGCACCGGGCTGATCGCAGGGTTGAGCACTTCGCGCAGCGTCGTCCAGCGCAATTGCGCGCTGGCGGCGGCGCGCAGGACCTCGGGCAGCGCTTCGAGCACCACGGGCTGGCCGTGCGGGCCGCGCGCGGCGTGGCCGTCGTGCATGAGCAGGATGTCGCGAGGCGCGAGGCCGTGCAGCAGGCGCTGCGCGACCTTGCGGGCGTCGCGCTCGCGCGTGTCGAAGCCGCGTCGCGTCCAGCTCGCGAGTTGCAGGCCGAGCCCGCACAGCACCGGATCGAGAAACGGATTGCGCAGGCCCGCCGGGGCGCGGAAAAAGAGCGGGCGCATCCCGCTGATCTCGGTGAGCGTGCGCTGCGCGGCTTCGATTTCACGCCGCAGCGCGCCGGGCCCCGAGAGCGAGAACGTGTGCCGGTGCCGCTGGCTGTGATTTTCCACGGCGTGGCCGCGCGCGACGATCGCTTCGATGCAGCGCGGGTGCCGCCGCGCCAGGTCGCCGATGCAGAAGAACGTCGCCCGCGCGCCGTATTGGTCGAGCAGGTCGAGCACGCGCGGGGTCACGTCCGGATCGGGGCCATCGTCGATGGTGAGCGCGATGCGGCGGTCCGCGCCGCCATCCGCCTGGTCCTGCGCGAATTCGGGCGCCATTGCGCGGATTTCGGGCAGGCGCGTCCAGTTAGGACCGAGCAGCGCGCTCTTCGGCCAGAGTCCCGCCGCGGTCAGCGCGAGATGCGAGGCGATCACGCCGCCCGCCGCCCACGGCCACGTGGACGGTTGGGCGAGCAGCGCCGCCGCCGCGCCCGCGTGCAGCGCCGCCGCACCCGTGATCAGCGGCGTGGGGCGCCAGCGGCGCGCGGCGCCAGGCGCGGTGGCGCCTGGGTGCGAGGCAAGCGGCGAGGGCGTGTTCATACGCTTCCTGCCTTGTGGCTTGGCAGGGCTGCGGCAGAGGTGCCTGCCTGCAAGGCAAGCGGTTGCGGCGAATTCATGCGCGTCCTCCCTCGCTGCGGGGCAGCGCGGCTTCGGTGGCGCTCGCGTGCGCGGCGCGCGGGGCCTGCGGCGCGAGTATCGCGGCGAAGGCGAGCGCGAGCATCGCGCCCGGCCCGACCGTGAGGCCGAAGGTTTCGAGCAACGGCACATGCGAGAGCGCGAGCAGCCCGAAGCCCGCCACCGTCGCGAGATTGGCAACCAGCAGCGAGACCAGCGTCTGGGGCGTGATGCCCGGCGCGCCCGCTTTTTCGCCCACGCCGCCGCCCTCGGGCTTGCAGAAGAACAGCGCATAATTCGAGCCCACCGCCACGATCAGCAGCATCCCGACCAGATGCAGGATCGTCATCGGCACGCCCGCGAGCGCGAAGCCCGCGGCCACCACGAGCACGGCGGCCACTAGCGGCGCGAGCGCGCGCGCCGCGCGTAGCGGCGAGCGCAGCGCGAGCGTCAGCAGCACGGCGATGGCTGCGAATCCCGCGAGCGAGAGCCGGATGTCCTCGTGGACGTAGTTCACGTAGAGGCGGTCGGCCTCGGCCTTGAGGTCGACGAACAGCGCGCCGGGCACGCCCGCGCGCGCGACGGCGGCGCTGATCGGCGCGGTGTCGAGGCTCGGGCCGCTGGCGGTTGTGCCGTTGCGCGAGGGGTTGGCCGCGTTGTTCGCTTGCGTGCCCGGTCCGGCAGCGCCGCCACTGGCAACCTGCGCCGCTTGCGTAGCCGCCGCGCCGTCAGTCGAAGTCGCACCCTCAATCGAAGTCGCACCCTCAGTCGAAGTCGCACCCTGAGTCGAAGTCGCACCGGCAGCACCCGCAGGCGCGCGCAGCGCGAGCATCGCGCTCCAGCGGCCGTCCCGCTCGGTCAGCAAGGCGTCGACGGCCAGCGCCATTGAGGTGCCGCGCAGGTCCGCACGCGTGATCAAGGGCGCCTTGCGCGCCGTCTCGACATCGGCGATGAACGGCGCGAACACTTCGGGCTTGATGCTGATGGGCTGGTCGGCCACCGCCTCGCGCATGCGCGAGGCGAGCTCGGCCGCGTCGGGGAGGCTCGCGGCGCGCGCACGCTGTGCGGCGTCGCTCGGCAGATAGCGCGCCGGGCTTTCGAAGCCCGCGAGCACGCCCTGGTCGACGAGCGGCTGCAGTTGCGCGCCGATCTTCTCGGCGCCTTCGAGCGCGGCCTGCTCGCTCGCCGCGGGAATCTCCACCAGATAGCGCACGTCGGGCGCGCCCACATCGGCGCGCAGCCGTGTGTCGAGCGCCTGGCTCGCCGCCGGCACCGGGCTCAGCGAAGCAAGCTCGCGGCTCCACAGGTCGTCCCGATGCAGCGCGAGGACCGCGACGGCGGCCAGCGCCAGCGCGGCGAGCGGCCTGCGCAGGCGCGGCGCGGCCTGCGCGGCGCTGGCGAGCCAGGCGCCGACGCGCGAGACGTCGCGGATCGCCACGGCGCCGCCTTGCAGGCGCGGCAGCACGAAGCGCGTGACGAGCGCCGCCGTCACGAGGCCCGCGATCGAGTAGGCGCCTAGCTGCACGAGGCCCGGAAAGCCCGAGAACAGCATCGAGGCGAACCCGCACACCGAGGTGAGCACGCCGAGGCGGATCGTCGGCCAATACGCGGCCACCCACGCGCGCAGGGTGTCGCGCGAGCGCGGGTCGGGGCGCGCGTCGCCGGACTGGACGAACAGATAGATCGAATAGTCGACGGCCTCGCCGATCAGCGTCGTGCCGAAGCCGAGCGTGAGCCCCTGGACCGTGCCGAACGCGAGACTCACCGCGGCGACGCCCGCGGCCACGCCCGAGAGCACGGGCACGAGGCCCAGCGCGAGCGTGCGCGGCGAGCGGTAGAGCGTGAGCAGCAGCGCGACGATCAGGACGAGGCTCAAGACCGAGATGCGCTCGACGTCGTGACGGATCGCGTCGCGCGTATCGACGGAGAACACGCCGGGGCCGGTCATCTCCAGCCGGTACGGCGAAGCCGAAGCCGACGCCGACGCGGCGTTCGCCGGCGCGTGCGTGGCCGCGTCGAACGCGCGGCGCACGGCGTCGATGGCGCGCGCCTGCGCGTCGGTGTCGGAGCCCGCGGCGGTGGTTTGCGCGACCAGCACGGCGCGCGTGCCGTCGCGCGAGGCCCACACGCCATCGAGGCTTTGCGGCTGCGCGGCGCTGTCGAGCTCGCCTACGAGGGCGGCGACTTCGCCAGTCGGATCGCGGGGCAGCAAGTCCTTGGCGACGAGGCCCGCCGACGAGCTCAGCAAGTCGAGGCTCTCGCCCAGCGCCTCATGCAGGCCGGCGGCCGTGAAGCGCTGCGGCGTGACCGCCGGGCTCAACGCATAGCGATGCATGAACACGAACTGCTGGTCGCGCGCGTCGTTCACGGCCTCGCCGTTGTGGACCGCGGCGAACTGCGGGTCGGCGCGCAGCGTGGCCGCGACTTGCCGCGAAAGCTGGGCGCGCGTGGCCGGATCGCCGCCTTCGATGGCGACGAGAATCAGCCGCGAGACGAGACCGTCGCGCAACTGATCGACGAGCACACGCTGGCCGGCGCTCGGCGAGCGCGGCAGGAACGCGGAGAGGTCGGTGCTGAAATGGGCGCGCGCGATGGTTCCCGCGCACGCGAGCAGGAAGACGAGCCATACGAGCACGGCGCGGCGCTGCAGGGCCGCGCCGAAGGCGCGCAAGCCACGGGCTTGCTGCGTGGGTTGGGTCGGGTTGTCCATGCGTGCTGCTACCCGCGAAGGTGACTCAGTCTGCCGCCGCGTCGGCGGCCAGCGGGCGCAGGCGCATCAGCGAATGGTCGCCGCCCGCCTGCTGGATCGCCACGCTGCGCAGCGCGTCGCCCGTGCCTTCGAGCGTGATCGTGCTGACCGTCTTGAGCATGCGCGAGTCGCGCGGCGTGAGCGTGAGGGTCCAGTTCTCGCCGCTGCCGGCGAGCGCGACCTGGTACGTCTGCTCGAGCGCGAGGCGGTTGCCTGTGAGCGTCGCGCGAATGCTCTCGATGAACGCGCCCAGCTCCGGATAGCGCGCGAGCGCGAGCGTGTACTTGTGGTTGTTGCGCTCGACGGTGAGCATGTCGCCGTCCACCACGAGGTGCTCGGGTTTGGGCTTGAGCGTGTTTTTCTCGAGATGATCGGGCGCGACGAACACCAGCTCGCCCGACGACTCGATGGGCTGCGAGGCGATGGCGAGGTACTTGGTTTCCGTGAACGCGGCGCGGCCCGACTTGTGCTGGGCGAGCACGGCCATCAGGCGGTCGAGTGTCCAGGCCGGGGCAGGTGTCTCGGCGGCTTGTGCCGCGGCGGCGGGCGTGGGTGCGAGCGCGCAGAGGGCGGTCGTGCCGAGCAGCGCCAGCGCGGCGGCCATGCACGCTATGGCAGGCCGTACACGCGACACACGCTGCACGCGTTGCGCACGGCGAAGGAAAGCGAAAAGGCGAGTGGCGCTCATGCGTCGGAGGTCTCCCGGGCGGCAAGGCTCGCATGCGCCGCTTCGCTGCGGCGCGGCTCGTCGCGGCGCGTTCGGGCAGCCCCAGCGGTTTCGGCGCGGCTCGCCGCGTAGGCGTTCCTGGCGACGCGCGCGGCAACGTCCGCGGGCTTGGGCGCGTGCATCGGTCCTGCCGCTCCTGCCGCTTGAGCCGCTTGAGCCGTTTGAGCCGTTTGAGCCGTTTGCGCGGGTCGCGCCGCTCCTGCCGCTTGTGCCGCTTGAGAGGTCCGGCTCGCTTGTTCAGCCGCTTGCGCGCTCTGCCAGAAGTCGAAGTAGTTGAACCAGTTGTACGGCGCCGCGCGGCAATGCCGGTCGAGCAGCGCGACGTAGCGCACGAGCGCCGCGTCGATGGCGGCCTGGCGCGACTCGCGCGGCGTGTGCGTGAAGTCGGCGAGCATCTCGAAGTGCACGTCGTAGCGGTTGCCGCCGCGATAGAGGCCCGTCATGAAGATCACCGGACGCTTGAGCATCGCGGCCATGTAGAGCGGCCCGAGCGGAAAGGCCGCGGGCTCGCCGAGAAAGGCCATGCGGCGCATCGAGCTGGCGGCGTCGGCGAGCAGCGTGCGGTCGGCGAGCATGCCCACCATGCAGTTCTCGTCGAGCCGCTCGTTCACGCGCAGCATCGAATCGATCTGTCCCAGCGCGATCACCTCGGGTTGTGCGGCCGGGTTCACGGCGGCGATCGTCGCGTTGATCTTGCGGGCGTTCTCGTCGAACATCGTGACGACCACGCGCATGTCGGGCCGCGTGCGGCCGAGCGCCCGCACCACCTCGAAGCTGCCGAGGTGGCCGCCCATCAGGAACGCGCCGCGTCCGTTCGCGAGCGCGGCATCGACGAGCGTCTGCCCCTGTGGGCGGATGTCGAACAGGTCGAAGCGCTCGTTCATCAAATAGATACGGTCGTGAATGGTGGTCGCGAAGGTAAACACGTGCCGGTAGACATCGCTCCAGCCCACCGGCCGGTCCAGCACGCGGCGCAGGTAGTCGCGCGAGGCGGCCCGCGCGCGCGGCGAAAAGAGCACGTAGTAGAGCGCGATCAAATGCAGCAGGCCGCGCGCGGCGGAGCGCCCGAGGCGTAGCGAGAGCCAGGTCATCACGCGCAGCAGCAGCGCGCTGCCGCGCTCCTGACGCTGGGCCCAGTCGGTGCGCTTCGTCATGGTTGCGGCCCCTTCTGCGAGGAGGCGTGCGCGGCGGACGGCGCCGGCGCGCCGGGTTGAGGCGGCGGGGTGGTCGAGAGCGTGCCGCTAGCGACGTCGCGCGCGCCCGCGCGCACGGTGAAGCGGATCGCGCCGCTGGCCGCGGCGTCGAACGCGAGATCGAGCGTCTCGCCGGGCTTGACCGGGCTCAGAAACTTCGCGGCGCTCAGGCGCCAGGCCTGCAGCGGGCGGTTCAGCGCCGCGCCGATGGCGTCGATGGCGTGATCGAGCAGCACGACGCCGGGCACGACCGGATGGCCGGGGAAGTGGCCCGGCAGCGCGGGGTGATCGGCGGGAACGCTGAAGGTGAGGGAGGACGCGTTGCCGGTGGTGCTGGCTCCGTCCACTGTGCCCGACTTCCGCGCGGAGCACGCACCGCTTGCTTGCGCGGCGTCTGCGGCATTCGCTTTCGCGGCGCTCGCGCCATGCGCGTGTGCCGCCGCAGTCGCTTCAACCGCGCCGTGCGTATGCTGTGCAACCAGCGCGGCGAGCACCTCGTGCGGCAGCTTGCCGGTCTCGTTGCGCGGCAGCGATTCGACGAACACGAGCGGGCGCGGCATGAACGCGGCGTCGATGCGCTCGCGCAGCGCGCGCTGCAGGCCGGCGGCCGTGAGCGTGGGCGCGACTACGAGCGCGACGAGGCGCGTGACCGCGCCGCTGCCCGCGGGATCGGCGCTGTTCCCGTTTGCGCCGGCCTGCGCGCCACCGGTGGCCTGCGCGACATCGCCCGGCATGAAGAACACGCCGTCGGCCACGCCCGGGACCGCATTGATTTGATGATTGAGGTACGAGAGCGAGGTCCGCTTGCCGGCGATGTTGATGAGGTCCGCCTTGCGCCCGTGCAGCAGGAAACGGTGCGCGTCGAGCAGCTCGAGCGCATCGCCCATCGGCACCGGCTCTTCCACGTGACCGCCCGAGACCCAGACCGTCGGTCCTTCGTCGCGATCTTCGCCAGTGGCGTTGCCGTTGCCGGCGGCCGCGCGCGCCTCCATGCGGATGCGCGGAAACAGCGACCAGGTTGCGCCCTGCGCCGTGCGGCGCGTCGCGATCTGTCCGGTCTCGGTGCTGCCGTAGATCTCCACGAGCGGCGCGGCGAGGCGCGCCTCGGCCTCGCACGCGAGTTTTTCCGCGAGCGGCGCGGTCGCGCAGAGCACGAGCGCCGCGCCCGGCAGCGCCGCTTCGGTCGCGAGCAGCGCGCGCAGGTGGATGGGCGAGGTCACGAGCACACGCGGTTGCGGCACGGCCTCCAGTTCGGCGCGGATGTCGACCGGATAGAACGGCTGGCGGTTGCTGAACGCGAGGCCGCCGATCAGCGCGAGCAATACCGTCGATTCGAAGCCGTACATGTGCTGCGCGGGCACCGTGCCGATCAGGGTATGCGTGTTGACGGGCGCATCGGCCCCGGTCCCGGCTTCGGCGCGAGTCTCCGCGCGAGCCTCAGCGTGGACTTGGGCGGACGCATCGAGCAGCCCGAGGCGCTCCGCCGCCGCGCGCACGTTGGCCACGAGGAAGCCCCAGGTCTTGCGATGCGGCACCGGCGCGCCGGTCGAGCCCGAGGTGAAGACGTAGGCCATGATGCGCGCGGCATCGATCTGCGGCACCTCGAACGGGGTGTCGCGCGCAATAGCCGAGTCGTACGCGTCGTGCGGCGCGGCCTCTGGGTAGCGAAAGCGCGGCAAGTCGATCGCGCAGTCGGCCGTGTCGTGCAGGCAGAACGCATCGGGCGCGAACGTCGCGAGCTGGCGGACCATCTCCGGCGTATGCGTGGACGGCAGCAGGCTGATGCGGCCCGCGACGAGCGCCGCGCACAGGCTCACGGCAAAGCGGTAGCGGTCGCGGCAGACGTTGAACACGTGTCCGCCCTGCGGCAACGCGGCGGCCACGCGCGCGACGTCGGCGAGGAACGCGTGCACCGTGACCGGCGAGCCGTCGCGCCAGGCGATGACCTGGCGGGGCGAAGCGTGAAAGACCAGCGGATGAGTCGGCATAACTTCAGTTGATTCGGAAACAGGGGCCGGCGATGCAGCGCGCCGCCGGCCGTTTATTCATGGCATGGGTCTGACTGTGCGGCTCGCGTTCGGGCGGCCTGGCGTCGCGCGGTTTGCCTGGCTCGCGCGGCCCACAGGGTCCTTCTGGCTCACCTGGCCCGCGTTGTTCTGCGCCGACGCCTGCCGGTATGCCCGGATCGCGTCTAGCATGCCGGAGCGCCGCTCGTGGCGCAGCGCAAAGCGGCGGCACACATGCTCGGCGACGAACATCGCGCCCACCAGTGGCAGCGCCAGATAGTTGGCGAAGGTCGCCCACGCGACGATCGGCGCGGCGGCGAACATCAGCGTCGAAACGGCGGCGATGGCGACGAAGAACGCCGTCCACGCCACGGTGATCTGCCGCGTGTAGCGCGCGACGGCCGGCGTCAGCGAGCCGTGGATCATCGACGCGAACTGCGAGCAGAGCGGCACGCGCCCATGCACGAGCGTGCGGCCGAACAGCAGCGCCATCCCGAGGTTGAAGCTCACGTGCTCGAGGTACAGGCCCCATTCAAAATGAAGAGCAAGCGGCGTGTGCGCGGCCCAGAGCGCGGCGGCCGCGAGCGCCCAGAGCGGCAGCAGCCAGCCCCGGCGCGGCGAACGGGCTGCCGCGGCCAGCGCGATCGCCATCGGCGGCACTAGCGCCATGGCGAGCCCGAGGCCGTGTTCGCCGGGCGTGGCCACCGCGTGATGGGCGAGCAGCTGGTACGCGGCCACCGCCACGACCACGAGCGCTGCACGTGCGACACCGGCGAGCGCGCTCATCGTGCTGCTCCGGGCCGGCGCTGCGCGCCTTCAGACGTCCACACGCCACGTGCGCCGCGAGCACCTTTGGCATTTCGTACGCCACGTGCGCCGCGAGCACCCTGGGCACCTTCGGCAGCTTGGGCAGCTTGGGCACCTCGTGCGCCGGCTCCGCCGCGCGCGACGAGGCGGGCCGGCAAGTGTACCGGAGCGCGGTCCGGCGCGAGGCGAAGGTGCATGGGTGGGCAGGGCACGGCTTGTTTGGCTCCGTTGGCTTGGGCGGTTTTCAGACAGCTTTCATATGGCGGGTGGCGCTGTGTCGGGCACTCTGGCACCGGTCGCGAGGCATACGTCACATGAATAGCGGGCCGCGCAAAGGCGGCAGGCATATTTTAAGATGGCGACGGAGCAGCGCCGGAATGGCGCGCCGCCGGTTTGTAACCGTTTGTATGCCACCGCGCGGCGTGGCGCGGGCATCCGAACCAATTGCGCCCAATGCCGTGCAAGCGTCTCGCGCGTTCGCGTCCCAAAATTCGGGCGCCGCGTGCCCGACCCCTTGTAACCTTTCGGCGGCGCTCACCGTATACGCACCGATACCCATCGTCTAGAATCCGCGTAACTTTTACTAAACGAACCCCAAAATCAGGCAGGCGGGACAGCGGGCAGGCGCCGGGAGGGACGGCGGGGAGCACGTGCGATGCGTGCGCCAGATCGCCGTTCGCGCGCCGCGCTCGCGCCGCCTGCAACCCACGCATGATGAACGCACTGGAAAAAGAGCTTGCCGCGCTGATCGTCGGCGAACTGAATCTCGAAGACGTCTCGCTCGACGACGTCAGCGCCGAGACCCCGCTCTATGGCGAGGGCTTCGGGCTCGACTCCATCGACATTCTGGAGATCGCGCTGCTGATCTCGAAGAAGTACGGCTTCGAGCTGCGCTCCGACAATCCGGATAACGAAAAGATCTTCGCGACGCTGGGCGCGCTGGCCGCCTATGTGGAGGCGCATCGCGTTCGCTGAGGGCGCTCGCGCTGGATGCGATGCGTTTGACCGAGGCGACGCGGCGGCACGCGCAGGATCGCGGCGCCGCTGTCCTGATCGTCCTGATGAAAGGGAAGCGCGAATGAAAGGAGAAAACCGATGCGGGCGCTCGTGACAGGCGGCAGCGGCGCGCTCGGGCAAGCCATCTGCATGGCGCTGGCGCAGGCGGGCCACGAAGTGTGGGTGCACGCGAACCGCCATCTCGGAGCGGCCGAGGAGGTCGCGCGGCGCATCGGCGAAGCGGGGGGCGCCGCGCAGGCGATCGCCTTCGACGTGACCGACGCCGATGCCGCGCAGGCCGCGCTCGAAGGCCTGATCGAAGACGCGCCGGTGCAGATCCTCGTGAACAACGCGGGCATCCATGACGACGCGCCGCTCGCCGGCATGACGCGCGAGCAATGGCGCCGCGTGATCGACGTCTCGCTCAACGGCTTCTTCAACGTCACGCAGCCGCTCTTGCTGCCGATGATCCGCACCCGCCATGGGCGCATCGTCAATATCGCCTCGCTCGCGGGCGTCATGGGCAATCGCGGGCAGGTCAACTATTCGGCCGCGAAGGCCGGCTTGATTGGCGCGACCAAGGCGCTCTCGCTCGAGGTCGCCTCGCGCGGCATCACGGTGAACGCGATCGCGCCCGGCGTCATCGCGTCGGCCATGGCCGAGCGCGCGTTTCCCGCCGAGCGCATCAAGCAGCTCGTGCCCGCTCAGCGCGCCGGGCAGCCGGAAGAAGTGGCCGGCATGGTCGCGTATCTCGTGTCCGATGCGGCCGCGTACGTGACCGGGCAAGTCCTGTCGATCAACGGCGGGCTCGCGTAGGCGCGAGCGCGTAATTTGTCCGTCGACGATTTCCTGAGGAATTTCGAGTGTCTGTGCAAACTGTCGACGCCGGCTGGCGTTCGCAATCGATGACTTCTGCGCCTGTGGCGCCGCACGGCCACGCGCAGCAAAGCGCGCTGCGGCTCGTGCAGATCGATCATGCGCGCCTTGCAGCGTTGCTGGGCGGCGCGCAGCACGGTGCCGGCGAAGCGGGTCCCGCCGCGGCCTTCGAGCGCGCGTTTCCGGGCGCGATCGGCGCGGTCTGCGTGGGTGCGTCGGCGCATTGGCCGCTGCTGGCCGACGCCGTGCCCGACTTGCCGCTCTCGCCGGTGCACATGACGCGCCTTGAGCCGCGGCACGCCGCCGGTGCTCCAGACGGCACGCCTGGTGCAGGCCACGACGCATCCTGTTACGAAATCTGGCAATGCGCAGCGGACGATCTGCGCAGCGTGCAGCGCGGCGCGCTGCACTACCGCTATAGCGAGGCGGCGGGACTCGTGTTCGGCAGCATCGTGCTGAGCGAAGCCGATTTCGCGGCCGAGCCGGGAACAGACGCACCCGCGCACGCACAAGCGCCGCTCGAACGCGCGACCGACGCCGCCTATCGGATGCTGTTCGATCTGCTCGATACGCTGGACATGCCGCATCCGCTGCGGATCTGGAACACCGTGCCCGCGATCAACGTCGAGCAGCATGGCGCCGAGCGCTATCGTCAGTTCAATGCGGGACGCCAGCACGCTTTCGAAGCGTGCCGCCGTGCGCTCACCGGCAGCGTGCCGGCGGCCTGCGCGCTCGGCTCGGTCGGGCCGCTATCGGCGCAGGGCGTGCCGAGCGAACCGCTCGCGGTGTATTTCCTCGCGAGTCGCACGAGCGCCGATGCCATCGAGAACCCGCGCCAGGTGAGCGCGTTCCACTACCCGGCGCAATACGGCGCCCGCGCCCCGACATTCGCACGCGCGGCCGCCTGGTCCGGCGCGCCCGGTGCATGCACCGCGCCGGTGCTGTTCATTTCCGGCACGGCGAGCATCGTCGGGCACCGCACCGTGCACCACGGCGACGTGCTGGCGCAAACGCGCGAAACGCTCGCGAATCTCGTGGCCGTGCTGGACCAGGCTGCGCGGCAGGGCCATGGACCGTTCGCGCTGGCGGATCTCGCGCTCAAGGTCTACGTGCGCGACGGCGCCGATGCGGCCATGCTCGCCGCCATCGACCGCCTGCTGCGCGAAGCCGCCGGCCCGCACGTGCGCCCGCTCTATCTGCACGCGGACGTGTGCCGCTCGGACCTGCTGATCGAGATCGAGGCGAGCGCGGGTCACGCCGTGGCGAGCCTCTCATGATGCGCGGAAGGCCCGTAGAGATGCGTTGCATTGCCATGGCCGCGCGCGCACGATGTCGAAGAGACATGTGCAGGGTCGTCGGCGAGTCATAAAATTTTGTCAGTATCCCGTTCCATGCAATCGGCCGCTTCCATGTCCACGCCCCCCGCTTCGACCACGCACCTCGTCCTGATCCCGAGCTACAACCCGGGCCTCAAGGTCGATGAAACCGTGCGCGCCGCGCGTGCGCAGTGGAACCCCGTGTGGGTGGTGGTGGACGGCAGCACGGACGGCAGCGTCGAGCGCCTGCAGGGGATGGCGATGAACGATCCGGGGCTGCATGTAATCGCGTTGCCGACCAACCGCGGCAAGGGCGGCGCGGTGCTCGCGGGCATCGAGGCCGCGTCGGCGAGTGGCTTCACGCATGTGCTCACGATGGACTCGGACGGTCAGCATCCGGCCGAGCTGATTCCGCGCTTCATGGCCGCTTCGCAGGCGGCGCCCGATGCGATGGTGCTGGGCCTGCCGAAATTCGACGCGAGCGCGCCGCAGATTCGCGTGCAGGGGCGGCGCCTGTCGAACCTGTTTGCGGACATCGAGACGCTGTGGGCCGGCATTGGCGATTCGCTCTACGGCTTTCGCGTCTACCCGATCGAGCCGCTCAGGACGATCATGCGGCAGCAGCCATGGATGCGCCGTTTCGACTTCGACCCCGAAGCTGCCGTGCGCCTGTGCTGGGCCGGTGTGCGGCCAATCCAGATCGAGGCGCCGGTGCGCTACTTCCGGGCGCACGAGGGCGGCGTTTCGCATTTCAACTACGCGCGCGACAACCTGCTGCTTTCGTGGATGCATCTGCGGCTCGTGGCTGGGTTCGGCGTGAGATTGCCGCTGCTTGCCGCGCGGCGTGTGCTGGGGCGCGAGACGGTGTAACGCCGATTCTCCTGGCGCTTCGCGTGGGTGCACGTGAATTTATTTCGTTATCGAAAGTGTTGGTACAGGTGAATACATTTTCCATTGACGATAGCGGTAATATTCTTCGTTACCTTGATCTGTATTCCGGGGAAAAGGCGTTTGAACCCCTCCTTTTTATTCACGGCTTGGGCTGCGCATCCAGCATCGATTACCTGCCGGTTGTGACCTCCGATTCTTACTCCAAATGCAGATCCATTCTCGTCGATCTCATGGGGTCGGGCCTTAGCGACAAGCCGCAAGACGGAAAATACGACTCCGCGACGCAGGCAACGGTTCTATCGAATTTTGCGGTCAGCCAGGGTTTCTCGAACGTGAACCTGTTCGGCCATAGCGCCGGGGCGTTCATTGCCTTGAAGCTCGCGCAGCAGTTGCCCATTCAGGTCGACACGCTTGTGCTTTGTGAGCCTGGGCTGACCGACTACGGCGTCGCCATGTTGTCGGAGATTGCGTCCCAGACCGAGCAGCAATTCGTCGATAGCGGCTTTTCACAATTCCTGGCGCAATTGAAGGCCCAAGGCGGTAACGATGTCTGGTTGGGGCCTTTTTCCGTGGCGTCACCCTACGCCATTTATCAATGGGCGAGATCGGCTATAGACGACAATTCGACCAATTGGCTCGATGATCTGACCAACCTGAACGCAACCAAAGGCGTGATTCTTTCGGATACGGCAATGAGCGACGAGATTGCGAAATTCGAACAAGCCGGTTGCACGGTCGAGCTAGTTGCCAACGCCGAACATATGATTGCGTACGACAATCCAGATGGTCTGGCGTTGGCAATTTCGAATATTCTCAATCTGAGCCGATAAAACAATATCCATCGCTACGCGCTTCGTAGTACCGGTAGCCCCGCCGCGTACGCCTGGGCATCCTCATCGAACGCATTCAGCGTAACCGCTTCCCCAATTGCATCGCCCACGAGAATGATGGCCGGGCTGCCGAGCCCGGCTTGCGTCGCAATGGCGGCGATGGTGCCGAGCGTTCCCGTCACGCGGCGCTCGTTCGCACTGCCGGCCCATTGCACAACGGCGGCCGGCGTCTCATTCGAAAGCGCCTGCGCGAGCGTCGCGCATAGCCCCTCGATGCGGCTCATGCCCATATAGATGGCGAGCGTCATGCGCGTCGCGGCGAGCGCCTGCCAGTCCGGTTCGCTATGGTCGCGCAGATGCGCCGTCACGAAGATCACGCCCTGGCAGTGGTCGCGATGCGTGAGCGAGACGCCCAGGCCCGCCGCCGCCGCGAACGCCGACGACACGCCGTTGATGATCTCCACCGCGATACCCGCGCGCCGCAGCGCCGCGAGCTCTTCGCCCGCGCGGCCGAAGAGCAGGGCGTCGCCGCCCTTGACGCGCACCACGTCGAGGCCCTTGCGCGCATAGCGCTGCATGAGCCGCTCGATGAACGCCTGCGGGGTGGAGCGGCAGCCGCCGCGCTTGCCAACCTTGATCACGCGCGCCTGCGGGGCGAGCGAGGCAATCTCGGGATTCACGAGGTCGTCGAGCAGCACGACGTCAGCGCGGGCGAGCGCCTTCGCAGCCTTCAAGGTCAGCAGTTCGAGGTCGCCAGGTCCCGCGCTCAATAAAGTGACCTTTCCGGTTGCGTTCATGTTGATCCTTTCGCGTTCTTTCATATTCTGCGCGCTGTTACGCGCGCCATCAAAACAAACGGCGTCCGCTCGTCGTGTGTGACGAGGGGACGCCGTTGTCCGCCAATGCATGAAGGGGTTGCAGCATGGCCCGCGCATCGAAGCCGATGGTGTGGGCGCTCCGGCATCGTTGCCGGATGGATGGCTCTACGCAAGTTCCAGACCAGCGCACGCGTCGGACCGGTGTGCATCGCGCTCGCCGGCGCCAGCGGGGCACGCACCCATTGACAAGTTTTTCGAATGCATCGCGGTGGCGCACCGAAATCGCACAGCGGGCGTGCTGCACGGCACCAAATTTGTGCCTGGCTGCCTCGCGGCGCACCGCACCAACACGCACGGCGAGCAGGCCCGAGAGCTCGCTCGCGCCCTGTGGCGTGGGGTTTTCGGCCATTTCCGGCGGACTGGCACAGTGCTTGCGTAACGATCCGCAAACAGGATCAACGGCGATCCGGCGGCCGGCGATCCGGCTGCAACGCAGCATGGCAGTGCAAATCGATTGAATCTCAGGGCAACGGCGTCCCCCGAATCTGGCTCCTCGCGAGCTGGATCCGCGGGACGCCTTTTTATTTGGCAGGGTGCATAAGCATGACGCAATCAACGCTCGCAGTGAATGGTCTGGACGTCGTGGTCATGGGTCACGGCATGGTGGGCCACAAATTTCTGGAGTGCGTGCTCGCGGACGCCGCGCAAAGTGCGCTGAACGTGCGCGTGACCGTGCTCTGCGAAGAGCCGCGCCCCGCTTACGACCGCGTGCATCTCTCCGAATTCTTCGCCGGCAAGTCCGCCGAGGATCTTTCGCTCGTGAGCGAAGGTTTCTTCGAGCGCGACGACGTTCGCCAGCGCGTGCGCCTCGTGCTCAACGCGAAGGCCGTGTCGATCGACCGCGTGGCGCGCACCGTGAGCGTGTCCAATGGTGAGACGCTTTCGTACGACAAACTCGTGATCGCCACGGGGTCGTCGCCATTCGTGCCCCCCATCGCGGGCAATGATCGTACGGACTGCTTCGTTTATCGCACCATCGAAGACCTCGAGGCCATGCAGGCACGCGGTGCGAGCGCGAAGTCCGGTGTGGTGGTGGGCGGCGGCCTGCTGGGCCTCGAATGCGCGAAAGCCCTGCGCGATTTGGGGCTCGAGACGCACGTGGTCGAATTCGCGCCGCGCCTGATGACGGTTCAGGTCGACGAAGACGGCGGCCGCATGCTGCGCAGCAAGATCGAAGCGCTGGGCGTGACTGTGCATACGCAGAAGAACACCACGTCGATCGTGGATGGCGAAGGCGCGGCGAACCGCATGGTGTTCGCCGACGGCACGCACCTCGAAGCCGACATGATCGTGTTCTCGGCCGGCATTCGTCCGCGCGACGAGATTGCGCGCGCGTGCGGGCTCGAAGTGGGTGCGCGCGGCGGCATTGTGATCGACGACGCCTGCCGCACGAGCGACCCCGACATCTACGCGATCGGCGAATGCGCGCTGTGGCAAGGCCAGATCTTCGGTCTCGTGGCGCCGGGTTACGACATGGCGCGCATCGTCGCGAAGACGCTCGCGGGCACGGCGCAGGACGCCAGCGCGGCGGCACGCTTCGAAGGCGCGGACATGAGCACGAAGCTCAAGCTGATGGGCGTGGATGTGGCGAGCATCGGCGACGCGCACGGCAAGACGCCGGGCAGCCGCTCCTATCGCTTCGCCGACGAGCGCCGCGAGGTCTACAAGAAGATCGTGGTCTCGGAGAGTGGCAAGCATCTGCTCGGCGCCGTGATGGTGGGCGACGCAGGCGAGTACGGCACGCTGCTGCAGATGATGCTCAACCGCATCGAATTGCCGGAGGCGCCCGAGTTCCTGATCCTGCCGCAAGCCGATGGCAAGGCGAAGCCCGCGCTCGGCGTGGAGGCCCTGCCCGAGGGTGCGCAGATCTGCTCGTGCAACAACGTCTCGAAGGCGCAGATCTGCGCGGCGGTGCGCGACGGCGCGACGAGCATCGGCGCGATGAAGTCTGCCACCTGCGCGGGCGCGTCGTGTGGCGGCTGCGTGCCGCTCGTCACGCAGATCATGAAGTCGGAGATGCAGCGCCAGGGCGTGGCCGTCAACAATCACCTCTGCGAGCACTTCCCGTATTCGCGCCAGGAGCTCTACCACCTCGTGCGCGTGGAGAACATCAAGACCTTCGGCGCGCTGCTCTCGAAGCACGGCCACGGGCTCGGCTGCGAAATCTGCAAGCCCGCGGTGGCCGGCATTCTCGCGTCGTGCTGGAACGAGTTCGTGCTCAAGAAGGAGCACGCGAGCCTGCAGGATTCGAACGACTACTACCTCGCCAACATCCAGCGCGACGGCACCTATTCGGTCGTGCCGCGCATGCCGGGCGGCGAAGTCACGCCCGAGGGCCTCATTGCCGTGGGCATGGTTGCGAAGAAATATGGCCTCTACACGAAGATCACGGGCGGCCAGCGCGTGGACCTGTTCGGTGCGCGCGTCGAGCAACTGCCGTTCATCTGGGAGGAGTTGATCGACGCGGGCTTCGAATCGGGGCACGCCTACGGCAAAGCCGTGCGTACCGTGAAGTCGTGCGTGGGCTCGACGTGGTGCCGTTATGGCGTGGGCGATTCGGTTGGCCTCGCGATCGAAGTGGAGAACCGCTACAAGGGCCTGCGCGCGCCGCACAAGATCAAGTTCGGCGTCTCGGGCTGCACGCGCGAATGCGCGGAGGCGCAGGGCAAGGACATCGGCATCATCGCCACCGAGCGGGGCTGGAACCTCTACGTGTGCGGCAACGGCGGCATGAAGCCGCGTCACGCCGAACTGCTCGCGTCCGATCTCGACAAGGACACGCTGATTCGCTACATCGACCGCTTCCTGATGCTCTACGTGCGCACGGCGGACCGCCTGCAACGGACGAGCGTGTGGCGCGACAACCTCGAAGGCGGCCTCGACTATCTGATCGACGTGGTCGTGCACGACAAGCTGGGACTCGCCGCCGAGCTCGAAGCGGAGATGCAGCTCGTGGTGGACACCTACGAGTGCGAGTGGAAGAAGGCCGTGACCGATCCGCAGACGCGCCGGCGTTTCCGCCACTTCGTCAACAGCGACGCGGGTGACCACCACGTTTCATTCGTCGAGGAGCGCGGCCAGATTCGTCCGGCCACGCCCGAGGAGCGCCAGCAGATCCCCGTGCGCACCGACTACGAGGCGCTCGCGCAGATTCCCGTCGTTGTCGAAACCGTTTGAGTTGGCCTGAACCTGTTCACTTATGAGGAGTACGAAATGAGCCACGTCGCTAGCCATGCCATTGCGCAAGACACCTGGGTGCCCGTGTGCAAGCTCGATGACATCGTCCCCAATACGGGCGTGTGCGCGCTCGTGAAAGGCGAGCAGATCGCGGTGTTCCATATCGACGACGGCGACGCGCGTGTGTTCGCCATTGGCAACTATGACCCGAACTCGCAGGCCGCGGTGCTTTCGCGCGGGCTCGTGGGCAGCCTCGGCGAGCGCATCGTCGTGGCGTCGCCCATCTACAAGCACCACTTCGATCTTTCGACCGGCGAGTGCCTTGAAGATCCCGTGCGCTCGGTGAATGCGTTCGCCGCGCGCGTGGAGGACGGCCAGGTGTGGGTGTCGGCCTGAATCAGGCCTTTTCCCCTTGTTTGCAAGTTTGGGCTGCGCAAGACCGAACAGACCGTCAAGTCCGTTTGTCCGTATTGCGGCGTGGGCCGCGGCGGTGAGCGCGGCGCGCCGGTCGTGACGGGATTGACACGGCGTATTAGTGCGTCTTGCGCCGCCAGATCTCGTGGCCGGCGCAAATCGCGAGGAAGACGCCGAACAGGATCGCGGCCACCGAGGCCGACTGATCGCCGGCGTTGGCCTGCGGGCCGGATTGCACCGAGTGAAGCCACAGCCCCGCGCCCGCTGCCACGGCCACGAGGCCCAGCACGACACCCAGCGCCAGCGCGGCAATGTGCTCGCGCGGACGTTGCCGATTCGTCATCTCGCTCCCCAACGAGCGTGTCCTTGCTCGTGCGGGCGGCGTCGGGCGCCTCCCGCATGGGGTAACGATACGCCGTTGCGCGCGCCGCCGCATCATCAATCGATGACAGGCAACGCCGCCGGCATGCTCGAAGCAAATGAAAGGGCGGCCGGCAGGCTTAGAGCGGCCGCATCGCGTCAGCGCCGCTCGCACCCCGTCGCGCGCTTTTGCCGATACATCGCGGCATCGGCGAGCGCCAGCAACTCGTCCACGGACGATGCCGCGTCGGCACGGCTCACCGCGTTGCCCATGCTGCTGCGCAGCGCGTAGGGTTTTTGCGCCGCGCGATTGAAGCGCTCCAGTTGCGTGCAGATGCGATCGGTCGCCTGCGCCGCGCCGGCCTCGTCGGCGTCGGGGAGCAGCACCGCAAACTCGTCGCCGCCCAGCCGGCCGATCACGTCGCCCTCGCGCACGGCCAGGCGCAATATCGTTGCGAACGCAACCAGTGCGTGGTCGCCTTCGGTGTGGCCGTAGGTGTCGTTGATCTGCTTGAAGCCGTTGAGGTCGAGATAGAGCAGCGAGACCGGCCGCTGCGCGCTACGGCACAGACGCACCGCCTGCTCGGCGAGCGCCTTGAAGCCGCGCCGGTTCGCGAGGCCGGTGAGCTCGTCGGTGCTCGCCATGCGCGTGGCCGCGATCTCCTGCTCGGCCATGTCGGCCAGATCGCGCAGCACGGCGCGCTCCTCGTCGCCGAAGCTGCGCGGCGCGCTGTCGATCAGGCAGAGCGTGCCGAGGCGCATCTGGTTCGGAACCGAGAGCGGACAGCCCGCATAGAAGCGGATGTTCGGCGCGCCGGTCACGAGCGGGTTGTCGGCGAAGCGCACGTCGGCGCTCGCATCGTTCACGAAGAAGAGGTCGTCGCTCAGAATGGCGTGGCCGCAGAACGAGATGTTGCGCGGCGTTTCAGAAGCGTCGAGGCCCGGGTGCGACTTGAACCATTGGCGCTCGGAATCGACCAGCGTGACAGCGGCGATGGGGACGTTGAACAAGCGTCGCGCGAGGCGCGTGATGCGGTCGAAACGTTCCTCGGGCAAGGTGTCGAGGATATTGCACGACCGCAGAGTCTCCAAACGCTTGGCTTCGTTCTCCGGCAAAGAAGGTTGAAGCATGGGTGATGGACGCGTTGGCGAAAAGGGTTTTCATTCTAGCGCGAAGCGCGCGAATGTTGTTGCCTATGCAGCCAGCATGATGCGCGGGGCGCCGGGCGGCACGCCCCGTGCGAGCTTCAGCCGATATGCGCGCGCGCGACCCGGCACGCAGCAAGATCCCAGGCGGCGCAGCCAACGCTCTTGAAAAAGACCGGTGCTGCGGGGTTGAGGGTTCCCTTGATGGCATCGGCTAGCGCATTCACGTTGGCCCAGTCGACGCCCGCCTGAATCAGATCGCCCGCTTCGTGCTTCGCGCCGGCGGGATCGTCGACAACGAGGAAGCTGCTGTCCACGGTCGCTTTGCCGACTTCGGCCGCGGCCGGCGTGAATGCGCCCACGCCGATCACAAGACGTCCGGCCCGTGCGGTAGCGGTGTAGACGGGCGATTGACTCGTAGTAACCGTCACGACGACATCGACAGAGTCGGGAATATCGCCCTCCAGAACGCTGAGAGTGGGCGCAATCGCGCGCAGCGATTCCACGAAACGTTGCGTGCTCTCCAACGTCGAGCCTCGCGCGAACATCCTTGCCTGCGGAAAGAGCGCTGCAAAGGCTTCCACATGATTGACGGCCTGCTTCCCGGTGCCGATGATCAGGATCTCCTTCGGCGCGTCCGCATGCAGGCACATGATGCCGAGCGCGGTGACGGCGGCGGTCCGGCGTCCGGTGACCGTGGGGCCGTCGAGCACGAACAGCATCTCGCCCGTGAACGCGTCGCACCCAATGACCTGCCCGTGAATCGTGGGGAGCTGCCGCTTGCCGTTGCCGGGGCACACGTTGACGAGCTTGTGGATCGCAATGTCGCTTGCGCTCGACGGCATCGAGAGCATGACGCCGCCTTCCTGCAGCGGAATGACCAGGCGCTCAGGGCTGACGATCTTCCCGGCTGCGTATTCCACGATGGTTTCGCGCAGCGTCTGCACGAGCGTCGGATAGTCCAGCAGCGCGGCCGTGGCTTGCGCGTCGAAAGTTTTGACTGGCGGAGTGGTCATGGTCTGGGTGACTCGCGTTGGAGAAGGTGCTTAAGTGGATTCAATTTAAACCACATTTGGCTGGTTATCAATCCATGAATCCAACATATTGACCCCATCTGGCATTCGTGTAACCCACATTGGTACGGCACCGGTCGGCGGCGGCTCCGGTGGTTTTGACAGCGCGAGTAAGTGGTATATTGGAGACCAACGTTTCGACCGATCCTCTATGGCCTCCGCACGCATCGATTTCCCCGCGAACTTCCGCCCCCTCCAGATCTACGAGCAGGTTTCCGAAAAGATCCGCGCGGAAATCCGGGCCGGCAGATACCTTCCGGAGTCGCGCCTGCCTTCCGAGCGCGAGCTGGCCGCCTTGTTCGGCGTCGGGCGCCCGGCAGTGCGCGAGGCAATCGGGGCGCTCCAGAACGAAGGCCTCGTGCTCACGCGCCGAAATTCCGGCACCTATGTCTCGGCGAACGCCCCCGAGGTGCTGGCGCGGGTCAGCGCGCCGGCCGGCACGGCCGAAGCGAGTCTGATCGAGCCGGATTACAGCCCCTCGGCCACGCTGGACGTGCGCCTGATTCTGGAGCCCGCCATCGCGCGCCGGGCGGCGGCCCACAAGAAGCGCGATGCGCTCGCGGAGCACTATCTCGCGCAGATGGAAACGCTCACCGATGTTTCGGACCCCGAACAGCGTGCGCTATGGAACAACAGTGACCGCCTGTTTCATCGGCAACTGGCTGTGATGACCGGCGATGCGCTGCTGGTGAAGCTCGCCCAGGAGATTGCCGACACGATGGACCAGTCCTTGTGGAAGCGTCTAAAGGACGACGGCATTTACGATCCCGCCCGCATCCGCCTCTACGTCGCGGAGCACCGGCTCATTTACGAAGCCATCGTGACCGGCGACGCAGATGCGGCCGCGTTCTACGTGGAGCAGCACATCCATCGTGTCCAGCGCGATATCGCGCCCACCTGATCGTCATTCTTTGCTGGACTGCGTAGCGGCTTGCTCGATCAGCTTGGCGATGGCAGCCGGATGCGACATGTAGGCCACGTGGCTCGAATCGATCTCGACCGTCTTGCTGCCCGCGCGCTGGGTCATGAAGCGCTCCAGGTCGGGATTGATCGCGCGGTCGGCCGTTGCGACGACCGCCCAGCTCGGCTTGGTTCTCCACGCGGCGTGCGTGATCGGCACTCCGAACGATTGTGCGGCGGGCGTCACCTGCGAAATGGCCATGAAGCTGGCTTCGGAGGCGGGCAAGTCGGCGGCGAAATCCGCGTGGAAATCGGCCGGGTCGATGTACAGATGGCCGTCGGCGGTCGCCTTGATGGCCTTGGTGGCGGGCGGCATCTTCTTGGTCAGCTCGAGCGGCGTTTCGCCCGTGTCCGGCTGGAATGCCGCCACGTAGACGAGGCCCGCGACCTTGTCGTCGTTGCCGGCCTCGGTCACCACCGCGCCGCCGTAGCTGTGGCCGACGAGGATGCTCGGGCCGTCCTGCGCATCGATCACGCGGGTGGTGGCCTTCACGTCGTCGCCGAACGAGGTTTCCGGCTCCTGCACGACGGAAACCTTGTAGCCGTCACGCGTGAGGATCTTCGAAACCGCCTGCCAGCCCGAGCCATCGGCGAAATAACCGTGGACGAGGACGATGTTCTTGACCGGCGCGGCCGTGGCGGCCTGCGAGCCGAGCGCGGCGGCGGAAAGGGCGAGGGCGGCGGCGATGCGGGTGAGGTATGAGGAAGTCTTCATTTTCGTGCTCCAGTGAGTGAGGTAACTGAGGAACCGACAGGGGATGACCTGTTCGATGTAGCCATCCTACTAGTAGGATGGCTGAGATGCAAGAAGATTTTTGCGACTCTCCATGAGGTCTCGTTCCACGGTAGACTAGCGATGAATCAACCGACTAGATGGTAGGCAAAATGACGGCAACTGGGGACATAACAGCAAACAGGATCGTGGCAGCGGGACGGCAGCTCATCATGCGTCGCGGCTATAGCGGGTTTAGCTATGCGGACATCGCGGAAGCGATCGAGATTCGCAAGGCGAGCATTCACCATCACTTCCCCGCCAAAACCGATCTCGTGATCGCCGTGCTGGACGAGTGGCGGGAAGCACTCGATGCCGACGTCGAGGCCCTTCAGGCGAGCGGCGCCGACGCGCTTGCGCAGTTGCACGCCTACATCGGCCATTGGGAGCGCTGCATTGCGGACGACACGGCGCCGTTCTGCGTAGCGGGCATGCTGGGCGCCGAGCTTCCTTCGCTGCCCGAGGAGGTGGCGCAGGCGGTGAAAATGTTCTTCGATACCCTGACTTCGTGGATTGAGAAGGTGCTCGAGTCGGGCGTGAAGGACGGCCTCATCAAGCTGGGTTCGTCGGCGCGAACCGAGGCTGCAACGCTGGTGTCGGTGGTCTATGGCGCCATGCTGGCCGCGCGGGTGCAGGGCAACGTCGCGCTATTCAAGGACGTGACCGAGAGCGCCGTGGAGCGGCTGGTGAAGCCGCACAAGCGCACGCGGTCCGCCTGATGTTTGGAGAGGCGCATCGCCGTTCCGCATGCGTCTTTCCGGAAATCCTCGATGAATAAAAAAGCGCACGCCGGATAACCCGGCGTGCGCTGCAAGTCCCAGGTACGGGGAGAATGGCTTTAACGCACGAGGAAGCCGTAGGTGAGCGGATCGCGCTCGTCGATGATCCACTGCGCGAACCCGCAGATAAAGGCCTCGCCCTCGACTTCGGGAATCACGGCGGGAATGCCGTTGACTGACGTCTCGCGCAGAACCCTGCCCTTGAATATCGTGCCGACGATGGACTCGTTCACAAGCGTTTCGCCCGCCTTGAGCTGGCCGCGCTGATAGAGCTGCGCCACGCGTCCGCCGGTTCCCGAGCCCGTGGGCGAGCGGTCGACTTCGCGATCGGCGAACACGCAGCAATTGGCCTGGGTCGAACCTTCATGGCGCGGCTGGTTGGCAATGATCGTCCCGTAGATGTGATTGATCTCGGGAATCTCCGGATGCTGCACCGGAAAGGCCTTGTTGGCCGCTTCCTTGACCTCGGCGCCGAAACGGATGAGCTGCTCGACCGCCGATTCGCGCACCGGCAGATCGAAAGGCGCGCCGTCGACGTAGAAGTAGAACGCGCCGCCGTAGGCGATATCGCCCGTGACCTTGCCGAAGCTCGGCGTTTCCACTGTCACGTCACGCTTCCAGAGGAACGACGGCACGTTCACGAAGCGCACGCTGCCGGCGTGCTCGCCATCCCACTTGACGAAGGCCTCGATAAAGCCGCACGGCGCGTCGATGCCCACGCGCGTTTCGGGCACGGTCCGTTGCACCCAGCCCAGCTCGACAGCGGCCGTGGACAAGGCGATGACGCCATGGCCGCAGTGGTCGCTATAGCCTTCGTTGTGCAGAAAGATCACGCCGAAGTCGGCGCCCGGCGAGACGGGCTCGGTGAGATAGCCGCCATACATGTCCGCATGGCCGCGCGGCTCGAACATCAACGCGCGGCGGATCTCGTCGGCGTTTTCTTTGAGCCACGCGCGGCGCTGGACGATGGTGTCGCCGGGCATGCGCGGCAGGCCGCTCGTGACGATGCGGAAGGCCTCGCCGCCGGTGTGAACTTCGACGGTCGAAATGGTGCGTGTCGGCTTCATGAGAATCGAATGACCAGGCTGATGGATGAGTTACTGGGCATACGGCACGGGCAGGCCGTTGCGAATGACATAAACCGTCGTTGGCGCGCCTGTGAGATCGCCCTTCGCGTCAAACGAATAGGTGCCCGCGACGCCCTTGTAATGTTCTTTGGACAACTGATCGATGAGCTTTTCCTTGTCCGTGGTCGTGCCGGCCTTGACCATCGCGTCGGCCAGCATCTTCACGCCGTCGTAGTAGTTCACCGCATACACCTGGGTGTCCATATGGTAGGCGTCGTGGTATTTCTTCAGGAATTCACGGCCTTCGGGCGTCTTGTCCAGCGCCACGCCCCCTTGCGCGCAGTACACGATGGAGGCCGCATCGCCCGCGACTTTGCCCATGTCGGCCGAGCAAATGCCGTCGCCGCCGAGCAGCTTGGCGCGCAGGCCGCGCTGGCGCATCTGCTTGGCCATGGGCGCGCCCTGCGCGGCATAGCCGCCGAAGAAGATCACATCGGGATTTTCGGCCTTGATGGTGGTGAGGATGCCAAGGAAGTCGGTCGCCTGCGAATTCGTGAACTGATGGTCCACGATCTTCAGGTTATTGGCTTTCGCGACATCTTCGAATTGCTGCGCCACGCCCTGGCCATAGGCCGTTCTGTCGTCGATGATGGCGGCCGTTTTCGCGTGCAGCGTCTTGGCCGCGAATTCGGCCATCGTGCCGCCCAACTGCTCGTCGCTCGCGCCGATACGGAAGATGTTCTTGAAGCCCTGCTGGGTCAGCGCGGGATTGGACGCAACCGGGAGGATCGGGATATTGGCATTGTGATAGACGCGCGATGCCGGGATCGCTACGCCGGAGTTGTAGGGGCCGATGACGGCGACCACGCCCTTGTCGACGAGATTCTGGGCAACCTGCACGCCCACCTTGGGATCGGCCTGGTCGTCCTGCGAATCCAGTTTGAACGTGACCGCCTTGCCCGCGACGGTAACGTGCTGCGCGTTCAGCTCGTTGATCGCGAGGCGCGCGCCATTCTCATTGTCCTTGCCGTTGGCTGCCTGCGGACCCGTCAGCGGCGCGGAATGCCCGATGACGACGACTTCCTGCGCGTGCGCCGCGATAGCGCCCAATGCCGAGGCGGCGACCACAGCGGTAATGAATTGACGCATGACCGGTCTCCCAAAATTGGTTTTGGAGAAACCAATGTATTTCAGTGGTGGTGCGATAGCAAGCACTTTTAAAAAAGAGCGCTGCCAGTGGTCCTGGGAAAACCAGATGGAGGCCGGTGAGTTGGGCGGGCACACGGTGCTCCCCGATATTTTCCGGCGCCCCAAAACAAAACCGCCCTTGCAGCGGCTTACGCTGCAAGGGCGGTTTTCAGGAGGCGAGGCGCCTCGTGCCGAACGAGGCCGGGCAGGGCAGACCCCGCTCGGCCTCTCGACTTTGCGCGAGGCTTACTTCGCCACGGCTTCGAGTGCGGCGTTGAACGTCTTGCTCGGGCGCATGACTTCGGCGAGCTTCGCGAAGTCCGGCTTGTAGTAGCCGCCGATATCGACCGGCTTGCCCTGCACCGCGGCGAGCTCGCCGACGATGGTCTTCTCGTTCTCGGCCAGCGTCTTCGCGAGCGGGGCGAACTGAGCTGCGAGTTCCGCGTCGTCCTTCTGTGCGGCCAGCTCTTGCGCCCAGTACATCGCGAGGTAGAACTGGCTGCCGCGGTTGTCCAGCTCGCCGGTCTTCGGCGACGGGCCCTTGTTGTTGTCGAGCAGCTTGCCGGTGGCGGCGTCGAGCGTCTTCGCGAGCAGCTTGGCGCGCGCGTTGTTCGTCTTGATGCCGAGGTCTTCGAGCGAGACGGCCAGCGCGAGGAATTCGCCGAGCGAGTCCCAGCGCAGGTGGTCTTCCTGCACGAGCTGCTGCACGTGCTTTGGCGCCGAGCCGCCCGCGCCCGTTTCGTACATGCCGCCGCCGGCCATCAGCGGAACGATCGAGAGCATCTTCGCGCTCGTGCCCAGCTCCATGATCGGGAACAGGTCGGTCAGGTAGTCGCGCAGGATGTTGCCCGTGACCGAGATCGTGTCCAGACCGCGGATCACGCGCTCGAGCGAGTAACGCATCGCGCGGACTTGCGACATGATGTGCAGTTCGAGGCCGCTCGTGTCGTAGTCCTTCAGGTACGCCTCGACCTTCTTGATCAGCTCGTTTTCGTGCGGACGATACGGGTCGAGCCAGAACACGGCCGGCATGCCCGAGTTGCGCGCGCGCGTGACGGCGAGCTTGACCCAGTCGCGGATCGGCGCGTCCTTCACGAGGCACATGCGCCAGATGTCGCCTTGCTCGACTTCCTGCGTGAGCGCTTCGATGACTTCGCCGCTGGCGTTGTCGACGATGCGCGCCGTGCCGTCTTGCGGGATCTCGTAGGTCTTGTCGTGCGAGCCGTACTCTTCGGCCTTCTGCGCCATCAGGCCGACGTTGGGCACAGTGCCCATCGTGCGCGGATCGAATGCGCCGTTGGTCTTGCAGAAGTTGATGATTTCCTGGTAGATGCGCGCGAACGTGCTTTCCGGAATCAGACACTTCGTGTCGGCCGGGCGGCCGTCGGCGCCCCACATCTTGCCGCCGGCGCGGATCATCGCGGGCATCGAGGCGTCGACGATCACGTCGTTCGGCGCGTGCAGGTTCGAGATGCCCTTGGCCGAGTCGACCATCGCGAGCGACGGACGGTGCTCATGGCACGCGTGCAGGTCGCGGATCACTTCTTCGCGCTTCGATTCCGGCAGCGCTTCGATCTTCGTGTACAGATCGACCATGCCGTTGTTGACGTTCACGCCGAGCTCTTCGAAGAGCTTCGCGTGCTTCTCGAACGCGTCCTTGTAGAACACCTTGACGGCGTGGCCGAACACGATGGGGTGCGAAACCTTCATCATGGTGGCCTTCACGTGCAGAGAGAGCATGACGCCGGTCTTGCGCGCGTCTTCCATCTGCTCTTCGTAGAACGCGAGCAGCGCCTTCTTGCTCATGAACATGCTGTCGACGATCTCGCCGGCTTGCAGCTTGACCTTCGGCTTCAGCACGATGGTTTCGCCGCCCTTCGTGACGAGCTCCATGCGGACTTCACGATCCTTGTCGTTCGTGATCGACTTTTCGCCGTGATAGAAGTCGCCGTGCTTCATGTGAGCCACGTGCGTGCGCGAAGCCATGCTCCACTCGCCCATGCTGTGCGGGTGCTTCTTCGCGTAGTTCTTGACCGCGAGCGGCGCGCGGCGGTCCGAATTGCCTTCGCGCAGCACCGGGTTCACGGCGGAGCCGAGGCACTTCGAGTAGCGCTTTTGAATCGCTTTCTCTTCGTCGGTCTTCGGGTCTTCGGGGAAGTCGGGAACCTTGTAGCCCTTGCCCTGCAGTTCCTTGATCGCGGCAACGAGTTGCGGAACCGACGCGCTGATGTTCGGCAGCTTGATGATGTTCGTTTCCGGGAGCTGCGTGAGGCGACCCAGCTCGGCCAGATTGTCCGGCACGCGTTGATCTTCGCTCAGGAACTCGGGGAATTCGCCCAGGATGCGGCCCGCAACGGAGATATCGCTGGTCTCGACGTTCACGCCGGCCGGCGCAGCGAAGGTGCGGATGATCGGCAGAAACGAGCTGGTGGCGAGCAGCGGCGCTTCATCGGTCAGGGTATAGATGATGGTGGGTTGCTGGGTACTCATCGGCTTCTTGGCGGGGTTCAAAAACGGGGTGAAAACACCACCGGCTGCGCGCAGTCGGCGAAACACCTGGATTTTGCCTCAATTTGAGGAGGCCTGGGTGCTTACTGTCCATCAATTTCATAATGTGGGATGCTGTTGCGGGAACTTGTTTGGGGAAGACGCCGGGCGGTTTGGCCCGGATCGGGCGGCCGTGCGATGAAAACGTTGCCATGCCGGAAGCCCGCCGTGTAAGGGCTTGCGGGGTGATGCGGGGGATCTTTCCGCTCTGGCGCGGTTTTCTTGACTAGGGTCTTGATTGCTTGTCAATCTGGTAAAGACCCTTATAAGTCGCGGCGTGAATCGTGCAGTCTTATAGAAGAATTTTTTGCCGGCAGGGGCCGTTGTCGGGCTGTTTTTGTTTGTGCCGCGGCTAGCGCGGTTGGGGTTCAATTCGTCGTGAACTCGCGTGCGACCTCTTACGGCGTCATTCCGGTCTGGGCGCCGTTGCCGTTAAGATTCGGGTTTGTTTGGGGCCTGGCGGCGCTGGCCTTAACTTGTATTCGCGGCGGGCCGCAGGCGTTGCCCCTGTGCGGGGCGGCACCTACTTTTCTTTGCCGCGGCAAAGAAAAGTAGGCAAAAGAAAGCCGCTCAAACCGCCAGTGTGACGCCGTCCACCACTGCCCTGTATTTCGGAGCGGCTCCGGGGCATCCGTCACCTCGCACACTCCGCCTTAGTGACAAGGCGCTCATCCTTCCCACCACGCGCTTCGCGCGGGCGGAAGGGTCTGCAAGGAAAACCGGGTGGGCGGGCCGGCGATTGCGCTAGGGGTGTCACCCGGTAAATGCGCGGCGTTGCTGACCGGTAAATGCGCTGGGATGCTAACCGGTAAATGCGCTGGGGTGCTAACCGGTGAGTGCACGGGCGTGCTAGCTGGCGAATGCGTGGCAACCCGCCGAGCGAATATATTTGAGCGCAGCAAATGCGTGTCCATCCCACTGGTTTTGGATATGCCCCACGGCGCGCGCAGCGCCGCCGGATGAATGAGTCCTTAGTCACTCCGGGTGACGGCGAGTGATGACAGACGCTCCGGAGCCGCTCCGATATACAGGGCAGTGGTGGACGGCGTCACACTAGCGGTGTGAGCCGCTTTCTTTTGCCTACTTTTCTTTGCGGCTGCAAAGAAAAGTAGGTGCCGCCCCGCACAGGGGCAACGCTTGCGGCCCGCCGCGAAAACAAGTTAAGGCCAATAAAAGGCCGAGGAAATCACCCTCACATCACCTTCCGCAACAAGGCACCAACCCACTCAGTAACCCGCCCATAGGGCGGATAAAGCAAAGAAGTAGCATTAACCCGGCTCTGATAAAAAACCGGCTTCAGATGCGAAAACGCATCAAACCCACATTTACCGTGATAAGCGCCCATGCCGCTCGCACCAATCCCACCGAACGGCAGCGAATCGCACGCCACGTGCCAGAGCGTGTCATTGACGGTCACGCCGCCGGAGCTCGTCTGCTCCAGCACCCTGTCGCGCTCACACGTATCGTTCGTAAATAAATAAAGCGCCAATGGACGGTCACGCTGGTTGATCCGCTCGATAGCCTCGTCAATCGTGTCGTAAGTCAAAACCGGCAGAATCGGCCCAAAAATCTCTTCCTGCATGACGCGCGCATCGTCATCGGGCGAAACAACGAGCGTAAAGGGGATCCTCCTCGCCGTCGCCGCCGTCTCGGCCGCTCGCGCACCGATCTGAACGACGCGGCTACCTGACCCGCGAGCCTCCTCGATCATATGAATCAGGCGACCATAGTGGTGAGGACTGACAATGGACGTGTAGTCCGCATTCTCGAGGACATCCGGATAGAGGCGCAATGCCGCGTCCTGTGCCGCTTGAATGAAGTGATCGAGTTGCTCGCGCGGAACCAGTGCATAGTCGGGCGAGACGCAAATCTGCCCAGCATTGAGCAGCTTGCCGAACACAATACGCTGAGCGGCGGTTTCCACGTTCGCGTGCTTGCCGAGCAGGGCCGGCGATTTCCCGCCCAATTCAAGCGTTACCGGCGTCAGGTTTCGCGCCGCAGCTTGCGCGACATGGCGGCCAACCGACGTCGAGCCCGTGAACAGCAAATGATCGAATGGCAGCGCCGAGAATGCAGCAGCCTCGTCGCGGCCGCCTTCAATCGTGCAGACCTGCGCGGGATCGAATGCCTCGGCCAGTGTCTCGCCGATCAGCGCAGACGTCCTGGGCGTGAGTTCACTGGGCTTGAGCATGACGCGATTGCCCGCCGCGAGCGCGGCCGCGAGCCCAGTAAAGGTCAAGTAGACGGGGAAGTTCCACGGGCTGATCACGCCGACCACGCCGCGAGGCTGCGGCAGCAGCCGTGCCCGGGCGGGCAGCAGATGGCGCCGCACGCCAACCGGCCGCGGCTTCATCCATCGCCCCACATGCCGGCGAATGTCCTTGATGTCGCCAATCGTCATGCCGACGTCGAGCATCATCGATTCATGCCGCGAACGATGACCAAAGTCCTCATTGATCGCCGACGCAAAGGCGTCGTCGTATTGCTCCAGGATTCGCAGCAGCTTCGCAAGACTCTCCTGGCGTTGGGCGAGCGTGGGCGCAGGATTGGCCCGAAAGGCCCGAAGTTGCCGCGTGAACGCTTCATGAATGGCCGTGCCCGCAGTCGTGGGACATTCGGCTTGCATGGCTCCGGAATTCATAAGTTATCCTATTATTTAATAGAGGAGGAGAATTCCAGGTCTTGTTGGGCTGCGAGGCGCGTCGGCAGTCCCGGAATTCAACGTGTCAATAGTGTTCAGCGATGCCGGTGATGCCTTGCTCGTGCAACTGCTTAATGAGCGCGGCCCGCTTGACGGCCACATTGGCCAGCGCGGGACGGCGATGTGCCGCGATTTCCGCCGCCGTATACGGCTTGAAGTCCGCAGGCAACTCGGCGGCGTTCCTGGTCGTCAGCAGCCAGTTCAACACGTCGGCCAGCTCCTGGTCGGACAGTGCCGAATTTGATGAGCCAGGCACCCGCATCACATACTCGCGGCCGTCGGGCACATGCTCGAAGTAGCCGAGCGAGTTTGCGAGTGGCGGGACCTTGCCGGGCACGCCCTTCGCGTTTGTGGTGTGGCAGCCCATGCAATTCTGGATCCAATGCTGTTCAACCAGCGAAAACTGCCCGGCCGCGGCCGGCACGGTGCATAGCGCCAGCGAGGTCGCGACACCGACACCATAGGCGATCTGCACGATGCGCATGCGCTGGATGTACCGCGCGTGCTGGGCGGCCGGCCGGCTCATAAGCCGAGACTCTTCGTCAACACGGCGCGGCTCGCGTGAACGGCGCTGGCGTCGAGTTTTCTGTCCCGTGCAGCCTTCAACTCGGCTGCGGTGAACGGCTTCGCGTTGCCGTGCTTCGAATTGAGGTCGAACACGACATAGTTCAGGACTTCCGCAAGCTCCTCGTCGGACAGGCTCGCAAAACTCGGCATCTTGAAGTTGTAGGTCTTGTCTTGCACGGCGATCTCGCCGTACATGCCGTTCAGCACGGTTGCGGTCAATTGCTGGCGGCCGTCCGGGGTGGCAGCGTAGCGGCCGGGGTAGCGGGTCAACGGCGGCGCGAGCCCGTCCTGGCCCTTGCCGCCTGCCTGGTGGCAGACCGCGCAACGCGCGCCGAACGTGCTTTGCCCGGCGGTGTAGTGCACGGTTTGTCCGAACGATGCACTCGCTGTGATCGCGAGCGCCATCGCGCTCATCATCCTGATCGTCTTCGCTTTCATTGTTTCGCCGCTCCCAGCAGGACCGATACGGAGCAGTGGTAATTCGAGTTGCTGCTTGCCATGCACCAGTTGATGTCGTTGTTGAGGGAAAGTTTGTATAGCGGTCTTTCGCGTTCGTTGCGGTTGCAGAAGCAGTTGCTGCATGAAGTCTTGCCGCAGCAGTCGTTGTACGAAACGATATAGTCCGACCCATCATGCGGATTGCGGCAGGTGCCGATCCAGGTGATCGGCGAAGCGGTCGTGCCGGGCGGGCAGCTGCTAGAAGTGCCGCCGCAGCAACTGCAGAGGAAGCCGTCGATTGCGCAGTACTTCCAGTAGTCGCAGCTCATCGGGTCGTCGCTGACGCCCGCTTTCGCGTTCGTGACGGGCGCGGCGTTCGCGGTGCGGTCTACCGGCAGGAGCGGCGCGAGTGCCGAGCCCACCAGCGCCTTGCCGAGCGTAGCCATTGCGCTACGGCGCGAGGTGCGGCTGGCGACGCTTCGCGCTGAGCGCTCGAACCACAAGTCAAACAGAGCCATGCGTTCATTCTCCGGTTTTAAGGCATTAAGTCGTGGCGTTACGCGTGCTGTTCGCCGTGCACGTACTGCTGCAACGAGGCGACGCCGCGCTCCTTCGCTTCGAACAGACTCTCGAGATGCTCGCGGGAGTTGACGAGGCCCTTTGCACGAACCTTGCCGGTTTCGTCGAGCAGGACCGCATAAGGCAGCTTGCCGATCTGGTAAGCCATGCCCAGCTCCTGCGACAGCACGTATGGGAACTCACCAAGACGATGCTTCTCTGCAAAGCGCGTGTGCTCGGCCACGTCGCCATCGCTCGCCAGCACGACGTTGAGCGGCGTGCGCTCGCTTGCCTGAATCGAGGAAAGGAGCGGCAGCAGCTTCTTGCAGACCGGGCAGGTTGGCGACAGAAAGAACAGCAGCGTGGATTTGCCCGTGGCATCGACGCCGCCGACTTTGACCGGGCGGCTGTGAATGTCGCCGAGCTCGAACGCGGGTGCGAGGGCGCCCACTGCAGGCCCTTTGTCGATCATCAGCGCGCCCACCGGCAGGATGCGCTCGTAGAGAATGCCCACTTGTCGAACGAGGGCTACGCAGATTGCGCCGAGCGCCAGCACGGCGGCCCACAGCAGGACGAGGGAAACGGTCAGTGCGGTTTGCATCATGAATTCCTCAAATGATTGAGTCGCGGTGTATTGGCAAGCAGACCGTCGAAAACGGTCAGGCCACAAACGGTGAGCAGTACGGAGAAAGTCAGCGTGAGGTAGTCCACCCAGACGATTGCTCGCGCGGCGGGCGCGATGAATGCGGTGGCGGCGAGCGCCGCGATGGCCAAAACGCGTGCGACGTGCAGCCAGCCAATTCGATTCGTTACAGCTTGTGGCGCAGCATCCGGCGCGGCAAAGCCGTGGCAGCCGCAATCGATATCGGTATGCCCGCGCACGATGTTGATGGCGAGCGCCGTGGCAAATGTCGACAGCAGCAAAACCAGCGTGGCGGCGCCAACCGTGCGCCAGTCAGGTAACAGCAGCGCGATGGCGCCTAGCGTTTCGACGACCACGATGGCGAACGCCACCGGCGTGACGAGCACCTCGGGCAGCAATTGATACTGCGCCACGGCTTGACGAAACATGGCCGGCCGCCGCCATTTGGGCAGGGCGCCAAGCAGCACCGTAACGGCTGCGCCCGATTGCGTGGCGCTCGCGAGAACAGGATCGATCAGCATGACGGCCTCACGGGTTGACGAGCATGAGCGGCGTGCTGCCCAGACGGGGTTCGACGTGCCGGAGCTTGCCGGATTGCGCGTCGATCACCGCGAGAGCCGCAGTCGCGGTCAGCCCGTAAAAGAGCGGCTTTTCGTCTTGACTGACCTGAATCGATAGAACGGGGTCGATCTTCATCTGCGCAAGATTCCAGCGGGCGATGCGTTTGTGCGTGTTCAAATCGAACACCCAAATCTCACTTGCCGGGTCCTTATGCGAGCCATCGGCTCCCTGGTGCATGGCAACGTAAAACCGATGCGTTTTTTCCTGTACCGCCGTCTGCTGCACACCACCCGGGCGCCAGCCCTGGGCGCGTTCGGCGTCGGTGACCAGTGACCATGGCGTGCCGAAGACCGCCTTGTCGCCGCGGAAATCGGCGCTGCGCACCATGCCGTGAAAACTGGTGAAGAGATAAGTGCCTTGATAACGCGCGGCATTGGCAAAAACGGGATCGTGCTCGACATCGATAAACGGCTCGGACATCGAGCGTTTGATTTCCTTGCCGTGAGCGTCGAGCGTGAACGTGAGCGCCTTGCCGCTTTCGCAGAGCGACGTGAATTTATTGTTGCCGCTCGGCAAAGCGAGCACGCAGGCGGCAGTGTCGATTTCGCTCAGCACCTTCTTCGCCTGGACATCGACGACGCTAACCGATGTCGATGGCGTGATGTTGGTCACGTAGAGCAGCTTGCCGTCGCTGCTGAACACCGTATTCCACGGCGATGGCATCATCTGCGCGTGCTTGGGCGGGATCACGATTTCGCCGGCCAGCGAGAGGGTGGCGTTATCGGTGAGCTCCACGACGTCCGTGCGGGCGCCATGCGAGCCGCGCGAGAAGTACGTCGTCGCGGTGTAGCTCGTTCGGTGGTCGGGAGAGATGGCGAAGCCGGCTGCGTAGCCCGTGTCGATCTGTCCGAGCAACTTGCTGGCGTCCGCATCGTATACGTGCACGCGGCCGTCGGTCATCGACGTCAAGGCGCCGTCAACGACGAATATTTCGTGAGGATGCCATACAGGCATCTTCTGTACCGTCAACTCCTCGGGCTGTTCAGCGGCGTGCGCATGGCAAGCCAGCGCGAGTACGGCTGACGCGACCGCGGTCCTTCGGCTCAGTGTCATGTCCTCTCCAGTGTCGATTCACGATATGGAGGGACTGTATTACGACGCTATGGGCGGGCATTAGCCCAAATCGGCACGCCGCGAAGGGCGCACGCGAAGTGCGTTCGAGCAGCGCGTTGGAGCAGGCGGCCGGCAGTTCAGGTGCTGCCGAAGCGAGGGGTGCGAGAGGGGAGTTCCCCGAACAGATTCCGGTAGTCGCGGGAAAAATGGCTCAAATGAAAGAATCCCCAACGAGCGGCGGCATCGCCTATCGTCAACGCTTCGGGGGTGGTCGAGCGCAGCAGGCGCCGCACGCCGGCAAGGCGCACGGAGCGCAGATAGGTCAAGGGCGACTGTCCGGTGACCTGCAGGAAGCTCTTTTGCAGTGTGCGCCGGCACACGCGCAATTCACTGCACAGATCGAGCACGGAAATCGGCTGCTGCGTGTTGTTCAGTGCAATGTCCTGGCTGCGCTTGACGATCTCGCTATAGGTGAGCCGCGTCACGTCGCAGCGCTTTGACCAGCTCGACTCGCCAAGGATGTCGAAGATACTGTCCAGAATGTCGTTACGCAGAGCACGGCGTGCCTCGGGATCGGCGAGGGACTGGGCGCAAGACTTCATCTCGTCGACGCGCGATTTCAGGGCAAATCGCGCGAGCGACGTGTTCGCGCCGTCGGTTTCGAATAACGGCTGCCGGCCACCGCCGCTCTCGAGTCTCAAGGGTTCCGCCAGGCGCTCGAATTCTTCTGTAGAAAGCGTGATGCCAACCAGCTCGGTATGGGCGGGCATGTGCAAGACCCAATCGCTGCCGCCGCGAACGAAGCCGATTGACGAAGCGGTGACCTCGCGACCTTGAAAGATCGGTGCCGTGACCGACTGCACCGGCCACGCGAGCGTCACCGAACCGGCCTGAACCTGCCCGCATTCCACGATTCGGCGATTGGCACTTTCAGAGAAAACGTTGAGTCCGTCGAGATCGAACTGGGCAAGCGTACTTTCGAATGCGCCTTTTTCGATCTGGAAATACGTCTGGTCGAAATTGCGCAGATTTTGTGCATGTTCGTCGGCGTCGGAGAAGCGCTGAGCAGAATAATGGCCGTTCATTTCTACACCTCGGGTGCGCCTGGTCACGCGCTACCTGCTACAGGTACTGTGGGGCGGTTCAAATGGGTCGTCTGGCGGCCTGAATCGTATCCAGAAAAAAAACCCTGCGATATCGGGTCAAGCCCGTGCACATTCGCCTGAGCGCGGTGATGAACCGGCAATCGTTGTTAGCAAATAGAAAGAAAACCGTGCCGATTGTGGCTAAAGACTCGTGCACTGCCGCCGCTATAGTCCCTCACACGCTATGAGCCCGCATGAGACCGGCCATAGCGCTGCGCTCGATTGCCGGTCGACTAGAGGAGCCGCACACGCGAGGTTTTCCTGCGGGAAACACCGCGATACGCGTTGCTATAAACATCGTACTACGAATAATTTGGCTTCGGGATGCATGAGCCGACGCTGGCCGCCTGGCGCTCCATGAAGCGGCGAGGCTTCCAGTGCGGACGGACAAAAAAAGGAACGCCCATCGCGCCAGTTCCGCGCGGCGGGCGCATGAAGCCGGGAATGGAAGGAGAGTGATGACGATGAAAAGGCAAACTATTGGAGCAGTGACGGCTATCGCGGCTGCCTTGTTGGTCGCAGCCGGAACGGCCGTTGCCGACGACCTCACGCCCGCAGGGGCCGAGCGCGCGGCCAGCCAGGATGGCCTCGTGCCCGCGTTCTCCGGCAGACAAGCGACGCCGTCCGGATGGGAGTGGGGCAAGTTTCGCGGCGACTTCTGGAAGCACAAGAACGAGAAGCCGCTTTATTCGATCGATGCGGCGAACGTCGACAAGTACGCGGACAAGCTGACGCCCGGACAGATCCAGTTGATCAAGCAGATGAAGGGCTACCGCATGGACGTCTATCCGTCACATCGCGAATGCGAGTTGCCGGAATTCGCCGAACAGAACTCGAAGGCGAATCTCACGACGGCGAAGCTCGCCTCCGACGGCCAGACGGTGCAGGCCGCGCTGCTCCCCGGCGTGGCCTTCCCGCAGCCGAAGAGCGGTGCCGAGGCGATCCTGAACTACGAGACGCGGTATCGCGGCGAGGGCATCGAGTGGTCGCCGGTGGTCACTGCCATTTCTCCGCATCCCGGCAGTGGCGACTGGATCGACGTCGTCGGGCCGCAAGCCTTTTATTTCCCGGCCGGCAAGGAAGGCAAGACTACGCCGCAGGACGTCGACCAGTTCAATCTGGGGGCCTATTTCTCGGTCGATTCGCCGGCGGCGCTGGCGGGTCAGGCTATCGTGCAGCGCCAGTACTTCGATAAGGACTCGGAAACCTACTACTACTTTCCAGGGCAGCGCCGCGTGAGGCGCATGCCGGCCTATACGCACGATGCGCCGCTGATCGGCTTCGAGAATCAGTATCTGATCGATGAAGTCAATATGTTCAACGGCTCCATCGACCGGTACAACTGGAAGCTGGTGGGCAAGAAGGAAATGATCGTTCCGTACGACGACTTCGGTATGTACGACTTCAAGGGCAAGCTGCATGACGTCGCGACACCCAATGGCGTTTCCGCTGAGCATCGTCGCTATGAGGTGCACCGCGTCTGGGTGGTGGAGGCGACGCTCAAGCCCACGGCGCGCCATGTGGCTTCGAAGAAGGTCTTCTATCTGGACGAGGACAGCTGGCTCGCGCTCGTGGGCGAGGACTATGACGCGCAGGGCAAGCTCTGGAAAGTGCGCGAGAGCTACCCCATTCCGGTCTGGGAGCTGGGCGGCACCTGCGATAACGAACCGTTCGCGCAGTACGACCTCAACAGCGGGCGTTACCTCGTCGACGGATCGTCGATTGGCCAGGGCAAGGACATTCGCTGGTATCAGCAGGTGAGCGATCCGCGCTTCAAGGCCGACTTCTTCACGGCGGAGTCGTTGAGATCGGCCAGCGAGCGCTAAGCGTTGCGACATAAATAAAAAAGGGCCGACGTGCGCAAAAGACGCGCGTCGGCATCTGAGGCGACAGAGGAGACGTGATGAAGAGGAAGGCGATTGCGCTGCAGGCTCCGGTGCTATTGGCTACGTTGGGGGCGGTGACGTCGAGTGCATACGGTTACGAGTTCACGACAGGCTTTAACGATCTCTCGGGTTCGTGGGTGAGCAACCTCACGGCGGGCGCGGGTATCCGCACCCAGAACCCGAGCTGCTCGCTCACGGGTGACCCGAACGCGTTTGGCTGTGGGGCCGCTGCCAACACCAATCAATGGGGATTCGGTGACGACGGGAATCTGAACTATCGCAAGGGCCAGCCCTTCAGCACCTATATCAGCGCGACCAGCGAGCTGCTGCTGAAGATGCCCAGCGAAGGACTCAAGTTCATGATCCGTGGCACGGGCATGTACGACTTCCTAGCGGGCGATACGAACCGCACGCCGCTCTCCAGCACCGCCGCCGCGCAGGTCGTCTACGATGCACAGCTGCTCGATCTATGGGGCGAGAAGGACTTCACGATCAACGGGCAGAACGCGCACGTGCGCCTCGGCAACCAGGTGATCAACTGGGGCGAGAGCATGTTCGCGATGGGCGGCATCAACGCCACCAACTCGCTCGACGTGCAGAAACTGCTGATTCCCGGCTCGCAACTGAAGCAGGCGCTGCTGCCCGCGCCCATGATCAGCTTCGCCGCCGATCTTTCTCATGGCTTCAGTACTGAGGATTACTATCAGTTTCAGTGGAACGGCAATCGCTATCCGCCTGTCGGTTCGTTCTGGTCCGTGTCGAACAGCCTGGGCCGTGGCACGGACCCCTATACGTTGAACAGCACGAATCTCAACGTGGCCGGCCCCAGCGCCGGCACCATCGCGGGGGCGAGCAGCGGCAACCAGAACGTGCTCAACGGCATCAACACTGGCCTCGTCAACGGTGCGTTTGCCGGGCCGCCCTTTAACGATATCGGCTTGCCTGTGAACTGGCAGGCGCCGTCGAAGTACCATCCGCAGTTCGGCATGAAGTTCAACTATTCGCCGCGCTCGTTCGATGCGAATTTCGCGGTCTATTACGAGAACTATACCGACAAGTCGCCGGTGCTCTCGTCGCTGGTCAACGGCACGCTGGACTGGTCGTATCTGCAGAACCGGCAGCTCTTTGGCGCCAGCGCGAATTTCGGCATCGGCAACTGGGCGATCGGCACCGAGCTTTCGTACCGGCCGCGCGATGCGGCAGCACTGTCGAGCTGCTATGGCGCGGGCGGCCCGCTCGACCTGAACACCAATGGTGTGCAGGGCGTCAACTGCCAGCAATGGGCCGACGAGAAGAAGTTCCAGTACGACCTCAACGGCCTGCTCGCGCTTACGCGCAGCGAGTATCCGTTCCTCAAGCTGCTGGGCGCGGACGCCGCGGCGCTGACCTGGGAACTCACCTGGATCTACTACCCCGGCCTGAGCTCGCATGGCATCACGCGCACGGTCGACGGGCAGACCGTCACGCAGGTGCCGCAGGCGGGCTATTACCCGTGGCTGAACAACAACTCGGGGCTGGGCTACCCGATTGGCATGGCGCAGGGCACCTCGAGCTCCGTGGGCGCGACCATCGACTTCAACTGGACCTATGACGGCACGCTGATCCACGGCTGGCAGGTGACGCCCGGCGTGACGTTCGCCGACGCGCTCTACGGCTACACGCCGACGCTCAGCGCGAACTACCTGCAGGGCGCGAAGTCGCTGAACCTCTATGTGCTGTTCAACCAGAACCCGGCCACCTGGCAGGCGGGCATCAACTACACGCTGTTCTGGGGCGGGCACAACACGGTCGGTCAGCCGTACGCAGAGCGAAATTTCGTCGGGATGTTTGTCACCCGGAACTTCTGATGGCGGGTTCGTTACGTCATTGAATCACCCGAAGTCACATGCAGTCACCTGAAGGGAAAATGCCGTGTTAAATCGCCTGGTCAAAAGTCTGGAGCGGTGCTTCTTCGGCCACCGCGCGGCGGTGCTCGTGAGCATCGGCCTGTTCACCGCCGTGATGGTCTTCTTCGCCGTGCAGCTGCGCATGGATGCGGGCTTCGAAAAGCAGATGCCCATTGGCCATGAATACATCCAGACCTTCCAGAAGTACCGCGCCGACCTGCTCGGCGCGAACCGCATCACCGTGGTCGTGCGCGCGCGCAAGGGCTCGATCTGGACGAAGGATGGGCTCACGCGCCTGTACAAGGTGACCCAGGCGGTCACGTATCTGCCCAACGTGGACCGTGTTGGCGTGCAGTCGCTCTGGACGTCGAACGCCTACGTCAACGAGATCACCGACGAAGGCTTTCGCGCCGAGCCGATCATCTCCGGCACGATTACCCCCGACCAGCTGACGCCCGAGGTGGTCGCGAAGATCCGCCATGCGACCACGCTGGGCGGTTATGTCGGCACGCTCGTTTCGCATGACGAAGACAGCGCGATGATCACGGCCGAGCTCAACGAGCGCGACCGCAACGGCAAGGTGCTCGACTACGTGGCATTCAACCGTCTGCTCGAAGCGCAGATCCGCAAGCCATTCGAAGACGCGGGCTATGAAATCCAGATCATCGGCTTCGCCAAGCAGATCGGCGACATCGCCGATGGCGCAACAGCCGTGCTCGGCTTCTGCGGCATCGCATTGCTGCTCACGGCGCTCGCGGTCTACTGGTACTGCCATTCGATGCGCTTCACGGTGCTGCTGATTGCGTGCTCGCTGACTTCGCTGGTCTGGCAGTTCGGCACGCTGAAGCTGCTGGGCTTCGGGCTGGATCCGCTCGCGGTGCTGGTGCCCTTCCTCGTGTTCGCGATTGGGGTTTCGCACGGCGTGCAGCAGGTGAACTACATCGTGCGCGAAATTGCGCATGGCCACAGCGCGTTCGATGCGGCGCGCCACAGCTTCAGCGGTCTGCTGATTCCGGGTGTGCTGGCGCTCGTGACGGCATTCGTCTCGTTCATCACGCTGCTGCTGATTCCGATTCCGATGGTGCGCGAGCTGGCCATCACGGCGTCGCTCGGCGTGGCCTACAAGATCGTGACGAATCTCGTGCTGCTGCCGGTCGCGGCGTCGTGCTTCAACTTCACGAAGCGCTATGCGGATAGCGCCCTGAAGCGCAGCGAACAGCGCTCGACGTGGCTGCGCGGGCTCGCGCGCATCGCCGAGCCGAAGTATGCGGGCCTCACCGTGGCATTGACGCTGGTGGTGTTCGCACTCGCGGCCTGGCAAAGCCGTGACCGCGTGATCGGCACGCTCCAGCCCGGCGCGCCCGAACTGCGAGCGGATGCGCGTTTCAACCGTGATGCCACGTCGATTGCCTCGAGCTACGACATCGGCCTCGACTGGCTCACGGTGGCGATCGAATCGACGGGCAAGGCGTGCGATAACCCCGCGGTCGGGCTGTACGAAGACGACTTCACGAGCGCGATGCGCACCGAGCCGGGCGTGGTGTCGGTGCAGTCGTACTCCGGGATGCTGCGCCGCTACAACCAGGGCTACAACGAGGACTATCCGAAGATGAATGTCGTGCCGATCGACCCGGAAAACTATGGTGCGGTATCGGTGGACACGGGCCGGGTGAAGGGCTTCATGAAAGTGGATTGCAGCATGACGGCCGTGCACCTGTTCCTGACCGATCACAAGGCCACGACGATCAACCGGATTCTCGACGACGTGAAGACGTACCGCGCAACGCATCCGTTCCCGGGCATCACGGTGCGGCTCGCCGCGGGCAATGCGGGCGTGCTGGCGGCGACCAACGAGGAGGTGGCGGCGAGCGAACTGCCGATGATGCTCTATGTCTACGCGGCGATCCTGATCCTCGTGTTCCTGGCCTACCGCGACTGGCGCGCGATGCTGGCGTGCTGCCTGCCGCTGACGGTGGCGACCTTCATCGGCTACTGGTTCATGAAGGAACTGCAGATCGGGCTCACGGTGGCCACGCTGCCGGTGATGGTGCTGGCGGTGGGCATCGGCGTGGACTACGCGTTCTATATCTACAACCGCTTGCAGGTACATCTGGCGGGTGGGCAGAGCATCGTGAAGGCGGTTCAGCACGCGATGCTCGAGGTGGGCGTGGCGACGATCTTCACCGCCATCACGCTGGCGATCGGGGTGGCGACATGGAGCTTCTCGGCGCTGAAGTTCCAGGCCGATATGGGCAAGCTGCTGGCGTTCATGTTCCTCGTGAACCTGCTGATGGCGATGACCGCGCTGCCGGCACTGGCCTCGGTGCTGGAGCGGTGGTTCCCGCGCCGCAAGCCGGCACGTGCGCCGGGCCTGTTCAGCCACTAAACATGGGAGACGCAGTCATGATCAAGACGCTTGTTGCCTGCGCCGCGTTGTGCGCGAGTGCAATTGCCCTGGCACAGCCCGAAGGAACGGTGGCGGACTGGGCGGCCAAACCCGCCCACGCATGGACGGCCCCGTCCCACATGATGCTGCTGGATGCAACGCGTGCGGGCAAGCGCATCGTCGCGGTGGGCGAGCACGGTGTGATCGTCATTTCGGATGACGAAGGAAAGACATGGCATCAGGCGCGCGAGGTGCCGGTGTCGGCCACGCTCTCGGCGGTGACGTTCACCGACGCGCAGCACGGCTGGGCAGTGGGTCAGTGGGGCGTGATACTCGCGACCCGCGACGGCGGCGAGACATGGCAGAAGCAGCGGATGGACCTCTCGGTGGACCAGCCGCTGTTCTCGGTGCTATTCACGAGCGCACAGGACGGCATTGCCGTGGGGCTGTGGTCGCTGATGCTCGCCACGCACGACGGCGGCAAAACGTGGGCCAGAGTGACGGTGCCGAAGCCGCCGGGCGCCGGCAGGGCGGATCGCAACCTGTACCACGTCTTCGCGGACAAGCAGGGCGCGCTCTATATCGACTCCGAACAGGGCATGGTGCTGAAGTCGACCGATGGCGGCGCGACCTGGAGCTATCTGGCGACGGGCGGCAAAGGCACGCTGTGGGCGGGCGTGGCGCTGCCCGATGGACGCATCGTCGTGGGCGGGCTGCTCGGCAGCCTGTACCAGAGCCAGGACGGCGGCGCGACCTGGACAGCGCTGAATGCCAACACGAAGAGCTCGATCACCGATCTAGTCGCGACCGGGAGCGGGCTACTGGGCGTTGGGCTCGATGGACTGCTGTTGAAGCAGGGTGCGGGCGCCAGGTGGTTCGAAGTCGCGCAGCGTCCGGATCGCGCGACACTCACTGCGGTCGTGATTGCAAGCGATGGAAAACCGGTTTGGTTTTCGCAGGACGGCGTGCTTGCCCCGCGTTGAACCAACTCCGGCTTGAAGCGGACTCGCACCGGCCGCCCGCGCGCTGCCGGCACGCCGTCCCGCCGCCCGCCGCCCGCCGCCCGCCGCCCGCCGCCCGCCGCCCGCCGCCCGCCGCCCGCCGCCCGACGCCCGACGCCCGACGCCCGACGCCCGACGCCCGACGCCCGACGCCCGACGCATCGCCCCCGAATAGCCTCTAAAGTTCCGGGCTCATGCGACCGATATCCCGGTTATCGAGTGGAAGGATTCGTCCCAGCTCCGCCTGCGGCGCTTTCATCGAGCACTGGCCTCGACTCAATCCAGAAGTCGCGGCCCGAACCGAGGTGGCCCATGAGCCAAGCGCAGAACACCTTGCCTCATTCGCAATTCGATACCCACGGCTTGCCGCGGTCTCAGCAGTTCGCGGCGTGGCGCGAGGCGGTCAACGTCGTGTTCGATACCCAAACCATGGAGGCGCGGGACACCGGCTTCCAGACCAGCGTAAGCGCGTATCTGGTCGCGGACGTGGTGCTGGGATCGATACGCACGGGTGCGCAACGCTACGACCGCTCGAACGCGAAGATCGGGCGCGACGGCCACGACCAATACGTCTTGCAGTTCTATATGGGCGGCAGTTGCCGCGTGCGTGACGGCGCTCAGCAGTCGTGTACCCAGCCCGGCGACCTGTTCATCGTCGATGCGGCCCAGCCGCTTGCGACCGAGACCACGCGCAGCGAATTCCTGAATCTCGCGGTGCCGCGACGCCTGCTGGCTCCGCTGCTGAACACGCCGGACCAGCACAGCATGCGTGTGCTACGCGGCACCGAGCCCACGGTCGCGCTGCTTCGCGAGCACCTGGGCGCGCTCTACCGTCACGCGCCCCAGATGACGCAGGCGAGCGCCCTGGCCGTTCTGCCCGCGACCTTGCAGCTCGCCGCTTCGGCCATCAACGCCAGCGTGAATCCGGAGCACCAGCCGGCCGTTCAGCAGTGCGTCTTCGTTTCGATTTGCCGCTATCTGGAGGAGCACCTGAGCGCGCCGCAACTGAGCGTCGAGCAAGTGGGGTTCGCATTCGGCATCTCGCGGGCCACGCTGTACCGGCTGTTCGAGAAGGAAGGCGGGTTCGCGACGTACGTCCGGGAGCGACGCTTGCGCCGCTGCCGCGAGATGCTCGCCGACCCCGCGCGCAGCGCCATGTCGATTGCCGATATTGCCGCCGCGCACGGCTTCACGGACGCCGCGAACTTTGCCCGTGCATTCCGCCGCTCGATGGGCCTGTCTCCTCGCGCCGTACGCATGCTGGCGCTGAACGGCAATGCCGTGCCCGCGCAAAACGCCTCTGTGGATGACTGGCGCTACTGGATGTCCCTGATGCGTTGAGTCCGGTCCGCGCAGTTCGTGCTGGCGTTCGCGCCACGGTTCATGCGTGAGACATCGCAACAAGTATTTGAGACGTACGGACAGGTTTGGCTGTCACCCCCCTTACAATCGTTGCTCCCGCGTGCCGCCTCCTGCAAAGATGCCGGCATCTGCGAGATCGGCGCAGAACGGGGGCAAAATGAAAAAGAATCAGCGAAAGCCGCGGCAAGGCGGCTTGTATCATTACGAGTCGGCCTGGTCGCTCGAACTCGCGCGCGGCGCATCGCATATCGCCAGCACGCTTTCGGCGACGACGCTGCAAGCGGCCGTGCATGAAGTCGTGCAAGAGTTCGTCGCGGCGCAAGGCAGCGCGGAACTGGACGCCTTTTGCTGGCTACTGGCTGAGCGGCTCGACAGGCGAGGCTGTGCCGCGGGCGCGATGCAGGCGAGAGACCTCGATATGTCCCGCCTGATGCGGGAGCGGGTTGGCCAGGCGTGAGACAGAAAGAATCATAAAAGCGCCTGTGCCGCACATAGCATTGACACCCTGACCGGCCGCATTAAAGTCGAACCCGGATTCGGCAAATCGAAAATGCATGGCGTCGGCCCTATTGGCCAATATCCGTCACGCCTGTGCCATAAATCGAGCGAATTTGGGTTTCAACCAGGTGCCTTGATGCTCCGGTACAAATAAGCTGCAAGCTGTGCCGCATATCGACGCCTCCGGCGGCGGTTTGCTGCGTCTCGCGTGTTCCCGCGCCGCCAGAATGATGACGACGCAAGGATCTACGCCGGGGAGGCAGCATGCGCTTCGCATCGAGCGCGAGACATCGGCCATTTGCTTCCAATATGCTTACAAAAAGGGTGTGAGGTATTTCGATGTCAATAGAAAAATCCGCGGAAATCGCCGCCCGATTCGACCGGCTGCCGCCGTCGTTCACGGTCTGGTCGATGGTGATCCTGCTTTCGCTCGGCGGGGTATTCGAGTTTTATGACCTGTTCTTCACCGGCTATGTCGCGCCGGGCATGGTGCATTCGGGCCTCTTCACGCCCGAATCGCTCGGCTTCTTTTCCGCGCTCGGGCCGCTCAAGGTCGCCGGCTTCGGCACCTTCGTGTTCTCCACGTTCGCGGGGCTGTGGGTCGGCGCACTCGTATTCGGCCAGGTGGCCGACCGGTTCGGGCGCCGCATCATCTTCACGTGGTCGCTGATCTGGTACATCGCCTGCACGGCCATCATGGCGTTCCAGACGACCGGCATGGGGCTCAACATCTGGCGCTTCATCGCCGGCATCGGCATTGGCATCGAGCTGGTCACGATCGACACGTACATCTCCGAGCTGATCCCGAGCGCCGAGCGCGGCCGCGCTTATGCGGTCAACCAGTTCATCACGTTCAGCGTGGTGCCGGTGGTGGCGTTCCTCGCGTACATCCTGAAGGACACGCAGCCGCTCGGCCTCGACTACTGGCGCGTCGTGATTCTGATCGGCTCGGTGGGCGCGGTGGTGGTGTGGTTCCTGCGGCGCAACATTCCGGAAAGCCCGCGCTGGCTCGCGCGCCACGGCCGCGTGGATGAAGCGGAGCAGATCGTTGCCGAGATCGAGCGCCGCGTGTCCGCCGAAAAGGGCATTGCGTTGCCGCCGCCCGGAGCCATTCAGCTCGAAAAGGGTGGCCGCGGCTCGCTTGGCGAAGTGCTGCGCCCGCCTTACTTGCGCCGCACGGTGATTCTCTCGATCTTCAACATGGCGCAGGTGATCGGCTTTTACGGCTTCGCGGCTTGGGTGCCGACGCTCTTGATCGCGCGCGGCGTTCACGTGACGCAGAGCCTCGCCTACGCCTTCGTGATCGCGATCGCGAATCCGTTCGGCCCGCTCATTGGCGTCTGGTTCGCTGACAAGCTCGAGCGCAAGACGCAGATCGTCGGTGGCCTGCTGGTCATGGCGATCGTCATCGCGCTCTTCGCGCAGGCCTCGCAGCCGGGCGTGCTGATCGTGCTGGGCGTGCTCTTCACGCTGGCGTCGAACGTGATGTCCTATGCCTACCACGGCTATCAGGCCGAGCTTTATCCCACGCGCGTGCGCGCCCGCGCGGTGGGCTTCGTGTACTCGTGGAGCCGGATCGCCGCGGCTTTCGCGGGGCTCGCGATCGGCATTCTGCTGCATCACTACGGCGTGCCGGGCGTGGCGATCTTTATCGGCGTGGCCATGTTCGTGGGCATCGTGATGATTCTGCTCGGGCCGAATACGCGCGGCCTCTCGCTCGAAGATATCAGCCACTGAACGCATCAATGCCGCCGCGTGCCGCACTGTGATGCGGCGCGGCGGCGCGGCGCCACCCTCAGCGCCGCGCTTCTCGCGCAGACGCCGCAATTCGCTTCGGCGCCAACTTAAAAAGCTCGCCTCCAGACGGACTATCGCAGGACGCTGCCAGGCGTCCGACCGGCCCTTGATTGTGCAGATTTCGTCATTTACGGCGTAGAACGGCATCAAGACGCTGATTTTGTTCTTGTCGAAAATATCCAGTGAAGGATGCTGGAGATAAGGCATGGATTAAATCGGTGTCGTTCTTCTCTGGGCTGTCCATGGAAGATCCGGCAAAGCCAATAACGAATAATAAAGGAGGCAGCGTCGATGAAGCAGAACCCTGGCCGTCGGCCATCATTCAAGTACGCAAATGCGGTGGTCGCTGCAATCGTGACCTTCTCGGCAATGGCCGGCCATCACGTACGGGCTGCCGAGAGCACCCTGGTGTACTGCTCGGAGGGCAGCCCGGGAGGATTTGATCCGGCGCAGTACACGACTGGCACCGACTTTACCGCGAACACGTTCACTGTCTACAACCGCCTGGTCGAGTTCGAGCGCGGCGGCACCAAGGTCGAGCCCGGCCTTGCGCAATCATGGGACGTTTCCCCGGACGGCAAGACCTATACGTTTCATCTGCGCCACGGCGTGAAGTTTCAGACCACTGCGTTCTTCAAGCCCACGCGCGAGTTCAACGCCGACGATGTCGTGTTCACGTTCGACCGCATGCTCGATCCGAACAATGCGTTCCGCAAGGCCTACCCGGTGTCGTTCCCGTACTTCACCGACATGGGCCTCGACAAGCTGATCGCGAAAGTCGAGAAGGTCGATCCGTATACCGTGAAGTTCACGCTGAATGAGCCCAACGCGCCGTTCATCCAGAACGTGGCAATGGAGTTCGCCTCGATTTTGTCGGCGCAATATGCGGACCAGTTGTTGAAGGCCGGCAAGGCCGCCGACATCAACCAGTATCCAGTGGGCACAGGTCCTTTTATCTTCAAGAGCTATACGAAGGACGCGACCATCCGTTTCGATGGCAATCCTGATTACTGGAAGCCGGGCGCGGTGAAACTCTCGAAGCTGATCTTTTCGATCACGCCCGATGCCAGCGTGCGCGTACAGAAGCTCAAGCGCGACGAATGCCAGGTCATGAGCTATCCGCGCCCGGCCGATATCGGGCCGCTGAAGAGCAGCGCCGATATCGACGTTCCGTCGCAGCCGGGCTTCAACCTTGGCTATCTCGCGTACAACTTCGAGCGCAAGCCGTTCGACAAGGTCGAAGTGCGCAAGGCGCTCGACATGGCGATCAACAAGAAGGCCATTCTGGAGTCGGTGTATCAAGGCGCAGGGCAGGCCGCCACCGCGCCCATGCCACCGACGCAGTGGTCGTACGATCCGGGTCTCGAGGCCTCGTCCTATGATCCTGCCAACGCGAAGGCGTTGCTCACCAGGGCGGGCTTGCCAAACGGCTTTGAGATGACGCTCTGGGCGATGCCTGTCCAGCGTCCCTACAATCCGAACGCGCGTCTCATGGCCGAGATGATCCAGGCCGACTGGGCGAAGATCGGCGTGAAAGCGAAGATCGTCACCTATGAGTGGGGCGAGTACATCAAACGCGCACATGCAGGGGAGCAGGACAGCATGCTGATCGGCTTCACGGGCGATAATGGTGATCCGGACAACTGGCTGGGAACGCTGCTCGGTTGTGATTCTGTGCACGGCAACAATTTTGCGCACTGGTGCTACAAACCGTTCGACGATCTGGTCCAGAGGGGCAGGGCGGCAACGGATCTCAATGCGCGGACAAAAATCTATACGCAAGCGCAACAGATTTTCGCGCAGCAATTGCCATTCTCGCCGATCGCCAACTCGACGGTCTATCAGCCGGCACGCAAGAGCGTGGTCGACATGCGCATCGAGCCGCTCGGGTATGTGCGTTTCGATGGCGTTAGCGTGAAGTAGACCGCATTGTCGCGCAGTCCTCAACGAAACTGTTTGAAACTTATGTCATGGAGCGAAGTATGACTATCGGTGTGGGTGGGTCGAGCGCGGAAATCGAACTGGACAAGCTGCACGATATGACCCAGGGTGTGGCGCCGATTGGCAACGGCGAATATCTCGACCGAATCGCGCTCGCACAAAAGCTGATGCGGGACGCGGGTATCGACGCCATGCTGGTCGATGCCAACAGCAACATGCTCTATTTCACCGGAATTTCGTGGCACCGCAGCGAGCGGTTGGTGGCGGCGATCATTCCTGCCCGGGGAGAAGTCAGATACCTCGTGCCGGCTTTCGAAAAAGGCACTTTCGACAGCATGCTGAAGATCCCGGGAAAGATCGACCTCTGGGACGAACATGATGACCCCTGGCTGCACGCCATGCGGATCGTTCGGGAGATGGGCATCCACGCGGGTACGCTGGCGCTCGACGAGACCGCTCCCTTCCTGACCTACGAGCGACTGCGCGAGCACGCGGACGGTCTTGCGATCGTGGGTGCGGCCAGGATCACCACGGTTTGCCGCAGGAAGAAGTCGAGCACGGAAATCGCTTTGCTTCAGCGCGCGAACGACATGACGCTGCGTGTCCATCAGGCCGTTGCACGCATTTTGCGTGAAGGCATCAGTACTGGCGAAGTCGCCGAATTCATCGATAAAGCCCACCGCAAGGTGGGTGCGCGACGCGGCTCCACTTTCTGCATCGTTCTTTTCGGTGGCGACACGGCGTTCCCGCACGGTGTCAATGCGCCCAAGGCGCTCGAAGGCAACGACATGGTGTTGATCGATACCGGTTGCCAGTTGCACGGTTATTGCTCGGACATTACCCGGACCTACGTGTTCGGAACACCCAGTGACCGGCAGCGCGAAGTCTGGGAGCACGAACAGCAGGCGCAGCGCCGCGCGTTCGAAGCGGCGCAAATCGGCAAGACAGCCGAATCGGTCGATGCCGCAGTGCGCGAGTATCTCAAGAGCGTTGGCTACCGCGACAACTACGGGTTGCCGGGTTTGCCACACCGCACGGGGCATGGAATTGGCCTCGAACTGCACGAACATCCCTATCTGGTGAGAGGGAACAGCGTGCCGCTGGAGGAGGGCATGTGCTTCAGCATTGAGCCGATGCTGTGCGTGCCCGGCGAATTTGGCATCCGGCATGAGGACCATGCCTACATGACGCAAAGCGGTCCGCAATGGTTCACGCAGCCGGCAGCCTCAATCGACAATCCGTTCGACGAGTGATGCCGCGCCGGACTTTCCGGCACAGAGACGGATTTGACGAGCAGCACTTTCAGGGAGCGGCCCGGCGTAAGCCTGGCCGCTCTTTCACAATCGGCTTTTTCAAAATAAAAGTGTGCCGTTATACATGGCCGGGCGCATGCACGTATGCCTGATATGCGTATTGCGTAGTTAATGGCTGATATTAACGGCTCTAAAACTCTGTCTTGACAAAGCACTGCAACACCTTCTATTTTCTCTCTGCCACGATTCATTACTAAATATTTCACATGGGTATTCGGGGGAAACGGTACAAGTTTCCGGAATTACCTTATCCATATAGTTAGTTATCCGGAATAATTGCCGATTCGGTAAATTGAATTAAAACGGTCAGAAAATAGAAAGCTTATTGTCAGTCGCAGTGCGTCGGCGATTCCTGCATGTGCAGTCTGTTTTCCCTTATGCGTCTCCCCGGCGAAGGCGGCCTTTGTGTAGCGGTATTTCACCATTCACAGGGACAGAAATGAATCCAGACAGTAGCTCCAACAAGAGCCGTGTGCGCAGCATGGGCCGGCTAGCCATGCCCGGCGCGGTAATCGCCGGCGTGCTGATGCTCGCGGGATGCGGCGGCGGCGATGGCAGCACCGGGGCCGGTGCGAGCGCAATGAACCAGGTGGCCGCGAGCCAGCAGGCGCAAAACGGCAACCAGCAAGGGCAAAACGGCAACCAGCCTTATGTCGATCCCGTCGCCTATTCGCCCAATGCCACCGACGCCCTACCGCTGAACAAGGTCGCGGAGAAAGCGGCCGTCATGCATTATCAGTGGACCTCGGGCAAAACGACGATCAACTACACGACCACAACGGGCCATTTGACGGCCTCGAATCCGAACGGCACGCCTGAAGCGACGATGTCGTATGTCGCCTACACCGCACCGAGCACGAACGGCGCGCCGCGGCCCGTCACCTTCATCTATAACGGCGGGCCGGGCTCGTCGTCGATCTGGCTGCGGCTCGGTTCGTTCGCGCCCACGCGTGTCGCCACGCCCGACCCGCTGATGACGAACTGGCCGAATTTCCCGCTCGTCAACAATGCGGAGAGCCTGATCGATACCACCGACATGGTGTTCATCGATCCCCCGGGCACGGGCCTCTCGGAGGCGATTGCACCGTACACGAACCAGAGCTTCTGGGGCTGCGATCCGGACGTCAACGTGATGCGCGATTTCATCATGCGCTATCTGGCGGCCAACAACCGCAGCGCCTCGCCCATCTATCTCTACGGTGAATCGTATGGCACGCCGCGCACGGATATGCTCGCGCTCGCGCTCGAGACTGCTGGCGTGAAGCTCACGGGCATCGTGCTGCAGTCGTCGATTCTCAATTACTTCGCCGATGCGATCGAGGCCACGGCCATCACGGCTTCGACCGAGGGTCTCGCGCTCGATACCGATACGCTCGCGGGCTACTACCCGGGCTATGCCGAGGTGGCCGCGTACTTCAACCAGGTGTCGCCGCCGCTGATCGATCAGGGGCTCTTTGCTTATCAATCGGAGGTCTTCGCGACGGGCCAGTACAACCACTTCGGAAAGTACGCGCAATCGTGGGTGCTGAGCCAGCTCGGCATTCCGGATGCGCTCGGCACGCCCGTGTTCCCGGCGCAGCGCACGCTCGACTCCTGGCGTTGGCCATCGAGCCTGACACTGCAGGCGCTGCAGGGCTACTTCAACGCGAATCCGTTCAATCTCGAGCTGCTCCCGGGCACCACCATCGGCCGTTACGACGGACGCGTGTCCTTGCCCAATTCGGATCCGCGCTTGCAGAACGATGGCGACCCGTCGGACATTCTGATTTCGCAGCCGTTCACGACCGCGCTGGCGACGCAGATGCCGGACTATCTGGGCTACCGTGCGCCCAATGCGACGTATATGCCGCTGAACGACAACATCATCAACGTCTGGGACTTCTCGCACGACGGTCAGCCGCTGCCCGACACGCTGCCTGATCTGCTGGGCGCGATCCAGCTGAACCCGCAGTTGCAGGTGCTCTCCGAAAACGGCTATCACGATCTCGCCACGCCGTTCTTCAATACGGAGAAGCAGCTCGCGCGCCTGCAAACGGTTCAGGGGCTGGCGCCTAACCTGCAGGTCAACTTCTTCCAGGGCGGACACATGATTTATCTGGACGATGTGGCGCGCCCGAAGATGAAGGCCGATCTCGCGAAGTATTACGCCGGACAGCCCATTCCGCTGGCGCTTTCGCTCTGGACGCTGCCCGCTCCGTGGTCCGACGAGAGCCCGGCAGGTACGCCTACGACGGCCACTGCGCAGGCCACGGCAACGCAGTAAGCTTGAGCAACGGGTCGCCGCGGAGCCGGGGACCCGATGCTCACCTTCACGCACACCTTTGAATGCGAGTGATCATGTCCGAATTCGATAAACTGTGGCGCCTCGTGCCGCTCCTCGTGCTCGCTGCCCTGTTTGGCAACGCGCAGGCGGCCACTCAGGCCGTGGCACCCGTCACGCTCCCGCAAGGCGGGCACGGCGTGGACGGTCCGTTTTTCCCTACCAACCGTCCGATGCCCGTGACGCCATCCACCGGAACGCAATTGCAACAAGAGGCGCAAAAGCGCATTGAAGCGCGACTAGGCGCGAATTCGGTGCTGAGCAACGGTGCCTCGATTACGAAGGCACAGGCGCAAAGCAGCGGCCTCGGCTATATCGCGCAGCACTTCGACCAGATCGACACGGCGCATACGGGCCGCGTCTCGATGAGCGACGTGCGGCAGTATCTGCAGCAGCAAAAGCAGCAGTAAAGTCCAGTGCGGATCGGCGCTGTATGGCTTAGCCGATCCGCCATCCCTTACTTCGGCGAGACGTCGATATCGCCGAAATACTTGCGCGCGAGCGACGCAACCGTGCCATCGGCTTCGAGCTTCGCGATGGCCGCATTCAGGCGCTGGCGCAGTGCATCGTCGCCTTTGCGCAGACCGAACGCGATGCCGCTGCCGAGGATCGCGTCGTCGCGCACCGGCGCGCCAACAAACGCGAAGCCCTTGCCGTCGGGGCGGGAGAGAAAGCCCGTCTGGCCGGCGGGCGCGAGCAGCAGCGTCGCGTCGAGGCGGCCCGCCGCGAGATCGGCGTAGATCTGGTTCTGGTCCTGGTACGCCACGACGCTCACGCCTTCCGGCTCCCAGTGCGCCTTTGCATAGGTTTCCTGAATAGACGATTGCAGCACGCCCACGCGCTTGCCCTTGAGCGACGCCGGGGTGGGCGTGAGGCCGCTGTCGCTGCGGGCGATCAGGCGGGTAGGGACGCGATAGATCACCGTAGTGAAGTCGATGGCCTCGCGGCGCTTGGCCGTGGCGTTCATCGCCGAGTTGATGGCGTCGAACTTGCGGCCGTTGAGCGCGGGAATCAGCCCGTCGAACGAGGTCTCGACCCACTTGCAGGTGAGGTGCGTGGCCGCGCACACGGCATTGCCGATGTCGATGTCGAAGCCCTGCAGGCTGCCGTCGGCGGCCTTGGATTCGAAGGGCGGATATTGCGCCTCCAGGCCGAAACGCAGTGCCGTCGTATCCGCGAACGCCGGAACGGCGGCACAGGCGCAGGCGAGTGCGAGCAACATCTTGGATAGCTTCATGGTGATCTCCTTGCGATGGTTGTCGTTTGATGTCCGCATAACCGGCTCAGAATGGCCCGGGGCCGCTCAGATTGCGCACAGCCGGCGCGCGCCTTCGAGCAGGGTGGCGTCGTCCTTCGAAAAGCTCAGGCGGATGAGGCCGTCGTCGGTGCCGTCCGTGTAAAACGCGGAGAGCGGAATGGTCGCCACGCGCGCGTCGCGTATCAGGCGCAGCACGAAGTCGCTGTCACGTTCGCTGGAAAAGGCGCGAAAGCGCGCGAGCAGAAAGAAGCTGCCGGCGCTCGGCAGCAGCTCGAAACGCGAGCCGGCCAGCGCGTCCACCAGCAAGTCGCGCTTGTGCTGGTAGAACTCGCCCAGGCCGAGATAAGTCGCCGGCTCGGCGAGCGCTTCGGCAAACGCGTATTGCATTGGCGTATCGGCGGAGAACATCATGAACTGATGGACTTTGCGGATCTCTTCCATCAGCTCGGCGGGCGCGAGGCAATAGCCGACGCGCCAGCCCGTCACGTGATACGACTTGCCGAACGACGAGACGATCACGCTGCGCTCGGCTAGTTCGCGGTGCCGTGCCATGCTCTGGTGCTGCGCGCCGTCGAACACGACATGCTCGTAGACTTCGTCGGAGAGGATCACGATATCGGTGTTGCGCGTGAGCGCTTGCAGGCGCGCGATGTCGTGCTCGTCGAAGATCGTGGCCGTGGGATTGTGCGGCGTGTTCACGATGATCATGCGCGTTCTCGGATTGATCGCGGCGGCGACCTCGTCCCAGTTCACGCGGAAATCCGGCTGCGCGAGCTTGATCGCCACGGGCGTCGCGCCCTGCAGGCGGACGATCGGCGCATAGCTGTCGAACGATGGCTCGAAATAGATGACCTCGTCGCCCGCGTGCACGAGCGCGCTGATCGCGGAGTAGAGGCCCTCGCTCGCGCTCGCCGTCACCGTGACTTCGTCGGCGGGGTCGTAATGCGCGCCGTGCAGCGATGCGAACTTGGCGGCCAGGGCTTCGCGCAGCGTGTGAATGCCCGCCATCGGCGCGTACTGGTTGTGGCCCGCGCGCATCGCGGCGGCGACATTCTCGACGAGCCGCGCATCGGGCTCGAAATTGGGCGCGCCTTGCGAGAGATTCAGTGCGTCATGCTCGGCGGCGAGTTGACCGATGACGGTGAAGATCGTCGTGCCTACGTCGGGCAGTTTCGAGCGTATGCGAGCGGCGCTCTGCATGAGTGGGTTCTCCCTTGGGGGCGGCGTCATGGCCGACGGCGTAATCGAAAGCGTCCATTTAGCCCAAAGCGCACCGCCGCGGCAATCGAATAATTCTCATGGCGGCCATGCATTTGCCTCATGGCGCGCTTTTCACGCGCCCAGCCAGCGCCCGCAAGCATCCCTGGAATGCCCGTCAGCCGGCGCCGGAGCGCTCGCGATCCTGCTCGATCCACTCGCTGAAGCGCTGGACCTTCTGCTGCTGCGCGACGCACTCGGGGTAGACGAAATAGTAGCGCCAGCCCGTCGCCACGGCCAGATCGAAGGGCATCACGAGCCGGTTCGCGGCGAGATCCTCGCCCGCGAGCGTGCGGTCGCCAATGGCCACGCCGAAGCCTTGCATCGCGGCGCTGGTGGCGAGGTCGAGCGACTCGAACGTGGGGCCCGCGTGGGCGTTGACCTGCTGCGCGCCCGCTTGCGTGAGCCACAGCTTCCAGTCGCGGTGGTCGCGCGTCGGGTGCAGCAGGGTTTGATGCGCGAGGTCGTCGGCCTGCGCAATGGGGCGCTTTTCCAGCAACTCCGGCGCGCACACGGGCGTGAGGTATTCGTCGAACAGCAGCACCGCGTGAACACCCGCGCCCGGTGCGGGCGCATAGACGATGGCGGCGTCGAACGGCTCGGCCTGAAAATCTGCTTCGTGCTGCCAGGTAGTCGTGATCTGAACCTGAAGATCGGGATGCTCGGCCTGGAAGCGCATGATGCGCGGCAGCATCCAGCGCATGACGCAGGTGGGCACCTTGAGCGCCAGTTCGGTGCGCTGGCGCGTGAGGCGCATCGAGGCCTCTTCGATGCGCGCGAAGCCGTCGCGCACGGCGGGCAGCAACTGCTCGCCCTCGGGCGTGAGCGTGAGCCCCTTGGGCGTGCGCCGGAACAGCGGCAGCCGGTAGTACTCTTCGAGCGCGAGGATCTGCCGGCTCACGGCGCCTTGCGTGAGGCACAGGTGCTCGGCCGCGCGCGTGAAGCTGCCGTAGCGGGCAACGGTCTCGAAGATCTGCAGGGCGTTCAGGGGCGGAAGGTGTCTCATGCTGCGTGGCCGGCCTGAAGGTTGTCCTTCGTGACGAGCACGACGGGTGTTTCGATGAAGTCCGAAAGATCGTCCTGGGTCTGTTGCTCGACATGGGCCTGCATGGCCACGTCGAGGCCGTAGACGGCCTGCTTGGCAGCGAACTGGTCGAGCGTGGCGAGCACCTGGCCTTTCTTGATGAGGGGTTTGATGGCGTCGTCGTCGTTGAAGCCTGTGACAAGGACGTGGCCGCTCAACTGCGCCGCGCGCACGGCATCCACGGCGCCGCGCGCCATATTGTCGTTTGCGCAGAGCAAGGCGCGCATGCCGGGGTGCGCCGCGAGCATCGCGGCGGCTGCGAGGCGGCCTTTGCCGTATTCCCAGTCGCCGGGCGCGACGGCCACGATCTCGACATGCGCGGCCTGCATCGCATCGCGGTAGCCGGCGTTGCGCTGCTGCGCGTTGCGCGCGCCGTGCACGCCTTCGATGATGCCAACCCGGTCGCCCGGCCGCAAACGATGCGCGAGATACTCGCCCACGAGCCGCGCGGCGCGCCGGTCGTCGGGGCCCACATAGGGCACGCGGATGCCCGCCGCGGAGAGCGCGTCGGCGTCGAGCGGATTGTCGATCGCCAGCGTGAGGATGCGTTGCTGCACGCTGCGGCGCGCGGCCGGCACGAGCGCGCGCGAATCGGCGGGCGCGATCACGATGGCGTTCACGCGCTGGGCGATCAACGCGTCGATGAGGCGGATCTGGCCATCCGAGTCGGTCTCCGCCGTGACGCCTTGCACCAGCAGCGTGAACGGGTAGGGGGCGTGCGCCTGAAAGACCTTCGCGGCGGCGACCATGGTCTGCGTGTAGGCATCCGGGAGGCCCTTGAGCACCAGCGCGATGGTGAAGTTGCGCGTCGCGCCGCTGCTGGAGCGCGTGAGCGCGGCACCGATTGCGCCCAGCAGGCTCGCAATGACGACGCGGCGGCGTTTTTCATCAGGCATGGCAAAGGCGGCGGCTTGGGGCGCGAGAGTCGAGGAGTCGATCGGGGAATGCTGGAAGTGTAAACGACGCACGGGGCTTCGGCGTGCCATTCGTGAGGCGGCGCCTCAGTCTCGCGTCTCGTTGGCGTCGCGAGCCTCCGGCGCCGCCTGGGCCCGCGCGACGAGATGCTCGACCATGCGCTGGGCGGCGGGCTGCAATGCGTCGAACTCGCGAAAGCAGACGATGAAGCGCCGCCGCGCCCACGCATCGTCAAGCGCGATCATGCGTACGTTCATGATGCGCGCGTAGGTCTGGCCGACCTCCTGCGGCACGACGCTGATGCCCAGATTGGCCGCGACCACGCGGAACGCCGCATCGAAGTTCGACACGGTCGCGCGATAGTCGATGCTGCGCCCGCTGCGCGCCGCCGAGCGCTGCAACAGCGTATGCACGGCCGTGGACGGCGGCAGGCCCACGTGCTCATAGTCGAGCGTATCGGCGAACGCGACGCGCTTGCGGCGCGCGAGCGGGTGGTCGGGATGCACCGCGAGCGCGAGCCGGTCCTCGCGCCAGGGGCGCGACTCCAGGCCGGCAAGCTCCACGTTGTCCCAGCACACGCCCACCGACGCCACGCCATCGCGCACGCGCTGCACCAGCTCGCTGGAGGTGCGCTCGTCCACGTTCACGCGGATGTTCTGGTGCGCCGGCATGCGCATGAACGAGGCGAGATCGTCGAGCAATGCTTCGGCGATGGCCGATGCGGAGGCGCACACGCTCACGCTGCCGCGCAATCCGCTGCCGAATGCGGCGATGTCGCCGAGCGCGCGCTCGAGCGTGAAGATCACGCTGCGTGCGTGCTCGAGGAGCGCGACGCCGGCCGGCGTGGGCTGCACGCCGCGCCGCGAGCGCGTGAGGAGCGGCACGCCGAGGCTGGCCTCCAGTTGCGCGATGCGCTTGCTGATTGCCGAAGGCTCGATGTGCTCGTCGCGCGCGGCGCGGCCCATGTTGCCGTGCTCGCACACGGCGACCAGCAATCGCAGGGTCTTGATGTCGATGTCATGCATGGGTGCTGCTCCGTCTCGCTCCACGAGGCTTCCGGTCCGCCTGGCTGCCGAACCGTTATGTTTCCGGTTCGGAATGTCATCGGTTCCGAAATACCGCTTTATGTATCCTGGGGAATGGCTAAAGTTAGCACATCGCCGGCCCGCCATGAACCGGCGTATTGACCTGCAGCTTATGGAGACCCTTCATGCCCTCATTCCCCGAGCGCGCCGTCATCCGTGAAGTCGGCCTGCGCGACGGCCTGCAAAGCATCCAGACCGTGCTGCCGACCGCGCGCAAATGCGAGTGGCTGCGCGCGGCGCACGCCGCCGGCCTGCGCGAGATCGAGGTGGGCTCGTTCGTGCCCGCCCGCTTGCTGCCGCAGCTGGCCGATACGGCCGAGCTCGTCGATTTCGCGCGGCGCCTGCCGGGCCTGTTCGTCTCGGTGCTGGTGCCCAATCTCAAGGGCGCCGAGCGCGCGCTCGAAGCCGGCGCCGACCTCATGCTCGTGCCGCTTTCGGCGAGCGAGGCGCACAGCCTCGCGAACCTGCGCAAGACGCCCGACGAAGTGGTTGCCGAAGTCGCACGCATGCGCGCCGCGCGCGACGCGTCGGGTGCGAAGACGCTGATCGAAGGCGGCATCGGCACGGCGTTCGGCTGCACCTTGCAGGGGCGCGTGCGCGCGCAGGACGTGCTGCGCTACATGCAGGCGCTCCTCGACGCGGGCGCCGACCGCGTGAGCCTCGCCGATACGGTCGGCTATGCGAACCCGGCCGTCGTGCGCGAGCTGTTCAGCGAGGCGCGCGCGATCGCGGGCGAGCGGCTCTGGTGCGGCCACTTTCACGACACGCGCGGCCTTGCGCTCGCCAACGTCTATGCCGCGCTGGAAACGGGCGTCACGCGCTTCGATGCCTCGCTCGCGGGCATCGGCGGCTGCCCGCACGCGCCGGGCGCGAGCGGCAACGCCGCGAGCGAGGATCTCGCGTTCATGCTGGCCGACATGGGCATCGAGACCGGCATCGACATCGAGGCGCTGCTCGCCCTGCGCGCGCAAGTGGCGCAATGGCTCGAGCACGAAACGCTGCACGGCACGCTCTGGCGCGCGGGGCTGCCGAAGACGTTTCGTGCCGCTCACCCAAACTGATCATACTGGTTCGTCATCCTGAGGTTCATATGGACACAGCAAAGCGGCTTCCGCTAGACGGCGTGCGCGTCGTCGAATTCACGCACATGGTCATGGGCCCGACGTGCGGCATGATCCTCGCCGATCTCGGCGCGGAAGTCATCAAGATCGAGCCGCCCGGCGGCGACAAGACGCGCAATCTGCCCGGACTCGGCATCGGCTTTTTCCGCTCGTTCAACCGCAACAAGAAGAGCGTCGTGCTCGACATCAACACGGAAGCGGGGCGCGCGGCGGCCATCGAACTGATCGGTCAGAGCGACGTGATGCTGGAGAACTTCCGCCCGGGTCTGATGAACAAGCTCGGACTCGACTACGCTACGCTTGCGCAGCGCTATCCGCACCTCATCTACGTTTCGCACAAGGGCTTTCTTCCGGGGCCCTATGAGAACAGACTCGCGCTCGATGAAGTCGTGCAGATGATGGGCGGCCTCGCGTACATGACAGGGCCGGCGGGCAGGCCGCTACGTGCCGGCACCTCGGTCAACGACATCATGGGCGGGATGTTTGGCGCGATTGGTGTGCTGGCAGCGCTGCGCGAGCGCGATGCGACCGGGCGTGGCCAGGAAGTGCAGAGCGCGCTCTTCGAGAATTGCGTGTTCCTGAGCGCGCAGCATATGCAGCAATACGCGATGACGAAAGAAGCGCCGCCGCCCATGCCGTCCCGCGTTTCGGCGTGGAGTGTATACGACGTGTTCACGCTCGCCGAAGGCGAGCAGCTGTTTATCGGCGCCGTGAGCGACAAGCAGTTCGTGACGCTCTGCGATGTGATTGGTTGTCCGAAACTTGCCGAGGAGAAGCAGTACGCCACCAATGCTTCACGCGTGGCCGTGCGGCCCGAATTGCTCGCGCGCCTTGGCGAAATCCTGAAGGCGCTGCACGTGAGCGAATTGACGCCGCGGCTCGAAGAGGCCGGCATTCCCTATGCGCCAATCGTGCGCCCGGACCAACTGTTCGACGACCCGCACCTGCGGGAAAGCGGCGGACTCGCGCCGATGCAAACCGATGACGGCGAGAGCACCGAAGTCGTGCTGCTCCCGCTCCTGATGGATGGCCGCCGCCCTGGCGTGCGCCAGCCGCTCGCGAAGGTAGGCGAGCACACGGAGGAAGTGCTCGCGCGGCTCGGCGGTGCGCAAGCGCGGCAGCCGTAACGGCGCCCGGCCGCCGCCATTCAACGCGGGCCGAAGAACCTCGCGCAAGCACGCATAACGAAGCCCTTGCGACAGCGATGCCGCAAGCAGGGCGGACACGGAGACAGACATGCAACGAACCCTCACCACGGACGAGGTGGCTGGCGCTCGCCCGCAAGCGGCCGCCGCCGGGCACGCGGCGGCGCAGGCCTTGTCCGCGCGCCTCGACCGGCTGCCCGTCACGCGGCAGCTATGGAAGCTCATTCTGCTGATCTCGCTGGGCGGCTTCTTCGAGGTCTACGATCTCATCTTCACGGGCTACATCGCGCCGGGGTTGGCGAAGAGCGGGCTGCTGCACACCACCACGTCGAGCTTCTTCGGCTTCAACGGCATCGGCGCGTTCGTGGCCGCGACCTTCGGCGGCCTCTTTGTGGGGACGTTGTGCTTCGGCTGGCTGCCCGATAAATTCGGACGTCGAAGTGTTTTCACGTTCTCGTTGCTCTGGTATTCGTTCGGCTCGGTGCTGATGGCGATGCAGCATTCGCCAGAAGGCCTGATCCTGTGGCGCTTCATTACGGGGATTGGCGTGGGCATCGAGATCGTCACGATCGACAGCTACGTCACGGAGATGGTGCCGCAGCAGATGCGCGGCCGCGCCATGGCGTTCAATCAGGCCGTCATGTTCGCCGCCGCGCCGGCTTCGGCGCTGCTCTCGTGGTGGCTCGTGCCCATCGCGCCACTCGGCTTCGACGGTTGGCGCTGGGTCGTGCTTGCCGGCGCGCTTGGCGCCGTGCTGGTGTGGTTCGTGCGCCGTGCGGTGCCGGAGAGCCCGCGCTGGCTCGCCACCCACGCGCGCGTTGAAGCGGCCGAGCGCATCATCGCGGGGCTGGAGCAGGCCGCGCGGCGCGAGAGCGGCCGCGACTTGCCGCCGCCTGCGCCCGTGCCCACGCCGCCCACGCACCGGCGCGCGTCGCTCGCCGAGCTGTGGCGGCCGCCTTATCGTGCGCGGCTCATCATGCTGATCGCGTTCAATCTGTGCCAGGCCGTTGGCTACTACGGCTTCGCGAACTGGGTGCCGACGCTCCTGATCGGGCAGGGCGTGACCGTCACGAAGAGCCTGCTGTACGCCTTCGTGATCGCCATCGCCTTGCCGTGCGGCCCGCTGCTCGCCATGCCGGTGGCCGACCGGATCGAGCGCAAATGGCTCATCGTCGGCTCGGCGTTTGCCGTCGTGGTGTTCGGACTGTTGTTCGCGCAGGCCCGCGGCACCGCGGCGCTGATTGGGCTCGGCATCCTGATCAGCCTCGCCGGGCAGACGATCTCGGTCTGCTATCACGCCTACCAGGCGGAGCTCTTTCCCACCTGGGTGCGCTGCCGCGCGAACGGCGTCGTCTATTCGGCGAGCCGCGTGGGCGCGACGATGTCGGGCTTCATCATCGCCGCGCTGCTACGTGACTTTGGCGTGCATGGCGTGTTTGCCGGCATCACGCTTTGCATGCTCGTGGTGATGGTTTCCATTGGCGCATTCGGTCCGCGAACCAATGGCGTTTCGCTCGACGAATTGTCGAGCTGAAGGCGATGTGCGCGGCTAAAAGTGCAACTAACTGCCAGCCCAGCGCTGCGCCAACCAATCCGCACGTGTGGTGGCAAACGACCAGGCACGTCGATACACCATGTCGGGCAGGGCGGGTCTAGTCCAGAAAGGAATGCGGCAATGCGCCTCTGGACCGCTCAGTTTCGGAAACGGCTCGTCGCGCACGCAACATCCGATCGAATTGCTTAGCGAAGACTGGCTGGAATACGGCGACTGAGGTTTCGATACGTCCGAAGACGACGCATCAGCGAGCACTAGCGGCCAACACTGAAGTCACGCACACCGAAAACGCGAGCGCATTTGCGCTCGCGATTGCATTTACATCCGCCCTCATCGCGCTAAATTGCGCTGAGCTGCCGCGCAGCCGGCGTCCATCAGCGGTTCGACCATGGCGCGCCGTTCATCCGGCAGAAAATCACTGATCCACACCATGCGGCAGCGTCCACCGGCTTCCGCCACGATTTGCATCGAAGCGGCGTGCTGTTCGAAGTTCGGCCCGCAGACCGTGTAGGCCACGCGCATATGCGCGTCGTCCACGGCGACGATCCGCTCCTGCACCACGCTGCCGTTAGCAAACGTCACGGTGCGCAGGTCGCCGTCAACGTGAGCGTCGGTTAGCACGCCTGCGAACACGCGCGCGATGTTGCGCGAATCGCGCAGCGTCTCCCAGGCCCGGGCCGCATCGGTTTCGAGGGGAATCTCACGGTAGAGGGAAGCCATCGCGTTGTCTCCATATCAGCCATGCCTGCATGCAGGCGTCGTGAGGATTGTGCGCGCGGGCCCGTTAATGCACCTGGGGAAAATTGCTGTCCGTGTGCCGCGTGGTGTCAACAGGCGCTTCGTGGGCCGCCATTGACGCCCTCAATGCGAATGCCGATGATGCACATCCGGGTAATGCGCGTGCGTGTGCGTGAGCGGCACGTGGCGATGCGCATGGGTGTGGGGCTCGGTGCCGTCCCAGGCGAAGTCGTGCTCGTGCTGATGGTGCGCATCATGCCGGTGCCGATGCGTATGGTCCAGCGCCTCATGCGTGTGCGCGTGCTCGTGGCGTTCGCGCACGTGCAGCCAGACACCCAGTGCCATGAGCGCGAGGGCGATCCAGAACGTAGTCTCCGGACGCTGCGGCCAGAGCAGCAGCGAGAGCGCGACGCCGAACAGCGGCGCCACCGAGAAATACGCGCCCGTGCGCGCCGTGCCCAAATTGCGCAGCGCGACCACGAACAGCACGAGGCTCACGCCGTAACCGGCGAAACCCACGACCAGCGCGCCCGCGAGGCGCCCGCCGTCGGGCCAGTGCGCGCCCAGCCAGAACGCGACGGCCAGATTCACGGGGCCCGCGACCACGCCCTTGAGGCAGGCGATCGTCATGGCGTCGTTGGCGGAGACCTTGCGCGTCAGGTTGTTGTCGATGGCCCAGCACAGGCTGGCGAGCGCCACGAACAGCGCGCCCGGCGCGATGCCCGTGTGCGGCCCGCTCCACGAGAGCAGCACGCCGCCCGCGACGATGGCCACCATGCCCAGCGCGATCTGCGCGTCGAAGTTCTCGCGGAAGCAGACCCACGCGATGAGCGCAGTGAGCACGCCTTCGAGATTGAGCAGCAGCGAGCTGGTGGCGGCGGGCGTCGTGACGAGCCCGAGCATGAGCAGCGCCGGGCCGGCCACGCCGCCCGCGAGGATCGCGCCCACGAGCCATGGCAGTTCGGCCAGACGCAGCGGCGCGTGCGCGGGCGGCTCGTCCGCGCGGCGGCGCAGGCGCCGCACGAGGATGACGAGGGCGAGCCCTGCGCCGCTGCCCAGATAGAAGAGGCCCGCCACCATGAAGGGCGGGAGCGTGCCGAGCAGCGCCTTGGCGAGTGGCGTGGCCACGCCGAACAGCGCGGCGGCCAGCAGCGCCGTGGCAATGGCGTGAAGATGCGATTTCATGGCGGTCCTGCGTTTTGTACGAGCGTTGGTTGAGGCCCCAGCGTCCTGCGTCCCTGGTTACGGTCGCGGCTGACCTTCGATGTGTCGACGCGGGCATCGTCTTGCCGCGGCGTGAACAGGGAGCCGGGCCGGGCTATCGCGGTGTGCTTCGTTGAAGAGGAACATTCAATTATCGCCGATGCGTGCGGCACGATGCACGCCCGATCGTGTGTTTGTGCCGTGGATTTCTCGCACCCTGGCGTGATGTATGGATTTCGTAGGGAACTAGAAGTGCATATGCAATATTGGACATTCCAGTTTTGCCCATCCGGAGGAATTCGTCCCATGCGCCTGTTGATCCCGCCGTCACCCTGACGGCACGGGTTGGCGCTTCCTCGTCGGCGGGCGTTATGACCAGCCCCTGCATAGCCGACCGAAGTTCGCTTGCTGCAACCGCGTGAGCGTTAATTGGCGAAATCATCACTTCCCCCAATTTTTGCAGAACGAATCAATATCTCTTGATTGGGCGCGACCCGGTTCAAAGCACACGCTCGTCAGCGAAGCGCCGGGTATCCTGCTCGCGCTGCCCGTCAAGATTGCTTGTGTCCGGTCGCCGCCATGAATTCGTCCCGCAGCACGAATTTCTGGATTTTTCCGGAAGCCGTCTGCGGGAAGCGATCGACAAAGCGCCAGATCCGTGGTGTTTTATAGGAAGCGAGGCGTGCACGACAGAACTCGGAGAGTTCGTCGCTGCTCAAATTGCAACCCGGTCGTGGCTGGACGAAAGCGACAACGACTTCACCCCATTGCGCATCAGGAACCCCCACGATAGACGCAAGGGTGACGCCCGGGTGTGTACACAGCACGTCTTCGACCTCTCGCGGATAGATGTTCTCTCCACCGCGAATAATCATGTCCTTGATGCGGCCATGGATGCGCAAATAACCCTGTGCGTCGAGGCTGCCGAGGTCGCCGGTATGCAGCCATCCTTGCGCGTCGATGGTTTCCGCTGTTGCCTTGCGGTCGCCCAAATACCCCTTCATGACGCAGATGCTTTTCGCGCAAACTTCTCCGATCACCCCAATGGGAACCGTCTCGCCGGTATCGGGGTCGCTGATCTTGACTTCGGTCTGTGGCAGCGGCAGCCCCACTGTCTCGATCCATTGCGGATTGGGGTCGCGCGGCAGCGTGTGAGTGATATAGGGCGACGACTCCGTCTGGCCGAAGCCAATTGCGACATCAATATTGAATTCGGTGAACGCGCGGCGCACGAGTTCCGGCGGCACGGGCGCGCCGCCCAATGTGGCAAGCCGCCATGAAGCAAGGTCACGATCTTTGGCGTCGGGCTGATCCAGCATCCGGATCAACATCGTGGGCACACATAGCACCAGCGTGCCGCGATGAGCCTCAATCAGATCGAGCATGAGCCTGGGGTCGAATCCAGCTGGCAGTACGTGCATTCCGCCCGTCTGCAATGCGCCCAGGGTAGCGAGCCCACAGCCCGCCGTGTGGAACAGGGGCATCGGATTGACCCAGACGTCCTGGGCATTCGCGCCAATGACGTTGGCATAGAACCGGCCATTGTTGACGAGCCCACGGTGCGTCAGTTCCGCCCCCTTGGGAAATCCCGTCGTGCCGGACGTGTATTGGATCTGCGCGACATCGTCTGGAGACACGTGGGGTAGTGAGCGAGTGCTCTTGCCCGACTCGAGAAAGGCGGACCAGTTCGCGAGCGAGATCACTTCGCGCACGTCAGGAATATCCGCCTTGATTTCATTCAGTATTGCCATGCAATCACGCCCGCGGTACTCGGGGCACAAGACGATGCCGGTGGCGTTGGACCGCCTGAGGACGTCGACGAGTTCTTTGGGCAAGTACGCGGGATTGACGGTGACGAGCGTGAGCCCGGCCAATGCTGCGCCGAACTCGAGCAGAACCCATTCGGGGCAGTTGGCGCTCCAGACGGCAACGTGCTCGCCAGGAGAAAAATGCGCTAGCAGAGCACGGGCGACGAGGGATGCGTCCTCATACAGTTGTGCGAAGGACCACTGCCGGTGAGCGTCGGCCATCTCCGTGCCCTCTACAAGTGCAATTCGATCGCCCCAATTGTCTGCGGCAAGGCGCAGGGCATCTCCAATCGAAAGCTCGGTGACAGGTTCAACGGTGTCGCCTTGACAATGCGATAACCCAGCCTGCGAACAGCTTGCAATCTTTGTTGTCATGGTCGACTCCATCCCATACAATAGTTTTAAATGTATCGTCCGAAACAGACCATGTCAACGATCCAAAACACCTCACACGTAGAAGCACCCGTTCGGTTAAGCCCGATTTCGTATGTCGTTCTAGGGGTCATTGGTTTGCGGGGGCCGTCGACGCCGTATCAACTGAAGCAGGCGGTCGAGCGCTCCGTCCGGTACTTCTGGCCGTTTCCACACTCGCAGCTTTACGGTGAGCCGGAGCGGCTGGCGGGCGCGGGCTTGCTGGATCAGGAAGTGGAGGAAGGCGGGCGCCGTCGCCGCGTTTATTCATTGACGTCGAGCGGCCAGCAGGCCCTGGAGAACTGGTTGAAAACGCCGCCGGGCGAAGTGTTCGAGATGCGGGATATGGCGGTGTTGCAGCTCGTTTTCAGCGAGTTCGCCAGTACCGCCGAGCTCGTAAAACTGGCGGAAGACCAGGTGCGCCTTTACCAGGAGCGTCTGGCTGTGTACCAGACCATTATCGAGTACAACGAAGGACGAGAATGGGCCGCTCGCCGGATGGCGCCATTGGACCTGGGTGTGCGTATGGCAACTGCGTGTCTGGAATTCTGGTCCGACATCGCCGCGAATCCGCCGCCCGGGCGAGAGCCGTCACTTTCCAGGTGAAGCACGAGTAGACCGATCGAGCTGCCCGTTCACTCCCGGTGTGGACTACGATGCGGAACAGGGACCGAGGCGCGCCCGGGCGGCCGGTAGCCTTTGGCTCCTGAACTGGCGTTGTGGAACAGGCTTGCGCAGTGGCGGCGGACCGGCCGACCGCCGCGCGGGCGATACCGCGGAGGAAGCCATGCAGAGCGACGACGGATACACGTCTTCCGATGAATCGGAAGCTGACGCAGCCTCATTGCCTGCGGGCGAGCGAATGCGGCATCAATACGATTCCGACGAAGAGGCCCCATTTTCGCCGCTCGAATTGCACACGGATCAGGCGCATCCGCTTCTGACCGAAGGCGAGATCGCACGCATGCTCCGCTTTGGCAACCAGGTCTGCTGGCGAGCGGGGGAGTCGATCTATCAGGCGGGGCAGTTCGCGTCCGGTGTGCTGGTGCTGCTGAGCGGTATGGCGCAAGTGACGCGGCACCAAGGGCTCGGGCAGAACAACGTGAAGATCCGGCAGGGGCCAGGGCATTTTCTTGGCGAAGCGGCTCAGCTCTCGGGCCGGCCGTCGCTGGTGGATGCGCACGCGCTGACTGATGTCACGGCGCTGCAACTGACGCCCGATCAGTTGCGCGCGCTTCTGGTGGCGGAGGCAGAGCTGGGAGAGCGCATCCTGCGTGCCCTGGTCCGTCGACGCGTGGGGCTCATCGAGAAAGGTTGCGGTCCCGTGCTGATAGGCCGGCCCGGCGAGACACGCCTCGTGTCGCTCGAGGGATTCTTGCGCCGCAACGATCATCCGCACACGGTGATCGACGCGCAATCGGACCCGGACGCCCTCGCGCTGCTCGAGCGGATTGCGCCGTCCGCCAAAGACTTCCCCCTTGTCGTTTGTCCGGACGGCGCAATCTTGCGCGCGCCGACCGAGGACCAGCTCGCGTCGACGCTTGGCTGGCTTCCCGCGTTCGATCGTGGCCGCGTGTATGACGTCGTCATCGTCGGGGCGGGGCCTGCCGGGCTTGCCACGGCGGTCTACGCCGCTTCGGAGGGGCTCTCGGTGGCCGTATTCGACGCACGCGCACCGGGTGGTCAGGCGGGCTCGAGCGCCCGCATCGAAAATTTCCTCGGCTTTCCGATGGGAATCTCGGGCCAGGCACTGGCGGGCCGCGCGTTTGTGCAGGCGCAGAAATTCGGTGCCCACATCTTCATTCCGTCGCGCGTTAGCGCCGTACGGTGCAGTGGCAATGCGCTCACGCTGAACGTCGAGAACAACAACTCCGTGACGGCGCGCTCGGTGGTCGTGGCGAGTGGCGCATCGTATCGTCGCCCGGCCATCGATGGACTCGAGCGTTTCGAAGGGCGCGGTGTCTATTATTGGGCCTCGCCCGTCGAGGCGAGACTCTGCAAGGGGCAAACGGTTGTTCTCGTTGGCGGCGGAAATTCCGCGGGGCAGGCGGCTGCGTTTCTTGCCTCGCATGCGAGCGCTGTGCACATCCTGATTCGTGGCCCGGGACTGGAAGCGACGATGTCGCGGTATCTGATCGAGCGCCTCGCGCAACTGCCCAACGTCGAGCTTTCCGTGCGCACACAGGTTGAGCGTCTCGACGGCGACGAGTACGGGCTCAACACGGTGTGTTGTCGTTCGCCCGAAGGACAGCGCAACCTCAGCGTTCGTCACGTGTTTCTTTTCACCGGGGCTGAAGCGAATACGCACTGGTTAAGCGATTCTGGAATGGAGCTGGACGACAAGGGCTTCGTGCGGACGGGGCCGCTTGTGACCGGCCGGCCGCAGTCATTGGTGTTGCCGCTGGAGACGAGTATGTCGCGCGTGTTTGCAATCGGCGACGTGCGCTCGTCGTCGGTCAAGCGCGTTGCCGCGGCGGTCGGTGAAGGGGCGGCTGTCGTGGCGCAGATTCACGCGGTGCTCTCGGTATGATCGCGTTGACCTTGAGCTTTGAGGAATGGGTCGTTTCGCCTCCAGGAGGCGCTGAAATCACCCGATGCCCGGCAATGGCGCTCACGAGCGGCCATCGCCGGCTACGCATGCTCAATGCGGCCAAAGATCGATCGCAAAGTACTTCTTCGATATTTGCGCGTACTGGCCCGAGGTATGCAACTGATCAAGCGCCTGGTCAATGCGCGCCTTGAGCGCCGTGTCCCCCTTGCGCAGGCCTGCCGCTACACCGAGACCATATTTCAGCGGATCCATCTTGACGCTGCCCGCGCCTTTCTCTTCGAGCGTTGCGCCCTCCCTGGACTTCAACAAGTCGATGTCGCCGACTTTATCCAGGAACGCCGCATCAATATGTCCCGCAAGCAGATCGGCATCGCATTCATCCTGCGTGTTGTAAATGCGGATCGTCGCGGTCTTGCCATACGCCGTCTGGACGAACTCGGCATCGGTGGTGGAACCCTCCACGCCGATCGACTTGCCCTTGAGCCCCTCCGGTGTCAACGTCAACTTGACGTCCTTCGGCGCGACGAACACGCCGGTCGTTTCATAGTACGGACGCGAGAACGCGATCACCTTCTGGCGCTCCGGGCTGACGCCCATCGAGTTGAAGATGACGTCGAACTTGTTGTCGAGGAGCGCGGGAATGATGCCGTCCCACGCCACTTCCTTGATTTCGCACTTCGCGTTCATCTCCGTGCAGATTGCCCGGATCAGATCCGGCTCGAAGCCGGTGAACTGGCCCGTGGGCGTCTTCACGAGAAACGGCGGATACGGCTCGGCGGCGACGCCGAAGCGCAGCGTGTCTTGCCCCGCGCTTGCGCTCGCCGCAAACGAGCACAAGGTCACGCCGATGGATGCCAGCAAGGCCAGATTGCGAAACGTTCGTTTCATGACAGATCCTCTTTGATCGTAACAGCGTGGCACAACGGGAAGGTCCTTTCCACTCAAGCGGGCAGCGGCAGCCAGCCCTGAATGCGCTGCCAGTCCGGTTCGAGCTTCGCGAAGCGAGAGAGGGCGAATGTCGAAAGATCGGCGAAACTGCAGGCGCCATCGACAACGAGATCGCGTATCGCATGACCGCTCGCCGGCGACAACCCAAAGCCGACGCCAGACATCGTCGCGACGGTGACATTGTCGAGTGAAGCGGGGCGATCGATCACCGGTCGTCCGTCCGGCGTATTTTCGACGAACCCGGCCCAGCTACGGATCACGCGCTTGTGCGCGACCTTCGGGAAGAGCTCGGCGAGTCGCTTCGCGATATTGCATTGAAGCGGTGTCGAGAGCGGACGCGTGTTGCGCAAGTCGGCGAGCTCGACCCATTCGTGCGGGCCGCCGCCGTAGGCGAGGTTGCCGCGCAGCGTTTGCCGGCCATAGAGCCCGTTGCCATCGACGCCGCCCACTTCGATCAGCGGCAGCGGCTCGGTCACGATCATCTCGGCGCGCGCGGTCACGAGCGGAATCTCTACGCCGAGCTGCGCGGCAAGCTCGCCGGTGTACGGCCCCGCCGCAATCACCAGATGATCGCAGTCGATGCGCGCTTGCGCGGTGCGTACGCCCGTCACGCGGCCGCCTTGCCGTTCGATCTGCACGACGGGCGTGTGTTCGAGAATGCGTCCGCCGTGGCTTTGCAGCGCCCACGCATACGCCTGCAGCGTGCGATGTGGATTCGCGTGGCCGCCGAAATGGTAGTAGTAGCCGGCCAGCACGTTCTCGCCCGCGAACGGCACGAGATCGCGGACTTGCTGCGGATCCAGCAATTCCGCTCGCAGTCCGAAATATTTCGCTTCGTCCACGATTTTCCGGTCGAGCGCGAGCTGCTGTTCGTCGAGATCGATGCTGATGCGGTCGCGCCGGAACTCGGTTGGATAGCCGAGCAGTTCGTCCATCATCGGCCAGAGCCGCTGCTCTTCGAGGAAGAGCGGGCTGTGATGATGCGTGCATCCGCCGCCATTGCGTCCCGACGCGCCCCAGCCGATCAGTCCGGCTTCGAGGACGAGCACGTCGACGCCTTCGCGGGCGAGCCACCAGGCCGCGCTCAATCCGGTCACGCCGCCGCCCACGATGACGACGGACGCCCGGTCGGACGATTTCGTAACGGTTGCCTGCATGGTGTCAGCCCTCATGGTGGAGCGGTTGGACGGGAGGGGCGGCATCGTGCGGACGCCGCGCTACGGTCGGCTCGCTGGTGCACAGCCAGAACGGGGTCCACTGGGACGGCATGCCGAACCAGGCGTCCCATCGATCGCGCATTTCCGCGATCTCTTCGAGCTGTCCGATCTGTTTCAGCGGCAGCGGCCGAACCGGCGGACGGAACGACGCGAGCGGGATCTCACCGACGCTCGATCCCGCGCCGATGCCGAGCAAGGTCGCCACCTGCTCGCGGCATCGGCGTCCCTGGCACGCGCCCATGCACGCGCGCGTGAGCCGCTTCGTCACGTCGGGGTTGGGGCCGGCGCTGCCGCGCGGCTGCGCCGTCATCACACTTTGCAGCGACGCGTTAGCCGGGGTCCAGCCGAGATAACGCGGCGGCTGCTTCGAGAGGATCTCGGTCGCGGTCACTTCTTCGCACAGGCAAACATAGGGTTCGTGCTGTGCATAGACGACCGACGCACGCACCCAGGCTGCGAGATGGCGCGCGAGGTCGGGCGCGGGCTCGTCGGGAACCGGCGCGGCGTCGGACGCGTCGATCTGGACACCGAGTGCCGCGAGCGCCGTGCGCGCCGCGATACGGCCTTCGCAACGCGCGATGTTTTCGTCGAGGCTTTTGGACGGCCAGACCCCGGCGCAATCGCCGGCCACGAGCACACACGGCAGCGGCGTGCGCTGTGCCGCGTCGATGACGGGCACGTGGCCGCCGCGGCTCGCCTGAAACGACGTGCGGGACCCGGCGGACTCGACGAGCTCGATCGCGGGTACGGCGGCCACACCGAGCAGCACCGTGTCGCATTCGATTTCGTGCACCGCGCCATCGACGGGGCGGCCCGCGCCATCGACAGGCGCGATCTTCACGCGCTTGACGCCGAGCGCATCGCCGGCCGCCTCGCGCACGACATGGCCGGTCAGCACCTGCACGCCCTGCGCGACGAGACGTTCGAGCAGCGTGCGATCGCCGCGCACCTGGCCGGCCTGCTCGACGATCGCTTCGATCCGCACGCCGTGATCGATCAGCGCGAGCACAGCCGCAAGCGCATGCGTATCGCTGCCGACCAGCACGGCTTGCCTCGCGTCGAGTGCTTCGTAGACGGTGGCGAGCCGATGCGCGGCGCTCACACCCATGACGCCCGGCCGGTCCCAGCCTTCGAACGCGAGGCCCATGTCGCGCTGGCCGGCAGCGACGATCACCTGCTTGAAGCGCACCAGGTACGCGTTGTCTTCGTCGGCGAGGCCCGCGACGGCGCCATCGATCCATGCCGTCGTGCGTTGTTGCGCAAAGACGCCCCAGACGGCGGTGCCAAGCCGGACGTCGACGCCCGCTTCAAGCGCTTCGGCAATTTGGGGGCGCGCCTCGAGCAGCTTCTGCAGCACGCTGTTGCGGTTCGCGACGGCGGCGCCCATGCGTGAGCCGAAATGGAGCGGCACTTCTTCGCCCATCGTTTCTAGCGGCACCGGATTCTCGTCGACGAGCATGACGCGCACGCCGTGTCCTGCGGCGCTTAGCGCGGCCGCAAGTCCGGCCGGTCCCGCGCCAACGATCAGCAGGTCAGTCTCGTCGTTGATCGGCGGCGCCTTGCCGGCCACCGACGCTGGGTCGTAGTAGAAGGTTTGCTGGGTCACCGTGTCTCCTCACTGGGTGTGTGCGCGTGATGGTTGTGGCAAAAGGTGCGGGCAGGGCCGTGCTGCACGGCGGGTAAGGCCGTGACGCAATGCGCCGGCATGGAACTGAGCGATCAGAACAGCGAAGAGGGCGGCTTGACGTCGCCTTCGGCGAAGCGCGACAGACGCAGCTGGCGCACGTCGAGGCCCGGATTGCCGGTGGTGATCCACTGCGCGAGCGTCTTGCCGACGATCGGGCCCATCGCGAAGCCGTGGCCGCAGAAGCCGGTCGCGACGGCGAGGCCGCTGATCGACGTCTGCGCATCGATGACGGGAATGCCGTCGGGCAATACGTCGATGCCGCCGGCCCACTTCTCGGCGATTTCCGTGTCGGCCTGGCCGGGAAACGCGGCCTTGAGTCCGCGCAGCGCCGTGCGCAGGCTCCGTTCGTTGGGGCGCAGCAGCGGATCGCGCACATGAACGGCGGGCCCCAGGCGCGACGCTTCGGACCACGGCATGCGGTGGCCCAGATCGGTGAGGCACGCACCGTTCAGATTGAAGCGGAACGACTTGCGATGCGCCCACAGCGACGGCGCATACCAGTGGAGCGCGCGCAAATGGCCGAGCGTCATGTCGACGTCGACATGCGCGTCGTCGGCGATGTTGAAGCTGCCGTCGATCCGCTGCCGGAAGCCCACGCCGTTCGCGATCGTCGAGATGCCGCCAAGCGCGGGGCCGCGCGTGGTGCGCGCGACGGTCCCGCGCACAAGCTGCTGTGGCAGCGAGATGCCGAGCACCCGCAGCAGCCGGAATGTCGTGGCGCCGGCCGCGCAGACGACCGCTTTCGCCTTCACGTAACCGCGTTCGGTATCGACGCCTTCGATCCGGCCCGCCGCGACGTCAATGCCCCGCGCGCCGCACTGCTCGACAATGTGCGCGCCGAGTTCGAGCGCGCGCATCGCGAATGCGCGGGCGACGAGCGTGGGTTCCGCCTGTCCGTCGCTCGCGGTGAAGAGGCCACCGAGCTGCGGGATGGCGTAGCCGGGCAGCTTCGCTGCGACTTCGCGCGGCGACAGCATCGTCGTATCGATGGAGAACTGGCGTGCAACGGGCAGCCACGATTCATAGCCATCGCGCTCGGCCTCGTTGCCCGCGACGAACAGACAACCCTCGTTGCGCCACCCGAGGCCGGTTTGAAGTTCAGCCTCGAGCCCGCGCCAGATCTCGATGCTCGCCTGCATCAACGGCACTTCGGCTTCGTCGCGCGACTGCTGACGCACGAAACCCCACGCGCGCGACGATTGCTGGCCCGCGATACGGCTCTTGTCGATCAGCAACACCCGGGCGCCCGCCTTGCTGAGGTAATACGCGGCGGTGCAGCCCATCAGGCCGCCGCCGATGATCGCCACGTCGACTTCGCGCGGCAGCGGGTCGGGTTGCGTCGGCAGCGCCGTGGAGAATGAGGATTCTGGAGCGTTCAAGGGATCGACTCGCAATGTTGAAGAGGACGCGCCGCGCAACGTCGGCATGCCATTCAGAATGAGCCTCGATCAATCGAAAGAAAAGTGATATATCTACATTTATCCGATGCAAGGAGCGCATAGAAAGATGAGCCGTCAACTGCCATCGATCGAACTGTTGCAGGCCTTCCTCACCGTTGCGAAGACCGAAAACTTCGGCAAGGCAGGTGAATCGCTGAACCTGAGCCAGAGCGCCGTGAGCCGCCAGGTCGCGCAACTGGAGTCGCGCATGGCGTGCCGTCTGTTCGAGCGGCATACGCGCAAGATCGTGGTCACGCCCGAAGGCGCCGCGCTCGTGCCTGTCGCGGAACAGGTCATCGGCCTCTTGTCCGACGCCTCGTCGATGCTCGGGCGGGTCGGGCGCAGCGTGAGTCTGCGCGCGCATCCGACCATGGCGGCGCGCTGGCTGATTCCGCGGCTCACGGCGTTCTATCAGCGTTATCCCGATGTGTCGGTGAGCGTCGACACGGTCTATCATCGCTTCCCCGACTTTGCGTTTGAATCGATCGATGCGATGTTCGCGTACGGCACGGCAACGTGGCCCGACTACGAGGCGATGCCATTGTGGGAAGAAGCGCTGATTCCGGTGTGCGCGCCGCAACTGCTCACGGGCACGGACAGTCAAGCCATGCTGAAGACCGCGCGGCTTGTCGATTCGAGCATGGACCGGCTCGACTGGCGCCGCTGGGACGATCTCTATCCGGATACGACGGGCGGCGACAACGGCCATCTGACGTTCGACACGCTGGAGTCCGCAATTGTCGCGACGAAATGTGGCCAGGGCGTCGCGCTCGTGGATGCCGTGCTCACGCGCGAGGAGCTGCTCGAGCAGCAGCTGATCCGCGTGCACCCTGGTAGCATCAAAACGGGGGGACGATATACGCTCGTCTACCCGAAGCGCGTGAAGCGTTCGAGCGGTTTCGCGGAGTTTCTCGAGTGGCTCGAACGGGAAGTGGCCGAGGCCGGCTTTGCGCTCACGCGCGACGGCTGAGGCGTCGGGGGCGCAGGTTTTGGCGCGGGGAATTTACCGTTTGGCTTTCGTGATTACATTAGTTATCCATATTAATGGAGCGATGCAGGTTGAAGTCCCCCCAGTTGCGTGGCCGACATAATCATTAGAAAGTGCCCAGCGCGAGATCACGCTGCGCGGCGCCCTGAAACGCTCGCGGCGTGATACCCGTCTGCTTGCGAAAAAAGCGGCTGAAATAGGCAGCGTCCTCGAAGCCGAGGCTATGGGCGATCTGCTTGACGCTCATGCCGGAATAGACGAGGTCGCGCTGGGCCTCGCGAATCAGATGGTCGTTGACGAGGGACGTGGGGGAGACGCCCAGTTCTTCACGACAGATGCGCCCGAGTTGAGCCACCGTGATATCGAGTTCCGCCGCATAGAATTCAACAGGCCGATGCTCGCGGAAATGCTTCGCGATGAGTTCCCGAAAGCGCTTGATTTGCACGCTGCGCCGTGCGGCCAGTGCGGCGACCGGAGTGGCGGCGGCGTAATCGGCCAGCCTGGCCGCCTGCACGAATAGTGCGATCAATAGCGACATGCCTGCCGCCGTATGCCCGGCCGCACCGCTGCGAAATTCGTGTTCGATCAGCTGGAAAAGCGGCATGAGTGTTTCGTCAGTCGCGGCAGGGCCACGCACCGGGATCAACGCCGGCCGTTGCAAGATCGGCAGCAGCGCCGGCGAGACGGACTTTGCGATGGACTCGAGCGCACCTTGCGCTGCGGTAATGACCAGCCCGTCGATTTCCGGCGAAAACACGAAGCCATGCACGACCTGGGCCGGCAGGATGACGAGACAGGGCGGATCGAACGGCTCCTTTGCGCTTTCGATGATCACGTGGCCGTAGCCGTTGCGGATGTAAAGAATCTGCAAGAGCGCATCGTGGCGATGAGCGGGGATGTTCCAGTCGTTGGCCCGGCTGCGTTCCGGAATCCACTCGAAATTGAAGGCATCGTGCCATGGCGGACGCGCCGCCGCCGATTCGCCGTACAGCTCGTAGTTAGGGATTCTCCTCATGCCGTTTTCCCTCCCGGGTGCAAATTGTCCTGTTTTTCGACAGCTTTGTCCATGCTGTGACGGCTGGTGCTGCCTATACTTCAGCCAACTGGAATCGCATGAGATTCTTCGTTGAAGAGCGCTGAAGCACGTCGGTGCGTGAGTTTGCCATGAAGGAGATTCGGATGACTAATCAAATAAGCAAGATCGGTGAACATGCTGACCATTGGTTGAGCCTTGGCGGCAAGGTGTGCGTGGTGAGCGGCGCTGCAGGCGGCATTGGCGGGGCCATTGCGGCGACGCTCGCGCAGGCCGGCGCGCGTCTCGCGCTGCTTGACCGCGACGCGAAGGGCTGCGAAGAGGTCGCGCGCTCGCTGTGCGACAGGAAGGCGGAGGCGATAGCCGTAGTCTGCGACATTGGGAACGAACACAGTGTGCGCCAGGCCGCGGCACAAGTGGAGCGCGAGTTGGGCGGAGCGGACGTGCTCATCAACAACGCGGGCTTTCTACGCGCAGGCGGCATCGAAGACATCGACCTGCAAACATGGAATGCCGTGCTGCAAGTGAACCTGACCGGCTACCTGTTGTGCTCACAGGCATTCGGACGCGCGATGCTCACGCGGGGCGCCGGCAGCATCGTGCATGTTGCTTCCGTCGCCGCGCTTCATCCGCAGACCTGGAGTGGCGCGTATAGCGCAAGCAAAGCGGGCGTCGCAATGCTCTCGCGGCAGATCGCGGCCGAGTGGGGCGCGCGCGGCGTGCGCAGCAATGTGATTTGTCCAGGCCTCATCCGTACACCGCTGTCCGAGTCGTTTTATGCCCAGGGCGACGTCGAAGCGCGCCGCGCCGCGATGACGGCGAGCCGCCGCATTGGACGTCCCGTCGATATCGCCGAAGTCGCGGCTTTCCTCGCGAGCGAGCGAGCGGGCTACGTGAACGGCGCCGAAATCGTCGTCGACGGTGGTCTCGATTCCATGCTCATGGACCTCGTGCCGCGTCCCGGCTATGAAGCTCCAGCAGCCTCGCGCGCGGTATCGGCGGCGTAAGGCAGCCCGCGCGCAGTTTCACTACAACCCGATAAAAGGACGGCGCACTGCACACACAGTGTGCGGGAAGCGCTCGTCCCTGCAACAAAGGAGACAGTTCATGACTAAGCAGACGACCCAGCCCGCACTGGCGTGCGACGTGCTGGTGATCGGTTCGGGCGCGGGCGGTCTCTCGACAGCCATCACTGCGCGCAAGCACGGCCTTAGCGTGGTGGTGGTCGAAAAGGCCGATTGCTTCGGCGGCACCACGGCATTTTCTGGCGGCGTGCTCTGGATTCCGGGCAACCGGCATGCCAGCGCGAATGGCGTTGCCGATACGCGCGAGGCGGCGCGCACTTACCTCCAGTACGAAACGGGCGCGTTCTTCGACGCCGCTGCCGTGGACGCGTTTCTGGATATGGGGCCGAAGATGCTCGACTTCTTCGAACGCGAGACGCAAGTCCGCTTCGTGCCGACGCTCTACCCGGACTATCACCCGGATGCGCCAGGCGGCGTGGACATCGGGCGATCGGTGGTGGCGGCGCCCTACGATGCAAGCGAGCTGCGTGAGCACCTCGCGAGGCTGCGCCCGCCGCTCGCGACCATCACGTTCGTCGGCATGATGTTCAATTCGTCCAACGCCGACCTCAAGCATTTCTTCAACGCGACACGTTCGCTGAAATCCGCGTGCTACGTCACGCGGCGTCTCGCGAGCCATCTTCTGGATCTCGTGCGATTCCGGCGCGGCGTGCAGGTGACAAGCGGCAACGCGCTTGCGGCGCGCCTCGCGAAGTCCGCGCTCGATCTCGGTATCCCGATTCACACCAGTACGGGCGCACGCGAACTGATCACGTCGGAAAACCGGGTGAGCGGCGCACATGTCAGGGGCCCGGATGGCGATTACACGATCACGGCGCGGCGCGGTGTCGTGCTTGCGTGCGGCGGCTTTTCGCACGACCTTGCGCGCATCGCGAAGGCCTATGCGCATGTGCGCCGAGGCGGGCAGCATGTGTCGCCGGTGCCGGACGGCAACACGGGCGACGGCGCGCGCATGGCGGAGGCAGTGGGCGCGCAGGTGCCGCTGCGCTACCGCGAACCGGCTGCATGGATGCCGGTATCGCTCGTGCCGCGCAAGAACGGCAAGCCCGGCGTGTTTCCCCATCTGCTCGACCGTTACAAGCCTGGCATCATCGGCGTCACGCGTCATGGGCGCCGCTTCACCAATGAAGCCAATTCGTATCACGACGTCGGCGCGGCCATGATCGAGGCTTGCAAAGGCGATCGGGAAACAGCGATCTGGCTCGTTTGCGACCACGCCACCATTCGCAAATATGGGCTTGGCTATGCCAAGCCCTCACCGGTGCCGCTCGGCCCACATCTGCGCAGCGGTTATCTGAAGAAAGGCCGCACGCTCGAAGAACTGGCACGCAATGCGGGCATCGATGCAGTCACGCTCGAAACGACGATACGCCGGTACAACGAGAGCGCGGCGCGTGGCGAGGATCCGGCGTTTGGCCGTGGCTCGACTTCCTTCAACCGCTATCTCGCCGATCACGACCAGAAGCCGAACCCGTGCGTCGCGCCGATCGGTCAAGGGCCGTATTACGCGCTGAAGGTCGTGATGGGCGATCTCGGCACGTTCGACGGCATCGTGACCAGCGTCGAAGGCAAAGTGCTCGACGCGCAACGGCAGCCGGTCCCCGGGCTCTACGCAGTCGGCAACGACCGGGCGAGCATCATGGGTGGCAACTATCCCGGCGCGGGCATCACGCTCGGCCCGATCATGACCTTCGGCTATATCACCGGCCGGCACCTTGCCGGGCACGACGATATTGCGGTATCCGCAGCAACAGAGCACACAGAGAGGACTGGCACGTGAGTCACGTCAAAGCGGGAAAACCCTTCATCGATCATCGCATCTATACGATTCGTCCGCGCGGCATGCCCGAGTTTCTCGACGTATTCGACCGCCTTGCGATGCCGATACAGCTCAAATACCTCGGCGCTCCGGTCGGCTTCTTTGTCAGCGACATTGGCGCGCTGAACCAGGTCGTGCACCTCTGGGCCTACGAGAGCATTGCAGACTATGACCAGCGTCGCACCGCACGTGATGCCGATCCGGATTGGCCCGCGTATCTTCAGGCGTCGGCGCACCTGATCGTCGCACAGGAAAACCGCATTGTGCGCGCCGTCCAGTTCCGCTCGCTCGGGCATCTCGACGGGCGCTGACGCGCCACCCATAGCCGAAGCAGCGGCGCGGCACGCTGCTTCAGTTAACGCTCTCCGTTCCGCGTTGCGCGAAGACGGTGCCGCATATAACGACATCAAATCTTTGGAGACATCGCAATGAAAACGCTCTCTCGCACCCGCTCTCGAGGTGCGCAACCCCCGCTCGCGTATCGTTTCGCATGGGGGCGCGCATGAACACGCCCGAACGCACCATCGACACACAGGCATTTATCGACGGCCAGCGCTTCTCGCCGTTTCAGTATGTCATTCTCGTGCTGTGCTTTCTCGTCGTCGCGGCCGATGGCTACGATACCGCGGCGATAGGCTTCATTGCACCGTCGCTCGTGCAGCAATGGGGCGTTGCGCGCGCTGCGCTCGGGCCGGTGATGAGCGCGGCGCTCGTCGGGCTCGGTATCGGCGCGATGCTCGCTGGGCCGTTGGCCGACCGCCTTGGACGCAAGACTGTGCTCGTGTTGTCGGTCGGATTGTTCGGGGTGTGGAGTTTCGCTGCGGCATTTGCCCATTCCATCGAATCGTTGACCGCATTGCGCTTCTTCACCGGCCTCGGACTGGGTGCCGCGATGCCCAATGCCGTCACGCTGATGTCGGAATATGCGCCCACGCGGGTGCGGGCCGTCGTCGTCAATGCGATGTTCTGTGGCTTCTCAACCGGACTGGCGCTGGGCGGATTCGCGTCGGCCTGGCTGATTCCGCATTTCGGCTGGCAAAGCGTGCTCGTGGCAGGTGGTGTGGGGCCGGCGCTGCTCACGGTGCTGCTTGTTCTGTGGCTGCCGGAATCGGTCCAGTTCATGGCGATGCGCAAGCACGCAGACGCGAAAATTGCCCGCATCCTGGGGCGCATTGCGCACGGCGTGTCGCTGGACGGTGTCCGCTTCGTGCCGCCCGAAGGGGCGGCGTCCACGAAGCGTGAAGGGGCGATCCGCGTCGTGCTCTCGACTCGCTATCGCTTCGGCACAGTCATGCTATGGGTCGCGTATTTCATGGGACTCCTCATCTACTATCTGCTGACCAACTGGCTTCCTACGCTCTTTCGCGATACCGGATTTTCCGGCGAGAACGCCGCGTTGATGACATCGCTTTTCCCGCTCGGTGGTGTCCTTGGCAATCTCTGCGTCGGCTGGGCGATGGACCGCTTCAACGCCAATCGCGTCATTGCAGCGACATTCGTCCTTGCCGCTTTGCTCGTCGTGCTCGTGGGACGCGGCGTCGGTCACCAGCTATGGCTCGGCACGCTGATCTTTCTGACCGGAACCATGGTCACGAGCGCCGTGACGTCGATGTCAGCGCTCGCAGCGGCGTTCTATCCGACGCATGGACGCGCCACGGGCGTGGCGTGGATGTTGGGCGTAGGGCGCATCGGCGGCGTGGCTGGCGCAATGGTGGGCGCGGAGTTGATGGCGCTGGGCTGGCAGTTCAGTGCCGTGTTCAGCCTGCTGGCGTTGCCTGCGATCGTTTCCGCATGCGCGCTTTATATGATGACGGGCCGCAGCGAAAGCGCCGTGCAACCCGTGAAGCGACAGGGCGCATGAGGTCAATAGCGCAAGTGACAGTGGCGCCGTCGCTCGCGCACTGAGCGGTGGCGTCAATTTTTCAAAATGCGGTTCGCAACGCTCTATTCGTAGTGCGAATAAAAGAATATTTGGAGACTCTCGATGAAAAAGCAAATTCTTGTGGCGGCGCCCATTCTCTTATACGGTTCGCTGGCCTGCGCGCAAAGCAGCATGACGCTTTACGGCGTGCTCGACGAAGGCTTGATGTTCAACAGCAATGTTGCGACGGGAGCCTCACAGGGCGGCCACAAGGTGTACCTCGATTCGCTCAATGGACTGTTTGGCAGCCGTTGGGGCATGCGTGGCGTCGAGGACCTCGGCGGCGGCACGCATGCGATCTTCGATCTGGAATCGGGTGTGAACCTCAATAGCGGGGCGGCCGCGCAAGGGGGCCTTGAGTTCGGCCGTCAGGCCTGGGTGGGACTGAGCAACCGGCGCTACGGCGATGTCACGCTCGGCCGGCAATACGACGCGCTGGTCTATTACGCACAACCGGTGACCATCCAGGGCTATCTCGCCGGCGAAGCGTTTCAGCATCCCGGCGATTTCGACAATACCGCCAACTCGCTGCGGACCAACAACGCTATCCGCTATGCGAGTCCAAATTTCAACGGCCTGACGTTCGGCGCCGAGTGGAGTGTGGGCGGCATGCCGGGCAATGTGAGCGGCAACGGCGGCTATTCGGCGGGAGCCGCGTATTCGAACGGGTCGGTGACGCTCGGCGCAGCATTCCTGTACTTCAAGAACCCAACAGGCAGTACGGCGAGTTCGGGTTTCTTCACGAGCAACGGCAGCGGCACCCAGTTGACCGGCATATTGAACAAGGGCTACGAGACTGCGGCTTCATATCAGGTGGCCATTGTGGGCGGCACCTATACGCTTGGGTCGGTGCAGTTCGGCACGTCGTGGTCGAATGTCGAGTACGGCAACATCGCTGCCCTGGGCGGTGCGAGCGCGAAGTTCAATAACGTGGACGCGGGTGTGAAATGGACTGTGACGCCGGCGTTCAGTCTTGGCGCGGCGTACGACTATGCGAAGGGGGATAGCGTCTGGACGCCCGGCGGCAGTGTCGGCAACCAGCACTTCAATCAGGTCTGCGTGCTTGCCGACTATTTCCTCTCGAAGCGCACCGATCTTTACGTTGAAGGGGCCTATCAGATCGCGTCGGGTACATCGTCGACGGGCGCGTCAGCAGTGGCGAACATCGGCAACGCGGGCGATTCGTCGAATGGCCGCCAGGCGTTGGTGCGTGTCGCGATTCGTCAGAAGTTCTGAAGACGATCGCGACGTCGTTTGGTCGGGGAACCATTAATCTTTAACTTGGGAAGAGGCGCCAGAGCGGCAATACTAGCCGTCATGCCGTCGTCGTCATATCGGCATTGAGTATTTTTATCACATGCCTGGAGGCAAAAGAACGCCATCGGCGGCGCGGCAGCGCGAATCGCGGGTACGAAGACAGGCCGTCCTGCAGGGAAAAGCAGGAGAAATCACGGGGAAGCGGCAAGCCCTCAGAAATCCTTACGGACGGCGTTGATCAACGGATGCAGGTGCGCGAACAAATGTTCCTGGTCGTTGCGCCGTTGCAAATTTTTCTGCAGCACATGCATCCAGACACTCATTTGTTCCGTAGCTGGTAGATTGGCAGATAGCGGCGTAGTCGGAACACGACTGCGGTCCACCCCGGGAGGGCCGGCGAATGCGATGGCAACTGGCGCAGAAGACGCTCGTTTCGTGCAGCCACCGCATGGCGGCAACGCCTGCGTTCGAGATCCGGCGCAGCCGATCCAGACGGAGCACGACGTCCATGAGTGATAACCCGGCAATCGATGGCGCTCACCTGACGGGCGATCCCGAATCTCGTCGCCGCGACGAACTGAACTTGCTCCTGCTCGACGTTGGCACAGGCAATCGGGTCGCTTTCGCCGCGCTCTACCGGCGCACCTCCGCAAAGCTGTTCGGCGTGTGCATGAAGATGCTGCGCGACCGCGGCGAAGCCGAAGAGGTACTGCAGGAGGTCTATGTCGCCGTGTGGCGCCAAGCCGTGACGTTCGATCCGAAGCTGGCGAGTGCGATTACCTGGCTTGTCGCCATCGCGCGCAACCGGACGATCGACCGCCTGCGGCGGCACCGCGAGGAACCATTGGACGAATTGGCGGAGGAAGAGATTGTCGATGAGAGCCCGTCACCGGCCGCGATTGCCGAGCACAGCGAGGAGCGACGCCGCCTGGAGCATTGCCTGGAGGAATTACCGGCCCGGCAGGGTAGCATCGTACGGGAAGCATTCTTCACGGGCGCGACCTATGCGGAACTGGCGGAGCATTTGAGCGTACCGTTGGGTACGATGAAAAGCTGGATCCGGCGAAGTCTGCTCCAGCTAAAAGCGTGTCTCGAACAATGAATACGCCCTTATCCAGCCCAGATGATCTGCGGTGCGCCGAATATGTCCTTGGGGTACTCGACTCAGCCGGGCGCAGGCAGATTGAACAGGCACTGTTGCGCGATCCCAAGCTGGCCGCAAGCGCCGCACGCTGGCAGAGTCGCTTGATGCCACTCAACGAAGATATTGACGAGATCGCGCCCGCGCCCTATGTGTGGGCGCGCATCCAGTCCGAACTGGGCTTCGCTCCCGTTGAGGCGCCGCGGCCTCGCGTCAGGCTATGGGACAACATCCGTTTGTGGCGCTGGATTGGTGTTGGATCGAGCATCGCTGCCATGGCGCTCCTCATTCTTTCGATACTTCCCGTCCGCGATGCGCGCGTCGCTGTGCCCGGCCAGGAGGGCTATAAGGTGGCAAGTCTTGTGCGGGACGGAGGCCGCGCAGGATGGACTGCGATCGTCAATGTCGAGCAGGCCCGCATGGTGGTTGTCCCGCCAAACGACATCCCGGTTGCGGCAGACCGCTCTACCGAACTGTGGCTGATTGCGCAGGGCGGGCGACCCGTGTCGCTCGGCGTAATCGCGGCAGATCGACCAACCATCGTGACGCTGCCGCAAGCCCGGCTCGCACAGTTGAACGCGCGAGCGATTCTGGCTGTGTCGCTGGAACCGCGCGGCGGATCGCCGACCGGACAACCGACCGGGCCGGTGCTGGCGAAAGGCATCGTGGGCGGCGCATGAGTATGTCTTGCCGGGGTGCGCGATAACGCATGCATCCGCTGCTTCGTTCGACCCGTATCTTCATTGGCTTCCAGTCCGGAAGCATTGATTCTTCGGGAGAACCCAGATGGAATCCTGCAACAAGATGAAGACTGTCGGCGCGATGCTGGCGCTTGCTCTGATACTGGGAACGACGTCCGCAGCGAGGGCTGGATCGCTGCCCACGGACAACACCGTGGAGGTAGGCGGCGCCGCCATGTATCCGTCGAAAAATATCATTCAGAATGCGGTGAATTCAAACGACCACACCACCCTGGTGGCCGCCGTGAAGGCCGGCGGACTCGTCGACACGTTGTCGGGCAAGGGACCCTTCACGGTCTTTGCACCGACCAACGAAGCATTCGCCGCGCTGCCCCCCGGCACGGTTCAGACGCTGCTCAAACCTGAAAACAAGGCTATGCTCGTGAAGGTGCTGACGTACCACGTAGTGCCGGGTCGCCTCACCGCGCAAGACCTTGCCATGGCGGTGAACCAGGGCGGCGGCAAGGCGAGCCTGAAGACGGTCGAGGGCGATTCGCTCATCGTCGGCAGAGACGCTAAAGGCTGGACCATCACAGACGACAAGGGCGATGTCGCGCACGTGACGATCGGCGATGTCATGCAGTCCAACGGTGTCATTCACGTCGTCGACACCGTACTGTTGCCTTGAGTTCGAATGGAACACTGGGGACGGGGGCGTCACTCCGAAGGTGTGAAATCTTGTCGCCAAGCGCCATGCCTCGTTCCCCCCGTGTCACTTGCATTCGCTTCGGCTGTGGCGGGATCTCCGCCACAGCCGACTGGCTCAACGCACAAATTGTCGACAGTTCGGTCGTGGAAATCGAACCACCGCCGCTGGCCGCACTGTGTCCCGCGACCATGTGATGCGATCGTCCCAGGTGTCTGCCTCATGCGGTCGGCATAAGACGACCCACACCGGCACCTCGAGTTGCCATGTACGAATTGGTCACTTCCTGGCAATAATGGTCATTCGCGCGGCCGGGGGCTTGGGCAAACCTGTATCGCCACTTGAGGACAATTACTGCGATAGCCTGGTCGCTTTGTCTGGAAGGCGGTCCAGCGAGGCGGCCGTAGACCGCGCGGAGGCACGGATCGCCCCGCCTCACTCATGCGTTCGCCAGCGAATCGATCGTTTCATCCGGAAGTGCGCGCAGTCGCGCGACGCGTCGTAAATCAGGGAAATCAACCCGACAGGAACCCACCATGACCATGCAGGCGCTCGTCCTCAACCGATACAACGGCCCGCTCGAATTGACCGAAATCCCGATGCCCGAACCCGCACACGGTCAGGTGCGCGTGCGCATTGCCGCAAGCGGTCTCAACCCCCTCGACACCAAGATCCGCAGTGGCAGCGCAGCCCATGCGAAGCATCCGCTCCCGCTGGTGCTCGGCATCGATATGGCTGGCGTGGTCGATGCCGTCGGGCCGGGCGTGACCGCTTTCAATGTCGGCGACGAGGTCTACGGTATGACGGGCGGCGTCGGTGGCATTCAGGGCTCGCTGGCCCAGTATGCGGCGGTCGATGCCGACCTGCTTGCGATCAAGCCGGCCAACCTGTCGATGCGTGAATCCGCGGCGCTGCCCCTCGCGTTCATCACCGCCTGGTCCGGCATTGTCGACCGGGCCCATCTGCAAGCGGGCCAAACTGTGCTGGTGCAAGGCGGAGCAGGCGGTGTCGGGCATGTCTCGGTGCAACTGGCGTGCGCACTCGGCGCCCAGGTTTTTGCAACTGCGAGTTCACGCGACCACGAACTCATTGCGCGTCTGGGCGCTACGCCCATCGACTACCGGTCGCAATCGGTCGAGCAGTATGTTGCATCGTTGACGCAGGACACAGGCTTCGACGTCGTGGTCGACACCGTCGGCGGCCCCTCGCTCGATGCGTCGTTTGCGGCAGTCAAGCATTTTGGCCATGTCGTCAGCGCGTTGGGCTGGGGTACGCATGCGCTGGCGCCCCTGTCGTTTCGAGAAGCGACGTACTCAGGAGTCTTCACCCTCTATCCGCTCCTGACGGGCATGCATCGCGCGCATCACGGCGCGATGCTGCGCGAGGCCACGCGGTTGGCCGATGCCGGTAAGCTCACGCCGAATCTCGATCCCCGCCGGTTCGACCTGCGGTCCGCGGAACTCGCCTACGACGCCATCACGAACGCCACCGCACGCGGGAAAATCGTGGTGGACATCGCGTAAGTGCTGCTCGCGGAGGCCAAGGTGCCTTATGACATCGTGCTCGAGAGGGATGAGATCAACGAAGACCTCCCTTCTACCGATGTTGCGATCGTTACTGGCTCAAACGACATCGTCAATCCGGCGGCACAGGACGATCCGCACTCGCCCATCGCCGGCATGCCGCTCTTCTACAAGGAGAACGCGCTGTTCCACGGCGACACCAGAAAGTCGCTCGACGAACTGTTGACCCGGGTTCACTGAGGGACTCGGCGCGCGCTCCTGTCCACCTGTCTTGCGGCCATGGGGGTTCTGCCGCAGTACGGTACTTGTTCGCCCGAAGGGCTTTAATCGTTTTGCAAGCGTTCGCGGGTCTGCGTGAACACGGATTGGGGGTAAACACCACTGTCGACGCCAGATCTCGGGCCGTAAACGAGGGGTCAGCGCGTAGTCGCAAAGCTGCGGCCACGGCGACATTGCGCGCAAAAAGCGCCCGTCAATGCCACACAGCTCGCCGCGCTTTCGTCTTCATGACGCCGCCGCGTCTTGCTCATTCACCAGGGAAACGAAGTGCCAAAATCTGCGCTCACGATCAGACTCAAGTTCATGTTCGCGTTCGGCGTCATTGCCACTTTGATGCTGGCCGTCGGACTCATCGGAATAGTCGGCCTGTTGCACCTTGATGCCCATGCCGCTCCGTTTTACCGCTGGGCGATGACAAGTCTGGTCGCACTCGCGTCAGTGGGCTTTGCTGTCGCGCTCTACGCCGGCCTCCATCTGCAGGCCGTGGTATGCGGCGGCTTGTATCGCATCGCCAGTAAGTTCGAGGACATCGCGGTGACGCTCGATTTGTCGGCGCGGTCTTCACCGCGGCGCATGGACGAGTTTGGCCGCTCCGCCGTTGCGTTCGACAAGTGGATGAGACGCATGGAAGAGACGATGTTGTCCGTCCGCTCCTCGACCGAGCTGGTGACCTCGGCGACGCGCGACATCGCCGCCGGCAACCTCGATCTGTCCGCCCGCACGGAGGAGCAAGCCGCGTCGCTGACCGAGACCGCCTCGAGCATGACGCAACTGACCGGGACCGTGAAGCAGAACGCCGACAGTGCACGTGAAGCGAGCGGCCTTGCCGCCGACGCGACGAACATCGCCGATATGGGCAGCGACGTCGTGCAGGCGATGGTGGCTACGATCGACAAGCTATCCGGCAGCTCGAACAAGATTTCCGAGATCACAGGTGTGATCGAGAGTATTGCGTTTCAAACGAACATTCTCGCGCTCAATGCTGCAGTCGAAGCCGCTCGCGCCGGTGAACAGGGGCGAGGCTTCGCTGTGGTCGCGAGCGAAGTTCGAAGCCTCGCTCAACGATCGGCCACTGCGGCCAAGGAGATCAAGGACCTGATTGCCTCTTCCGTCGCGACCGTCGAGGCCGGCTCGCAGCAGGCGAGCGAAGTCAGCACCGCGATGAGCGAGATCAAGGGCGCCATCAAGCGCGTTTCGGCAATCGTCCGCGAGATCGCCAGTGCGTCGGAACAACAAAGCCGCGGCATCGAGCAGGTCAATCAGGCCGTCATCCAGATGGACCAGGTGACGCAGCAGAATGCGGCGCTCGTCGAGCAGGCGGCAGCGGCCGCGGGCTCGCTCGAGGAGCAGGCCGGGAAACTGAAATCGACGGTGTCGTCATTCAAGCTTTCCGATACGACGCGACTCGCGGTCTCGATCGATGCATAGTGCAAGCAGGCCAATCGGCTGGTGGACTATCCAAGCTGCCAGTTCGACTTGCTGAGCTATACGTTCAGACCGCGAAGTGTCATGAATCGGACGGGCACGCTGTATATCGGGTTTACTCCGCGGCCCATCCGGACTTCTGAAGGCAAACGATCTGATCTTCGAACCCACCACTGTTATCTCAGGTTCCACCGGCTCAAATAGTCGTCGATGATCTGTAGCAGTCGGGCGCGGTCGAAGCTCGGATCATGGCCTGCATGAACGACGCTCACCGGAAGCTCTTTAAGCTTGCGCAGCGACTGCGCGTAGATGTCCAGATCCATGCCGGGCCCTTCGTAGACAAGGGGGCCGTCGTAGATCAGATCGCCGGTAAAAAGGACGCCGGTCGCTTCTTCCCATACGCAGATGCTGCCGGGTGAATGACCCGGCAGATGAAGAATCTCGAAGCGTTTGTCGCCCAAGTCGATGACGTCCTTGTCGGCAAGCAGGCGGGTCGGAACCGCACCGCGCAGACGATAATCGAATGGGTTGAAGTTCGCGTGGGGAAAAGCGTCGACCAGCAACTCATCAAACGGCGGATAGCCCGCCTCGACGAAAATCTGACTCAACGCAGGATGGATGTCTGAACAAATGAGCGTGACCACACCGGACGGATGTTCCATCTGGCGCGCTTCAGCAGCGTGAACCCAGCGGTGTTCGAACTCATGGATCGCGCCAATATGGTCGATATGCGTGTGGGTCGCCACCGCAATGATCTCTTTGCCGTCGAACAGGTCGGGGAAGCTCTCCCGCAATGGCACGATGCCCATGCCGCTATCAATCAGCAGGTCTCTCTCGCTACCGCGGATATGCCAGAAGTTCGCTTGCTCGAGCGGATGCACATGAGGTTCCCAGATGCGGGTTATGCCGTTGTGCGAGTCAAGGCGTTGGTACCACGCTTCGGCCACGGGATAATCGGTTTCTGACTGCCACTGCCGTCGCATCGTGTCGAGGTGAGTAGCCGGATTCATCGTTTTCCCTCAAACATGTAAATGGATCGCAACCTGAGTGCTCATGTCGTTGCGGGGTCGAGTGGGCATCGCCACAGTCGGAGGCGCGAATCGGTATTCGCTCCTCCGAGTTCGGATGGCCGGCTTATCTCGCGTTGATATACGACGCGTCAAAATAACGGTCGACGTCCTGTGATTTCGGATATATCGCGTTGCTCACGTTGAAATCGTCGGCGACCTTCGACGAACCATATAACGATCCGAAGCCTTCTCCCTTGACGAAGATCTTGCGGTTGTCGCTCAGGTTCAGCAAGTGGGTCCCCTTCAATAGCGGTAGAAAGGCCTCGGGCGTCAGGTTCACGCGAGCCGCCATGATCTTGACGGCGTCTGGCTGTGTCGCGGGGTCGTTGATATAGCTGACCACGTGATTCCATACCTTGACCACTTTCACCCAGTCAGCCTTGTGGGCGGCGAGGCTAGTCGGGCTGACTGCGACGCCGTCGTAAATCAACCCCGGTTCGTTGGCCGACGTGAAGATCGGACGCGAACCCGGCACACGCTGCATGGCCTGCCCCGATACGGGTGCCCATACGCCGATCGCAGAAATATCGGACGAGGCGAGGATTTGCGGCAGCTCGTTGGTCTTCGCATTGACCAGCGTGACGTCCGACTCTGTCATGCCGGCCTTCTTCAGGCCGTCAAGCAGCAACAGATGATCGACCAGTCCTTTCTCGACGGCAATTTTCTTGCCTTTCAGGTCTTTCAGACCTTTGATGCCGGGCTTCGCTACGACCATATCGTTGCCACTCGAATAATCGGTGAGCATGATCATCACCGACTTTGTTCCGCTGGCACCGGTGGCTAGCAGGTCGCCGTTGGTTACGCCGACGGCGTCGAGCTTGCCTGCTGCAAAAGCGTCGAGTGCTGCGGAGTAATCGAACCACTCAAAGTCAACATCGACGCCCGCTTCCTTGAACCATCCTTTATCGATTGCGACCTGCCATGCCACGGCGCCCGGCCAGTCGTTATAGGCGATCTTCAGTGGCTCAGCGGCATGCGTGGCCATTGAGGCCGCGAACAACGCCATGAGCGCGATGACCCGATTCGCAGCGTGTTTGACGGTCGTGCCAAGTTTTTGATCGTGCATGATCTATCCGTTTGTGATTCGAATCTGATGGATCTCATAGTTTGCGAACACAGGGCGAAGGGCTGCCCGGTTAAAGACGAACATGCCAATGAGTTGCCGCCTCTGACTCTTTCCGAGATCGGTTCGCATGACGAAAAGACGGAAGGTTCTTATTCCGACATGACTAGATGACTTTTCTATGCGGTCGACACGCTACGTGGTGGCGCGAGAAAAGCCAATTTGGGCAGCGCGCTGGCTGCTGGCATGCGATTGCAGCACTGGTTCCGGGGGCTTGCCTGATCGTTAAAAATCAGAGGGACATATTGTCCGCACGTGAGAGGCAGAAGATTGACGCCGGGAGAAGAGGGCATGAAGGCTCCTTGCTCGGTTGAAATAAAGGCGTGAGAGGGCGAAGAACAGCATCGCGACCTCCCGGGCTTTTATCCCTCCGTGGAGCCTCGTCGCAACCTCGCAGATAGAGGAAGCGGTAAGGCCGGATCGCTCTCGGACCAGACATCGCGCAACGCGACCGGAACCCTAGCAATCCTTAAGAAGATGTAAATGGCTTCACACCTCTCGGGGTCGAATTAAGCAATGTGTGTGCCAGTGAAGCCGAAGATGGCGAGCGGTAGGCGTCATGCGGGCCGCAACACCTGGACATCGCCTTTTATGTGCGCACGACGCTAGCGTGTGAGACCTCTACTTGCCCTGCCAAGGTTCGACGATGCACAAGATGAAGGCGTTCGCACCAGTATCGATCACGCCCATTTTTCACCGGAGCGCTGGCGCGGAGCCAACCTTGCTCAACCTGCTGCCGCGTTCCGGCATCAGCCGTGGTACAGGCGTCAAACGCGTTATGCCTGCCTGGAATGGATGTTATGTGCCTGAAGGGACTTCTGCCAGGGTGACGCCGCGCGCACCATCTGGATACCACGAATCTCCCGCCGGGATTCGAAATCCTTTGGAGGTCTCGCAACATGACCAGCACAACCGCCGGAAAGCCTGATGAGCGTGCGATTGCTTATCAACTGCCTCAACCCCCTGACATGTCACCCGACATCGTGCATCCGGGCATACTCGGCAAATGGCTGGAAGACGACAAGCTTTGGGTACCCATGACGCCCACTGTTTCATTCAAGCCGCTGCTCCTCAGCGCCAGCCAGGGCTACTACGTCAATCTTCTCAGAGTGCGCCAGTCCGGCGTGCTCTCGCGCCACCGCCATACCGGACCCGTCCACGCGATCGTTCTGCGAGGCAGATGGTATTACCTCGAGCACGACTGGGTTGCGGAGGAGGGCGGTTACGCACACGAGCCGGCAGGCGAGACCCACACCTTGTACGTGCCCGAGGACGTCAAGGAGATGATCACGTGGTTCCACGTCACGGGCGGGTACACCTACGTCGATCCTCAAGGCGTGGCAGTGGGATACGAAGACGTGTTCACGAAGATCGAAGCCGCTCGCAAACATTACGAAGAGATCGGCCTCGGTGCTGACTACGTAAAGCAATTCATTCGCTAAGACAATTCATGACATGCGAGTTGCGCACCACGGGTCGCAACGGAGGATTTTCACAATGGAACGACGAACGGTTGACGTGGCTGGCGTGCCGGTCAGCTACCTGAGCGCCGGTGACCCGGCAGCCCCCGTCTTGTTGATGCTGCACGGCACCTATTGGAGTCGTGTATGGCAGCCGGTGCTCGACGATCTGGCCGCCGCCGGATTGCGCGCCATTGCGGTGGATTTTCCCGGCTCCGGCCGCTCGGGTGGCGAGTTGACTATCGCGGATGCCTCGATCCCCGCGTTGGCGAATTGGCTGCCGCACTTCCTGGACGCGCTCGGTATCACGGGACCGGTGGGTGTAGCGGGGCACGACATTGGCGGAGGTATTGCGCAGCAGGTGCTGGTCGACGGGAAGATCGAGGTCAGCAAGCTTGCGCTCGTCAATGCAGTGATGTTCGATTCGTGGCCGGTGCCCGGCGTTGCCCGGTTCCGCGATCCGGCGGTGGCCGCGGCGACGACGACGGAGGATATCCTTGCTGCCCGTCGCAAGTCGGTTCTCACCGCACTGGCCAGGCCAACGACGGAAAGCGAAGTGGCCGAGTATCTCGAACCCTGGACGGAACCGCGCGTTGCACGGTCGTGGCTCGCCTTTGCCGGTGCGGCGGACAATCGTTACACGATGGAACTGCTGCCGCGTCTTCGCGCGTCGCAAACGCCAAAGCTGCTCGTTTGGGGGGAAGACGACAGCTTTCAGCTCGTCGAGCACGCGGAGCGTTTCGCCAAAGAGATCCCGTACACGCAGCTTGTCCGGATTCCCAAGGCGGGCCACATTCCTATGGAAAATGATGCTGCCGCAGTGGCTCGTGCGTTGGCCGGATTCTTTGCGTGACGCCGGGCATCGGGGTGCTCCATGGGCTTAATTTGGGGGCCTTTCTGTTACTTGATGAAATTAACCCGCCACAGGCCGGCGGTGCCAATTCAGTACGTTCTGACTTAGGAGAGCATCGTGCAATCGAATCCGGACAACTATTTCACCGCCTACAGCAACCTGAAGTTGACACGGGATGAGGACGGCGTGCTGGTCGTGCAGTTCCATACCAATGGAGGCCCGCTGACTTTCACGGCGGAGGCCCACACCGAGGTTGTCGACGCGTTCTACCGGATTTCTCAGGATCGGGCGAACAAGATCGTCATCCTCACGGGTGCAGGCGGGGACTTCATGACCGGAGTCGATTGGGCATCGTTCAAGGACGTCTCCGACCCCGATATTTGGAGCCAGATCCATGACGAAGGCGTTCAGGTCCTGGAAAACATCGCCAATATACGCGTACCCGTCATCGCGGCCATCGAGGGGCGTGCCCATATCCACTCGGAATATGTTCTGCTGGCCAACGTCATTGTGGCTGCGGAAGGTGCCACCTTCCACGACATGGGCCACTATGCTGCGGGTGTTGTGCCTGGCGACGGCATCTTCACCACCTGGAGCTATCGCGCGGGAGCGGGGAGGGCGGAGGCTTTCCTGTTCAATGCACAGCCCATTACGGCGGCGGTTGCACGCGAGTGGGGCGTGGTTGCCGAGGTCGTGCCAGACGGCGGGGCGCTTGGCCGCGCACAGGAACTGGCGAGGCAGTACTTGAAAGCACCTGAAGTGGCACGCCGCAATACGCGCATTCACTTTATTTGGCCGCTGAAACAACGCATCGTGCAGGAAGTTGGCTATGGGTTGTCGCTCGAAGGCGCCTCCGCAGCGGCGCTTGTGAAAGCCATGCACGCGAAGGGCTGACCACCACGAGCGGCACCGCTCGATTTGCGAAAAAGCCGGGCAGGCGCGCGGCGACGCCGAGGGTCGTGTGAATCCTGATCGCAGAACCTGCGCCGCTCACCCGTGGGTTGCCCGGTGCAGCACCTTGCCGAAGAACGCATCCGCGAACTGCGAATCTAGCCAGCGCACAATCAGCGCGATCTTGCGCTCGGGCTCGATCCACATGAACGAACTGCCTGCGCCGACGCCGAAGTAGCTTGACTCGGGCACACTCGGAAACATGCGCTGCCCTGTGTTGAGCCACACCAGCGAACCATAGAACGGCGCGATCGGGCAGGGCGTGCGCATGCGTGCGATCCATTCGCTCGAGAGCACGCGAAGGCCTTGCGCCACGCCATCATCGAGCAGCATTTGCGCAACCTTTAGCTGATCGTTCGCGCTCACCGACATGCCGCCGCCCCAATGCGAGCCGCCGGGCACCGACTGCACGCGCTTGCCGCCCATATCGAGCCACGCGTTGTCGTAACCGACCCATTGCCAGTTCTCGCTCGCGCCAACAGGCCGCATGATCGTCTCGCGAAACACTTCCGGCAGCGACCGCCCGAACAGATGCAGCAGCGCAAGCGAAAGCTGGTTGATGCGCACGTCGTTGTATTCCCAGTAGGTGCCGGGTGTCTGCAAGGGTCGCAAATCGCCCTTTTGGCCGTTGGGCGGCTCACCGAACGTGACGGCGCGATAGTGATCGGCCTGATCCGGGAGGCCGAAGCACGTGCCTTGCCATTCGCTCGTCTGTTGCAGCAGATGCGTCCACGTGACCGATGCATTGTGACCCTCGTCGAAACCGATGCCCGGCACACGTACGCGCACTGGCTCATCGGGATCGGGCAGCAGGCCGCGGTCGTGCGCGACGCCCGCAAGCAGCGCCAGATACGTCTTCGCGATGCTGAAGGTGAGGTCGGGACGATCGGGCTCGCCCCATTGCGCAAAAAGGCGTCCCTCCACGGAAACGGCGCCCGATACGGGACCGCGGTCATGGATCGGACCGAGCAGGCGGTTCCAGGGCGGCGGATCGTTCATGTGCACGCCAAACTTGCCATCGGCGTTGCGATCCCATGCCGATTCGTGATCGATGGAAAACTGAATGGCGTCCTGAAACTCCTGCGGCAAATCGTGTTGCATACGTGCGTGGTTCCTTTGTGTGTCCGTCCGTTTCGGTCGGTTCAGCGTGCCGCGAGGCGTGCGCGCGCCCAGATCAGCGTAACGAGGCTCACGACCGCCGCGAACATCAGCCAGAGCCCCGGCGCGAGATTGTTGCCCGTCGCCGCAATGAGCGCGGCGACGGCAAGCGGCGTGAAGCCGCCGAACACCGTCGTGCCGATGTTGTAGGCGAGCGCCATGCCCGTGGTGCGCGTGCGCGTTGGGAAGAAACCGGCCATGAGCGCCGGAATCGACGCGAAATAGGTGACTTTCAGCACCGCGACCCAGATTACGGCGGCCAGCAACGTGAGCAGTGATGGATGCGCGTTCACGAACATGAACGCGGGATAGACGCTGAGGAAAAACAGCACGCCCGCGACGAGCATGATACGCGTGCGGCCCACCTTGTCCGACCAGTGGCCCACGACAGGCGTGAGCACGATGGCGATGAGGCCGGCAACGAGTGTGGCGATGAAGCCCGACGTAGGCGCGAGGCCGAGCTGGCGCGCGGCATAGGTCGGCATGTAGAGGAGCACATATTGGGCCGACGTGGTCAGCACCAGCACGCCAATCGATGCAAGCACGCGTGACTTTTGCGTGGCGAGCAGCTCGCGCACGGGCGAAGCGGCCTTTTCGATGCGCTCGAATTCGGGCGTTTCGTCGATGCGTCTGCGGATATAGAGACCCACGGGACCGATCAGGATGCCGAACAAAAACGGTATGCGCCAGCCCCAGCCTTCGAGCTGCGGCCGTGTGAGCACACTCATCAGCACCGCGCCGAACAAGGAGACGAGCACCGTGCTCGCGCCCTGGCTTGAAAACTGCCAGCTCGACATGAAGCCGCTGCGCTGCGGCGCGTGCTCGATCAGGAAAGCCGTGGAGCTGCCGAATTCGCCCCCCGCAGAGAAGCCTTGCAGAAGACGCGACGCGAAAATGCCGATGGGCGCGAGTATGCCGATTGCCGCGTAAGTGGGCATCAGCGCGACCATGCCGGTGCCGATCGTCATCAACGCGATGGAGAGCGTGAGCGATGCCTTGCGGCCTTTGCGGTCGCTGTACGAGCCGAGCACGAGCGCGCCGACCGGCCGCGCGAGATACGAAAGCGCAAACGTGCCTAGCGTGAGCAGCAGCGAGATCGTTGCGTTGTGGACGGGGAAGAAGAGCTTCGACAGCGTCGACGCGAAGTAGCCGTACGCGAGCAGGTCGTAGAACTCGAGTGCGTTGCCGATCGAGGTGGCGAGGATGAGCCGCGAGACGCTCTTCCCCGAGGTGTTTTGCGCGGGCGCTGACCAGGGCTCGCTGCCGTGATGCGCTGGAACGGAATCGATGCTCATTGCGGATTCCTCATGCAAGCGTTGTCGGAACAATCTCGAGGTGCTCGCGTTCCGCACGGGCAACCCCGCACCGCATGTCCTGTCGATCGGAGCAAGCGCTTGAGCGCTTACACCGATCCTGCGCCAGTAAGGGCGATGTCCTGTTGAAAGTCACTTTCGACGATCCTGCAACCGCCGTTATTTCTGCGCAATTACAATATTTGCGACCCACCGTTGCCGAAACGGCAAAGCAGAACGAGACCACGCCCATAGACATGGACAACACCGCCCTGCGTTATTTTCTGGAGGTGGCCCGCTGCGGCTCGCTGAGCAAGGCGTCGGAGCGGCTCTACGTGGCGGGTTCGGCGCTGAGCCGGCAGATCGCGAGACTCGAAGCGGAGTTGGGCACGCCGCTATTCGAGCGGCGCCCGCGCGGCATGGTGCTGAGCGAAGCGGGGCGCGTGCTCGCCGAGCACGCACGACGCAGCCTGCTCGAGACGGAGCGCGTGACAGGCGAGATTCGCGGCTTGACCGAGGGCGGCCGCGCGACGATACGCGTCGCGAGTTCCGAAGGCCTGGCGCCGCATTTTCTGCCGCAGGTGTTCGCGCACTTTCTCAAGGCCTGGCCGAAAACGCATTTTCAGCTGGACGTGTCGGCGCCTTCCGTGGCAACGCAGCGCGTGAGAGAGGGGACCGCCGATATTGCCCTTTGCTTCAGCCTCGCGCCGGAGAAAGAGATCGCCGTGCACTATTCGCAGCGCGCGCCCATTTTCGCGCTGATGCGGCGCGATCATCCGCTGGCCGCCCGCGAATCGGTGTCGTTGCACGATTTGCTGCCATGGCCCGTTGCGTTGCACAACCAGGGCGTCACGATCCGGCAGCTCTTCGACATCGCGTGCAGCCTCGAAGGGGTGATCTTCGAGCCGGTGTTCGTGAGCAACTATCACGTGGCGCTGCAAAGGTTCGTGCGCCTCACTGACGCCGTGACGTTCACCGGCTTTCTCACTGTGCGTGGTCATCTCGAAGTGGAGGGGCTGACCGCCGTGCCGCTCATGAACCCGGAATTGCATCAGCGCACGCTGCAGATCCAGACGATGGCGGGCCGCACGCTGCCGCAAACCATGCAGGCGTTTCTCGACTTGCTCACGCGAGCGATCGACGACGAAACGGTTGTCGTCGATTGAATGGATGCATAAGACCCCAATCAGCGCACAGGCTTGTTCTGCGGAATGCGCGCCATGATGCCGAAGCGGTCCGGGTGCTTTTCGCAGGCTTCGAGCGCGTAGTCGATGCGGTCGCCTTCCCACCGATGAGCGTCGTCAAAACGCCAAGAGGGGCTTCCGAGTTAAAGATTAATGGCTCCCCGACCACTGTTCTTCGCAAGCGACAGTCGCTTACTGGCGAATGAGTGCCATCATCGCGCCAAAACCAACGAACACACTGCCCGTCACGCGGTTGAACGCCTTCGCCACGCGCTGGCTCTTGAGCGTTGCGCCGATGCGCGTGCCGAAGCCCGCATAGACCAGATACCAGCTCACTTCGCACACGGCGAAGGTGGCCACCAGCACGCCGAACTGGGGCAGCGTGGGACGGCTCGCGTCGATGAACTGCGGCAGCAGCGCCGCCGCGAACAAGATCGCCTTGGGGTTACTGCTCGCCACCAGAAAGCCGTTGCGGAACAGCGCGCCCGGTGAGCGCCCGGCGCGGGGGGCGAGCGCCTCGGCCATGGCTTCGCTGGCCCCGGCGCCGCTCTCGCTCACGGGCGAGCGCCAGGCCTTGACGCCCAGATACACGAGATACGCCGCGCCAATGAAGCGCAACACGTTGAACATGGTCGGCCACGCTTGCAGGAACACGCCCAGGCCGGCGGCGGAGACGGCCAGCATCAGCACAAGCGCCGAAAGGCAGCCGCCCATCGTCGCGCTGGTGCGGCGCATGCCGTATTGCGCGCCGTGCGACATGATGAGCAGCATATTGGGGCCGGGAATGGCGCAGACGACGAAGACTGTGGCGAGGAACAGCCACCAGGTGTGGAGACTCATGACGACAGCGTGTTGAAAGACGAAACGTGAATTATGCCAGCCCGCGCGGGTGGGGAGTGGAGCGGATTTTGAGTGCCAGGCGCCCGGTTTTCCGGGCGTTCATCGCGCGTTGGCCACGCGCTTGATGGCCGCTTGACCGACGCGGCGCGAAAGAAAAGAAAAAGCCCGCCGAAAGGTTCGCTGAATGGAACGCCGGGGCGGGCTTGAACCACGTCAAAGGAGACATGGAGGAGACGGATTCAGTATAAGCACGCCCTTGACGCGCCGCAAGAATCGTAAGTCGATTGAACCGTTAACCATTGTCAATTTTTGAGGGATATGATTGCCCTGCGTATCACGTGCGCCCAAAATGCATCAACGCCCGCCGCATTGGGCGAGCATCAAGGGCGGCGGAGAGCCTGGGCGCGATGACAGCGCCGCGCAGGCGCAACGCAGGAATCTGGCTGCAATCGAGCGGCAATCTACCGGAGGGATCAAATGGGCATTCTGGACGAAGTAGGCAAGGTCGCTGGTGCGATCGCCGCCGTGGAAGCAACGGAAAAGGTCGACACGGACGCCGGTTTCCTGACGAAGGCGGCCGCCGCGGTTGCGGGCTTCGAGGGCGCGGGGGCGCTCGAGAAGATGGCCGAGAAGAAGGAAGACGAGAAGCAAGCCGACGACGGCACCCAGCAAGCCGACGCAGGCGATGCGGCGCCGGATTCGCAGACCTGATCTGCGAAATCCATTGCGCTCCACGTAGTTGCGCACGAGCCGCTTGAGGGAGCGGCGCGTGCGGTCGATGAGAGTGGCAGAACTCTGTCAACCGCGGTCTGATGGCCGCGGTTTTTTTTCGCCTCGGTTTTCGACTGGCGGTTCTGCCGGACGTGCTCACAACTTCATGCGCCAGGCTTGCCGATCGCATCGAGTTGCGCCAGCACCTCGACTGAGAGTTCGAGCGTTTCTGCGCTCATATTCTCATGCAGATGCGCGAGCGATGACGTCCCCGGAATCAGCAGGATATTGGGCGCGCGGTGCAGGAGCCACGCGAGCGCGACGGTCATCGGCGCGGCGCCGAGCGACTGCGCGATCTCCGAAAGCGCCGTCGACTGGATCGGCGAGAAGCCGCCAAGCGGGAAGAACGGCACATAGGCGATGCCACGTGCGGCGAGCGTGTCGATCAGCGCGTCGTCGGTGCGATTGACGAGGTTGTAGTGGTTCTGCACGCAGACGATGGGGGCGATCTGCCCGGCATCGTCGATCTGCTTCGCCGTCGCATTGGAGATGCCGATGTGGCGCACGAGCCCGCGCTCGCGCAGCGCAGCGAGCGCTTCCATTTGCCTTTCAATGGGGCCTTCGGAGGGCTGGTGGACGTCGCCCATGATGCGCAGATTGACCACGTCGAGCGCATCGAGACCCAGATTACGCAGATTGTCGTGCACGGCGCGCTCGATATCGGCGGGCTCCTGCGCGGGCAGCCAGGCGCCCGTGCCGTCGCGCACCGCGCCCACCTTGGTGACGATCGTGAGATCGGCGGGATAGGGATGGAGCGCCTCGCGGATGATCTGGTTCGTCACGTGCGGGCCGTAGAAATCGCTCGTGTCGAGATGGTTCACGCCGAGCGCGAGCGCTTCGCGCAGCACGGCGACAGCCGTCGCGCGGTCCTTCGGCGGCCCGAACACGCCGGGGCCGGCGAGCTGCATGGCGCCGTAGCCCATGCGGTTGACAGTGCGGCCCGCGAGCGCGAACGTGCGGCTCGGTTGGGCGGCCGAATGAGTGGACGGTTGGCTGGACGTTTGCGGCATGTCGTGCTCCTCGTGAGTGGATGGCGCCAGTATGGGCGCTGCCGCGTTGTTGGATAATCCCACCTGATCCGCACGGGTTGTTCGAAATTCCGCACAATGCAGTGCATACGCACGCATGCAACTCCCGACCGCCATGAGTCACGAAACCCCAACGCCAGCGAACCCCTCGCTGGCCGCGTTCGAAATGAACGATCTGGCCGCCTTTGCCGCCGTCGCGCGCGCGGGCGGCTTTCGCGACGCGGCCCGTTCGAGCAGTGTTTCCGCTTCGAGCCTGAGCACGGCCGTGCGTCGGCTCGAGGCGAAGCTCGGGCTGCGCCTGCTCAACCGCACCACGCGCAGCGTCGCGCCCACGGAGGCGGGGCAGCGCCTGCTCGAAACCATCACGCCGCTGTTCGCCGAAATGAAGGCCGCGCTCGACGTTCTGAACGGCTATCGCGACCGGCCCGCGGGCGTGCTGCGCCTGAACGTGCCGGCCAATGTGGCGCGCAGCATCCTGCCGCCGATTCTCGCGCGGTTCGTGGCCGCGTATCCCGAGATCCGCGTGGAAGTGGTGGTGGAGGACGGTTTCGTCGACGTGCTTCAGGTGGGCTGCGACGCGGGCATCCGCTACGACGAGCGGCTCGAGCAGGACATGATCGCGATTCCGATTGGCCCGCTCGTGCAGCGTTTCGCAACGGCCGCGTCGCCCGCGTATCTCGCCGCGCGCGGCCGGCCCGCGCACCCGCGCGATCTGCTCGGGCACGTTTGTCTGCGCGTGCGTTTTTCGGGCGGCGCGATGGCGATCTGGGAATACGAGCGCGATGGCGAGACCCTGCGTGTCGATCCGCCCGGCGCGCTCGTGGTGAAGCCGGCGGCGGCGCTGGATCTCGCGCTCGAGATGGCGCTGGGCGGCGCGGGCGTGATCGCGCTGTTCGAGGACATGCTGAAGCCGCATTTCGCAAGCGGCGCGCTCGAGCCGCTGCTGCAGGACTGGTGGCCGCAGTTTTCCGGGCCGTTTCTCTACTATCCGGGCCGGCGGCACTTGCCCGCGCCGCTCAGGGCGTTCGTCGATTTCCTGAAGGCGGGTGGTCCGGGCGAGGGCGCGTAGCGGCGAGGTTCCGCAGGCGTTGCCGCCGTTAGCGTCTGCGGGCGTTCATCGGCGAGGGTCAGCGCGAGGCCGCTTTTTTCCAGCCGAATTCCACGAACACTCGGCACAGCTCGGCCATGCCTTGCGCGTCTGCTTCGTCGAAGCGCGCGAGGTGCGGGCTGTCCACGTCCCACACGCCGATGAGCGAGCCGTCCGGCGCGACGAGCGGCACGACGATTTCCGATTGCGAAGCCGAATCGCAGGCGATATGGCCCGGGAACGCGTGCACATCGGCGACGACCTGGGTCTCGCGCGTTTGCGCAGCGGTCCCGCACACGCCCTTGCCGAGCGGAATGCGCACGCACGCGGGCTTGCCCTGGAACGGGCCGACCACGAGCTCGGTGCCGTCGAAGAAGTAGAAGCCGGCCCAGTTCAGCCCTTCGAGCGAGTTGAACACGAGCGACGAGAAGTTCGCCGCGTTGGCGATGCCATCGGCTTCGCCTTCGATCAGCGCACGCGCCTGGGCGGCGAGCGTGGCATAGAGGGCGGGTTTGTCGGCGGGCAGAGTGTCGGAAAGCGAAAACATGGGAAGTACCGGGTTGGGCGAAAAGCGCGAGCGCCATCGCGTCGAACGAGGGCGCCAGTTTAGGCCACTTCGCGCATTTTTGCCGGGCCGGGATCGCCCCCGGAGACCGGCTCGATCAGAACGTGTGATTGATCGCGAGCCGCGCGACGATCTGATGCGAGTTCGACGAGGCGCCTGCCGTGCCCGGAATCAGCGCATCGTCGAGGGGCGTGCCGGTGTTGCCGCCCGAGACCGACTGCCAGACTAGCTGGCCATACACGGACGTGCGCTTGGACAACAGGTATTGCGCCATCGCGCCCACCTGGTTCCAGTGCAGCGACGAGCGTCCGCTGTCCTCGTCGAGCGAGGCGCGCGTGTAGGTGTACATGCCGCCCAGGATCACGGCGGGCGTCAGGTTGTAGCGCGCGTTAATTTCGAAGTTGTCGAATTTCAGGCTGGCGTGATCGCCGAGGCCCAGGTCGCCCACGTAGATCGACGCGCTCGGCTGCATGACGTTCGCGCGCGTGTACACGGCCCCGAGCGTGACGGGGCCGATGCCGTAGTTCGCGCCGAAGCCCCACGTTTTCTGGTTCTGCGCGGCGAAGCCGATGTCGTCATTGGCAATCGAGCCGCTCGCGTTCGCGCCTGGTGCGTCCAGATCCTCGTAGACCGCCGCGAGTGTGAGCGTCTGCCACGTGTAGTTCACGCCCGCGCTGAAGACGCGGTTGTTCGCGAAGCCGCCCGCCTGATTGCTGAAGCCGTAGAGCGCGGTGGCTGTGAGGCCTGCCCATGCGGGGCTCGTGTACTTGACCGAGTTGCTGGCGTGGTACGTGGCGTCGGTGTTGTCGTTGTCGAGCGGATGCGAGAACAGGAAGCCTGCCCAATTGCCGTTGGCCGTCAGGAGGCCCACGGTGTCGGCGATCGAGTCGAACTGACGACCGAACGTGAGCGAGCCGTAGCGGTCCGACTGCAGCCCGACGTAGGATTGATAGCCGAACAGGCGTCCGCCATAGGCTGTCTGGCCGTTGTCGAGCGCGAAGCCGCTTTCGAGGTCGAAGACGGCGTTCAGGCCGCCGCCGAGATCTTCTGTGCCGCGCAGGCCCCAGCGGCTGACCGAAAGCTCGCCGCTTGCGGTTTGCCAGGACGCGTGGCCGCCCACGTTGCTCGTGTAGTTGATGCCTTCGTCGAGAACGCCGAAGAGTGTCACGCTGCTTTGCGCGGCGGCGTGCGAGCAATAAATCAGGAATCCTGCTGATGCGGCGACGAGGGTTTTATTCATGAAATGGCCGTGGCGATTCAGGTTGAGTGCGGGTTGGATGCGAGGCATCGAAGCAGGACTTGTGCCATGTGGATGCGGGCCGCCTGGTGGGAGTGGGCGGTGGTGGACCGTAGGTGCTGTGTCGCACTATTCGACAAGTGTTTCGAGTTGCGTCTCAAGTTGAGACAGTGCTCGCGCTACTCGGGATGGTTTGCGCGGTTCATGCGCGTTTCCTTGTTTTGCATTCGGGATGCAAGCGTTGCCCCTGTGCGGGGCGGCACCTACTTTTCTTTGCAGCCGCAAAGAAAAGTAGGCAAAAGAAAGCGGCTCAAACCGCCAGTGTGACGCAGTCCCCCACTGCCCTGTATATCGGAGCGGCTCCGGAGCGTCTGCCATCACGGAGCGTATAGCGGAGTGACTAAGGGCTCATCCATCCGGCGGCGCTGCGCGCGCCGTGGGGCATAACTAAAACCATTGGGATATACGCGTATTCATTGGAATCCAATGTATTCACATGGAAGAACACTCGCGTATCAGTAGGAGTACAACATATTAGGCTGCAGAACTTCCGCGTATTCGCATGGCAGCGCGCCCGGTTTTCCATGCATACCCTTCCGCCCGCGCGTAGCGCGTGGCGGGAATCATGAGCCCTTTGTCACTAATGTGGAGTGTGCGAGATGACGGATGCCCCGGAGCCGCTCCGATAATAAGGGCAGTGGGGGACTGCGTCACACTGGCGGTTTAAGCCGCTTTCTTTTGCCTACTTTTCTTTGCGGCTGCAAAGAAAAGTAGGTGCCGCCCCGCACAGGGGCAACGCCTGCGGCCCGCCGCGAAAACAAGTTAAGTCACAACCCAAAAACAACCGAAAACAAAAACCAGCAGTCGCAAGACGCACTCAAACAAACGCATGCGGATATCCTTGCGCCACGAGCCACTGCCGAATCATACGAGCAGTATCAGCATCAAGCGACTTGAGCGTCTCTACCGCACTCTCATGCTTGAGCTTCTCGACGATGGGCGCAAGCGGCACCCCTTGCAGATGCCAGACGCCCAGCGGCTGATCCGGACTAACAACAACATCGGCCTCGCCGATCACATCACCATCGATCACCGGCGCACGAGCAATCGTAAGCTGCCCGAAATCGGGCACCTGATGAGTGGGCACATCATCGGGCCAATTGCTGCGAGCCTGCCAAAACGGCGCCTCCCCAAAGCGCCGCTCAAGCGCATAGAAATCGCGCCCCGTGCGCGCAAAGCGCAGAAACAGATGCTCGATACGCTGCTGATGAAACCGCAGCGCCAACTCGGCGCGCTCGGGCCGGCTGATGAGCGTATGAATCACGGCGGGCGCCTGCAACGCCGACGAGAGCGACTGAAAGATGCCATTACCCGAGAGCGGATCGACGGCCATCGCCGCGTCGCCCACGCGCAGCCAGTTGCGCCCACCGGTGCGCCCGCACAGCGTGGCCGTGCTGCTGCGCGCATAGAGCCGTGCCTGCGCGCCGGTCTCGCCGGCAAAGAACGCGCTCGCGAGCGGCGAATGCCGCATGCGCGCGCAGAACGCGAGCAGCTCGTCGCGCTGCGGCAGCTCCGCGCTCGCGACGTCGAGCGTCATCTGCCAGTAGCAGCGGCCGTCGGGCAGGCGCGCCATCCAGGCCCAGCCGTCCTGCAGGCTTTCCACCGCCGAGGCGGCAGCGGCCGGCGCACCTTGCCAGACGTTCAGGAGGCTCAGCGTTTGCGGGCCGCGCGTGGCGTCGCGCATGAGCGGCGCGAGCCGCCCACGCGCTTCCACGAGAAAGTCGGCATTCAGCGAGAGCGGTCCATCAGTGGTCTCGATCATCAGGTCATGCGTCTGCGGCGTCGATTGCACCGAACGCACCATCGCCTCGACCACTTCGACGCCCGCTTCCCGCAAGTCTTCGCGCAGCGCAGCGTCGAAGGCGTGCCGGTCGACCAGAAACTCGGCATTGACCGTTTGCGTGACGCCGTTCCAGAGCGTGGTGCGCGCGCACGGTCCTTCGGCGCACACGGCGGCACGCATGAGGCCCGCGCGGCGCAGGCCCTCGAGCACGCGTAGCGACAGGCCCTCCACGGCGTCGAAGCGGCGCCGGTCGCTCACCACGGTCACCGCGTAGCCGAGCTTGGCCAGCGCGCGCGCCACGGCCGCGCCCGCGGGCCCCGCTCCGAGCACGACGATATGCGGGGCCTTCATGATGCGAGCGAGCGCCGTTCGGCGCCGATGAAAGCCGCATGCGCACGCAGATGCGCGAGCAGCGCGTCGCGGTCCGCTGCGGGATCGAGCATGAGCCGGGCCGCGAGGTGGCCGCTGAGCGCGGCCGTGGCGATGCTCGCGCCAGCGGGTGCACCGCGTTCGTTAGCCATGCCAGGCATGTGTTGAGTCTGCCCCTTCACCACCGCGCCGAAATCGGCCTGTGCCGTGTCGAGCCAGGACCACTGGTGCGCGGCGCAACGCGCGTCGCCGGTCACGCGCACGACGCCCGGGTAGCTGGCGGGAAACACGCCCGCGCCCTGTGCGGGGCTCGATGCGCAGACCACGATGCCGGCTTCCACGGCCTCTTCACACGCTTCGCGCAACGCGTTGCGATCGGCGCGCACGCCGAGGCTCAGATTGATGATGCGCACGCGCTGCGCGATCAGCCAGCGCACCGCCGAGGCGATTTGCGCGGCGCTCGTGACCGGGCGCTCGTGAAAGACTTGCGCCACGCAAAAGCGCGCGCCGGGCGCGGCGTGCAGGATGTGCGCGAGCACGGCGCTGCCGTGGCCGAGTTTGTCGGGCGTGGCGACATGCTCATGCACGCATAGATCTTCGCCAAGTGCAAAGCCTAGCGCGGCGTCCACCGACGCCGCCTGAGCGCCGCCGTATCCGCTATCCACAACGCCGACGCGCAATTCATGAGACATGGGCGGCACACTCCTCGTACGCATTGGGGCGGCGCTGCAGGCGTCCTTCGGCAAGATCGAAATGCAGATCGGCGTGCGCGAGCGTGGATGCGCGATGGCTGATGAGCACGCGCGTGCGCGCCTGAAAGAGCGCGTCGATCTGCGCGATCACCTGGCGCTCGGTGGCCTCGTCCACGGCCGAGGTTGCTTCGTCGAGCACGAGGATCGATGCGTCTTGCAGCAGTGCGCGCGCGATCGCGATGCGCTGCTTCTGACCGCCCGATAGCTGCTGCCCGCGCTCGCCGACGAGACTGTCGATGCCTTCGGGCAGCGTCGCCACGAGCTCGTCGAGCTGCGCGGCGCGTATCGCTTCCACGATCTGCGCACGGCTCGCGTGCGGTGCGCTGTAGCGCACGTTGTCGGCGAGGCTGCCGCGAAACAGCACGATGTCCTGGCTCACGACCGCAATGCGGCGGCGCAGCTCGGCGAGATCGAGCTCGCGCAGATCCACGCCGCCCAGGCGCAGTGTCCCTTGCTGCGGATCGTAGAAGCGCTGCATGAGGTCGATGAGCGTGGACTTGCCCACACCCGAGGCGCCGCTCAGCGCGACCTTGCTGCCCGCGGGGAGCACGGCCGAGACGCCGCGCAGGATGCCCTGCGTGCGCGCGTCGTGGGCGAACCAGACGTCTTCGAACGCGAGATCGCTGCCGGCCGGCGAGGGCGCGGGCTGTGCGGGCGGGGTCACCATGACGGGCTCGCGTTGCAGCTCGACCACGCGCGCGAGGCTCACGGTCATGCGTTGCAGCGCGACGTAAAGGCCGAGCAGGCTCTTCACGGGGCCGACCGCCATGCCCAGGTAGGTCGTGAACGCAATCAGCGAACCGAGCTGCCACGTGCCCTTGACGACCCAGTAGCCGCCGAGCAGGAACGCGCCCGTACGTGAAAACGAAGTGAAGAGGCCGGGCACCGACTGCGTGAAAAATTCGGTGAGCTGCAGCTTGAGCAGCCGCTCCATGTAGCGGTCGCCAAGGCCGTCGAGGCGGCGGCGCTCGGCGTCCTGCTGGCCCGATGCCTGGATGAATTTCATCGCCGGCAGCGTCTCGACGAGAAACGACGAGAGATCGGCGGCGCTCTCGCGCAGGCTGCGCGCGTCGCGCTCGACCTTGCGGCGCATATGGCGCAGCCACAAGGCCTCGAACGGAATCAGCACCGCGACCAGCAGGGACAGCTTGGCGGATAGCGTGAGCAGCAGCGCCACGGCGCCGATCAACCCGACCACGCTAGAGACGGCGGAGAAGAGCGCATCGAGCGCGAAGCGCTGGATCTCGGCGACATCGCCATCGAGCCGCGAAAGCAGGTCGCCGATGCGCCGCCTGCCGTAGAACGAGGGCGGCAGCTTTTGCAGATGCGTGTATACGGCGCCGCGCAGCGCGAACAGCACGCGCCCGGAAAGCCGCGTGTGCAGATAGCGGTTGACGCCGCCGAGCAGCGTGCCCGCGATGCCGGCGAGCACCATCGCGCCCGCGAGCGCGAGCAGCACCGGGTAATTACGGCCGATGAGGCCGCGGTCGATCATCTCCTTCGTGATCCACGGCTGCACGAGCGCGACAAAGGACGCGCCTACCGAAAGCGCTAGCAAGCCCGCAATCGCAAGCCGGTGCGGGCGCACGAAGCCGTACAGCCACGCCATCGATTCGCGCAGCCGTGCGCGGTCGTCGGTCCTGATAAAACGTAGCAGCAGGCTCAGCATGGTCAATTAGCAGGTCGAACGAATTTCAGATGCGTCATGGACGCAACCGCTTGAGCTTGCGATAGAGCGTCGCCCGGCTGATGCCGAGCGTCTGCGCGGCGGCCGCGACGTTGCCCTCGTGGCGCGCGAGGCTTTCGCGTATCAGCTCGTCCTCGTGCTTGCGGATCAGTCCGTGAGGGCCCGCGCCGGGCGTCGTGGGGCACGCGCCGTCGATGAAGCCGTCGCAGAGGTGGTCGAGGCCGAGTTCGTATTCGTCGTCGGCGCGCACGGCTAGCGCGGTGCGCAACACCATTTCGAGCTGGCGGATATTGCCGGGCCACGCGTGCGTGCGGAACACGTCGGCCAGCTCGGCGCTGATGCCCACTTGCGAAGCGCCCAGCCGCGCCAGCAGCGACTCGACGATCAGGTCCACGTCGTCGCGCTCGCGCAGCGCGGGCAGATGCACGCTCACGCCGTGGATGCGGTAATAGAGGTCTTCGCGGAAGCTCTTTTCGCGCACCATCGTTTGCAGATTACGGTGCGTCGCGCAGATCACGGCAATGTCGATGGACTGCTCCTCGCCCGCGCCGAGCGGCGCCACCTTGCGCTCCTGGAGCACGCGCAGCAGGCGCGCCTGCAAGTGCAGCGGCATGTCGCCGATTTCGTCGAGAAAGAGCGTGCCGCCATTGGCCTGCATCAGGCGCCCGGTCATGCCGCCCTTGCGCGCGCCAGTAAACGCGCCGTCGCGATAGCCGAACAGCTCCGATTCGATGAGGCCCTCGGGTATCGAGGCGCAGTTCACGGCCACGAACGGCTTGCCCGCGCGTGCGCTGGCCTCGTGCAGGCCGCGCGCGATCACTTCCTTGCCGGTGCCGGTCTCGCCCTGCACGAGCACGGGCAAGCCATTGTTGAGGCCTTGACGCGCCATTTGCAGCGCGCGCAGCAGGCGGCTCTGGCGGCCCGCGAGCTTCACGAGGCCTTCCGTGTTTGCGGTCTGCGCGTGCGAGCGGACAGCCGCGCCTGGCACGAATGCTTGCGCGGAGCGGGCGCTGTCGACGCGCGTTGCGGCGCGGCGCGGCGCGCGCAATACGCGAAACGCGAATTCGCCCGGCAGCGCGGCCACGCGCAGCGCGCCAGCCGTATCGAGCAGCGCGGCGAACGGCAGGTCGCGCGGGCCTTCACAGCGCCGGCGCACGAGCTCGCTGCGCGACAGACGCAGCAGGTCGCAAGCCTGCGCATTGGCCGCGACGATCTCGCCGTCGTCGCGCACGGCGAGCACGCCGCTCCACGTCGAGTCGAGATACGGGCGGCGCGGATGAAACGCCAGCACGAACAGCTCGGGAAAGAACGCTTCGAACAGGCGCGTTTCGATGTGATTGGCGGCCGCGCCGATCAGCATCGAATGCGTGTCGTGCAGGATCGGCAACTGGCCGTCGCGCGTGAGGTCGAGCACGCCGATCACGTTGCCGTGCGGATCGGTAAGCGGCAGCGAGCAGCATGAAAAGCGGCTCAGGCGGCCGATGAAATGCTCGCCGCTGTCGATCGCCACGGGCCGGCCTTCGACGAGCGCCGTGCCGAGCGCATTCGTGCCGCGCAGCGACTCGGTCCAGGTCGCGCCCGGCGAGACGTCGAAGATGCCGAGGTCGGCGAGCGCGGCCGCGTCGCCTTCCACGCGCAGGATCGTTGCGTCGGCATCGGCGAGTATCACGAGGCCCTCGCGTCCGCAACGCTCTTCGAGGAAATCGAGCTCGGGCGCGGCCGCGTCGAGCAGCATGCGGTTGGCCGCGTGCAGGTCGTCGAGGTTGCCGAATTCGCGCAGGCTCACGAGCGCGTCGTCATGGCCGCGCACGCCGTGCGCGAGCGAGCGGCGCCACGAGGCGTCGATCTCGCTGCGCAGATAGCCTTCGGGCAGATGACCTTCGGCGCGCAGGCGCTCGCGGATCAGCCAGGTGGTTTGCAACCGGTCCGGAATCGCCGCGCCGGGAGGAAAGAAGTCTTGCAAGCTGTCCCCCTTTAGAGTGATCGCGGTTCGCCACTTGCATCGGTGCCGCGTGTGAAAAAAAGCCCGCCTAATCTCGCACAGATGCCGGGGCGAATCCATCCGGTGAACAACGCATATCGCGCGGCTGCATCGGGTGTTCCGTCGGGGTTTGCCCGTGTTTTGCCGCGTGATTTGCCAGCGAGCATGCGCGCTGGTTAGGGTGCGAAGGGGAGCGCCAGTGCGCTGCGATGGGTGCGCCACGCAAGATCGTTTGCTTACGTTCGGCGCGGCGCACGGGTGTCTCGCTGATGCCTCGCGCAAGGCTTCTCGCGCGGCTAGCCCGCGCGCTTGTTGTACGCGTTGCACCAGCCGGCGGCCGAAACGCGCTTGCCGCCGAAGAGCGGGCACGCGCCCGCGGCGTCGCCCGGCTTGCCCTGATAGAACGAGCAGTTGCCGCAGTCCTGGCCCGCTGCGTAGCGCGCGAACTGGGCCTTGTCCACGTGCGCGGCGTCGGCGCGTCGCTATCGGTGAGCAGGGGGGCTTCGGCGTGCGCGTTGCGCTGAAGCACGAGGGAGGCGGCCGCGCCAATCGTGGTAATCACGAATGCGCGGCGGGTGAGTGTCGTCTGATTCATGGTGCTTCGTTGTGTGGGGAGAAAACGGGGTGCGTGCCATCGCTCGCGGCGCGACGCGCGCGAGCGATGGTGCGCATTCGTCAGATGCTCATGAGCACGGACTTGATTTCGGTGTAGTGCTCGATGGCGGCGGCGCCCATTTCGCGGCCGAGGCCCGACATGCGGTAGCCGCCGAACGGCAGCGACGGATCGAGCGCGCTATGGCAGTTGACCCACACCGAGCCGGACTTGATCTTCGGGATCATGCGGTGCGCGGCCGCGAGGTTGTTGGTCCAGATGCTCGCGCCCAGACCGTAGCGCGAATCGTTGGCGAGGCGCAGCGCGTCGTCGATCGTGTCGAACGGAATCGCCACGAGCACCGGCCCGAAAATCTCCTCCTGCACGAGCGGGCCCTTCTGATCGGCATCCACGATCACGGTGGGCTTCACGAAGTAGCCCGGGCCGTACTGCTCTCCGCCGCAGGCGAGCTGGGCGCCCGCCGCGCGTCCGCGCTCGATGTAGCCCATCACGCGCTGCTGCTGCTTCTGCGAGATCAGCGGCCCCATCTCGACGCTCGGATCGAGCCCGTTGCCGAGCTTCATGCGGCTCGCGATCGAGGCAATGTCGCCGACGATGTTGTCGAAGCGCTTGCGCTGCACATACAGGCGCGAGCCCGCGCAGCACACCTGGCCCTGATTGAAGAAGATGGCCGTGGCGGCGCCCGCTGCTGCGGCGGCCGGGTCCGCATCGTCCAGCACGATGGTAGGCGACTTGCCACCCAGCTCGAGCGTGATGCGCGTCATCGACTCCATGGCCGCCTTGCCGATGAGCTTGCCCACTTCGGTCGAGCCCGTGAACGTGAGCTTGTCCACGTCCGGATGATGCGAGAGCGCGGCGCCCGCTTCGGCGCCGGTGCCCGTCACCACGTTGAAGACGCCCGGCGGGTAGCCCGCTTCGAGCGCGAGCTCCGCGAGCCGCAACGCGGAGAGCGGCGTTTCGTCGGCGGGCTTGAGTACGACCGTGCAGCCCGTGGCGAGCGCGGGGCCGAGCTTCCAGCACGCGAGCAGCAGCGGGAAATTCCACGCGACGATCGCGCCCACCACGCCTACGGCTTCGCGGCGCGTGTAGCCATGGAACTGGCCCTCGGGCATGAGCGGCATGGAGACATCGACGGTCGAGCCTTCGATCTTCGTCGCAAAGCCGGCCATGTAGCGCAGAAAGTCGATGGAGAGCTGCACGTCCATCACGCGCGCCACCTGGGCGCTCTTGCCGTTGTTCACGCACTCGAGCTCGGCCAGCATCTGTGCGTCGCGCTCGACGAGATCGGCGAGACGCCACAGCAGATTCTGGCGCTCGCGTGGGCGCATGCGGCTCCACGCGGAATCGTCGAAGGCCTGGCGTGCCGCGCGCACGGCGCGGTCCACGTCTTCCGCGCCGGACTTCGGCACGTCGGCGAGATGCGCGCCCGTGGCCGGGTTGTGCACGGGCATGTTCGCGCCGCTGGCGGCATGGACCCATGCGTCGCCGATCAGCATGGTCGGTGCGCGCTCGATGAACGCCTGGGTTTGCGGGAGTAGAGACAGCGGAGCCTGCATGAGATGATCCTCGCTCTTTGGGTTGGCTGAGAAAGAGCGCTAAGCAGCTTCCATACCAGTCGCTGCAAACCCTGTGGCGCATATCGAAGCGAAGGCCACGTTGCGCGCTACGTGTCTCATTTTGAGAATTCGCATGAGACGCGAGACGAGAATGGCACACGGCCGAATACGCAATCGATGCGCTGGCGAGCCAACCTGCGCAAACGAATTATTTTTTGCATTGGGATTTACCCGATTCCCGGGGTGCAGAAAAACCCTTGTTTCAGGGGCTCAAATCGTTCTCGCACGGCGTTTTGCGTGATTGGCACGACCCATGCTTTATCGCCACCCGAATAATCGAGCCGCCTGATGCACGAGAGATAAACAAACGGCGACGAACGGCGAAATGGAACCCGGTAAAGGAGCGAGGCCTTGTTCAAGACTTTCATTCGACGCAGTACCTTGTTGAGCATCGCGGGCTTGGCCGCACCGCTCGCGTTCGCGACAGCGGCGCATGCGCAAGCCCAGCAGCAGCACGATGCGCTCACGATCATCAGCCACACCTGCGCGGCGTGCCATACCGCCGAGTCGAAGGATTCGTGGAGCCGCATCAGCCATCAGCGCAAGACGCCCGAGGGCTGGCTCATGACGATCGCGCGCATGCAGACCATGCATGGCCTCGTGATCAGCGACGCGGACCGGCAGATCCTCGTGAAGTATCTGTCCGACCGCCAGGGCCTCGCGCCCTCGGAAACGGCCGACGCGCGCTATGCGCTCGAGCAGCGCCTGAACACGCAGGAGACCATCGGCAGCGAGGAATTCAAGCAGATGTGCGCGCGTTGCCACTCGGCGGCGCGTCCCGTATTGCAGCGGCGCCCGGTCGAGGAGTGGGACAAGCTCGTGAATTTCCACCTCGGGCAATGGCCGTCGATCGAATACTCGGCGATGGGCCGCGACCGCGAGTGGCTGCAAGTGGCGCTCAAGGACATCGCGCCGATGCTCGCGAAGCAATACCCGTATGACAGCAAGGACTGGGCGGACTGGCAAAAGAGCCGTCCGGCTGCATCGACGTTCGTGGGCAACTGGACCTTCAGCGGCCACATGCCCGGACACGGTGACGCTTACGGCGTGATGAGCGTGACCGGCGGCGCCAACGACACGTTCAAGGTCTCGCTCAAGGGCCGTTATGCCGATGGCAGCGCGCTCGACGGCAATGGCTCGGCGATGCTCTACGACGGCTACGAATGGCGCGCGAGCATCAAGGTCCAGGGCGTTGAAATGCGCCAGGTGCTGGCGGCCACGGATGGCGAGATGAAGGGCCGCATGTTCGACGATGCGCACACCGAGCGCGGTCTCGACTTCACGGCGGCGAAGGCCGGCACGGCGCGCATTCTCGCCGTGCAGCCCGAGTACATCAAGGCCGGCACGCAGGCCGAGGTGACCGTGGTGGGCACCAACCTCCAGGGCACGCCCGACTTCGGGCCTGGCGTGGCGGTGACTTCGGTGGTCTCGCGCTCGCCTCAGGCGATCCGCGTGCGCGTGAAGGCAAGCGCCGATAGCGCGGTGGGCCCGCGTGCGGTGAGCGTCGGCGGCGTGCAGCTCGCGGATTTCTCCGTCTATCGGCAGATCAAGGAAGTGAAGGTCGTGCCCGAATACGCGGTGGCGCGTATCGGCGGCAACGGCGGGTCGGTGCCGAAGGTCGAGGGCCGCTTCGACGCGCAGGCGTGGGGTGTGGACGCGGCGGGCAAGCCGTTCCGCATCGGCGTGGTGCCGGCGCAATGGTCGGTCGAGCCGTTCAACGACCAGGCGAAGGAAGACCACGACGTGAAGTTCGCGGGCGCGATGCAGGCCTCGACCGGCATCTTCACGCCCGGCGACGCAGGCCCGAATCCGGCACGCAGGATGTCCACCAACAACACCGGCAATCTCAACGTGATTGCGACCGTGACCGATGGCAGCCAGAGCGTATCGGGCAAGGCGCACATGATCGTTGGCGTGCAGCGCTGGAACAATCCGCCGATTCCCTGATGCATGACGCTCGCGAGAATCAAGGCTATTTAAAGGCCGAAGCCGGTCTGGATCGAATGCAAGGAGAGTGAGATGAGCGCCATGTTGAACCTGGTGGAACGCAACGTGCACGAGGTGCAGGTGGACCACGAGCGCCTGATGTTCCATATCCCGAGCAGCTCGCTGTTCGCCGCCGACAAGGTGACGGCGGAGATCATCGACGCGCTGCGCGAGAGCAGTTGCACGGCGGAAGAATTGTTCGCGCGGCTTGCGGGCAAGTCCGCGGCGCACGATGTGAACAAGGCGAACGAGGTGAGCGAGACGCTGCGCGAGTTGCTCGCGCTCGAAGTGGTGAGCGACGGCTCGCCGCTCTCGCCCGATATCGCGGTGAAGCGCGTGGAGCGCACGGCGATCAATACCGTCGTGCTCAATGTGAACACGGGCTGCAACCTGAGTTGTACGTACTGCTACAAGGAAGATCTCGATACGCCTTCCGCGGGGCGCCGCATGGACATGGAGACGGCCAAGGCGTCCGTGGAGATGCTGCTCAAGGAATCGCCCGACGAATCGCGCTATACCGTGGTGTTCTTCGGCGGCGAGCCGCTCAGCAACCGCAAGCTGATTGAGTGCATGGTCGAGTATTGCGAGCTGCGCTTCGGTGCGCTCGGCAAGCAGGTCGATTTCGTGATGACCACCAATGCGACGCTGCTGACCGAGGAGATCGTCGACTGGCTCGACGCGCATCGCTTCGGCCTTTCGGTGAGCATGGACGGGCCACGCTCGATTCACGATCTCAACCGGCGCACCGTGGGCGGCGCGGGCACCTATGACGTGGTCCGCCGCAAGGTGGAGATGCTGCTCAAGCGCTATCGCAGCCGGCCCGTGGGCGCGCGCGTGACGCTCACGAGCGGCGTGACCGATATCGCGGGTATCTGGGATCACCTCATCAATGAGCTGGGCTTTGCGGAGGTGGGCTTCGCGCCGGTGACGTCGGGCCAGCTAGACACCTTCAACATGCAGCCCGAAGAGCTCACGCGCGTGTTCGAGAACATGAAGGCGCTGGGCCGCCGCTATCTACAGGCGGCGCTCGAGAATCGCAACATTGGATTTTCGAACCTGCACCAGCTCATCACCGATATCCACGAAGGGCACAAGAAGTCGCTGCCTTGCGGCGCGGGCTTGAAGATGCTCGCCGTCGATCACAAGGGCGACCTGAACCTGTGCCACCGCTTCACGGGATCGACACTGCCCACCTTCGGCAACGTGCATGAGGGCGTGGACACGGAGCGGCTCACGGACTTTCTCTCCGTGCGGCTCGACCGCAGCGGCACGGGCTGCGAGAGCTGCCGTATCCGCAATCTCTGCTCGGGCGGCTGCTATCACGAGAGCTACGCGCGCTACGGCGACCCGCAGCACCCCACTTACCACTACTGCGAGCTGATGCGCGACTGGGTCGATTTCGGCATCGAAATCTATGCCCGCATCATGGCGGCGAACCCGGCGTTCATCGACAACCACATCACTCCGCGCAAGGCACACTGACATGAAACATTTGAAGCCGCTCAACAACAAGGCGAAGCAGCTCGAGCAGGCTGCGGCGGAAGACCGCCTGGAGGAAGTCGTCGCGATGACGTCGGTGGCGGGCTGCACGGCCACCACCGACCCCGGCTGGGAAGTGGACGTGTTCGGCGGCGTGGCCTCGCTGTGCCAGCCGATGGAAGCTGACCTCTACGGCTGCTCCGATCCGTGCTGGTGGCCCGCGCAGGTGCCGGACATGATGAGCACGTACCAGGACTGGAACAAGACGGCCGCCGATTCGGGCAAGGACTGGCGCCATCTCGGCAGCGTCTTCCCGAAGGATAACTAAATTATACGGTTCGATTAAAAGGACATGTCATGGCATTGAGGAAGCACACGTACCGGGCCGCGCTCGCCGCCGCGCTGGGCGCCTTCACGACGCTCTCCACGCTCGCGGTGGCGGCGCCGGACACGCCGCTCGAAAGCGGTCACGAGTATCTCGCGGTCACGAACTATCCGAACAACCTGAGCGTGATCGACACGGCAACCGAAACGGTCTACAAGACCTGCTCGCTGCCCGACGCGTACGGGCCGGGCACGATGCAGATCAGCCCGGACAAGAAGCGCGCCTATGTGCTCAACAATCACTACGGCGACCTCTACGGCATCGATCTGGACTCCTGCAAGACGGTGTTCCATGCGGCGCTCTCGCAGTCGTGGGACGAGCGCGCGCGGGCGATGTTCTCGATCGCGCTGAGCCCGGACGGCAAGGAGATCTACAGCGTCGTCAATCCGACGAAGATGAACCGTGACAGCTACGAAGTGCAGGCGCCGCGCCTCGAGGTGTGGTCGACCGACGGCGGGCTCGAAGCGAAACCGGTGCGCACGTTCCCGGCGCCGCGGCAGACCACCATGATGCAGGCCGCGGACGACGGCTCGCTTTTCATCATCGGCCCGGCGGTCTATCGCATGAACGTTCACACAGGCAAGGTCGACGTGGCCGCGCCGCTGCGCGACTGGAAACGCCCGCTGCATGGCGAGCCCGACGTGCTCTACGTGTGGCCCCAGCAGCGCCCGCAGCACACGTTCAATCTGCTCTATACGGCTGACCGCTTCCCGGATGAGAAGAAGGATCCGGAGAAGGCGCAGACGATGTACGGGTACATCGACATCGACCTCGCCACGGGCAAGACGACGCTCAAGGACTTTGCGCCGTTCACGGAGATCTATTTTTCGGGAGGCATCTCGCCGAAGGACCCCAATATCATGTACGGGGTGCTCAACCGGCTCGCGAAGTACGATGTCAAGGATGAAAAGCTGCTCAAGAGCGTGCCGCTCGATCATTCGTACTACTGTCTGACGCTCGATAAAGCGGGCAAGAAGATCTATCTGGCGGGCACGTTCAACACCGTTGCCGTGTACGACGCCGATACGCTCGAAAAGCTCAAGGACATTCCCGTGCCCGGCGGCGACATGGCGATCACGACGGCGCAGATTTTCACGCGCTGATTCGCAGACAGAGAGCAGGGAAATGGCGCGGGCGCGAAGCCCGTGCCGCAAGAACGACAAGGGGCGTCGCGGCGGCCGGCCTAGCGGTGGGTCGTGCCGCCCGTTTCATCGGCGCTTTCAAGTGCCTTGCGCTCGCGGCGCTCCTCGTTGCCGCGGCGCGCGCGCATGCGCTGGCGCGAGAGGACATGGATGACCTCGCCAGTGCTGGCATTCTCGGGAATTTCGTTGCGGATCACGTTGGCCACCATCGGCAGCCCCTGGCGCTGGCGCTGCAGCGCTCGCGCAATCGCGCCACGGCAGGCCGGTCCGTGGCAATCCCACTCGTCGCGTGTTTTTCCGCAGTAACGGCATTGTTCCATAGGCCGCAGTGTAACCGGAATCGCCAGGCGCTTTCGGGGCACGATCCCGTGCACATGCACAGTGTCGGCGCAAGCAAACCGCAAGCAACGTGCGCGCGCGGACATTGGCGCGCGAACGGCGTGTTCGCGCCAGCCGCATGGCAGTATCATCGGCTGCGGAGTTCGCGAGGCGGGAGCGGCACATGACAGCGGCGGCAGCGACGGCAGCGGCAATCGACGTGGTCCTCTTCGACATGGAGGGGGTGCTCTCCCATTACGACCGCGAGGCGCGAGCCGCGCGGCTCGCGGCCCTGACCGGCACGACGCCCGAGGCCGTGCGCGAGGCGATCTGGGGCTCGGGGCTCGAAGCGCGCGCCGACGCGGGCGAGCTCGCCCCCGAGGTCTATCTGCGCGCGCTCGGCGAGCTGCTCGGCTGCGCCATGGACCGCGAGACCTGGCTGGCGGCGCGGCACGCCTCCATCACGCCCAACGACGCGGCCATCGCACTGGCCGGGCGCACGGCGCGGCGCTGCCGGATTGCCGTGCTGACCAACAACTGCCGCCTCGTCACCGACCACCTCGACTATCTGAATCCGCCGGTCGCGGAGCTGTTCGGCGAGCGCGTCTATGCGTCCGCATCGTTTGGTGCGGTGAAGCCCGCGGCGCAGGCCTATCTCGGCTGTCTCGCGCAACTGGGCGCCGCGCCGCGCGCAACGCTCTTCATCGACGATGGCGAGGCGAACGTGCAAGGCGCGCTCGACGCCGGCCTGCACGCGTGCCGCTACGTCGATGTCGAAACGCTCGCGCAAGACCTGCAGCGTTTTGGCGTGATCGACGGCTGAAGTCATGAAGGCGCACAAAGCGGCTCGGCGGTCACCCAGCAAGAGCGCGCGGCACGCGGCGATTATGATGGGGGCGATTCGTTCAAGAGTGAGTCTGCGATGAAAGTGTGCCGGGGAATGTGTGTGTTTGCCGCGATATGCGTGGGGATGGGGCTTGGTTTGGGAGCGCCAGCGGCGTTCGCGCAGTCGGGCGCGAATGCGGTGCCGAATTCAGTTCCGAGCGCGTCCGCGACGGTGCCCGTGCAGGCGCCCGTGGTCTATGTGAGCGACTTCGAACTCGACGCGGCCAACGTCACGACCGACCAGAATCCGGTGGACAGTGCGCGGCGCTTCGCGGGTGGACTGTTGCCCAGACCGTTCGCGCACCGCGACGACCCGCAGGCGCGCGCCCGCAAGATCGTCGACCAGATGGCGGAGGCGCTGGTCGCGGACCTGCGCAAGGCGGGCTTCGATGCGCGGCGTCTGCCGGCCGGCGCTGCGCCGCCCACCCAGGGCTGGCTCGTGCGTGGTGTGTTCCTCGACGTCGACGAAGGCAATCGTCTGCGGCGCTCGATCGTGGGCTTCGGCGCGGGCGCGAGCGAGATCGACCTGGCGGTTGCCGTCGACGATCTCTCGAAGCAGGCGCCCGCGCCGATGTATCAGGAGATCGAGACGCACTCGAGCCAGAGCAAGCCGGGGGCCGCCGCTGCGATCGCGCTCAATCCCTATGTGGCCGCCGCCAAGTTCGTGGTCGCGCGCGGCGAGCAACGCATGAGCGTCCCGCGCGCGGCCGGCGAGGTCTCGAACGCCGTGGTGGCGCGTGTGAAGGCCGCCCATTGAGATGGGCTTCGAGGTGGCTGCGGCAATACCCGTCGAATATTGATCGGCCGTGGCGTGCGAGAGGCGCTGAGCGCCCTCGATACGCCGTGCGCGGGTATCAGCCGCGCGCGGGAATCTCCAGTCCGCGCTTGACGGCCGGACGCGCGAGGAAGGCGTCGAGCGCGCGCGCGACGTGACGGAAGTCGTTGAAGCCGACCAGATCGGCCGCCTCGTAGAAGCCGATCAGGTTGCGCACCCACGGGAACGTGGCGATGTCGGCAATCGTGTAGTGCTCGCCCATGATCCACTTGCGGCTCGCGAGCTGCTGGTCGAGCACGTTGAGCAGGCGCCGCGACTCGGCCACGTAGCGCTCGCGCGGGCGCTTGTCCTCGTAGTCCTTGCCGGCGAACTTGTTGAAGAAGCCCACCTGGCCGAACATCGGCCCGATGCCGCCCATCTGGAACATCAGCCACTGGATCGTCTCATAGCGCTCGCGGCCTTCGCGCGCGAGGAGCTGGCCGCTCTTGTCGCCGAGGTAGATCAGGATCGCGCCCGATTCGAAGAGCGGGAGCGGCGCGCCATCGGGTCCGTTGGGATCGATGATCGCGGGAATCTTGTTGTTGGGATTGAGCGAGAGGAATTCCGGCGACATCTGGTCGTTGGCGTCGAAGCGGACCAGATGCGGCTCATAGGGTAGCCCCGTTTCTTCGAGCATGATCGACACCTTGACGCCATTGGGCGTGGGCAGCGAATAGAGCTGGATGCGCTCGGGATGCTGCGCGGGCCATTTGCCGGAAATGGGGAAGGCGGAGAGATCGTTCATGCGAAGTCCTGTAACGGGGTACGGATAGTGCCCGGCGTGCAGGCACGGCAGGGCATGGCAAACGGCATGCCCGCCGTGCGGGCTACGCCGCGTGGGCGGCGCTCAGGCGGAACAGTGTAGTGGAAATGCGGCCGGCGCGCTGCGAGTGCCTCGGCTGCGCCAGGCGTCGTTATCGACGACCAGCGAGTGACCAGTGGGTGCTCAGCGGGTGCTCAGCGTGAATTTGCCAGGGATAGCGAAATAAAAGTCCGCGATGCGGTCAAAGTATGGATGAAAAGATCGCGCGTGCGCGGAGGTCGCTCTATTCCTGCGCCCGGTTCGCGACATGCGCGATCCGGTCCCGCACGACACCAATTGCCTGCTTGAGGGCATAGACGTCCTGAAAGTACCGATAGGGAATCCGAATCCGGCTCGCGTTGGCGTCGATGTTTTCGATCTCTTCACTCCATTGCGCAATCTGTGAGCGGGTCGGCTCGCGGTTGTTCCACACTTCGTCTTCCAGCGCCTTGATCTCGCGATACCAGACCACGAGGCGCTTTTTCATCCGCGCTTCGAGCATGCGCGGCAAGGCCTGAAGCAAGCCGAACAGGAGCGCCGCGAATGGCACGAGGATCAGCAGCCGTCGTTCAATCAGGCTCGCTAGCCAGAACGGCAAATTGCGGTACAGGAACGGCTGGCCGGATTTGAAGTAGCGCACGCTCTCGTCGGAGATCGGGAATTCTTCCGTGTTCAGGTTCGGAAACGTGCCGTGCGGTGTGAAGTAATCTTCGCCGCTGTGGACGGCGTGGGCCGCGTCGAGCAGCAAATAGATGAGCGCCGGATGCAAGGTGTCTTTCGCTACGAGCATAGCCGTTGCCGCGAGCAGCGTGACATCGGCGCGTGGCAGGTCCTCGGCGACATTCGTGGACGCGCGCGGCAAAATAATCTTTGAAAGCGCCGGGTACTTCTGCACCAGCGCATCGGCCTGCGAGAAACTCATCAGCTTCAGATTGCTGTTCAGCAGGGTCTTCTGCATCTCGGCGTCGGGCCGGCCAATGAAAAAGGCCGCGTCGATCCGGCCGCTCTCGAGCGCCTGATACGCCGCGGGGGCATCCATTTGCAGCAGTGTGGAGTTCTGGCTCGTGACGTCGCTATAGCCGAGCAAGACCTGGGCGACGTTGAGCAGGCCGCTGCCGGGCACGCCTGTGGAAATCTTCTTGCCGCGCAGTTGCGAGAGCCGGTCGACCGTGGTGTCGCCGCGATAGAACACCCAGATCGGTTCGTACGACACGGCAGCAATCGTGCGCAGATTGTCGGTGTCTTTCGGATTGGTGGTGCCGGACTGGATGAACCCGACCTGGTAGGCGCTGTTCGGGTCCCTCAGCCGCTCGTAATTCTCTATCGAACCGGAAGAACTGCGGATCACGAGTTTGATGCCCGCGCGCTTCAGGATGGGCGCGTAGCGATCCGCAAAGCCGCGATAGATCCCGTTGTCCGCGCCGCTGGTCATGACGATGGTGCGCTGGAACGCGGGTGCGACCACGATCGCTACCAACCAGGCAAACGAAGCTAACAGAATGATTGCGGCGACGATCAGGAAGCGCCGCCTCGCCCGGGTCATGGGCGCTTTCTGGCTGCGCTGCAGTGCGGGTTTGTGTTTGGGCATCGTGAGCCACTTGTCCAGATTTTGCCAAACGAAGGATCGCCGCGCGCCATGATCCGCATCTCGTGGACAGGCTTGCGATACCCGCGGATAGAGCGGCTTGGCGGCGCACGCCATGAAGGCGTGCGCCGTGTGTCATCTCAGCACGAAGGCCGGGTGTACGAGGCGGCTGCGCTCAGCGCTGCGCCCACAGCGTGCGGCCCCAGAACGTGAGCGTGCGGTCCCACGCGCGCTCCGACCAGACCGGATCGAACTGCGTGTGCGAGATGCGGCCCGGGCCCACGGCAGTCTCGTTTGCGAAAGCGTGGTAGGCGAGGTAGCGGTGAAATTCGACGTTCACGCCGCCGTCACGCAGTTTCTTTTCGAGCTCGTCGACGATCTCGCTCTTGAAGAAGGCGTCCTGCGTGCCCCAATGGCCGAGCACCGGCGCGGTGATCTTGCTCGCGTCGAGGTATTCGAGCGGCGGGAAGCCATACCACACCACGACGCCCGCGAGGCCGGGAGTCATGTTCGCGGCGAGCAGCGTGAGTGCGCCGCCCATGCAATAGCCCGTCAAGCCGACGCGGTCGGTCAGCGTCTTCAGGTAGTCGACGGCGCCGCGGATGTCCTGCGAGGCGGCGTCGCCGAAATCGAGGCCCGTCATCAGGTGATTCGCCTCTTCTTCCTCGACGGTGCTCTTGCCGCGATAGAGATCGGGCACGAGCGCGTAGTAGCCCGCTTGCGCGAGGCGCTCGGCCACGCCGCGGATCTGGTCGTTCAAGCCCCACCATTCCTGGATCACGACGATGGCGGGTGCGCCTTCGGTCTTGGCAGGTTTGGCGAGATAGCCCTCGAGCGTTTTGCCGTCGGGGCGGTTGAAGCTGATCATGGAGCCGGTGGAGTCTTTCATGGGTGTGCCTCGATGTTGCGGTTGATCGGTTGCAGCGCGCTGGTGCGGATGGGTGCGGGCTGCCGCGAAACATGCAGCCCGTAGCATAGCGCCTGCGCGGGCGCTTTGCTCGCCGGCCCGTGGCGCAATGCTTGCGTTGCGCCGGGTGGGCAACGAGCTGCGGTCCCGGTTCATTCGCCAATCAGATGCAGGACGATCTCGCGCGCCTGCGCGTGCCGGCGGTGTTCGAACAGATAGATGCCCTGCCAGGTGCCCAGCACGGGCTCGCCGCGCTCGACGGGAATCGAAAGCTGCGTGTGGGTGAGCGCGGTGCGCAGATGCGCGGGCATATCGTCGGGGCCTTCGGTGTCGTGCTCGTAGCGTTGCGGGTCTTCGGGTGCGAGTGCGTCGAAATAGCGCTCGAGGTCGCGGCGCACCGAGGGATCGGCATTCTCCTGAATCAACAGCGATGCCGAAGTGTGGCGGCAGAACAGCGTCAAGAGCCCGGTGTCGATGCCGGTTTCGCGCACGAATGCGCGCACTTGCAGCGTGAACTCGACCAGTCCGCGCGAGCGCGCATGAACGTGCAGATGATGAATGGCCTGGCGCATGGTGGGTCCTCCGGTGTCGATGTGGCTTGCCGGCCTGAACGCAGCAAACCGGGTAAGGCGCGAAGCAGGTCGGACGGCCGCGGCGCAGCCCGCTTCAACTGTGCAAGTGCACAGCCAGAGCGGATTTCGGGATAGTTCGCGTCCGCACGGCCCGCTGCACATGCTGGTAGGATACCGGCCTTGCCGCCGCCGCGGCGGCCGACACTGGAGAATGCCGTTGAACCTTACCCGCTTCGCAAAAGCCCGCCACGCCACCAAAGCTTTCGATCCCGCACGCAAGATTCCCGCCGCTGTCATCGACGAACTGAAGGAACTGATCCGCTTCAGCCCTTCTTCGGTGAACTCGCAGCCGTGGCACTTCGTGGTGGCCGAGAGCGATGCCGCCCGTGCGCGCGTTGCGAAGTCCATGCAGCCTGGCTACGCCTACAACGAGCCGAAGGTGATGCGCGCCTCGCACGTCCTCGTTCTGTGCGTACGCACCGATATGGATGAAGCCCATCTGAACGCCGTGCTCGCGCAGGAAGAGGCCGACGGCCGCTTCGCGAACGCCGAGGCCAAGGTGGGGCAGCAGAACACGCGCGCCTTCTACGTGAACCTGCATCGCGAGCGCGCCGATCTGCCCGCATGGATGGAGAAGCAGGCCTACCTCGCGCTCGGCACGCTGTTGATTGGCGCATCGACGCTCGAGATCGATGCCTGCCCGATGGAAGGCTTTGACACGAAGGCGCTCGACGAAGAACTCGGGCTCGCCGCGAAGGGCCTTACTTCGCTGGTCGTGATCGGCCTCGGCTACCGCAGCGGCGACGATTTCAACGCGAAGCTGCCGAAGTCGCGCCTGTCCACGGCGGCCGTCTTTACCGAGCTGGCGTAAGCGCCGGCGCCGCGCGCGGGGCCGCAGAGTTCGGCGCGCGTGGCATTCCGTAGCGTGGCTGCGTCGCACAGGGGCGCACTCACCGCCACGCGCTACCCACCTGAATATAGAACGCGTTCTGCCCCGGCCCGTGTGCGACGTCGACACCCATCGAAATGCCGAGCTTGCGTGCGATCAGATAGCGAAAGCCGGTGCCGAAGCCGAAGGCCGTGGGCGCGTCGCTGAACGAATGCAGGTTGCCATAGGCTTTGCCGGCGCCGCCGAAGCCCAGCAGCGCCCAGCGTGGCGTGACGTTCCAGCGTAGCTCGACTTCGCCCGTGAGCTGGTTGCGGTCCTGGTATTTTGCGTCGGAGACACCGCGCAGGCTCACATAGGGCTGCGCAAAAAACGGAATATCGCCCTGCGAAAAGCCGGAGTCCATGCGCAGGCCGAGCACCCAGCGCGGCGAGAGCGGAATCCAGTGATAGGCCTTGAGGGTCTGCATGTCGAACGCGTTCGAGCTGCCGAAGCCGCCGCGCGCGAAGTCGGCCTCGAACTCCGCGTAGGTGCCGCGGCTTGCGTAGAACATGTTGTCGCGCGTGTCGTAGTCCACCACGATGCCGCCCTTGCCCACGCGTACGTCGCGCTCGAAGTTCTGGATGCCGTTGGGTAGCACGGGGCCGAAGCGGGTCGCGGAATCGAAGAACGTATAGCGTGGGCCAACGTACCACGGGCTATTGGCAATCCTGAACAACACCTGCTGGACCACGGCCACACCGCTTAGCTGATAGGCGTTCGCATTGCCGAGCGGGCCGTAGTAGTTCAGGTGCAGATTGACCTTGCCGACGGCGCCCAGGTAGCGGATGCGGTCGTCGTCCCATGTGTGGAAGTGCAGCAAGCCCACGCCCCAGCTATGCGTGCCGGTCATGAAGCCGCCCAGGCCCGTGATGTTGGGCGGTGCCATCCTCGGGGCGGTGTCGCTGGCGGTGTCCGGCGCGGCGGCATCGCTGGCGCCCTCGGCTGGATCGGCCTGTGCGCGCTTGGGCGCCTTGAAATACAGCAGGGCGAGCCCGAGTCCGTAGCCCACGGCCGGTTCGGTGATGATGTCCGGCACCGGGAGCACGCCCTTGTGATTGAGCAACGCGTCGCTCATGTCGAAGCTGCCGTCCTGCGGGTCGCGATACTTGGCGAACCATGAAGCATCGTCTGCACCGTGCGCGGCGTGTGCCACGAGCGCGAGTGCGAGAGCTGGCGCAAGCAGGGCGGGCTTCGCGGGCCGTTTGCGTGTCATCGTTGCGACGATCTCCAGTGGCTTGCCGGTGGGTTGGCGACGCCCGCTGCGAAGGGCTGCACTACGCGACTGGATGAGCGCCGCGCGCCTCGCGGCGCACGGGCCGTTTGCTTGCTGGACAGTGTAGCTTTTGCCTTGCATGCATGCGCCGAACGCGCGCCGGTACGTGGAGAGCTTGGCGCCTTGCGCCTGTCGCTGGGCCTGCGCCTCGGCGGCGTGCTCGCGGCGTGCACGCACGCCGCACGCAACCACGCCGGCGGTTGCGCCCACCGTCGCACCGTTGCGCGGACACCGGTCTTGCGCGAGAGTCTTGCGCCCGGACGCTTGCCGTCAGGGACTCGGCGCGGAGGTTTGCGGATGACTTGTCGTGTCGTTGGTGGCGTTCGGCGCGGCGGCTGCGTTCGCGCCTGGGCTTTGACTCGCCACCGTGTTGGCATCGGCACGATCGGGATGATGCGGGTCGTGCAGCACGCCCGTCCAGCCGCCGCCCAGATCGCCGATCAGCGCCGCCGAGTCGAGCAGCCGCTGTTGCTGCACGCTGAGCGCGCTTTGCTGCGTGCTCAGTTGCGTGGCTTGCGCCGTGACCACGGTCGTGTAGTCGACCGTGCCCGCCTCATACTCGTTCAGCGTGATCTGCGTGCCGCGGATGGAGTCGCGCACCGCGGCGTCCAGCCGCTCGTTTTGCTGCGCGAGTATGCGCAGGCCCGAGAGATCGTTCTCGACGTTCTGGAACGCCGTGAGCACGGTGCCGCGATAGTTCGCCACCGCTGCGTCGTAGCTCGCGCGCGCGGCCGCGACGTCGCCACTCCGCGCGCCGCCGTCGAAGATCGTCTCCGTCGCGCTCGCCCCGAGCGACCATACGTAGTTGCTGATGTGCAGCAGTCCCGAAAGCGGCGCCTGCGTGAAGCCGTCGAGCGCGGAGAGCGAGATGTCTGGGTAGTACGCGGCCACGGCCACGCCGATGGCCGCATTCGCCGAGGCCATCTGGCGCTCCGCGGTGGAGATGTCGGGGCGCCGCTGCAGCAGCGTGGAGGGCACGCCCGCGGGAATCACCGGCAGGACCGGGAGCCTGGCGTTGTGCGGGATCGTCATGTCCTCGGGATTGCGGCCCACCAGCACCGCGATCGCATGCTCGTATTGCGCCCGCGCGACCCCCAGCGCGATCAGGCTGGCCTGCGCGTTCTCCAGTTGCGTGCGCGCCGTGATGAGGTCGGAGGGCGGCACCGTGCCCGCGCTGTCCTGGTTGCCCACCACGCGCAGCGAAGCCGTGTAGGCATCCACCGTTTGCGTGAGCAGGTCGATATCGGCATCGGTCACGCGCAAGTCGATCACGGCGTTCGCGAGCGCAATCTGTTCGGATAGCTGAGCATTGGCAAGCGTTGCCTCGCTCGCCTGTGCGGTGGCCGACTGCTCCTCGACCTGGCGGCGCACCTTGCCCCAGAAGTCCGGTTCCCAGCTCACGTTGGCTTCGAGCGAGCCCGAGTTGACGATGCTCGCGTGGCCGCCATTGAAGCTGCTCAAGCTCGAACTGGTCGAGCGCTCGCGCGTGGCGGAGCCGGTCACGCCCAGTGTGGGAAAGAGGCTCGCGCGCGCGACGCGCACTTCGGCCAGCGCCTCCTGGTAATTCGCGTAGCTCTGCCGCACGGTCTGGTTCGAGACGGCCACGAGCGGCTCGAGTTCGTCGAGCAGCGGGTCCTGGAAGGCTGTCCACCAGTCGCCCTTCGGGCTTTCGGCGGCGGCGGGCTCGGCCTGGGTCCAGCCGGGCAGCTCCTTCCATTGCGTGGGCACCGCCACCTGCGGGCGATGGTAGTCGGGGCCCACCATGCAGCCGCTCGCGAGCAGCACGAAGGCTAGCGGAAACAATCGGCCAGCCGCTCGCAGGTAGGGCGCGGTTGGCGCGGATTTGCGCGGATGGTCAAGCGAGGCATTGCGCCGCCCCGGGCGTTGAATCGTCTTCATGGTGCGCTCTCATCGGCCTGGCTGTTCCAGGGCAGGCGTGTGGCCCAGCGTGCGAGTCGTGCGCGCAGGCGGTCGAGGAACAGATAAATCACGGGCGTGGTGTAGAGGGTGAATAGCTGCGAGAGCAGCAGGCCGCCCATCACGGTCACGCCGAGCGGCTGGCGCAGCGAGGCGCCCTGGCCGATGCCCACGGCGAGCGGCACGGCGCCGAGCACGGCGGCGAAGGTCGTCATCATGATCGGCCGCAGCCGCACGACGGCGGCCTCGTGAATCGCGTCGCGCGCGTTCTTGCCTTCGTTGCGCTGCAACTGGATGGCGACGTCCACCATCATGATGCCGTTCTTCTTCACGATACCGATCAGCAGGATGATGCCGATCATCGCGATCACCGAGAACGGCGTGCCGAAGATCAGCATGGCCAGAATCGCGCCGATGCCGGCCGAAGGCAGCGTCGAGAGAATCGTGAGCGGGTGGATGGTGTTTTCGTAGAGCACGCCCAGCACGATATAGACGACGGCGAGCGCAGCGAGGATCAGCAGCGGCACCGTGCCCATCGACTGCGCATAGGCCTGCGCCGCGCCCGCGAACTCGCCGTGGATCGAGGCCGGCATGCCGATGTCGCGCTGCGCCTGCTCGATGATCTTGCCGGCCTCGGAGAGCGAGCCGCCCTGGGGCAGATTGAACGAGATCGTGCCGGCCACCTGGCCGCTCTGGTGATTGACCTGGGTGGCCGTGTGGCTCGTGGTCCAGTTCATCAGCGCGGTCACGGGCACCATGGTCTCGGCGGCGGTGCTGTCCGCGCTGCCGCTCGAGCTGCCGCCCTTGCTGTTGGCGATCGAGTTGTTCTGCTGGTTGGCCACGGCGTTCGCGTTGCGCGCGTTGGTGTTGCTGGCCGTGGCGCTGGTGGCGGTGATCGCGCTAAAGGGCGTGACGCCCGAAATCGTGCTGCCCGACATCTGCGTGGAAGCGGCGCCGCTCGCGTTGCCCGCCGCCGTGCTCAGATAGATGCGGTTGAACGACTGCGGATACTGCCAGTATTGCGGGGCCACCTCCATCACCACGAAATACTGGTTGATGGGGTTGTAGATGGTCGAGACGGTGCGCTGGCCGAAGGCGTCATAGAGCACGCTGTCGATCTGGTTCGGGTCGAAGCCGTAGCGCTTGGCCGTCGCGCGGTTCACGGTGACATAGGCCTGCAGGCCGTTTTGCTGCAGATCCGAGTTCACGTCGGTGAGCGTGGTGTGGTACTTGTTCAGCTCGGTGATGAGCTTGGGCACCCACTGGAAGAGCGCATCGGCGTCGTCGCTCGTGAGCGTGTACTGGTATTCCGCCGCCGCCTGCCGCCCGCCGATCTGCAAGTCCTGCTGAGCCTGCAGGAACAGGCGTGCGCCCGAGACCGCATTGAGCTTGGGCCGCAGGCGGTTCACGACTTCGGTGGCCGAGAGCTTGCGTTGCGCGAGCGGCTTGAGCTGGATAAAGACGGTGGCCGAGTTCAGTGCGCGCCCGCCCGTGAAGCCCGCGACCGAGGCCACGGCGGGATCTTTCTGCACGATGTCCTGCAACTGCGCGAGCTTCTGCTCCATCGCCGTGAACGAGATGCTCTGGTCGGCGATGATCTGCCCGATCAGAATGCCCGTGTCCTGCTCGGGAAAGAAGGTGCCGGAGAGCAGGCGCGCAAGAAACACATTGCCGATCAGCAGAGCGACCAAAATGAAGATCGTGAGCCGCGCATGATTGAGCGCGACGTCGAGCGTGCGCGAATAGAACTGCTTGAAGTGGTCGAACTGCGCATTGATCCACTGGCCCACGCGCGAAGGCTCGCGCTCCTTGCGCTCGCGCGCGAGCACATAGGCGCACATGGTGGGCGTGACCGTGAGCGAGACCACGAGCGAGATGACGATCGCGATCGAGAGCGTCATCGCGAACTCGTGAAAGAGCAGGCCGACGATGCCCGGCATCAGCAGGATCGGCAGGAACACGGCAATCAGCGAGAGGCTCATCGAAAGCACCGTGAAGCCCACTTCGCCCGCGCCGCGCAACGCGGCCTCCTTCGGGTCGAGCCCGGCCTCGATATGTCGCACGATGTTTTCGAGCACCACCACGGCGTCGTCCACCACGAAGCCGGTGCCGATGGTGAGCGCCATCAGCGAGAGCGAGTCGATGCTGTAGCCGAGCAGGTACATCGGCCCGAACGAGCCCACGATGGACAGCGGCAGCGCCACGGCGGGAATGAGCGTGGCGCGCGGCGAGAGCAGGAACACGAACACCACGCCGATCACGAGCAGCACGGCGATGAAGAGCGTGCGCTCGGTGTCGGCCACCGAGGCGCGCACCGACTCCGAGCGGTCGATCGCCACGTGCACCTTGATTGTGCCGGGCAGCGCCGCCTCGATCGAGGGCAGGCGCGCCTGGATCTGCTGCACGGTCTTCACGACGTTGCTGCCCGGCATCGGATAGACGATCACGAGCACCGCCGACTTGCCGTTGAAGAGGCCGGCGTTGCGGATGTTTTCGTTCGAGTCGTTCACTGTGCCCACGTCGCGCAGGTACACGGGCGCACCGTTGCGGTAGGCGATGATCACGTCGCGGTAGGGCGCGGCGTTGCTGATCTGGTCGTTCGAGGTCACCACGAAGCGCTGGGCGCCCTGGTCGATGTGGCCTTTCGCGCTGTCCGCGTTGGCCGCGCCGATGGCGGCGCGCACGTCTTCGAGCCCGATGCCGTAGCTATTGAGCTTGCTGGGCTCCAGCTCCACACGCACCGAGGGCAACGCGCCGCCGCCCAGCGTGATCTGCCCCACGCCGTCCACCTGCGAGAGCTGCTGCATGATCACGGAATCGGCGGAGTCGTAGAGCTGCGCCTTGGTGAGCGTCTCGGAGGTGAGCGCGAGCACCATGATCGGCGCGCTCGCGGGGTTGTACTGCCGGTAAGTGGGGTTGCTGCGCAGCGTGGTGGGCAGGTCAGCGCGGGCGGCCTGGATGGCCGCTTCCACGTCGCGCGCCGCGCCGTTGATGTCGCGATTCAGGCCGAACACCACCACGATCAGTGAGGACCCCACATTGTTGATCGAGGTGAGCTGGCTCACGTCGGCGATGGTGCCCAGGCGCCGCTCGAGCGGCTCGGCCACCGTGGAGGCCATCGTCTCGGGGCTCGCGCCCGCCATGTTCGCCTGCACCACGATCACCGGATAGGCGATGTTGGGCAGCGGCGCCACCGGCAGCCGGAAAAAAGCCAGCGTGCCGGCGAGCAGGATCGCGATCGCGAGCAGCGAAGTCGCGACCGGCCGCCGGATGAAGAGCGCCGAGAGGTTCACGGCGTGCCCTCGGGCGCGGGCGGTGCGCTGGTGCCGGGACCGGGGCCCGCATCGCCATCCGTGCCGCTGGCCTGATCACGATTGCGCTTGCGGCCGAAGCGTTCGGCGAGGCGGTCGAAGAACAGATAGATCACCGGCGTCGTGAAGAGCGTGAGCATTTGCGACACCGTGAGGCCGCCGATGATCGCGAGGCCGAGCGGGCGGCGCAGCTCCGAGCCCGTGCCGCTGCCGAGCAGCATGGGCAGCGCGCCGAGCATGGCGGCGAGCGTGGTCATGAGGATCGGCCTGAAGCGCAGCAGCGAGGCCTCGAAGATCGCCTCGCGTGCCGGCTTGCCGTGCACGCGCTCGGCTTCGAGCGCGAAGTCCACCATCATGATGGCGTTCTTTTTCACAATGCCGATCAGCAGCACGATGCCGATGATGCCGATCACGTCGAGGTCCTTGCCCGCGATCATCAGTGCGAGCAGGGCGCCGATGCCGGCGGAAGGCAGCGTCGAGAGAATCGTCACCGGATGGATATAGCTCTCGTAGAGCACGCCCAGCACGATATACACGGCCACGATGGCTGCAATCAGCAGATAGACCTCGCTCGAAAGCGAGTCCTCGAACGCCTGTGCCGCGCCCTGGAACGACGAGGTGATCGAAGGCGGCAGCTTCACGGCGGCCTCGGCCTTGCGGATGTCGGTCACGGCCGCGGAGAGCGAGGCGCCATCGGCGAGATTGAACGAGATCGTCACCGAAGGGAACTGCGCGAGGTGGCTGATCATCAGCGGCGAGCGCGTGATGGTGATGGTCGCGATGCCCTTGAGCGGCACCTGGCCCGACTCCGCGGTCTGGCTCGGCAGATAGATGTCGCCGATCGAATCGACCGTGGGCAGCGACTCGGGCTTGGCCACGAGAATCACGCGGTACTGGTCCGACTGCTGGAAGATGGTCGAGACGATGCGCTGGCCGAGCGCGTCATAGAGCGCGTTGTCGATGGTCGCCGCCGTGATGCCGTAGCGCGCCGCGAGCTGGCGGTTCACCTGCACGTTCACGGAGAGGCCGTCGGTGTTCAGGTCGCTCGTGACGTCGGCAATCGAGGGTATCTGCTTCATGCGCGCGACGAGCGCGGGCACGTATTGCTCGAACGCGTCCTGGCTCGGGCCGCGCAGCACGAAGTTGTACTGGTTGCGCGAGACCGTGGTGTCGAGCGTGAGATCCTGCTCGGGCTGCAGATAGAGGCGGATGCCCGGCACCTTCGCCACCGACTGCTGGATGCGCCGCGCGATCTCCGCGGCGGTTTCGGAGCGGTCGTCGTGCGGCTTCAGGTTGATGAGGAAGCGCCCGTTGTTGAGCGTGTTGTTGATGCCGTCGATGCCCACGTACGAGGTGAGCGAAACCACATCGGGGTCCTTGAGGATTTCCTCGGCGAGCGCCGACTGGCGCCGCACCATCGCCTGATACGAGACCGAGTTGTCGGCCACGCTGATGGCCTGGATCACGCCCACGTCCTGCACGGGGAAGAGGCCTTTGGGTATCACCACGTAGAGGAATCCCGTGAGCGCCACCGTCACCACGGCCACGACGAGCGTGAGCGTCTGGTGGTCGAGCACCCAGCGCAGGCCGCGCTCATAGGCGTTGAGCGTCTTGTTGAAGAGGCCCTCGCTGATGCGCTCGAAGCGGCTCGGATGCCGTTCGGCCTGGGCGCGCAGGATGCGCGCGCACATCATCGGCACGACCGTGAGCGAGACCACCGCGGAGAGCACGATGGTCACCGCGAGCGTGACCGCGAATTCGCTGAAGAGCCGCCCGATCACACCGCCCATGAAGAGCAGCGGAATCAGCACGGCAATCAGCGAGATCGTCAGGGAGAGGATGGTGAAGCCGATCTGCCCCGCGCCCTTGAGCGCCGCCTGCAAGGGTTTGTCGCCTTCTTCCAGATAGCGCACGATGTTCTCGATCATCACGATCGAGTCGTCCACCACGAAGCCCGTGGCGATGATGAGCGCCATCAGCGAGAGATTGTCGATCGAGTAGCCGAGCTCGTACATGAGCGCGAGCGTGCCGATCAACGAGACCGGCACCGAGATGCTCGGAATGATCGTGGCGGGCAGATTGCGCAGGAACACGAAGATCACGGCCACCACCAGCGCCACGGCGAGCACGAGCTCGAAAGCCGCGTCGTCGACCGAGGACTGGATCACGCCCACGCTGTTGGAGACCACCGTGACCTTCATGCCGGCGGGCAGCGTGGCTTCGAGCTGCGGTAGCTGGCGCATGATCTGGTTGACCGTGGCGATCACGTTCGCGCCGGGCTGGCGCTGCACGTTCAGCACGATGGCGGGCGTCTTGTTGTACCACGCGCCGCGCTCGACATCCTGGGCCGCCGTGGACACGCGCGCGACGTCGCGCATGAACACGGGCGAGCCGTTCTGGTAGGCGATGACCGTGTCTTCGTAGTCCTTCGGGTCCGAGATCTGGTCGTTCGAGTTGATCGTGTAGTCGAGCTCGGGGCCGTCGAAGTTGCCCTTCGGCGCGCTGATGTTCACATTGGCGAGCAGCGTGCGCAGGTCGTCGAGATTCAGGCCGTAGGCGGCGAGCTTCTGCGGGTCGGCTTCCACGCGCACGGCGGGCACGTTGCCGCCCGCGGTGCTCACGAGACCCACGCCCGGCACTTCGGAGATCTTGGTGGCGAGCCGGTTGTTGGCGGCGTCCTGCAGCTGCGTGAGCGACATCGACTGCGAGGTCACCGCGAGCGTGAGTATGGGCTGGTCGGCGGGATTGACCTTCGCGTAGGTCGGCGGCGCGGGCAGGCCGCTCGGCAGGAAGCTGTTGGCCGCGTTGATGGCCTGCTGCACGTTCTGCTCGGCCACGTCGAGGTTCAGCGAGAGGTCGAACTGCAGCGTGATGACCGAGGCGCCCTCGGAGCTGTACGAGACCATCTGCTGCAGGCCCGGTATCTCGCCCAGCTGCACTTCGAGCGGCGCCGTGACCGTGGTGGCCATGACGTTCGGGCTCGCCCCGGGGTAGAAGGTCTGCACCTGAATGGTCGGGTAGTCGACCGAGGGCAGCGACGACACCGGCAGGAACTTCATCGCCACGAGGCCGACCAGCACCATCGCGATCATCAGCAACGAAGTCGCGACGGGCCGCAGAATGAAGAGACGCGAGATATTCATCGGCGCAAGGGCTGCGGATCAGGACGCCTGCGCGCCGGTGGATTGAGAGGCGGCGCTCGCCCCGGAGGCCGGCGGCAGCGGTTTTGCGTGGGCGTGCGAGGCGTTGCCCATGCGTGCCGCGCTCGCGCCATGGGCGCCACTGGCCGCGCCGGCTGCGCGAGGGTTGCCCGAGGAGGGCTGGATCTTCGCGCCGTCGTTGAGGCGGTCGAGCCCGTCGGTCACCACGCGCTGACCCGCCGCGAGGCCCTCGACGATCACCGTGTGCTGGCCGTCGCTCGGGCCCAGCGTGACCTTGTGGACGGACACCGTGTTGTTGGCGTTGACGAGATACACATAGTCGCCGGGCGCGCCGGTCTGCACGGCGGGCGTGGGCACGAGCACGGCGTTGTCCATCGTGTCCACGAGCAGCTTCACGTTCACGAACTCGTTGGGGAACAGCGCCTCGTCGTCGTTGGGCACGCTCGCGCGCAGCGTGACCGTGCCGGTGGCCGTGGCCATCTGGTTGCTGATCGCGTAGAGCATGCCGGTGGCGAGCTGCCTGGTGTTGTCGCTGCTGTAGACCGTGATCGGCAGCTGCGCGCCCGCGTTGACACGCTGCAGCACGTCCGAGAGCGAATTCTGCGGCACCGTGAACTGCACCGTGGTGGGCTTCATCTGAGTGATGACGGCGATGCCGGTGGAGCTCGACGCTGTCACGTAGTTGCCCGGATCGACGAGGCGCAGGCCCACGCGCCCGGACACGGGCGCGGTGATACGGCAGTAGATGAGATCGAGCTCGAATTGCTTGATGTTGGCAATGTCGGACTTCACGGCCGCCTCGTCCTGGGCGACGAGGAACTTCTGATCGGTATAAGTTTGCTCGGCGATCGACTGCTTTTCGTGCAGCTGCGTGTAGCGTTCGAGGTCGGCGCGCGCCTGCGCGAGCGAGGCGCGGTCCTTGGCCAGTTGCGCTTCGGCCTGCTCCTTGCTGATCTCGTACTGGCGCGGATCGATCTGCGCGAGGAACTGGCCTTTCACGACGTCCTGGCCTTCGCGGTAGCCGACTTCGGTGAGATAGCCGCTCAGTTGCGGCAGCACCGTGACGGTGGCGACCGGCGTGACCGTGCCGAGCGCGTCGAGCGTCACTGGCATCGCGCCGAGCGTGGCGGGCGCAACGGTCACGACCTGCGGGGCGGCGGCGCGCACGGGCTTCTTGCCGCGCAGCACATGCATGACCACGAGTGCGATCAGCGCCAGCACGATCAGCGCGAGGATCCAGCGCCCGCGCCGCTTGCGCTGCGGCGGGGCGTCGGGTGCCCTGGGCGGTGTGGGGGCTTGCGGGGCAGCAGGGTGGTTTGGCGTGTCGCTCATGACAGTCTCCGGCGGGCCGCCCCAAGGAGACTGGCCGCACCCTTGGGGGGCAGCGAACGCAGTGAACGTGGGGGTTGTTTCATGCCAGTCTCCCAGAGGTGCCGACGATCCATGCAGCGCGCGTGCTCGCGCGGGTGCGGGGGCCAGGTGCGGAACACTTCGGCTGGGCCGCCAGGGCGCCGTGCCGGTTGTCGTCGGTTCGCATACGCATACGCATACTCGTGGTTGTTGTTTGCAGCCGTTGCTGAACGCGTTCGGGCTTCGAGGGCCGGACCGCGAATGCCGGAAACTTGCAGTCTAACCAACTCGCGCGCTAATTTCGAAACGTCAGGTAATTGAAAGATTTTGCCGCGTTACATGGGCCGGCTTTCGTCATTCGACGTTACATATGGCTGGGTCGTGCGGGATAGCGGTAAGCGATGGAAAGCGCCGGCAACATGCAGTGCGCACGCTACCTGGCAATCCTTGCAAATTGCTTTCGATCGACGCCAATCCCTGCGTTGCCGCAATGTCGGGCGTCCATCGAGCGGGGGAGTGAGGGGATCGTCGAACCGGGCGCGCGGTGTCGTGCTGCCAGATCGAATCGACGGACCGTCATTGCGACGGCCCGTGGGTTGGCGTTTTGTGGGTTCAGGCGCTCATCGATTCGAGCGCGCGCCAGGCGGGGGCAGCGGTGGAAGCGCTCGAGCGAGTCTGGACAGGACGCGCGGCAAGCGTGCCTGTTGCCAGGCGGAAAACGGCCACAATGCGCCCAAGCTCCGCGCCCTGATGGTCGAGCGACTGTGCCGCGGCGGCCGCCTCTTCGACCAGCGCCGAGTTTTGCTGGGTGACCTGATCCATCTGCATGACCGCCTGACTGACCTGCTCGATGCCGCGCGTCTGCTCATGGGACGCCGCCGCGATCTCGGCAATGATCTCCGTGACACGGTTGATCGCTTGCGCAACGTCGGACATGGTCTTGCCCGCCTCGCCGGCTTCGGCCGTGCCGCCCCGGATCTCCTCGACCGAAGCATGAATGAGATCGCGGATTTCCTTGGCGGCGGTCGAGGCCCGCTGCGCGAGGCTGCGCACTTCGCCCGCAACGACGGCGAAACCGCGTCCCTGCTCGCCCGCGCGAGCGGCTTCCACCGAGGCATTCAACGCCAGGATGTTGGTCTGGAAAGCAATGCCTTCGATGATGCCCGTGATCTCGCCGATCTTGTCCGAGCTCCGGCTGATGTTGCCCATGGTCGCCACGACGCGGTTCACGACCTCGTTGCCCTTGACCGTCACCGCCGACGCGCTCGAGGCCAACTGGCTGGCCTGGCGCGCATTGTCGGCGTTTTGCCGGACGGTCGAGGTCAGCTCCTCCATGCTCGATGCCGTCTCTTCGAGCGATGCCGCTTGCTCCTCCGTGCGCGAAGACAGGTCCGCGTTGCCGGTCGCGACCTCGTTGGCCGCCGTCATGATGGAGTCTGCCGACGATTTGATGCCCGATACCACCTCGACAAGGCGGGCCTGCATGAAGGACAGCGCCTGTAACAAGGCGCCCGATTCGTCCTTGCTCGTGGCCGTGATGGTGGAGGTCAGGTCGCCCTTGGCGATGTTCTGGGCGAGGTGCACGGCCTCGCGTATCGGCCGTGCGATAAGGCGTGCAATCCAGCCGGCCAGCAGGGCGCTGATCACCGCCGCCATGAGCGTGCCGATCACGAGCGCGGCCTGGGTCCGCGTTTGCAGCGACTCGACCTCCGCCGCGCGAACCGTGAGGAGCGACGCCTCATTGCCCGCAATCTCCTGGATCGTCGCGCGCATGGCGTCCATTTGGGCTTTGCCCGAGTCCTGCTTGAAGCCGCCGATCAAGGCGTCGAGCGTGAGCTGGTTTGCATTGACGGCTTTTCTCCTCGAAAGCAGGTCCGCGGCGAAGCTCGATGCCCAACTGGCCTCCTGTGCCTCCAGTCGGTTCAGCCGCTCCTGCTGCTTTGCGTTGTCGCTGGTGAGCGAGCGCGCCTGGGCGAGGTGCTGCCTGAAGGCATCGGTGCCCTTTTCATAGGGCTCCAGCATGGTTGTGTCGCCGACTATCGCGTATCCGCGCAGACCGGTTTCCATATTGACGAGGCTTTCAGTTAATCCGCGTGTTTCATCGATGACCTGCCAGGTGTGAATATTCCACTTGTTCGCTTCGGTCACGGATGTAAAGAACGAATAGAAAACCACACCCAGTATCACCAGGACGCTGACGACCAGGCCAAACGCGCTGTATAGCTTGACTGCAATAGGCAAATTCGAGAATTTCATGGGTCCCTCGGAGGAAATCACCGCTTGCAGCTCTCGGATAGTTTTTATGGGTAGCTTTAAGCGGACTGCCGGCTTAAATATCGGCGCATTCCTTCGGGGATTCCGCCGACAAACGATGCCTTACTCCGGGGTAAACGGCGGCCGTGGAGGACGCTTTATAGCGTCCCTTAATAGTTATTATTGGAGTCGGGAGTCAAGCCGATTGGCTGTGACCCGATCGACGAGCCACCCGGGGAAACGGGTGTGCTCGCATCGATCGGCGGCGTATTTAGCCCGCCGTGCCCGCATAAGCCGCTCTCAATGCGGCCACATCGAACTTCACCATCGACATCATGGCGTTGGCCACGCGAGCGGCCTTGACCGGGTCGGAGTCGGCCATCATGCGCATCAGATCGTCGGGAACGATCTGCCATGCGATACCGAAGCGGTCTTTGAGCCAGCCGCATTCGAGCGGCGCGCCGCCGCCTTCGAGCAGCGCATTCCAGTAACGGTCGAGCTCGGCCTGATCGGCGCAATTGACCATGAGGGAGATCGAGAGGTTGAACGCTTCGGGCTGCCCGGAGCTCATGGCAAAGAACGGCTGCCCAAACAGCACGAAGTCGACGACTTTGGTGGCTCCGGCGCTGGGCACCGGGGTGACCCGGATGATGCGCGAATCCGGAAAGATTTTCGTGTAGAAAGCCGCGGCCTCTTCGGCTTGCGTGGAATACCAGAGAAAAGGCGTGATCTTTTGAATCGTCATGAGGGATCTCCTGTCGAAATTCGCGGGCGAGCCGCGTGGCGCCATTCGAACGACGGACGAAGACTAACAAAATAGACACTGCAGGACGAAAAATCCCGCTCTTTTACGAAATTAGCTGCCGCGGGTATGACCCCGATTGACTTATTGCGTAGCGGGCGCACGACAGCCGCGATATCGGCATGTGCATATGCGTGGCTCAATCGCCCTTGCCGTGCGTGCAGCACTCGCGTTTCACGAGATTCACGAGCCAGTCCGCGAATACCTGGAAGCGGCGGGACAGATGCTGGCGGTGCGGGTAGAGCAGCGTAACCGGCATCGGCGCGGCGCGATATTGCGGCAGCACTTCGACGAGCTCGCCCGCCCGAATATGCTCCTCGACGTCATAGGCCGGGATCTGGATGAGCCCGAGTCCCGCGAGGCAACAGGCGATGTAGGTCTCGGCGTTGTTGACCGTGACGCGGCCGTTGGTGTCGAGCGTCCTGATCGTCTCGCCATCGACCCATTCCCACGGCGCGAGCCGCCCGCTCGAGGGTGACGCATAGCCTATAGGCGCGTGGCTCGCGAGGTCGTCGGGACGGTGCGGGACGCCGTGCCGTGCGAGCCACGCTGGGCTCGCGACGTTGATGAGCGTGAGCTCGCCAATCGGGCGCGCAATCAGGCCGGAGTCGCTGAGCTTGCCGACGCGCAGCGCGCAATCGATGCGTGCCTCGACCAGATCGACCGCGCGATCGGTGGTGCCGAGCTCGACGTCGATTTGCGGCCAGGCATCGAGGAAGTCGGGTAGCGCGGGCGCAACGATCAGGCGTCCTATGCGGTCGGGCATGTCGACCCGCAATGTGCCGCCGGGTGTGAAGCTTGCTTCGCGGAACAGGTTTTCGGTTTCCTCCATGTCGGCAATCAGCCGCAGACACCGGTCATAGAGGGCCGCGCCGTCCTGGGTCGTCGTGACTTTGCGCGTCGTTCGGTTCAACAAGCGCGTGCCTACCCGGTTCTCCAGCTCCTGAATAGCCGCCGAGACGGAAGAGCGGGGCATGCCGAGCGTCTGTGCGGCACGCGTGAAGTTCGCGCATTCGACGACGCGGGTGAACACACGAAAAAGGTCGATGCGGTCCATGGTTGCCAGCCGGCCGGCGCGCGTTCGATGGGGCGGAAGCGGCGCCGCGATGGGGTGGAAATTGGTCGAGTTTTCTGACCGATCTGGTCAGAAATAGGGCCTTTATAGACGATAAGTCGAACTTTATCATGTGCCGCAGAGGTGGCTGCACCGGGCAGCCGACCCGTTCGGAGAGTAGAGATGGCGAACCATGACATCAAGGGCAAGACCGTGCTGATTGCCGGCGGCGCCAAGAATCTCGGCGGCCTCGTCGCGAGGGACCTGGCCGCACAGGGTGCGAAGGCGGTCGTGATTCATTACAACAGCGCCAGCACGAAAGCCGCTGCCGAGGAAACGGCCGCCGCGGTCAAGCAGGCCGGCGCCGAGGCGCTCACGCTCCAGGCGGACCTCACGAGCGCGGCCGCGGTCGAGAAGCTGTTCACGGATGCCGTTGCGGCGGTCGGGCGTCCGGACATCGCGATCAACACGGTGGGCAAGGTGTTGAAGAAGCCGTTCACGGAGATCACCGAAGCCGAGTATGACGAAATGGCCGCCGTGAATTCCAAAACCGCGTTCTTCTTTCTGCGCGAAGCGGGCCGGCACGTCAACGACAACGGCAAGATCGTCACGCTCGTGACTTCGCTGCTCGGCGCGTTTACGCCGTTCTACGCGGCCTATGCGGGCACCAAGGCGCCCGTCGAGCACTTCACGCGTGCGGCCGCAAAGGAATTCGGCGAACGCGGAATTTCGGTGACGGCGGTCGGGCCCGGCCCGATGGATACGCCGTTCTTCTATCCCGCCGAAGGCGAGGACGCGGTGGCGTATCACAAGACGGCCGCGGCGCTCTCGAAGTGCTCGAAGACGGGGCTGACCGACATCGAGGATGTCGTGCCGTTCATCCGCCATCTCGTGAGCGACGGCTGGTGGATCACGGGGCAGACCATCCTGATCAACGGCGGGTACACCACGAAATAAGGACGTTGGCGTGGCTAGTGCGCCGGGGCGGTGTCGGCGCCGCCATGGCCATCTGCGTGCCCGAGCGTTTCCTCGGGGCCGTATTCGCTGGGCGGCACGCCCAGCTCGCGCCGGAACATGTCGCTGAAGCTGCTGGGCAGATAGCCGAGCTCGCGCGCCACGGCGCTCACGGACTGGCCTTCGGCGAGCCGCGACACCGCAATCGCGAGCTGCACCTGGCGCCGCCATTGCGCAAAGCCCACGCCCAGCTCGCGTGTGAAGAGGCGCGCGAGCGTGCGCACGCTCGCGCCCACCTGCGCGGCGTGCTGCTCGAAGGCGATCTCGTTCGACGGATTGTCGATCACCGCACGGCACAGCATGGCGAGGCGCCGGTCGGCGGCACCAGCAGTGCCGCTTGTGCCCGATACGCCCGCTGCGGCTGATACACCCGCTGTGCCGGTGGCATCCGGCAGCGGAATCCGCAGCGACGAGCGCCTCGCGTGAGCGAGCTCCATCGCCGCGAGCTGCGAGGCGGCGGCGAGCCAGGCCTCATCGCGTTCGTGCTCGCTTTCGGCGATGGTCTTGATCAGCTCGCGCAGCAGGCCATCGATCTGGAACACCTCGCACTGCTTGCTCAGGTGGCCGATGTCGCGCTCGTGGAGGTAGAGATTGCGCATCTCGACGGCGCTCATCATATGGATCGCGTGCGGCGTGCCCGGCGGCAGCCAGACCGCGCGCTGCGGCGGCACGACGAGCGCTTCGCGGCCCGTTTCGACCCACATCACGCCCGAAACGGCATAGAGGACCTGGGCCCAGGCATGCGAGTGCGGCTCGATGTGCAGGCCGCGCGGGTAGTGGCGGGCGAGCGCGCGGGAGAGACCCGGGGCGTCGGTCAGGGGCGGCGGGGCGGCTTCAGGCATGGGGGGCGTGCGGGCAGCTCGGGTGGGCGTGAACAGGCCCTACGCTAGCACGACTTCAGGTGCGGTTCGAGTGAGCGTCAAGCCCATGGGCTCGGGCGGAGATGCCCGCTGGCGCTCGGCCGCCATGCGTTGCGCATTCTTCACGATTCGTGTTGCAAGGATTTACGGATCGCCTGTCTATAGCCGAAATGTCTTGCGGGATACTAGCCTCCGAATTTCTGCGGACACCTACAAGGCGGCGCGACACGCGGAAGCCTCGAATAAAGGAGACACCTTGGGCAATACCCGATCCAGCCGGCGCGATATGCCGCTCACCCTGATCAGCCTGTCGATCATCTTCTTGTCGGTGGGAGGGCTGGCGGCCTTTCCCAAGCAATCGATCGCCGGCGCGGAGCAGGTCCTGTACTGGTGCACCACGATCTTTGCATCGCCGGTTCTGCTATTTGCATTTTGTTCGTCGATCTTCGTGATCGGGCTGGCCCTCAGCAAGTACGGCAAGATCCGGCTGGGCGAGGGTGCGCCGGAATACTCGACGCTCTCGTGGATTTTCATGTTCATCCTCTCCGGTCTGGGGTCCTCGTCGCTGTACTGGGGCTTTCTCGACTGGGCGTACTACTATCAGACGCCGGGATTGAACCTGCCGCCCGAGTCGCAGCAGGCGCTCAAATTCAGCGTCGCCTATTCGTTCTTCCATTCCGGACTGAGCGCCTGGGCGATCTACGCGGTTGGCGCCGTGGCCATGTGCTATCACTTCCACGTTCGCAAGAACAAGGGGCTGGGCCTCGCCTCCGTGATCGAGGCAATTACGGGCTGCCGCGCGAGCGGTCCGGTCGGCCGCTTGATCGACTTGCTGTTCATGCTGTGCATGTTCGGAGCCCTGACTATTTCACTGGTGCTCACCGCCACGACTTTCTCGAGGCTGCTGGCCACGCTGACCGGCCTTCCGGACACGTTTACGACGCAGGTGATCATCATCCTCGCGGTGTCGGTGCTGTTCACGATCAGTTCGTGGGTGGGCATGGACGGCGGCATGAAGCGGCTCAGCCATATGGTGTGCTGGGGCGTGGTGGCGTTGACGATCTACATCTATCTTGCCGGCCCGACCCAGTTCATCACCAGCAATACGCTCTCGAGCCTCGGGCTGATGTTGACCAACTTCGTCGACATGAGCCTGTTCACCGATCCCATGGGCGACGGCAAATTCACCCGCGAGTGGACGGTGTTTTACTGGCTCTGGTGGATCTCCTATGCGCCGGGCGTGGCGCTGTTCGTGACCCGCGTCTCGCGCGGGCGCACCATTCGGGAAGTCATCCTCGCGATGCTGCTGGGCGGCTGCGTGGGCGTGTGGTTCGTATTCGGCGTGCTCGAGAACTACAGCCTGCACAATTTCATGAACAGCGTTGTCAACGTGCCGGGCGTGTTGAGCCACCAGGGCGGCGAACTGGCGATCAGCATGCTGCTCGACCAGCTGCCGGCCGGCCGCATTGTGATGACGTTCTTCCTGTTCGTGATGGCGATCTTCCTCGCGGCGCACATGGACGCCGTGGGCTATGCGGTGTCGGCCACCTGCACCCGCGATCTGGCCGAAGGCGAAGACCCTGCGCCCGCCGACCGCCTGTTCTGGTGCATCATGCTCACGCTGGTGCCGCTGGCGATGATCTTCTCCAAAGCGCCGCTCAATACCATGAAGACGGCGGTGATCGTGACGGCCATTCCGTTCCTTGTCGTGCTGCTGCTCAAGGCGTACGGCCTGCTCAAGTGGCTGCGCGAGGACTACGGCCATGTGCCGGGGCATCTGATCGAAGAGCGCAACGCGTCGCCGGACATGGTGGCGACCGACAGGCAACGGGTCGGCTGAGCGAGGACATCATGCAAAAGCACTACCCACTCAGCGACGCGATGCGCGAGTTCGTGGAGACGAGCGGCCGCTTCGTTGCCGCTGACGACAGCGTGAAGGCCATGCGGGATGCTTACGACGCGCTGTGCCGACACTTCACGCCTGAGCGCGACGCACGCCTCGTGATTGAAGATCAGGCCATCGTCGGGTCGGAGCGGCATATTCCGGTGCGCATCTATCGTCCGTCGGGCGAAGCGCCCGCGCAGGGCTGGCCGTGCGTGTTGTATCTGCACGGCGGCGGCTGGGTCGTGGGCGGTCTGGATTCGCACGAGTTCATCACGGCGCCGCTGGCGCGCGATTTGTCCGCAGTGGTCGTCGTGGTGGACTACCGCATGGCGCCCGAGCATGTGTTTCCGGCTGCATTCGACGACTGCCTGGCAGCGTGGCGGCATCTGCAGATGCAGCGTGAAGCCTGGGGAATCGATACGTCCCGCGTGGTGGTCGCAGGCGACAGCGCGGGCGGCAATCTGGCAGCGGCGTTGTGCCTGGAGATCGCGCGGATGGGCGGTGTGGCGCCGCTTGGGCAAGCGCTGATTTACCCGGGGCTGGGCACGGATCATAGTCTTCCGTCCTTCCGTGACAATGCCGACGCACCGTTGCTAAGCACTGCCGATGTGGAGTATTTCCTGCGCGTCTACGCGCCCGATTCGGCCAGCCACAAGGACCCGCGTCTCGCACCGCTGGCGGCGCCGTCGTTGGGCGGCTTACCGCCGGCGTTCGTGGCGGTAGCCGAGTTCGATCCTTTGTGTGACGACGGACAACAGTATGTCGAGCGCTTGCGCGCGGCGGGCGTGCCTGCGCAGTTTCATCTCGGCCGTGGATTGCTGCACGGCTGCATGCGGGCGATGGCGCGCTGCCCCGAGACGGCCCGGTTGTATGAGGCGTTTGTCAAGGCGATAGCGGCGATGCTCGCAAGCCCGAGAGCCTAGGGCAAGTAGCGGCACGTTGACGTGAGCGCCTTCGTGGGGAAGGCGCTCACTCCTTAAAGCATCCTGCGCAACACATCATTACGCGCAATCCACTGGTGCTTGACGACCGCGAGCACATGCAGCACGACCAGTCCTGCCAGCAGCGCGCAACTTGCGCGGTGCACCGCGAATAATGCGTCGGTTAGCGGGCCTTTCTGGAACGGCGTGTGAATCTCAAAGAGGCCAAGGAACGTATAGCCGTTCGGGACCATCAAGAAGCCGCTTGCGAGCACGGCAAACATCGTGAGGTAGAGCACGCCGTGTACACCATGCGCGAGCAATTGCTGCCGCGCCGATACGCCGTGCATCGCACGAGGTTCGGCCCGAACCAGCTTCCAGCCCGCTCGAAACGGAAACAGGACGATGAGCACCGTTCCGATAGACATGTTCAGTTGGGACAGAAAATGATGCACGGGGCCATTGGCAAGGCGCGTGAGCGTATAACCCGCCACGCTCGCATAGACGATGCAGGCGGCAAAGGTCCAATGAAAGAATCGCGCAAGGCCGTCGTAGCGGTCGCGGGCGGGGCGGCGCTGTAGCCGGTTGAAGCCGAGCCTGCCCGAGCGAGCATCGGACGCGGCCATGGAGAGCGCCTCGCCCGTGTGAGGACGGCATTGCATTGCCGCTGGCGGCATCCGGTTCGCGCGCATCTTTTAGTCCAGGTTCGTCAGGCCATGTCGAGACTTCGGCGTGCGTTCCGTGCATGGCTCACTCATCACCCGAACCGCGTGTGATTAGCATGGGATCGCCCCGTCGATCTGCGGCGCATCGTACCGGCTCGATCTTCGTCCGTCAATAAAGATGCGAATGACTGCTATTTGCATTTACGTTTTGCTTTAGGGCCTATTTCATCGAGCTTGCGTTGAGGTCTTTTGGCATGCGCGAGAGCTAGCGTGGCGGCGCTCATCGCGACGATGACGCCTGCGCCCAGATCCACGGCCATGCCCAGTCCGTGCACCGTGGCAACGCGGCCCAGGATCGGTGCGAGCAGGCCGACGGCCAGATAACCGAGGAGATACAGCGCCGACAGGGTGCCGCCTCGTCGTTCAGCGGAAGTTGCGCCGTTGATGACTTCCAGGGCGCTCAGAAACAGCAGGCTGTAGCCGGCACCCGTCATGGCGGTCGCAGACAGGAAGAGCGTCATAGCGTGAAAGGCGGAAGCGGCCGCGAGCAACGCCGTGCCCGCGCCGGACGCCGCGGCGCCCGCCATCATTGCCGTCCGCGTCGACAGAGACTGGGTGAACAAGCTCACGACGCCGGACGTGATGGCGAAGACCGCGAGAATCGAGCCGTTGACGAGCGTGTTCGGGGATTGGACGAGGTCGTGCGCGATTTGCCCGCCGAGCGACAGGATCATGACGCCGTGGGTATAGGCGGTCGTCATGGCAAGCGCGGCAACCATGAAGGCTTTGCGCTCGCTCCGGGGCAGAGATGGCAGGCGGGGCGTCCAGCCGCCTGCTGCGCGGCTCCCGGCAGGCTGGGGAAGGAACCACGTGACGATGAACAAGGCTGCGATCAGAAGGGCCAGCAGCCAGAAAACCAGATGCAAGGGCCAAGGGGCGTATTGCGTCAGCGCGCCGCCAATGATGAGCGCCGCTGCGAAGCCGGCGGCCTGGGCGGCCGTGGCAATCACGGAGGCTCGCCGGGGCGCATTGTCTTCATTGAATTCGACCATCGCCGCTGTGGACGGCCCGGCGCTCAGCCCCACGCCTACGCCCATGAATGCCCTCGCCACGAAAAGCCATGGGACAGCGTGCGCCAGCGCAAGGGTCAGCGCGCCGAGGAAAGAGGCGCCCAGACCCAGCAGCATTGTCGCCCGCCGGCCAATCTGGTCGGACAGGCCGCCGAACAGGATCAGCACGCTGACGACCACGACCGGGTAGATAGCGAAGATTTCGGCCGTGGTCGTCGGCGTGAGGTGCCATTCGCTGGCGTAGAGCCGGTAGGTCATCGCCGGCGCCGCGCTGGTCCAGAGGGTATGCGCGACCACGCCGGCCGAGACCCAGAAGCTGGCCCGGCGCCCGAGCGCGACACGCGTGTGTCGACCGGTGCTCCCGCCGCGCAGCGCGGGAACGTTCGGACAGGCTGCATGGTTCATGGCCGTCTCCCGGGTATCAGAGCTTCGAGCCGCCATCGACACGCAGCGTGTCGCCCGTCACCCAGCGCGCCGCATCGGATGCGAGGAACAGGGCCGCGCCTGCGATGTCGTCGGGCTGCGCCACGCGCTTGAGGGCCTGCATGCCGAGCGTGTAGTCCCGGCCGGCATCCGTCTTGGCGAAGTTCGACATGTCGGTCTCCACCACGCCCGGCGCGACGGCGTTCACGCGGATGCCGCGCTCGCCCAGCGATGCGGCGAAGTGCTTGACCAGGGTGTCGACCGCGCCCTTGCTCGCGGCGTAGGCCGACAGATTGCCAACCGGGCTGCGGGCGGCAAGCGAGGACAGCAGAACCACGCTGCTGCCTTCGCCCAGCACAGGCAGCAGTTGCTGGACCAGGAAGTACGGGGCGCGCACGTTGACGGCGAACAGGCGGTCGAAGTCGTCGACGGTCGTTTCCGCAATGGGCGAGGCCTTCGAGATGCCTGCATTCGCAACGAGTATGTCCAGGCGTTCGCCGACCAGCGCGCGTACCTGGCGCGCCAGTTCGTGCGGGCCGCTCGCCGTGCTCAGGTCTGCCGCGACCTTCTCGGCCGAACCGCCCGACGCTCGGATCGCCTCGACTACGGCGTCCGCAGCCGGTTCGGCGCTGCTGAAATGCACGAGCACGCGCGCGCCTGCTGCGGCCAGGGCGAGGGCGGTGGCGCGGCCGATGCCGCGCGAAGCGCCGGTGACGAGTGCGGTCTTGCCATTAAGATTAGTACTCACGATTAATGCTCCTTGAGTTGCACGTCAAAAGTGTGGGTGTAGCGGCTTACGGCTCAGGAAAGGAAACGGGAAACGTCTGCCACGAAGCGCTCGGGGTATTGATAGAGCGAGCCGTGATTCGCATCCGGATAGATGACGAGCTGCGCATTCGGAATGTGCTGGCGCAGGATCAGCGAGTTGACCGTGTAGATGATCACGTCGTTGTCGCCGTTCACCACCAGGGTCGGCTGGCCGAGCGCCTGCAGGTAAGCGTACGGGTTGTCTTGCGGCTTGCCCCATTTGGCGAGTGCGGCGAGCTGGGCCGGCGCCACGGTTTCGTTGGCGGCCGGGTCGCGGCCTTCCGTGCGACGGCGAAAGCGTTCGAGAAACGCATGCCCGGCCGCCTGGCTGGCTTCGGAGGGCGAGAAATGCACGCGCAGCCAGAGATGGTCCGGTTCGGCATAGGTTGCGCCGAAAATTTCCTCGGCTTCGGGCGTCAGCGAGTCCATGGCTTCTCCGCTGCGCGGGCCGGTGCCGACGAGGATCAAGCGGCGAACCAGCGCGGGCTGTGCAATGGCGAGCGTCTGGGCAATCAGGCCTCCCATCGAGAAGCCCAGCACATCGACCTGCTCGAGGCCGAGTGCACGGATGAATGCAGCCGCATTGGCGGCCATTTCCTCGATCGACTCGGGCACGCTGCCCGAACTGCTCGAAATACCGGCGTTATTGAACAGGATGACCTCACGTCCTGCGGCGAGGCCATCGGTCACGGCGGGATCCCAGTGATCCATCGTGCCCGTGAAGTGGATGTTCATGACGAGCGGAACGCCCGTGGGATTGCCGAAGCGGCGAAAGGCGAAGCGGATGCCGTTTGCCTCGACGTACTGCGTCGGCGCGGTGTGGTGGCTATGGCGGGTCATGATCGTCGTCCTTGCAGATGGGAGTTGAGGATTCGCTTTCCGGTATGTCTGAGATGCATGGGGCGCTGTTCTTTCACTTCATTTACGCGCCTGAAGATTTCGCGCGGCGCTGCCTGTTGATGGGTAATGTAGGCGCTCGCCGGCAACAGGAAAAAGACTTTGTAGGCAAGCGGCCATGCCTCGCGGATATGGGAGATGCATCCCGCGTGTTCAGGCGGTCCTGCCGCCGTTGACGCGCAGGATTTCACCGGTCATGTAGCTGGCCTTGCCCGATCCGACGAAGACGATGGCCTCGGCGATTTCCTCGGGGGTTCCGGCGCGTTTGAGCGGGACGCCCGAGAGCATGGCGGCCTTGCGCTCGCTGCTGCCGGTCAGCCGCGTGAGCATCTCCGTGTCGATGGGGCCGGGCGCGACGGCATTGACTCGCACCCCGGACGCGGCCGCTTCCAGCGCCGCGGACTTTGTAAGGCCCTCGACAGCATGCTTGCTGGCCGAATACAGGGACATGCCGGCCGCACCGCGCAGACCCATCGTCGACGACACGTTGACGATGCTGCCGCGTTGCTGCGCCGTCATCACGCGCAGTTCGTGCTTCATCGCGAGCAGGGTGCCGAGCACGTTGGCATCGAAGACGGCGGCATAGCGCTCGGGCGTTTGCTCCGTGAGCGGGCCTGATTCGCCCTCTACGCCGGCCGCGTTGACGGCGATGTCGAGTTGACCGAAGCGCGCGAGGGTGCGCTCGATGAGCGCTTCGACCTGCTCTTCGTAACGAACGTCCGCCTGGATGAATTCGGCTTCGATACCGGTTGCGCGCAGTTCCTCCGCGAGCTTCTCGCCGACTTCCACCTTGCGGCCGGCAAGCACGACGCGCGCCTTGTCGCGTGCGAAGGCCAGGGCCGTGGCGCGGCCAATACCGGACAGTGCGCCGGTGACGAGGACGACGGGTGCGTGATTCATGTTGCTTCTCCTGGTTGGTGAGGAATTTGGGGTTGCCGATACGGCAAGGTCGCGGTCGGCGCGTCTACAGCTGCGAGCCGCCATCCACACGGAGCGTCGTACCCGTCGTCCATCTGGCCTGGTCGGACGCCAGGAAGACGATCGCCGCGGCAATGTCCTCGGGTTCCGCAAGCCGTTTGATGGCTTGCAGCCCGAGCGTCATGGCGCGGCCTGCCTCGGTGCGCGTGAATCTCGACATGTCGGTTTGCACGACGCCGGGGGCGACCGCGTTCACGCGGATGCCGCGCGGCCCCAGGTCGGCTGCGAAGTGGCGCACGAGCGTATCCACGGCGCCCTTAGTGGCCGCGTAGGCCGACAGCTCGCCAACGGCCGCGCGGGCCGCGAGCGACGAAAGCAGCGTGACGCTGCTGCCCTTGCACATGATCGGCAGCAGTTGCTGAACGAGAAAATACGGCGCGCGAACGTTGACGGCGAACAGTTCGTCGAAGTCCGCGACGCCGGTTTCCTCGAGCGTGGCGGCCTTCGCGATGCCCGCGTTGGCAACGAGGATGTCGAGCCGTTCGCCGACGATGGCCCGGACCAGCCGCGCGAGCCTGTGCGGCCCGTCCGGTTCCGCGAGGTCTGCCTGAATGGCATGGGCACGGCTGCCCGACGCAGCGATTTCGGCGACGACGCCCTCGGCTTCACGTGCGCCGCGGCCATAGTGAACGATGACCTGAGCCCCGGCCTGCGCGAGCGCCAGCGCAGCGGCTCGTCCGATGCCACGGGAAGCGCCCGTCACGAGCGCGGTCTTTCCGGTGAGGGTCTTCATGATCGGGTCCTTCCAGCAGATGGCTGACGTTGAGGTGAGCGATGAGGTGAAAGACGGTTTCGTTCGCCTGATGGAACCGAACGATAGTTGCCGCTTGCCCGGGAGAAAAAGACTTTGTAAGCTGGTAGCCATACCTGAGAGGCATGGCTACTGGTGAGGGACTGCGCGCATGGAACTGCGTCACCTGCGTTATTTCGTGGCTGTGGCGGAAGAGGGCAGCTTGACCGTCGCGGCGGAGCGCCGGCTGTACACGTCCCAGCCGTCCCTGAGCCGGCAGATCCGCGACCTCGAGTACGAAGTGGGTGCGCAACTGTTCGTGCGCAGCGCGCGTGGCATCGAGCTGACCGATGCCGGCAAGGCATTTCTCGACCACGCGCGCCTGGCGCTGGCGCAGGTGGACGCGGCGTGCGAGGCCGCGCGGCGGGCAGCGCGGCCGTTGAAGCCGACGTTTGCGGTCGGCTTCCTGAGCGGCCAGGAAGTGACCTGGCTTGCTGAAGCGACGCGCGTGCTCGCGAGCGATCTGCAGACGCTCGAGATGACGGTTTCGAGCGAGCATTCCCCCGATCTCGCGGAGGGCCTGTCCACCGGCCGGCTGGATGTCGCGTTCATGCGTGCCGAAGCCAACCGTCCCGACCTCGAGTACGTGACGGTCGCGCGCGAGCGTTTCGTCGTGCTGATGCCGAGCGACCATCGCCTGGCGGCCTTCGACGAGATCGACGTGCACGAACTGGCGAACGAGCGGTTCATCGGCGGCTCGGACGTGGCCGGGCCCATGCGCCGCGCGATCGAAAACTATCTGACGGCTAACGATGTTGCGATCGAGCCTGCGCACCGCGTCCACAACCTGACGATGGCGATGTCGCTGATCGCTTCGACGAGGGGCGTTGCATTGCTGCCCGCCTATGCGGAGAAACTCCTGCCCTGGTCGGTGACGAGCCGGCCGCTCAAGGGCGAAGCGCCGACGATCGAACTGGTGGTCGGTTATAACCGGAACAACCGCTCGCCGATCCTCGCGACCTTTCTGTCGCGTATCGATCAGATTCGGCAATAGGCATGCGATGCGTCGGGCAGGATCATTTCCGTGAAAATTACCGTGTGAATTAATAAGCTTAACGAATCAATCGATTCATCTATAGATAGCGCCTTTCTGGACCTGAAAACGTCGCTGGCAGGGCGCAGCAACGGTGCTTCGATACCGGTTGCGGCTCAACCGAGCCGCCTGGATTTGCGCAGGGTGCCTCGGATCGACGTCGCAATGACGTGCCTGTCTTGTCCGGCTACCGGACGAATCTGGAATTCGCCTTGAGGAGGTTTTCGCCTGCTCGTAGAGTGGATTCACGCCCACAGACAACGCCAAGCGGTCCTCAAGGTCGCTGAAGACCACGCGTTCGAGTTCGTTCCGATCTTTGTGCCAGGGCCTCGACGCCACTGGCCGCAATATCGGCGGCATCGGGGCGATCACACACCGGGCGCATGTGACATGACGCCGGACATAAAAAAATTCACGGAGACTTTCAATGAAAAAGCAGCTCGCAATTGCGGTTGCGCTGGCGATGCCGTGCCTTGCGCACGCACAAAGTACGGTTACCTTGTACGGATTGATAGACACAGGGATTAGCTATGTGTCGAATGCTGGCGGCAAGAGCGAGGTAATTGCCAACGACGGCATCATCCAGCCAAGCCGTTTCGGATTTCAGGGCAAGGAAGATCTGGGCGGCGGCACCAAGGCGATTTTCACGCTCGAGAATGGTTTTTCGCTGAATACGGGCGCCGATTCGCAAAGCGGGCTGATGTTCGGACGGCAGGCGTTCGCGGGATTGAGCAACGCGAAGTGGGGTTCGCTCACGTTTGGCCGGCAGTACGACTTCGTCTGGGATTACGTGACGCAGTACTCGCTCGGCTCGAGAATCGGCGCCTATGCGTTCCATCCGGGCGACTACGATCACCTTGGTGGCTCGCTGCGGATCAACAACTCGGTGAAGTATTCGGTGTCGCCGTTCGGCGGCGTCAGCGTGGGGGCGCTCTATGCATTCGGCGCCGATTCGTCGGGTGGCGGCAACGGACGCGTGGTCGCGGCTGGCGCGCAATATTCCGGCGCGATAGTGGGGCTTGCGTTTGCGTATAACAATGTCCACGACATGACGCTTGCGCCGGCCGCACAGATTGGCACTACGCTGGGGCCTTCGTTTCCGTCCGGTACGTTCGTGGCAAGCAACATGCGCAACATCGACGTGGCCGGCAGCGTGACGCTGGGATCGTTTTTGACGCGTGCGCTCTTTACCGATACCAGGATCTCGACGCCGGGTGCTTCGGCGACGATGCGCAGCTATGAGATTAATGAGGTGTTTCAGATTACGCCGACTTTGGTAGCTAGTGCGGGTTATTCGCTGACGAGGATGTCGCCGTCGACCTGGCATGATGTTGCTTTCATTCTCGATTATTTCTTGTCTAAGAGAACGGATGTTTATGTTAGCGCGTCGTTTCAGAACGTTAACGGCGGTGCTCGTGCGGCGTTCCTGACGCTTCCGGCATCGTCGAATGGGCATGAGGCCGCGGCTCGTGCAGGTATCAGAACGCTGTTCTAGATGAGAGTTTTGGAATTGTGATTCCCCGGGGGTGGTGTGGAGCCTTGCGGCGTTGGCCTTAACTTGTATTCGCGGCGGGCCGCGGGCGTTGCCCCTGTGCGGGGCGGCACCTACTTTTCTTTGCAGCCGCAAAGAAAAGTAGGCAAAAGAAAGCGGCTTAAACCGCCAATGTGACGCGGTCCACCACTGCCCTTATTATCGGAGCGGCTCCGGGGCATCCGTCATCTCGCACACTCCGCGTTAGTGACAAAGGGCTCATTCTTCCCGCCACGCGCTACGCGCGGGCGGAAGGGGCTGCAAGGAAAACCGGGCGTGCTCCAGGCGAATGCGCGAAGTTTTGCCGGGCAACTTGGCGATTGCGCAGGAATGGTTCCGGTCGAATATACGGGAGTCCTACTGATATGCGAGATTGCTTCCAATTGAATACGTTGGATTTCTGCGAATACCTGTATATCCCAATGGTTTTTGTTATGCCCCACGGCGCGCGGAGCGCCGCCGGATGGATGAGCCCTTAGTCACTCCGGCGTGAAGCAAGTGGCGACAGACGCCCCGGAGCCGCTCCGATAAACAGGGCAGTGGGGGACTGCGTCACACTGGCGGTTTGAGCCGCTTTCTTTTGCCTACTTTTCTTTGCGGCTGCAAAGAAAAGTAGGTGCCGCCCCGCACAGGGGCAACGCCTGCGGCCCGCCGCGAAAACAAGTTAAGGCCAAGGCCAGCGCCAAGGCCCTACAAACCAATTCTAAATCACGCTCCAAGCGATTCGAGCGGCCCGCATAGCACGGCCTGCGCCGCATTGCATTCCCGCACAGCCGGAAAGATCCATGAAGATCAACGTCACCCACGACATCGTCGGCGGCATACTCGCCGTCCCGTGCTGCGGCAGCTCACACGCACAGCCCGCCGACTCCGGCGAGCCAGACGCCGCAAAGCCGGTCTCAAGCGCCAAGTAGATACGAGCGGCAACTGTCCGCTCACCGGACAAAGCTGAAATGGGCGTTGATGGGCGCCATGCCGCCTCGTAAAGTGAAATCACCCGGATGCGCTGTGGGCCGATAGACCGCTCCGGTTTTCCGGCGGTCGCAAGCACTACGCAGCAGTCAATTCAAGGAAAACGGTCGCTATGGAATTTGCACTTGCCAATCTTTGTACCGTCGACGGCGAACGCGCCGCCGTCGCACTGCCGCACGGCTACTTCCGGCTGGACAGACTAGCCAGCGGTTTCGCCATGAGTCTGCGCGCAGTCGTGAACCGGTGGGACGCGGCCCACCCGCGGATCATCGAGGCTGCGCGGCAATGCGAGACGTTGAGCGCGTCGTCCGCCGCCTATGTATCGAAAGCCGATGCCGAGCTCGCCACGCCGATCCGGTTCCCGAACAAGCTCGTCTGTGTCGGCGCGGTCTACAAAGACCATCTTCGCGAGTTCAATCTGCCCGCGCAGCGCTGGCCGAAGATGCCGATGTTCCTGCGTCCGCCGACCACCTCGATCGTCGGGCCCGGCGCGAAGATTGCGATTCCCCCAGGCACCGCGCAATTCGATTGGGAGATTGAGCTGGCGGTCGTGATGGGGGCGAGGCTCACCGACGCAAATCTCGACTCGGCAAAGGCCGCTATCGCGGGCTATTGTGTCGGCGTCGACTTGACGTGCCGTGATCTGCTCGACCGCGACTCGGCGGCCGGCGTCGATCTCGTTCGCGCCAAGGCGCAGGACGATATGGCACCTGTCGGGCCCGTGCTGATGCCAGCGGCATTCGTTGGTGATCCTCAGCAGTTGGGCCTGCGCCTCTACGTCAATGGCGAAATCAAGCAGAACGGCACCACGGCCGACATGCTCTATTCCGTGTACGAGCAGGTCGCCACCATCAGCCGCTTCATCACGCTCGAGCCAGGCGACATCGTGTTTACCGGCTCCTGCGCGGGCTCCGGCGCGTCGATCGGTCAGTTCCTGAAGCCGGGCGACCGCATTCGCGCGGAGATCGACAAGGTCGGTTGTCTGGAAGTGGAAATTGCCGAGGCGCGCCGGCGTCCGAAAGATTACCAGGAGGTGCTGCCCGCCTGATTCATCAAGCGGCGAGCGGCACTGACGAACAAAGCCCGGTTTCATGCGGGCGGATTGACAAAGACTGTGGTGGAGACAGAGATGGCAGAGCAAACCGTTTTGAACGAAGCCGAAAAGACAGCCGCGCTGGCCGGCGCATGGCGCCGCGGCACGAAGATCGAATTTCGCGGCGAGGACGAGTTTCATCAATGCTGGTATCCGGTCGCGCTATCTTCGGCGGTGCCGAAGGGCGCTCTGATCGGCGCCCCGTTTCTCGATGGCCGCGTGATTGTCTATCGCACGTCCGACGGTGTGGTCCACGTCAAGAGCGCCTATTGCCGGCACCTCGGCGCGGACCTTTCGGTCGGGCGCCTTGTCGACGACAGGATTCAATGCCCGTTCCACTTCTGGCGCTACGACTCGACCGGTGCCTGCACCGAGGTCCCGGCCGGTGACCCGCCGCCGCCCTACGCCAGGCTGTTCAGCTATCCGACGGCGGAGTCGCTCGGCATCGTCTGGGCATTCAATGGCGAAACACCGCTTCATCCGGCGCCGCACTTCGAGCAGGGCGCAAGCGAATCGGCGCTCATGATCGACGCGTTTCGCAATCCGCTGCCGATGCACGTCGACAGTTCGATCGTGTTCCTGAACAGTTTCGACCTTCAGCACTTCCGCGTCGTGCACGGCATGCCGATCGAGGTCGACCTCTCGCAAGTCCGCGAGCACGAAAACACGTTGTCGTACGAGGCACGCGTTAGCACGCCGGAGTTCGGCGACGTGATCCAGATGCGCAAGCTGTGGGGCGTCAACACGGTCACCATCGCAAGCGAGACGAAAGGGCGAAAGCTCTATCTGATGCATAGCCTGTGCCCGGTCGGACCGAACGCCACGCAGGGGTTCCTGGTCAACGCCACGCCTGCCGATTGCGCTTCGGACGGTGAGGGTGAACTGAGGGCGCTGCTCGCGCAGTCGCGCGACTACTCGCTGCGCCTCGTGAACGAAGATGCGCCGATCTTCGATACGCTCAGCTTCCGCCGCGATAATCTGACCGCGTCCGATCGTTTCCTCGCTCACGGCATCCGGTACGTTCGCCAATATCCGCGCGCGCATCCGGGCCGCGAGATGATCCGTTAGCCGCGCCATGTACGTGCTTAACCGCGGGCAAGCCGCATGCGAAAATGGTCCGGCGCCGTCAACCGGATCGACAGCCATGAACTCAGACGCGAAGTCGAAGCGCTCCAGCCACGCCAACGACGAGGCGAGCCTGATGCGCGGGCCGCTCAGAACCATCGCCGTGTTGAGAGCGCTGAACGTGCGTAACGGCGCGACCGTTGCCGAGCTCTCGGCGGCGACCGGCATCTCGCGGCCGGCCCTCTACCGGATTCTGGAAACGCTGCGCTCGGCGGGCTACGTCTCCGTGAATCTGCGCCAGCAGCGCTACTGCCTGACCATGCTCGTGCGTACGCTCGCACAGGGCTTCTCCGATGAAGACTGGGTGACGCAGGTCGCGAGGCCGGTGCTGAGCGCGCTGCAGCGCAAGGTGCTCTGGCCCGTCGATCTCGGGACGTTCATGAACAACGCGATGTGGATTCGCGAGACGACACGTCAATCGAGCCCGCTGACGATCGATCGCGGTGTGGTCGGCCTGCGCTTTCCGATGCTGCAGGGGGCGACGGGCCGGGCGTATCTGGCTTTCTGCGCGGACAACGAACGTGAGCAGATTCTCGCCAATCTCTCGCGCCTGCCCGAGCCTGGCAACGAGATGATCGAGCGGCCCGCCGAGGTCGAGGCATTGCTGCAGCGCACGCGAGAGCAGGGCTACGGCCTGCGATACGGCGAAGAGCCCACGGAAACCGGCGCGATTGCGGTGCCCATCGTCCTTGATGAGCGAATCATCGGCTGCATCAACATGACTTTCATCGCCAGCGCTTTGAGGCCCGAAGAAGCCGCGCGCCAGCATCTGGCCGCGATGCTCAAGAGTGCAAAGAAAATCGCCGCGGGCGTTCTGCAACTGGAGGCAGACGTGAACGATGCATCGCCACTTTCAGGCAAGGACGAGACATGAACGCCACCCACGACCCCTATCGCTGGCGGGAGGCATCATGAGTGCGTTCCTCGACGAACTGCGTGGCGGCTGGCGCGACTTGATCGGCGCCGTCATCGGCTTGGGGCTCGGCATTGGCGCTTATAACCCGGTTTCGAGCTTTTTCTTTCGGGCGCTAGAGCACGAGTTCGGCTGGTCGAAGGCGGCCGCAGCCGTGTCGCTGATCGCGCTACCTGTCACTGCCGCGGTGCTGCCTTTTGCGGGCTTGTTGCTCGATCGCTTCGGCGTGCGCCGCGTGGCGGCGCTTTCGACGATCTGCATGTCGGCGTGCTTCGTGTGGCTCTCGGCCATGAACGGCCAGTTGTGGACGTTCTATGCGGCGTTCATCGTGCTCAATGTGCTCGGCTGCGCAACCGGACCCGTCAGCTATACGCGAACCATCTCGACGCGTTTCAGGAAGTCGCGCGGCACGGCACTTGCGTTTTCGCTGCTCGGCATCGGTATGACCGCGATGATCCTGCCTCCCTTGATCGCCGCCATATTGGCGCACTGGGGATGGCGGGGCGGCTACCGGTTCTTTGCGGCGGCGGTGCTCGTTGGCGGGCTGCTGGCGCTTGCGCTGAGCCGCGGGCCGGTGCAAGGCGCAAGCGCACCCGATACGCTCGCGGGCGACCGGCTCGCGACGGCTGTCACAAAGCGCGCGTTCTGGCTGCTCGGCACGGCGATCTTCGGCTTGAGCGTGGCGTCGCTCGGATTCGTGTCGCAATTCCAGTCCCTCGCCATCGAGAAAGGGCTCGCGCCGGCAACGGCACCCTTCCTGTTGTCGGCGCTTGCCGCATCGGTGCTGGTGAGCCGGCTGGTCATCGGGGGCGCGCTCGATGCTTTGCGTCCGGAGCGAGTCGCCGCGACCGCGCTCTGCCTCGCCGCGCTCGGCATGCTGCTCTGGATGTTCAGCGGCCCGCATGTCGCCACGGCGTTGATCGCGGTCCTACTGATTGGACTGAGCATCGGGGCCGAGCTCGACTTCCTGTCGTTCTTCTGTGCGCGCCTCTTTGGGCTCAGGCATTACGGCGCGGTGTATGGCGGGCTCGCGGCGTTCTTCTATACGGGCATTGCGGCTGGGGGCATCGCATACGGCGTGCTCCATGACCGCACCGGTGGCTATGTCACGGCGCTGGGGATGTCGGCGGCACTGTTCGTCGTCGCCGCGCTGATTTTCCTCACGCTCGGGCCGGCCATGCGCGATGCCGAGCGCGCGCAAGGCGCGCTCGTGGCCGAAGCGCCTGGGCTTTATGCGCGGCTCCGGCAAGCGCTGCGGATGCGTTCGACAGAAGGGCGCTCCCTCGAAACCAACTGTTCTTGTGTAAAAGGCAAAAACCTATGAATCGTCCGTCTATCGCTGGAATTCATCATCTCAAGTTCAATGTGTCGGACCTGGACCGGAGCCTCGCTTTCTATTCGGTGGCGCTGGGCGCGAAGCGCATTCCCGAACTCGATCACAGGCTTCCGGACGGCGAGCTCTTCGCCTATATCCTCGAGATCGATCGCCTCGGCACTTACCTCGAACTGCGCGCGTCGCCGGCTAAAGCGGCGCGTGAGGCAGGGCTCGACCCGGTGACGTTTTCGGTCGAGACGCACGACGATCTGGTTGCGTGGCACGACTATCTGGAAGCGAATGGCATCCCGCATTCTCCGGTCTTTACTGGCGTGACCGGCTGGCTGCTGGCAGCGGAAGACCCAGACGGCCGGCATCTGCGCTTCTATACGCTGGAAACCCATCCCGTGACCACGGCGTTTTCGTCAGACGAGTATTGGCTGGGCGTGTAAAGGTCGTTTTCAGTCGTCAAGACCAGAAGTGTCCTGGTCGAGATCGGCCAGGGAGCGTGGCGCGGATGTGCGGCAGGGCACTGTCCGGTACCCGGAAAACGATGATCCTTGAATGGACGTGCGCTTTACGAGATGCGCCGAAGTCGCAGAATTCGGTGCAGGAGCGGTCGTCTTTCTCTCAAGGAGCGCGGCTACCATGAGCACAATCGTCATTGCCAAATTTTGGCCAGTCATTATCGGCGTAGGCGGAATTTCTGGCGTCTTGCTGCTAGGCTGGGTCAGAACGAAGTACCCAGGCACAAAAGGCCATAGGCACATAAGCCACCGGTAGGCGCGCTGAAGGTTTGGACTACGTAGTGTCGATGGCGATTGTCGGCCAGATTCCGGTCGTTCGAAACGGCACGTTGGATGGCTCTTGAAATGAGAAAGCCCGGCCGGTGAGATTCACACCGGCCGGGCTTTTTAAGGTTCTCCGCCGCGCGGCGAGCGCGCTTGACCGCTATCGCCCGTTCAGCTTACGGATTGGTCGCCGTCTGCGGCACGCCGGCCGCCGGGTACTGCGTCATGTGGAACAGCTTGCGCACGTCAGGGCTGCCGTTGCCGTAGACATAGTTGTAGTTGTAGCTCGGGAAGCTGTCGGGCGCGACGCCGTCGTAGCCCGGGTTGTTGCGGTGGTACAGCTGCAGTGCGGCGGGCGCCTGGATTCCGCCGGCCTGCGTCTGCAGCGCGCCGGACAGGTACAGGTAGTAATTGGCATTGCCCAGGCGGTGGTTTCCACTGCCGAGCTGCTGCTCGAACAGCGCCAACGCGCCAACGAACTCGGGCGAGGCCACCGAGGTACCGATGATGCCGAGAAAGCCACCGCCAATGCCCACGCCGTAGGCCGTCATGACGGAGCTGTCGTCGGTGCCGCAACTGAGGGTAGCGGGGGAGACGGGGCAGCCGCCCACTTGCATGCCGACGTCGGGGACCGTGCGCCAGTTGCTCGAGCCCGTGTTGGCCAGGATCTGGTACAGCGGCCTCGAGAATACGGCGCTCACGCCGCCGCCCGCGCCCCAGGCGCCGCCGGAGACGTTGACGCCGCGGCCCCACGGGTCGTATGGGGCCTCCGGATCGTTGTAGGCGCTCTCGCGCACATATTTGGAGTTCAGCGACGGCGGCGCGCTCGCCGTGACGAGGTTGCCGCCGCCGACCGCGGTGACGGCCGGGTCGGCCGCCGGTGTGCTGACGCTGGGCACGAAGACGGGCGCCGCGCCGCCGTCGACGTAGGCGGTGCTGGGGCATTCGAGGCCCGACGAGTCGCCCGAACTGGCGACGAAGGTGATGCCCTGGGCGTTGCCCTGCAGGAATAGATCGTGTTTCGCCCGCAGCAAGTAGGTGTAGTCGGTACCGGAGTTGTACGCCGCCGTATACGACAACTCGCAGCCGCCGAACGACGAGTTGACGATGTCGTACTTGTTCGAGTCGACGATGTACTGGTATCCGTCGATGATGCTCAGGTTGCTCAGGTTCGGGATGCTGACCAGCGTCACGTTGGCGCCCGGCGCGCCGCCCAGCACCTGCTGCACATCGAGGCTGGCCTCGACCGAGCCGTAGCCGTTCTGCACGCCACCGCCATCGACCAGGACGGTGGTGACGCCGGGTGCCGCCTTGCCGGTGATCGCGGTGAAATTCTCGTGGTCGAACATGGCCTTCACGTCGCCCGGGAAGATCAGGTCGGCCATCAGCACGGCCACACTGACGCCGGTGCCATCAGTCGCGGCGCTCCAGGCCGGGTAGTCGTAGGCCTGCTTCAGGTCGGTGAACCAGTACGAGCCGGTGGCGCTATAGCGGTTGTCGGTGGAGGGCAGCTGCGCATTGTCCCGCATATGCGCGTTGACGTGGTGGTCGGGGACGGGTGACAGTCCGACGACGTACAACTCGATGCCGGCGAGTTCGCCAGGGATCTGCAACGCCTGGTGCGCCTGGAAACGCGTGTGCGACTGCTGGGTGACCTTCTCCAACGGCGCGCCGAATGTCTGTGTGACCGTGGCCGCACTGCCTCGCACGCGCACGCCGTGAGCGTTGCTGGATACGATGGTCAAGCCGCGGGCGGCTAGTGCGGACTTGACGGCCTCGATGTCGGCCGGGTTCGGGCCGAACTGCGCCAGGAAATCGGCTGGCCGCAGCCATTGGTGATATTGCGGCGAATTCGGGTCGTGCAGCCTGGCGAGCAGGGCCTCGAGCTTGTCCGTATGCCGCAGTGGCAGGTAGACACCGAAGTCGACGACGTCCTGAGGGGACGCGGCGGCCACGATGGCCTTGGTGTCGGTTTGGGTAGTGGCCAGCGCGGGCGCCGATAGCGCGGACTGGCTGACGACGAAACTGCCGGCGCACAGGCACGCCGCCGATAACATGCTGAGTCGCATGATCAACTCCGTTTAGTGAGAGCAGGTTTTCGAACATTCGTGGCCAGCGGCCTTTACCCGAAATGCGGAAAGCCCTCCGGCCTTCGAGTAAACAAGAATCGGCGTGGTTTTCTTTTAGAGTAATGTCTTCCGAAGCCGTACCGCTATTGCAAAATCAACGCCAATGCGAACAACCGTCTGAATCAAACGGATAAATTAATGCACCCGGATCAATCAGAAAAATCTGTTTGGTCAGGCTTGTTTTGGACTTGAAACGAGGGGAGCTTTCAGCCCGTCGAGAATATACCGACGCGTGAAAATTTCCGTTGGAGCTGGATTTTGCGCGAAGGCACCGCGCCGCGCGAAGATGCCTGTATAGACCGCCACGAGCTTCACACTGCCTCCTGACGTCATTTTGCATGACACGTCGGCATCAACAAACTTATCGAGCCAGTTATCACTAGCGTCAGCAAACATTATTGATGCAAGGGGCGCGAGAAAGAGTGTATTTAGGATGACCACGTATCGTTTCATGGCACATGCTCATGAAGGATGCAAGCTTTCTAAAAATTTCGTTCTTAACGCTCTGCAAGGCAGCAGACTATCCCGAGTATTCGTGGCGATATGTGCGCTCTCGCACGAACCGCGCGGGAGAAATTGAAAGTGGGGCGTAGATCGACTGCTCGAGTGGCGGCCAGCTTGGGCACGATCTGGGGCATGTCGCCGATAATGTCCTGCATGCCTGGCATTGCCAGACCTGTGTCTCGCTCACCGACAAGGTACAGGCGGGAACCTCGACGAGCAGGCCCTCAAAGGCCGATTGCACTTCCCATTTGCGGTCGAGGTTGCGGTAGTCATTCAATCCACCGCGAAAGCCGGAAACGTTGAATGCTTGCACAAACTTGTCAAGGTCGGTGGGTGCGAGCCAGGCCGGCAACAAAGGCGGATCAATCAGAGCGTCAAGGAGGCAAGCATCGCGCGCCTGGGCGGTAGCGATTTGCGGCGTGAATGTGTGTCAGCTTCCAGCCCGCAAGCGGCCGTCGGTGCGGCCGTAAGATCTCAACTCTTCACAATCGTCAGCCAAGACCGATAAAAAGGCGGACGTTTTCTGTATCCGCCTGCACGGTCGCGCGGCATTCTGCCATTCATTGATTGCAGATGGTCGACTGATGGTTCGTGGCCGCACGCGGTCCATCAAACTCATCGCGTCGCCGCTCATTAAGGCAATTAGCCCCCGGCCCGCTTCGCGCTGTGGCCGTCCTTTCTGAGCGCTTCGATGATCCGCTCGCAATGGTCACCCTGTACTTCAATCACGCCATCCTTGACCGTTCCGCCAGAACCGCAGGCCGTGCGCAACTGCTTGCCTAACAAGACAAGGGCAAGAGGATCGAGCGCCAGCCCTTTAACGATCGTCACGCTTTTCCCGCCCCGGCCCTTGGTCACGAGAGTCACTCGTACCACGCCATCACCTACCGGTAGTGTCTTGGCGACCGTCTTGCAGACACATTGCGTGAGCACCTGCCTGCATTCGGGACACATCCGCCCGCCATCGGTGGAATAGACAAGGCCACTTTTTGAACTACTCTTCATAATTAGCTTGCTCGAAGACTCTGAGGTCGGGAATCGGGGCGAGTTTAGCAGGTGTACATCCGCAAGCGCTTCTGGCCAGGTTCGGTATCGTGCCGAACTTCCGGCGTCGACCGCGAACTGTCGTTCGCCGTGTCATTATGCTCGCGAGCGACGCATACCAGGTACGCCGACGGCCGATCCGCGCAACTGTCACGGATGCTACTGACGACGGAGCAGGTGCACACGAGCACCGTTTCTGTTTTGTCGGACCGACGACGGTAGATGTTTCCCAACGGTGGCCGCCGGAAGCAAGCGGCAGCTGCCCTTCTGTGCCGTCGCCCGCGCGGCGACACGGTTCGCTGCGACCGTGCCCGCAAAAGGGCTTTGGACAGCGCAACCGCATCCCTGCGCAGCCGTTTCTTGACAGGTCAAGTCTCCCGTTCTACGTTTCTTGTCGACTGGCCACGAACCGCGGTGGCGCCTGAGCGCGATCGACGGGAGCGCCGGTGTACTCCGGGCTCGCCCCATGGTTCGCATGAGTTTCCTCTAACGCTTGTCCAGGTGTTCGTCGTCGCGCGCGTGATAGCGCATGAGGTGCTGAAATGGAAACAGTCCATGAACTTGTCATGCTGATTCCGGGCATGGCCAGAAGCGTTCGCGAACACTACGCAACCCGTCTTTCCGATGGCATCGAAGGTTTCCTTGAAACGCACCACGAGTCCGTCGAATCGTTTCATCGAGTCGGAGGCGAGGGTAGCGACCGCACACGATTCGATATCCGGCTTAGAAACGGTCAGCACAAGATCATCGATATCCTCGAAATCTTTTGGAACGATCTCAGGCCACCCCTCGACTCGTCTTCGGTTCCCTTTCTCGGGAGCCTTCTCCTCCGGTATTGGCTTAGCCTTCGCCACTGGCGAGCGATACCGCCGACGTCCAGATCACTGCAGCGGGCTTTCTGCTTTGGGGCCCTGTTCCTGGTCGTTTGGTACCTGTTGACGTTGCTTGCCCTTATTCAAATCGCCCAGCTTTTCTCGTTGATCTTGCCGTCGCACGTTGAAAACGTCGCGGGATGGCTATGGGTGGGCGTCACGAGTCTGCTCGCATCGGGCTTCGTCACGTCCAACATCGACGGCTCCTATGCGGCTTATTGCTATCTGAACAACCGCGGGGGGTTTTGCGATCGAGTACGGCGGCGCGTCGTCAACGCCTTCTGGGAGATAAGCCCGCAGTTGGCCGGCTACGAACGTATTACGTTGCTCGCGCATAGTTTCGGCAGCGCAGTTGCAGTCGATGCAGTCGCCCGGATCGCGGTCGACACAGACGTTGCGCCGCCGCTGCTGCCTTTCGATTTCGTCACCGCCGGCAGTCCTTTGGAATTTCTGATGTCTCGCGAACCCGTATATGAACAGAGAATACAGCGCTGCATAACCTCGGCACTCGTCAGGCGTTGGATCGACTTTTACGCGTTGACCGACTCGCTATGCAGCAAGGTGCCACTCGCAGACGAACCGAAGTGCTCGCACGAGGGCATCGAATTGGGATATTCGGAATTTGAAGCCTTCCTGGGCCTTGCGCACGACGCCTATTTCGAGCATCCGCGAGTGCTCGAGGCCGTGCTTGCTTTGTGATCGACCGCGACCATGCGGCGCTCCGTTGCCCCCTCAGCGCGGCTCAACGAACGTCCGCGCAAGACACTAAACTTCGATACACCGGCTGAACGATTCCATCTAGCTGTTGCATCGACCGGTTGAATCCGCCGCCCTCTCCAGTCATACGTGATTCCGCGAGGCAGGACGCCGGCTCCAGCGCAACAACAGTCGCCCACGCTGTCATCTCGGTCCGAAGCTAGCGATGGACGGAGTCGTTGCCTGTACCGTTTCAGAAGCAGATTCACATGGCGTGAGCTGCGGGACGATAACTGCTCCCCGGTCAGGAACCGTCGTCGGGTTTCGCCCCTGGCAACAGCGACAGCCGGAGTCCGATGAGCGCATGCAGTGCACCTTTGCGCAGTTTGTAGCCTGGCGCAACTGGAGCGGCGACGAAGTCGGCCATGATCCACGCCATGGCGGCATCGATGTCGACTGCAAGCGTGGGCGGCACGGGTTGCCGCTTGCCCGATTCGAAGCATCGTTCATAGTGCGACCGCACGTCGTCGAGCACCCGATTCAACACGACCGGCAATTCTCCAGAAAACTTGCCTGAGAGCCTGCGCAGGTCGAGTGTATTGAGCGCAATACGCATGTCGCGCAGGCTTTCGGTTGACGGGTGCTTGTAGTCCTCGCTCGGTGCCACGCGCGGAATGAGCTGCACGAGCCGGTCGAGCATGCGCGCGTTCAGATCGCGCTGCTGATCGCGCGACAATGCGGACCCGCTCAACACGACATCCCTCCAGCTGGACCGGGTCAGTCGCGCCGTCGCGGCATCCGTTCCGAACGGACGGATGACCCCTGTCATCGCCGAAGCGAAAATGACGCCGGCCAGTCCCGCGAGATTGCCGTTCAGGAAGCTCAGAATGTTGGCGTCATAGACGCTGTCGATTCCAAGAAAGGTTGCGCTCGTCAACGCGACGAGCGTTGATATCAACGCCCATTTCGGACGAGACATCAACAGTCCTAGAGGAATGAACAGGAACGAGAAGAAAATGACCAGCAAAGGGAATTCCTGGCCACTCGGCAACACGACAAATAGATAGAACGCTGAAATGACGACGCCCATCGTCGCGCACTTCAGGAAAGTGAGCATCATCGGCACAGGCTCGTCGAGCGCAGCGAAAAAGCAGACGCCGATGGCGCCCAACGACACCGCCGCCGCGCCGTCCTGCCAACCCGAAGCGATCCACAGGCACGACGAGACGAAGATGACCAGCGCCGCCGAGCCAGCGGAGAACAGGGCAAGGCCATGGTCGAGAAAAGCGTGGCGCGTGCCGATGCGCCAGTGACGAAATCGCGGCCTCCAGTGCCCTCGTTCGTGAACGATGATACGGCGCAGCGTCCGGCAATCGACCCATAAATCGACCAGTTGCCGCAAGCGCCAGAGCGCGCTGGATAACAGTGCAGTCTGCCATGTCGTCAGTTCGTGGCGGGCCGGATCCAGTTGCGCAATACGCGTCCGGAATGACGGTGCCTCGCGCTCGGGGTCCTCGCCGAGCGGCTCGTCCATCCAGCGCCCAATATCGCGCAGCAGTTCGACGAATCCCGCAGGAGTGGCAAGGCCCGATTTCTGCGTGGCAGCGTGTATGGCCGCGAGTACGTCCGCGAGCGCCGAGGTGATGGGCAGGATCAGTTGCATCCGGCCTTGCAGTTGCTCGCTGCGAGCGAGAATCGCGGGGCTGACATGATCGTAAGCCAATTGGCTCAACAGGAATTCGAAGCCGCGGACACTCGAGGCCATCCTCTGGCGGCTTCCCGAAGCAAGCGCTCCCGCAACCCGCCCAGCCAGCGATTCTTTCGCGTAAATAACGGCCTCGCCGAACCACGAGTCGGTTCGCTCGATCAGCGTTGGCGCGAGCCGGTTCGGGAAAACAACGCTGCCGACGATGCTCGCGCAGACGATGCCAAGCGTGATTTCTTCGGTTCGCGCCACTGCCACATCGAAGATACTCAACGGGTTCGACAATGCCGGTAGCGCAATGACGGACAGCGAATAGCTGGCGAGCAGAAAAACGTAATTGCGTGCGGCTCGCGTCGAGATTGAAATGTACACAAAGACGCCGGTCCATAACGCTATCAGCGCACTCAACAGATAAGGCGTCTGTGCGAAAGGCGGCACGAGGGCAACCGAGGCGACCGCGCCAAGGGCAGTGCCGATCGCGCGATAAAGCGCCTTCGACCGTGTCGCGCCGACGAACGGGTTCGACACGATATAGACCGACGCCAGCGCCCAGTACGGTCTCGAAAGGTCGAAGTAGAACGCGATGTAAAGCGCGAGCATCCCTGCGAAGAAGGTCTTTAGAGAAAAAATCCAGTCGCGTAGCGAGGGGAAATTCATCGGAATAATCGCGTGGGAGAACAGTCTCTCGGCCGGCAAACCGGTCGGGCCCGCAATGGGGCGACCGACATTGTGCTACGTTCCGCCAAAATCCGCCTGGTGCCGGCACATGGGCCCGGGTGAGTCTTCTTTCAGCTGCCGAGCCCCGTACGGATCGGTAGAGAACGCTCGGGTAACCGGCAGCGTTTCATAAGAGGGCGAGAGACGTTTGAGTGTCCATAGCAGCACGTCGGCGAACGGCTGGAGTCGGCCGAGAACTGTCCCATGGGCCCAGTTCGCCTGCTCGCCAGCGGCGAACGCATGCAATCGGCATGTTTCGACCCTGAACTGTCCTTCGGCCCCCGCATGAGGAACGACCGTTTCCAAATGCGAAAAGACCGTATAAGGAGCGAGAGGGACGAGCGTATGAAAGGCGGTAAAGCTTACGGGCCGCCGACGCATGAGTTAGCGGGTGCGGGCAGAGTGCACCATTGCATCGCGCTTTAGATATGGCTCCAGAATTGCGGTGAGCGGTGGCTCTTCCGGAGGAGTAGAGCGCTTTGTATATTCTGCTGGTTCCGAATTTATCGGTCACCCAATCTTCGACGGGTTACACATGGAAATCAGAAGATACGAGCAACGCGACCTTGTACCGGTGGCACAGCTTTTTAACGACTATCGGGAATTTTATGACCAGCGACCCGATCAGGCGCTTGCGATTCGTTTCATTGCCGAGCGCCAGCAAGCGGACGACTCGGTGATTCTAGTCGCCGATTCTGGCGGCGGACAACTAGTTGGATTCTGCCAGTTATACCCGTCCTTCTGCTCCGTGGCTGCAGCGCCGATCTATGTTTTATACGACCTCTTCGTCGCACCAGATGCCCGGCGCTCAGGAGTCGCGAGAAGTTTATTGAAAACCGCGGCAGCCCGCGCGAAGACTGATGGAAGAGTCCGTATGGATTTAACCACAGCGAAGACGAATGTGAAGGCGCAGGCATTATATGAATCGCTTGGATGGTCGCGAGACGAGATTTTTTATACCTACAACCTGAATCTCGACTGATCGCTTGGGGAAGGGGGGCTATGCCTGGGCGGAATAGGCACAGCAGACTTCGGTCGCCGAAATCGATCCGCCCGAAAACCGTCATCGCCGCCCGGCTCGCAGGTTGACGCAATGTCCATCGACATGGAAGGCCCGACGACCGCCAGGTGCGCTCGATTCTTCGGCATCCGCGCCATTTCATTGCTGTAGCGGAGGAAGACAGCCTGTTGACGGCGGGCGACTGCACACTTCACAGCCGTCGTTGAGCCGGCAGATTCGCGATCTGGAATCCGAAGTCGGTGTGAAGTTGCTGGAGCGCCAGGCACGGGGCGTGGTGCTCACCGCTGCCGGGAAAATTTCCTTGCCTGCGAAATTTACGTCAGTTCGGCGAGGACGTCCCCGGTATTGAAATCCGTGATTGAGGAATACGCATCGAAAACTCAGTCTGCCTTTGCTGTGGTCGACGTGTCGTGTTCTGGCTGAACTCGCTGAGACGCGGCAGTGCCCCCATCGACTTGAGGCGTCTGGTCTGCGTAAGTCGATTCCCAGCCGCCGCCGAGCGCCTTGCAGAGCGTGATCAGATTCGCGGCAGCGCTCGCCTGGCTTTGCTCGAGGTTGCTTTCGCCTTCGAGCAGTTGCTTCTGCACGTTCAGCACGTCGAGATAGTCCAGGGCCCCACTCTTGTAGCGCTGCTGCGCCACGGCGAGCGCGCGCTGATTCAGCCCCACCACCTCCTTCAGCTTGATGCTGCGCAGTTGCTCGGCATCGTAGGCGACCAGCGCATCGTCAACCTCGCGCCAAGCCTCGAGCACGGTCCGCTTGTAGACGATCGCGGCCTCCTGTTGTTGTGCTTCGCGTAACTGCAGTGTGCCCTTGAGACGCCCGCCTTCGAAGATCGGCATCGTGATGGAGGGACCGAAAACAAACTGCCCCGACGCCCAGCTAGCGAGGCTGGAGAGCTGGAGGCTCTGGAAACCCGCACTGCCATTGAGCGAGATGCGCGGATAAAAGTCGGCTTTTGCCACACCGATCGACGCCGTGGCCGCATGCAATTGCGCTTCCGCTCGCCGGATATCGGGTCGGCGTTGCACAAGCTCCGACGGAAAGCCGATGGGCACCTGTCGAGGCAGATCGGGCACGTCATGCGGCTCGGAGAGCATTGGCTTAAGGGCGCCCGGCTCTTCGCCGAGCAAGACACCCATCGCGTTGATCGTGGTTTCGCATTGCGATTCGAGCGTCGGAATCAGACTTTCGATCGACGCCGCCTGTGCGGAAGCGTTGGCCACGTCCAGATCTGTCGTCACGCCGTCACGCTCGCGGATTTGCGTGAGCTTCGTGGTATCACGGGCAATCTCAAGGTTTTGTTTCGCGATGTTCAGCAGCGATTGTGTGTCGCGCAACTCGATATAGTCTCGCGCGAGTTCGGCGCGCGCAGACAACAACACGGCGTTTCGGTCTTCGTAAGAAGCATCCGATAAGGCGGACGCCGCTTCGACACCGCGTCGAGCGCCGCCCCAGATATCGAGTTCCCAGGAGGAATCGAAGCCCATTTGATAGAGGTTGTAAGCCGGCGACCCCTTGGAGCCCGGTATCGGCGCCACGCCAAGCGGCGTTGTCCCCGAAGCGGATTGCGATTGGGGCCCGAGCGAGGGGACCCCGAGCAGCGACAGAATGCCGTTCGGGCTGCCGCGCTCGCGGTCGTAGGACGCAGCAGCGTCCAGCGTGGGCAATTCCGCCGCCCCCGCAATGCGCTGTCCAGCACGGCTTTGCCGCAGGCGCGCCGACGCTGCGGCCACATCGAGGTTCGCATCGGCCAGTTGCTTTTCAAGCGCGTTCAACGTGGGATCGTCGAACAGTGTCCACCATTCGGGATTGAAGCCGGCTTCGACGGCCTTGCTGGGTGCTTGCGCCGCTTCGGTTCGTTCAAAGACTTGCGGTGGCGTGGACGTCGTGGGAGGGACGAAATTCGGTCCGACGGTACAGCCGGCGATCACAAGGCATGCCAGGATCTCCAGGGCCAACGCCCCGATGGCGCGCAATGATAAGTCGTGCATCCTCATTTTTGCTCTCCCGCTTCGGCCCGCGCATCGCCATGTCGACCGGTGGCCACTTCGGTTTCGACAGAAAGCCCCACGCTCAACCCAGACACGGCCTCTTGACCTTTGTCGATGTCGATCTTGATCGGTACGCGCTGGACGATCTTTGTGAAGTTGCCCGTGGCGTTGTCGGGTGCGATAGGCGCAAAGCTCACCCCGGTTGCAGGCGCGAGACTGTCGATCCGGCCGTGAATCACCACGCCAGGAAGGCTGTCCACCTTGATGCGCACGCTTTCGCCAGGCCGCATCCTGGTGATCTGGTTTTCCTGGAAGTTGGCGACGACATAGGCCTCAGAAAGCGGCACGACCGCAAGCACCGGCGCGCCGGGCGTCACGTATGCGCCAACGCGTGCGGAACGCCGCCCAACCTTGCCGTCGATGGGCGCGCGAATCTCCGTATAGGACAGGTTGAGCTGCGCCTGCTCGAGCGCCGCTTGTGCGCGTGCGAGCGCGCCGACCGCCCTGTCGCGCTGGGTATTCAATACGGCGAGGTTCTGCTCGGTCGACGCCAGCGCGGCCTGGTCGTGGGCCTGCTGCGCGAGCTGCTCGTCGAGCGCGCTCGAGGCGTGCTGTTGCTCCTGAGCCGTTCCTGCGCCGGCTTGCGAGAGATCCTGGTAGCGCGCGGCGTTGTCGCGCGCAAACGCGATCGCCGCGGCATCGGATTTGAGCGTCGCGCGCGCCTGATCGACGAGCGAGGGCTGCCGCGCGATTTCGGCGTCGTAGTTCGCGACGGACGCCCTGGCTGCAGCAACATCCGCCTGAGCACTCATCAATGAGGCCTTGTAGTCGCGGTCGTCGATGCGCACCAGCAATTGCCCGGCCTTGACCGCCTGGTTGTCGTCGACCAAAACCTCGGAGACCTGGCCGGGGATGCGCGGCGCCACGAGGGTGAAATCCGCTTCGACATAGGCATCGTTGGTGGATTCGGTATTCGAGCCGCTTGACAGGCTTGAATAAGCCCATGCACCGATACCGACTGCGACGGCTATCGCGGCCGCTGGAATGATTTTGAGGGGAGATCGAGCTGCGGTTGACATGATTGCGTTCCCTTAATGCGAAGAGGGGGGCGTCGTGCTCCACGGCGGGTAAATGCGCACGGGTAACACTGGCACGAGGAGGAGGAGGGCGATCGCGACTCCCGCCATCACGAGGTAGAGATCCGCCGATGTCAGTACCACTGCTTGCTCGTGGATCCGGTGGGCGAGTTCGCCGGGGCCATGAGCCGCGTCGATGCTTTGGCTCGTTACGAGCGCGTGATTGCCTAGCTGGTCCACGAGCATGTTCGAATGGAGACGTTCGCGACCGGTACCCAACCCTTCTATGAGACCCGTCGCTACGGCCGCGGAGAACGTCTTGAGCGAGTTGAACATCGCTGAAGCAAAGGGACCTTCTGTCGGCGGCAAGCCCGTCGTCACCCCCATCAGGATCGCGAGGATCAGCATCGGTTGCGCGACGACCTGTATCGATTGAAGCCAGTAGAAGTTGTCGCGGATCCACTCGGACGTGATGAAGCTCCCCATCACGCACGTGGTGATCATGAGGCTCAATCCAATGGCCATGACCCACCGGTGGTCAACGCGCCGCAGATTCAGGAGTGCCGCCGTCAAGGGAAGGGCGATCAAGAGTGGCATCGCAACCAGCAGCGACAAGGGCGCAGTTTGCAGCGGCCGGTAGGTGTGAACGCTGGCGAGAAATTGGCCGGGTATCGCGGCCACGCCAACCAGCAAGATCACCGCGCCCGCGAGTGTCGTGAGTCCATGCGTAAAGTTTCTGCGCGCAAGCAACTGCAGCTTGAAGAAGGGATGCGGGTGAAACCACTCGTTGACGAGGAACGTCACCAACATCAGCCCGCCACCGATAAACATCAGGCGAATGAACGGGGAATCGAGCCAGTCGAGACGATCGCCTTGCAGTACGCCGATCACGAGCATGGCGACGGCCGGAAAGCCCGTCAAAAATCCGCTCCAGTTGAATGCCGCGAGCCGCTCGAGTTTGAGGGGATCTGCCGGCAGCCCCCACTGAATCGCCACGCAGCTCACGATGCCAAGCGGCACGATTTGCCAAAAGGCCATTTGCCAACCAACGTACTCAGTCCATAACGCGGCGAGCGGTGTGCCGAGCGCCGGCCCGAAGGTCGCCGTGAGCGCGTAGCCGGCGAGCCCGTAGAGCTTCACTTTGGGCGGGAGATAGCGCAGCGCCACGATGATCAACATCGGGGGAAGGCATCCGCCGGCCATTCCCTGCAGCACGCGCAGCCCATCGAGCGCGAAAAGGTTCGGCGCGAAGGGGCAAAGGAACCCGAAGATCATCGTCGCGATCACTGCGCCGATCGTGAATCGCTTGAGCGTGAAGGTGATACCAAACCACGGGGCAAACACCATCGTTGCCACATTGGCCGCTTCGAACAGAGCAGTCAGCCAGGTCCCATCGTCATGACCAATCGAGAACGCGCCCTGAATGTCCGCCATCGCTTGCGCCGTGACTTGCTCGTTGAGGATGGCGAGGAGAGACGCAAGCAGCATCCCGACGAGGCCGACGGCGAGACGCAGCGAAAGGGTGGACTGTGGAGGCGTCGGCTGTGCGGGAGCCTCTGTCCCCGGCACCGGAGCGGGCGCCGGCGCCTGCGCGCCGGTCAACGGTTCCGCTCCAGTGGTAAAAGGGTCGACTGTGGCCATGGAAACCTCGTTGCCATTCTGGTTCGACAGGAAAGCTAACTATTTCATGTCGAACCGCATCAATAATGGAGCGCAGCCAGACTACTGCGTGCGTTGTGCCTCTGCAAAGTATTGCGGTGCTTCCCTGCGATCGAACATTCCGTACTCCCGGATGATGCGGACGTTCCGCCGGCGCAAGCCATCGGCCGTCGCGGCATCGCGTTCGAATGCTTCGGCTGCTGCCTCGTCGCGCCACGTCATAACCGCGATCACGTCCCCCGGAGTCATCAGTGCGTCGAACACATCCCAGGCAACGAGGCCAGGCGCGCCCGTATCGACGCCAAGCGATTTTGCCACCGCCTCCGCGCCAGCTTGCTTGACCCAGTCCGGCGAGAATGTCCCTTCACGCAGGGTCACTGCCGTACCACGACCCGTCTCGGTGACATCCAGGCGCTGTTCAATCAGGACCTGCCCCGCAGGCAGTTGGTTGTCGCTGACGACCTGGCCAATGCGCAGGCGATAGTCGGAAAACACCCGGTCGCGCGCGGCTTGCATGATCTTGTGGTGGGCTGCCTGACTACGCCAGCGCACGAGTGCCTTCTCGTCGCGCCAGCTCGACAGCGACAGCAGCCACCCCTCACGCGTGAGACTTGCATAACGATTGTTGTCGATAAACCCATCGATCTTCTCGAGTTCGGGGCGCAGCACCTTGGCCATGCCGAGATACGCGTTGAACTGTTCGGGCTTCGGATTGACTTCAAGCATTGCGGCAAACATATCCACCTCTTTCAGTGAGTTAGTGAGACGACGTGCAGTGATTGTCGGGGAAAGCCCCCATTCGTTGGGGCCCAAGCTAGCTGCTATTGGGCCAATGAACTTGCGATTTTTGCCAACCGGGCAAATGACCTTCCGATAACCATCACGGCCTGAAAGAGTCCTTTGCGAACTGATCGAATAGAATCACGCGAGTGGTCGCGGTGATCAGAGGGGAGGCGGAATGGACAAATTGCGTGAGATGGAGATTTTCGTCGCCATCGTTGACCGAGGCAGCTTTACTGCCGCGTCCGAGAAGCTCGGCATGTCGGCCGGCGGGGTCTCGCGAGCGGTCAATTCGCTGGAATCCCGTCTCGGCACACAACTGCTCGCCCGGACGACTCGAACGGTTCGTCCGACGGATGCAGGCATGGCTTACCTCGAAGCCTGCAGGAAGGTGTTGGACACCATCACGGACGCGGAAGCCAGCATTGCGGCCGATCCACTCAATCCCGTGGGTACGCTGACTGTTTCCGCACCGGTCCTGTTTGGCCAGCGCTATGTGGCGCCTCTGGTCAACGCCTTCGCGTTGCGTTATCCAGATGTCACCATTAACGCGATGTACGCGGATCGAGCCACCCGGCTTCTAGAGGACGGGGTGGATGTGGCGCTCCGTATCGGCCACCTCGGGGACTCCTCGACATACGCCATTCCGTTGGGTTTTGTGCGGCGCGGGACGTACGCGGCGCCCTCCTGCCTGGCCGAGCGTGGGGAACCCGTACACCCCAGGGATCTGATCCATCACCACTGTGTGTCCTTCACCGGCGTCTCGCAACCGCTCGAGTGGGTGTTCAATGAAAACGGTTCGAGGCTGCCTGTCAGAGTGCGGCCGCGCATGGTTGTCGACCTTGCTCCCGCTGCGATTCTCGCCGCTGTCGAAGGTGTGGGCATCACTCAGTTGCTGTCGTACCAGGCGGCGCCCGCGCTGGCCGATGGCACACTGCAACCGGTCTTGACGTCATTCGAGCCCGAGTCGGTGCCGGTGAGCCTGCTGCATGTCGAGCGGCGCAGCACCAGCGGCAAGATTCGCGCTTTCGTGGAATACGTGACCGAGACGCTACGCAAGAACCCGCACCTTCAGGCTGCGGACGCTACCGCAACGCGAACTTCCCGATAGGCAGTCACCAGCGCATCAAGGTCGAACGCCCTGTTCAGTCCGCTGGGATTGGGGACGACCCACGCGCGTGCACCACAAAATGGCTCGGTTTGCAGCCCCCAATCGATATCGCGCGTGCCGGAGATCGCCGCAAGCGCCATCTTTCCGAGGAAGGCGATGTGCCGCGGCGCGTACTGCTCGATCTTTTGCCGAAAAGCATCCCCGGCCAGTTCAATCTCCGATTGCGTGAGCTCGGCGGCCTGTGCTGTCGCTCGCGGGACTACCGTCGTGAGACCGCAGCCATATCGAAGCAGCGTGTGATCGTCTTCGGGCCGAATTTGTTCGGGGGTAAAGCCGGCGAGATGCACGACGCGCCAGAATCGGTTGCCCCGGCCCGCGAAGTGGTGACCTGTCAATGCCGCACGGAGACCAGGATTAATTCCGCAAAATATCAACGACAAGCTTGGTTCAAGCAGATCGGGAAGCGATTGAAGCGAGCCGGCGTCAGTCACGGATGAGCGAGTCATTGGAAAGAGACCTGCATGCCTGCATCGCCGCGGAATCGTTGTCGATATTGTTTCGGCGTGACTTCTAGCCGCCGGGAGAACGTCGTGCGCATATGCGTGGCACTGCTGAAGCCGCATTGCCAGGCAACGGTCTTCAGCGGCGCATCCGAATCTTCGAGCAACTTCCTCGCGCTGTCGACGCGAACCTGCTCGACAAACGCGGACGGTGTCAATTTTGCATACTTCGCAAAGACTCTCGAGAAGGTCCGCCGGCTCACGCCGACTGCATCCGCGAGCTGCTCGATCGAAAGCGCATCGGTGATGTGTTCGGTCACATATCGGTGCACTTTGCCGATAATCGGATCTTCGTCCCTGCCTGTTCCCATATACGGGCTGTACTGAGATTGGCCGCCTTCGCGCTGGATATACACGACAAGACGTTTTGCGACACGCACCGCCAGTTCGTGCCCCCAATCTTCGGCAACCAGCGACAGGCACAGATCGATGCCGGCCGTCACGCCTGCCGACGTAACGAGGCGTCCGTCGCGAACGAAGATCTTGTCGGGCTGCAAACGCGCCTGCGGGAATTCGTGGGCCAGGCGGCCCGCGTCCGCCCAGTGAGTCGTCACTTCCTTGCCGTCGAGCAGTCCGGCATGGGCAAGCACGAATGCCCCATTGCAAACGGAGCCGAACCGTGCCGCGTCTCGTGCCTGATTTTGCAGCCACGTCAGAAAATCGTTTGACGGTTCAACGTCGGGCAATTGCGGCCCGCCTGCGACCAGCAGCAGGTCCCATTGCGTGTCGAGATCCGCATAGCCATACGGCACGGAAAGCCCCATGCCGTTGGAGCAGGTCACGGTGCCGGCCCGGGGACCCACCAGAGTGACTTCATATCTCTGCTGCTCAGTAAGGATTGTGTTGGCTTCCGCAAACACGTCGAGGGGGCCCGCAACATCGAGCGCTTGAACACCATCGAATATAACAACAGCGACTTTCATGCCGTGGCCTTCATGGAGTTAATCGTCCCGTTTCCAATACCGGCGAACCAATTGGCTTTACCCGAGCGAGCGGACCAAGCCTGCAAACGTATAACGACGGTCGGTAACAGAGCTTACCGCGATGGCCCGAAAACAGGGACGCACTAAGCTGAAACTGTCTCTTGAGTGCGAGTAATAAATGAATCGGTCTGGAGAGATGTCGAACGCACATTGGCCCTCCAGATGCAACGCAACGCACGACTTCGCCGCTGCGGCACCGTTGGCCCAAATCTCACGTTGATTGGCCCAGCATGGCGACAACTGCGTGTTGTTCTCCCGTGCAGGCTGAATAGACTGGGTCTCGTGGATGTGGCCGGCAGCAAGCGCGCCGGAGGGCCGGCCCTCAGGGCAATACCTAACCAAGGACAGATTCATCATGTCGAAAGACGTCATACCTCGCACGGCCTCGCCAGACCTGACGCGGCGAGATGCGCAGCGCTCGTGTGCAGTGCATTCGCGGAGTGACGGCGTATGCAAGTAGCGATGATGCTGTACGAAGGATTCCGGTTGCTCGAAGTGACGGGTCCGATGGATGTTTTCCACGAAGCGAATCGTCTGAGCGGCGCAAGGTTGTACGAGCCGCATCTTGTGGGCCCGTCCCCGGGGCCCGTCGTGTGCTCGAATGGCGTCGCGGTGGGCACGACGGAGTCTCTGTTGGATGTGCATACTCCATTCGACATCGTCGTCGTGCCGGGCTCCGCGGCCGTTGGCTCGGGGCCTGAGCAATGCGCACTGGTGGACTGGCTTCGTGATGCCGGAAGCAGGGTGCAAAGGCTTGCGTCGGTCTCCAACGGGGCTTTCTTGATCGCGCGCGCCGGTCTTGCCGACCATCGCGCGTTGACTACGCATTGGTGCGACGCACAACGCCTCGCCACCGAATTCCCGCTCGTACACGTCATCGGCCATCAAAGCTATTTGAAGGACGGCAACTTGTACTCGTCGCGCGGGGTTAGCGACGGTATCCGGGTGGCTTTGGCTCTTGTCCGGGAGGACCTTGGCGAAGCGTTCGCCAGAAGCGTCACAAAGTCATTGTCGAGGCAGCGCTCATGGCCCAAATCCAGCTAATTTTGGCCCATGTGTCGCAGCAACTAGGGGGCGTGCGGTTCCGATCGTTGGCAGAATCGTTGTGTCCTTTCTTGCCATTCCCGCGGCTACGCCGATCGTCTCCAAATGGCGGCGCAGGGCGCGCGTCTTGAACGAGAAAAGGCCGCCGCCTTCTTCCATCGTCTGCTATTGAGGCGTTTATCGAAATCTATGATTGACGAGAATTTGATTCATAAGGCACTCGCAAACCCGTTCCGTCGCGACGTTTTGAGGTGGTTAAAGGCCCCCAAAGAGCACTTTGTGCAAGGTCACATCGATCTTGCTCGGGGGGTGCCGTCGAATGCCATCCTCGCGCGCAGCGGGCTAGCGCAATCGACCGTATCGGCGCACCTCGCGGCATTGGTCGAGGCGCGACTGCTCGATTCGACCCGCGTGGGTCAGTGGATGTTTCTATCGCGAAACGAAGGTGTCATTCGCGCCTTTGCGAGACAGATCAGGTCGCATTTGTAGCCGCGGGTTTTATCGACTGAGAAGTCGGCGCTCCTTCGCATGCATCGCAACCAGCGTGGCGACGCCCGTTTCCGGGTGGCTACTGTGAATGAGTAAAATCGGCCATGAGCGGTCGTTGGAACAGTGCTCATAGATCGGCGACGATCGGACCTTCTGGAAAGCCATTTTTCCAACTGCGCTGATGTCCTGTCCACTGAGTGCTTCAAGTGCGGCCAGATTCGCGTCGCTCTTGTCCACGGTAACTATCTCAGGCTCGCCGTTCTGCTCACCTTCTCGAAGAAGCAGCGAGTTAGATGACCGCGCGAACGCGATAAAGCGTTCGGACCTTCAAGAACGCAGGGCCCGAGACACATCGAACCAGATCGCCACATCATGACCACAAGAAGAAGCCTGGCGCTCATTCCGGCATGCGTGCTTGCCTTTTCTCTGCACGGCCACGCGCAATGCGTCGACCTGGTCGCCAGTCTCGACGACGGTCAGTTGATGCAGTCGCGAATCGCGCTGGTCGACCGTGCCACGCCTGCCGAGCAGATCCGCATTCTCGCCTACATCTTCGAAATCGATCAGACCGGCGGCCTGCTGCTGCGTCATCTGGTCGAGGCCGCGCACCGCGGCGTGCCGGTCAAGCTGCTGATCGACGGCATCGGCCCCGAGCCGCACTTCGCGTTCGAGGACGAGCTCATCGTCGCGCTGCACGAGGTGGCGCCCGGCATCGAACTGCGAATCTTCCATCCACGATCGGATCTCATCGAGATTTCGCATCGCATGCACGACAAGCTGTTCCTGGTTGGCGACACGGCCGTGATCGGCAGTACCTCGATCTGGGATGCGAGCTTCCGCAACTGGCTCAGCGAGCGGGATCTGATGGTGTCGGGTAACGCCGGGCAGGACGCTTCCTCCCTGCACGCCATGTACCAGCACTTCGACTTGTTCTGGAATAGCCCGGAAGTGGTTCGCCCCGAGCCGGAAAAATTCCTCGAAATCGCAAGTCCTTATCGCGTCTCGCGGGGTTACGCGACGTTGGACCCGGCACGCATCCACTATTGGCGCGAATGGCTGCTGGCTCCGCTCGACGGTGCAGCCCAGGCGACGGACCTGGCCGCACCCGATACATCCACTGCCTCCGATACGCCCGATGATCCCGCCGCTGCGCACGCTTCCGGGGCGGATTTTGATCCTGCCTGGATGCCGATCGCCTGCGAGCGCCTGCGCTATGTCCACGACTGGCCCGACAAGCGCTCGCCGGGCACGCTGCAGGACATGCTGCAAGCGTTCGATATGGCGCAGCATGAGATCCTGATCATCAACCCCTACCTGATCCTGGTGCCGGAACTGCGCGAGGCGCTTGAGCGCAAGCAGCGCGAAGGCGTCCACGTGATCCTGGTGAGCGCCTCGCTGGCGAGCATCACGCAGGAATTCCCCGCAGTCGGTCGCGCCTATGCCGACGATCTGCCCGGCCTGGTGAATGCCGGGATCGAGGTGCGCGAGTATTCCGACCGGGACAACCGCATGATGCACGCCAAGCTGGTCCTCATCGACGGCCATCGATATTATCTCGGCAGCTTCAATTTCGATTCGCTGTCGGCCCGCTTGAATACCGAAAACGGCCTGTGGATAGATATTCCTGAGGACGGGCTCGATCCCTTGCAGGACAGCGTGGCGTACTACCTGCGCAACTCAAGTTCGGTGAGCGACGCCAATAGCCGCCTTCTGGCGGATCCCGATGCGCGCTGCCGGGCCGCCGGCTGCGGGGGTGCCTGGCGGTGGGTGACGACGCTGATCAGGAACTTCCTCTGAGCGCGGCGTGCCCAGGCGCTAAACTGCGTGGCGAGTTCGGGTCGCCTTCCGCAAGCTGGCGGCCATTCGAGTCGTTCCGCGAGCAGGGCATTGGCTGCAACAGGAGGCGCCGGATTTCGTCAACGCGGCATTGATTGAGTTTCTCCGCGATCTTTGATGTACACCGGCGCGATCTGACGGTTCAACTACTGTTAGCGGCCATTTCGCCCGCAGAACGGTATGTCGGAGAAGGGTCGGGAGGACTCGTTCATTGACAGCGCGAAGGGCCATTCGCCAACGCCGGTTTGTGAACGGCAGCAAACCAATCTGCAGCCGACGCACCGCCACCTATCGCCGAACGTCGGCTATGGCCGGTCTGTTTTGCTGTCACCAGGCGTTCAGCCGTTGCCGCCGTGAAAGTACGTCAGCTTGTTCGATACGGAATTCACGCCCTGCACAGAGCGCGCAACGTCTTCCGCCTGCCGGAGCTGGTCGCTATTGCGAACCGAGCCGCTCAGCGTCACGGCACCGTCTCGCGCGCGCACGAAAATCCCGGAAACATCCAGGCCTGGCGCTTTAGCCAATGCGCGCCGGACAGCATGGGAGAGCGCGCGGTCCGCCTTCTTCGCGCTGGGAGCGGCCGGCATCGCACCCGCGGAGTTTGACGCGTCCGATGGCGCGTTGGCCGACTGGGCATGGGACGTGCCCGCAAGGATCAATAGAAAAGAGGCACACAAGACACATCGCAGGTTCGATTTCATTACCAGCTCCTATAAGTGCCGCGCCGGTGCAACGTCGCGGTACGGCAAACAAAGCACTGACGCAATGCCTGAGGACTATCCTGACTGCGCGCAGATTGCCAACGCGTACAGTGCAATACGGCCGGCAAGCCGAATTGGTTACACCGGCCGCAATAAATATTGCATCACGATCCGAAAACGTGTTTCGATGCCGTCCAAGCCAGTGGAATATCAATCGCCCTTGTGACGCTGCGCGGCGTGACGCGTCAGAAAGCGATCGAGCTGCCTCGCAAACGAAAGTATCGTCGAGCGCCTGAGAACGCGAAGCCTGGCCCGCGCCCCTGAGCGCAGGCGTGTGCCTGGTGCCTGTCGACACGAATAGCAGGTTTGGGCTGGCCGCCGGAAAAAATTGTAGAGTAGGGGAACAGACCCTAAACATTCGACCCGTGGAGGTCCGCAATGCCTACCGAACGATTCACGTTTCCAGGATCGGATGGACAACAGCTCTCCGGCCGGCTTGAACTGCCTGACGCGGAGCCTCGCGCGTTCGCCCTGTTCGCGCATTGCTTCACCTGTGGGAAGGACATCTTCGCGGCGAGCCGGATCGCCCAGGCGCTGACCGAGCACGGGATCGCCGTGCTGCGGTTCGATTTCACGGGGCTTGGTGCGAGCGAAGGTGAATTCGCAAACACCAACTTTTCCTCGAACTGCCGCGACCTGATCGCAGCGGCCGATCATCTGCGCGCGACGCACCGCGCGCCCGCGCTGCTGATCGGCCACAGCCTGGGCGGTGCTGCCGTGCTCGCCGCGGTGTCGGACATCACCGGCGCCGAGGCAGTCGTCACGATCGGGGCGCCGAGCGATCCCGGGCACGTGACGGGACTCTTCAGGGACTACCTGCCGCAAATCGAGGCCGAAGGCGAGGCGCAAGTCCAGTTGTCGGGACGGCCGTTCCGGATCAAGCGGCAGTTCCTCGAGGACGTCGCCGAACAGCGGCTGACGGAGAAGATCGCCCGCATGAATCTCCCTCTGCTGGTGATGCATGCGCCCGACGACTCGACGGTCGGCATCGTCAACGCGAACCACATCTTCCGGGCCGCACTGCACCCCAAGAGCTTCATCTCGCTGGCCGGAGCGGACCACCTTCTGTCGCGCAAGCTCGACGCCGTCTACGCGGCGAACGTGATTGCGGTGTGGAGCGAGCGCTACCTTGGCGCAAACGGTGTCGAGGGGGCTTAGCGCAGTCATTCGCGTGAGCGCATCCTGGGGCCTGTCATAAGCGTGAACAGGCTCCAGGGCTCCACTTGCACAAGGCGAGGCCGGTATGTGCGGCCGTCTCGAACGGCCGCCCTTAATTTCGACGACGGTCGTTGTTGGCCGGCTTATGCTCCGAGAGTGGCCGTGCCGAGCGACTGCTCATCCCTGCGGCAGACAATATAGATCCGCCGCCGTACATGATCACCGCACGCCAGTGTCTCCGTATCACCGTTTTATCCCCAACCTGGGGAAATGCGGCCCACGAAGCGGGGTGGTTAGAGCAGTTTGCAGGCCTCGTCAAAATCCAGGCGCGGGCTGCGCGGGAACAACCCTGCTGGATCACCATAGCCCAGGTTGCAGAGGAAATTCGACTTGATATGGCTGTCCGGAAAGTACTCCTGCTGGAAGACACCCTCTTGTGCGCCCGCAGGAAAAAATTCGTGGTCAACTTTTGCATGATCGAATCCGGACATCGGCCCACAATCCAGTCCGAGCGAGCGGGCAGCCAGGATGAAATAAGCCCCTTGTAGCGAGCTATTGCGCCGTGCCGTGACCTCGGCCAGTTCCGGTGTGTCGGCGAACCAGGCTCGCGCATCGGCGTGCGGGAAGAGTTTCGGCAGCTTTTCATAGAATTTGCCGTCGTAAGCGATGATGGCAGTCGCCGGTGCGCTCATCGTCTTGTCGATATTGCCTGGTGCCAATGCCGGTAGAAGTCGTTGCTTCGCTTCCTGGCTGCGCAGGAACAGGATACGTGCCGGGCTGCAGTTGGCGCTCGTTGGACACCACTTCATCAACTCGTAGAGTGCGCGCAACGTGTCATCACTGACCGGCTGAGGCAGCCAGCTGTTGTGGGTTCGAGCCTGACGGAACAGGAGATCCATCCCTTCGTCATTCAATCGCTTGTCCATATTTGCCTCCCAACGGAAACGGACGCTGCAAGTCGGCTTCCCGCATCGGCAACCCTGCAATCCTGAGCGTGGTTGCCGTCCGGGCGTTTCGTAAACATCACGCAGCGGGGTAGCGATGATCTGAACGCTGCTCCGTTTGTGCGTTATAGACTGACAACGCGTCGTTCACGGAAAAATTTGCGCGGTCGGGTACGGCCAATCGCATCAGACGGTAGCCGGCCAGTTGCAGCCGCTCGCTCCCCTCACAAGTCCGTCATTCGAATGGCTGCTCCACTTCCCAAACTTGTCGGATGGCCGGTATTGCCACTGTTTCCGATCGGTTTGGTGGTGTGTAGGCGGGACTAGGTAGAACCGAATTAACAGGTTGAGCTGCGTGCGTTACCGCATACGGGCCGCGCATGGCGCCTTGAACTGCAACAACGCCTCTGCTTCAATAACTGGAATCGAAGAAAAAGGGCGACGATCGTCTCTTGTCGCGAAAGCTGATCCAATGCAGGGAACCAGGCATCATGCAGATGCGCGGCCGTTGTCTGCTCAATTTGGTTATGCTCATCCTGGTGGGCCTCTTCGGCATGTCATGCGGGACATCCCCGACGTCTCAATACATCGAGTCCCCCACTTCAGCGAAGCTCGCCGGATCTCTCGCACCGCCTGCTGTGCGGGATCGCGAGCAGGCGGTGCGTCGTCAACTGGGTAATACGACGGACGGCGAAGCGCGCTACGCGTTGCTCGATTCGCTCGCGTCTGACTATTTCAAGGCGGGCATGGTCGCCGATTCGATGCGCGTAGATGAGGAAATCGTCGATGACCGACGCATTCCGTCAGGCCGGCGCTCACTCAAGGCTTCCTCGCTCGCAAACTCGTACGCAAGCGACAACTACAACCGAAGCCAGCACCTGCTCGAACGCGCCCGGGCGCTCGCGCGCGAGACGACGCCGGCCGAACTCGAGACGTTGCCATACGACCCGTCATACGAGTATTTCCCAGCCGAAGCGGTACTCGAAGGCAGTCAGCATGCGCTGTCGAAGCGCCGTGAACAGGCGGACCTTGGTTGGCACGACCTCATCGATCCGACGCTCAGCGAGCGGCGCCACCGGGCAGCGGCGAACATGCTCCTCGAAGAGTCTCCCTGGCTAATCTCCTCGATGGTGCAGGACAATCATCGCACTGAGGCGCTGAGCTACGGCAACGAGATGCGCTGGGACGCCGACAATCGGCCGGATCTGAAGCCGAGTCCCACGCAGAGTGCGTACGTCGATGTGGGGCGGGCGTTCGCGCTGTCGGCGAACGACGATTACGACGGCGCGCTCACGGCAGTCGACGCCGCCATCGACGGCTTTCGGCAAGCGAACGTCGAGCCGTACTCGAGGACGTACGCGGCGGCGCTGCGCCTTCGTCTGACGATCGCGCTCGCGCTGGGGCGCATCGGCGACTACCAGGCGGACGCGGCTGCGCTCGAATCCGCAGCGAGCATCAATCCGGTCGTCGCACATTCCACCAACGCGGACGAACGTGAATCGCTGATTCTCGCTGCCCGCGGGCAATGGGGGGACGCCGAAAGACGCATCGCGGCGTCCTTGGGCGACGGACCACCTCCTCCGCACCCTGGGGCTGATTGGCCGGCTCATTTCCTGCGGCCGTCGCCAAACCCAGAAAGCCCATACTACAAATACCGGGCCGCGCTGCAGATGCTGTACCGTCTGGAAGATCCCACCGGCCAGGTCGGCTCCGCGGAGATCGCCAGCTATGTGACGCCGCTGGTCGGCACGCAGGACCAATGGAACGACTCCAGCACTTACGGCGCGTACGACGAGGACGGCGCGCTTGAGTTGTCGATGAGCCGTGCGATGAGCGAAGGAGATCAGGGAAAGGTCCTCGCGTTCCAGATCGCAGAGCTGTTCCACATGAACGCCACGCAGGGCGCGATGGCCGACGGCGCTGCGCGCCTCGCGGCCTCGACGCCAGAGCTGCGCGCGCTTGTCGAACAGGAACAGGACCTGCGCTTCGAGCGGAACACAGCGCACGCCGCGCCGTGGACGAGTTCGCTAGCCGACAAAAAGCTGGCCAGCCTCCGCAAGCAGATCGCTTCGGAATTTCCGCTGTACCGGCAACTCGTGTCTCCGGACGTGGCGACGTCCGCCGACCTTGGCAAGGCGCTGCGGGAAGGCGAAGTTTACCTGGACTTCTATGCGGGGCGTGACGCGATCTATGCGTTTGTGGTGCATCCAGGCGGCGCGTTTCACGCAATTGGTCTGGCGACGACGCGTGCCGCGATCACGAAGCAGGTGATGGCGTTGCGTTCGAGCCTTGATGCGGGAATACCGCCGCGGCGACCTGGCGATCTCGCCGGCTTCGATCTGGCCGCAGCAGCAGGCCTGTATCAGGCATTGATCGCCCCGGTGCAGGACGACATCAAGGGGGCGAGGACGGTGTACATCGGTACAAGCGGCATCCTCGCGAGCCTCCCCTTCAACGTGCTGCTGGTCCGTCCGGCGTCAAGCCTCGCGGACGCGGACTGGTGGATCAGCATGGCGACGCCGGTGCGCGTACCGAGTGCGTCTGCCCTCGTGATCGCCCGCAGTCATCCGGCAACGCACGCTGGCGAGCCGCTCATCGCGTTCGCTGATCCGAGCTTCGACGGCCGCGAACCGCCCACGACCACCGACGCTCAAGTGGACGGAGTTCCCGCGCGAGCGTTTCCGGTCGATGATCGTGCCGCTTCGTTCGACTACCATCGCGTCGCGCCGCTCCCGGAAACGCTCGATGAGGCGAATTCGATTGCGAAGACGCTCAATGCCTCCGGTCAAAGCGTGCTGTGGGGGACGAGCGCCTCGCGTAGCGAAGTGATGAAAAGGGACCTGTCGAACGATCGCGTGGTCCTGTTCGCGACGCACGGCATCGTGGCGGGCGAAGTGCCGGGCTGGCGCAAGGCGGGACTCGCGTTGGCCTACGAGGGCAGCGGGCTGGCGGATTCGATTCTCACTGCTGACGACATCGTGACGTTGAGGCTGAACGCGGACTGGGTGGTGCTGTCTGCCTGCAACACTGGACTCGTCACGGGTGACGCGGGAGACGCGATGTCGGAACTGTCCCGCGCATTTTTCGCGGCGGGAGCACGTTCAATGCTCCTCACCCAGTGGGCGGTTGAATCGCGCTCGGCGACCCAGGTCACGACCGGGGTATTTCGCACCTATTCCGGAGATTCGTCGCTGTCAAAGGCCGACGCCGTCGGGCGCACCGAGCGTGATATGGCCAGTGGCAAGTACGGCGAACTCTATCGTCACCCGTACTTCTGGGGCGCATATGTCCTTACAGGTGATGCTGCTCGCTGATTGGTTCGAGAGGGGGCGAGGATACGGCATATGGAAGCCATGCGATGGGACGCGCGGAGGTGTAGCTGATGGACAGGTGCGAATCTATGGACTGCCTTGTGGCTGCCCGGCCATAGCCGACCCGAAAGACGGTGCTATACCGGTGTGCGACAAGTTCCGCGATGCCCTGAGTGTCCGCTTCGGCACGAACTTTGGCCGATTGCGAAGCAAAGTGCGACCGGCCGGAGAGGGGCGGGTTATGCCATTTGCATCGTGCACCCGTGCAAGCAGATCGTCGCGGTCGGTCATCGGGCGCTAGCCGGCCAGTTGTTGCCGTTCGCAAAAGATATAAAGCCGCCATTCCAACGGCCGATTCACTCAGTGAACGGACAATTTTCCGGTGGACATGCTCGTCACCTCCCAGGTCCGGGAAGTCGCGCTGCGCGGTCCGCATACACAGCAGATGACGGTCCGCTTTGGCCAGCCTGTCGCGGGCTTCTGCTGTCGAATCCCGTTGGCGGCAACTGGATCGACAGTTGACCGGACACTCAGGCCGGCCACTCGGCAAGAGCAGTTTGGCAGTCAGGAATCCTCTTTCTAGAATACTTGGGCCCGACGCTGCGAACTTTCGCGCGATGTGAGTTGAAGGAGGGCGTGCCATGAAGGCAGCCATTACTGGCTTCGTTGCCCAACTTGCTTTGCTATTTGCGCTCGAAGACCTGTCAAGCGCCGGAATGGCACAAGTGGTCCGGACTGAGGTCATTGCGGTCCCGTCTGTCACGATGACGGATCAGGAATTCCTGACCGGTCGTGAGGACGGGCAACCGGTCACGATCGCAGGCGAACTTCGACTTCCCAAGGCGGCGGGGGGGGGGGCGAGTTCCGCTCGTTGTCCTGCTGCATGGTTCCGGCGGAATTGGCAGTTCGGTGACCGCCTGGGAGCAGGATCTGCTTTCCATGGGCGTTGCCACCTTTGTCCTGGATAGCTTCTCGGGACGCGGCATCATCAACACAATCAACGATCAGGCTCAACTGCCTCGTCTGGCACAAGCCGAGGACGCCTTCCGCGCGCTCGCGATTCTTTCGAAACATCCCAGGATCGACCCGGCAAGGATCATGGTCATGGGATTTTCGCGGGGCGGGCAAAATGCACTGTATGCAAGCCTGAAGCGGTTCCACCGATTGCATGCCTCACCCGGGACTGAGTTCGCGGCCTATGTGGCGTTCTATCCAGACTGCACTTACACGTACCGTGAAGATGACGATCTTGTTGCAAAGCCTGTAAGAATTTTCCAGGGCGGCGCAGACAACTACGACCGGGTTGCCGCATGCCGTGCCTACGTAGAACGGCTAAAGGCAAAAGGTAACGATGCTCAGCTGACCGAGTATCCAGGGGCCAGTCATGCCTTCGACTCGGCGGCGCTCACGCAGCCGGTTCAGTTTCCGAAGGCGCAAACGACCAGAAATTGCAGGACCATCGAGCAGGAAAACGGACTGCTGGTCAACGCGCGGACAGGGGAGCCCTTTACCTACAACGACCCCTGTGTCGAGCACGGGGTGACGACGGCGTACGACGAACAGGCGGCAAGGGCGGCAAAGCAGGCTGTTCACGAGATAGTGGTGACAGTGTTAAAGCCCAGCGTTGCCGCCTCAGCGGCACACCCGTGATGATGGGGAGGGCGCCCCGGCGTTGGATGTGGCGATGGCTGCAGATAAAGGGATGACTGTTGTACGGCTCAAAGCGGTCGCACAGATAGCGCCGGGTTCTACGTCCGTAGTGGGTCGAAAGCGTCAATTCGCTGAGGCAGGAAGCTTCCGTTCGACAGCCACGAACAGCCCGGTGTCCCCAGAGCACGTGTGCTGCTACCGCGCGAGAGCAGATCAGCGCCGCTGACCTTTAACCGGAAAGTCGGCGCATGTGCGAGCGGATGGCCCACGAGCGGGTCATCGCTCTTCACGATGTTGTCAATGATCCCTGCGAATTCGATGTGCGCCGCAGCGAGATTGCTCACTGCGAGTTCGATGCTGTCCGCGTCTCCGTAAGCCAGTCAGACTCGATCAACCGGCTGCAACCGCAGCAAGCGGGCAGGGCCCAGTCAGCATCACCCCAAGCCGTGCTATTTGACCTTGGGCTTCACGACCGGCTGCACGCCGACACGCTCGATAACCCGCCGGATGTTCGCGAGAAGCCCATCCTCCACGAAGCGCGGGTCGTTTTCAAACCGCGCGGCGACGGACTCATAGGCATTGCGCAGCCGGCTCATGATGGACTTGCACTCGTCCGCGCGCAAACCCAGGCGGCTGCCGTACTCCACGAGGACCTGGGGGATGGGAAACACCTTGGACTTGTTGAGCTTGAGCGCCAGCTTGCCGTCGAGTTCCGGATAGATGTCCGTGCACACGACATCGAACACCGGAGCGAGGCGGCGTGGCCCGGTCGGATCCTCGTAGACGATGCCGATGTTCTTCATATGCGCGTCGCCATCGCGTAGCAGACACGACAAGGCCACCCGCTCAAAGAGGCAGACATTCTGTTGATAGTCGGAGCCCGTAAAGATGTCGACGGCCTTCGCGATCATCTCGTAGCTGCCCTCGTACTTGGGCTTGCCGGTAAGCACACCCATGTCCTCAAAGCCCAGCGGAGAGCCGTCCGGGTGCCGGTCAAAACGCGCCATCACAAAGAGCTTGCCGTCGTCGGAAAGCCAGAACTGGGGAACCTCCAGCCCGGCCTCCTTCGCAACGGACATGCAGAAGAATTCGTTGCGCGCGATCCCCGGAAAGTCGCCGCCCTCAGCCTTGACGATGACCGAATTGAGCGGCAGGGCGATATGCTCGTCGGGCGCGCGCTGGCTTGCTTGCGCGATGGGCACCACGGTTTTGGGCTGGACCCCCGAAATACCTGAACCAAGCGCATATTCGTCGACGAGGCGCGCAAAGAGCTTGCCGGATGGGGAGGACAGAAGCTCCTCGAGGTGTTCGCCGTGGTGCTCCGGCACGCTTTCCCCTGGCACGGAATACGTCAGCCGCCCGATCTGGTTACGACCGGCGAGGAAGAGCAGGAACATGTCGCTTGGCGTTCCGAGGCGCGCAAGGCGTTCCTCGATGATGTGACGCAGATAGCCTTCGGGACGGTTCATCGCGAAGACGCCCATCAGGTCGCCTCGAGCGTAGCTTTCCTGGCGCACCGGCATCGTCAGCGATACGGCCGCGGAGTCGGACGCCTCGCCGTAGTTGAAGACGTAGCGGCTCTCCTTGGCCAGCAGGCCGCTCGTACCTTGGGGCGTGTGTACCTCGAGGGTGCGGATTTTGCCAAAGAGCCGCTCGATGTCCAATGTGTTGCCCCCGCTCATCAGTCATCGTCCTTGAAGATGGTGTCGAGCTCGTCGAGCACCACGGTGTCGCGCGGGCGCAAAACCAGCTCGTAGCCGAGCGCGCTAACGAGGCGGCACCACTCGCGGATGCCCACATTCTCGGCGCTTTCGGCATTGGTGATCGTACGGCGCGCGACGCCCGCGCGCTCGGCGAGTGCCTGCTGGGTCAGCTTGCGCTCACGCCGGGTCGCCCGCAGGGTGGCTGCGAGGCGCTCAACGCTGGAGATCGGAGTGCTGGGGGTCTTTTTGCGCATCATATTGCGCATTATAGTAAAAATATTAGATTTTGCGCGTGATGGTGCGCATTGACATGATGGCGTCAAGCTGAGTTGCCCAATCCAGTCGAGATGCGCAATATCATGCGCAAAATACAAATCATTACCGGTTTTGCGCGCAATAGTGCGCATTTATACCGCTCGCACGGCGCAAGACAGGCGGATCAATGGAGTCGCGCCTCAAGGTTTGCGCTGCCTGGATCTATCCGAGCCGACGCAGCCTCGACCGTTGCTTCAGGATCGGAAGCCGTCTCTTTCCCCGCCAACGCCGCAAGAACCAAAAAAAAGCCGCTCCGGAGAGCGGCTTCCTGCTACCCATGCGCAAAGCGCGCCGGTTTTAATCGTCGAGCAGCGAAAGATCGCGCACCGCGCCCTTATCCGCCGACATCACCAGCTTCGCATAAGCCTTGAGCGCAGCCGACACCTTGCGCGGACGCGCCTTCACCGGCTTCCAGCCCTTGGCGTTCTGCTCTTCGCGACGGCGCGCGAGTTCCTCATCGGACACGAGCACGTTGATCGTGCGATTCGGAATGTCGATGCGAATCTTGTCGCCATTGCGCACGAGACCAATCGCGCCGCCCGCCGCCGCCTCGGGCGAGCAGTGGCCGATCGAAAGCCCCGAGGTGCCGCCCGAGAAGCGCCCGTCGGTGAGTAGCGCACAAGCCTTGCCCAGGCCCTTCGACTTGATATAGCTCGTCGGGTAAAGCATTTCCTGCATGCCCGGCCCGCCCTTGGGTCCTTCGTAACGCACGATCACGACGTCGCCGGCCTTGACCTTGTCGGCGAGGATGTTCTCAACCGCCTCGTCCTGCGACTCGGTCACGTGAGCCGTGCCTTCGAACACGAGAATGCTGTCGTCCACGCCCGCGGTCTTCACCACGCAGCCGTCCAGCGCGATATTGCCCGTGAGCACCGCGAGCCCGCCTTCCTGCGAGAACGCATGCTCGTTCGAGCGAATGCAGCCTTCGGCGCGATCGGTGTCGAGGCTCGGCCAGCGCGTGTTCTGGCTGAACGCCACCTGCGTGGGGACGCCCGCCGGACCGGCCATGTAGAACGTCTTCACGGCATCGTCCTGGGTGAGGGTGACATCCCACTGCGCGAGCGCGTCCTTGAGCGTGGGCGCATGCACGGTCGGCACGTCGGTGTGCAGCTTGCCGGCGCGATCGAGCTCGCCGAGGATCGCCATGATGCCGCCCGCGCGATGCACGTCTTCGATGTGGTACTTGTTGGTGTTGGGCGCCACCTTGCACAGCTGCGGCACGACGCGCGAGAGGCGGTCGATGTCGGCCATGGTGAACTCGATGCCCGCTTCCTGCGCAATGGCCAGCAAATGCAGGATGGTGTTGGTCGAGCCGCCCATGGCGATGTCCAGCGTCATGGCGTTCTCGAACGCCTTGAAGCCCACCGAGCGCGGCAGCACGCGCTCGTCTTCGTGCTCGTAGTACTGGCGCGCGAGCTCGACGATACGGTGTCCAGCGCGCTTGAAAAGCTGTTCGCGGTCCGCGTGCGTGGCCACTACCGTGCCGTTGCCGGGCAGCGAGAGGCCCAGCGCCTCGGTCAGGCAGTTCATCGAGTTGGCCGTGAACATGCCCGAGCACGAGCCGCAGGTCGGGCAGGCGGAGCGCTCCACTTCGGCCACTTCGGCGTCGGAGTACTTGCTGTCCGCCGCGATCACCATGGCGTCGATCAGGTCGAGCTTCTTGACCTCGATGGCCTTCGTGACGGGGTTGGCGAGGCGCGTCTTGCCGGCTTCCATCGGGCCGCCGGAGACGAAGATCACGGGGATGTTCAGGCGCATCGCGGCCATCAGCATGCCCGGGGTGATCTTGTCGCAGTTCGAGATGCAGACCATGGCGTCGGCGCAGTGCGCGTTGACCATGTATTCCACCGAATCCGCGATGATGTCGCGGCTCGGCAGCGAATAGAGCATGCCGTCGTGGCCCATGGCGATGCCGTCGTCCACGGCGATGGTGTTGAATTCCTTGGCCACGCCGCCCGCGGCTTCGATTTCGCGCGCAACGAGTTGGCCGAGGTCCTTCAGGTGGACGTGGCCGGGCACGAACTGGGTGAACGAGTTGACCACCGCGATGATCGGCTTGGAAAAGTCTTCGTCTTTCATGCCGGTGGCGCGCCACAGGGAGCGCGCACCTGCCATGTTGCGGCCGGCGGTGGTGGTCTTGGAACGGTATACGGGCATCGTGGTTGCCTGAGAGTGATTGCTGAATGCTGAACTAGTGCCGATTGGGTAGTGGGCCACGGGATTGACGGCCCCCTGCGCGCCCGTGCGAACAACCTCTTGAGCTGCACTCTGGGCAAACGTCAATTATCCCACACCGCCCGCCAGGGCGTGCCGCCTGCGGGTTTCGGGGCGTTCGTGGCCACGTTGTTGGCCATTTTCACGCGGCGCCGCCGCGTGCTTTTGGCATCGTCGACGAATAAAAAAACCGCACGCTGAAAACGCGTGCGGTTCGTGTCGAGCTTGCTGATCTCGCCGATGCGCGGCCCGAACAACGGGCCGCGTGCGCCATCAGAAGATGTTGCGCAGGCCGACGGCAACGCCGGTCTGGTTGTTGCGGCCCGGGAAGTCGGCGGTTGCCGCCGCGCCCGTGCCGCGCGTGAAGTCGACCGTGCCATACACTTCGGTGCGCTTGGACAGCGCGTATTCGGCCAGCAGGACCGCCGTGTAGCGCACGCTGGTGCTCAGCGTCACGTCGTCGCCGTTCAAGGCGTTGCGGGCGTGGTCGTAGTAGTAGGCGGCCGTCAGCGTCAGCGGCGCGGTGACCTGCCACACGGCGCCGGCGTAGAAGCCGTTGTCGATGCGGTTGGTGTTCGTCACGGGCGTCGAGAAGTTGGCAGCGGGCGAGCCCGTTGCGGCCATGTACATGTCGACGATGCCGGTGTTGTCCTGGCCCCAGAGCCAGCCTGCCATCGCCTTGACGGGGCCGATCTGGTAGACGCCGCTCACGTTCACGACACGGTACTTGTTGTTGTGCAGGTCGCTGTTCTGCTGGTAGCCCGCGTCGAGCGAGGCCGGGCCGTAGGTGTACGACGCCGTGAAGCCGTACATGTTGTTCGCGCCGGTGCTGCCCGCCACGCCGCCGAAGCTGTACATGCCTTCGACTTCGAGGCCGCCGAAGTGGCCGTCGTACTTGACCGAGTTATTCTCGCGCAGGCCGTAGCCGAGCGCGCCCGGCAGCCAACTGTCCTGGTCGAAGTTGCCAACGGTCAGCGGGTCATAGACGTTGCCGAGCTGGTCGAACAGCGGGGTGTTCTGGCGGCCGAACGTGAGCGCGCCGTACTGGCTGCTCTGCAGGCCGACATAGGCCATCCGGTTGAACAGCGTGTTCTGGCTGGCCATCTGGCCGTTCCAGAGGTTGAAGCCGCTTTCGAGGCGGAACACCGCCGAGAGGCCGCCGCCCAGGTCTTCCGAGCCCTTCAGGCCCCAGCGGCTGCCGGTGACCGGGCCGACGCCCATTTGCACTTCGTTGTCGTTGTTGGCGTTGGCGTTCGTCAGGTAGCGGATGCTGGTGTCGACGATGCCGTACAGCGTGACCGAGCTTTGCGCGAATGCCGATTGCGCGGAAATGGCCAGCAGGGCAGCGCCAAGGGCCGCGGTGGTCTTCTTCATGTAATCCCCAATTTTTATACGTTGGCCGGCGCCGCATGGGTGCGTGCGCAGGCGTCATTTCGTGAAACTTTCGCGTACGCAGATCGAGTCCTGCGCGCGAAGATGGCGATAATATTTCGAATCATTAAAACTTCTGCAACAAATTTGTCATGGTGTCGCACCGCTACAACATGCGTTGGCGCTGGCTGCAGGCCTGCTTGCGTGCCGCCCAGGTGCCAGGCACCAGGAGCCAGTCAGCGGCTGGACAGCGGGTAACATGAGCGGTTAATCCCTTTATTTGCGCACGCGCGTGTCCTTTTGCCGATGAACGCCACACCTCTCGCAGTTCACGACGACGGCCCCGAGGGGGTCTACACGCGCGGCTCGGGCGAGGCGCGCGAATGGTGGCGCGTCTCGCTCTCCGAGCGCGCGAACATGTTCCGCATCGAGCACGGGCGCGGTGGCGATGGCGACGCTATTGGCGACGTGGACATCGACACCGTCGTCGACCTCGACAACCTCGAAGCGAAGCTGCTGAAGTGGCGCCGCGAGGGCTTCGTGTCCGATGCGGGCCGCGAGGACGAGGCGCGTGCCGCCGAGGCGGGCAGCCGTTTCTCCGCCGAGCTGCGGCGCGCGGCGGCCGCTGCGCGGGCGGCGCGCGAAGGCGGCGGAGCGCGCGGTGACGCGGGCAGTAAGGCGGGCGGTGAAGCGCGGCTCCCGGGCGCGACCGTGCGCATCGGCAATGTGGACATGCCGGTCGCGCAGGCGGGCTCGCTGGCCTCGCAAGCGCTGGTGCCGCGCATCAATGACGCATATCTGTTCACGGCCCGCACCGACGATGTCGCGCTCGACATCATCGAGAACCGCCGCGTGATGCTGATCGGCCACACGGGCTCGGGCAAGACCAGCTTCATCGAGCAGGTGGCCGCGCGCACGGGGCACGGCGTGCTGCGCGCGAACATGAACGGCCAGACCACCATCGGCGACTTCGTCGGGTTCTGGACCGTGAAGGGCGGCGAGACGGTCTGGGTGGACGGCGTGCTGCCCGTGGCGATGCGCGAGGGCTATTGGCTCATCATCGACGAGCTCGATTTCGCCGAGCCTTCGATCCTCGCCGTGCTGACCGCCGTGCTCGAGCCGAACGGCAAGCTGCTGCTCAAGGAGCGCGGCAACGAGATCGTGACGCCGCATCCGGCGTTTCGCCTCTTCGCCACGGCGAACGCGGCGGGTGCGATGAGTGCATACCGTCACCTGTATCAGGGCGCGAATCTGCTCAACGAAGCCTTTCTCGACCGCTGGCGTGTGTACCTTTTCGACTATCTGCCAAAAAATGAGGAAGCCGAAGTATTGCGGCGGACCTTGCCGCAACTCACGCCCGCGCTCGCGCAAACGCTGGCCGCCATTGCCGCCGACTGCCGCGCCGCGTTCGCACACGAGGATCTGGCGAGCGCGTTTTCCACGCGGCGTCTGATCGACTGGGCCGAGCTGATGTTGCGCACGGGTGACGCCGAGCGCGCCGCCGGCCCGTCGATCTACGCGAAAGTCAGCGCGGAGGACGCGGCGCTCATCCGCAGCATCATCCGCCATCACGCGATCTTCGACGCCGATCCGGGCGCGAGCTAGAGGCGAGCCTGTCGTCATGGATGCCGCCCGCCTGGACGATCTCGAAGCGCGCCTTGGCAAGCTCGCGCGCGTGCTGACCGGCGAGCCGCGCCTTGCGGTGTCGATTGGTGCCGGCGGGCCGCGCGTGGAGCATCAGCGCTTCGTTTTGCCTTCGCATGCGGACGAATCAACGCAAGCCGCTCAGGACGTGCAGGCCGCTCAACCCGGCGAATCGACAGAAGCCACCGAAGCCGATGAAGATTTGCTGATCGGCTACCTCGATTTGCTGGCGGCGCGCTGGCGGCATAGCGCACCGCCTCGGCTCGACCTTGCCCAGGCGGGCGTGACGGGGCGCATTGCGCAAGCCGTCGAGGACCGGCGCGTGCTGGCCAGGCTCGTGGTGTCGTATCCGGGCGCGCGCCGCTATGTCGAGCGGCTGCGCGCGCAGCTCGCCCGCGATGCCTCGCGGCGCTGGGGCGCGCTCTCGTGGTCCGAGCGGCTCATCTGGACTATCGAGCGCACGTTGTGGGGCGAGCCCGCTCGCGCGGGCGAGCGCGACGCGGCATCGCTCGCGGCTGCGCTACACGTGCTGGAAGGCCCGGACGGGCCGCTCGCGGCGGCGCGCGCGAGCCGCTCGACCGGCGAGAGTGTGCGGGCCGCGCAGGCCATCGTGGCGGGCGTGCGCTCGCTCGCTTCGCGCGGCGCGAACAATATGATGCAGTCGGCGCGCCCGCCCGATTCGCTCGACGACGAAACGCTCGCGCGCGAGCTCGACGACTTCGGCGCGCACGACGACACGGATTTCGCGCTGACGCTGGATGCCGCCGCTGCCGACGCGGCAGCCGAGGCGCTGCGCCAGCCCGGCGCGCAGGCGCTGGAAGTGGCCGGCGAGGCGCTCGGCGACGCCACGTCCGCGCCCGGCGCCACGCTCTCCGAGGCCGATGCCGCGCCGCCGCGCGCATCTGCCGGCGAGGCGCCGTTCGCAAAGCCGGTCCGGTCGATCCCGCTCACCACGGCCTTCGATGTCGTGACCGACCTCACCGGCAGTGGCGACGCCACGGCGTGGCGCAAGCTGCGCGCGCTGGCGCGCGCGGAGACGGGCGCGCTCAAGGCGCACCTCGAACGGGTCCTGAAAGCCGACGAACTCACGCACTGGAAGCGCGAGCAGGAGCGCGGCGAGATCGACCGTGCGGCGCTCGCGCGGCTGGCCGCCTCGCGCGGCTACCGCACGCCGTTTCGCGTGGCCACGCACGCGAGCGGCCGCGACGCCGCCGTGACGCTGCTGCTCGACCTGAGCGGCTCGATGGCGGGGCGCAAGATCGAGCTCGCGCGGCTGTGCGCGGCCGCGCTCACCGATGCCCTCATGCAGCTCGGCTTCGACTGCGAAGTGCTTGGCTACAGTTCGGTCGAGTCGCCCGACATGCGCGCGCAGTTCGAGCGCACCCGCGCGGCCGGCGCGGACCTGCACGGCTTCAACCGCTTCGTGGAGCGGCTCGACCTGCGGGTCTTCAAGCGCTTCGATGCGCGCGATTCGAACGCCGCGAGCGGCCTCGCGGCTATCGAGTGCGGCCACGAGAATCCCGACGGCGAAGCGCTCGCGTGGGCCGCCGCGCGGCTCATGGCGCGCAAGGCGCGGCGGCGCCTGCTGTTCGTGCTCTCGGACGGCTATCCGTCCACGAGCGATGGCGACCCCGCGGTCTTGCGCAGCGACTTGCATGCGCGCGTGGCAGAGGTGGCCAAGCAGGGCATCGAGCTGGTCGGCATCGGCATTCAGGACGATGCCGTCGAGGCGTTCTATCCGCAGGCCGTGGTCGTGCGCAAGCTTCACGAGCTGCCCGCCGTGGCCTTCGCGATGCTGAGCCGGATGCTTGCACTGGGGGTGAGACAACCGTTGCGCCGGGGTTGAAGCGGCCGGCGCGTTTCTTGCCGCCGGCGCCGACCTGTTATACCTTGTCTGGCAAAGCCGCCATGAATGCGGCGTATCGACTGAACCTCGACTGAACCCCTATCTACACTTCGGTCATGAGCGCCCCCGACCCGAGGACCCACGAAGACTACGACCGCCTCTACTACCGGCTCGATCTCGAGCCTGGCGCCAGCGCGGCCGAGATCAAGCACAACTACCGGCAGCTTGCCCAGATCTTTCATCCCGACAAATGGCGGCATCCGAGCCCGGCGTCGCTGCACTGGGCCTCCGAGCAGTTCAAGAAGATCAAGGAAGCGCGCGAGGTGCTGGAGGATTACTGGTCCGCGCATCACGAGGCGCCCGCGAGCCGCGTGACCCTGGGCGATGCGCACCTCGTCCGCATGCGCGAGCAGTTGCGCGACCTGCAACTGCGTCGCGAGCGTCTGCAGGGCGAGCTCGACTCGCTGCAGAGCGCCAAGCTGCGCGGCCTTGCCGAGTTTGCACGCATGCAGACCGAGCGAGAGCGCCTGATCGGCGAACTCGTGCACTTGCGCGAGGAAGCCGTGCGCGAGCGCGCAAGCGCCGCGGCGCGGCGCGATGAGGAGCAGGCGACCCGGCAGGCTGAGGCAGACACCGCCGCAAGCCCGGCCGCCGGCAATGGCGGCAACGGCAACAACCACGGCACAAGCTTCGCGCCGCTCGAACGACACCCCGTGCGCGACTTCTTCTTCTCACGTTTCGACGACCCCGCGCGCGGCTGGCTGATGACGCTGAGTGGCATCGCCGTGATGTTCATCGTCCTTTTCGTGGTGGCGCACAAGATCGTCTTCAGCGTATTCGATGTGTCCGGCTCGTGGCGCTGGCTCGGCGAGATTTTGCAAGGACTGCTGATTGCTGCGGGCGTGGTGCTGGTGGGCGGCTACGCGTGGGCACAGCGGACCTTCTATCGGGCCGATCGCGCCGGGCGCGAGCATGGCATGCCGCTACCCGCCCACGAAACGTGGCAGCGCGTGGGCGCCGCGCTGCGCGGCACGGGCCGCCATGGCGCCGAATGGCGTATCGAAACCGGCAAGCAGCTGCCCGGCAATGCGGGCTTCGAACTGCGCGCGGTCCTGCGTTACGCGATGGCGCGCGAGGGTGAGGACGATGCGCATCAGGCCGTAACCTTCCGCTGCCGCGCGCGTGCCGCGAGCGCGGGCGAGACGCGCATCGCCTGGGACTTCGGCGTGCAGGCGCCCACGTGGTGGCTCCTGCCGGCGGCAAAGGTCGTGCGCGATTTGCGCAGGCGGATCGAGGCGGATCTCGCCGCGCGCCTCTGAGCGTGCTCTCCGCGTGCCAGCGTTACCGCGGGCGTTTCAATCGACGATGAAAAGCCGCGCGCCCGTGCGCGTGTACGACTGGTGCGCCTCGGCGTTATCGCCCACCTGATAGCTCATGCCGGGCTTGAGCACGAACTTGCGGCCGTCTTCCAGCGTCGTCTCCAGTTCGCCTTCGAGGCAGAAGAGGATGTGCCCCTTGCTGCACCAATGATCGGCGAGGTAGTTGGGCGAGTACTCGACCATGCGCACGCGGATCGGGTTCTGCGCGTCGCCGAAATGCTGCGTGCGCCACGTAGCCATGCCGGTCTCGCCTTTGTGCCCGGTGGGTTCGATCTCGGTCCAGTCGGTCGTGCCGAAGCTGAATGGGTGCATTTTCATCGAATCGTGTGTCCTTTTGTGCGTGTGGTCCGTCTGGAATGGCGTATGGCACGCGCGCTCATTCTTCTTCCGCCGTGCCGCGTTCGTCGATGCGCTTCATGTTGTCGAGCAGCTTGAGCAGATAGTGCAGCGTGTGCGTCATGTCGTCGACGGAAAAATTCCCCAGCACTTCTTCGTAATACGCCTGGATCTTGGGCGTGGCCTGATGCAGCCATAGCGTGCGACCCGCCTCGCTCATGCGCACGCGGCGCGAGCGGCGGTCGAGCGCGTCCGGGGCGGCGCTCAAATGGCCGTCGCGCTCCATCCGGCTGATCAGGCCCGAGAGGTTCTGCCGGCTCACCATCAGATAGCGCGCCAGCTCGCCCACGCTCATGCCTTCCTGAACCTCCTCGCGCGAAAGTGCGCCGAGCACGGCCCATTGCTGCGTGGTCAGCCCTTCCTCTTCCACGGCCCTTGTTCCCGTTTTATGCAACATATTGGCAGATTGGTAGAGGCGGAAGAACAGCCGGTTGGCCAGCTCGAAGCGCGCAAGCTCTTCTATATCTGGGTTTTTTGAAGGCTTTGACAAAGGGTTTCTCCTGGTATGGCTGCGCTTGTCTTCGATCGATGTGCTGCCTAGTATACGTCAACATATTGACGCAATTCAGGCGGCCGAAAAAGGAGCGCGACCGCCAGCAGGCTCAATGGTAACCCTGGTAACGCATGGAGGAGCACGATGAAGAAATTCGAAGGCCGCACGGTGGTCGTGACGGGAGGCGGGGGCGGCATTGGTGGCGCGACTTGCCGGCGCTTTGCGGCGGAGGGCGCGCGCGTGGCGGTGCTCGATCTCTCGCTCGAAGCAGCGCAGAAGGTGAGCGCATCGATCGAGGCGCAAGATGGCAAGGCGCTCGCGCTGCGCTGCGACATCACGAATCGCGCTGAGGTGGACGCGGCGCTCGCGCAAGCCGAGGCGCAACTCGGCCCCGTGGACGTGCTCGTGAACAACGCGGGCTGGGACGTCTTCAAGCCCTTCACGAAAACGGAGCCCGCGCAGTGGGAGCGGCTCATCGCGATCAATCTCATGGGCGCGCTGCACCTGCACCATGCCGTGCTGCCCGGCATGGTCGAGCGCAAGCGCGGGCGCATCGTCAACATCGCTTCCGATGCGGCGCGCGTGGGCTCGTCGGGTGAGGCCGTCTACGCGGCATGCAAGGGCGGCCTCGTGTCGTTCTCCAAGACCATCGCGCGTGAGCACGCGCGCCACGGCATCACGGTGAACGTGGTCTGCCCGGGCCCGACCGACACGGCCCTTTTCGCCGATTACAAGGAAGGCGCGGGCAATCCCGAGAAGTTGCTCGAAGCGTTCCAGCGCTCGATTCCGCTGGGCCGCATCGGCCAGCCTGAGGACTTGCCGGGCGCAATCGTCTTCTTCGCCAGCGACGACGCGGGCTACATCACCGGGCAGGTGCTGAGCGTGTCCGGCGGATTGACCATGGCCGGTTGATTGATTGGCAGCACTACACAGGATTCGATCATGAACTACGAAGACATTCTTTACGAAGTGCGCAACGGCGCGGCATGGATCACCATCAATCGCCCCGAGAAGATGAACGCGTTTCGCGCTCGCACCTGCGACGAGCTGATTCACGCCATCAACAAGGCGGGCTATTCACGCGAGATTGGCGTGATCGTGCTGGCGGGTGCGGGCGACAAGGCGTTCTGCACCGGTGGCGACCAGTCCGCGCACGAAGGCCAATACGACGGGCGCGGCACCATCGGGCTGCCGATGGAGGAGTTGCACACCGCCATCCGCGACGTGCCCAAGCCCGTGATCGCACGCGTGCAGGGCTATGCGGTGGGCGGCGGCAACGTGCTGTGCACGATCTGCGATTTCACGATCGCCTCGGAGAAGGCCGTATTCGCGCAGGCCGGCCCAAAGGTCGGCTCGGTGGACCCCGGCTACGGCACGGCCTTTCTTGCGCGCGTGGTGGGTGAGAAGAAGGCGCGCGAGATCTGGTATCTGTGCCGCCGCTATCCTGCCGCCGAGGCGCTGGCGATGGGGCTCGTGAACGCGGTCGTGCCGCACGAGCAACTGGACGCCGAAGTGCAGAAGTGGTGCGACGAGATCATGGAAAAGAGCCCGACGGCCATCGCCATCGCCAAGCGCTCGTTCAACATGGATACAGCGCACCAGGCCGGCATCGCGGGCATGGGCATGTATGCGCTCAAGCTCTATTACGACACGGAGGAGTCGCGCGAGGGCGTGCGTGCGTTCAATGAGAAGCGCAAGCCCGAGTTCCGTAAGTACGCGAAGTAAAGGCGTATTTTCAACGTTTAGTATGACGAATTACTAGAGCGACCCCGTACCAGGAGTGGACATGAATCCCTATATCGACGAAGACCTCGTCGCCCTTGGCGAGCACGCGCGGCGTTTCGCGCAGGGACGCGTCGCGCCCGGCTTTCAGGAGCGCGATCAAACGCGCGTGCTCGACCGCGGCTTGATGCGCGAAATGGGCGAGATGGGATTCATCGCGCCGGAGTTGCCCGAAGCCTATGGCGGCCAGGGGCTCGGCTGCCTGGCGGCGGGCGTGATCCACGAGGAGATTGCCCGCGCCGACCTGAGCCTTTCCTATATCAACCTGCTCGCTTCGCTCAATGGGCAGATTCTGGCCCAGCACGCGGCACCCGAGATCGCGCGTCCGTGGCTCGAGCGCCTCACGCAGGGTCGCGCGCTGCTCGCAATCGCGCTGACCGAGCCGCGCGGCGGCTCGGACGCGGCGAACCTGCGGCTGAAGATGGAGCGCGTGGGTGATCACTACGTGCTCAACGGCGAGAAGACGTCGATCTCGGCCGCCGATCAGGCCGACGCCGCCGTGGTGTTCGCCCGCACGGGCCGCGTGGAGGAAGGCGCGCGCGGCGTTTCGGCCCTGCTCGTGCCGATGGATCTGCCCGGCATCACGCGCAACCGTTTCGATTGTCACGGCCAGCGCGCGATCGGGCGCGGCTCGATCTTCTTCGAGAACGTGCGCGTGCCCGTCGATCATCGGCTAGGCGACGAGGGCAAGGGCTTCGTGCAGGTGATGCAGGGCTTCGACTTCTCGCGCGCGCTGATCGGCTTGCAGGTGCTCGCGGTCGCGAGCGTGAGCCTCGAGGAGACCTGGGAGTACGTCGCGCAGCGCGAGGCGTTCGGCAAGCCGCTTTCGGCGTTTCAGGGCGTCTCGCATCCGCTCGCCGAATACGCGACCCAGGTCGAAGCCGCGCGCCTGCTGTGCCTGCAAACGCTCTGGCTCAAGGATCGCGGCCTGCCGCACACGGCGCAGGCGGCCATGTGCAAATGGTGGGGGCCGAAGCTCGCTTACGACGTCGTGCATCAATGCCTGCTCTCGTTCGGCCACGGCGGCTACGATCGCGGGCCGCTGGAGCAGCGCCTGCGCGACGTCCTCGGCTTCCAGATCGGCGACGGCACGGCGCAGATCATGAAGACCATCGTGGCGCGCGCGAACGCCGGGCGCGACGCCGTTCCCACATGAGCGGCGCTTCTCTTGCACGGGGGCATGCGATGGCGTTCGACGCAGTATTGATCGAGCAGATGCGCGCGCGCGAAGCCACGCGCCGCTGGTGGCCGGGGCGCACCATCAACGACGAACTGGACGCCTGCGTGGCCGAGTGCCCGGACAAGATCGCGCTCACCGCGCGGCGCGTGGAGGACGGTACGACCACGCGCTTCACGTACCGCGAGCTGGCGGCGCTGGCCGACCGCGTCGCCGTGGGGCTCGTGCGCCTGGGCGTGACGCGCGGTGACGTCGTGTCGATCCAGTTGCCGAATTCGTGGCAGTTCACGGTGCTTTATCTCGCGTGCTCGCGCATTGGCGCGGTGCTCAATCCGCTCATGCCGATCTTTCGCGAGCGCGAGCTGTCGTTCATGCTCGCGCACGGCGAAAGCAAGGTCGTGGTGGTGCCCAGGCGCTTTCGGGGCACCGATTACGAGCCGATGCTGAGCGCGCTGCAACCCGGCTTGCCTGCGCTACGGCACGTGATCGTGATTGATGACGGCACGGCGGCCAACAGCTTCGAGACGCTGCTTTCGGGTCCGCAATGGGAGTTGCAGCCGGACGCCAGCGAGATCCTCACGCGCCATCGTCCCGGCCCCGACGACGTCACGCAACTGCTCTACACCTCGGGCACCACGGGCGAGCCGAAGGGCGTGATGCACACCGCCAACACGCTCTTCTCGAACATCGTGCCGTATGCGCAGGCCATGCGCCTCAGCCGCGACGACGTCGTGCTGATGGCCTCGCCGATGGCGCACCAGACCGGTTTCATGTATGGCCTGATGATGCCGATCCTGCTGCGCGCGCACGCGGTGCTGCAAGACGTTTGGCAGCCGCAGGCGGCGCTTGGGCTCATCGCGGGGGAGGGTGTCACGTTCACGATGGCGTCCACGGCGTTTCTGTCCGATCTGGCCAATGCGGTGACGGAGAGCGGGACGGCCGTGCCGACGCTGCGCACGTTCCTGTGCGCGGGTGCACCGATTCCGGGTGCGCTCGTCGAGCGCGCGAGAGCGGCGCTGAGCGCGAAGATCGTTTCCGCCTGGGGGATGACGGAGATGGGCGCGGTCACGCTCACGCGTCTCGACGACGCGGACGAGCGCTCAGTCGCCACCGACGGCGCGCCGCTGCCGGGCGTGGAGGCGAGGGTGGTCGACGAGAACGGCGAGACACTGCCGCCCGGTGTTGCAGGCCGTCTGTTCGTGCGCGCGTGCTCGGCGTTCGGCGGCTATCTGAAGCGCGCGCATCTGAACGCGACCGATGCGCAGGGCTGGTTCGACACGGGCGATCTCGCGAGCATCGATGCGCAAGGCTATATCCGTATCAGCGGGCGCAGCAAGGACGTGATCATCCGCGGCGGCGAGAACATTCCGGTGGTGGAGATCGAGGCGCTGCTGTACCGGCATCCCGGTGTCTCGCAGGTAGCCATCGTGGCGTGGCCCGACGCGCGGCTTGGCGAGCGCGCCTGCGCTGTGATCGTGCCCAAGCCTGGCGAGGCAGTCGATCTGCCTTCGCTCACGGCGTTCTTGAAGACCCAAGGCGTGGCGACCCAGTACTGGCCAGAGCGGCTCTTGCTGCTCGACGCTATGCCGGTCACACCGGCGGGCAAGATCCAGAAGTTCAAGCTGCGCGATCTGTTGAATGAAATGCTTGATCAGCAAACCTGATCAATCGAAGCGATAAAAGGAGCAACGAACATGGAGGAGCAACCGGTTCTGACCGGCGTGGAAGGACGGGTGGGCACGATCACGCTCAACCGGCCGAAGCAACTGAACGCGCTCGACGATGCGCTAATGGACGCGCTGGGCGAAGCGCTGCTGCGTTTCGACGCCGACGAGAGCATTGGCGCGATCATCATCGGCGGCAGCGAGAAGGCGTTTGCGGCGGGCGCGGACATCGCCGCGATGGCGCGCTGGTCGTACATGGACGTCTACCGGCGCGACTTCATCACGCGCAACTGGGACACCGTCCGGCGCGTGCGCAAGCCCGTGATCGCGGCAGTGGCGGGCTACGCGATGGGCGGGGGCTGCGAGCTGGCACTCGCCTGCGATATCGTGATTGCGGCCGACACCGCGCGCTTCGCGTTGCCCGAGGTCCGCCTCGCGATGCTGCCCGGCGCGGGCGGCACGCAGCGCCTGCCGCGCGCGATCGGCAAGGCCAAGGCGATGGACATGTGCCTGAGCGCGCGCGTGCTCGATGCCACCGAGGCCGACCGCTATGGGCTCGTTTCGCGCGTCGTGCCGCTGTGCGCGCTGCGCGCCGAGAGCATGGCGCTCGCGGCCAGCATCGCGCGCTATTCGCTGCCCGCGCTCATGGCGATCAAGGAGTCGGTGAATCGCGCCTGGGAGAGCGCATTGGGCGAGGGCATGCTGTTCGAGCGGCGCGAGTTGCATGCGCGGTTTGCGAGCGAGGACGCGAAGGAAGGCATGGCGGCCTTCCTCGAAAAGCGCGACCCGGTGTTCACGCATCGCTGATGCATGCGCTGCGCGTAGCCGGGAATTTGCTCAGAATGACTGACGAAACACCCAGAACAGGCCGGCGGCAAGCGCGATCGAGGCGGGCAGCGTGAGCAGCCATGCGAGCGCGAGATTACGCACGGTCGACCACTGCAGGCCCGAGCCATTGGCGGCCATGGTGCCCGCCACGCCCGAGGCCAGCACGTGGGTGGTCGAAACGGGCAGGCCGTAGACGTCGGCCATGCCGATGGTCAGCATGGCCACGGCCTCGGCGGACGCGCCTTGCCCGTAGGTCAGATGCTGCTTGCCGATCTTCTCGCCCACAGTCACGACAACGCGCTTCCAGCCCACCATCGTTCCCAGTCCGAGCGCGATGGCCACCGCCACCTTGACCCACGTTGGGATGAACTTGGTGGCGTGGTCCATCTGCTTGCGAAAGTCTTCCAGCGTGGCGGTGTCGGCGGCGGAGAAGGCGGGCGTATGCGCTTTCTCCATCAGCCGGATGGCCTCGGAAGCGACGTACATGTTGTTGCGCACGTTGTCGACCATCGTTTGCGGCACCTGCGCCATCGAGCCCGAGCGGCTCACCTGGTCGCCGATGGTGTCGGTGAGCGCGCGCAGCGCGGGCAGCGTCGCGGGCTGCAGGCGCTGCGTGCTTACGTAGGCTTCGACTTCGGCGCGCGGATTGTCGGGCGGCGTGGCGCTCGCGTAGTGCGCGAGCGTGGTCGAAGCCGCGCGGGCGGATGCCACGAACGTCACGGTCTGCTCGGGCGTGACGGCCTTGTTGAGCGCATAGGCGGTGGGCACCACGCCAATCAGGATCAGCATGATGAGGCCCATGCCCTTTTGCCCGTCGTTGGAGCCGTGCGCGAACGAGACGCCCGTGCAGGTGAGAATGAGCAGCGCGCGAATCCAGAACGGCGGCGGCTCGTTCGGCTTGGGCTCGCGGTAGAGGCGCGGCGCGGGCACGAAGCGCTTCAGCGCGAGCAGCAAGAGCGCGGAGAGCACGAACCCCACCACGGGTGAAAACAGCAGGGCCTTGCCCACGCCCAGCGCCTGGGTCCAGTCGACGCCCGAAGTACCGGAAGGGCCGCTGAGCCACTGGTTCATGATGCCCACGCCGATGATCGAGCCAACCAGCGCATGCGAGCTCGACGAGGGCAGCCCGAGATACCACGTGCCGAGATTCCAGAGGATGGCCGCGATCAGCAGCGCGAACACCATGGCGAACCCGGCGTGGCTGCCCACCTGGAGGATCAGCTCGACGGGCAGCAGTTGCAGGATGCCGAACGCGACCGCGCCGCTCGAGACGAGCACGCCGAGAAAATTCCATGCGCCCGACCAGACCACAGCGGTGTGAGGTTCGAGCGAGTTCGTGTAGATGACCGTGGCGACGGCGTTGGCGGTGTCGTGAAAGCCGTTCACGAACTCGAAGCCGAGCGCGATGACAAGCGCGATGCCGAGCAGGACGAACGGCAGCGCAGAGCTGCCCTGCACCGTGCGCAGGTCGACGACGAGATGATTGATAACATAGACCGCGCCCGCTGCGATGACGAGGAAGAAGAGCGCGGCGGCGAGGCCTCGGCGGCGCGGTTGCGCCGCGCGCGGCTGGGATAAGGGGACGTCCGGCATGGATGTGCGCTGAGGGTTGGGCTCATGAGCCTCGCGCGCTGCGCCTTGAAGGCGCCATGTGCCATGACGCCGCCAGTCGATGGCGCCGATGGCGGCGGGCGCGTCGGGCGCGCCAGAACCGGGGCGGCTCGATCGAGACGCGCCAGTGTCGCACACTGGCCGAATCGCCGGAGCCAGGATGACAGCCTGCCGGGCTGCTGCGCCGCCGCGGCGCCCGCGTGACGCGAGTGGGCGGCGAATTGCGTCGGATTGACGCGTCATGCGCGGCCGGATCTCGCCGGCCGCGTGACGTCTCGCCTGCCCTGATTAGAACAGCAACGCAATGCCCGCCATGCCGACGAACTGCGAGTGCGTGCTCGACGGCGTGCTGTTCTGCGAGTCACCCACCGAGGGGCTGGCTTCGACGACATCTCCCGCGCCGTTCGCGCCGAGCGTCTGGCCGCTCGCGTGCTGATAGCCTTGCAGCGCGTAAAGCGAAGTCCGCTTGGAGAGGTGATAGGTCTCCTTGAGCGAGACCTGCTCATACCGCGCGGCGCTCGTGACGCCGTTGGCCTTCGAGGCCAGCGTGTAGGCGAAGCCGCCGCCCACGTCGAACGCAGGCGTGAAGCGGTAGGTGGCGAGCGCCGCCCAGGTGTTGAAGACGGCCGTGGTGCCGAACAGCGACTTGCCGCCCGCGAGGTATTCGACGTTGGAATACGATGCGCCCAGCATCACATTGCCGATCGTGTAGTTGCCCGCCACGGCCACGTGCTGCACGGCGCGCGCCGAAACATAGCCCGTGTTCAGCGACGACTTGCCGAAGCTCGCGGTCGACGAGGTGTCGAAGCCGCTCGTGAGCGCGGCGTTGTCCATGCGCAGGTAGCCTGCGGCGAGCGAGACCGGGCCGTTTGCATATCGCAGCGCGGTGCTCCATGTCTGACCCTTGCCGGTGCTGCCCGCAATGCCGCCGAACGCGTACATGGCGCTCGCCTGCACGCCGTACCAGGTGGGCGAGGTGTAGATCGCCGAGTTGTTGATGCGAACGGTGGTGTCGAGTCCGTCGATATCGCCGGGGTGCGCGCCGGTCGCGCCGGTGAGCCAGTTGCTGCCCGTGAGCGGCCCCACGAACTGATAGTAGGGCGTGTATTGGCGGCCGAGCGTGAGCTGGCCCACGCTGCGGTTCTGCAAACCCACGTAGGCCTGGCGGTTGAAAATCAGGCCGTTGGTCTGGAGCGCTCCGCTATTCGGATCGAAGCCGTTTTGCAGGTCGAAGATCGCGAGCGTGCCGCCGCCCAGGTCTTCCTTGCCTTGCAGGCCGAACTTCGAGGCATAGACGTTGCCCTGACGCAGGTACACGTTCGAGTGACCGTTCTGGTTGTTGACGTAAGTAATTGCGTCGTCGACAGCGCCGTAGAGCGTGACGCTGGATTGTGCGAACGCCGGGCCCGCGATCAACGCGGCGCCTGCGGCTACGAAAATACCCGGACCGAAGCCAGTCTTCTTCATCGTCGTAAATCTCCAAGAATTATAGGATTACTTATTGATTGTTGGCGTATCGCCGATCGGCGTAGCGTTTTGCGTAAGCGCGCGCTGCGAGCGGCACGGATTGCTCCGTGTCGCTGCGTGTTGCTCGGTCGATATCGCCGGGGATGCTTCTGGGGGGCCTTATAGGCTCTTGTCGTGTTCGTCGTCCTGACGCGCGTCGCGCGAGCGCTGGCGTGCCTGCGCGGCAAGACGCACCGCCGCGTTCGGCGCGCCATAGCCGTCGTAGCCGCCGCGGCGCTCCACCAGTTCCAGGAAGAAGCGCTGGTCGAGCGTTTCGGTGTAGGCGTGCAGGAACTCGCCGCCTTGCTCGTCGCGGTCGTAGAGGAGGTTGTGCTCGCGCAGTGCGTCGAGGAACTCGGCGGGCAGTGTGTGGCGCGCTTCGAGATCGTCGTAGTAGTTGGCCGGCACGCGCAGCAGCGGCACGCCCGCCGCTTCGAATTCCGTGACGGCGCGGAAGATGTCGCCGGTGCCGAACGCCACGTGGTTCAGGCCGGTGCCGTGATAGGCACGCACGCTTTCGGCGGTCGCGGTGTGCGGATCGACCGAGGCATTGAGCACCATGCGCAGGCCGCGGTCGGCGCTGAAGAGCGCGCGGCTGCGCACGAGGCCGTAGGGATCGGGCAGCAGGACGGCGGCGCTCGCCTGCAGGCCGAACACCGCTTTCAGGAACAGCACCCATGCGTCGAACGAACCGGCCGGGAGCGCGAGGCTCACGTGATCGATGCCCGTGATCGGGCCGACCTCCGTGGGACCGTCCACATCGGTGAGCACGAAGTCGGCTTCGAAGAGCGTCGGTTCGCCTGGCTGTTCGTTAACGAAATAGTTAAGACTGCCGTCCGGCGCCTGGACGGCCGGCACCACGCGCTCGTTGGGGCCGAGGCGGCCCGAGAACGGCTGATAGCCGAAACCCGCCGCACGTTCGAGCGCGAGACGCGCATCGTCCACGCGCAAGGCCGAGGCGCACAGCGAAAGCCCGTGGCGCTGAAAGAACGCATCGGCGAACGAATCGGGCTCGGCGTTCAGCACGATGGCCGCCGAGCCGTGCTGGTAGAGCGTCACGTCTTTCGAGCGGTGCCGCCCCGCGCGGCGGAAATGGAGCTTTTCGAGCCAGCTGGCCACACGCTGGCGCGCGGCGTCGTCCACTGCGAACTCGAGGAATTGCCAGCCCGCGTGCGCCGGCGCGGCGGGCGGGTTGTAGAGCGGCGCGGATTGCTCAAGGGCATCGCCTCGTGCTTCGCGCGTCAACGCTTCGCGTGTCAGCTCTTCCAGCAACAGCAGCGAGCGATTGCCGTCCGCCGCAGTGGCCGCAGGCGGCGCGCCGCGAAAGCCGTCGTTGAAGATTTCCAGTGAGAGCGGGCCCGTGTAGCCACTCTTCACGACCTGCGCCGTGAAATCCGCGAGCGCGAAGTCGCCCTGGCCCGGAAAGCAGCGGTAATGGCGGCTCCATTCGAGCACGTCCATGTTCATCTTCGGCGCATCGGCGATTTGCACGAAGCCGATGCGCTCGCCCGGAATCGTGGCGATCGCATCGGGCGTGTCGTCGAGCGAGAGCGTGTGGAAGCTGTCGAGCGCGAGCGTGAGGTTCGGATGATTCACGGCGTTTACGAGCTTCCATGCGTGGCGGTACGTGCGCACATGGCGGCCCCATGCGAGCGCCTCGTAGCACGTCACCACGCCCGCCTGCGCGGCGGCCTGCGCGAGTTGGCCGAGTTGATCGATGGCGAGCGCGTCGTCGTCGATCGTGTCGGGCGAGACGTTGCTGCAGACCAGCAGGCGATCCGCGCCCAGCTCGTGCATCACATCGAATTTGCGCTTCACGCGCTCGAGGTTGCGCGCCAGCCGCCCGGTGCTCACGCCCTCGAAGTCGCGAAACGGCTGGTACAGCACGACGGCGAGCCCGAAGTCGGCGGCCATGCGGCGCACGTCGGCGGGCGAGCCTTCGAAATAGAGCAAATCGTTTTCGAAAATCTCCACGCCCGCGAAGCCCGCGGCGCTGATCGCGGCGAGCTTTTCCGCAAGCGTGCCGCTGATCGAGACGGTTGCGATCGAGCGGCACAACGGGGCAAGGGCTGAAGCGAGAGGCGGCTTGGACATGGCGTGGCAACGGGATAAACGATAACCAGGGGCCGGCGGCGCGCGCTGCGCGGGCCGATGGGGCATGCGCTGCGCGCTCTGCGGGCAAGCAAGCTGCACACGCAAGCGCCGCCGGAGTGTTGCAAGGATAATAAAACTAACTAGTTAGTACAAATTCTCGGAAACCCCAGGGTGACCTGAGCGCGCGTGCGCGGCACACTGGCGGCCATGCGTGGGGTGAGCGCGTTGGCCGCGGGGCAGGGCAAATGCGCCGCAAATACCGCGCCTGAAACGTAGTTGTCGCGTGGTTATCGAGTTGTTACGTATTGTGGAGCGCCTGATGCTATTGCCGTCGGTACTGGTCCTGAACGGGCCGAATCTCAATCTGCTGGGAACGCGGGAACCCGCGGTATATGGGTCCGAAACGCTGGACGACGTGGCGCGCCTGTGCCGCGAAGCTGCTGAGCGGCTGCAGCTCGAAGTCGACTTCCGCCAGTCGAACGCCGAGCATCAGTTGATCGACTGGCTGCACGAGGCGCGCACGCGCGTCGACGGCATCGTCATCAATCCGGCCGCCTACACGCATACGTCGGTGGCCATTGCCGATGCGCTTTCGGCCATCGCCAAGCCCGTGATCGAGGTCCATATTTCCAATGTCCACAAGCGCGAGGCGTTCCGGCACCATTCGTTCGTTTCGCCTATAGCCGAAGGCATCATCGTTGGCTGCGGCACCCAGGGCTATGTGCTCGCGCTCGAACGCATGGCCACGCTGCTGGCAGGGAAGGTGTCGAAATGAGCGAGCACAACACCGCAACGAAGCCGCGCTCGTTCCTTTGCGGGCTGATCGGCAAGGGTATCGGCGGCTCGCTCACGCCCGCGATGCACGAGAAGGAAGGGCGCGAGCTCGGCTTCAACTATGTGTACCGGCGTATCGACCTCGATGCGCTCGGCCTCGCCGTCGACGCGCTGCCCGAGCTGCTGCTCGCGGCGCAGCGCATGGGCTTCGACGGCCTGAACATCACCTATCCGTGCAAGCAGGCCGTGATCCCCTTGCTCGACGAGCTCTCGGACGACGCACGGGCACTCGGCGCCGTGAACACGGTGCTGTTCCGCGATGGCAAGCGCATCGGCCACAACACCGACTGGTCGGGATTCGCCAGCGCGTTCAAGCGCGGGCTGCCCGACGTGTCGCTCGAATCGGTCGTTCAACTGGGCGCGGGCGGCGCGGGCGCGGCGGTTGCGCATGCCGCGCTGCAGATGGGTGCACACGCACTCACGCTGTTCGACGTGGACGCCACGCGCGCCCAGGCGCTCGCCGACGAGTTGCAGGCGCGCTTTCCCGCCGCGCGCGTGAGCGCAGGCGGCGACTTGCAGGCGACGCTGGCCGCCGCCACGGGCCTCATTCACGCCACGCCCACCGGCATGGCGAAGCTGCCCGGCTTGCCGCTGCCCGCCGAATATCTGCATGAGCGCCTGTGGGTGGCCGACATCGTCTACTTCCCGATCCGCACCGCGCTGCTCGAAGCGGCTGAAGGGCGCGGCTGCCGCGTCTTGAGCGGCGGTGGGATGGCGGTCTATCAGGCCGTGGATGCGTTCCGGCTCTTCACCGGCCTCGAGCCGGATGCCGAGCGCATGTATGCGCATTTGCAATCGATGCTGGCGCAGGACGCCGGCCAATAACTCGCCGCTCGCGAATCCGCTCGGCCATAAATAGTCAGGAGAGAGACATGGCACCACCCGTATCGACGGGGCGCGACGCGCCTACCCTTGCCGCGACGCCCGCCGAGGGCGCGCTGCGGCGCTCGAAGGCGCGCTATCGGATCCTCGGCCTGCTGGCCGTCGGCACGATGATCAACTATCTGGACCGCACGGTGCTTGGCATCGCGGCGCCGCAGCTCACCAGGGAGCTGGGCATCAACGCGGCGCTCATGGGGCTGATCTTCTCGGCGTTCTCGTGGAGCTACGTGGTGGCGCAGATTCCGGGCGGCGTGTTTCTCGACCGCTTCGGCAGCAAGGTTACGTACTACCTCGCGATGACGCTGTGGTCGATGTGCACGCTCGTACAGGGCTTCGTCGGCAGCGTGGGCGCGCTGCTCGCGTGCCGGCTGGGTCTCGGCGTGGCTGAATCGCCGTGCTTCCCCACCAATAGCCGCGTGGTGGCGACATGGTTCCCGCAACAGGAACGCGCGTTCGCGACCGGCACGTATACGGTGGGCGAGTACGTCGGCCTCGCGTTCTTCAGCCCCTTCCTGTTCGCGCTGATGGGCGCCTATGGCTGGCGCTCGCTGTTCTACGTGGTGGGCGCCGTGGGCATCGCGTTCGGCCTTGTGTGGTGGTGCTTCTACCGCGAGCCGCACGATCATCCGGGCGCCAACCGCGCGGAGCTCGACTATATCGAGGCGGGCGGCGGCCTCGCGAAGCACGACACGAAGGCCGACGCGGACAAGGCGCAGGCGGCCGAGGGCAAGAAGGGCTTCGACTGGCGCATGGCCGGCAAGCTGCTGCGCAAGCGTCAGCTCGCGGGCATCTGCCTCGGCCAGTTCGCGGGCAACTCCACGCTCGTGTTCTTCCTCACGTGGTTCCCGACCTACCTCGCCACCGAGCGCCACATGGGCTGGCTCAAGATTGGCTTCTTCGCGATCATGCCGTTCATCGCCGCTTCGATCGGCGTGATGTTCGGCGGCACCTTCTCGGACTGGATGCTGCGCCGGGGCCTCTCGGCCAACGTGGCGCGCAAGCTGCCGATCATCGCCGGGCTGCTGCTCGCGTCGACCATCATTCTCGCGAACTTCGTCCAGAGCAACGTGGCCGTGATCGCGATCCTCTCGGTGGCGTTCTTCGCGCAGGGCATGGCCGCGCTCGGCTGGACGCTCGTTTCCGATATCGCACCGGCCGGCATGCTGGGCCTCACGGGCGGCATCTTCAACCTGGCGGCCAACCTCGCCGGCATCATCACGCCGCTCGTGGTCGGGGTGATCGTGAGCGCGACGGGCTCGTTCGTCTGGGCGCTCGCGTTCATCGGCACGATCGCGCTGGTCGGCGCCGCGTCGTATATCTTCGTGGTGGGCGACATCAAGCGCATCGAGCTGTAAGGCGGCTGGAGGATCGGCTTGCCGATTCGAGTCGGCGGGCCGCTAGTTTCGCCGGGCGATCTCCTCGGCCCTGGGGGCGCTCCCGGGGCGGCCCGAAGCCCCGCCGGCCCGGGCGTCAGGCCCGGCGGGGCTTCAGGCGCCCATGCTAGAATCGCCGGCATTCCATCCCACTCGCGCTCCACTCAAAATGGCAAGACCGGCGGCTTCGGCCGAACGCAACGACGCTCAATCCGAAAGCCGGCGCAAGTACGATCCGGAGCAGACCAAGCGCAATATTCTCGAAGTCGCGACGGCCGAGTTTTCGGCCATGGGTCTCGCGGGCGCGCGCGTGGACCAGATCGCCGAGCGCACGCACACCACCAAGCGCATGCTCTATTACTACTTCGGCAGCAAGGAAGGGCTGTACGAAGCGGTGCTCGACAAGGTGTACGGCGACATCCGGGCGCTGGAGCAGGACCTGCATATCGACGAGCTCGATCCCGAGGAGGGCTTGAAGCGTCTCGTCGAATTCACCTTCGACTATCACGACCGCCATCGCGATTTCGTGCGCCTCGTGACGATCGAGAACATTCATGGCGCGAAGTACCTCGAGCGGCTCAAGACGTTCCGCAGCCGCAACGCCAGCGTGATCCGCACCATCGAGGACCTGCTCGCGCGCGGCGTGAGCGCGGGCGTCTTCCGCGACGACATCGATCCCATCGACCTGCACTTGCTGATCAGCTCGATGTGCTTTCATCGTGTGAGCAACCGCCACACCTTCGGCGCGGCGTTCGGGCGCGACCCCTCGCATCCGCGGCTGCGCGCGCGTCATCGCGAGATGGTGGTGGACGCCGTGGTGCGCTTCGCACGCAAGACCGCCTGAGCTTCCCGAGCCCGCAAAGCAATCCCGATATTCGCGTTGGCGCGTGTGGCGGCGGCACATCCTGTTCTTCCCTCATCCCATAAAAGTGCCCGGACGCATTACACTACGCCCCGGAAGCCCGGCTGACGGGCTTTTGCTGCGTCGTCTGTACGCTCGCGCGCATTGCGCGGGCGCAGGGCGCCTTCCCTCGCCAACCGGTTAAGGCCACGCGTAATGAGCACAGCCATGCCCCGTTCCGGCTCAGCCGGACTCCCGCGCCAGACCCATGGCCGCTACACCCTCGGAACGCGCATCGTCTTGAGCTTCGGCTTGCTGTTCGTGCTGATGCTCGTGATGGCCGCGATCTCCTACAGCCGCCTGCGCGCCATCGACGACGAGGCCTTGAGTCTCACGCGCGATTCCGTGCCGGGCCTGTTCTATTCGACCTCGCTGCGCGCCTCCACGAGAAAGACCTACAACGTCGTCGAGCGCGCCGCCTTCGTCGAGCCCGATGCAGCGGGCATTGCGAGCATGCTCGGGACACTGCCCGCCGCCCTGAACCAGGTCGATCAGGACGAGAAGCAATATGAGAGCACGGTGTATCGCAGCGACGACCGCGCGCGCTACCAGCGCTTCCACGATGCTTATGCACGCTACCTGCCGCAGCTGATGGCCGTCGTGCGGCAGGTGCCCGGCCAGCGCGCCGCCGCGCAGGCCGCGTTCTTGCAACTCGGCGCGGCGTGGCACGATGTGGAAGACGCGGCCAACACGCTCGTCGACGAAAACCGCGCCCAGGCCGACGACTCGGCGCAGACCATCCGCGGCTCGGTCACGGGCACGGAGATCACGCTGGCCACGGCGCTCGGCGTCGTGCTGCTGGCCGCGCTCGTGACCGGCTATACGCTGCACCGCGCGATCACGCGCCCGATGACGCGCCTCGTCGAGGTGCACGATTCGATGCGCATGGGCAACCTCTCGCAACGTCTGCACCTGAACCGCCGCGACGAGTTCGGCGTGCTCGAGGACGGCTTCAACCGCATGAGCGACGAGCTCGCGAGCCTCGTTGCCCAGGCACAGAAGTCGTCGCTGCAGGTGACGACCTCGGTGGCCGAGGTGGCGGCCACCTCGAAGGAGCAGCAGGCCACGGCGAGCGAGACCGCGGCCACCACGACCGAGATCGGCGCGACCTCGCGCGAGATCTTCGCGACCGCGCGCGACCTCGTGCGCACGATGGGCGAAGTGGCGACCGTGGCCGAGCAGTCGGCTGGGCTCGCCACCACGAGCCAGAGCGGCCTCACGCATATGGAGAACACCATGCGCGGCGTGATGGAGGCCGCGGGCTCGGTCAACGCCAAGCTCGCGATCCTCAACGAGAAGGCCGTGAGCATCAACCAGGTCGTGGCGACCATCACCAAGGTCGCCGACCAGACCAACCTGCTTTCGCTGAACGCCGCCATCGAGGCGGAAAAGGCCGGCGAGTACGGGCGCGGCTTCGCCGTGGTGGCCACCGAGATCCGGCGTCTCGCCGACCAGACGGCGGTGGCGACCTACGACATCGAGCAGACCGTCAAGGAGATCCAGTCGGCGGTCTCGGCGGGCGTGATGGGCATGGACAAGTTCGCCGAGGAAGTGCGCCGCGGCATGCACGACGTGCAGGAAGTGGGCGCGCAGCTTTCGCAGATCATCGGCGCGGTGCAGACGCTCGCGCCGCGCTTCCAGGTCGTCAACGACGGCATGCAGGCCCAGGCCACCAGCGCCGAGCAGATCACCCAGGCGCTCACGCAGCTCTCGGAAGCCGCGCAACAGACCGCGGAGTCGCTGCGGCAGTCCTCGCAGGCCATCGACAATCTCACGCTCGTGGCCAACGAGCTGCGCACCGGCGTTTCGCGTTTCAGGATCGAGGCGTGAGGGTCGTGGTGCGCGCAGTTGCGCGCGGCGGCGGCGTCCGCTTTCCGGGCCGCCGCTTGCCGGTTTCCCGCTTTTCGGTCCATTGAACGGAGCCGCGATGCTGTTTCTCGTGTTCGAGCTGGACGGCGAACGGTACGCGCTCGATGCGCGTGAGATCGTGCGCGTGCTGCCGCTGCAGCCGGTGCGAGCGTTCGCGGGCACGCCGCCATATATCTCGGGCGTGATCGATCACGAGGGCGCGCCGGTGCCGGTCGTCGACATGGCGATGCTCGCGCTCGGCCGGCCGGCGCGCGCGCTCATGTCGACCCGGCTCGTGCTCGTGAACGATCAAGCGCCGGGCGCTTTGGACATGACTCGGGGCACCCCAGAGGGCACGACTGCGGCCATGGCTGCGGCATCAGGCGGACATGGCGCGCGGCCGCGCTGCATCGCGCTGCTGCTCGAATGCGCGACGCGCACCCAGACGCTCGCGCCCGAAGCGTTCGCCGATGGCGGCATTGCGACGCCCGAGGCGCGCTGGCTCGGCCCCGTGGCGAGCGACGCGCACGGCTTCGTGCAATGGGTGAAGGTCGGGCAACTGCTCGACGAACGGGTGCGCGCGCTGCTCTTTCCCGATCCGCCCACCTGGCGCGACTCGGCCGTGCCCGGCAACGCCATGCCGGGCGATTCGATACCGGCAGGGCGTACGCCATGATGGCCGCCCAACAGTACGTGGATCCGCGTTTCGCGGCCTGGCTCGTGCAGGAGACCGGCATCGACGCCGAATCGCTGGGCTCCCACGCGCTCGCTCGCGCCGTGGCCGCGCGCGCGGCGCTCGTCGTGGCGCCGGACGCGCAGGACGGCGCGCCCGAGCCGCACGGCGCGCGCGCAACGCATGCAGCGGCGATGCCGGCACAGTGGGCCGGCGGCGCGGCCCTGCCCGAAGCGGTGCGCGACGCCTACTGGACACGCCTCACGACCGACGCCGCCGAGCGCCAGGCGCTCATCGACGCGCTCGTCGTGCCCGAAACCTGGTTCTTTCGCGAGCGCGAGGCGTTCGCGGCGCTCGCTCGCGGCGGGGCGCAGCGCCTTGCGGTGCAGCCCGGCGAACTCGTGCGGGTGCTCAGCGTGCCGTGCTCGACCGGCGAGGAGCCTTATTCGGCGGCGATGGCGCTGATCGACGCGGGCTTCGTGCACGAGCAGTTCGGCATCGACGCCATCGACATCAGCGCGGCTTCGATCGAGGCCGCGGCGCGCGGCGTCTATGGCCGCAACGCGTTTCGCGGCGACGCGCTGGCGTTTCGCGAGCGCTACTTCCACGCGACGCCGGACGGCTGGCAACTCGCCGACGCCGTGCGGCGCGCCGTGTCGTTCGAGCGCGCGAACCTGTTCGACTGGCTCGCGGCGCATCCCGTGCGCTACGACTTCATCTTCTGCCGCAACGTGCTGATCTATTTCGATCGCGAGGCACAGGACCGCGCGATCGGCCTGTTGCGCGCGCGTCTTGCCGATGGCGGGATGATCTTTGTCGGGCCGGCGGAGACGGGGCTCATGATGCGCCATGAGTGGATGTCGGCGCAGATCCCGCTTGCGTTCGGGTTCACTGCGCCGGGCGAGGGCGCCGCACGCGGCGCGCATGTTTCGGATACCTTGCGGTCGGCCTGGGCGCCTGGCTTGCCGGGTGTGACGCTGCCTGCATTAGGCGTGGCTCAGCCGGTGGCCGATGCGCGGCGTCCGTTGCCGGCCGTGCCGCTCGTGCCGTCCGCGCGCGCGGGCGGCAGCGTTGGCGTGACGATTCCCGGTATGGCGATGCCTGGCGTAGCGGCGCGCGGCGTGGCGACGCCCGGCGTGGCGACGCCCGGCGTGGCGACGCCCGGCGCTCCTTCACCTGGGCAGTGGGCGCCTTCGGCCACCGTGCGCGCGTCGGCCAACGGCGCAGCCGCATCCACGCAGTTGCAAGGCACGTTGACGAAGGGGACCGCTATCCACGCAGCCGTAACGCCAGGTTCAGCGGGGCGCGCCGCCCTTACGCCGGGCGTCACCCCGTGGGGCGCAGCTACGCGAGGCACGGGTTCGTCGGGCGCCAACCCGCCGGTCGAAGCTGCGCGAGGTGCGGCTTCGCCGGGCATCGCAACGCTGGCATCCGCGCGCCGCCTCGCCGACGCCGGCGCGCTCGACGAAGCCGCCCGCGCCGCCGCGCAAGTCGCGCAGGCGTCGCCGCATGACGCCGAGGCGTGGTATCTGCTCGGCCTGATCGCCGATGCCCAGGGCCGCGCCGCGCTAGCGCTCGAGCACTATCGCAAGGCGCTGTATCTGGAGCCCGGCCATTACGAGGCGCTCACGCATCTGGCCGCGTTGCTCGAAGTGCAGGGCGACGTGGATGGCGCGCGCCGCCTGATGCGTCGCGCCGAACGCGCGGCGCAGCGCAGCCCGGGCCACGGAGGCGTAGATGCGTGACTCGACTTCCCCGCACCTGAACGCCATGCACGCAATCGAGCAAGAGCACGACGCGATTCACGAATCGGGCGCACGCGCCGCGCCGCTCGACGATTGCTGGAACCGCATCGGCACGCGCGGCGACGGCTCGTGCGAGCGCCTCGCGCAATATGTGCGCTGCCTGAACTGCCCCGTCTTCGAGGCGGCCGCCGCGCGCATGCTCGACCGTCCCGCGCAGCGCACGGTGCGCGCGCCCGAAGCCGAGGGCGGCCACGCCGCGCAAGCGGGCGTGGCACGCCAGGAAGGTTCGCTGGTGTTCTGCGTGGGGGCCGAATGGCTCGCGCTCAGCGCGCAGGCGCTGCGCTACGTGGGCGAGGCGCGCGCGATTCATTCGTTGCCGCACCGGCGCAGCCCCGCGGTGCTCGGCGTCGTGAACGTGCGCGGCGTGCTCACGCTCGCGGCTTCGCTCGCCGAGCTGCTGCATATCGACGTGACAGCCGACGCTACGACGGCCGCAGCGGTGAAATTCGCGGCACCTGGCACAGGCGCTGGCGCTGGCCCAGCGAGCGCGGCAGGCGCGCGCGCCGCCACACCGCGCCTGCTCGTCGCCGAGTGGGACGGCGAGACGACGGCGTTTCCCGTCGACGATGTCGAAGGCGTGGCCTACTTCGGCAAGGACGATTTGCTGAGCGCGCCCGCCACGCTCGCGCACGCGGCGGGCCGCCATGTGCGCGGCGTGTTCGCCTGGCGCGGGCGCTCGGTGGGCGTGCTCGATCCCGATGCGCTATTCGGCGCGCTGACCCGGAGCCTGCGATGAGCGACGACGAACTGAGCCGCCGGTCGCTGCTCGACCTCTTTCGCGAGGAGGCGCAGACACAGACGCGCACGCTCTCGGCGGGCCTGCTCGCGCTAGAGTCCACGCCCGCCGACGCGGCCACGCTCGAGGCCTGCATGCGCGCGACGCATTCGCTCAAGGGCGCGGCGCGCATTGTCGGGTTGCCCGAGGCCGTGGACGTGGCGAGCGCGATGGAGGATTGCTTCGTCGCCGCGCAGCACGGCGCGGTGACAATCGATGCGGCGCGCATCGACGCGCTGCTGGTGGGCATCGATCTGCTGCTGGCGGCAGGGGACGCGTCAGCGCCGCCGCTCGCGCGCGAGGCCGTCGACGATTTTGTCGCGCGGCTGGCGGGCGCCGCTGCGGATACCGTTGCGCCCGCACACGCGCAGCCGGGGCGGGATGCGGCGGCTGGGCTTACGCGCGGCACGGACGACGGCGCGCGCGATCCGGCGCCACCGGGGTTGTCGGACGCAGAGGCGCTGCTAGCTGCAAGTCTTGCGGGCACACCAGGTTTGGGTTCGCCGGCGTGGAGCGAAGGCGGGGCGTATGGCGAATCCGCCTCCGCGGAAGCTGGCGGCGAACTCGCTCGCGAGATCGGCGGGGACATCGGCCGCGACGCCGGCACAGAAGCCGCCACAGAAGCCGCCACTTCCACGCCTGCCGTCACGCAACGCTCCGCGACCCACGCCACCCAGGACCGCGACCGCATGTTGCGCGTGCGCGCCGGGACGCTCGACCGCGTGCTGGGCCTGGCGGGCGAATCGCTGGTGGAGTCGCGCCGCATGCGTCCGTTCGCAAACACTTTGCTGCGCGTGCGCCGCGCGCAGGGCGAAGTGCTCGCCGCGCTCGGCCAGTTCCACGAGCGCCACGCGCAAACGCTCGGCGCCGAGGCGCGCGCCTCGCTCGCGGGCATCCGCGAGCAGCTTGCGGCGCTCGAGCGCCAGCTAGGCGAGCGCTTCGACGACCTCGACCGCATCGACCGGCGCGGCACCCAGCTCGCGCAGCGCCTCTACGACGAAGCCCTGCAATGCCGCATGCGCCCGTTCGGCGACGCGGCGCATGCGTACCCGCGCATCGTGCGCGATCTCGCGCGCTCGCTCGGCAAGCGCGTGCGCCTGGTCATCGAGGGCGAGACGACGCAAGTCGATCGCGACATCCTCGAAATGCTCGACGCGCCACTCGGCCACCTGCTGCGCAACGCGCTCGATCATGGCGTCGAAGCTCCCGAGACGCGGCGCCTTGCCGGCAAGCCCGAAGAAGCGCGCCTCACGCTCGAAGCGCGCCACAGCGCGGGCAAGCTGCTGATCACCGTGGCCGACGACGGCGCGGGCGTCGACCTGCCGGCGCTCAGGCGCGCGATCGTCGCGCGCGGGCTTGCGCAGCCCGAGGCTGTGGCGGCCATGTCCGAGCCCGAGCTGCTCGAGTTCCTGCTGCTGCCCGGCTTCACGATGCGCGAGCGCGTGACCGATGTCTCTGGACGCGGCGTGGGCCTGGACGCCGTGCAGAATTTCGCCAAGGCCGTGCGCGGCACCGTGCGCATCGAAAGCGCGCCGGGGCGCGGCACGCGCTTCGTGCTGCAATTGCCGCTGACGCTTTCGGTGTTGCGCAGCCTGATCGTCGAGGTGGCGGGCGAGGCTTATGCGTTCCCGCTCGCGCACGTGCGGCGCGCGCTGCGCGTGCCGCGCGAAGCCATCGAGATGCTCGAAGGCCAGCAGCACATCATCTACGAAGGGCGGCCCGTTGGGCTCGTGACCGCGCGCCAGCTGCTCGGCGCGAGCGGGGCGCAGGCGGGCTCGGACGACGTGTGCGTCGTGCTTATCGGCGCGGGCCATGGCGCCGACCACGAAGCGGCGCTCTACGGCATCGCGGTGGACCGCTTCGCGGGCGAGCGCACGCTTGCCGTGCAGCCGCTCGACGCACGCCTCGGCAAGGTGCGCAACGTGGCTGCCGCGGCGCTGCTCGAAGACGGCGCCGTGGCGCTGATCGTCGACGTCGAGGATCTCGTGGCCTCGGTCGCGCGGCTCGTGCGCGAAGGGCAGCTCGCGGGCGTGGCGCGCGGCACCCAGGTTGCCGCGCGCGAACGCAAGCGCATCCTCGTGGTCGAGGATTCCTTGACCGTGCGGGAGCTGGAGCGCAAGCTGCTCGAAAAGCGCGGCTACCAGGTGAGCGTGGCGGTGGACGGCATGGACGGCTGGAACACCTTGCGCACGGGCCATTACGATCTCGTCATCACCGACGTGGACATGCCGCGCATGGACGGCATCGAGCTCGTCACGATGATCCGCAACGATCCGCAGCAGCGCGGCGTGCCGGTCATGATCGTCTCGTACAAGGACCGCGAGGACGACCGGCGCCGCGGCCTCGACGCCGGCGCCGACTACTACCTCACCAAGGGCAGCTTCCACGACGAAGCGCTGCTCGATGCAGTGAACGACCTGATCGGAGAGGCGACCTGATGAACATCGGTATCGCGAACGACATGCCCCTCGCGGTGGAGGCGCTGCGCCACGCCATCGCGGCGCGGCCCGGGCATCGCGTGCTGTGGGTGGCCGCCGATGGCGAGCAGGCGGTGGACTTCTGCGCCGCCCAGCCGCCCGACGTGATCCTGATGGATCTCGTGATGCCGAGGATCGACGGCGTGGAGGCCACGCGGCGCATCATGGCGCGCTCGCCATGCCCGATCCTGATCGTCACGAGCAGCGTGGGCGCGAACGCCTGGCGCGTGTACGAGGCGATGGGCGCGGGCGCGCTCGACGCGGTCGACACGCCCACGCTCGCGGGCCCCGCAGCGCGCAGCACGATGGACCTGCTGCTCGCGAAGATCGACCAGATCGGACGCGTGAACGGCACGATCGAGGCGGCGCGCGCGCCCGAGGCGTTCGCGGCGGCCCCCGACGCGCGCACGCCACTGGTGGCGATCGGCGCCTCGGCGGGCGGGCCCACGGCGCTCGCGGCGGTGCTGGGCGAGCTGCCGGCCAGCTTGAGCGCGGGCATCGTGATCGTGCAGCACGTGGACCAGTCGTTCGCGCTGGGCATGGCCGACTGGCTCGACGGACAAACCGCGCTCAAGGTGCGCGTCGCGCGCGAAGGCGACCGGGCCACGGCGGGCGAGGCGCTGCTCGCGGCGACCAACGACCATCTGCGCATGACGGCTTCCGGCCGCCTCGCCTATACGCGCGAGCCGGCCGAGACGCCGTATCGGCCCTCCGTGGACACGTTTTTTCATAGCGTCGTAGAGCACTGGCCGGGCGAGGCGATCGGCGTGCTGCTCACGGGCATGGGACGCGATGGCGCCATCGGCCTGAAGGCGATGCGCGCGAAGGGCTACTACACGATTGCCCAGGACGAGGCGACGAGCGCGGTCTACGGCATGCCGAAGGCGGCCGCCGCGCTGGGCGCCGCGCGCGCGATCTTGCCGCTCTCGGCGATTGCCGGCGAACTCGTGAGCCGCCTGGGCGCGCACGGCGCAGCCGGCACGCTCGGCATGACGAGACCGCCTGCACCTTAAAGACCGCCTGCGAAAAGACCGTAATAGCGCCTGATAGACGTCAAGCACCTGGACGTCAAGCAATTGAAACAGCGACCGTAAAAGCGACAGAAACCATGACTGAGAAGCCGAACCCATCAACCGCAGCCGAATCCGCGCTGACCGAAGGCGGGCCCGACGAGGCATCGCTCGAAGCCGCGCTTGCCGCCGTGCGCACCGCGCTCGCGCAGCCGCTGCCCGGTGCCGAGGCGCCGATGATGGTGCTGCTGGTGGACGATCAGGCCATCGTCGCCGAGGCCGTGCGGCGGGCGCTGGCGAGCGAGCGCGACATCGACTTCCATTACTGCGCGCACCCCGACCAGGCCGTGCGCATGGCGGAGCAGGTGCGCCCGACCGTGATCCTGCAGGACCTCGTGATGCCGGGCACCGACGGCCTCACGCTGGTGCGCGCCTACCGCGCCAACGACGCCACGCGCGACGTGCCCATCATCGTGCTCTCCACCAAGGAGGAGCCGTCGATCAAGAGCGCGGCCTTCGCCTCGGGCGCGAACGACTATCTCGTCAAGCTGCCGGACAGCATGGAGCTCATCGCACGCGTCCGATATCATTCGCGCTCCTATGTGAACATGATCCAGCGCGACGAGGCCTATCGCGCGCTGCGCCGCTCGCAGCAGGAACTGCTCAAGGTGAACCTGGAGCTGCGCCGGCTCACGCAGTCGGACGGCCTCACGGGTCTCTCGAACCGCCGCTATTTCGACGAATTCCTCGGCGCGGAATGGCGGCGCGCGCAGCGCGAGAACACCGAAGTCTCACTGCTGATGATCGACGTGGACTACTTCAAGCCCTATAACGACACCTACGGCCACGTGGCCGGCGACAACGTGCTGCGCTCGGTGGCCACCACGATCCGACGCGAGGTGAACCAGCCGCGCGACCTCGTGGCGCGCTTCGGCGGCGAGGAGTTCGCCGTCGTGCTGCCGGGCGCGGGCAGCGCGCTCGCGCGCCTGCTGGCCGAGAAGATGCGCCGCGACGTGGCGGGGCTCGAGCTGCCGCATATGGGCTCGGCGGTGAGCGAGCATCTGACGATCAGCGTGGGCGTGGCGACGCTCACGCCCACCGAAACGCTGGCGGAAACCGCGCTGATCGAGGCGGCAGACGCGGCGCTCTACCGGGCCAAGCGCGAAGGGCGCAATCGCGTGTCGTACTCGACGGCGGTGACCGGGCGGGACTGAGCCGCGCGCAACCCTCTGTGCGCAAGCGCACAGAGGCGGCTTGATGCGCCGCTGCGGCGGTGCTTGAATCGTCGGGATCGCGCACCGCACGCGACGTCCCGGTTCGAGGCGTGCGCGCTCGGGAGGGCCGGCGCGATGGCGCACCGCACGCTGAATCTCGTCCATGCTGTCTTGCTTGCCGGCGCGCTTGGCCTTGCTGGCCTGGCATGCGTTGCTTGCTCGCCTGCACGTACGCAAACGTCGCCTGGGACCCAGGGTGCGAGGTCTTCCACGGCAACGCCATGGAAGACGGCAGGCGCGCATGAACGCTCGATCCACGCGAGGCTGGCGGGCATCGAGGACGGCGAAAAGCGCTATGCCTTGCTCGACTCGCTTTCGACGGAGTACTTTCGGGCCGGCATGATTGCCGATTCGGTGCGCGTGCGCGAGCAGATCGTGGACGACTCGAAGATCGGCGCCGGGCGGCGCTCGCTCGAGGCCTCCAATCTTGCTTTCCTTTACGCGCTATCGCACAACTACAGGAAGTGCGACCACTATCTTGTGCTCGCTCGCACGTTTGCGCGGCAGACCCCACCTACGGAGCTCGAAACCCTGCCGCGCGAACCCGCCTACGCTTTTTTCGCGGCGGAAGCAGAGAAGGAGCGGCTTGCCGCGAACCGCAATGACCTCGCGCTGCTCAAGTACCAGCAAATTACCGACCTCGCGTGGCACAACCTCAACGATCCCACGCTCAGCGAAAAACGCCACCAGGCGGCGGTGAACGAGCTTTACGACAATGCCGTCGAGTTGATCCGTATTCTCGCGCAGAACAACCGGCCCGCCGAAGCGCTCAGTTATGCGAACGAACTGAGCTGGGATGCCGATCATCGCCCGGATATGCAGGTCAGCGTGATCCAGCGCGCGCGGCTCGAACGCGGTCTTGCGATCGCGCGTGAGTCGAACAACGATTACGACGGCGCGCTCAGCGCCATCGACGCCGCGCTCGCCGGTGAGGAGCGCGTGGACCCCGCGAAGATTACGGCCGAATACGGCGATTGCCTGCGCCAGCGCATGCTGATCGCGCTTGCCATGGGCCGTATTGGCGACTATCGCGGCGACGCCGCAGCCTATGAGCGGATCATGTCGCTCAATCCTTTTGCCGAGCAGGGGAGCAGCGCTAACGATCGCGAGTCGCTGAGCCTCGCCGCACGCGGACAATGGCAGGCGGCCAGCAAACGCATCGAGCCTTTGATTGCCTACGAACTGCGCGTCCAGGGCGCGCAGGGCCCGTTCTACAAGTATCCGGCTGCAATGCAGATGCTCTACCGCCTGCAGGATCCCGTCACGCCCGCGAAGGAGGCGGACGTCATCGCCTATGTCTCCCCGATCGTCGGCATGCAGGGAAGCTGGAACGACGCCACTTCGCGCGGCGCCTACGTCGAGGATGGCGCGCTGGAAATGTCGATGCGCTATCTGGTCGAGCGCGGCGGCGACGATACGGCGCTGGCGTTTCGCATTGCCGAGCACTTTCAGATGGACGCGACGCAAGACGCCATGAACGACGGCGCAGCGCGTCTTGCCGCCGGCACGCCGGCATTGCGCGAGTTCGTGGAGCGCGAGCAGGCGTTGCGCTACGGGCAGAACACGGCGCAGCTCGCGCTCGCGCGCGCCGACGCCGGGCTTTCCGGGCAAGACAACGGCGACGTTTCCGCCACGCCTGACACACCCACCGAGCTCGCGCGCGAAGATCGCGCGCAACGCGAGGCCAACGCGCAACTCGCGGCGCTGCGCAAGCAGATCGCCGAGCAGTTCCCGCTTTATCGGCAACTGGCGTCGCCGGCCATCCCTTCGCCGCGCGAGGTGGGCGCGGTGCTCCATCCGGGTGAGGTCTACGTCGATCTCTATGCGGGCCGGGACGCGAGCTACGCGTTCGTCGTGCATCCGGGCGGCGCGTTCCGCGCCATCCGGCTCGCGGTGACGCATGAGACGCTCAAGACGCAAATCGCGGCCTTGCGCGCGAGCTTCGACGCGGGCGTGCCGCCCACGCAGCCAGGCGAACTGGCGGGCTTCGATCTGAACGCGGCAGCCGCGTTGTACCGCGCGCTGATCGCACCGATCGAAGCCGAATTCGCCGGCGCGGACACGGTCTATCTGGCCACCAGCGGCTTGCTCGCGAGTGTGCCGTTCGACGTGCTGGTGACGCAGCCGGCGTCGAGCCTGAGCGGCGCGTCGTGGTGGATCGAGAAGACCCTGCCGGTGCGCATCCCGAGCGCGGCGGCGCTCGTGCTCGCGCGCACGTATCCGGCGCCTCATGCGCAAAGGCCGCTGCTGGCGTTCGCGGATCCGAGCTTCGATGGCCTCGACGCCGAGCCTCCGGAGCAGGGTGCGCCGGCCGCTACGCTGGCGGCGTCGCGCGCGTTCCCGCTCGACGCCGGCACGCGCGCGTTCGATTACCACCGTGTGGCGCCGCTGCCCGAAACGCTGGCCGAAGCGCGTTCGATTGCTGCGGCGCTGGGCGCACCGCAAGACAGCGTGCTATGGGGCACGCGCGCCTCGCGCAGCGCGGTCATGAAAGCGGACTTGTCGAGCGACCGCGTGGTGCTGTTCGCCACGCACGGCATCTCGCCGGGCGAAGTGCCGGGCTGGCGCAAGTCCGGGCTGGCGCTTGCCTACGAAGGGCACGGACTTGCCGATTCGGTCCTCACCGCGGACGACATCGTGACGCTGCGCCTGAACGCCGACTGGGTCGTGCTTTCGGCCTGCAATACGGGGCTTGCGACGGGGAACGCGGGCGATGCCATCTCCGCGTTGTCGCGCGCTTTTTTTGCTGCGGGCGCGCGATCGCTGCTTGTTACGCAGTGGGCCGTGGAGTCGCAGTCGGCGGCGCGGATCACCGCGGGCGTGTTCGAGGCTTATGCGGCCAATCCCGCGCTTTCGAAAGCCGGCGCGCTTGCGCAGGCCGAACGTGAGATGCTCGCGGGGAAGGATGGGCAGGTGTATCGGCATCCTTATTATTGGGGTGCCTATGAGCTGGCGGGGGATGCTGCGCGCTGAGGGTGGGCTGTTAGACGCGGATGTTGGGAATTATGGGGCTATTGCGGTTTCTGCGCGAGGCGCATTGGTGCGGGCCGCGGATGCAGCGCGATCGAACTGCGAAATTGTATGTTCGAAGCGCTGGGTCACTTGGTGGCCTCTGGTTTCCCGTACAACTCGCGAATGCGCTGTTCCTTTTCTTCGTGCAGTCTCTTGCGGTCCTCGGGCGTGACGAGCGGATAGGCACGCTCGATGATGACATGCAGTAACTTTGGTGGTTCCGCCGGATTGTCGCTGTCAGTGTCCACGTAGTCCAGATCAACATTCACCGACGCGCGGGTTCCTATGTGGTCGTTCGCCCGGTAACGGTATCGATGGATACGCTCCTGAGGTGGAAAGCCGGGACCCATATCATTACCTTGCTGTTTTTGCCCCTCTCGGTCGACCCAGTAATTTGCCAAGTCGAGTCGTTCTTCGAGGAGATAGCGATTCACTTCCACGAGCGGCCCGGTAAACAGGATTTCGAACGCGACAGGGACAACTGGAACTTTCATCCTGTCTTCCGATAGATCAGATGGGTCGGCGGCAGTTGAAAATATTATCCTCGATTGAGGTAACGATTTATTAGTGAATAAATATACGCCTCCAGGATATCCAGGATATTTTTCTGTTCGTATTTTTTGCCCAAACACAGAATCATCTGGGTTAAATGGTTTGTCGTCGCGAATAATCGCCATCGCTCCGGTAAGAACATTTGCTATCGCTTCTACCTGAGGGTCTCGCGCCTTACTATGCATTGTCACTCCCCTTAATTCGCGTAATGGTTTCGCGATACTGTTTTGTGCATGTGCCGGGATTGCGGAGCTGAGTCCTGTCAGGATCATTCCAGTACAGATCGACCAATTCACCACATATAAATGCGTCCTCTTCATGTAAATGACTCCTGTATCCGGACTTGCGATCTGCCATTTGTCGTGCCTGTTCGGGTGTAACGGCTAGTAGCTTGCACAGTTCAGTTTCTGCGATTGCCGCATCGGCCTGCAGAAAATTGAAACCAGACTTTCCCGTGGTGCCTATAATCGACCAGTAATAATCGAATATCAGCATCCGATGAACGCCAATGCGAACACGATCGTCGGCCGGAAAAGGCGTACTCAATGCGAGATTACGCACGGATTCTCTCACCGTTGCCGCGACATAGTTATCCATGTTTTTAAAATGCTTATAGTCATCCCGGTGATTTGAAAATAGTGAAATCATCCAGAATTTCTGCTGGCAGTGCCTGGCCTCGTGATAGAACGTTCCGGCCAGTTCCGACACGTCGATGGCGCGAAAGCCTCCTTTGTTTTCTATAATTCTATTAATTTTTGAGATGTTTATCGCAATTATCCAGAAGATGCCCACGAAGCCGCCTAGATAGTCCTTCTCAAAGCCGTAATTGGCTGCATTTTCTGGTGTGACGAATACAATTTCCGGCATTGCGCCGGGTTTGTCTTTTAATGAAGACGATCCCTTGGGTAAGCCGAATGCCCCACTTGAAAGCGCTTCCCATAGTGTTGGCTTGATTGCAGCGACAACAGTCTCACCAATCTCATCTGCAGACTTTCCTGCCAAGCCATCCCAGTCGAGCGCGGTGAGTTCCTTCTTGACCGCAGCGGTGTACTTTTTCGCGACTGGATAATCGACATTGTGTCGATAGTCGTACTGTTGTTCCTCATCGTTTGGTTTTGCCTTGTTGAGATAGAGGCATGTGCGCAGGCCAAAGTTCAGTGGATCACAGCCGATAAAATCTGGCGCCTGAGCTTGTGTTGTTGGTCCTTCTCCAGGTGTGCTTGCCGTCTTGCCGCCAATCTGTGCCGTTCGCCGTGCAGGTATGGGGGGAATGGGCGGCGGCGGTAGACTTGCGTCCCGGTAGACCGATATCCTGGTCATACCGATCACATCCTCCGGGCTGCTCTGCGACCTGAATTCGACCATGCCGAACGACACGGCGTTACTCGTCGCCATCTGCAATTCGCCCAGTTCGTTGGTGACGCCCTGGATAACCTGGCCGTCGTCCAGTGTGAGGCGGTATGGCTGGTTCGGGACCGTAAAGCCGCCACCGCTCTCGACGAGCACATGATGGGCCACGAGTTTGCCGGCGTTCTCAGGCGTGACCGGGAACAGCACAGGTGGCGCCTGCGGGTCATCCGTCGCGTGCTTCGCCGCATGGACGAGGTACTGCCCATTGGTAAACACGAAAAAGCCCTGAGGCGTGAGACGAACTGTCGTGTTCTCTACCTTGAACTCGATGTAGTTCGGCGCCGCCAGCTTGATCGCGCCACCAGTGCTGGTTTGCGTCAGATCGCCCCGTGCAGTCATATCGATTCCGTTCGTGCGTGATTCAATGCGTACAAGCTCACGGGCAATGAGGCTCATGGATTTATAGGCAAAGAAAGACACCACGCGCCCAACCGAAACGAACAGAGACTTCGCTGCCGCAATCGCCACATTGCCGCCCGTCGTAAGCGCCGTATTCTCGCGGCTAAAAAAGTGCGTGTTGTGTTCCGCCGTGGCATGCAGGTTAGCCGCGCTGGCTAGGACAATGTCGGGGTTGCCGAACTCGGGAAACTCATCATCGACATTGCCGCGCAACGCGGCGTTGGCGTCCTTGATGGCCCGTGTTACGTCCGTCTGGTTGTCGGTCGTCTCCTGCGCGCCGTGCCGCTGTGCGCTCTGCGCCAACGCCTCGTGAATACCGCGCGCCTCGGTCAGGTGCGTGTGCGTCTCGCCCATGTCCTTGACCTTGCCAGCCGCTTTTTCACGGATAGACGTGGTTATCAGCATGCCGAACGCCCGCAGAACGCCCCGCAGGTCGGTGCGAAGCTCGAAGCCTTCACCTCTGGCTTCCTGACGCCCCGCATTGCCGTCGATGCGCGTGATATAGCCCAGGCTCAGGCTCGATTTCGCATGGTCGCTCGCGAGCTGTACTTGCTGGCGACCCGGTGTGTCGTCGAACGCGAGATGGTTGGTCGTGGCGCCGCGCCCGAAGCTGCGCGTGACGATGCCAGTGAGCGCCTGATTCTTGGGCAGCTTCCATGCCGGCATGTTGTTCACGTCCGGTACGAACGCCGTCACGATGGGGCGGTCCGGGTCGCCGTTGATGTAGTCCACTATGACCTGCTGCCCGTGGCGGCCATGCATGACCGTACCCATCTGGTTGCCTTGCCACGGCTGCGCGACGCGGACCCAGATTGAGTTGCGACCGGTGAAATCACCTTGACGATCCCAGGCGTACTGAATCCGCACCCGGTTGTATTCATCGATCGTCATTTCGAAATCGGCGGACCCCACGATGACCGCGTATTCCTTGTCGCGAAGACGCGGGCGCTCCGTGACCTGCGGCATGCGGTAAGGCTCATCTTTCGGGAGCAGTTCGAACGAGGCGTCAAATGAATAATGGAGGAACAGTTCCGAAGGACCCGGCGCGCCCCGGATATCCAGCTTGCACGCCAGCACGAGATAGTCGCCGTTCGCATTGTCGTACGGATGATCGGTTAGCGTGAAGGTCTTCGCGACCTCCAGCCCGCTCAACTCTCCACGGCCCCGTACACGTTTTCGCTGGCCGCGCTGGGCCTCCAGTTTCACGCGCGCCAGATGTTGCGCATCCGCCTCCCAATCTTCCGCGTCCCGACCGTCGCGGTAATGCGTGTCGGGCTGGGCGTACTCGGCGGGCTCGTAGGACTGGAGGCGCCCATGGAAATTCGTTTGACTTTCATCTTCGCCTTTCACGCTGTACTGCGCGCGATAGGACAGACTGTTGCGGCTCAGCCGGGGCGATATATAGCTATGATCGGTGACGGTTATCTTTTCGACCGCGACCGACGTGCGCCACGACAGATCCGCAATGTGCACCCGCTGGTGGTGGCCGCCCTCGGGGCGATACTCCAGCGTGTCATAGGGTAGGCTTTGTTCCTGGCAACCGCGCGTGTTGTCGGCTATGACGAGCACGTGCTTTTCGTCGTGGTGCTCGAACCAGACCACATAGCCGAATTCCTCGCACAGCCGCATGCAGAAGTCCCAGTCCGTTTCCCATGCCTGCCGGATAAAGTCACGCCGGAATGCGTTGTGCCTGGCCTCAAGACCCTGGTTGAAACGGAACTCGATATCGTTGCTGTACTTCGACAGAACGTTTCGGAGGATGTTGGGGATCGCCGCATCCATGCCAACAAAGACACGCGAGTTCTTGCACAGCGTTGCACGCCACCACCACGGGCGTATCACGAATTGATAGACGAGCGCATCGCCCTCGGCGCTGGCGATCTCGGCGGATTCGACCATGCCGCTGATCTCGCGCTCTCCGGTGCGGTCACGCTTCGTCAGAGGCCAATAGCGACGATGTTCTTTTTCGTAAGCATCGCTGAAGACGAGCGTGATCTGGGTTCCCTTGATGGCGTCGAGATCAATCTCATAGTCGTCATTCCCGAAATATTTTGGATCGTGGACTGAGCAGTAAGCCTCGATGTGATACTCGAAAAGCTGTCCGATTGCCTCGGTGCCCCAAACGCGCTGGGGCAATAGCACGTCCTGCCGGAATTCTTTTTGCCGCTTGCGCCACTCCAGGACGACGACACGTTCGGGCAACTCGGGCCCACGCATGCGAACGGGGCTGAAGTAATTCCTCAGGGTGCAAACGTAATCGGGCCACATGATCAGGACGCCTTTTGCAGCGTTGCGCCGCATGTGGTCATGTCGCCGATGAACGCAACCCGCACACCGCCATGCGTGCGCTTGCCGGTCGCGATGATGGGAAAATCACCACCACACTTCGGACACCTGACGAGATGGCCGTCGAGCGCAACCGGAATGCCGCGATGGGTGAGATTGGGCGCGGCCTGAATGATCTCGCCGCCGTGGTCGGTGGTGTCGCCAAGCCGGGCAACTTCACGCCCTGTCACTGCGTCCTTCATATGCCGCTTCCTTCTGAAGAGAGACACCGCGATGCAAGGGCGGCAGACTCCACCGCCCGCAGATGCCTATCCTGAAGGAGCACATATTAGCCTGAACAGGAGAAAATTCCGAAATACAGCCTCACCATCGATTCAAGGTGCATAAAATTGTGCAAAAGACGTCTCTACTTGATTCCCAGCAAAGGCCAGCCGTTGCTGGGCGATCCGTCGCGAGGAGGGCGTCGCCTCAATGGCGCGCCCACATACCCAGCACCGCAAGCGCAAGTCGCCCCCGCCGCGCCCCATAAAATTGCGCCCCGTGCGGAATAAGCGCCCAGGCGCGTGTGTTAGTCCATCGTCTCCACCCAACGCGGCGGCATATCATGGCTTTACAGAGGCTGCACGACGAGCGGCCGGTATCCGAAGGCGATATCCACGCCTACACAGACGGTTCGCTGGCGCATGCCCGGATCGCGCGTGTGCGCCACTATCTGGCGACGCGCCCCGGTGAATGGCATCGGATCCTGTTTTATCGGCGGCTCAATGCCCAGCTTCGTCACTCATTCGGCGAGGCTGAGCACGAGCACGATCCCGAAGCACTGTCCGAAATGCGGCGGCCCGCGCCGACACGTCGGCGCAGGGCTGCGGCTGGTGGCGTTGCCCGCCACCGGGCTGCCGCGCTTGCGCTCGCGTGCCTCATGGCTGGCGCGGCGCTGGCATGGCTTGCCATTTCCGAGCCCAGTGCCCAGGTTCTGAACGACGCGGCGGTGATGGCGCTCATGGAGACCGGCAACGGTCCTGACACAGCAGCGGCGTCGGCGCAGGATTCGCCCGGCGCGCCGCTCGCCGATTCGCTCGTGCCGGTGCCGTCGGCCAGCGTCCCGGCGCCGTTCGACCTCGCGCCGGCGGGTTTGCGGCTCGTGGCGTCCGGCACGATCGAGCTCGGGCTTTTCGCGCGGGCCGGCCGCTGGGTCTACGAAAACGGCGAAGGCCGGCCGGTTGTGCTGCTCGCCTCGCGCGCGTGGTTTGCGCATGCCGAGCCACAATGGAGCGCCCGGCGCGTCGGCAATCTGCGCTTGCTCGGCTGGACCGGGCATGGCGAGCGCTGGGTGCTGGCGGGCGATGCGCAGACGCGCGGCCTGATGCGCGCGGCGGACCTCGCCACGCAGGAGCAGCCGGCGCGCGACGCCGCGGTCGCGAATGAGGAGCCCCCACGATGAGCGCTCAGATGAGGACGGCGAGGATGGAACATGGACATCCGTGACGAGTTGATAGAACACGTGCCGCGCCTGAGGCGTTACGCCCGCGCGCTGATCAACAACCGCGAGCTCGCCGACGATCTCGTGCAGGACACGCTCGAGCGCGCGCTCGGGCGCACGGCGCTGTTTCGCGCGGGTACGGACCTGCGCGCGTGGCTCTTCACGATCATGCACAACCTGTTCGTGAATCAGGTGCGCAAGTCGGCGTCGCGCGGCACGCACGTGAGCGTGGATGACGAGAGCGTGCCAGAGACCGACTACGCGGTGCCCGCGTCCCAGACCGGCACGCTCGAGGTGCGCGATCTCGACTTTGCGTTGCAGCGGCTGCCGGTCGAGCAGCGCGAGGTGGTGCTATTGGTTGGGTTGGAGGAAATGAGTTACGCCGACGTGGCGCTGGCGCTCGACATCCCCATCGGTACGGTGATGTCGCGGCTTTCGAGAGGACGTGAGCGCCTGCGCGCGCTCATGGCCGGTTCCGTCCCGCGTGCGAATTTGAAGGTGGTGCGATGAGCGACCAACATAATCCCGTGACCGAAGAGGACATCCACGCCTACGTGGACGGCACGCTGGCGCAAGCACGCCGCGCCGACGTCGAGCGCGAGCTCGAACGCAATCCGGAGCTTGCGGCGCGCGCGAGCGACTTCTTCGCGCTAAACAATCTGCTGCACGAGCGTTACGACCGTGTGCTGAGCGAACCGGTGCCCGCGCGTCTGCGCGTCGAGTCCGCCGGCGCGGCGCATGGCGGATCCGCCAGGCCGGCCAGGCGCCACGTGCGCGAAGCGGCAAACTGGCCGAAGTTCGCGGGCCTCGCGGCTACGCTGGTCTTGGGCGTGGGCATCGGCTGGGGCACGCACTATGGCGCAAACATGCTGGGCGGCGCAGCGGGCCGCGGCGACTCGCATGCGGAACTGCATACGGTGAGCGCGGACTCGACCATGAACTTCGTGCACGAGGCTGCGCTCGCGCACGTGGTCTACATGCCCGAGGTGGAGCGGCCGGACTCGATGGGCGCGCGTCAGGAGCAGGATTTCGTGCAGTGGCTCGCGAACCGGCTCGGCACCAACGTGCATGCGCCGATGCTGGAGAAGAGCGGCTTCGAGCTCTCGGGCGGGCGTTTGCTGCCGGGCGCCGACGGCGAGGTCGCGCAGTTCATGTATCACAACGCGCAGGGCGAACGCGTGACGCTGTGCATCTCGCACCGCAAGGCAAGCAGTAACACGACTGCGTTCAAGCTCTATCAGGACGGTCCCGTGAACGTGTTCTACTGGATCGATGGCGACTTTGGCTATGCGCTTTCGGGCGGTATCGACCGCAAGGTGCTGTTGCAGCTCGCCCATGATGTGTATGCGCAATTGACGCCGCGCTGAGCGTGCTTGCGCGCGCGCAAGCACGCAGCGCTTCTGCGCAAGACCCTGGCCGTTCGCGATCTTCGCATGCCAACGCCGATACCCCGCTCTCCATGAGCGGGGTATCGGCGTTACACGCGCTGGACGTTCGCGCATCAACTTCCCGCGTAGATGTTGCAGAAGCTCACCGGCCCCACGCAGGCCATATGCGGCGCGCCCGAGTCGCTCGTTCCGGTCGTCGGCATGCCTCTGCCGCTGTCGGCGTGCGGCGCGGCGCTGTGTGCAACCTGATTGGCGAAGACCGGGCTGACGTCGGGGTACGACGCATCGGCGACGAAGCGCGAGCCGTTGGCTTCGGCATCGATCAACTGCTGGCGAACCTCGTCGCGGGTCAGGCCTTGGGCCGAAGCGCTGGCGATGGCGCCCATGGAGGTGGCGGCGACGAACGTGGCAAGCAATACGCGGCGGATAGACATTTCGAACTCCTGATCGTGTGAATGGGTCTCGCGGCAGCAATCGAATCGTTCGATTCAACGCTGCCGACATAGACACGAACACGCGGCGGACAGGAGTTATTCCGCGCGGCTTTGTATCCTCATGTAGCGATCTGGTACTCGGGGCATCGCGCGCCGCATCCTCACCTGAGCTTGACCGCAACGAAGCTGCGCGCGCGGTTTCGCTGGATCAGGACTTCCATGCTCTTCGTCGCCTTTGCCTCGAGGGCGGCGGCCTGGTCCTGCGTTTCGACGAGCGTCTCGTCGAGCGTCAGCACGACGTCGCCGGGCCGCACGCCCGCTTTCGCGGCGGGGCCGATCGAGTCGTCCACCATCAGCCCCAGCGGAAGGCCGGTCGAGCGCTTTTCGTCCTCGGTCAGCGCGTGCATGACGAGGCCGAGCCGATCGGCGGCGTGGCTCGACGCCGGGGCCGTGGAGGGTTGGGTGCTCGCGTCCGTCATCACGGCTTTCACGGCCCTGACGTCGTTGACGGTCGCCGCGTCGGCTGTCGCCGGCGTGGCGGCGACGGCTGTCACTGCAGGCGCGGCTGCCACGGGTGTCACGGCAGGTGCGTCGGTGGCTTCGGCAAGCTGCGCCGCCTGAACCGGCTGCGCCGCTTGCGCTGCTTGTGTCGCTTGTGCGGCTTGCGCCGGCTGCGCTGCCTGCGCCGCTTGTGTTGCCGGTGCCGGCGGCACCGTCTTCCTCACCCGCTTCGGTTGCGCCGCCTTCGGATCGACCGCGGCGTTCTTGAAACCCGCCTGCGCCGGCTGCCGGTTGCGGATCACCCCGAGCGAGGCTTTCGTGGCGGGCGGCACGGCCGCGAGCTGTTCGGCGAGCGCCGCGGCGCCATCGACCGGTTTGTCGCCCACCCGAATGATGACGTCGCCGGCATTCACGCCCGCAGCGGCGGCTGGCGAGCCCGGATCGACGGTGTCGACGAGCGCGCCGCTCGCGCGCGACAAGCCGAGCGCCGCCGCGATCCCCGGGCTCACATCCTCGACCTGCATGCCGAAGGTGTGGGTCGTGCGCGCCGTGCCGGCGCTGCCTGCGTCGGCGGGGGCGGCGGGGGCGGCGGCGGCGGGGTCGGCAGCGGCGGCGGCGGCGGCAGGGGGCGCCGCCTTGAGCGCTGCCTGCAACTGCGCGCGGAACTGGTTCGCCGCTTCGATCGGAATCGCAAACGTCAGGCCCTCGTAGTGGCCGCTGTCGGCGTAGAGCTGCACGTCGATGCCGATCACTTCGCCCGCGCGATTGAACACGGGCCCGCCGGAGTTGTCGGGGTTGACCGCCACATCGGTCTGCAGGAACGGAAACGCGCTGCCGTTGGGCAGCGTGCGCGAGGTGGCGCTGACGATGCCCGTCGTCACGGTGTTCTGGAAGCTGTCGGGCGAGCCGATCGACAGCACCGGTTCGCCGGCGCGCACCTTCGACGAATCGCCGAGCTTCACGAACGGCAGATTGTGCGCATTGGCGATCTGCAGCACGGCCACGTCGCTTTGCGGATCGACGGCGACCACCTGCGCCTTGAACTCGCGCTTGTCGGTCAGCAGCACGGTTACTTCGTCGGCGTTGTCCACGACGTGCGCCGTGGTGAGCACGAGGCCATTGCGGCTGACGATGAAGCCGGAGCCCGCCCCCGTCATCGCGCGCGGGGCGCCTGGCTGGCCGTCGGTGGGCGGCTGCGGCACGCGCTTGAAGAACGCGAAGAACGGGTCCTCGGTGTCGATGGCTTCCTGCTCGGGCGGCGCGGTCTGATCGTCGGCGCTGCGCGCGATCACGTGCACGACGGCGGGACCGTAGCGCTCGGCGAGCGAGAAGAAGTCCGGTGTCGCCATGGCTGCGGGCGTGACGCTCGCGCGCAGGGAGGCGTCGGGCGCGGCGGCACTCGCGGTGGCGGGCTTGTCTGCGGCAGCAGTGCTGGCCTTCGCTCCGCTGGGCGGCGGGACGGGTGTTGCCGCGTTAGCCGGAGGGCAAAACGTGCTGGCGAGCGCCAGCGTGAGCGCGGCCGCGGGGCGCGAGGTGCGGGCGAAAATCAGGCGGAGCACAGCACACCTCCCAGTGGCAATCGTGCTGACGGGCGCAGACCGGAATGCATTTGTGACGCAAGCGGACGCCGTCAAAAATAGTGTAGTCACACGGCGCGCAGAGTGGGGGGGAGGGTTTGTCCGGTAGCGAACGGAAAGGTTGGCGTCGGGTTCAGGACTGCTTTTTGACGGCGTTTTTTACCGTTCATCGCGTGCTTCTCCAGCGCTTCGCGGCATGACTATTTGATGAACGATCCGGCCGATTTGAAGGGGGAAAACGCGTGCTGCGCGAGCGTGGACGGCAATCGCCCGGAAGACTCATTACACGCATCGCGCGGCTTCGGAAGCCGCCACGCTCCGCTGTCGACGCAGCGCGTTCTGATGCGTCTGCAACGAATGCTGGCGCTCGGTGCGGTTCGATCCGCCGCGCGCCGGCCGGGTGAAAAATGCGCACTGTATACTGGGCGCTCGACTACCTTGTCACCGCGCGCGCCATGCCCGTTCCCCAGCCTGCCGACGAACCCGCGATCGTCCCGCCCACGGCGCCAGCCTGTGACGCGCCCGGCAACGACCACGCGCTCGCCGGGCCAGGCGCCGGGGCGTGTGCCGCGAACGGTCTCGACTCCCTGCTGGATGCGTTGATGCGCCTTGTCGCCGGGCATTTCGGCGTGGCGGCTGCATGCGTGCTGCCCGGCGATGCGGCGGCGGGCGCGCCGGCATGGCCCGGCGCCGGCGCGGAGGGGACCGGCGTCGCCACGTCGGGCGTTGCCGCGCCGCTGCGGGAGGCGCTGTTCGAAATCCGGCGCGCGCAGCAGACGATCGGCACGAACGGCGCGCTGGCGCCATACGACTTCACCAACGCGGGTGAGCCGTTGATCATCAGCGATCTCGGGACGGACCCCGCATGGCAGGCGTGCCTGTCCCGGGCAAGCGCGCTGCCGTTGCGCTTCGTCGCCGCCTGGCCGCTGGGCGGGGCGAATGGCGATCAACTGGGCAGCCTGTGCCTGCTCGACCATGCGCCGCGCGAGCTTTCACTTGCAGAACGCGCGAGCCTCGACGACTTCGCGCGCGTGATCGCAGCGCTGGCGGCGCAGGAAACGATCATCGAAGCACAGGACGCGCACGCAGCGGTGCATGGCGCGAGCGCCGCAGCGCCTGCCGCCGAAGCCGCGCTGCATGAAGAGCTCGAAGCGCTGCGCGCGCGCGAGCATCTCCTCGCGCTCGCCATCGCGGGCAGCGGCACGGGCATCTGGGACCGCGATGTGGCCAGCGGGGAGATCCGCTACTCCACGGGCTGGAAAGCGATGCTCGGCTATGCCGACGATGAGGTGACCAACCGCATCGAAGACAGCTACGGGCGCCTGCATCCCGACGACGTCGACTACGTGAAGGCGACGATGCAAGCCCACTTCGAAGGCCGCACCGACCAGTACGAAGTGGAGCACCGCATCCGCTGCAAGGACGGCAGCTACAAATGGATCTGCAGCCGCGGCAAGGTCACCGCGCGCGACGGCGAGGGCCGGGCGCTGCGCATGATCGGCACCACGACCGATGTGACGTCGATGCACGAGATGGCCGAGCGCCTGCGCGAGTCGGCCAGCCTCGTCACCAATCTCACGAACGAGGTGCCGGGCCTCGTGTTTCAGTGCCGCCGCACGCCGGACGGCCACATGTGCATACCCTACGCGAGTGCGGGCATTGCGGAGATCTACGAGCTCGCGCCGGTGCAGGTCGCGGCCCACACGCGCGCGATCGAGGCGCTCATCCACGCCGACGATCTCGACCCCTGGCGCGCCTCGTTCGCGGTATCGGCGGCCACGCTCTCGCCGTGGCACCTCGAATACCGCGTGTGCCTGCCGCGCCAGGGGCTGCGCTGGCGGCAGGGCGATGCGAAGCCGCAGCGTCACGCCGACGGCACCATCGTCTGGCACGGCTTCATCACCGATGTCACGGAGCGCAAGCGCATCGAGGCCGAGCTGCACGAATTCGCCACGACCGACGGCCTCACGGGCCTCGCGAACCGGCGCCACTTCATGGCGCGGCTCGACGCGCGGCACGCGCTGTTGCGCCGCGCGGGCAGGGCGAACGTCGCAGTGCTCATGTGCGACCTCGATCATTTCAAGTCGATCAACGACCGCTTCGGCCACGCCGTAGGTGACGACGCCTTGCGCCATTTCGCTGGGGTTCTGCGCACGCAACTACGTGCGGGCGACGTGGCCGGCCGCATCGGCGGCGAGGAGTTCGCGGTCTTGCTGGACGGCGCCGATCTCGACGGCGCGTGCGCGATCGCGCGCCGCATCCAGGACCGTATCGCCCGCGAGCCGCTCGAGTGCGGGGCCGGCACGGTGGCGCTCACGGTCAGCATCGGCGTCACGCAGATGCACGCCGGCGACCCGAGCGCCGAAGCCGCGCTCTCGCGCAGCGACGTCGCGCTTTATCGCGCGAAGAAAGACGGGCGTAACCGCATCGAGTGCGCCTGAGCCGCGCCGCTTCCGGCGAGCGGGCGGCGTCCGTGCGCGGCACGGTCAGCTCTTCATTCTGGCCCTTGGTGTAAGGTTCCCGCAGGCCGATACTTTTCGTGCACCGGTTGCCCCAGTGCCGATTGCCGTGTTCGCCGCGTTCGCGGCGCATGCAGTCCAAGGGTGTCGCCGGACGCCGCCGCATGGTGGCAGGGAGGCGCATTTGCCGGAGTTCGATTCCAGGGCGTCGCCGAAATTGCCGCCCAGCGCGCAGTCCCGCGCGAGGCGCATGTGGGTGCGCGCCACGCAGGTGGGGGTGATGGTGCTTGCGGCGGCGCTGCCGGTGCTGCTGTGCGTGGCGTTCACGCGTTACGAAGCGATGCGCGTCGTGCGCAGCGAGGCCGAGCTGGCCTCGAACTTCGTCGTCAATCAGGTGATGGCCATCGCGGCGCGCGCACGCAATACGGCACAGGGCGTCGTGCCGCGCGCGGCCGAGCCGTGCTCGACGCTGGCAGCCGTGCTCACCATCGCTACGGCCACGGAACCCTATATCCGCACGCTCAATATCGTCGACGGCGACCGCCTCTCCTGCTCTTCGGCGCTCGGCCAGCAGTCGATCGCGGCGCACGTCATCTTGACTGGCGATGGGCGCATGCCGCGCGGCGACTGGCTCGCGATCGTGCCCCGCACCCCGATGGTGGCCGATCGCCCGGCGCTGCTGGTAGGCGTGCGGGCGCCCGGTGCGCGCGCCGTCGTCGCCGTGGTCGACTCGCAATATCTGCTCGACCTGCTGCACGCGGCCGCGCCGCTTTCCGCGTATCGCCAGGCCGAGCTGCGCGTGGGCACCGGCACCTCGCTGCACGAGGCGAGCGCCGATACGCCGGTGGCCTCCAGCCCGGTCGTCGCCGATACACGCAAGCTGTTCGCCAGCAGCGTGATCGACCTGCACCTCTACGGCGAGCCCGCGCACCTGAACAAGGAGTGGGGCGCGCTGCTGCTGCGCTACATGCCGTGGGTCGTGGCGTTATCGGGGCTGCTCGTGTGGCTCGTGCACCGCGCGCAGCGCAACCGCCAGTCGCGCCGCGAGCAGTTGCTGCGCGCGATCCGCGCGGGCGAATTCCACGTCGAGTATCAACCGCTCTATGGCGTCGAGTCGGGGCGCTGCGAAGGGGCCGAAGCGCTGCTGCGCTGGGTCCGGCCGGGCATTGGCGCGGTGCGTCCCGACGAGTTCATACCCGGCGCCGAGGAGGACGGGGTGATCGTGCCGCTCACGCAGCATCTGCTGAAGCTGATCGCGCGCGACGTCATGCTGTGGGGCACGCGGCCGGGCTTTCATCTGGGCATCAACTTCGCGCCGGAGCATCTCTCGGGCGCGGATCTGCTGCCCGACGTGCGGCGCTTCCTGGGCACGATCGCGGGACGCCGGATCCAGACGGTGCTCGAGATCACCGAGCGCTCGATCATGCGCAACACCGAGCAGGCGCGACGCAATCTGGAGGCATTGCGCGCCGAGGGCGTGCAGGTGGCGATCGACGACTTCGGCACGGGTTTCTGCGCGCTCTCGTACCTCGAGAAATTTCCCTTCGATATCCTGAAGATCGACCGGGGCTTCGTGCTGACGATCGATGCCGAGGGGCGCAGCGCCGTCGTGCTCGATGCGATCATTGGCCTCGCGCACAGCCTGGGCGCGCACCTCGTGGCCGAGGGCGTGGCCTCGCAGGCGCAGTTCGATTATCTGCGCGCACGCGGCACGCACTACATTCAGGGCTTCCTTTACGCGAAGCCGATGCCGGCCGACGTCTTCAGCCGCTGGTATGGCGGCGCCGGCAGCGAGGTGTCCGCCGATCCGGCGGTGATGCCGGGGCACTGACGCACGAGCGCCGGAACCGCTATCCCGGCGGCGTGATTTGCTTAGCGTGATTCGTTACTTCTGCTCGCACGGCGTGACAGGTAGCATTTTTTGCACGCCCGCAGCGCACTTTTTTCCATCGCGCGCGAGAACTTCACGCTACGCATTCATCATGACCCGCGAAAAGACGACCCCATCGAACCACCGCGAGCGCCGCCGCGCCGTGCTAGCCGCGCTAGGCGCCGCGCTGGCCGGTGCCGCGCTGCCCGCCTGGGCGAAATTTCAGCCCGACCAGTTCCGCATTGGCTACCAGAAGGCCGCGAGCACGCTCGTGCTGCTCAAGGCCAACGGTGCGCTCGAGAAACGCCTCGCGCCACAAGGCATCAAGGTGACGTGGAACGAGTTTCCCGCCGGGCCGCAGCTGCTCGAAGGCCTGAATGTGGGTGCGATCGACTTCGGCTATGTGGGCGAAGCGCCGCCCGTGTTCGCGCAGGCTGCGGGTGCGGATTTCGTCTATAGCGCCTATGAGCTGCCCACGCCGCATGCGGAAGGCGTGGTCGTCGCGAAGCAGTCGCCGATCCGGTCGGTGGCTGACTTGAAGGGCAAGAAAATCGGCCTGAACCGCGGCTCGGACGTGCACTGGTTCCTCGTCGCGCTGCTGCAGCAGCACGGCCTTGGCGTGCGCGACGTGCAGACCGTCTGGCTCGCGCCCGCCGATGCGCGCGCGGCGCTGCAAAGCGGTGCCATCGACGCATGGGCGATCTGGGATCCGTTTCTGGCCGCCGTTCAGGCGCAGGACGGCGCGCGCCTCGTCGCGGACGCCAGCGGCGTCGCGAGCCATCACCAGTTCTTCCTGAGCCAGCGCGAGTTTGCGCAAAAGCGCCGCGAGGTGATCGCGATTGCACTCGAAGAGCTTGGCAAGACGGGGCAATGGGTGCGCCAGAACACGGCGGCCGCGGCCGCGCGGCTCGCGCCCATTCAAGGTCTGGACGCCGCGACCATCGAGACCGGGCTCAAGCACTACGCGCACGAATACCGGCCTATCGACGCGGCCGTGCTCGCGGACCAGCAGAAGATCGCCGATACGTTCTACGACCTCAAGATCATTCCGCGCAAGGTCGTGACGAAGGATGCGGTGCTGGCTTAAAAAAACGGGCGGCTGTCGCAGCCGCCCGCTTCAAACATGAGTCGCAGGTAGGGGAGTTAAAGCCGATCAGTGCGGCGACGACCAACCCTTATAGCCGCCGACGTTGTCGCGCGTGATGAGCTGGGGCGTCATCTCGATCATCGGATTGGCGGGATTCTTGCCATTCATGATGTCGTAGCCCACTTGCACGGCCGTTTGCGCCATCTTCCACGGATCCTGGCTCGCCGAGGCCTGCACGAGCGTATCGGACTTCAGCGCCGTTTCGATATCGGGCGCGCCGTCCACGGAGGTGATCACAATGTTGCTGCGGTGCAGTTGCTTCGCGGCCAGGTCGCTGCCCACGGCCTGCGGATCGTTGATGGTGAACACGCCGGCAAGCTGCGGGAAGCGCGTGAGATAGCCCTGCATGGTATTCATGCCGCCTTCGCGCGAGCCCTTGCCGTCCTGGTCGTCGGAGAGAATCTTGATGCCGGGCGACTTCGCGAGCACCTGCTTGCAGCCGTTCACGCGGTCGATCACGGCCGAGACCTGCGGGCCGTTCTCGATGATCACATTACCCTTGCCGTTGATCTTCTTCGAGAGGTACTCGCACGAGATCTGGCCGGCCTTCACGTTGTCGGTCTGCACGGTGGCGTTGGCGCCCGCGGCCGCCACATCCACGGCCACCACCACGATGCCCGCGGCGCGCGCCTTGCGCACGGCCGGCTCGATCGCCTTGGGATCGGAGGCGTTCAGCAGGATCATGTCGACGTGGGCCGAGATGAAGTTGTCGATCTGCGTAAACTGCTTGTTCAGGTCGTAGTCGGCGGACACGGCCGTGACTTTCGCGTTCGGGTTGAGCTGCTTGGCTTTTGCCTCAGCGCCCTGAACGATGGTCACGAAGTAAGGATTGCCAAGCGAGCCCACGGTGATGCCGATCGACTTCAGTTGCTTGTCGGCGGCGTGCGCGCCTTGCAGGGCGAAGCCGAGTGCGAGTGCGGCAGCGGCGCGAACCGCGAATGCAGCCTTTTTCTTGAACATGAGTATGTCTCCAGAGGGGTCCAGTTGTGTGTGTCGTGCAGTGCGGGTGCAGGAGGACCGTCTGCGCCCGCTTTCAGGCAGGAAGTTTCGGGTGCCGGGCGCGGGCCCGTGAGCGGTATCAGGTACGGGCCGAGCCACGCTGGCGATAGCGGTCGAGCGCCACGGCGCCGACGATCACGAGGCCCTTGATGATGTATTGCCAGATGTCCGAGACGCCGAGCAGCACGAGGCCGTTCGAGAGCACCGCGATGATGAGCGCACCGATCAGCGTGCCGACGATCGAGCCCACGCCGCCGACGAAGCTCGTGCCGCCCAGGATCACCGCGGCGATGGCGTCGAGTTCATACGACTGGCCGAGCTGCAGGCCGTTGGCGGCGTAGAGGCGGGCGGCCGACATCACCGCGCCAAGGCCGGCGAGCAGGCCCGAGACCGCGTAGACGAACAGCTCGATGCCGCGGACCTTGATGCCCGAGAGGCGTGCCGCTTCGGGGTTGCCGCCCACCGAGTAGATATGCAGGCCGAGCACCGTGCGGCGCAGCACGAACCACGAGACGGCCACCACCACGAGCGCGATGATGACGAGCCAGGGCACGCCGAACACCGCGCCGTTGCCGATGAAGGCGAACGACAGTTGCGGGTTGAAGAGGGTGGTGTCGTGGCCCATCAGGCGCGCGATGCCGCGCACGGCAGTGAGCGAGCCCAGCGTGACGATGAAGGGCGGCAGGCGCAGGACCGAGATCAGCGCGCCGTTGATGAGGCCGAAGCCGAGGCCCACGCCCAGCGCGGCGGGAATGCCGAGCCAGCCCCAGCCCGCGATGGTCGAGCAGAGCATGGCCGCGACCGCCGAGGCGGCGAGTATCGAGCCCACCGAGAGGTCGATGCCGCCCGTGAGAATCACGAAGGTCATGCCGGCGGCGAGCACGATGTTGATCGAGGCCTGCTGCGTGACGATCGAGAGATTCTGCAGCGTGGCGAAGCCGTCGGTCAGAAAACCGAAGCCGATGCACAGCAGCACGAGCACGGGCAGCATGCCTGCCGTGCGCATGAGGGATTTCATGCGGGCGCGATGGCCGTCGACAGCGGTGCTGCGAGTGGCCTGGGCCGCTTGCGCGGGCGACGCTGTAACGCCATGGCGGGGGAGAATGTGCTTCATGATGTCGTGCTCCTCAATATCTCTTCGTCGGGTGCGTCAGAATCAGGCGGCCTCGTCCAGCGCGCCTTGCGAGCCGGTGGCGAGTTCAATGATGGCTTCCTGGGTGATGGGCTTGCCGGTGTAGCCGCCCAGTTCTCCGGCGAACACGCCTTCGCGCATGACGAGCACGCGGTCGGCCACGCCGATGATCTCGGGCAGCTCGCTCGAAATCACGATGATGCCCACGCCGGTTTTGGCGAGATCGTTGATGATGCGGTAGATCTCCGACTTCGCGCCGATGTCGACGCCACGCGTCGGCTCGTCGAGGATCAGCACGCGCGGCTTCGTTTCGAGGAGGCGCGAGAGCAGCACCTTTTGCTGATTGCCGCCCGAGAGCGCGCCCACGTTCACGCGGGGGCTGGGCACGCGAATCGAGAGCGCGCGGATGGAATCCTTCGCGCGCGACGAGCCGCGCGCGAGGTCGAGCACGCCGAAGCGCGCGTCGTGTCCGGCCACGGACACGTTGATGTTGTCGCGCACGCTCATGTCGAGAAAGAGGCCCTGGTGCTTGCGGTCCTCGGTCAGATAGACGAGACCCGCCTCGATGGCGTCGCGCGGCCCGTGCACGGTGAGCGTGCGGCCATCGATGGCGATATCGCCGCGCGCACGCGGCTCCGCGCCGAAAATGAGGCGTGCAAGCTCGGTGCGGCCCGCGCCCACGAGGCCCGCGATACCCAGCACTTCGCCCGCATGCAGGTCGAGGCTGCAGCCGCGCACGCGGTTGTGGTCGGCCACGTCGCGCACGGTGAGCACCACCTTGCCCGGGTCGTAGGGCGCGTGTTCCTTCTTGTAGAAGCCCGAAATATCGCGGCCCACCATCATGCTCACGAGGCTTTCCGCGCTGAGCTCGTCGCGCATCAGCGTGCCCACGTAGCTGCCGTCGCGCAGCACGGAGACGCGGTCGGAGAGCTCATAGATCTCGGCCATGCGGTGGCTGATGTAGATGATCGCGAGTCCGTCCTCGCGCAGCTGGCGCACGAGCTTGAAGAGGCGCTCGGTCTCGCGCGAGGAGAGCGGCGTGGTGGGCTCGTCCATCACGATGATTCGCGCATCGCTATGCACGGCGCGTGCGATCTCCACGAGCTGGCGCTCGGCGATCGAGAGCGAGCCCACCAGCGTCGTGGGGCCGAAGCTGGCGCCGAGGCGCGTGAGCACGTCTTCGCAGCCGCGCTCCATGGCGGCGCGGTCGACCATGCCGAAGCGGCCGCCGCCACGGCGCAGCTCACGGCCGGCGTAAATGTTTTCGGCAACCGAGAGATTCGGCGCGAGGCTCAGCTCCTGGTAGATGACCGCCACACCCAGCTCGCGCGCGGCGAGCGGGCCGTCGATCACGACGGTCTTGCCGTCGAGCAGGATCTCGCCGCCGGGATCGGCCTGATAGGCGCCCGAGAGAATCTTCATGAGCGTGGATTTGCCCGCGCCGTTCTCGCCCATCAGCGAGTGGACCTCGCCGGGCCAGACCGAGAGGCGCACTTTGTCGAGCGCGCGCACGCCGGGAAACGTCTTGCTGATGCCCCGCATTTCCAGCAGCGGGGGCGTCGATTCAGAGCGCGACATGGCTCATCTCCTGCGTTTGTGCGCCGGCGCCCATCAGGATGCCCGCACGTGGCGAAAAGTTGTAGAACATGGGCAGCGTGGCGGCGCCGAGCGCACCCGCGTCGGGGCCGAAGGTGCCGCGCACCAGCGTGGGCGTGCCGCGCGCCTCGGGCGCGGTGGCCGCCACGGCCACGCGCAGGCGCTGCATGAGCGTGTCGATGAGGCCCGCGTCCACGTCGGCGTCGAGCACCACGGCCGGCACGTCGAGCACGCAGAGCGCGGAGCGCAATGCGGGCGCGAGCGCATCGATGCAGTCTTCGAGCCATTCCTCGACGGCCGGATGGCCGCGCGCGATGCACGCTTCGATATCGGCGCGGTTTTCCACTTTCTCGCCGTGGTACTGCAGATGGCGGCGCAACGCGATGAGCGAGGCGCGCGACAGCAGGATGTCCCACTTGGCCGCCGGCTTGTGCGCCGAAGGCAGCGCGCTCGGTGGCACGGGCATCACGGCGAAGTCGCCCGCGTTGCCGGTGAGGCCGCGCACGCAGTCGCCGTCGATGGCGATGCCGCCGCCAATCGCCGGGCCGAGAAAGAGATAGAGGAAGTCGTCGCGCTGGCGCCCGCAGCCATAGAAGATCTCGGCGATGGCGGCGGCGTTGCCGTCGTTTTCGCTGAACACGGGCAGCCCGATCGCACGGCTCAGATCGCCCGCGAAATCGACGTCGCTCCACGCGCGGAACGCGTCGGCGGGCAGGCCCAGCTCGCGCATCCAGCTGTCGAGGTTGTACGGCTGCGCCACGCCAATGCCGGCGAGACGGCTGCGCTCGGCCTTGCTCAGCAATCCTGAGAGTTCGCGGATATCCTGCTGGACGATCTCCTGCACCACGGCGGGCGGCGGCAGCAGCATGTCCTGCGAGCGGCGCTCGATCATCTGGCCCGCGAAGTCCACGAGCACGGTTTCGATGTTGGTCCGGTCGAGGCGCACGCCAATCGCGAACGCGCCGCGCGGCGAAAGGCGCAGAAGCGAGGCGGGCTGGCCGCGTCCGCCGTCCAGACGCCGCCCGCTCATCTCGATCAGACCGTTTTCCGTGAGCGAAGTAATGATGCTGCCCACGGCCGTGCTGGTGAGATTCGCAAGGCGGGCGAGATCGGCCTTCGAGGCCTCGCCGGCGCGCCGCAGCGCCTGCAGCAACAGGCGCTCGTTGAAGCGGCGGACATTGGCCGAGTTGCTGCCCTGACCGACATGCGGACTTCTCACGTGTCTCCTCCAGTCCCAGTTATCCCAGCAGCCCGGTGCAACGGCGCTGCTGACTAAATAAATCAAGTTGATTTATTTAATGCCGGAAAACGGCCCGTGTCAGCCTGGGGAAATCCCGGCACGCGTCGGGCATGCCACTGGCACGCCGTGGCCGGCGCGGGGGCGAGTTCCACGGGCGCGTCGTTTTCCTGCGCTATGCTTTCGGCTGCTTACACTGGCGCGCCGATGGACTTCGAGCGCCCGCAATGGTCTCACTCAATGGAGTCGGTACTTCATGGCATACATGCTGCTCATATCCGAGCCGCGCGGTCAGCGCGAGGCGCGCACACAGGCGGAAGGCGAGGCGCTCTATGCGCGCATGCTGCGCTTTGCCGAGGATCTCGCCGCGCGTGGCGTGCTGCTCGACGCACAATCGCTGCTCTCCGACAAGGAGGCCGCCCGCGTGCAGGTGCGCGAAGGGCGGGCGAGCGTGCTCGACGGCCCGTTCGCGGAGGTCAAGGAAATGATAGGCGGCTTTTTTCTGATCAATAGCGCCACGCGCGAAGAGGCGCTCGACATCGCGCGCGAATGCCCTGCGGCGCAGTGGGCGAGCGTTGAGGTGCGCGAGACCGGCCCGTGCTTTCGCTAGCCGCCTGCGGCTGAGGGCTGACGGCCGACAATCGGGGCACGTTACCAGGTAGTTTCCCTGGGTTAGAAAAAAATCTGTCGAGCGATGTCGATTTCCGCGGGGCTTGCGCGTCGTGTTCATGAGCGCATCGAAACGATGCTGCTTCCTTCACCTCACATAGCCAGGAGCAAGCAATGCGATTCATGATCATGGTGCGCGCCAACGCGATGAGCGAATCCGGCGAGACGCCCGACGACCCGGAGATATTCTCCGAGATGGCCACCTACCACGAGGAACTGGCCAAGGCGGGCGTGCTGCTCGACGCCTCGGGCCTGCAGCCGAGCGCGCGCGGCTTTCGCGTGCGCTACACCGACGGCAAGCCCACCATCGTCGACGGACCGTTCACCGAGACGAAGGAGCTGATCGCCGGCTACACGCTGATCCAGGTACGATCGCGCGACGAAGCGCTCGAGTGGGCGCGGCGCTTTCCGGCGCCGTTCGGCAAGCACGCCTATGGCGAGATCGAAGTGCGCCAGCTTTTCGATCTCGACGATTTCGCGCCGTCCGAGGGCATCGAACGCTTTCGCAAGCTCGAAATCGAGCGCAATGCCAAGTAAGCAATCCAGTCACCCAACAACAACCAGGTAATCCGAAATAATTTCTAAAGGACACGATCATGCACAAGCACATCTTCGTCAATCTGGGCGTGCGCGACTTGAAGCGCTCGATGGACTTCTTCGGCAAGGTCGGCTTTACGTTCGAGCCCAAATTCACCAATGACCAGGCCGCCTGCATGGTGATCGGCGAGAACATCTTCGCGATGCTGCTCACCACCGACTTCATGCGCACGTTCACCGACAAGGCGCTAGTCGATGCGCGCGAGCAGACCGAAGTGCTCGTCTGCCTCTCGTGCGAGTCGCGCGACGAAGTCAATGCGCTCGTCGAAAAGGCGCTGGCGGCGGGCGGCAGCTCGAAGCGCCCGCCGATGGACTGCGGTGACGCGATGTACGGCCGCAGCTTCGAAGACCCCGACGGCCACATCTGGGAGCTGATGTGGATGTCGCCGGAGGCGGTGGAGAAAGGGGCGCACGGCGCGTGATGCACGAGGAGGGCCCCGAGGGTCACGAGCATGACGGCGCAGCGGGGCAGACCGCGACGCATCGCGTGATCGCCGCGGTCTGGCGCATCGAATCCGCCAAGGTGATCGCCCACGCCGCGCGCCTGCTCGGCGATGTGGGCCTCGCCGAGGATGCCGCGCAGGACGCGCTCGTCGCGGCGCTCGAAAGCTGGCCCGCGAGCGGCATCCCCGCCAACCCGGGAGCATGGCTCATGACCGCCGCGAAGCACCGCGCGCTCGACCGTCTGCGGCGGGCCGCCTCGCATGCGCGCGCGCACGAAGCGCTGGGCGCCGACCTCGAGGCGCTCGAGGCGCATTTCGCGCCCGACTTCGTGGCGGCGCTGGACGCTGCCCGCGAAGACGAGATTGGCGACGACCTGCTGCGGCTCCTGTTCGTGGCCAGTCATCCGGTGCTGCCGCGCGAGGGCCGCCTGGCGCTCACGTTGCGCCTGCTGGGCGGCCTGACCACGGCCGAGATCGCGCGCGCGTTTCTTGTCTCCGAAGCCACGGTCGCGCAGCGCATCGTGCGGGCGAAGCGCACGCTTGCGCAAGCGAAGGTGCCGTTCGAGGTGCCCGACAAGACGGCGCGCGCGGCGCGGCTCGCTTCGGTGCTCGAAGTCATCTACCTGATTTTCAACGAGGGCTACGCGGCCACGGCTGGCGCGGACTGGATGCGGCCGGCGCTCTGCGAAGAAGCGCTACGCCTCGCCCGCATGCTGGGCGAACTGGTGCCTGAGGAGTCCGAAGTGCATGGGCTCGCGGCGCTGCTGGAACTGCAGGCGTCCCGCTTGCCTGCACGCGTGGACAGGCAAGGCCGCGCCGTGCTGCTAGCCGATCAGAACCGTGCGCGCTGGGACGCGCTGCTGATCCGGCGCGGTTTCGCCGCACTCGCGCGGGCGGAGCACTGTGCGGCGCAAGCTGTGGCGCAACCCGGTCTTCAAACGATGGAGCAACCGGACGCCCATACTGTGGCTGAAGTGGCGGCGCGCTCGGGTGCTCAACCACTGGAGCGGGACGCCACCGCCGCGCTCGGCCCCTACGCGTTGCAGGCGGCGCTCGCCGCCTGCCATGCGCGCGCGCCGAGCACGCAGGAAACCGACTGGGCGCGCATCGTCGCGCTCTACGACGCGCTGCTGCGCATCGATCCCTCTCCTGTCGTGCAGCTCAACCGCGCGGTAGCGGTCGGCATGGCGTACGGGCCGCAAGCGGCACTCGCCATCGTCGACGTGCTGTGCGAGGAACCCGCACTGCGCCACTATCCCTGGCTGCCCGCCACGCGCGGCGATCTGCTGGCGAAACTGGGCCGGGCGAGCGAGGCGCGCGCCGAGTTCGAGCGGGCCGCCGCGCTCACGCAGAACGCGCGCGACCGCGAGGTGCTGCTCGCGCGGGCAGCAACGGCATAAGCGCGAAGCTGGCGACGCACTACGGTCGATCGGTCACGCCACGCCACGCCACGACGCGATAGCAGGCCCCTCGGGTGCGCGCGGCGCTACATCTCCTGGGCCGTCAGCAAACGCAATTGTTCGAGCAGCTTGACCGCCGGGCTCGGCAAGATCCCCTGGCGGCGCCGGAACGCGGTCAGCGTGCGCCGTCCCACCACGCCGGGCATGTCGAGCGTATCGAATACGCCTGCCTTGCTTTCGGTGACGTACATCGTCGAGGCCATCCAGCTCAGAAAGCCCGAGCGCGCGACGAGACTCTTCAGCACCGTGATCGAGCGCGTCTCGACGACGACATTGGGCAAGCCGAGCCCCTGCGCGGCGAACGCCTGTTGCATGTGCTCGAACGGCCCCGTGCCGCGTGGCGGGATCGCCCATTGCTCGTGGAGCGTGTCCGCGAGCGTGAGGCCCGGCTTGCTGCGCAGCGGATGGTCGAGCGCGGCCACCACATAGCTCGCGTCTTCCCAGCGGCAATCGGTAATGGCCGTAATCTCGTCGGTGTCCGGCAGCGCCATGCTCAGCGCGAGATCGATCTCGCGTTTGACGAGCGCGTCGGCGAGCCGGTCCCACACGCCTTCGATGATCTCCACGCGCAGGTTCGGCCATTTCGCGAGCACGCCGCTCACCGCGAGCGGCAGCACGAGGCTCGCGATACTGCCTACCGCGCCCACTCGGATCGTGCCGCGCGCGAGGCCGCGCATGGCGTCCACCTCCTCGCGCGCCTGCTCGGCTTCGCGTTGCAGGAGGATTGCGTGCGGCAGCAGCGCTTCGCCCACGGCGGTCAGATGCATGCCGCGCGAATGGCGCTCGAAGAGCGGCGCACCCACCTGTTCTTCGAGCCGACGGATCGCGCGGCTCAGGGCCGGCTGCGTGATGTGCAGGGTGTCAGCGGCCCGGCCGAGACTGCCGCAGGCGACGATGGTGGCGAAGGCGTGGAGTTGCTGAAGGTTGAAAGTCATGCCTAAACGTAATGCCTTTTCGCAAATTCGGCAATTTGTGGTTGCCCGGAGCGCGTCGATAATGGCTCGTCAATCCAACGCGCACATATCACAGGAGACTCCGCATGGCAGGCAGCGCGCCGCAACAGCATTCAGCGCAGCAAGGGGGGCAATGCCCCGGCGAGACCCGCAACGCGGCCACGGCGGCATGGACCGTGCGCGACGCAGTGATCGACTTCGCGCGCCGGGTGGGCATGACGTCGATCTTCGCGAACCCCGGCTCGACCGAGTTGCCGATGTTCCGGGACTTTCCCGCCGATTTCCGTTACGTACTCGGGTTGCAGGAGGCCGTGGTCGTCGGGATGGCGGATGGCTACGCCCAGGCCACCGGCAATGCCGCGCTCGTGAACCTGCACTCGGCCGCGGGCGTCGGCAACGCGATGGGCAATATTTTCACGGCGTTTCGCAACCGCACGCCGCTCGTTGTCACGGCGGGCCAGCAGGCCCGCTCGATCCTGCCCTTCGATCCGTTCCTCGCCGCCACCCAGGCGACCGAGCTGCCCAAGCCCTATGTGAAATGGAGCATCGAGCCCGCACGCGCGCAGGACGTGCCGCTCGCGATTGCGCGGGCCTATGCCATCGCGATGCAGGAGCCGCGCGGTCCTGTGTTCGTGTCGATTCCCGTCGACGACTGGGATCAGCCGGCCGCCCCGGTGCCGCCGCGCGCGCTTGCGCACACCACACGCCCTGAGCCCGCGATGATGGCGCGCATCGGCGCGCTGCTCGACGCATGCAAGCGGCCCGCGTTCGTGGTGGGCGGCGCGGTGGACCGCGCGGACGCGGCCGAGGATGTCGTGCAGCTCGCCGAACGCCATCGCGCGCGCGTGTTCGTCGCGCCCATGACGGGCCGCTGCAGCTTTCCCGAGACACACCGGCTGTTCGCGGGCTTCCTGCCGGCCATGCGCGAGCGCATCGTCGAATTGCTCGACGGTCACGACGCGATCTTCGTGTTTGGCGCGCCCGCATTCACGTATCACGTCGAGGGGCATGGCCCGCATGTCCCGCCCGGCGCCGAACTGTGCCAGCTCATCGACGACCCTGGCGTGGCCGCATGGACACCCGAAGGCCTGATCGCGGTCGGCAATGTGCGGCTTGGCGTGCAGGACCTGCTCGCGCGCCCCGCGCCATGCGAGCGTGAACTGCCCGCGCCGCGCGCGCTGCCGCCGCGCGCCTTGCCGCCCGCGGCGGCGGGCGAGCGCATGTCGGTTGCATTCGCGCTGCAGACGCTTGCCGAGGTGCGCGATCCGCACGGCATCGTCGTGGAGGAAGCGCCCAGTGCACGCCCGGTCATGCAGGCTTATCTGCCGATGGCCCGCGCAGGCACGTTCCTCACGATGGACAGCGGCGGCCTCGGTTACGGCATGCCCGCTGCGGTGGGCGTGGCGCTCGCGCGGCCGGGCGAGCGCGTGACCGCGCTGATCGGCGACGGTTCGAGCATGTATTCGATCCAGGCCATCTGGAGCGCCGTGCAGATGAAGCTGCCAATTACGTTCGTCATCCTGAATAACACGCGCTATGCCGCGTTGCAGGACTTTGCGCCTGTGTTCGGCTTCGGGAAGGAGGATCCCGTGCAGGGCACCGATTTGCCGGGCCTCGATTTCGTGACGCTCGCGGCGGGCATGGGCTGCGCCGGCGTGCGCGTGAGCGAGGCGGCGCAACTCGCCGGCGCGCTACGCGCGGCGCTTGGCGCGAGCGGTCCCGCGCTCGTCGAGATCGTCGTCGCCTGAGGCCGGCAGGCATACCTCACGATTGTCATCAAGCCGTTCAAGAAAGGAGACAGACCATGAAGACCGTGTCGATGCTGATCGACGGCGAACCGATGTCCTCACGCAACGGCGCCACTTTCGAGCGCCGCAATCCGCTCGATGGCCAGGTGGCGTCGCGCGCGCCCGCCGCAACCGTCGCCGATGCCCTCGCGGCCGTCGATGCCGCCGACGCCGCGTTTGCCGCGTGGTCGGCGCTCGGGCCCGGCGCGCGCCGCGCGCTGCTCACGAAGGCCGCGCATGCGCTCGAGGCCAAAGCCGATGCCTTCGCGGCCGCGATGGCCGCCGAGACCGGCGCATCGGCGCTATGGGCCGGCTTCAACGTGCACCTCGCCGCGGCGGGGCTGATCGAAGCGGCCGCGCTCACCACGCAGATCGCGGGCGAGCTGATTCCCTCCGACGTGCCGGGCAGCCTCGCGATGGGCATGCGCCAGCCCGCGGGCGTCGTGCTGGGCATGGCACCGTGGAATGCGCCGGTGATTCTCGCCGTGCGCGCCATCGCGCTGCCGCTCGCGTGCGGCAACACGGTCGTGCTCAAGGGTTCGGAGATTTGCCCGGCCACGCATGGGCTCATCATCGAGGCGATGCAGGAGGCGGGCTTGCCGCGCGGCACCGTGAATTTCGTGACGAATGCGCCCGAGGATGCCGCGCAGATCGTCGACGCGATGATCGCGCATCCGCGCGTGCGCCGCGTGAACTTCACGGGCTCGACGCGCGTGGGGCGCATCATCGCCGAGACCTGCGCGCGGTATCTGAAGCCGGCCGTGCTCGAACTCGGCGGCAAGGCGCCGCTCGTGGTGCTCGACGACGCCGATCTCGACGCCGCCGTGGACGCGGCGGTCTTCGGCGCGTTCGCGAACTCCGGGCAGATCTGCATGTCCACGGAGCGCATCATCGTCGACGAAAGCATCGCCGACGCTTTTGTCGACAAGCTGGGCGCGCGTGCCCGCGCCTTGCCGCTCGGCGACCCGCGCGAGGGCGGGGCGGTCGTGCTCGGGTCGGTGGTCGACATGCGCACCGTCGAGCGCTGCAACGCGCTGATCGACGATGCGCTCGCACGCGGCGCGACGCTCGTGTGCGGCGGCAAGGCCACGAGCACGCTCATGGCGGCCACGCTGCTCGACCACGTGACGCCCGAGATGCGCATCTATCACGAGGAATCGTTCGGGCCTGTGAAAGGCATCGTGCGCGTGCGGGGCGAAGAGGCCGCCATCGCCTGCGCGAACGACAACGAGTATGGGCTCTCCTCGGCGGTGTTCAGCCGCGATACGGCGCGAGCGCTGAACGTGGCGAAACGCATCGAGTCGGGCATCTGCCATATCAATGGGCCAACCGTGCACGATGAAGCGCAAATGCCGTTCGGCGGCGTGAAGGCCAGTGGATTTGGCCATTTCGGCGGCAGGGCGGGGATCTCGGAATTCACTGACTTGCGCTGGGTCACGCTGCAGACCGAGCCGCGCGATTATCCTTTCTGATCAGGATGACGAAATGAGTGAGGCGATGGAAATCTCGATTCTGGGCGCGGGGGCAATGGGCTCGCTGTTCGGCGGACTGCTGGCCGAGGCGGGGCACGACGTGACGCTCGTCGATATCGACGACGCGCACCTCGACGCGATCCACCGCGACGGCCTGCGTCTAGTCACCGACGCGGGCGAGCGTGTCGTCAAGAATCTGCGCGCATGCCGCCCCGAGCAGGCGGCGCACGCGCCGGAACTGCTGATCGTCTTCACCAAGACGATGCATACGGAAGCCGCGCTCGCCGTGGCGCGCGCGCTGCTCGGCGCGCAAACGGCGGTGCTCTCGCTGCAGAACGGCCTTGGCAATGTCGAGCGCCTCGAACGCAGCGTGCCGCGTGCACGCATCATGGTCGGCATGACGACCTGGCCTGCCGACAAGCCGGGACCGGGGCGCGTCGATTCGCACGGCGCGGGAGCGATCCGTTTGATGAGTGCTGATGGCGACGTAGGCGCGGCGAGCGCGAGCCTCGCGCGCACCGTGAACGCCCTGAACGCAGCGGGCCTGCACTGCACCGCCGACCCCGATGTGTGGAGCGCGATCTGGGAGAAGGTGGCGTTCAATGCGGCGCTCAACAGCCTCTGCGCGGTGACGCAGTGCACGGTGGGCGAGCTTTCGAACCTGCCGGACGGAGAAACGCTTGCGCTGAAGATCGTGGCGGAGGTGGCCGCCGTGGCGCGCGCTCACGGCGTGGCCGTGAACGAAGCGCATATCAGGGAGACGGTATTGCACGCGCTCGCGCACCATCGCACGCATCGGCCCTCGATGTTGCAGGACGTGCTGGCGGGCCGCAAGACCGAGATCGAGGCGATCAACGGCGCGGTCGTCGCGGCGGCGCGCACGGTTCCGATGGCGGTGCCGTGCACCGAAACCTTGCTGCATCTCGTGCGGCTCGTGGAGGTGCGCAGTCCACAGTGAACCGCGTATCGATCCGCGCAACGGGGGACGTATGGTACGCGCGTGGGTAAGACATCAGAAAGCGCTCACAGGCGCATAACAAATAATGGAGACACTTAGATGAACTATGTATCCCCGGAACCCGCGGCCGGCGCGCTTGCGCGCGAGCAGGCGGCGCTCGCTGGCATCGCGCGCGACGGCGGCACCGTCGACATTGGCCAGGCGCTCGACGACGGCCCCTTTACCCTGCTGCAGAGATTTGCCGTCTTGCTCACGGCGCTGGCGATCGTCGTCGACGGCTTCGACGGCCAGCTCATCGGCTTTGCGATCCCGACGCTCATGAAGGAATGGGGCGTCACGCGCAATGCGTTTGCACCGGTGGTGGCGGCGGGCCTCGTCGGCATGGGCATCGGCAGTGCGTTTGCCGGACTGTTTGCCGATCGCTTCGGACGGCGCTGGGCGGTGATCGGCAGCGTGCTCGTGTTCGGCGTGGCCACCTGTGCGATCAGCCTCGCGCCGCATGTCGAGGCGCTTGCCGCATTGCGCTTCCTGGCGGGGCTCGGCATCGGTGGTGCGCTGCCCAGCGCGACGACGATGACCGCGGAGTTCACGCCCGCGCGCTACCGTACGTTCGCGGTCACGGCGACAATCGTCTGCGTGCCGCTCGGCGGCATGCTCGCGGGACTGTTCGCGGGGGAGGTGTTGCCGGCCTATGGCTGGCGCGGCCTGTTCGTCGCGGGCGGCGTGCTTCCGCTCGTGCTCGTGGTCGCGCTGCTCGCCGCGTTGCCCGAATCGCCGCGCTTTCTTGCGCGCCGCGCCCGTCGCTGGCCCGAACTGGCCCGCCTGCTCGGCCGTATGGCGCGTGAAGTCCCGCCTGACGCTACGTTCACCGATGTGCGCGAACAGAAAGCGGAAAAGCATGCTGGCTTTACGGCGCTCTTTCGCGACGGCCGTGCGCGCGATAGCGCCGCAATCTGGGCCGCATTCTTCATGTGCCTGCTCGCGGTGTACAGCGCGTTCAGCTGGCTGCCCTCGATGCTCACTGGCGAAGGGCTTTCCGTTTCGCTCGCGGGCTATGCACTCAGCGCCTATAACCTGGGCGGCGTGATTGGCGCGCTTGCCTGTGCGATCGCCATCACGCGCTACGGCTCGCGCTGGCCGTTGCTGCTTTGCTGCGCGGGCGGCGCGGCAAGCGCCTGGCTGCTGCTCGGCGTGGACGCCCAGCAGCACACGGGGCTGCTGATCTTGGGGCTCGGCTTGCACGGGCTGTTCGTGAACGCGGTGCAATCGACGATGTACGCATTGTGCGCCTACGTGTATCCCACCAGCATGCGCGCGACAGGTACGGCGTCGGCGGTCGCGTTCGGACGCTTCGGGGCGATTCTTAGCGCGTTCGCGGGCGCGGCGGTTATTACCACGGGCGGCGCATCGGCCTATCTGCTGATGCTCGGCGCCGCCATGGCGGCCGTGCTGTGCATGCTTGCTGTGGTGCGCCGTCATATTCCGAAGACGCAAACCGCCAAGGTCGGCTGATTGCGCCCCACCGCAGCAGACGAGGGCAACCGGGCAGCGTGGCGGGCCGCCGCCACGGCCTCTAGCCGAAGGTGAACGAATAGGCTCGCACGCCGCGATCGAGAAAGCGGATTTCGAAGGTGCGGTCCGCAATCTCGCCATGCTGGCGCACGAGTTGATAGAGGCGCTGCTCTGTCACGACGCCATCGCCGTTCGCATCGACATCGGCGCCATGGTTTGCGCCCGGCGCGGCGCCATCGACCGTCACGCGGAAGCGCACGGGGTGGCCGTCGGCGGCGGGGCCGAGCACGAGATGCAGGTCGCGCGCATGAAAGCGATAGACGATGCCGCCGTCTGCATGGTCGAGGTCCGTATGCTCGGCGCCGAGCGTCCACGTGCCCGTGAGCGCCCATTGATTCAAATCCAGCGGGCCGGCGGTATAGAGGTGCGGGGCATCGGCGACAGGCTCGCCAGGCGAGGCGAAGCCATGCGCCTTCTCATAGCCCAGATACGTCTCGGGCGACTCCATCGCGTCCATGTCGGGCGCGGCCTGGGCGCCCGTGGCCGTGTCGGTGACGAAGCCGCCCGGCAGGTTGCGCGCGCCTGCCTGCGTGAGCAGCTCGCGGATCACCTGTTCGGATTCCTGATAGTTGCCTTCGCCGAAGTGGTGGTGGCGGATATTGCCCTGCGCGTCGATGAAATAGTGCGCGGGCCAGTATTCGTTGTTGAAGGCGCGCCAGATCGCATAGTCGTTGTCGATGGCGACGGGATAGTCGATCTTGAGATCGGTCACCGCGCGGCGCACGTTGCCGATGTCCTTTTCGAAGGCGAACTCGGGCGCGTGCACGCCGATCACGACGAGCCCGGCGGCGCGGTATTTATCGGCCCAAGCCTTCACGTAGGGCAGCGAGCGCAGGCAGTTGATGCACGAGTAGGTCCAGAAGTCGACGAGCACGACCTTGCCCTTGAGCGAGGCGGCCGTGAGCGGCGGCGAGTTGAGCCATTGAACCGCGCCGTCGAGCGGGGGAAGCGTGCCTTCGACTGGCAAGGCCTCAGCCGGCGCAGGTGCCGTGGAGGCCTTGATGGCGAGCGGCGCTGTGGGCGGTTGCGCGCCAGCCTGCGCGAGCGCCTGTGAGCGTGAGGGCGCGAGGCGGTCGAGCACGCGCTGTTCGAGTTGATTGGTGCCGGCGAGCGAGACGCGCGTCAGCAAGCCGGTATCCAGATGCAGTGCAATTGCGGCCACGCCTGCGAGCACCGCCACGCCTAGCGCGCGCCGGATCCACTCGCCCACGCCGAGGCTGCGCTTCATTGTGGCGAACACCTTGCCGCCCACGGCGAGCGCCAGTGCGAGCGAGCACGCCGCGCCAAGCGCATAGGCGAAAAGCAGCAGCGAAGTGCGGGCGCTCGCGCCCTGCAGCGCGGCGCCGGTGAGAATCACGCCGAGAATGGGGCCTGCGCATGGCGCCCACAGCAAGCCAGTCGCCACGCCGAGCAGCAGCGAGGGCGCGACGCTCGCGTGTCCGTGCTGGGCTGCATCCGCGGAGGCCGAGAGCCGCTCGCCCAGCGTGACGAGCGGGCGCGTGAGCCGTTCGGCGAGCGTGGGGAGCAGCAGGGCGAGGCCGAATACCGCGAGCAGCGCAAGGGCGGCGTAGCGCGCGTACTGATTGGCTGCAACGGCCCAGCCGCCGCCCACGGCGGCGAGCGCACCGACTGCGCTGAACGCGGCGGCCATGCCGACGAGCATCGGCAGGCCGTTGCGCAGAAACGGCTGGCCCGCGCGCGCGAACACAAAAGGCAGGACGGGCAGGATGCAGGGGCTGGCGATCGTCAGGATGCCGCCTAGCCAGGCAATCAAAAACAAGATCATGAACGTTCTCCTGTCGGCCGGAGTTAGTGCTTCAGCGCTTACTCCGGCCCCATGCTTCGCGGTCGACCGCACTTGGAGCAAAGCGCTTAACGCGGTCCCATGCTTCGCAAACCATCGCTTGGGCCGCGTCGGCGCGCCGTTGTCGTCACGCGCGCAGCCGTACTCGATCGGGCTAACGCGCGTGCGGGCCGCTTATTCCAGGAGGTTGAACGGATTACGGCCGCCTTGCCGAGAGCTTCATTGTGAATCCCACCAATAGATAGGGATTGCCTGTTCTGAATGTTATGTTATAACATCGCAAAAAATGCGCCGCGCCTGAATCCGGCGCGTCCTCGCATCACAAGAGGCACTTCCACCCCTGAACCACAACAAGACAATGAACCGCTCGCTGATCACGCAGGCCGGTAGGCTTTTGTTCGCCTGTACACTTTGCAGCCCCGCATTCGCCGCCAGCGGCGAAGCCGCGCTTTCCGGCACGGTGGCCGACGCGCAGGGCCACGCGCCGGCCCACGCCCAGATTTCGCTTCAGGACGCCAGCGGCCACGCCGTTGCCCAAACCACGGCCGATGCAAGCGGGCGCTTTCGTCTCGACCACCTCGCGCCCGGCGCCTATGCGGTCACGGTGGAGGCAAAGGGATACGGCGCCGTCACGCGTGTCGCGACCATCGCGCCGGGGACCTCGCCCGAAACGCTCGCCGTCGTGCTCCAGAAAGACGGCACGCTCGACGTGACCGTCAACGCGCAGCGCCTCGACCGCGCCCGCAACGGCCTCTCGCCCGAAGTGGGCGCGAGCGTCTACCGGATCACGCAGACCGACATCGACAACTCGCCACAAGGCGCGAACACGCCGCTCAATCAGGTGCTGCTGCAGGCGCCCGGCGTCGCCAACGATTCGTACGGCCAACTGCACGTGCGAAGCGATCACGCGGATCTGCAATACCGCCTGAACGGCATCATCATCCCGGAGCCGATCAGCGGTTTCGGGCAGTCGCTCGACGCGCGCATCATCGACCAGGTGAACCTCGTGACAGGCGCGTTGCCAGCGCAGTACGGCTATCGCACGGCGGGCATCGTCGATATCCGCACGAAATCGGGGGACACCGGCAACGGCGGCACCATCGACGTGTACGGCGGCAGCCACCAGACCATTCAGACGAGCGCCGATGTGTTCGGCTCGAGCGGCCCGTTCAGCTATTACTTCTCAGGCTCGCTCGGGGAGAACAATCTGGGCATCGAGGCGCCGACCGCGGACGGCAGCCCGCTGCACGACCACACGCGCCAGGGCAACGGCTTCGGCTACATGTCGTATCTGCTCAACCCGCTCACGCGCGTGAGCGTGATGTTCGGCACCGCGAGCAACCAGTTCGAGATTCCGAATACGCCGGGGCTCGCCCCCGTCTACACGCTCAATGGCCAGTCGACCTTTGACTCGGCGAACCTGAACGAGACGCAGTCGGAGTTGAATAATTTCGCGGTTGTGGCGCTGCAGGGCACCAACGGCGAGGCGCTCGATTACCAGGTCGCGCTTTTCACGCGCTATACGCGCACGCAGTTCAATCCGGACCCGGTGGGCGACCTGATCTTCAACGGCGTGGCGTCCAATGACTTCCACAGCAACCAGGCGAACGGCGTGCAGGCCGACTTCACGTATCGATTGAACGATCGCCACACGCTGCGCGCCGGGCTCATGTTCGAGCAGGAGCACGCCGTGTTCGACGACAGCGTGACCGTATTCCCCGTCGACGCAAACGGCAACCAGACCTCCGACCAGCCGTTCACCGTGCAGGACTCGAACACCAAAACGGGCTATCTCTACAGTCTCTACCTGCAGGACGAATGGAAGCTCGCGCCCAAGCTCACGCTCAACTACGGCGTGCGCTACGACCGCATGGACGAGTACGTGCAGGCCGGACAAGTGAGCCCGCGCATCGGCATCGTGTATCAGCCGACCAATGCCACCACGCTGCACGCGGGCTATGCACGCTATTTCACGCCGCCGGCGTTCGAGCTCGTTTCGGATTCGACGATCAGCAAGTTCAATGGCACGACTAATCAAAGCCTGACTTCGCAGAACGATCCGGTGAAGCCCGAGCGCGACGATTACTTCGACATCGGCATCACGCAGCGCCTGACGCCCGCGTTGACCGTCGGGCTCGACGCGTACTACAAGCGCGCGAGCGACCTGCTCGACGAGGGGCAGTTCGGCACCGCGCTCATCTTCACGCCGTTCAACTATCAGTACGGGCGCGTCTATGGCCTGGAGTTCACGACGAGCTACCACCAGGACAACGTGAGCGCGTACCTGAACGTCGCGTACAGCCGGGCGCAGGGGAAGAACATCGAATCGGCGCAGTTCAATTTCGATGCCGAGGAACTGGCCTATATCGCGAACCACTGGGTCTACCTCGATCACGACCAGCGCATCACCGCATCGTTCGGCGGCGCCTGGACGCTTGGCGCGACCACGCTCACGGCCGACGCGATCGTTGGCAGCGGGCTGCGCAGCGGCTTCGCGAATACCGACCGCCTGCCGTGGTATGCGCAGGTCAATCTGGGCGTGATCCAGCGTTTCAACGAGCCGATGATCGGCAAGTTCGACGCCCGGCTCGTGCTCGTCAATGCGTTCGGCCGCGTCTATGAGTTGCGCGATGGTTCCGGCATCGGTGTGGGCGCGCCCCAGTATGGTCCGCAGCGCGCGATCTACGCGGGCCTCACCAAGCACTTTTGATCGATTGTTTCCCGCGTAAAGGTAAAGGAGTCCCATCATGAGCGACTGGAACAGTGTTGCCGAAGCGTTGAAGCTCGGCGGCTGGGTCGTCTACCCGCTGAGCCTGCTGGCGATCGTCGCGCTGGCCGTCACGTTCGATCGTGCCTGGGTGTGGTGGCGCTACGCCAGCGCGCCGTGCGGCGAGGCGGCGCGAGCGCTGCCCGATGGCCATGTGCTGCGGCGCATCGATGCGCTGTTCGAGGAGGACGGTGCACCCATCTGGTTCATCGAGAACCAGGTCGACACTGCCGCCTCGCAGATCCAGCGCGACATGAGCCGCGGCCTCTGGATGCTCGAAACGATCGTGACGGCCGCACCGCTGCTCGGGCTGCTCGGCACGATCGTCGGCATGATGCATTCGTTCCGGCTCATCGGCGGCGATGGCCTCGTCAATCCCGCGGGCGTGTCCGGAGGCGTCGCGCAGGCGCTCGTGGCCACCGCAATCGGGCTCGTGATCGCACTGGTCTCGCTCTTTGCGTTCAACTACTTTTCGCGCCGCATGGACCGGCTCATGGACGAGCTGGAGACTTTCGCCAACACGCGGCTCGGGGCCGTGCGGCTCGCGCGCGAAGGTTCGGGAGCGCCGGCATGAAGCTGCGTCGCGCGCGCACGTCGAGGCGTGGCCGCATCGAGATCATTCCGATGATCGACGTGATGTTCTTTCTGCTCGCCACGTTCATGCTCACGACTCTGGCGATGCAAAGACTCGATGCGGTGCATATCGACTTGCCCAGCGGCCAGGCCCAGCCGATGCAGGCCGACAAGCCGCTCACACTGGCCGTGAATCGCGCCAACCAGGTCTTCGTGAATCAGCAGCCTGTGCGGCTCGATGAGGTGGACCGCGCTGTGGCGAAGCTGCTTCGCAAGGATGGCGACGTGATCGTGGCCGCGGACGACGGCGCTTCGCATGGCGTGGTCGTGAAGGCCATTCTCGAGGCGCGCAAGGCGGGGGCCGAGCATTTTCTGGTGGCCGTGCATCGTGAGTAGCGTGCAGATGTCACGAAGCGGTACATCCGGCAACGCAACCGGCAACGACAGCGGTCATCGCAATGTGCCGAGGTTCATCGTTGCCGCGATGTTCGGCGCTGCCGTGTGGTGGCTCTTTCTTGCGCATGCCCGTTGGCTCATTGCCGGCGAACAGCCCGCCGCCGCCGCGCCGCGCCCGCCGATCGAGCTTCAGGTGATCGAATTGCCCGGCGCGCCGCGCGCGAGCGAGACGGCACAGCCGAGCGTTGCGCGCGACGAAGCCCCTGCTGTGTCTCATCACAAGTTTGTGCCTGCGCGTCCATCGCAGACGCTGCGCAACAGCACGGTGCACGACGTGCAGCGTGCGATACGGCCGCCACGCCCCGCGCTTGAGTCCGCGCGGGACACGACGCCCACGCAGCATGACGCGAGCGCACCGTCAACGCCTGTGGCCAACGCAGCGCCTGGCGCTCAGGACGCGCCGCCCACCAGCGGCGGCACGGCGGCGTCGGGTGAGCCCCAGCATGCGCCCGGTTCGTCCGCGGGCATCAGCCAGCAGGCGCGGTTGCTGGCACAACCGCTGCCCGAATTGCCCGACGACCTGCGCGAGCAGGGCTATCAGGCGGTGGCTGTCGCGCGCTTCGTCGTCCATGCGGACGGCACCGTCGACGTTGAACTCGTGAAGCCCACGCAAATCCCGCGGCTCAATCAGATCCTGCTCGCCACGCTTCGGCAGTGGCGCTTCTTCCCGGCCATGGAGAACGGCCACCCCGTCGAAAGCCATCAGGATGTCCGCGTTCATTTCAATGTGAATTGATTCGCGCAAGGAGCCCGGCAACGCGCGCTCGTGCAGCGGCGCTGCACCGGCGTCACGGATGCGCCGCTCAAACCAGCTCGACCCGCTTGATCTCCTTGACGATCACGAGATAGCTGAGCACGGTCACCACCGCATTGACGCCCACGAACGCAAGCGCGCCGTCGAACGAGCCCGTCTTCGCTACGAGGTAGCCGATCACGATAGGCGTGACGATGCCCGCCGCGTTGCCGAACATGTTGAAGATCGAGCCTGAGAGGCCGATGGCTTCTTTCGGCGCGGTGTCGGCGACCACGGCCCAGCCGAGCGCGCCCACGCCCTTGCCGAAGAATGCGAGCGACATCAGCGCCACTACGATCCAGTCGCTGTGCACGTAGTTGCAGCCGACGATGCAGGCCGAAAGCGCCATGCCGGCCACGATCGGCACCTTGCGCGCCATGGTCAGCGAAAGGCCGCCGCGAATCAGCGCGTCGGAGATCACGCCGCCCAGCACGCCGCCGAGAAAGCCGCAGACCGCGGGCAGCGAGGCCACCATGCCCGCTTGCAGGATCGTCATGCCGCGCGCCTGCACGAGGTAGATCGGGAACCACGTGAGAAAGAAATAGGTGAGCACGTTGATGCAGAACTGCGCGAGATACACGCCCATCAGCATGCGGTTCGTGAGCAACTGGCGCACGCGCTGCCAGCCGTCGCCGGCCGAGCGTTCGCGTGCTTTTGGCTGATGGCCGTACACGAGGCCGCCGCCTTGCTCGATGTATTCCAGCTCCTGACGGTTCACATGCGGATGGGTTGCCGGATGCTTCATGACTCTGAGCCAAACCAGCGCGAGCACGAGGCCGCCGACGCCCATCATCAGATATACGTGATGCCAGCCGTATGCGTGCGTGACCCAGGCCATCAGCGGCGTGAAGACCACGGCCGCGAAGTATTGCGCCGAATTGAAGATGGCCGACGCGGTGCCGCGCTCGTGAGTCGGGAACCAGCTCGCGACCACTTTCGCGTTGGCCGGAAAGGCGGGCGATTCCGCGACGCCCATCGCGAAGCGCAGCACGAACAGGGCGGCAATGGCGGCGGCCGCGCCGCCCAGCACGCCGATCGCGCTTTGCAGCAGCGTGAAGAGCGACCAGAAGAAGATGCTGGCCGCGTAGACGCGGCGCGCGCCGAAGCGATCGAGGATCCAGCCCGCGGGCACCTGGGAGAGCACATAGGCCCAGCTGAACGCCGAGAAGATATAGCCCATGCGGATGGCGTCGAGGCCGAACTCCGTGCGCATCGCGGAGCCGGTGACCGAGAGCGTGGCGCGGTCCGCGTAGTTGAGCGTCGTGATGATGAAGATCAGCGCGAGGATGAGGTAACGGACCTTCGTACGCGTGGCGACATCGGCCGGGGTTGCGGTACGGCTCAACGGCATGGGGATGGACCTTGGTGGGTGGGCGAAAGTGAGCGAATGGGTGTCTGAGGGCTTGTGTTGTAAGACGTGTTGTCAGCTTGTCAGGGGTCATCCTACAATGTCGCTCAGCGACGAATCAACCGAATTGCACGTGTTATTGCGTAGATTCCGGGTAAACGTGTAACTGCTACGCTCCATTGATTATGTTGTTGTTTGACAAATTATCGGGCGGCTTTGCTGTGTGGCCGGTCGCGGAGGTACCGTCCGGCGGGCGGTCTAGGCAAGTACGGCGAAAAGGACAACATGGGTAACAACGATGAGCAGCGAATGGCGGGCGCGACGTACGTGTACGTGTCGAATTCGGAGAGCGAGGACATCTCGGTGTTCCGCATGGACCGCATCGACCCGATGGACGAAGCGGCATGCGCACTCGCCGCGGTCCAGACGGTGCCGGCAGGCGGGGCGATCATGCCGATGGCGCTGTCCCCCGATCGGCGCCGGCTCTACGCGGCGTTGCGCTCGCAACCGTATTGCGTGGTGAGCTTCGCGATCGATCCGCTCAATGGCCGCCTCACCGAGCTCGGGCGGGCGCCGCTTGCCGGGAGCATGGCGTATATCGCCACCGATGCAGCAGGGCGCTATCTGCTGGGTGCCTCGTATGGCGGCAATTTGCTCGCGGTGAACCGCATCGGCGACGACGGCGTGGCCGGCGGCGTGCAGCAGATCGTCGGCACGGGGCCGAACGCGCATGCAATCCGCGCGTCGGCCGACAATCGCTTCGTGTTCGCGGCGCTGCTCGGTGCGGATCAGCTAGTGCGGCTCGATTTCGATGCGTCGACAGGGCAGCTCGCCGAAGTACCGGTACCTGCGTGGACCTTGCCCGCCGGATCGGGCCCGCGTCATTTCGTGTTCTCCGCGGATGAGCGCTTCGTCTACGTGCTCGACGAACTCGATGGCAAGCTGCAGGCGCTTGCGTTCGACCGCGCGCGCGGTGCCGTGCAACTCATCCAGTCCGTGTCGATCCTGCCGCCCGATTTTCATGGCGACAAGCCCTGGGGCGCCGATCTGCATCTCACGCCGGATGGGCGCTTCCTTTACGCGTCCGAGCGCACGTCCAGCACGCTCGCGGCGTTTCGCGTGGAGGCGGACACAGGCAAGCTCGAGCGCATCGGCACGTATGGCACGCAAAAGCAGCCGCGCGGCTTCAATATCGACCCGTCCGGGCGCTATCTGTTCGCGGTGGGGCAGTTGTCGCCGGTGATGAGCGTCTACCGTATCGACGGTCAGACCGGTGCGTTGCACGAGACCGGGCAGTACCCAGTCGGCAAGGGGGCAAACTGGGTGGAAGTGGTGCGTGGCTAATTCGTACGCAGAGGATGAATGGCGAGGGCGTGTACCAGGGTCTGTTATTGGCGTGAACAGGCCCTAGCGCAGCGAGCAGTTGAGCCAGTGTGCGATGCGCTCGCCGTCGAGGCGCGAGCCTTCGGCGCTCGCGCTGTCGAGCAGGGTGACGATCACGGGACGCCGCCCGTGCACCATCACCCGCATGACCATGTTGTGTCCGGACTCGTTGATGAAGCCCGTTTTCTGCAGGCTCGCCTGCACGCGGCCGTAACGCACGAGGCGGTTGCTGTTCACATATTGGAGCTCGCCGTGGCCCGCGAACACGAGTTGCTGGTGGTCGGTCGAGTAGCGGCGAATCAGCGGATACCCGTTGGCCGCGCGCACGAGCCGCGCAAGCTCGCGCGCGGTGGAGACGTTCTGCGGCGAGAGGCCCGTTGCGTTGACAAAGTGCGTGTGCGGCATGCCGAGGCGGCGCGCCTTGGCGTTCATCGCCGCTATGAAGGCGGTGCGTCCGCCCGGATAGTCGCGCGAGAGCGCCGCCGCCGCACGATTCTCCGAGGACATCAGCGCGATATGGAGCATGTCGGCGCGCGAGAGGCTCGATCCCACCGAGAGCCGCGAGTGCGTGAACTTGAGCGTGTCGAGGTCGGCGTCGGTCACGGCGATGCGCTGCCCGAGCGGCGTGGCGTGCTGATCGAGCCAGACCACGGCGGTCATGAGCTTCGAGACCGAAGCGATGGGCGCGACGGTGTCGGCGTTGCGCGCGTAGAGCGGCGCGTGCGTCTTTTCATCGACGATATAGACCGAGCGCGAATAGAGTTGCCTGCGCGAGGCCGGCGTGAAGCCGCAGCGCGCGAGCAGGCGCGGGCTAGTTGTGGTTGCGGTGCCTGCCGCGTAGGCGTGAACGGCATTTGTGGTGTTTGCCACGTAGGCGTGAGCGGTGCGTGTGGTGTTCGCCGCGTGCGACGGACGCGACGTATGCGGCGCGGCCCGGGTCTTCATCCGCTTCGCGCGGCGTTTGGGATCGGACAGCTTGCCGGCCGCGACGGCGGGTGCCGTGCGCTGCGCGGGGTGCGGCTTGCGCGTGATTTTCTTTTTCTTTACGGCCACCTGTACGCGTTTTTCGGCGTGCTGGCGCTGCGTCGTGGCGGCGAATGCGGCTGTCGCGGTGAGGCTGGCAAGGAGCAGGACGCAGAGAACGAGCGGGAGTCGAGAAAGGGCAATCACCGGCGGACGCAGTCGAGGCTTATGTACGGATGAGCGGATTCAGGGGAGCTCGCAGGCGAGTTTCGGACTCATTTTCGCGCTGAACATGGAGGTGCGAGCACGCGCTTTGGCGCACGCGACACCTCCATGGTACAGGCACATCGCTGCGCGGCGCAGCTTCTGTTTTGCAGCGGCGCTCGTGAATACCCCTTGCTTTGGCGCGGTTTTCATCGGCCCGTGCGGATGTTTTGGGTGCCAGCGTCAGCGCGAATATGCTCGTAAGGAAGCGTGGATGTGATCGTTTGAAGCGTGTAAGGCGTGGCGCGAGCGCGATCCGGGTTTATCATTGGGTCACTCGCGGTCCACGCTTTAGACTGGAGTTTTTCTAGGCCCCGCTTCGCCGCCCATCCGACGACGACGTACAAAGCGCACGCGCTAGTCGAACGTCTCGCAGCGGCGGTGCGCGTCGCGGGGAATGTCCTTTGTCAGTCCCATGATGCATGAACGGAGCGTTCGAACATGAAAGTGCTGATCACCGGCGGTGCGGGGTTTCTGGGCCAGCGTCTGGCGCGCGAGCTGCTCGCGCGCGGCGCATTGCGCATGGCGCCGCAAGGCGCGGGCGCGGCGCCCGAGCCGATCACCGAGCTCGTGCTGCTCGACATGACACAGGCAACCGGACCGGATGACGCGCGTGTGCGCGTCGAGGTCGGCGACATCACGCAGCGTGAGGTGCTGGAACGTGTGATCGACGCCGAAACGGCCGTGATCTTTCATCTGGCGGCCATCCTCAGCAGCGAGGCCGAGGCCGATTTCGAGCTCGGCATGCGCATCAATGTCGACGCCACGCGCACGCTGCTCGACGTGTGCCGCGCGCGCGGACACAAGCCGCGCGTGGTGTTCACGAGCTCGGTCGCCGTCTATGGCGGCGAGCTGCCCGAAGAGGTCCAGGACGATACCGCACTCAATCCCGAGTCTTCGTATGGCACGCAAAAGGCCATCGCGGAACTGCTGCTGTGCGATTACTCGCGGCGCGGTTTCGTCGATGGGCGCGCGTTGCGCCTGCCCACCGTCAGCGTGCGGCCCGGCAAGCCCAACGGCGCGGCCTCGTCGTTTGCGAGCGCCATCATGCGCGAGCCGCTGAACGGCGAGACCACGGTGTGCCCCGTGAGCGGCGCGACCCCCGTGCTGCTGATCTCGCCGCGCATGGCAATTCAGTGCCTCGTGGCGGGCGGCGAGATCGACGCGGCCGCGCTGGGCGAGCGGCGCATCGTCAATCTGCCGGGGATCTCGACGAGCGTCGACGAGATGGTGGAGACGCTGAGCCAGGTGGGCGGCCCGGCGGCCGTCGCGCGCGTCGCATGGGAGCCGGACGCGACCGTCGAGAGGATCGTGTGCAGCTGGCCGGCAAGCTGGAACACGAAGCGTGCGCGAGCGCTCCACTTCCCGGCCGACGCCTCGTATCACGCCATCGTGCAGGCGTATCTGGAAGACGAGCTGAACGCGCGGAAGGTGCCGCATCTGCGTTTGCCTCACCTGCATCTGCCGCATAAGCGCCACTGATCCGGGCAGCATCTCGGTGTCGCGGATCGATGCGTGCGCATCGATCTGCTTGCCGTGCTCACATCCCCTTGAAGCGCTCCGCATAGAGGCGGCTCACGCTGAGCAACGCCTGATGGCCGCGCAGCTCGAGCGTGAGCTTGCCGGCCTCGTCGCGTGACGCGCTGGCGATGGCGTCCACGCACACGACCGTGCCACGATGGATTTGCCAGAACCGCTGTGGGTCGAGCCGCAGCAGCAGCTCGCGCAGCGACAGGCGGATCAGGTGCTCGCGCTGCGCCGTGACCACGCGCACGTATTTGTCCGCCGCTTCGAAATACAGCACATCGTCGACGGGAACCATCGTGATGGTGTTGCCGGTGCTCGCCTGAATCATCCGCAGGGGTTCGGCGGCGGGCGCTGCATGGGAGCCCGTGATGCCCAGCAGCGTGCGCAATTGCACGACGAGCGGCGCGAGCGCATCGGGAGGTTCGTGCGGATCTTGCGGATCCTGCGGGTCGGCCGTGTGCGTGGCGCGCTGCGTTGCGTCACCCGGGTTCGGCTGCGCGCGCACACTCAGCGCCGCCTGCAGCCGCTTGCAGGTCTGCGCGAGGCGCTCGGACTGCACGGGTTTGAGCACGTAATCGAGTGCGGACCGCTCGAACGCGCGCACGGCGTACTCGTCGTATGCAGTGACGAATACCAGCAGCGGCGGCGCGCCGTTTGCGTCGGGCCAGTCCTCGGCGATGGCCTGAGCGGCATCCAGCCCGCTCATCCCCGGCATCCTGATGTCGAGAAACACGAGGTCAGGGCGCAGGGCCAGGCACTGTTGCACCGCGGACGCGCCATCGCCCACCATCGCGACGATGCTCAATTGCGGCCACAGCCGCAGCAGCTCGGCCTGGAGGCTGGCGGCCAGTAGCGGTTCGTCTTCGGCGATCAGGGCGGTGGCGTGCATGGGCTGTTTCGCAGTGTCGGTGGTGGGGTCATGCATCGGCGTGTATCTCGGCGCTCTTCGGCAAGCACGTTGGGACTTTGATCAACATGCCGGTGCGATCGGCAGGCGTACGGTTGCGAGCGCGCCGCCGCGTCCGTCGGTGGGCGACGTGAGCTCGAATTGCGCGGCGTCGCCGTACAACGCGGCGAGCCGCTCGCGTACTTGCCGTACGCCGAAGTGCGTACCCGGTCCCGGGCCATCGATGGATTCGTCCGCGAGACCCGCGCCCGTATCGCGCACGCTGAGGACGAGCGCGTCGCCTTCGCGCCGGGCGCAGACTTCAATCTGACCACCCGCCACGCTCGGCTCGAGCCCATGCTTGAGCGCATTTTCCACCAGCGGCTGCAGCAACAGCGGCGGCACCGGCAGCGCGGCGAAGGCCTCAGGCAGATCGAGCGTGGCATTGAGCCTCGGGCCCATGCGGACCTGCATCAGTTCGAGATAGTCGCGAATCCGGGCGAATTCGGCTGAAAGCGCGTGCGAGTCCGAGCGCGAGGCATCGAGCGTCGCGCGCAGGAAGGCGTTCAGGTGGTCGAGCATGGCTTGCGCGCGCGGCGGATCGCTGCCGATCAGCACGCGCAGATTGGCGAGCGTGTTGAAGAGCATGTGCGGCTCGAGCTGGGAGACGAGCAGCCTGAGCTGATTCTCGGCCGCGGTGCGCAGCGCGGTCTGCGTGCGCGCTTCCATCGCCGCGAGGCGCCCGCGCGTATAGAAGAACCAGGTGCAGCCGATGGACAGCGCGAAGGTGGGTCCGAAGGCGGGCAGCAGCACATTGGTGTTGCGAAAGAACGCGAACGCGTCGCGATGCACGCCCGTGAGCCGGTCGCCGAGCGCGTGCCCCGCGAAGTAGCCGACGAATACGGAAAACACCAGCCAGGGCGCCATCAGTGGCCAGCCCGGCCAGACGCGCTGGCCGCCTGCCTGCGCATGCTCGCCATCGCCACGCCGCCTCACGAGGGCCGCGAGGCCGTAGCGTCCCCCCTCGATCAGCGCCTGAATGCAGAGCGTGATGCTGAAGGAGTACTTCAGGTTCGACACCAGCGAGTTCTCGGCGAGCGTGCTGAACAGCAGCGTACTGAGCGCGCCGATCGGAATGGCGATCCGCAGTTCGCGCCACAGCCAGGCGAGCGCTTTGGTGTACGGGTGCATGTCGGGTTCCGGAAGCGGTGCGGTTTCGGCGCGAGGCGGTGAGGCGCTATGGCGGGGCGATCGGGCAAGCGCTTGCCGCATGCAGCGGATTGTAGCGCTTGCGCCAATGCGCGATTCCACCACGCGCGCGGCAGAGCGAAGCATTGGCAGCGAGCGTCAGAGCGGGGCGGCGCCACGCATCAATACCTCGCGCGCGACACGCAACATCGCAAAGCTGCGGGCGAGAAAAACACCGCTGAACGCGCCGTAGACGAAGCCCGTCATGCAGGCAAAATGGGCTTCATCGATGAGGGCCGGATGCAACGCGAGCGCGACGCCCACGGCGAATTTCACGCCGAAAAGGCCGAGGTAGAGCGCGAGCGGGAGCCAGCTGCCGGGCACGATGAGGCTGTCGTGGGCCGGCGACCAGCGCACGCCTCGCCACGCGCCGCGCAGTGTCGCCAGGGCGAACAGCGCAGCGGCGCCGAGCGCCCACGCGGCGAGCGCGAGCGGCTGATGTGCGAAGTCCGACGCCACGCCGTAGAACGACAGCGCGGTCACCAGCAGCGGCAGGGACGTGGCACTGCGGATCGAGCGGCGGCGCGGGACCGACTGGCGGACCCCGGCAAAAGTCAGGGCGGCGAGCGCGCCCCAAACCCAATGGGGCGCGTGTTGCAACAGGCTGGCGTACATGGCGGCGACCTCCGTATTGGCTCAGCGAGCGAATCGATGTCGCCTATAGTCGGAGCGCCGGCGCTCGCGTGCGAGCGCATTGCGACGAAAGGCAGGCCGGCGTCGCGAAACGCGTTCAGTGTGACCTGAATGACGAGAGGCGGCGGCGTGCGATTGCTGCGCACTGGGCGCCGGGCAATCCGGGGTGCCATGCTTCGGATCGCAGGCCTTGGCCCCGTTCAGACGTATCATGTCGGTTTTGCGCCGCAGCGCGCCCCGCAGTACAACCGCGAATAACGATTCTGTTTCGGCTATCCGGCCGGTTACCCTGGCATGCAACTCACCGGCTCGACGGTTCCCATCTCTCTCGTACGCGGCTTTCTCGCCGCTGCGCGTGCGCGGCCGGAAGTCGTGGCCCGCTACCTGGAGCAGGCGGGCATTCCCGCGGAGTTGCTCGACGAGCCGGGCGCGCGCGTGACCGAGGAGCAGTTCTCCACGCTCTACCGCTTGCTGGCGATCGAGCTCGACGACGAAATGCCCGGCATCTTCAGTCGCCCGTTACGCAGCGGCACGCTCAAATTCCTTTGCCTGAGCCTGCTGGACGCGCGCAATCTCGAGACGGCGCTGCATCGCTTCGGGCAGTTCTTTCATATCGTGATTGACGACTTGCGGCTCGAATCGCGCCGCAGCGAACTCGTGGCCCAGGTCGAACTGCGCCCGCATGCTGCGTTCGGGCCCATCGGTCCGCTCGGCCAGGAGCTGATGCTCAAGCTCGCGCACGGCGTTTCCTCGTGGTTGATCGGCCAGAAGATTCCGCTGCTTCAAGTCGAGCTGGCCTGCGAGCGGCAGCCGCACGCGCTTGATCACCGCTACTTTTTCTCATGCCCGGTGCGCTTCGGCTGCGATACTGCCTTGTTCCGTTTCAGCGCCGCTTACCTCGACATGCCGATCCGGCAGAGCAAGCGCAATCTGCGCCAGTTTCTCGCGCGCTCGCCCGGCGAGTGGATCTTCGAGTCGTTCAGCGAGCAACGGGTGAGCCATCAGGTGCGCCAGTATCTCGCCAGCACGTTGCCCGACTTGCCGACGATCGAGGCGGCCTCCACGCACCTGCACTGCTCGGTGCGCACGCTGTGCAGGCGGCTCGCGTCCGAAGACACCTCGTTTCAGGTGCTCAAGGACGACTTGCGGCGCGACGTGGCGATCCAGCGCCTCACCGACACGCAAGACACCATCGCCGCCATTGGCGCCGATATCGGCTTCGACGACCCCAGCGCCTTTCATCGCGCTTTCCGTCACTGGACCGGCAGCACGCCCGGCACGTACCGCGGGCGCCCCTGAGCCGGGCGCCCCTGAGCATCGCGCCCCCGATGGCCGAATTTGCGTCTGGTTTCGGGCTCGATCCTGTGTTGGGTGTGCTCGATTCTGTGCTGATTGCCGCCCGGTTGCGCTAGCGCTCACACGCCTGCGGCGCCACCCCCAGCAGCGGGGGGCTATGCCCCAAACGCACCAGGTTCAACCCTGGTAGCCCGCGTTTTCGCCGCCGATGTCAGGCACGGCGTGGCCAGATTTGTCACTAGATGGTCCGGTTTGGACAGTTCCGCGGCGGGGCTTTGCCGCTACGATCAATCGCACATCGCCCCTGCCGCGCCGGCTTCCCGGCCGCCCGGCACCGCGGCCCCCAAGATCCACGCCTGAGAGAAAGGTTCGCCATGAGCTTCACCGCCCCCGTCAAAGACATGCTGTTCGTGCTTAAAGAGCTGGCCGGCATTGATGAAATCGCCACTTTGCCCGGCTTCGAGGATGCCGGCTTCGAGACCGCACAGGCGGTGCTGGACGAAGCCGCGAAGCTGTGCGGGGAAGTGCTCGCGCCGCTGAACGTCGAAGGCGACCGCGCGCCGAGCAGCTGGCGCGACGGCGAAGTCACGGCGACGCCGGGCTTCAAGGCCGCGTTCGAGCAGTTCGCCGAAGGCGGCTGGCAAGGTTTGCAACATCCGGCGGAATTCGGCGGCCAGGGCCTGCCAAAGCTGATCGGCACGCCGTGCAACGAGATGGTCAACGCGGCGAATCTCTCGTTCGCGCTGTGCCCGCTCCTGACCGACGGCGCGATCGAGGCGCTGCTGACCGCGGGCACCGAAGAGCAGAAGACCCGCTACGTGCCGAAGCTCATCTCGGGCGAATGGACCGGCACGATGAACCTGACCGAGCCGCAGGCCGGCTCCGACCTCGCGCTCGTGCGCTCGCGCGCCGAGCCGCAAGCCGATGGTTCGTACCGCGTGTTCGGCACCAAGATCTTCATCACCTGGGGCGAGCACGACATGGCGAAGAACATCGTCCATCTCGTGCTGGCGCGCGTGCCGAACGCGCCCGAAGGCGTGAAGGGCATTTCGCTGTTCATCGTGCCGAAGTTCCTCGTCAACGAGGACGGCTCGCTCGGCGCGCGCAACGACGTGCATTGCGTGTCGATCGAGCACAAGCTCGGCATCAAGGCGAGCCCGACGGCTGTGCTGCAATACGGCGATAACGGCGGTGCGATCGGCTATCTCGTGGGCGAAGAGAACCGCGGCCTCGAGTACATGTTCGTGATGATGAACGCGGCGCGCTTCGGCGTGGGCACGCAGGGCGTGGCGATTGCCGAGCGCGCGTACCAGCAGGCGGCGGCGTTCGCGAAGGAGCGCGTGCAGAGCCGCCCGGTGGATGGCTCGGCCAAGGAGTCGGTGACGATCGTGCAGCACCCCGACGTGCGCCGCATGCTTGCCACCATGCGCTCGATGACCGAGGGCGCACGCGCGCTCGCCTATGTGGCGGCGGGCCACTGCGATCTCGCGCATTGTCATCCGGACGAAAGCGTGCGCGCGCGGCATCAGGCGATCTTCGAGTTCCTCGTGCCCATCGTGAAGGGCTGGAGCACCGAGATGGCCAACGAGGTCACGAGCCTTGGCGTGCAGGTGCACGGCGGCATGGGCTTCATCGAGGAAACGGGCGCCGCGCAGCACTATCGCGACGCACGCATTCTCGCGATCTATGAAGGCACGACGGCGATCCAGGCGAACGACCTGATCGGCCGCAAGACGGTGCGCGACGGCGGCGCGGTCGCGAAGGCGCTGCTCGACGAAGTGGCGAAGACGGTTGAGTCGCTCGCGCAAGTCGACGGTACGGCGGCCGCTTCGATGCGCACGCAGCTTGAGCAGGGCGCACAGGCACTCGCGCGCGCCGTGGACTTCATGATCGAGAACGTCAAGCGCGATCCGAACGGCACGTTCATGGGGAGCGTGCCCTATCTGAAGCTCGCGGGCATCGTGCTGTGCGGCTGGCAGCTTGCGCGTGCGTTGCTCGTCGCGCAGCGCAATCTCGCCGACGATCCGTCGTTCTACGGCGCGAAGATCGCGATGGCGCAGTTCTATGCCGAACATGTCCTCTCGCAGGCCAACGGCCTCGCCACCGCGGCGCTCGGCTCACGCGGCGGGGAAGGCGTGCTTGCGCTCGCCGAAGAGCAGTTCTGATAGCGGCTCGATGCCGTCCGAAACGGAAAACGCAGCATGAATTCGAATGATTTGATCGCGCAATACGGCCCGCGCGAGTCGATGGAATACGACGTGGTGATCGTAGGCGGCGGCCCGGCGGGCCTGTCCGCGGCGATCCGCCTGAAGCAGTTGGCCGCAGAGAAAGGCGTCGAGGTCGGCGTGTGCGTGCTGGAGAAAGGCTCGGAGATCGGAGCGCATATTCTCTCTGGCGCGGTCATGGACCCGCGCGCCATCGGCGAGCTCATTCCCGACTGGAAGGAGCAGGGCGCGCCGCTGAACGTGCCCGTGACCGAAGATCAATTCCTTTTCCTCACGGAAAGCGGTGCGAAGGCCGTGCCCAACTGGGCGCTGCCGGACAACTTCAAGAATCACGGCAACTACGTGATCAGCCTCGCGAACGTCACGCGCTGGCTGGGCCAGCAGGCCGAAGCGCTGGGCGTGGAGATCTTCCCGGGCTTTCCAGCCGCTGAGGTGCTCTACAACGACGACGGCTCGGTCAAGGGCGTGGCCACCGGCAACATGGGCGTGGGCAAGGACGGCGAGCCTACCGAGAACTTCCAGCTTGGTATGGAATTGCACGCCAAGTACACGCTGTTCTGCGAGGGCTGTCGCGGCCACCTGGGCCGGCAACTGAGCGAGCACTTCAAGCTGGGCAAGGACGCCGACCCGCAGGTCTATGGCATCGGCATCAAGGAACTGTGGGAGATCGATCCGGCGAAGCACAAGCCGGGTCTGGTGATCCACACGGCAGGCTGGCCGCTCGAAAAGGACACCTACGGCGGCTCGTTCCTCTATCACACCGAGAATAATCAGGTGATGGTGGGCTTCGTGGTGGGTCTCGCCTACACGAACCCGTATCTCTCGCCATTCGAGGAATTTCAGCGCTACAAGACGCATCCGGCGATCCGCAAGTATCTCGAAGGCGGCAAGCGGGTTTCGTATGGCGCGCGCGCGATGACGGCAGGCGGCCTGATGTCGCTGCCGAAGCTGGCGTTCCCGGGTGGCGCGCTCGTTGGCGACAATGCAGGCTTCCTGAACGCGGCGCGCATCAAGGGCAGCCACGCGGCAATCAAGACCGGCATGCTGGCCGCCGAGGCAGCCTTTGAAGCGGCGCAGGCGGGCCGCCAGAGCGACGAACTCACGGCCTACCCGGAAGCGTTCAAGAACTCGTGGCTGCACGAAGAACTGTATAAGGCGCGCAACTTCAAGCAGTGGATGAGCAAGGGCCTGTACCTGGGCACGCTGATGGTGGGCATCGAGCAGAAGCTGCTGGGCGGCAACGTGCCGTGGACGCTGCATCATCAACATCGCGATCACGAGATGCTGCGTCCGGCCTCGCAATGCAAGCCGATCGAGTATCCGAAGCCCGACGGCAAGCTCACGTTCGACCGCCTCTCTTCCGTGTTTATTTCCAATACGAATCACGAAGAGAACCAGCCCGCGCACTTGACGCTGAAGGACGCAACAGTGCCGGTCGGCATCAACCTCAAGACCTACGCGGGTCCCGAGTCGCGCTTCTGTCCGGCAGGCGTTTACGAATTCGTCAAGGGCGATTCAGACGAAGATCGCTTGCAGATCAACGCGCAAAATTGCGTACACTGCAAGACCTGCGATATCAAGGATCCGACGCAGAACATCGTGTGGGTCACGCCCGAAGGCGGCGGTGGACCCAACTATCCGAACATGTAATGCCCGCAGCGCAATCGCGCGCGAGCCAATGAAGGAGACAGGCAAATGAGCAAAGAAGTCGTGGTGGTAGGTGGTGTGCGGACCGCAATCGGCAAATTCGGCGGCAGCCTGAAAGACGTCGCACCCACTGAGCTGGGCGCAATCGTGCTGCGCGAGGTGCTCGCGCGCAGCGAGGTCAAGCCCGAGGACGTGGGCCACGTCGTGTTCGGCAATGTGATTGCCACCGAGCCGAAGGATCTCTATCTCTCGCGTGTTGCGGCCATCAACGCGGGCATTCCCGATTCGACGCCCGCATTCAACGTCAACCGTCTGTGCGGCTCGGGCCTGCAGGCCGTCGTGTCGGCGGCGCAGACGATTCTGCTCGGCGACGCCGATGTCGCGATCGGCGCGGGTGCGGAGAACATGAGCCGCGCGCCGTATCTCGCCCCCGATATGCGCTTTGGCGCGCGCATGGGCGATTCTCGCTTCGTCGACATGATGCTCGGCGCGCTCAATGATCCGTTCAATACGGTGCACATGGGCGTGACCGCCGAAAACGTCGCGCGTAAGTTCGACATTTCGCGCGAGCGTCAGGATGCGCTCGCGCTCGAATCGCATCACCGCGCGGCACGCGCCATCGCCGAGGGGCGCTTCGCGAGCCAGATCGTGCCTGTCACGCAGAAGGTGAAGGGCCGTGAAGTCGTGTTCGATACCGACGAGCATCTGCGTACCGACGCGACGATCGAAGACTTCTCGAAGCTCAAGCCTGTGTTCGCCAAAGAGAACGGCACGGTGACGGCCGGCAACGCCTCGGGTATCAACGACGCGGCCGCAGCCGTGCTGCTGATGTCGCGCGAGGCGGCAGAGCAACGTGGCCTCAAGCCGATGGCGCGGCTCGTCGCCTACGGGCACGCGGGCGTCGATCCGCTGCACATGGGCATCGGTCCCGTGCCGGCCACGCGCCTTGCCTTGCAGCGCGCGGGCCTGCGCGTCGAAGACCTCGACGTGATCGAGTCGAATGAAGCCTTCGCGGCTCAGGCCTGCGCGGTCACGCAGGAGCTCGGTCTCGATCCGGCCAAGGTGAACCCGAACGGCTCGGGCATTTCTCTCGGCCACCCGATTGGCGCCACCGGCGCGCTCATCACAGTGAAGGCACTGCACGAGCTGCAACGCACGGGCGGCCGCTATGCACTGGTGACGATGTGCATCGGCGGCGGCCAGGGCATTGCAGCGATCTTCGAGAACCTGCGCTAAGGCTCGAAAACGCATCGATAGTGCCGGCGCGCCGTGTAGTCGAACACGGCGCGCCTCGTAATTGAAAACACCGAATGTTAGAGACAGCCATGTACGATCAGGCCTCCGAAACGATGGCATCCGCCTATGCCTACCCCCTCTTGATCAAGCGCCTGCTGCACACGCCGATGACACAGGCGCTCGATCAGGAGATCGTCTACCGGGGCAAGGTGCGCATGACCTACGCCCAGTTGAACGAGCGCATTGCGCGGCTCGCCAACGGCCTGCAACGGCTCGGCGTGGAGCACGGCACCACGGTGGCGGTGATGGACTGGGACAGCCATCGCTATCTGGAATGCTATTTCGCAGTGCCGATGATGGGCGCTGTGCTGCAGACGGTGAACATTCGTCTTTCGCAGGCCGAGATCGCGTATACGATCAATCATGCGGGCGCGCAAGTGCTGCTCGTCAACGCGGATTTTCTGCCCGTGCTGGCCGCGATTCGCGACAAGCTCGAGCACGTGCGCACGGTCGTGCTCATCGACGACGAAGGCAATGCGGCGGCGGCGTCGGACACGACGTTCGCCGACGAATATGAGAACCTGCTCGCGCAGAGCGGCACGCACTTCGATTTCCCCGACTTCGACGAGAACACGCGCGCCACGACGTTCTACACGACGGGTACCACCGGGCTGCCGAAGGGCGTGTATTTTTCGCATCGACAACTGGTGCTGCACACCATCACCGGGATGGCGGCGTTAGCGAGCCCGGAGTCCGGCCAGCGTTTTCATCGCGGCGACGTTTATATGCCGCTCACGCCGATGTTCCATGTACACGCTTGGGGCATGCCGTATATCGCGACGGTGCTGGGCGTGAAGCAGGTGTATCCGGGCCGCTATTTGCCGGACCGCATCGTGGAGCTGATCCGCGACGAAGGCGTGACGTTCTCGCATTGCGTGAGCACGATTCTGCACATGATGCTGAGCTGCCCGCAGGCGAAGAGCGCCGACTTCAGCAAGTGGAAAGTGGTGATCGGCGGCGGGGCGCTGCCGCACGGGCTCGCGCGTGCCGCGCTGGAGCGGGGCATCGACATCTTTACGGGCTACGGCATGTCGGAGACGTGTCCGCTGCTCACGCTTGCGCAATTGAAGCCGACGGCAGAGCCGCTCGACATCGACGAGGAAGTTAGTCTGCGGTGCCGTACCGGCCTGCCGGTGCCGCTCGTCGACCTGCGTATCGTGGACGCCGAAATGCGCGACTTGCCGCACGACGGCAGCGCCACCGGCGAGGTGGTCGTGCGCGCGCCGTGGCTCACTCAGGGCTACCTGCACAATCCTGAGGCCTCCACGCAGTTGTGGGAGGGCGGCTATCTGCACACGCAGGACGTTGCGCGCATCGACACGGATGGCTATCTGCAGATCACGGACCGCATCAAGGACGTGATCAAGTCGGGCGGCGAATGGGTCTCGTCGCTGGAGATCGAGAGCTTGATCTCGCAACATCCCGCCGTAGCCGAAGTGGCTGTTATCGGCATCAAGAGCGAGAAGTGGGGCGAGCGGCCGGCCGCCGTGGTTGTCTTGCGCACGGAGCACGACGCGCCTGTGAGCGCCGAGGATATCCGGCAGCATGTCCTGCGTTTCAGCGAAACCGGACAGATCTCGAAGTACGCGGTGCCGGAGGTCGTCAAGTTCGTCGACGCGATCGAGAAGACCAGCGTGGGCAAGCTGAACAAGAAGTGGCTGCGCGAGAACTTTCAATGAGATGATGGGTTGGTTTCTGGCGCCGTGGAGTGCGGCGCTGGGGCACTGTTCGGCCGGCGTGCGCGCAGGGATGCGCGTACGGCGGATTTCGGGCAGACTTCAGGCATAGAGCGGGCGCACCTCGGGTGCGCTTTTTTCATTGATGTGCGCGGGACGAGAGCAGGCCGTGCCCGCCGGGTGCTTTGAGGGCGCAGCACGCAGCAAGGGAAGATCGCGAATGATTCAGAAGATATTGGTCAGCGCCTGCCTGCTTGGCAGTCCGGTTCGCTATAACGGCTTGGCGAAGACGCTTGCACATCCGATACTCGACGAGTGGCGGCGCGAGGGACGCGTCGTCTCCGTTTGTCCTGAGTTGATCGGGGGATTTGGCGTGCCCCGCCCCGCGGCCGAAATTGCACGCGCGCAATCGGGTGAGGCAGTGCTCGCGGGCGCGGCGCGTGTCGTCGATACGGCAGGTGCCGATGTGACCGCGTTTTTTCTCGCGGGCGCGCAAGCCGCGCTCGAACTTGCACGCGAGCACAATTGCCGATTCGCACTGCTGATCGATGGCAGTCCGTCGTGCGGCAGCCGCTTCATCTATGACGGGAGCTTTTCGGGCCAGCGACGCGCCGGGGCAGGAGTGACGGCTGCGCTGCTGCGCAAGCACGGCATTGAAGTCTTCGCGGATTCGGAAATTGATGCGCTCGGTGCGCGATTGGCACGCGAACCGTGAGGCTTCGCGCCGATTGGGGACGAGGTCCGCGGCTGCTGTTCATACAGAGCCGCGGCTTGCGTTAGTTTCCGTTAGCAACGGTCGTCGTCGTGATGGTGGTGATATCCGCCGCCATCGTCTGGAACCACGATGCAGCCGCTCAATGCGCTTCCGAGGCACACGGCCGCTAGCATCAGTATAAGGATTTTCTTCATACGACACCCCACTCGATGGTCTTGAACTCACCCTATCGAGAAAGCGCGTCATCGATGTGTTGGTGTGTAACGAAACGTGTTGGGGCAATCAGGCCTGTCGCGCTTCGACAGGGCGTAGCGGCGCGGCCGTCGAAACAGTCGGTTTCAGAACTCACAAATTCGTTTCGGGGCGCAAAACCAGTGCGCGAGGCACTCGAGGCCGCATCAAGGACAGCGCGGCTTAGCAGGCGGAACATGGACCATGGGGCTGCGGAACACCAGACTGCTGCTGTTGCCATTGCTGTTGACCAGGGTGACGCGGCTGTCCGTACTGTTGCCCAGGCTGTTCGGCCAGAGCAGGCCTACGCTGTTGCTGGGGCCGTGGTCGTAGTTGATCAACTGGCCTTCGATCTCCAGCACGCCGCAGCGGCGATTCGGTGTCAGGCCCAGCGGCGTCACGTTGAACTTTACGTGGATGCTATCCGTTCTGTTATCGGACCGTGCCGGCGCAACCGTTACCCAATGGATTAACCGGCGGAACGATCCAATCCCGCTCAGGTGGCCAGTGCAACTCCGCCTGCTGCACTGACCGGCTCGCGGTGATCGATGAAGTCGATCGTCAGGTTTCCATGCGCAGTGTTTGAGAGCAGGATCTTCGCGGGCACGGTGCCGGTGGCCAGGCGCGTGAGCAATTCACGGGAAACCGATGGCAGGATGCGCTGGTTCAGGAACGCGTCGACATTGCGTGCCCCGGCTTCGCGCGCGAGGCACAACTCGGCCATCGACCCGATGAGCGCGTCGTCGCAAACCAGCTCGACGTCGTGCTGCCGACGCAGGCGCTCGGCGACCTTCGCCAGCTTCAGGCGCACGATGGCGGCGAGCGCGGTCGCATCGAGCGGACGGTACACCAGCGTCTGGAAGCGCGCAAGGAGAGCGGGCTGGAAGTGCGCGACAAGCTGCGGGTGGATGGCCTCAACGAGTACCGTCTGTGCGATATCCGGGCTGTCGTTCGTAGCCTCGTCAATCTGCGCGCTGCCGAGATTGGACGTCATGAGAATCACGCAGTTGCGAAAGTCGATCTCGCGTCCCTCCCCATCGCGCATTACGCCGCGGTCAAATACCTGATAGAAGATGTCGAGCACGTCGCGGTGCGCCTTCTCCACCTCATCGAGCAGCACAACGCTATAAGGGCGCTGGCGCACCGCTTCGGTGAGAACACCGCCGCGACCGTAGCCGACATAGCCCGGCGGCGATCCCTTGAGCTGTGACACGGTGTGCGATTCCTGATACCAGCTCCTGCTCGAATACTTCACTTTCCCTGAGAAGTTCATGTTTGTCGACCTGCTCGGGCTCGACATCCAGGCGATCCCCGCGTCGGCTACCTCGCTTGACGTCGAGGTCGTGCTCGAGCGTCCGTATCCGGATGACATGCGCTTCACGGCGGAGAACGTGCGTCTGTACTGTACGCCTGTCATCAACCTCTTCACGGTGGGCGCCGACCCGGTCTTCGTCACGCAGCACGAAACCGAATACCGCGTGCGTGCACGCGCCGAACACGGTTCGCTCATCGACATTTATTCGGTGGACGGTGTGGAATATTTCGAACGCGGCAAGCGTCACGAATACGTGCCCTTCGCAGCGTTTCGCCATCGCGGCGGCATGCTGCGCCACGATATGCCGGAGCGGTATTACCACACCCGCATGCGACGCGGCCCGTCTGGCCGCTTCGACACCTGGCTCGTACTCGGCGGCCACGCCTGGGAGCAGACGGATTCGCTGCCCACCGAAACGCTTACGCTTGCGGTGACCGGCACCAACGGCATGCTGCCGCGCAAGGCACTGCGCGAAGCAGGCATCACGCGCATGCGCGGCGGCTTCACCAATATCGGCGCGGTGCGCAACCTCACGGCGCCCACACTCCCTGTCTACCCGCCTACGGGTGACAGGTACCAGTGGCGCGTGCTTTCCCATCTGGCGCCGAGCTACCTTTCATTGCTCGACGCGGAAATCCTGCGCGGCTCGCTCGCCCTCTACGACTGGACCGATGGTGAGCTCAACGCCCGGCGCATCAACGCGATCACCGACGTGCGGCACCGGCCGCTCACCAAGCTTGTCAAGGGCGGTCTGATGCGGGGTGTAGAAATCACCGTGACGCTCGACAGCAACCGCTTCGCGGGAGAGGGAGACCTGGATCTCTTTGGCAGCATGCTCAACCGCTTCCTGGGCTTGTACGCGACGGTGAACCTCTACACGAAGCTCGTGATCGTCGCCATGCCGACCGGGCGGCGTATCGAGTGGTCTGAAACGAAAGGCGAGGGGGCACCGTTTTGAGCGCACCCACGATGCCAGCGGCGGCGCAGCCACTGCTGCTGCCGGCGATCCTTTACGCCGCCACGCGGATGAACTTCATCCGCTTCTGCGAGCTGCTCGAGCTGGCCTCGCCCGACGCGCCACCTCTCGGGACGACGGATTCGCCGGCCGCGGATCCCGTCCGGTTCCGCTCGCGCGCGCAGCTGGGTTTTCCGGGGCGCGAGATCGACCTCGTCCGGTACGACGCCGACGATCCGGCGACACCACCGTCGGTCGTGACGACCTTCCTCGGGTTCTACGGGGTCGACGCGCGCATGCCTGCGTATTTCGCCGATGAGGTGGCGCAGAACCGGGATGGCGCGGAGCCCCTGTCGGCATTTCTTGACCTGTTCCACCACCGCATCATCACGCAGTACTACCGCATCGCGCGTAAATACCGGTACCCGGTGGGCTTTCGGCGCGACGGCACGGACTCGGTGTCGCGCTATCTGCTCAGCTTTGCCGGCTTCGGGTTCAGCACCTTCCGGGTCGCCCCCTGCGTTCCCAGCCTGACTGGAGCGGAGCAGGACCGGGAAACTTCGAGCGTGCGCCAAATGCTCACGAAGGTCGCCGACAAGCGGCGGCTGCTCTCGATGCTCGGGCTCGCCATGCAGCGAACGCGCACGGCAGAAGGGTTGGCCGGTGTGCTGCGGCACGCCGTGCCGGACGCCACAATCGCCGTTGAGGAGTTCCACCCAGTCTGGCGGGCGGTCAATGATTTTGAGCCGGCGGCGCTGGGCGAGCAGCGCCTGCTCGGCCGCGGCTTTTATGACCGTAGCAACACGGTGCGGGTCATCATCACCCCTGCGCTGCGCGAGACAGTCCTCGCGCTGGTACCGGGGCAATCCGCCCATCGGGAAATCATGGCGCTGCTGCGCTTCTATCTGGGATACGAAAGTGAAGCCGACCTGGAAATGCATGTGCGGCCCGAGCTCATGCCGCCGCCCACGCTGGAAACACGCCAGACGAGTCTGGGATTTACGGCACAGCTGGAAGCGCCGGCCAGGTCCGCGAGCGGCGTGCCAGCGCGCGTCACGCGTGTCCAGCTTGGCCGCTGGAACGGGGCGGCGGGGACACACGCATGAAGAACAGCACAAAAAGGGCATCCTCAAAATGAATAAAAAGAAAAAAGCCGCACATCGGGCAGGTTTCGCAATCGCGATACTGGCCACGCAGCTCATTGGCGGTTGTGGCGTTGCGCAGTCGGTCGGCGATGCAACCGTAGCTGCCGCGAAGTGGGCGTTCACGACCCAGGTCAAGACGATGAATGTGGACCTCACCGGCCGGGCGTCGGTCAACTCGGACGCAAGGGGACAATCCCTCTCGACGGTGGTTCGCTTCTACCAGCTCAAAGATGCGACGACATTCGCACAACTAAATTATGGGCAATTGCAGTCAGATGACCTGAACCTTCTCAAGGCGGATCTGCTGGCAACGAAGGATGTTGTGCTCAGGCCCGGCGGGAGCGCCAGTCTCGCCGAGCCAATGAACGCCAACGCAGAGGTCGTGGGGGTGGTGGCGTTCTTTCGCGAGCCGGCGCAGAACAGTGTATGGAAGCTTGCCGTTCCGAAGAAGCAGTGGAAGAAGACCGATCCGGTCAAGATCGAGATCAACGGCAACGATCTGGTGCTGGTGGAGGGCGATGCGCAGCAAGTCAAACGCGATGCCCCAAAACAGGCCGTGCCGGCAAGCCCGGCGTCGGCGCCCGCGCAGAAGTCGTAGTCCAGCGCCGCCCGGACTGTTTCAGTATTGGTGAGCCAAACCTGTTCTCGATCGCTTGACAAGTGAGATACATGAAGAAAAGTACGCCATTGGTGATGATTCACGGCTTGATGGGACCGCTGAGTTTCTTCTCGCCTCATGAGCGCATCAGCTCTGTTGTTGTTCACACTCCGGACCTGATCGGCTACGGTGAGCTAAAGAGTTTGCCGCAGACCGAGATTACTCTCGCGAACCAGGCTGCACACGTGGTGCGCTACGTACGTGAGAAAGTGAAGGAGCCGTGTGTGTTGCTTGGCCATAGTGTCGGCGGTGCAATCGCGATGCTAGCGGCGCAGGCGGCCCCTGAATGCGTTCGGGGGATAATTAACGTCGAAGGAAACTTCACTCTCAACGACGCTTTCTGGTGCCAGAAGATCGCCGGCCTTTCCGAGGATGTATGGCTTGCGGAGCACCAGAAACTTGTTGCTGATCTCAAGGCATGGCTGATGAACGCCGGCATCGAGCCCACAGAAGAACGCGTTAAATGGGCGTGTTGCATTCTATCGAACCAGCCGGCAGAGACACTTCATGCGATGGCACTGGCGGTCGTGGCGGAGACTGGCGATGTCGATTACATTCCGAAGATTCGCTTAGCCATCGAAGGTGGGATTCCGCTGTTCCTGCTAACTGGCGAGCGCTCCGCGCCCGAGTGGGACTTACCTGACTGGGCACGTGCAGCCGCGCGTGACTACGTGGTGCAGAAGGATGTCGGCCACATGATGATGATCGAACATCCCGATGATTTTTGCCGCATCGTCGCAGACATCGTCGCGAGGATCGACCTTATGTAACTTGAAGCGGCGAGGAATGCTATCGTGTTCAGAAAAATACGTCGCAGTGGTTGCTCAGAGATGCTTATAAAAAAATGTCGTCGCGCAGAATTCGCCATCGGGCATCAGCGCATATTTCGGCACCACTCCTACGCGCTGCCAGCCGGCCCGCTCATACAGTCGCTCGGCGTCTCCACCCGTTACGGTATCGAGCACCAGCACGGTTTTGCCTTCCTCACGTGCCACCTCGTCGACGGCAGCCATCAGGCGCTGCGCGATGCCGCAACGCCGAGCGCTACGGCGCACTAGCATCTTGGCGATGTCCGCTCGATGTGGCTGGTTATCCGGCTGCGCCACGATCATCTGCACGGTACCGAGGATTCGACCATCGCGGTCTTCGGCAACGAGCAATACGCACTCGTTGCGCGCAACGCTATCGGTGACGCCGCGCCAAAACGCCACGGCTTTTTCGCGTGGCAGCGGCAGCATGAAGCTCACCGACGCACCGCCTTCCACGCAATCAACAAGCACTTCCGCCAGTGCCTCTATACAGCCAACTGCTTCGTTCGCGCCAATACGGCGCACACTCACGTCCTTGATCATCTGTATCTCCTGTAAAGTGTGAAAGGACTGGTTGTTAGAGCCACGAGATAGTGCGCTGATTTTCTGGTGGGTGTGTGCGCAACGTTACTCCACCTGCCTAGAACGCGAAGCGACTCGATCTGCACTAGTGACTGGGATGACAGGCAGTGTACAGTCAATACGCTGTCTGTTCGTTCACTTGATTTTCCTCAAATCACGCCCGATTAAGCAGGTTCAAAATTAGAAAGCCACCTGCTGCCTTTGCAGGTGGTCCAAGCTTGGCGGTTTGGCGTTAGGCCCCGCTCATCCTCGCGGATGAGCGGCTGTCTCTGCTCGCCCACAGGTTTCTATGGGCGGGCCTTGGCAGGGAGGCGCGAAAGCGCCTGCCGGTTGGTCTAACCCGGTCCGCCAACCCTGTCTTGTGCCCGCTCACCCTCATTCTTCATACTGCGAGCGGGCCGATTCCTGAACCGGAGCGGACGTCGTGCACCAGCGATCTACTTTCCCGAGCGCTTACACCAGGGAAGAACTGGCCAGCGAAATAGCACATCTGCGTGCGCGCATGGACAGCTATCTTCTCTGCCATCAGCTCAATTACCAGTTAGTCGCGCAGATTGAAGCAGCGAGCACACGTGAGGACCGTATCCGGTATCTCGACGAGCTCTATGTTCTCATGCGGCACACCGCCCAATCTTATCCCGAGTTTCTCGAGCAGCCGATGGCTGACTGACGGTCTATCGAGCTAGCCGCATTCAGGCTTTGCTCTTGTCCAATGGACGAAGCTGCGTCTTCCATAATAGGCATCACTTTATTCTCTATCTGGTCATGATCATTTCACGCAGCTTTGCTGGCGCGTTGGTGTGTTTCTCTCTCATGTTCGCAGTATCCTCGCCATGCCATTCTGCGTGTGTCGACAAACGCTTACCGGCGATGGCAATCAAGGATGGCGTCGCGATCGACAAAGCGTCAGGGCTGGTCTGGCGCAGATGCATTGTCGGAACGAATTGGAACAGTCGCAAAAAGCAGTGTGATGGTGAGGTGAAAGGCCTGGCGCAAAAGGAGGCGCTCGCGGAAGCCCGACGCGCTGGCCCCGGATGGCGTGTTCCGAGCATCCAGGAATTGAAATCGATCCGCCTCAATACATGCAAGGGCCCCAAGATCGACACGCGTACTTTTCCCAATATTGGCGCATCGGATCTCGGCGAGGGCATGGACATCTGGTCATCGACAACCGCTATCTCCGCAGACACCTTCTATTACCTCAATTTCTCAGATGGATCCCTCGATTTTCATAGCGATGGATTCAATCTGGGCGTCCTTCTGGTACGAAAGAAGTAGGTCTGATCCGCCTTTACGGCACAACTTCCGGCGGACTCTGCATGGCGCATCCACTGGCAAAGTGGTCTGCGCGGACACCAATCGTCGAAATACCTGAGCCCGTCACGACACCTGCTGCAGAGCATGACAGGGATCCGGCGCCCTTCCGCGGGCGGCGCCGGATCCCTGGCCTACGTCAGTTTGCCCGGATGACGACAGGCAGTTGAGCCTGCGATGTCACGCCGTTGTTGGCCGTGGCCACGATCAACAAAGAGGACGTCCCTGCAACCGGTTTCTGCCACGAAATGGCGAATGTGTTAGGTCCGGATGGCGCAAACGTCATGCCGGCCGGCGACCCGTTGATAAAGACGTTGATATTTCCGCTCGTCGGAGTGGATATCTGTACATTCGATGAAACAGCACTTCCAGCCGTGCCATAGATCGGCGTTGCGGTGATCACCGGACCAGAAGGATTCGCGGAAATCTGGGCAATCACATTCTGCGTCATCGATTGCCCGGTTACCGTATCTTTCGCCGATACGAAGAAGCTGTAGTTGCCCGCAACCGGAGAAGGCCAGGTGAGCAGTCCGGCGGAGCTGATCGACATGCCGGCCGGCGCGCTCTGGAGTGAATACGCGACAGGATCCTTCGAATAGGCCATGACCTGATAGTTCAGGGCGACACCGGGCTTGCTCTGGAGCGTGCCGATGTTGATGACCGGAACAGAAGGTGACGTGGCAAAGACGGACGAACTCTTGCTGTCGGAGAGGCCAGTAACGGTATCAGTCGCCGTGATTTTCGGGAAGTAGGAGCCGGTAACAGGATTCGGCCAGGTAATTTGACCGGTCGATGCATTGATCGTCATGCCGGCCGGCGCGTTCGTCATCGAGAACGTCACAGGGTCCGGGCTGGACGCATAGACCGAGAACGACGCCGGTATGCCCGCTGGAACGGACAGGCCGACATACGAAACGTACGGTGCCTGCTTCGTGCTCTTGCTCAGCACCGAGGTCAGCAGCTGGCTGACATTGGGCGTGCCAAGGCCCGTAGGCTGGTCATAGCCTGTGTGCGCCTTGCAGGTCGCGCAGGTGCCATTGCTGCCAGAGGTGATGTCGGAAAACGAAGCGGAGTACAGTGATGCGTTCGTCGAGATCCCGGTGTAGAGCATCGGATGAGCGAGACCCAGAGCGCCAAACCCGTTTTGGGCGCGCACCGCGTTGGCGATCGCAAGAATACCGGCCCATTGTGGTGTTGAGAGGCTGGTACCGCCGATGCTGTACCAGGAAGGCGTCGAACTGCCTGGCGGGATGATCGCCGTGTACTGGCCCGTGTTCGGATCGGCGTTAAATGCCACGTCCGCGACAGAGCGATGCGCCACGGTACCCAAGCCCGGCACGGCGGAGGTCTGGTAGCTCGGCGTCGCGACGTACTGACTGATGCCGCCACCGGTGCCCGACCAGACGGTTTCCGAACGAGTGCTTCCATTCAGGGACAGCGATGTGCCGCCGACACCTAGAACGTACTGGGACACGGCCGGCCAGTTCACTTCCGCACCGGCGTCGCCGGTCGCGGCTACATAGCTCATGGTCAGGTTGGAGAACATCGAATCCCAGGACGAGGACGTGGCGTATTCCGTACTCGTGAAGCTCATGGAAACGATGCCCGGTCCCATCACGTTGGCGAGATTGATCGCGCCATATATACCGGCCGCGTTGTCCTGCCCCTGAATGAGAATGATGCGTGCGAGCGGTGCCGTCGCATGGGCCCACTGCACATCCAGCGCAATCTCGGTAGCCCACCGTGCATCGTAGGGTGGCACCGTCGACGTCATCCCGCCCGCAGCTGTCGCATTCACAACCGAAATCTCACAGCCGCTCTTGCTTGCCGCCGGCAGAGGCAGGCTTGCGGTCGGCGCGATAACCTTTGTCGTACAGGCTGGCAAGCCGAACTTCTGGTTGAAGGCGGCGAGCTCAGGAATCACGTTGGGTTCACTGTACGCGTCGACGATATAGATGGTCTGGCCCGCACCGTACTGCGCCTGTTGCGCCGCGGTGAGGTTGCTCCACGATGCCGGTAGCGCCGGAAGCTTGTACGCGGCGCGTATCTGCGCAGGTGTGTAGGTGACGACAGCGGCGGCGGCGGCCGCCGCCGCTTGCGCGGACGCGAGATTGGCCGGCTCCGGGATGGCCGGGTCTGTTGGCGTGCCCCTGATCACCCCCACTCCGGCCCGGAGGTACTGGACCGCGGGTGGAAGCTGCGCTGATTCAGCCGGAGAGACGGTGTCCACATCTGACGGTTCACTCAACGGCTGGGCGATCTGCACATAGGCAGGCGTAGCGGCCATGGCCGCCATTACTTCCGGGGACACGGCGTCAACTGTCAGGACCTGCGTGGGCGCTGCAGCCGGCGCGGCCGAATTGTTGACGGCTACCGAAGAGGCATCGTTTCCGCCGCCACAGGCCACAAGTCCTACAGAGACGAGTGCGGCCAGTATTGCTTTACTTTGGAGTTCTAATCTTGGCGTATTCTCAAAAACTCTCATTCTTATTTTCCTGAATCAGGAGGAGGGGCAACTGGAATGATGAGCAGCGGCGGTTTCATCACAGGCCCCGATGCGGGTATGTCCATTTGCCGATGCACCCAGCCACCGGGGCAGGACTGCACAGCCGGATACCATCCCTGTGGATCACTGCACCACAACCCGTACTGCTCGGGTGGTCGGGCCACAGGCGCCTGAGACTGAGAGAAACAACCCTGCACCAGACAGGACAGGCCCAATGCACAGAACACATGCATGCTTAGCTGGACTGAGCGGTTTCCAGTCCTGCGAATTCGACCGGCATGGCGTTTCATGACGGTGCCTCCAGTTGTATGTAGGGACATCATTGTTGCGCGGATCAGAATGGCAGATTGGGGAATCGAAATTATTAGATTTTTGCAAGATCCTCGCGATTCTTGACCTTCTGCGTGCCCCTAGAGGCGCTCTAGTTGACGCTCGCCTGAAATCGGGCTACCGACCCCGTATTCTTTCAGTTCCCCACGGCCTGCACTGGGCGCCCAGCGCGCTGCGGAGGGGGAGTTGGCTGCTCTGGCGGCCGCCTTCGCGATGGATCACCGGTTGTATTTTGATTTGACATTATAAAAGTAATGTCAAAATTGTATCTTTATTTGGTAGAAATTGTACGTTTTACGTTGTATTATTAATTAACCAGATCCCGCCCTCTCACGCCATGTCCGACGTCCCTCTCGACGAAATCCGTCTCACCGCCGAAATCGAGCGGCTGAAGAGCGAATTCCCCAAGACCCGAGAGCTTTACCGGGAAGTGTGCGCACTGCTGTTCTTCCGCTTCGGCGTTACGCCCACGGCCAATCGGCTCTATCAGCTCGTGCACCGGGGCAGCATGGGCACGCCCACGGCGGTGCTCTCCGAATTCTGGGCGGATCTACGGGAGAAAAGCCGCGTACGCATCGAGCACGCCGACTTGCCGGAAGAGTTGCAGGGCGCGGCGGGTGAACTCGTGGCCGCGCTCTGGAAACGCGCTACGGCTGCGGCGCAGGCTTCGCTCGAGGCGTTGCGCGTCGAGGTCGAGCAGGCGCGCCAGGATGCCGGGGCGTCCATAGCCGCCATGCAGGGCGATCTCGCGCGCACGGAGACAGCACTGGAACAGCGCACCACCGCATTGCTCGCGGCGCAGGTGCGTATTCATGAACTGGAACAGGCGCAGGCGGCCGCGGCTGCTACGCGCGGCGCGCTGGAAAGCGAGGTTGAGCGGCTGCAGCAGGATGGGCGCGAGCGAGACAGCGCGCTCGCGCAGGCACGCGCCGACTTTTCCGCCGAGCTCGACAAGCTCCGCGCCGGAACGGAGCTCGCGGAAACTCGCTTGCAGGCTGCGGAAAAGCGCGCGCTGCTGGAAATCGAGCGCGAGCGCACGAGCAATGCACGCCTGCAGCGCGATCTGGAGGCGGCCTCCAAACGCGCCGCGCGGGCTGAAGAGAGTGCGCGGGCCGAGATTCAATCGCTGCAGGGCCAGCTTGGCGATCTGCGACATCAAGCGGGCTTGCAGGAAGGGCGTCTGGAGACGCTGCGCGTGGCGCATGCAGCGCAGGCGCAGGAGCTCGACGCGCTGCGCAAGCAGGCGGCCGCGGACGGCGATGCCGGCGGTGCGGCGCCGCTTCGGCGTGTGCATCGGCGCACGGGTCGCTCTGCCGATATCCCGGCAAAGCCGCTGCGCCCCGCGCGCAAGACCGCTACGAGAAAGTGAGTCTGGCGGCACGTACCCGGTGAGCACCGTGGGGCACGCGACCTTTGCGAGTCTAGACTAGCGGCTATGCACGGTTGGCGCCGTGGCTCCAGATGAATGCGCCGTGCTGGGTCTACCCATGGAGCCACCGCTTCGCTAACGTAATCGGCATCCCTACCCAATCGAGGAGATGTCGAGGATGTCCGAAACCGATACCGTTTCCGCCAAAGGCCAGGCTCCGTCGTCGCGCACGCGTGTGCGACGCATCGCCGAGCGCGCCCATTACGAGCGCGATACGCTGTACGCGATTCTCGACGCGGCCTACGTGTGCCATGTCGCGTTCGCCGACGAGCACGGTGTCCATTGCATTCCCACGGCGTGCTGGCGCGAGGGCGATCATCTGTACATCCATGGCTCCAACGGTAGCCGCATGCTGAAGCTCGCGGCCGAGGGCGCACAGGTCTGCGTGACGATCATGCACCTCGACGGGCTTGTGCTCGCGCGCTCCGCGTTCCATCACTCGATGAACTACCGTTCCGCGATGATCTATGGCGCGTTTGAAGTAGTCGGTGCCGATGGCAAGGCCGCGGCGCTCGACGCTTTTCTCAATCACGTCGCGCCAGGCCGCGCGCACGAAGTGCGTGCCGGCAACCGCAACGAGTTGGCCGCGACGACGGTGCTGCGGCTGCCGCTCGACGAAGCGGCAGCAAAGATCCGCACCGGCGGTCCCAAAGACGATGAGGAGGATCTCGACCGCCCCGTCTGGGCGGGCGTGCTGCCGCTGGCGCTCCAGCCGCTCGCGCCTGAGCCGGACGGCGCCCAGCCGGAAGACGCCGTACCCGACTATGTGACGGTGTGGAGCCGCCGCGCCGGGAGTGCGGGCCGTTAGAGAGCCGTCGAACCCGGGCGACCTTCCCCGCGGTGGCGGCAAATGCCCATGGCACCAGACCTGGGCGCCGCCGGCTGCTTACCCGGAGTGCCATGCACGGCGCGAAGCCGTCGTTTCCAGCGCTGTTCTTCCTCCGTCCGCCGAGGCGCGCACCATTGGCGCGCCTCGCTTCTATTCTGAACCCCTTGAACTGCAAGATCCGAAACGGGTTACGTGCGGCGAGCGCGCGGGCTGGTGAGCAATCGCGCGCTGGTTGATGCACAAAAGTGCAGTGGGAAGGCCGGTGTTTTCCCTGAGATGAAATGAGTTGCAGCCAAAAAATGGCTGCACTACGATTCGATCAAATAGAAATTCAATGTGAATTTCTATTTGAAGTGGCTTGGCGGCTGGAGGGTGCAGTGCGCTTCATGCTCCTGGCGACGGTGCCGCACCATCAGCGTCGCCGATGGAAGGTGGCGACTTCACGGGTGGCAGATTCGTACACGCGCTCCATCTGCTCGAGGCAGGCGGTGGCCTGCGCGGCGGCGGACTGGATGCCAGCGGTCGCCTCGGCCATCTTGAGGAGCACCGTTTCGCGCAGCCGTGCGTATTCCTCGCACACGCTCGCGCCTTCCGCGGTGGTCGTGTAGTACACGCCGGCGCGCGCCGTTCCGGATTTGCCGACGAGCCCGGCCTTGATCAGCTTGCGTAGTTCGTACTGCATATTAGCGACGTCCTGCCGGTTGGTCATATGCAGCAGATCGCGAATGGTCTTCGGCCGTTCGTGCATGTGGATGACGTGCACCAGCGCGTTCTCCTGGCCGCTGAGTGTGGTGCCGGTCACGGCGGCCATGCACTCGGACTGCCAGCGCGAGAACGACTGGTTCAAACGCATGACGGCATATTCGAGGTCGGTGATCTCGACGCCGAAGTCGTCCATCGCAAGGTGCCAGCGATGTTCGGCTGTAGCGGTCTTTTTCGTGGTTCTGCGTGAAGGTTCGGTCATTGCGGAATCGCGCGGTTGCGGCCCATGCCGTCGACTGGGTTGGGAGAGCAGGGCTGCCGCGAGGCAGCCCGTCATGGAAACAAATTTTACTGCGCCAGGACTGACATGAGACGAATTCTGAACACGAAGGACTTCATTCTGGGGACGTTTGCGACGAACTGCTCGGGCGGGATGTCGGTGACGAAGATCGGCGAGCGCTGGGACAATTCGTGGGAGAACAACGAAAAGCTCGCGCTCATGCTGGACGAGGCCGGGATTGACTTCATGCTGCCCATCGCGCGCTGGATCGGTTACGGCGGCGAGACGGACTTCCACGGCTCGGTGCTGGAGACCATGACGTGGGCCGCGGGCTTGCTCGCCCGGACGCGCCACCTCACCGTGTTCGCGACGGTCCATACGGCGGCCAACCATCCGGTCGTGGTCGCCAAGCAGATTGCGACGCTCGACCAGATCGGCGCCGGCCGCGCCGGGCTGAACATCGTCGCGGGCTGGAATCGCCCCGAGTACGAAGCGCTCGGGCTGCCGCTCGCGACCGGCCACGACAAGCGCTATGCGTACGCGCAGGAATGGTTCGACGTCGTGCAGAAGATCTGGACGCACGACGGCCCCTTCAACTGGGACGGCGAGAATTTCCACCTGAAGAACGTCTATGGCTTGCCGCGTCCATGGAACGGCGAGCGTCCGCCGATTCTGAACGCGGCGGGATCGGGCGAAGGGCGCGAATTCGCGATCGGCAATGCCAACTTCCTCTTTACGCCTGCGATCGATCTAGAACGCTCGCGCACGGAAGTCGCCGAGCTCAAGCAGAAGGCCGCCGCGGCCGGAAAGAACGTGAACGTGCTGACGTTCGCGCATGTCGTCTGTCGCCCGACCGAGGAAGAGGCGCGCCAGTATCTGCACTATTTTGCACAGGACAACGCGGACTGGGGCGCGGTCGACAACCTGGTCGCACTGCAGTTCGCGAATGCACAATCGTTCCCGCACGATCTGCTCGCGCTGATCCGCGACCGGATGGCCGCGGGCCACGGCGGCTTCCCGCTCGTGGGGACCCCTCAGCAGGTGGCGGCGGGGCTGATTTCGCTTGCCGAAGCCGGCTTCAAGGGCACGACCTTGTCGTTCGTGGACTATGTGAAGGAATTCCCATACTTCCGCGACACGGTGCTGCCGATCCTCGAAGCACACGGGCTGCGTCGCCCACGCGAGAGCCGCCATGCAGCCTGAAGTCATGGATGACACCGCTGCGCTGAGCAGCCGTTTCGTGCAGGCGATGCGTGGGTTCGCGGGTGCGGTATGCGTCGTGACCGTCGCGGAGGGCGCGTTACGCAGCGGTTTCACCGCCACCTCGGTATCGTCGTTTTCGGCGCAGCCGCCCATGGTGGTGGCTTCGCTGAAGGCGTCCAGTTCGTCTGCCGGGCTGCTCGAACGCACGCGGCGCTTTGGCGTGAATCTGCTGCGCGCCGAGCAACGCGCGATCGCCGAGCGCTTCACGGGCTTTCGCGGCGAGCAGGGCGAGGCGCGCTATGGCGACGACGAATGGGTGTACGCGATTCCGGGCGGCGCGCCGCTGCTGGCGGACAGTGTCGTTGCCATGGACTGCGAGGTGGAAGAGCTGATCGTGCGCCACGGGCACTTGCTCGTCATTGGGCGCGTGCGCGCGGTCAATCGCGACGATTCCGCACCGCGTCCGCTTGTCTACTGGCAGGGTCAATATACGGTTCCCGCCGGCCCGATTGTGCCAGGACGCTGATTCCGGGCGTCCAGGTGAGTCCAGTCGCGCGATCTGGTGAAAATTTCAAGCCAAATAATAAGCATACCAAAATATATGCAAGAACTGGAGAGTGTCAATGAGAAGGCAATGCAGGAAATGCGCGCTTGCGGGAATGATTGGCCTTGCGGCACCGATTGCTCACGCGCAGAGCAGCGTCACGATTTTCGGCCTGCTAGACGCTGGGGTGTCGTACATCAGCAATCAGGGTGGCAAATCGAACTGGCAGATGGCGGACGGCATCGCCGTGCCGAACATTTTCGGCATGGAGGGGGCAGAGGACCTGGGCGGCGGTCTCAAAGCGAAGTTTCGCCTCGTCAATCAGTTCTCGCTCGGCAACGGCTCGATCATCGCCTCGCCCAGCAATAGTTCGATGACAAGTGGCGGCCTGTTCGCCCGCGAAGCCTGGGTGGGCCTCGCGAGCGATCGCTATGGCAGTTTGACCATGGGACGCCAGCAGGACTTCATGGTCGATACCTTGCTCGCGGACGTCGGCGCGGATTCCGCGCTGTACGTGGGCGGCCTTTACAACTTTCGTGACGGTCCGTTTGCCGGGCTCAATTTGCCGGATTCGCCACCCGGCGACGCCTACGACTTCGACCACATGGACGGCGCCGAGGCGTTGTCGAATTCGGTGAAGTACACCTCGGCAGACTTCAGCGGACTCAAGTTCGGCGGCATGTATGCGTTCGGCGGAACCGCCGGCAACTTCAGCCAGAACAGCGCATCGAGCTACGGTCTGAGCTACGCAAGGGGGCCGCTCGCGGTGGGCGCCGCCTACACGAACGTCAAGTACGCGGTGCTCGAAGGCGAGAGCATCCGGAACTGGGGTGCCGGCGCGCGCTACACGATCGGCAGTGCACTGCTGACCCTGCTCTACACCAATACGCGCAACACGCAAAATGGTGCCGCCGTGAACATGGTCGAAGCGGGCGGCACGTATCGCGTAACGCCCGCATTCGGACTGGGGGCGAACTATATGTACATGTGGGGCAACGCGGGCGTCGATAACAACCACGCTCACCAGATTGACGCCGTAGCTCAGTACAGCCTGTCGAAGCGCACCACGGTCTATGCCGAAACGGCGTTCCAGATTGCCAACTCCGGCGCGACGGCGGCCATCGATGGCACGTTCGGCCCTTCCAGCAGCAATCATCAATTTGTTGGGCGGGTCGGTATTCAGACGAGGTTCTGACGCAATCGGACACGGGGAGCACGCCAATCCCACGGTTTCAGGCAAGTCGGCGCGCCCCCTGTCCAGGCGTATGAGCGCGAGAGAATGAAAACTCTTCTCGTTGCCGTTCTCGTTTGTGCGCCGTCGGCGTCCAGGGTCTATGCTGTTTTGAACCGTTTCCTCGCCTTAACGCGCCGACGCCAGGAGGAAGAGCCATGCAAGCCGATCCGAAAGTTATCGAATATCTGAACGCCGAACTCAAGAACGAACTGACGGCCATCAATCAGTATTTCCTGCACGCGCGGCTCTACAAGCACTGGGGTCTCGAAGCACTCGGCAAGCATGAATACGACGAGTCGATTGAGGAAATGAAGCATGCCGACAAATTGATCGAGCGGATTTTCATGCTCGACGGACTGCCCAATCTGCAGGACCTGGGCAAGCTCCTGATCGGCGAGAACACGCGCGAGATCCTCGAGTGCGATCTCAAGCTCGAACAGACCGCACAGGCGCAATGCAAGGAAGCCATCGCCTACTGCGAATCCGTTCGGGACTTCGTGTCGAGAGAAATTTTCGTCGAGATTCTCGACGCTACGGAGGATCACGTCGACTGGCTGGAAACCCAGCTTGGCCTGATCGACAAGGTCGGTATCGAAAATTATCAACAATCGGGCATCGGCTCGTTAGCGTGAAGCAGGGCGAATCCACAGACGTGAGCGCTGCGGACCGCCCGAGAGCCGCTTGCCCGCTTACCAGTTGTACCGCGCCGATGCAATAACCGTGCGCGGATTGCCGTAGATGCACACCGCGGACGACTGGCACCCTGCGACGTAACGCCGATCGAAGATGTTCGTCGCGTTGATCGCGAAGCGCCAGTCGCGCACGTCGTAGTGGATGGCCGCATCGTAGAGCGTATAGCTGGGCACCGAGATTGAGTTGTCCGCCGCGCCCGCAACCGAGCTTTGATAGCGCACGCCCGCGCCAAAGCCCAGCCCGGCGAGCGCGCCCACGTGCCAGGTCCAGTCGGCCCACAACGACGCCATTTGGCGCGGACGCGGGATATCGACTGGCCACTTGTTCAGCGAGTCGTCGTTCGCCTCGATGTTCTTCACGTCTTGATACGCATACGCCGCGATGATCGAGAGATTGTGCGTCAGCTTGCCGACTGCACTGAACTCGAATCCCCGGGAGCGCACTTCGCCGGTCTGCACGTAGGTGCTGAGCGTGGGATCCGCCGGGTTAGGCGTCGCCACATTGGTCTGATTGATCTGATAGAGCGCCGCGTTGAGCATCAGATTCTTGCCTGGCGGCTGCCAGCGTTTGCCCAGCTCGAGCTGGCGTCCGCGCGTGGGTTCGGCAATCGCGCCATTGGCCATGCTCACGCCGAGCAGCGGGTTGAACGACGTCGAGTAGCTGAGGTACGGCGACAAGCCATAGTCGCCGAGGAAGGTCAGGCCGGCGCGTCCGGTAAAGGCGTGATCGGCCTGGGTCTGCTGCGTGCCGCCCATCAGATCGTTCTGCGTGGTGATGGACCAGTCCTGGCGGCCGCCGAGCGTGAACACCCAGCGGCGCCACTTGATCTGATCCTGCAGGTACACGCCGAACTCGTCCATCGAACTCTTGACGTCGGTACGCGGATAGGCGCTGGGCGAAGAGAAGATGGCCGAGGTGACCGGCGTATAGACCGGGTTGAACAGGTTCAGGTCCGGGGCGAGCGCCAGTTGTTCGCTGTCGGTCGTCGTCTGGCGGTTGTACTCGAAACCGGTCAGCACGGTATGGTCCAGTTCACCCGTGCGCAATTTCGCCACGGCCTGATTGTCGACGTCGAAGCGGTTGTAGTTGAACTGAAAAATACCGGCGTAGCGCGTGAGCGACGCCATGGTCGGGTCGGCATCGTCCAGGCCGCCGCCGTACACCGACCAGTCGTTGGTCGAGAGGTGCATGAAGCGCGCGCTCTGCCGGACCGTCCATATGTCGTTGAACTGGTGCTCGAACTTGTAGCCGATCGACGCTTGCCGTTTGTCGTAGCGGTCGAAGTCCGGATCGCCAACATAGAGATCGTTCGAGATCACGCCATACGGATTGGGCAGCACGGTGCCGCTTGCCGGCAGGAAATTGCTGGCCGTGTCGGTCCAGTCCTGCAGATAGGTTGCATAGAGCGTGAACGACGTGGCGGCGCTCGGTTGCCATTTGACGGAAGGCGCGAGCGCCACGCGTTGATCGGCGTTCGGACCGAGCTGCGCATTGCCGTCGCGGGCGACACCGACCACGCGGTATGAGAGCGTGCCGTCCTTGTCGATCGTGTCGCCGATATCGAAGGCGATCTGCTTGCGCGCGAAGTTGCCGATCTGCAGTTCCATCTCGCGCGTGCGCTCGCCATTGGCGAGCTTGCTCTGCACATCGACGATGGCGCCCGGGTCCCCTTGCCCGTAGAGCACCGAGGTCGGGCCGCGCAGCACAGTGAGGCTGTCGATCATATAGGGGTCGACGCGCCAGCTGGCCAGATTGATCGTGTTGGGCACCGAAAGGCCATCGACGAACAGCGTCGGCGTAAAGCCGCGCAGCGCCGAGTACCAGTCCGAACGATTGTCCGTGCCGTAGCTGGAAAAGCCCGGCACGTAGCGCAGCGCCTGATTGATATCGGTTGCGCGCGTCATCTCGATCTGTTCGGCGGTGACGACGTTGATCGTCTGCGGGATCTCGTTGATGGGGGTGTCCGTCTTCGTGCCCGTCGTGCTGCGGCGAGCCACGAGTCCCACGGTTGCCGCATTGCCGGCATTCCCCGAGACGTGAATCGAGGGCAAGGTCGCGTCGGTTGCGCCGGGCTGATGCGTGCCGCTCGCGGGCGCGCTTTTCGGGCCACTGTCCGATGCGTGCGGTGATTCAGTCACGTTCTGCGGCGGCTGGGCCTGTGCCCAGGCGTGGCTTGCGGCCGCCGCGTAGAACGCCGTGCAGGCGGCGGCCGAAATCGCGCGCAAGCGCGTGCTGGTTGCCCATTCCATCGGTTTTTGCTCTCCAGTAGTGTGTGCGGCCCGCCCGCTGGGCAAGCCGTGGTCAAGGAGGACGGACCTCGACGGTCGCGGCCTCTGCGTGTTGTTGGGTGTGTTGCGCTGTCCGGGCGGCTTGGGTTTGCGATCCATCTGGCCGGTACGGACCGGCCAGTGCGCGGATACGCCTTTCAGAAGGCAAACAGCGGGCGCGCTGCGACAACGGGATGTCGTGCAACGGAAGGCGGTTAATCCTCTGTATTTAGCGTGTGGCGCTGTGTTGCTGTGCGGGTTGGCTCCCGGCTCTACCCGTCAGCTGTTGTTGCCTTGTCTTTTCTGCCTGCAACGCGCCAGCACACAAGCGAAGCTGGCCCCGGCGGCGAACAGAGGCGGCACTCGTCGTCTGACGGCCAGGGAGCAGGGCAGATTACGCATCGGACTGTGTAAGAATGAGAACTATTACGATTTAGAGACGGGTCTTGCACCCGGCAGGACAGTTGAAAGCTTACCTGCGACCGACACCCGACGTAATGACAACATCTATCGCAATCGTGCCATTTTGTTGCTGAATCTCGATGAAAACGGAAAAGTTTGAAATTCTGGAAGCCGCGTGGCGGCGCCGCTTCCTGCCGATCCGGACCGATACGCAGAACCCCGTCGTCGCGCGCATGTGGGACTTCGAAGATGGTTTTCGCGATGCGTGGCATGCCCATGAGGAGGCGCAACTCATCTATGTGACGCGTGGCGTGGCCCGTGCCGTCACGCCGCACGGCATCTGGACGCTCGCGCCATTCCAGGCGATCTGGATGCCGCCGGGCATGCTCCACGAGCTGCACGCGATCGGCGATGTCACCGCGCGTACCGCTTATGTCGATGCGGATGCGGCACCGCAGTTCAAGGCCTGGACGCAGTGCAGGGTCGTGCAGGTGGGGCAGTTGCTGGATGCACTGCTGGTTGCATTGGCGGTGGACACTGACAGCAGCGAGACGCAGCGCACCGAACTCGCGCTGCCGCTTTTCATGCACGAGTTAGCGCGCGCATTGCCGGCTTTGAGCGGAAGGCTCCCGCTTCCCGACGACCGGCGCTTGCGCGCGGTTTGCGAGCAATTGCTGCTATGCCCCGAGAACAACGACACGATCGACGTTTGGGGCGCGCGCGTGGGAGCGAGCACACGGACTTTGGCGCGACTCTTTCGCGATGAGACCGGCTTGAGCTTCGGCCAATGGCGGCAGCATCTGAGGCTGGTCGAGGCTGTCGCCCGGCTTGCGCAGGGGGCGCCTGTTGCGACGGTAGCCGCCGAACTCGGCTATCAGAGTCCGAGTGCTTTCACCTCGATGTTCAGGAAGACGCTAGGCGCCAGCCCACAACGGTACCTGAGGCAGCGCGATAGTTTGTGAGCGCGAGAACAACTCGAGTTCGTCAGACTGGGCAGCGCATCAGTGAAGGCTGGAGTAGAACGCAATTTGCATTCGTGAAATTGTTGTGATAATTTTTCATGAAATTTCGAAAACAAAATTTCACGGATGCCACCATGTTCGTCGAATCGACCCAGCACGTAGAGAGCTACTACGCCCGCACCTTGCCCGGCGAGGTGCCCGCGCGCCCGGCATTGGCGGGCGAGTGCGATGCCGATGTGCTGATCGTCGGGGCCGGTTTCAGCGGGCTGCATACGGCATTGCGCCTCGCACTCGCTGGCCGGCGCGTGGTTGTCGTGGAAGCAAGCCGGGTGGCGTGGGCCGCATCGGGGCGCAACGGCGGCCAGGCGCTGCTCGGCTGGTCGTGCGATATGCCTCCGATCGAGCAGTCGCTGGGCCGCGAAGGTGCGCGCGAGCTGTGGGAGAGCATGCGCTGGGCGGCGCGCGAGGTGCGCGAACTGCCCGGGCGGCACGGTTTCGACGCCGACTACCGGCCCGGCAGCCTGTGGACCGCGGTCAAGCGCAACCGCATCGCCCTGCTGGAGGAGGCGCGCGACGATGCCGCCCGCAAGTGGGGCTACGATGCGCTGCGCGTCATTCCCGAGCAGGAGATGCCCGAATGGGTGGGTAGCCGGCGCTATCTCGCGGCGCTCTACGACCCCGAGGCCGGCCATCTCAATCCGCTCAAGCTCGCGCTCGGCCTTGCCGCCGCCATCGAACGTGCGGGTGGGCGCATCTTCGAGCAGACCCGCGTGCAGCAATGGCGCGAAACGCAGACCGGATTCGTCGCGACTACGCCCGGTGGCCTGATTCGCGCGAATACGCTCGTGCTCGCGTGCAATGCGTATATCGACCGGCTCGACCGCGAGCTTGCGCGCCGCGTCTTGCCCGTTGGCACGTATCAGGTGGCGACCGTGCCGCTCGACCCGCAACTGGCGCGTTCGCTCCTGCCGCGCAACAGTTGCGTGATCGACAACCAGTTCGTGCCCGACTATTTCCGGCTGAGCCCCGACAACAGGCTGCTGTTCGGTGGTGCGTGCACCTATCTCGGCGGCATCCCCAAAGACATTCGCGCGGCGATCCGGCCGAGCCTCGAACGCGTCTACCCGCAACTGCGCGGCATCGAGCTCGAATACGCATGGGGCGGCCATATCGACATCAGCATCCGGCGCACGCCCGACGTGGGCCACGCGCGCGGGCGCTACTGGCTGCAGGGCTTCTCGGGGCATGGCGTGCTGCCGACGCTGGCCGCGGCGCGCGCGGTGTCCGATGCTATCCTCGGCGACACGCGCTTGCTCTCGCTCTACGAAGGCATCCATAATCCGCGTTTCCCGGGCGGCGACGCGCTGGCCGCGCCGCTCGAGGCGCTCGGCAAGCTGTGGTATCGCATGCGCGATGTAGTTTGACAGAGGTATCCGGCATGGACAGGGACGAAGAGATAGAAGGACTCGCGATCCTCATTCGCGATCTGCGCAAGCACAAGAAGGTAACGCTGGCCGAGCTTGCGCAACGGATCGGCCGATCGGTGGGCTTTCTCTCGCAGGTCGAGCGCGGCATGTCGCGGCCCACCGTCGCGGATCTCACCGCCATCGGCGAGGCGCTGCAAACGCCCACCACGTACTTCTACAGTGTGAGCAAGCCGCGCGCACTGCCGTGGGTCACGCGCCCCGGCGAGCGGCGCACGCTCTATTACGGCGGCGGCATTACCGACGTGCTGGTCTCGCCGAGCATGTCCTCGGGCTTCTCGATGCTGGAGAGTTTGCTGGAGCCGGGCGCCACGAGCGGCGAACGCCCCGTGGACGACAGCGACGAGCAGGGCGGTTTCGTGCTCGAAGGCGAGCTCACCATCTGGCTCGATGGCGAGGGCGAAGAGGTCACGCTCAAGGCTGGCGACAGCTTTCAGCTGCCGGCACGCTGCCGCTTCAGTTACGCGAATCGCTCTGACAAGGACGCACGCGTGCTGTGGGTGTTCACCTGACGCCTGGCTCGATGCCCGCCTGATTCAAGAGCGTGCGCGTTGCCGGAGCGCGCGCTTGCGTCATGATTTGGAGTCCATATTAAACAGCAGGTCCACCCTCTCTCGCTAACGAGGAACCCGAAGTGAGTGCCATCGCAACTGACCTCCTGAGCGAAGTACGCGCCTTTCGTGCGGCTCATCCCGACGTGCAATACGTCGACCTGATTTCCCTCGACATTCCCGGGCATTTCTACGGCAAGCGCTATCCCATCGCCATGCTAGAGAAAGTGGCGGCCGGCTCGCTGCTCAAGGTGCCGCAAAACTGCATCCTGCTCGGTGCGCAAGGCGGCGTGTATCCGATCGGGGAATATTGCTTCCACGACGGCGACCCCGATGTGGCGCGCCGCCTCGTTCCCGGCACGCTCAAGCCGGTGCGCTGGGAGCGGCAGCCGCTCGCGCAGATGCTGATGACCTCGGACGGCACCGCAACGCCCATCGCGTTCGAGCCGCGCCAGGTGCTCGCGCGCGTGCTCGATCGCTTTGCGCGGCGCGGTCTGAAGCCGGTAGTCGCGTTCGAGCTGGAGTTCTATCTGTTCGACGCGAAGCTGCGCGAAGGGCTACCGCAGCATGCACGCGATGCGCTATCCGACGACGAAGACGATCAGCCGAACATGCATATCGAGCGGCTTTCGCGTTTTTCGCCGGTGCTGCACGAGATGGTCGAGACCGCGCGCGAACAGGGCGTGGATGCGACGGTCATCACCGCCGAGCTCGGGCCAGGGCAGTTCGAAATCAACTTCGGCCATTGCGACGACGCGCTGCGCGCGGCGGACTGGTCCGCGCTCTTTTGCCGTAGCACGCGTGGCGTGGCGTTACGGCACGGCTATCGGGCGAGCTTCATGTCGAAGCCGCTGCTCGACGTGCCGGGCAGCGGCATGCACGTGCACGTGAGTCTCTACGACGAGGCGGGCCGCAACGTGCTGGCGGCGCGCGAGCGACGCGCGCTGCGTCATGCGGTAGCAGGCTGCCTCGCGTTGCTGCCACATTGCATGCCCATCTTCGCGCCCAATCACAATGCATTCCGGCGCTATGGCGCGATGGTCAACGCGGCGAGCCGCGCGAGCTGGGGTTTCGAGGACCGCGATGCCTGCATCCGCATTCCCGAGTCCGACGAAGCGAATCTGCGTATCGAGCACCGGCTCGCTGGCGCCGACGCCAACCCGTATCTCGTGCTCGCAGCTATCCTCGCCGGCATCGAGCACGGCCTGGAAGCGGGCCGCGAACCGATCGCGCCGCTCAACGAGGACCGCTCGAGCGGCATCGATTTTCCGGGCGACATGCTTTCGGCGGTGGCCGCCATGCGCGGGCATGCCGGGGTGCGCGAGGGACTCGGCGACGACTTCACCATGGTTTATTGCGAAAATAAACGGCAGGATCACCTCGATTTTATGAATGTGATCGGCGCGCGAGAATATCGCTGGTTTTTGTAAAATGACGCTAAATGGTCACAAAATCGGCGAGAAAATCGCTTGCACGAATCATTCCAGGGGCGCTGACGGGCTGTAAGCCCCGTGTGCTTTGCGTTTCCATATGCAACGCGATTTGCCTGTTTGGCTCGCGTGAGGTAGGGTATGCAGGTTTTCTCAACTCAATACAGGTAGCAGATGAACAAACAGGAACTCATTGACGCAGTCGCCGCAAGCACGGGCGAGACCAAGGCAGCCACCGGAGCCGCAATCGACGCGATCCTCGAAGTGGTCACCAAGGCGGTCACGTCGGGCGATTCCGTGCAGCTCGTCGGCTTCGGCTCGTTCTCGACCGGCCAGCGTGCTGCTCGTGTGGGCCGCAACCCGGCTACGGGCGCGGAAATCCAGATCGCTGCGGCGAAGACGGTGAAGTTCACGGCCGGCAAGGCTTTCAAGGACGCCGTCAACGCGGCGTGATGCAGGCCGCCGCTGCGTGCGCGCACGCGTGTGAGGCAAGATAGCGGGGGCGGCGCATGGCTGTCCTCGCTATCTTGTTGCTCGTGTGCGCGGCTGCACGGTTGATTGCCGTGCAGCCGCGGCGGCAGGGCACATCGTAAGCCGGGAGCAGGGCGTATGACGCCTCGCTCCCGGTGGTCTTTTTTGCGGCGCCGAATCGCTAAGGTGTCCGCGTGATTGTCGGTTTATTTCAATTCAATACAGCTTTTCAAGCAGCTACTACGCGTTCGCGTAATCGCATGTGCCGCTCGCGACCCTCGTGACGCTCGTGATTAAGGGCGACGCGCCCGAGTCGAATTCATGCGTCGTCTTTGGCTGCCGGGCTGTGCAGGCGCTCGCCGTCCACGCCAGGGCGATGCAGTTCGTTGCGGCGTCGCTTGGCCTCATACATGGCCGAGTCGGCGGCACGCAACATCGCCTCCACGCTTTCACCTTCCTCGCAACTCTCCCAGCCCAGCGAAAAGCTCAGGCGCGGTCCGCCGTAGAACTGGTTGTTCAATTCGACAAGTTTCGCGATGCTGTCCGCCACCAGTTCGGCGTCGCGCAGGTCGGCGCCAGGCATCAGCACCACGAATTCGTCGCCGCCGATGCGCGCCGCGTGGTAAGGCTTCTGAATGGCCTTTGCCAGCACCTCGCCTGCGCGGCGTAGCAGCGCGTCGCCGGCGGCATGGCCCAACTGGTCGTTCACGGCCTTCAGGTTGTCCATGTCCACTACGATCGCGCTCACCGGGAACGGCCCCTTGCGCTGCAGGCGGTTCATTTCGTCCACGTAGAACGAACGGTTCTTCAGCTTCGTGAGCACGTCGTGCTTGCCGAGGAATTCGAGGTAGGCTTCGGCCTTCTTGCGCGCCGTGATGTCGGTGAGCGCGAGCAGGACGAGGTCCCAGTCCTGTTCGTGGCCCGGAAACACCGAGAATTGCAGATGGACGTTGAGCTCGCAGCCATCAAGCGCGTAATTGACGACCTCGCGCTGCTGGAAGAGGCGGCCCTCCCACAGGTCGAGCAGCTGCTCGCGGAAGTGCGGGCGCATGTCGTCGCGGAACACCTCGGGCAGGCGCGAGAGCAGCATGGCCTTGTCGGGCGCGCGGTACATGCCGAGCGTGTAGTGATTGACGTCGATGACCTGAATTTCGCTCATGCAACGCTCGACGAAGTCGGGGTGCACATCCGTGAACGTCCTGAAATCGACGATGCCTTGCATGCGCACTTCGTCGAGCAACTGGCGGATGGCCCTGAAATTCTCGACCCACAGCGATACCGGCGCGTGCTCGAAGATGCCGTGCGCGTATTGCTCGCTCAGGTGGGCGCGATGGCGCGCCTCTTCGAGCGCGGACACGTCTTCGATCGAGACGAGCACCCGGCTCCAGTCGTTTTCGTGCCCGGGCAAGATGACGCCGCGCAGCAGGATGTCCATGCGCCGGCCGCCGAGCGTGTAGTTCACGCTCTTGCTCTGGAACGTCGTGCCGCCCGTCCACATTTGCTCGAGTTCTCCCACGTGCGCCTGAAACATGTCGTCGCGCAGCACGTCGGAAAGACGCGCGGTGAGTTCCTCATGGTTGCGCGCGCCATAGAGTGCGAGCGTCTGCTGGTTGACCTTCAGCACGCGGATGCACGCCGAGCACTCGGCCACACGGCGCGGGTCTCCTTCCAGCCACGCGCGCAGATTCGTGACGCCCGCTTCGCGCCAGCGTCCGAACAAGGCGCGCAACTGGCTATAGTCTTCGAGCCAGAGCGATGTGGGCGTGACGTCGAAGAAGTCGAGCAGGTCGACGCCCATTGTGGCAAAGCTGGCGGCGGTTGCTTGAGTGCCTTGTTGCATGTCGGGAGCAGTGAAGTGGGGTGGCCGCCGCGCGGATGGCGCGGTGCATAACCCGCATCCTACCCGAATACAGGACGCATGAAACTGCGTTCATAGCTGACTATGCAACGTGTATCGTTTGCGTACTGAAAGGCGGCCTGGCAGGCGGGATCGCTTTGGGATTGCGTGCGGTAGCTTTCGTATGCGGCGAGGCTCGGAAACGAGAACAGCGCGAGCGCGATGTTATTGGCGCCTTCGGAGGGCAGAAAATAGCCGTGATGCTGGCCGCCGAACTTCTCGACGAGCGGGATCCACATCTTTGCGTAGGCTTCGAATTCGGCCAGGCGGTAAGGGTCGATGACGTAGCGCAGGGTGCAGGTGATCATGGTTTGAGTGATGAGTCAAAGAGTGAATGGGGTGCAGACGCGAGTGTAGTGGAGCGGTGGCTTGCCGAAGGGCACCGCTTGCGGCGCACGGCAGGTCACGCCTTGGCCTCGCTGTTGTCCAGCTCGAACCCTTCGTCCAGCCATCCCGTGACGCCGCCGATCATGATCTTGACCGGGCGGCCGAGCCGCGCGAGGCGGATTGCTCCGCGCGTCGCGCCGTTGCAATGGGGGCCCGCGCACCAGGTCACGAAGAGTGTGTCCATCGGATAGTCCGCGAGCCCGGGAGGTACGCCCGCACTTAATGCATCAGTACTCCAGAACAATCTTCCCAAAGTGCCCGCCTGCTTGCTGCAGCCGGAACGCATCGGCGATTGCCTCCAGCGGGAATGAACGGTCGATCACCGGCTTGACGCCAGTCGCGTCGAGGGCCCGCACGAGGTCGATCTGGTGCTGGCGGCTCCCGACGATCAAACCCTGCAGGCGCTGCTGGCGGCGCATCATCGTAGCGGTAGGCACCGGGCCCGCGAGACCGGTCAGCACGCCGATCAACGCGATATGGCCGCCGACTCGCGTAGCCAGAATGGACTGTTCGAGCGTGCCTGGGCCACCTACCTCGACCACGTGATCGACGCCGCGTCCGTCCGTGAATTCCAGCACCTTCTGCGCCCATTGCGGCTCGCGTCGATAGTTGATCGTGTGGTCCGCGCCAAGCTCCCGGGCGCGTTCGAGCTTCTCGTCGGATGAGGACGTGGCGATCACCGTCGCGCCCATCGCCTTGGCGAGCTGCAGCGCGAAGATCGACACGCCGCCGGTACCCAGCACCAAAACCGTTGCACCGGCCTTGAGCGCGCCGTCCACCACCAGCGCGCGCCAGGCGGTCAGCCCGGCCGTCGTGAGCGTGGCCGCTTCGGCGTGGCTGTAGCCGCGCGGGCTGTGCGTGAACGCCGTGGCGGGCGCGACCACGGCTTCACGCGCGTAGCCGTCGACACCGTCACCGGGCGTCGCGGAGAAGTCGGGGATCGTGGGCTCGCCGTCGAGCCAGGGTGGGAAGAACGTGGATACCACGTGATCGCCCACGGCGAATTCGCTCACGCCCGGCCCCACGGCTTCGACTACGCCCGCGCCGTCGGACATGGGAATGCGCCCGTCGGCGGCGCCCATATACCCGAGGACGACACCCAGGTCGTGGTAGTTCAGCGAACTGGCGTGCAGCCGCACGCGGATCTCCCCCGCCTGCGGCTCGCCTGGCGCGGCGATATCCACGAGCTTGAGATTGTCGAGCCCGGCGGGCGCGATCAGCTTGATGGCTTTCATGAAGATCTCCTGGAGACGCCGCAGCGCGGCGCCGTGGGTGTTGGCTAGCTTGCCGTCCTGGGCACCAGACGAAGCATAGACGTGCGCACGCAATCCGGTGGCGAGTGCGGCTGTCTGGAAGCCGCAGCAGCCACGATGGCTACGCGAGTTTACTTTTGACAAATTGATTTGCTATTGACAAATAAATTCTTGCACTCCTATGATGCGCACACGGTAGTTGCAAGTGGGTTGTCGTCGCAATGCAGGCATGCTGCGATGCGGCATTTGCTTGTCCCCGAGTCTGGGGCTGGATCTTCCGGAGCTTTCATCGAGTCATTCCCAAGGCGCGCTAGACGCCACTGAACGGAGATCCGCATGGCGCTGATCTCCCCTCAAAGTTTGGAGACAGGTACATGCCGCAATCGATCACCACGGACCGCGCGTCCGCCCCCACGCTCGTCGTCGCCTCCCAGACGGGAACGTCCCAGACGGGCATGTCCCAAACGGGCATGTCCCAGACGGGCATGTCCCAAACCAGCGACGACCTGCTGTACCGCAAAGTCTCGTGGCATGTCATTCCGTTTCTGTTCGTCTGCTACGTCGTGTCGTTCCTCGACCGCATCAACATCGGCTTCGCGCAGCTGCAGATGAAGCACGACCTCGGCTTCAGCGACGCGATGTACGGGCTCGGCGCCGCCATCTTCTACGTGGGCTATGTGCTCTGCGAAGTGCCCAGCAACATGCTGCTCGCGCGCTTTGGCGCGCGCCGCACGTTCATGCGCATCATGCTGCTGTGGGGTGTCGCATCGACCTGCATGATGTTCGTGCATACGCCTACGCACTTCTACGCGCTGCGTTTCCTGCTAGGTGTATTCGAGGCGGGTTTCTTCCCTGGCATCGTGCTGTATCTGACCTACTGGTTTCCGGCGCGCCGGCGTGCCGCGGTGTTCTCGATCTTTTTCGCGGGCGTCGCGGTTGCCGGCGTGCTGGGCGGGCTCGTGTCGGGCTGGATCATGCGCGACATGGGCGGCGTGATGGGGCTGGAAGGCTGGCGCTGGATGTTCGTGATCGAGGGCCTGCCCGCCGTGCTGCTTGGTCTGATGGCGGCGTTCTGGCTCGTCGATGGCCCGCAGCAGGCGCGCTGGCTCAGCGATGCGGAAAAAGCCCACTTGATCGCGCAGCGTGACGGCGTAGCCATGGGCACGGCCACGCCTGCAACATCGCATTCGTCACGCTCGTTCGGCGCGGCGCTGTGCAATCCGCGTGTCTATTTGTTTGCGTTCATCTATTTTTCGCTGACCTGCGCTTCGCTCACGCTCAACTTCTGGATGCCGCTGATGATCCGCGATTTCGGCGTGCATGACGTGCTGGCGATCAGCCTCTATACCGTGATTCCGAACGCCGTGGGCGCGGTAGGCCTCATGCTGATCGCTCGCCGCTCCGACCGGCGCGGCGAGCGCCGCTGGCATTTCGCGGCGTGCACCGTCGGCGGCGGCATCGCGCTGTCGTTGCTCACGCTGCACCTGGCGAGCTTTGCCACGATGATGGCGATTCTCTCGGTGGCCGCCGTGCTGATCTTCGCCGCGCTGCCGATCTTCTGGGCGGTGCCGTCCGCCTATCTCACGGGCAAGGCGGCCGCCGCGGGCATCGCGCTCATCAGCAGTATTGGCATTACGAGCGGGATCGTGAGTCCGTGGGCGATCGGGCTCATCAAGACGCATACGGGCAGCATGGACAGCGCGCTATACGTGCTGACCGCGCTGCTGGTGGCGAGCGGCGTGGCGTTGCTGGTCGGCGTGCCCGCCGCGCAAAAGGCGCGCTGAGGGTGCGCCGGGAAGCTGCGCCGTCTTCTTCAGGCGTCGAGTTCCTCAATGGAATCCACCCGGTCGTGATAGAAGGCCAGATGGTCCTTGATTTGCGCGACGGCGTCGTGTGGCGTCTCATAGGTCCACACCGCGTTGATCGAGCGCTCGCCGCCCGGCACGATCGAGTAGTAACTGCAGTCGCCCTTATAAGGGCACCAGGTGGCATGGTCTGTGCGCGCGAGCAGCGACATGTCGGCGTCTTCGCGCGGCACGTAGAACACGGCCGGGTAGTTCGCCTCGCGCAGCATCAGCGCCCGGCGCGTATCGGCGACGGTCTTGCCCGCGACCTTCACGACCACGCGCAACGGGCTGGGCTCGATCGTGATGGGATGGTCCGGGCCGGGAATCTTCACGGTTTTCGTGTGCATGGCGGCACTCCTTGCAGGCGTGAATCGGGGGCCGGAGCGCGCTGACGCGGCTCGCGGCCGATGCCTTGCAGTGTAGGGCGAAAACCGCTTCTGCCGCTTGGACTGGTTTCGGGCGCGGCCTGTGCGCGGTGTTATTGCTGCGGCGCGCCGTTCCAGGCGGGCAGGGTGGCGCCGTGATACACGGCGCGAATCTTGGCGGCGACGTTCGGCTGCTGATAGCTGGCGACGAGCGTGCGCACCCAGGGTGCATTCGCGTCCTTCTCGTTGACGGCGATGAAGTTGCGGTACGGGCTACCGTCTACCTTCTCCTGCGCGATGCGCTCTTGCGGAATGCGGATGCCGGCCTTGATCGCCCAGTCGGTATTGACCACGGCGGCATCGAGGTCGCCGATCGCACGCCCGACGATGCCCGCATCGAGTTCCTTGATCTTGAGTTGCTTCGGATTGCTTGCGATATCGCGAACGGTGGGAAGCAGGCCAACGTCGCTGCGCAGCGTGATGAGACCCTGCGATTGCAGCAGCAACAACGCGCGGCCCTCGTTGCTCGGATCGTTCGGCACGCCGATGGTTGCGCCCGTCGGCAGCGCTGCGACTGAAGAATGCTTGCGCGAATAAAGGCCGATCGGCTGCACGTAGGTGAAGCCCACGGGCACGATCGCGTAGTGGCGGGCGGCGACTTGCGCATCCAGATACGGCTTGTGCTGGAACGCGTTGGCGTCGAGGTCGTGCTCGGTGAGTGCCTCGTTGGGCTGCGTGTAGTCGGAGAAGGTGCTCACCTTGACCTCGATGCCGTGCTGGGCGGCATTGGCGGCCACCACGCGCCAGACGTCTTCGTCTTCGCCGGACATGATGCCCACGCGCACGGTTTGCGCCGCCTGTGCTGACGGCATGAGCGTCGCGCCGGCGATGAGCGCGAGCGAGGCAAGCCCCGTTGCCAACAGTGTTCTCTTGTTCTTGTTCATGCGTGTGTGCCCGTGAGGTGGTGAACGATGTGGCGATGCTAGAGGGCGCCCGCACGATGGCCAAACAATTTCGCGCGCAATGTTTATTGCATGTGCGCCGATAAGCACTGCACGGCAAGTGCATAGCGCCCCGTGGGCGGCTTGCATGCCGGTTTTCGCAACGGGCGCAAAGCATATGCGAAAACGTCGTTTTGCCGCGTGCCGGGCTATGTCTACGATGCTGCGAACGCCATTCATACGGGTTTCGCTCATGTCCACCTTAGCCTTTCCTTCGCGCGACGGCGGCATCGACGCGCGCGCGGCCGCCGCCACCGATGCCGTTCATCCACACCTCGTTATCCGCTCTGCCGAAGACGTCGCACGCATTGTCAACGCGGGCCCCGCGCAGGGCAACAGGACGCGCGCCGTTATCGCGATCGCACTGGGCGGCGTGTTTCTCGACGCCTACGATCTCACGTCGCTCGCGTATGGCGTAAAAGACATCGCGCGCGAATTCGCGCTCTCGCCCGCGCAGGTGGGTTTCGTTTCCGCTGCGATCGCGTTCGGCGCGATCCTGGGCGCGCTGTTCGGCGGCTATCTCACCGACCGCATCGGACGCTATCGCGTCTTCATGGCCGACATGTTGTTCTTCGTCGTTGCCGCGATAATCGCGGGCCTTGCGCCCAACGCGTGGGTGCTGGGCGGCGCACGCTTCCTGATGGGTTTCGGCGTGGGGCTCGACTTGCCGGTGGCGATGGCGTTCCTCGCGGAGTTCTCGCGCGTGGCCGGGCGCGGCAACAAGGCGGCGAGCGTCGCGGCATGGTGCCCCGCGTGGTACGCGGCCACGAGCACGTGCTATCTGCTGATACTTGCGCTCTACGCGGTGCTGCCCGCGCATCATTCGGGCTGGCTCTGGCGCCTGACGCTCGCGTTCGGCGCGGTGCCGGCGATCGTCATCATTCTCGTGCGGCACCGCTATATCAGCGAGTCGCCGGTGTGGGCCGCGAATCAAGGCGATCTGGAAGGGGCCGCTCTCATCCTGAAGCAGTCCTGGGGTGTCGACGCTGTGGTCGAGCGCAACGTGGGCGAGGCGGCGGGCGATTCAGTGCCCGCTCACGCGCCGCACGCCGCTTCGTGGCGCAACTATGGCGTACTGTTCAACGCCACTTACCGGCGCCGCACGATACTCGCGGCGACCATAGGCGCGGCGTCTTCGTTCGGCTACAACGCGATCATCTTCGGCCTGCCCGTGATCATTGCGAGTTTTCTTCAGCAGGGGCCGCTCACCACCATCGTCGCTTCGCTGCTGCTCAATCTGCTGTTCGCGTTCGTGGGCGGCCTGATTGGCGTGCGCGCCGCGCCCACGGTGGGAGCATGGAAGATGACCGTGCTCGGGCACGCGCTGCAGGTGAGCGCGCTGGTTGGCCTCGCGCTGATCGGCCATCCGTCGAATGGGACGTTCGTCGCGCTCGCCATCGTGCTGCTGGGGGCGTATCTGTTCGCTCAGGGATTCGGGCCCGGCTCGCATTCGATGACGTATGCCTCGCTCAGCTATCCCACCTCGCTGCGTGGCATAGGCGTGGGCTTCAATCAGACGCTGGTGCGCTCGGCGTCCACTGTTTCGCTGTTTCTCTTTCCGGTGCTGGCAGCGGCGCTCGGCACGAAAGTGTTCTGGGTGATCGCGATTGCGCCGCTCGCTTCATTGCTCGTGTTGCTAGCGATCCGCTGGGAGCCTTCGGGCTACGACATCGACAGCGAAGATTACCGGCCGGCCGGTGCCAAGCAGGCACGGGCCGACGATTGCCCGGCGTGCATGCGCGCATAGCCATAATCGTCATATGCAATCGTGGATTAACTAGTAGGGGATTGTGCGTTGCGCTGTTCAAATGATTAGCGGGACCCGCCCAGCGCTGTACGACGCGAGCGGGACGCTAACCCGATCAGTTCGAATTGCCATGCCGACTAGTGAATTCTCCAACGCCGCGGCGCGTCAGCCGCGGCTTCCCGATCCGCGCCGCGTGCGCCGCATTGCGAACGATGCCGAAGCGCTCGCGGCAGCCCATACGCTCGCGCAAACCATCGCCCCCGGCACCTCGCAGCGCGATCGCGAACGCGTGCTGCCATGGGACGAACTCGATAGCTGGTCCGAAAGCGGCCTGGGCGCGATTACGGTGCCGCGTGCGTTCGGCGGCGCCGATGTTTCGTACGCGACGCTCGCCGAAGTATTCGTGCTGCTCTGCGCGGCCGATCCTGCATTTGGCCAGATTCCGCAAAATCATTTCGGCGTGCTGGGTATCCTGCGCGAGATCGGTACTCCCGTGCAGCAGGCGCGCTTTTACGGCGAAGTGCTGGCGGGGCAGCGCCTTGGCAATGCTGGGCCCGAGCGCCGCTCCGCCGCTTCCGCCACGATCCTGCAAGGCGCGACGCGTTTGTCCACAACGTCCGAAGGCTTGAGACTGAACGGCGAGCGTTTTTACTCGACGGGCGCGCTGTTCGCGCACCGCGTGCCCACGCGCGCCATCGACGAGCAGGGGCGCGCCGTACAGGTCTGGGTGCCGCGTAACGCGCCCGGTCTCGCCGTGATCGACGACTGGAGTTCATTCGGACAACGCACGACGGCAAGCGGTACCGTGCGCTTCGACAACGTTGCCATCGATCCCGAAGACGTCCTGCCGATCTGGCAACTCTCGGACCGTCCAGGCCTGTACGGGCCCACTTCGCAGTTGATCCAGGCGGCGATCGATCAGGGCATCGCCGAGTCGGCGGTTGCCGACGCGCTGAACTTCGTGCGCGAGCGTGCCCGGCCGTGGGTGGATTCGGGCGTGGCCCGCGCGGCGGACGACCCCTACATCATCGCCGATATTGGACGGCTGCAAATCGATCTGCACGCGGCGCGCGAAGTATTGCTCGAAGCGGGCCGCACGCTCGATGGGCTCGCCGCCGATGCGTTCGGCGATGGCCTCAGTGCCGAAGCGAGCGCGCGCGCTTCGGTAGCCGTGGCACGCGCAAAGGTGCTGACCACGCGCATCGCGCTGGAAGCGAGCGAAAAGCTCTTCGAGCTTGCCGGCTCCTCAGCCACGCGCGCCGCACACAACCTCGACCGGCATTGGCGCAACGCGCGCACGCATACGCTGCACGACCCCGTGCGCTGGAAGCTGCATCTGCTTGGCAACTATCACCTGAACGGCGCGCTGCCCGCACGACATTCATGGAACTGATGAAGCATCGTATGAAGACTGAAGGGAACTGAAGCATGAACGTCGAAATTTCTTCCACGCTTCTGGAGCCGCCTGTCCAGACGGCTGAGCCGCGCCCCGCGCACGCACCTTCGAATCCACCGGGGCGCATCAAGGACGACGCACACGCGATTGCCACTGCACAACGTCTTGCGAATGCATTTGCAGAGGACGCAGCGCTGCGCGATCGTGAGCGCCGTTTGCCCTGGGCCGAGCTCGATGCGTTCGTCGCGAGCGGGCTGTGGACGATCACGGTGCCGCGCGAGCATGGGGGCCCGGGCGTGAAGAGCGGCACGCTCGCAGAGGTGACGGCGACCATCGCCGCGGCGGACGGCTCGCTCGGGCAGATTCCGCAGAATCATTTCTACGCGCTCGAAGTGCTGCGCGTGGGCGGGAGCGCGCAGCAGCAGCGTTTCTTCTACGGGCGCGTGCTTGCGGGCGAGCGCTTCGGCAATGCGCTGGCCGAGATCGGCCACAAGGATTTCCAGCGCCGCACGCGGCTTTCGCGCGATGCGCGCGGCTGGCGCGTCGACGGACGCAAGTTCTATTGCACAGGCGCACTCTACGCGCATTGGATTCCCACGCTGGTGGTGAGCGAAGAAGCAGGCCGCGACGTGACGTATCTCGCGTTCGTGCCGCGTGGCGCGCCGGGCGTGACGATCACCGACGACTGGGACGGCTTCGGCCAGCGCGTGACGGGCAGCGGCTCGGTGCAGTTCGACGACGTGCGCGTCGAGCAGGATTGGATCGTGCCGTTCCAGGCCTCGTTCGAGCGGCCGACGACCATCGGGCCACTTGCGCAGATCCTCCACGCGGCCATCGATCTCGGGCAGGCGCGCGGCGCCTTCGAAGCGGCGCTGCAGTTCGTGCGCGAGCACTCGCGCCCGTGGATCGACGCGAAAGTCGAGCGCGCCGCCGACGATCCGCTCACGCTCGTTCAATTCGGCGATCTTTCTGCGCGTCTGGCCGCCGCCGAGGCGCTGGTGCGCCGCGCAGGCCGCTACGTGGACGCCGCACAAACCGCGCCGGGAGAGCGCACCGTAGCGGAGGCATCGATTGCCGTGGCCGAAGCGCGCGCGCTCACCACGACGGTTTCGCTCGAGGCAGGCTCGCGCCTTTTCGAGCTCGCGGGCACGGCGGCCACGCTCGACGGTCTCGGGCTCGATCGTTTCTGGCGCAACGCGCGCACGCACACGCTGCACGACCCCGTGCGCTGGAAGTATCACGCTGTCGGCAACTTCTATCTGAACGATGCGCTGCCGCCGCGGCACGGAGCCTTGTGATGGCCAATCCGGACAAGGAGATCCTTCTCAACGCGTTCAACATGAACTGCGTGGGGCATATCAATCATGGGCTGTGGACGCATCCGCGCGACCGTTCGACCGATTACCGGCAACTGGCGTATTGGACCGATCTCGCGCGCACGCTGGAACGCGGTCTCTTCGACGGGCTTTTTCTCGCGGATATCGTGGGCGTCTACGACGTGTATCAACGCAATGTCGACGTGACGCTGCGCGAGTCGATCCAGTTGCCGGTGAACGACCCGACGCTGCTGGTGCCCGCGATGGCGGCCGTCACGCAGCATCTGGGCTTCGGCGTGACGGTGAATCTCTCATATGAGGCGCCGTATCTGCTTGCGCGGCGCTTTTCGACGCTCGATCACCTCACCCAGGGGCGCATTGGCTGGAACATCGTGACCGGCTATCTGGACAGCGCGGCGCGCGCCATGGGCGTGCCGGAGCAGTTGCCGCACGACGAGCGCTACGAGCGGGCCGACGAATACCTGGAGGTGCTCTACAAGCTCTGGGAAGGCAGTTGGGAAGCGGACGCGGTGCTGCGCGACAAGGCGGCGCGCGTGTACGCGGATCCCGCGAAGGTCCATCGCGTGCAGCACGCTGGGCGTTATTACAACGTCGATGGCTACCATCTTGCCGAGCCTTCGCCGCAGCGCACACCGGTGCTGTTTCAGGCGGGCAGCTCGGGGCGCGGGCAGCGCTTTGCCGCGCGCCACGCCGAATGCGTGTTCATCTCGCCGCCCAATCGCGCGGTGGGACGCGAGACCGTGCGCGCGCTGCGCGAGCACATGGTGCGCGCCGGAAGGCGCCCCGATGACGTGAAGGTGTTTGTCGGCGCCGCGGTGGTGCCGGGTGCGACCGAGCGGGAGGCGCGCGAGAAGTATGCCGACTATCGCCACTATGCGAGCCGCGAGGCGGGGCTCGCGCATTTCGCGGCGAGCACGGGCATCGACTACGCGCAATACGATCTCGATGCACCGGTCGATTACGCCGGGGGCAATGCGATCGAGTCGGCCTCGCGCACGGCGAAGCAGCACGGCTGGACGCGCCGCGCGCTGCTGGAGATGTTCGAGCTGGGCGGCCGATATCCGGCGATCGTCGGCAGTGCGGCGCAGGTCTCGGACGAACTGCAGGCGTGGGTCGAAGAGGCCGGCGTGGACGGCTTCAACCTGAGCCGCACCGTAGTCCCGGAGAGCTACGAGGATTTCGTCGATCTGATCGTCCCTGAGTTGCAGAGTCGCGGCCTCTACAAGACCGCGTACGAGGCGGGCACGCTGCGCCACAAGCTGTTTGGCTCGGGCGACACGCTGCCGGAACGCCACGCGGGCGCAGCGTTCCGGCACGAGGTGCCCACGCCCGCGTGAGCGTGGCGACGCCTGGCGTGGCGATGCCCGGCGTAGCGACGCCCGGCGCGGTGGTGTTCAATGCTCCTGGCGTGCGGATTGGAGGAGGTTTCCGCAATATTGGCTATGGTGATATTCCCAGTTTATGCTTGTAAATGATATTGTCAAGATATCGTCCACAGGCATATAATCGGTTTATGCTTCACAGGAATATCCCATGAAGATCATCGTCCATACGCCGACGGGGCTCGCCGAGATCCTGCATTCGGCCAGAAAGTCGTGCGGCATGACCCAGGCTCAGGCGGCCGCATCGCTCGGCATTGGGCAGCCGCGCCTGTCCGCGCTAGAAACCACCGGCACGGCGAGCATCTCGCTCAACCAGATGCTCGCGCTGCTCGCGCTCTACGACCTCGAACTGTGCGTGCAGTCGCGCGACCGGAGCGAGCTCTACGAGGCGCGCGAAGACCAGCCGGAGTGGTAGGCGATGGGGCGCAAATCGCACTCGCGCACGCTCTCGATCTGGGCCAACGGTGAGCGCGTCGGCACCTGGACGCTGCCTCCCACGGGCGAGACCGAGCTGCGCTACGACCCGGAGTGGAAGGCTTCGGCAGCGGGGCGGCCGCTTTCGCTCTCGCTGCCGTTCGGCGTGGGCGAGCGGCCGCTGCGCGGCGCGCGCGTCTATAACTACTTCGACAATCTGCTGCCCGACAGCACACACATTCGCCGGCGCATTGCGGCGCGCTTTGGCACCGACTCGCTCGGTGCGTTCGATCTGCTCAAGGCGATCGGACGCGATTGTGTCGGCGCGGTGCAATTGCTGGGCGAGGACGAGACGCCCGAGCGCATCGAACGCATCGAGGGCACGCCGCTCGACGATGCCGCCATCGAGCGGCTCCTGCTCGAAACCTCGGGCGCGCTGCCGGGCGGCACGGGCGACCCCGACGAAGAGCTGCGCATCTCGCTCGCGGGCGCGCAGGAAAAGACCGCGCTGCTCCATCACGAGGGCCGCTGGCATCTGCCGCACGGCGCCACGCCTACCACGCATATCCTCAAGCTGCCGCTTGGCCTGATCGGCCATCGCAAGGTGGACTTTCTGACCTCGGTGGAGAACGAGTGGCTCTGTCTGGCCTTGCTCAAGGCCTATGGGCTGCCCGTATCATCGGCGCGCATCGCCACATTCGGCGCGCAGAAAGTGCTGGCCGTCGAGCGCTTCGACCGCGCCGTTTCGCGCAGCGGCGCGCTGCTGCGCTTGCCACAGGAGGATTTTTGCCAGGCGCTCGGCGTGCCGCCGCACTTCAAGTACGAATCCCAGGGCGGCCCTGGCGTGCGCGAGATCGCTGACCTTTTGCGCCAATCGCAAGCCGCGCGCGAGGACATCGAAACGTTTCTCACCGCGCAGATCGTCTTCTGGATGATGGCCGCGCCCGACGGCCATGCGAAGAATTTCAGCCTGCGGCTGTTGCCGGGTGGGCGCTTTCAGCTCGCGCCGCTCTACGACGTCATGTCGATCTGGCCCGTGGAGGGCGACGGCGGCAATCAATGGTCGTGGCACAAGGCCACGCTGGCGATGGCGATGTGGGGCAAGGGGCGGCACTATCGTATGCGCGACGTCAAGCGTGCGCATTTCGACACCACCGCGCAGCTGTGCCACTACGGCGCCGATGCCGCGCCTATCGTCGAGCGTCTGGTCGCGCGTACCCCGGCAGTCATCGACGAAGTGGCCGCCACGTTGCCGGAGGGGTTTCCGGAGCGCGTGGCCGCCAAGCTGTTCGACGGCCTGCGCTTCTCCGCGCAGCGGCTTGCTTCGTAACTTCGCCGCCGCGCTCGTTAAGCTGCAGGCACGCAGCGAACGGGGAAATCAGCGGATAGAAGAAGGATGCTTCGCGAGCGGCGTGACGTGCATCTTCATGTACGGGAAGAGCGGCAGTCCGGAAAGCAGCGTGTGCAGCTCGTCGTTCGACTCCACGTCGAAGACGCTGTAGTTCGCGTATTCGCCCACCACGCGATAGAGCGCCTGCCACTTGCCTTGTCGCTGCAGATCCTGCGAGTAGGCCTTTTCGCGCGCCTTGATCTCCTCGGCTTGCGCGGCGGGCATGTCGGTGGGGATGTGCACATCCATACGTACCAGAAACAGCATCGTTCGATCCTCAGTCAATTAAAGTAATCAGGAAGCCGCGACGCTAGCACGCGGCTTGTCGCGACGATAATGCGCGAGCTTGTCTTCGTCGAGCGCGACGCCAAGCCCGGGGCCATCCGGCAGATGCAGGCAGAAGTCGCGATACGCGGGCCGCTCGACCACGATGTCGTCCTTCACGAGCAGCGGCCCGAACAGCTCCGTGCCCCACGCAAGCCTCGGCAGCGTCGCGAAGCAATGCGCTGCCGCGAGCGTGCCCACGCTGCCTTCGAGCATCGTGCCGCCGTAGAGCGCCATGCCGCCCGCGTCGCCCACGGCGGCGGTGCGCAGCGTGCCGTAGAGGCCGCCCGACTTCATGATCTTCAGCGCGAACACGTCGGCGCACGCGCCGCGCACGAGGTCGATGGCGTCCTCGGGCCCCATCAGCGTTTCGTCGGCCATGATCGGCACGACGAAACGCGCAGCAAGCCGCGCGAGCGCCGCGCGCTGCTCGCGCGGCACCGGCTGCTCGATCAGGTCGATGCCGGCCGCTTCGAGCATGGCGATGCCGGTTGCGGCCTCGGCTTCGTTCCAGGCCTGATTGACGTCCACGGTCACGCGGGCACGGTCGCCCAGTGCGCGCTTGATAGCCGACACGTGCGCCACGTCTTCGCGCACGCTGCGCCGGCCGATCTTGAGCTTGAACGTGTCGTGTCGGCGCTCGCCGAGCCAGCGCTCCGCTTCCTCGATATCACGCTGCGTGTCGCCGCTCGCGAGCGTCCACAGCGTGGGCAAGGCGGTGCGCACCGCGCCGCCCAGAAGCGTGGAGAGCGAGACGCCCAGGCGCTTGCCCTGCGCGTCGAGCAGCGCCGTTTCCAGCGCGCACTTCGCGAAGCGGTTGCCGCGCGCGACCTTGTCGAGCCGGGCCATGGCCGCGTGCACATTGGTTGCGTCCACACCTTTGAGCGCGGGTGCGAGATAGGTGTCGATGGTGAGCTTGATGCCTTCGGGGCTTTCGTCGCCATACGAGAGGCCACCGATGGTGGTGGCCTCGCCGATGCCTTCGATGCCGTCGCTGCAGCGCAACCTGACGATGACGAGCGTCTGCTGCTGCATGGTGGCCATCGCGAGCTGGTGGGCGCGAATGGTCGGCAGATCCACGAGGATCGCTTCAACGGAGCTTACGGTTGCGTTCATACCTGGCAGATTGGGTCGAGTGATTTGAGCCGAGTATGCAGGCCGTTCGATCGGCGTGTCCAACACCGAAAATGTCTAAATCGATACTCGCCGGGTATGGTGCCGCCGGGTGCTGGTCGGTGCTCGCTCAGCGCTCAGGCGGCGCGAGGTGCTCCATCTTGCCTTCCTCGTAGAGCACGTAGATGAGATCGAGCATGCGGCGCACGTCCTCGGATTCGTCGAGCATGCGCATGCTCATGATGATGGGCGAGACGAGCTTCGCGTCGTCGAGATCCTTGTATTCGACGTCGTCGCGCTTGAGGCCATAGACGCTGCTCGGCACGATCGAAATGCCTTCGCCCGCCGCCACGAGGCCGAGCGCGATCTGCAGCTCGCGTGCCTCGTAAATGCGCTGCGGTTCGAGCGCTCGATCGTGAAAGGCCGCGAGCACCTGGTCGGCGTAACTGGGGCGCGGGTGCTTCGGGTAAATGATGAGGGTCTCGTTGACGAGCTCGCGCAGCGAAAGCAGCTCCTTGGCCTCGATGAGCGGGTGCCCGAGCGGCAGCGCAACGATCAGGCGCTCCTCGCGCAGCACCACGCGGCGGATACTCGGATCCTCCAGACGAATGCGGCCGAACCCTACGTCGATGCGACCCTCCTTGAGGGCCTTGATCTGCTCCATCGTCGTCATTTCGACGAGGCTCAGTTCGACCGCGGCATTCTCCTGACGATAACGCCGGATGATTTTCGGCAGCATGCCGTAAAGGGTCGAGGCGACGAAACCCACCGAAAGACTGCGCTCGATCTTGCCCACGCGCCGCGTCATGGACTCGAGCTCGGCGGTCTGCGCGAGCAGTTGCACCGCGTGCTGATAGAAGAAGCGGCCGGTGTCGGTGAGCTTGAGCGGGCGCGAGTCGCGCTCGAAGAGTTGCACGCCCAGCATCTCCTCGAGCTGCTGGATTTGCCGCGAAAGCGGCGGCTGCGCGATGTGCAGCCGCTGGGCGGCGCGCGTGAAATTGCGCTCTTCGGCCACGGCCACGAAGTAGCGCAGGTGTCTCAGCTCCATGTTTATACCTGCTGGATATGGTCCTGATACTAAATCAGTGTTGGACGCGCCTGTCGCTGCCCAACTATGCTTCTCTCACAGCAATCGCCGCATTTCATTATACCTTCGGAGCATGAGAACTCCGGTTTGTGGCGGCGAGAGAAACCCGAGACATTTTTCCCCGCAGATAACGAAGTGGAGACAGTAGCCATGAGCGCGAAGGTATTCGACAGCAAGGAAGTCCAGGATCTGCTGAAAGCAGCCACCAATCTCGGCGGCGCGGGCGGTAACCCCCGCTTCAAACAGGTTCTCAATCGTCTGCTGGGCGACCTGTTCAAGGCCATCGACGATCTCGACATCACGCCCGATGAAGTCTGGGCCGGCATCAACTACCTGAACAAGCTCGGCAAGGACGGCGAAGCCGCGCTCCTCGCTGCGGGCCTGGGTCTCGAGAAGTACCTCGACATCCGCATGGACGCAGCAGACAAGGCGGTCGGCATCGAAGGCGGTACGCCGCGCACCATCGAAGGCCCGCTGTATGTCGCCGGCGCCCCGCTGCGCGACGGCGTGTCGAAGATCGACATCAATGCCGACGCAGACGCGGGCCCGCTCGTCATCCACGGCACGGTGACCGGTCCGGACGGCAAGCCGGTCGCGGGTGCCGTGGTGGAGTGCTGGCATGCCAATTCGAAGGGCTTCTATTCGCACTTCGACCCCACGGGCGCTCAAAGCGATTTCAACCTGCGTGGCGCGGTGAAGACCGGCGCAGACGGCAAGTACGAATTCCGCACGCTGATGCCGGTGGGCTACGGCTGTCCTCCGCAAGGCGCGACGCAGCAACTGCTGGATGAGATCGCCCGCCATGGCAACCGTCCCGCACACGTGCACTTCTTCGTCACCAGCGACAGCCACCGCAAGCTCACCACGCAATTCAATATCGAAGGCGATCCGCTGATTTGGGACGACTTCGCCTACGCCACCCGCGAGGAGCTGATTCCTGCTGTCACGGAAAAGACCGGTGGTACGGCGTTGGGCCTGAAGGCCGACACGTACAAGGACATCGAATTCAACGTTGCTCTGACCACGCTGGTGCAGGGCAAGGACAACCAGATCGTCAACCGCCCGCGCGTTTCAGCCGAGGCGTAACAGGCCACTACGCGCCCTCAACGCCCGCCAGGGCGGCGGCCAGGTAGCGCCGCCGCCAAAGCGGGATCCCCCAAGCATCAATCGATACCGGTGCGCGAATTCTGTGCAGGGCCCAGCTCGCGTCTACGGAGAGGAAATATGTCCGCCATTATCGACAAAGCCAACGAACTGGATCACCTGCTCGCCACCGCGGTGCAGGACGACAAAGAGGCCGGTATCTTCCGTTGCCGTCGCGATATCTTCACCAACGCCGATTTGTTCGAACTGGAGATGAAGCACATCTTCGAAAAGAACTGGGTGTATCTCGCGCACGAAAGCCAGATTCCGAACAACAACGACTACTACACGACGTGGATCGGTCGCCAACCCGTGGTCATCACGCGTGACAAGACGGGCGAGCTGCGCGCCGTCATCAATGCCTGTGCGCACAAGGGGGCGATGCTGTGCCGGCGCAAGCATGGCAACAAGGGCAGCTTCACCTGCCCGTTCCACGGCTGGACCTTCTCCAATACCGGCAAGCTGCTGAAGGTGAAGGACGAGAAGACCACCGAATACCCTGTGCAATTCAATACCGAGGGGTCGCACGACCTGAAGAAAGTCGCGCGCTTCCAGAACTATCGCGGTTTCCTCTTCGGCAGTCTCAATGCCGATGTCGCGCCGCTCGAGGACTACCTTGGCGAAGCCCGCGTGATCATCGACCAGATCGTCGACCAGGCGCCCGAGGGACTCGAAGTGCTGCGCGGCAATTCCTCGTATGTCTACGAAGGCAACTGGAAGATGCAGATGGAGAATGGCTGCGACGGTTACCACGTCAGCACCGTTCACTGGAACTACGCCGCCACGATGGGGCGCCGCAAGGAAGAGGGCACGCAGGCAGTGGATGCGAACAGCTGGAGCAAGTCGGTGGCCGGCGTCTATGGCTTCGAACACGGCCACATCCTGCTTTGGACCCAGACGATGAACCCCGAAGTGCGGCCGGTCTATCGCCAGCGCGATGAAATCCAGGCACGCGTGGGCGAGGTGAAGGCGGACTTCATCGTCAACCAGACTCGCAACCTCTGCCTGTATCCGAATGTGTTCCTGATGGACCAGTTCAGCACGCAGATTCGCGTGGTGCGGCCGATCAGCGTGGACAAGACCGAAGTCTCCATCTTCTGCTTCGCGCCGAAGGGCGAAAGCGCCGCCGACCGCGCGACGCGCATTCGCCAGTATGAAGACTTCTTCAACGTCTCCGGCATGGGCACGGCCGACGACCTGGAAGAGTTCCGCGCCTGCCAGAACGGCTACGCCGGCACGACCGCGCTCTGGAACGACTTGTCGCGCGGTGCGCCGCTGTGGGTCGAAGGCGCGGACGAGAACGCGAAAAAGATGGGGCTGAAGCCGCTCATTTCGGGCGAGCGCAGCGAAGACGAAGGCTTGTTCGTGTGTCAGCACGAATACTGGGTGCGCGTGATGCGTGACGCGCTGAAAAAGGAACAGGAAGGGGCGCTGGCATGAGCTTCGATTACCAGAAAATTTGCGCCGCGCTGTACCGTGAAGCGCGCCTGCTCGATGACCGCCAGTGGGACGAATGGCTGGCCTGCTATGCCGACGACGTCACCTACTGGATGCCCGCATGGGACGACGACGACCAACTGACCGACGACCACGAAAGCCAGATCTCGCTGATGTACTACCCGGACAAAGGCGGGCTCGAGGATCGTGTCTTTCGCATCAAGACCGAGCGCAGCGGCGCTTCGACGCCCGAGCCGCGCACGAGCCACAACGTCACGAATGTGGAAGTGCTGGCCGAGCGCGCGGAAGAAGTGGACGTGCGCTACAACTTTCACACGCTCAGCCACCGCTACAGGGTGAACGACCAATACTTCGGCACGATGTTCGTGACCTTGCGTAAGGCTGGCGACGACTTGTTGATTGCATACAAGAAGATCGTCCTGAAGAACGACTATATCCGGCAGGTTCTCGACGTCTACCACGTTTGACGTCGCAGCCACCAGGCATCAGAGGCAGCGGAGGAGGTTCCCATGTCCAGTTTCAAAATTGCACTGAATTTCGAAGACGGCGTTACCCGTTTCATCGACTGTAAGGCGGGTGAGAAGGTCCTCGACGCTGCCTTTCGGGCCAAGATCAATCTGCCGATGGATTGCTCCGATGGCGTTTGTGGTACCTGCAAATGCCGCGCGGAAAGCGGCAGCTACGATCTCGGCGACGACTACATCGAGGACGCGCTGACCGAGGACGAAAAAGATGGCGGTCTCGTGCTGACCTGCCAGATGGTGCCGCAAAGCGATTGCGTGATCGCTATTCCCACGTCGTCGACCGCATGCAAGACAGGTCACAGCAAGTTCGCCGCCACCGTGTCGAAAGTCGAGCAGCACAACGACGCCGCTGTCGTGCTCGAAATGGATGTGGATGCGAACGCTCCGGTGTTCCTGCCCGGCCAGTATGTGAATATCGACGTGCCCGGCAGCGGCCAGCATCGTTCGTATTCGTTCTCGTCGGCGCCGGGCGAAGCGAAGATCAGCTTCCTGATCAAGAAAATCCCCGGCGGTGTGATGAGCACCTGGCTGGAAGCCGCGCAGCCGGGCGAAAAGCTGGAATTGCACGGCCCGCTCGGCAGCTTCTACCTGCGCGACGTGCAGCGGCCGCTGCTGTTCCTCGCCGGCGGCACGGGCCTCGCGCCGTTCCTTTCGATGCTCGAAGTGCTGGCGCGCACGAATTCGCAGCAGAAGGTGCATCTGATCTATGGCGTCACGCGCGATCTCGATCTCGTGCAGGTGGAAGAGGTCGAGGCGTACACGGCGAAGCTGCCGAATTTCAGCTTTGCCACCGTAGTGGCCGAAGAGCAATCGAGCCATCCGCGCAAGGGCTGGGTGACGCAGCACATCCCGGCCAATGCGCTGAACGACGGCGACGTCGATGTCTACCTGTGCGGCCCGCCGCCGATGGTCGACGCCGTGCGCAAGTATTTCGACGACGAGGGCGTGAAGCCGAACAGCTTCCACTACGAGAAGTTCACTCCTAACGCACCGGCGAAGGCGGCTTGATCATGCAACGATTCACAGGCAAGGTCATCGTCGTCACCGGCGCGGCGCAGGGCATTGGCCGTGGCGTGGCGCTGCGTGCGGCCGCCGAAGGCGGCAAGGTGCTGTTTGTCGATCGCGCCGATTTCGTTGCAGAAGTGGCCGCAGAAGCGCAGGGCGCCGAGACCGCGGGATTCGTCGCCGATCTGGAGACGTACGAGGGCGCCCAGGCGGCGATGGCGTTCGCTACCCGGAAGTTTGGCGGCATCGACATTCTGATCAACGGCGTGGGCGGCGCAATTCGCATGCGTCCGTTCGCCGAATTCGAGCCCGCGCAGATCGACGCCGAAATTCGCCGCTCGTTGATGCCCACGCTGTACACGTGTCACGCGGTGCTGCCGCATCTGCTCGCGCGCGGCGGCGGGACCATCGTCAACGTATCGTCGAATGCCACGCGCGGTATTCGTCGCGTCCCGTACTCGGCGGCCAAGGGCGGTGTCAACGCGCTGACGCAGGCGCTGGCGATGGAATACGCGGAGCACAATATTCGTGTGGTCGCCAGTGCGCCGGGCGGCACCAGCGCGCCTCCCCGACGCGTTGCGCGCAATGCTGCCGGGGACAGCGAGCAGGAAAAGGCGTGGATGAACGAAGCGGTGAAGCAAGTCACCGAGTCGACGTTCTTCAAACGCTACGGCACGCTCGACGAGCAGATTGCGCCGATCCTCTTTCTCGCCTCGGACGAGGCCAGCTACATCACCGGCGCCGTATTGCCGGTTGCGGGTGGAGACAACGGCTGACCTATGAACGCCTTGCGCCAGTGGGTCAAAGATTGCTCGCTGCCGGCCCTGCTGGCCGGCTGTATCGCCACGCTGATCTCGTTCGCCGGGCCGCTCGTCATCGTGTTCCAGGCGGCGCAAGGCTTGCCCCATGCGCTGCTTGAATCATGGGTTTGGTCGATCGCGGTGGGCTCGGGCGTGCTCGGCATCGTGCTGTCGTTGCGCTACAAGGTGCCGGTGGTCATTGCGTGGTCGGCGCCGGGCTCGGCGCTGCTGATCACGCTGCTGCCGACGGTGGACTATGCGGCGGCAGTCGGTGCGTATCTCGCGGCAAGCCTCGTGATTTGCCTTGTGGGCATCACCGGAACCTTCGACAAGATCGTTTCCAGACTGCCGGCTGGCATTTCGGCAGCGATGCTGGCGGGCATCCTGTTCGGCTTCACGGCGAAGATGTTCGTTGTGTTGCCCGCGCAACCGGTGCTGGTGGGCGCGATGTTCATTGCCTTCTTTGTCGGCCGCCGAGCGTTCCCGCGCTATGCCGTGGTCGGCGTGCTCATTGTCGGTGCGTTGGTCTCGGTTGCGGGTGGCAAGCTCACCGGGCAGGTGCCGTCACTGCAATTCACGAGCCCGGTCTGGACCACGCCGCGCTTCGACTGGCAGGCCATCGTCAACATTTCGCTGCCCTTGGTCGTGGTGGCGCTCACGGGGCAATGGGTGCCGGGCATGGCGGTCATGCGCAACGCAGGCTACACGAAACCCACAGCGGGGCCGGTCATTGCGTGGTCATCCGCGGCGTCCGCCGTGCTCGCGCCGTTTGGCTGCCATGGCCTGAATCTGGCCGCGATCACCGCGGCGATTTGCACGGGCCATGAGGCGCATGAAGATCCGGCAAAGCGCTACATCGCCGGTGTATCGGGCGGCTTGTTGTATATCGCGCTCGGTGTAATCGCCACAACGGTGCTTTCGCTCTTCGCGATGCTGCCACGCGAACTCATTGCCGCGCTTGCCGGCCTTGCCCTGTTCCCGACTATCGCGAGTGCTTTGGCCGCGTCGATGGCCGATGCGGGCGAGCGCGACGCCGCACTGGTCACGTTTATCGTGTCGGCGTCGGGCATGTCGCTGTTCGGCTTGGGCGCGGCCTTTTGGGGACTGCTGTTCGGCCTTGGCGCGCACGCGTTGCTGAGATGGAAGTGGTCGCGCCAAGCTGGCATGAGCCTGCTTCGGAAATGACGCGAAACCACGAGCACGGAGCATCCGACCCCGCACGTTGCCGGATCAATACCTGCGGCAAAAATAGTTGAAATTTTCAACTAAGTAACTATACTCCCATGCGTCGCCGGCACCTGCCGGCGCACGCCATGGGAGTGCGCGCTTGTCCACCGTTCTCTATTCCGGATTTCTCACCTTCAGGCTCGATCTCGCGAGCGCGCTCTTGAGCGAGCGCGCCAACGCGGTCTACCGCGAGCGCTGGGGCCTCGACGTGCGCGCGCTGCGCGTGCTGCGGCTCGTTTGCGCCGAGACCGGCATCACGCCGAAAGCCGTCTCGCAGCGCGCCTTGATCGAAAAAACCCTGCTTTCGAAGACGCTGGCCGAACTGGAGGCGCGTGGGCTGATCGGCCGCGACACGCATGCGCAAGACCGCCGCAGCGTCGCGCTGAGCGGCACGCCCGAAGGCGTCAAGGTGGCGCAGGCTACGGCCAAGGTCGGGGCCGCGCTCGAAGCCGATCTCTCGGCCGCGCTCACGCTCGATGAGCGCAAGACGCTGGACCGCCTGCTGGAAAAACTTTCGGATAGCCTGCTGGAAAGCGCCACCGGCGCAACCTGACATGACGGCCTCCCAGGCGCGCAAACCTGTGCATTGCGCAAGCCGCGCGCTCAACCCACCATTGCCCGCTGTAGCGCCTCATGCCGGCAACAAGGAGTCAACCATGACCAATCTGGTCGAATCGTTCGCGCCCGACATCGACGCGCTTTTGCCTGAGCTCGAAGCGATCTACAAGGATCTGCACGCGCACCCCGAACTCTCGATGCAGGAGTTCCGCACCGCGCAAATCGTCGCCGATTACGTGGAGAAGCTCGGCTTCGAAGTCGTGCGCGAAGTCGGCGTGACCGGTGTGGTGGCGCTGCTGCGCAACGGCGAGGGGCCGGTGGTGATGCTGCGCGCCGACATGGACGCGCTGCCCGTGACCGAGGCAACGGGTCTGCCCTATGCGAGCCAGGTCAGCACGAAAGACGAGGACGGCGTGCAGGTGGGTGTCGCGCATGCCTGCGGCCATGACATGCATGTGACCTGGTTAATGGGCGCGGCGCGGCTCATGGCGACGCACCGCGACGCCTGGCGCGGGACCCTGATGGCCGTGTTCCAGCCTGGCGAGGAAGTAGGGCGCGGCGCGCGCAGCATGATCGACGATGGCATGATCGCGCGCTTTCCAAAGCCCGATGTCATTCTCGGCCAGCATGTGATGGTGGGCCCGGCTGGCACGGTGGGGTATCGCAGCGGCACGATCCTCTCGGCTGGCGACAGCCTCAAGGTCAAGCTCTTCGGCCGCGGCTCGCACGGTTCGCAGCCGCAGACCTCGATCGATCCCGTGATCATGGCCGCTTCCACCACGCTGCGGTTGCAGACCATCGTCTCGCGCGAGATCTCGCCGCGCGACAGCGCCGTGCTGACGATCGGCGCGCTGCAGGCGGGCACGAAGGAAAACATCATCCCCGACGACGCCACGCTCAAGCTCAACATGCGGACCTTCGACGAAGATGTGCGCGAATACATGCTCGGTGCGATCCGCCGCATCTGCTGCGCGGAATGCGCGGCTTCGAACGCGCCCCGCGATCCCGAGTTCACCACGCTCTCGAGCTTTCCGCTCACCGAGAACGACGACGCCACCACCGCGCGCCTGCGCACCGCATTCGAAGCGGTTTTCGGCGAGCGGGCCTACGAAACGCAACCCGCCGCGGCCAGCGAAGACTTCAGCGTGTTCGGGCGCGAATGGGGCGTGCCTTACGCGTTCTGGTTCGTCGGCGGCACCGACCCCGAGGTGTTCGCGCAAGCCCGGGCGGCGAAGAAGATCAACGAGATTCCGAGCAATCACTCGCCGCGCTTCGCGCCCGTCATCGACACGACGCTGCGTACGGGACTCGAGGCGATGCTGTGCGCGGCCGGCGCATGGCTTGACAGCGAAGGCGAACTTCAAACCAGCGAATCTGCAAACGGACACAAAACCGGGCAGAAAAGCGAGGCAGCGTGAGTGCAGCACTGGGCGCGCACGTGAGCGCGCATATGAACGTCCACACGGCGTACACGGTTCTCGATCTGATCGGCACTTTCGCGTTCGCGATCTCGGGCGCCGTGGCCGCGCGGCAGCGGCGGCTCGATCTGTTCGGCATTATCGTGGTGACCTTCATGGTGGCGTGCGGCGGCGGCATCGTGCGCGATGTCAGCATCGGCGCGATTCCGCCTGCCGGACTCTCGAACTGGGCTTATCTGGCAGTGTCGCTGCTCGCGGCGGCGCTCACCATTGCGGCCTATCCGCAGGTGCGGCGGCTGCGCCATCCGGTGCTGTTCTTCGACGCGATCGGGCTAGGACTCTTCGCGGTGGCTGGTGCGCAAAAGGCATGGGTCTGGACCGACAGTGCGGAGACGGCGATCCTGCTCGGCATGGTGAGCGCGGTGGGCGGCGGCGTGCTGCGCGACATCCTGCTCTCGCGCGTGCCCGCGATTCTCGAGCGCGAAATCTATGCGTCTGCAGCGCTGCTGGGTGCGGCGTTGCAGGTCGTGCTCACTGCGAATGACTGGTCGTCGTTCTGGACGCCGTGGGTCGCGACGCTGGCTTGCGTGGCGCTGCGGCTAGCGTCGTTGTACTTCGGCTGGCGCCTGCCCGTGTTCCATACGCGCGAAGGCGTGAAGCGCTCGCAAACGCGAGCGGATTCCACGGGCGACCAGCACAATACGCAGTAGCGTGATCAACACCGCCTGAACGCAGATAAAGCCGATAAAAAGCGGCAGAGCCGTGCGCCGCCCCTCCCGATGCGATCTGTGCCTATGCACCGAAAGCGATGGTTTCGGCAGGCACGGCGGCAATTCGCGGGCCGAAGCTGCGGATGTTCGAGAGCGTCTGGTTGTGATGCTCGCGAATCATAACCGCCGACGCGTGTTGCTTGTCGTGGGTCGTGTGCGCGTCGGCGGCAAGCGTGACGGCATAGCCGTTGGCCGCTGCGCGGCGCACGGTCGTATCGACGCAAAACTCGCTCGCATATCCACACACGACCACGTGCTTCACACCGTGCCGCTCCAGTATCGATCCCAATTCCGTGTTCAGGAAGGAATCGGGCGTGCGCTTGCCGACCCTATGGTCTTGCGGCTCCACGCGTAAATCTCCCGCTATCTCCCATGCCGGTTCGCCATGCACGAGTTCGTCGTCTTCGTGCTGGATGAATACCACGGGCGCCCCCGCTTCGCGGGCGCGCTGAATCAGCACGTTGATGTTGGCGGTCACCATGGTCGCGCTGCCTGGCAACGGATCGACGGACACGAGTCCTTGCTGGAAATCGATGACAAGCAGTGCAGTTGTCATGGCAGTGAGATGAGTGATGAAACGTCGATTCTAGCCTGGCTCTGCGTCATTGCACTCATTGCGGAATATCAAATTGATTAACTATTTCTGACCATTCTGACAGTCATGGCGCGGAATGATGAACCTAATTAAGAGTTTTCCCGTAGATCACAAAAAGCCTGCAAAACAAGATGCCGAACCGGGCAATGAATCGCAATTGCTCCACCTGTTCCTAAGCAACGGAGGTTACGGCACATGCAGGACGCAGCATCAGGAGGTGAGGCAGCGCGCCTTGGCGACGTCTTCGACCACGGCGGCGAGGCCAAATGAACCGGCGATTCGAACATACGATTTCACAAATCGACCATGCCGCATCGGCGACGGACCGTGAGAGAATGCCGCGCCGTGCGAGCAACGCCAGGGCAGGCGTATATGAACGGCGAATCACTTCGGACAGAGTCGCCAAATCCAGGGGAAAGCAGGCCCGCACGTGGACAAAGAACGAGCTCGCACTGCTCGGCACGATGCCCGATGTCGAAGTCGCGCGGCGCATTGGTTCGAACGCAGCAACCGTCAACCGAAAGCGGCTCGAGCTCGGTATTCCATCGGTGCGTACCTGTGTCCATCACGAATGGAGCGCGGAGATTCTCGCCATGCTTGGCAAGTATCGCGACCGTGAAATTGCGGAGCGCTTCGGCATACCGCAGTCGACAGTCACGGCGAAGCGCCGCAAGCTGCGTATCTCGTCCATTCGCGGTGAAAGGCGCCATGGCCACGACTGGACAACGGATGCAGTCGCACTGCTTGGCACGATGCCCGACGCCGAAGTCGCGCAACGACTTGGCGTCTGTCTCCTGACCGTTTTCAAGGCGCGCAAGCGGCGCGGGATCCCTTCGGCGCTCAAGCAGGGCTACCTGAAAGCTCATTGGACGGACGAACACATTACCCTGCTGGGCACGAAGGCGGACGCAGCCATTGCGCAGCAAATCGGCGTCACGTCCTTCGCTGTCTGGAAGAAGCGGCATGAGCTAGGAATTCCTTCGCATAGCAAACGCACCAGGCAGGGGCTGGTGGTCAATGCGCAGCCGATGAGGCGCTTCGATCAGGTTATCGGGCAACTCGCGGCGCCCTCGAAAGGCGTTCCGTGTCTGTCGCCTGGCATACGCGTGCGGCGATATGGATCAGGCGTCGAAGAGAGCCCGAAGCGCTGCGCATGGACAGACGAGGCGATCGCCATGCTTGGGACCGTGCCCGATGCGAACATGGCAAAGCGCTTGGGCGTCACCCTTACCACGGTACAGAAAAAGCGCTGGGCACTCGGCATTCCATCGACACGCGTGCAACACACATGGACCGCTGAGGAGGTCGCCCTGTTTGGCGTAGTCTCCGACGCGGAAGTGGCCAGACGCGTAGGCTTGACGACGAAGGCGGTCAACCTGAAGCGGCACGAGCTGGGTATTGCTTCGGCACGCGCACAGGGCAATGCGGGCTGTCACAAGTGGACCCCGGGCCAGCTTGCCTTGCTTGGCACATTGCCCGACGAGGACCTGGCCAGGCAGATCGGATTGAGCGCGTATACCGTCACGCAGAAACGGCGCAGCCTGCGAATCGCTCCGGCGCCGTCGCGTGACACCTGGCGCGAAAAGGATATTGCCTTGCTTGGCACCATGTCCGATGCCGCGGCAGCGCGCAAACTGGGTGTATCGGAATACGTCGTGCGCGTGAAACGGTGCGCGCTTGGCATCCCGTCCACGCGCGGGCCTCGCGAGTGGAGCGCCGCTGAAATCGCTTTGCTCGGCAAGATAACCGACGCAGAAGTCGCGGCCCGGATCGGCGTGTCGAATACGGCCGTTCACAAGAAGCGGCAGGAGCTTCGCATCTCCCGTGCGCAGCACACGTGGTCGGACGATGCCATCGCCTTGCTCGGCACCCTGTCCGATGCGCAAGTGGCCAAACAGGTGGGATGCTGCACCAAGTCGGCTAACCTGAAGCGTCGTGAACTTGGCATTCCATCATGGCGAACCAATCAGCCTGAAAGTCATACCGCGCCCAGGAAAGCAACAGTGGCATTCAGCGGGCGAACCAAGGGCACAGATCGCACCGAATTGCGCACAGTGCCATGAAGCTTCCATGGGGGAGAGCAGCGAACGCCTCAATGAGGTGCATGCGCACCGCGTCCGCGCGCCCGCTAGGTTGCGGCGCTACGGCAACGCCCCGGGAGGCATGGGAAAAGCACCATTCTCGATGACGCGCTATATTTTTCAGACGCAGTCTACCCAGGCGGGTACGCATCGGACGATGCGTTGCCGCCGGGCGGCCGCGTGGAGCATGCCCAGCGGTACTGGATGAATCGCCCCGTGGCGTAGCAAGGCTCGACGGCACGGATACCGAAACAAGAATCCACCTGGGAGCTGACGTGAAAAAACAACTGGGCGCGTGCGTCCTGCTCGCCGCCAGCACGGCTGCCTCGGCGCAATCGAGCGTCACGCTGTACGGCCGCGTCGACGGCGGCATCGAATACCTGAACCACATCGCCAACGGCACGGGCGGCAGTTCGAGCCGATGGAGCGCCGAAGGCGGCGACTGGGGCACCAGCATGCTGGGCTTCAAGGGCACCGAGGACCTGGGCGGCGGCACTAGCGCGTTGTTCGACCTCGAAACCGCGCTGCAGATCATGAACGGCACCACGGGCGGTGGGCGGCTCTTTTCACGCCGCGCCTATGTGGGTCTGAAGAATGAGACGTGGGGCCAGTTGCAGGCGGGCCGCAATCTCTTCATCGACAGTGACGGCGTGTGGGAATTCGATCCGTTCGTGCAGGAGGCCGTGTCGTCGGCTTCACTCGTGCGTGGGCGCAACTGGCAGCAGACCAGCAACAACGTCGAGTATCACAGCCCTGTCTGGCACGGCTTCGACGTGCAGGGGCAATATGCCTTCGGCAATCAGCCGGGCGCCTGGAATAGCGGTGCGCCGGGCGAGTTCGGCCGCTCGGACGGCATCATGCTCTCGTATCACTCGCCGCTCTTCGACATGCGCGGCATCTACGACGAGCTACGCGACCAGAACGGCCGCCTCTCCAACATCTTCACCGCTTCGCGCGAGTATTTCGTGGGCGGCAATTTGCGGGTGGAGAAGTTCAAGATCCAGGCGGCCTATACGCATTACGCGGCGCCCGATTCGCCTGTTGGCGTGGCGGACAGCGCCGACCACTACTGGCTGGGCGCGACTTACCAGGCCACGCAGCGATGGGCCGTGACGGCCGCGGGCTTCTATATTCACGTGGGCGAGGGCGGCGGCGACGCCGCGCACGATCCGTCGAGTCACGCCATGCTGTACGCGCTTGGCACCACTTACAACCTGAGCGCGCGCACGTTTCTCTACGGCACGGTGGCCTACGTGAACAACAGCAAGGCCGGCACCTTCTCGGTGTTCGCCACGCCGCGCGATTCGAGCTCGCCCACGAGCCCGATGGCCGGCGAGTCGCAGACCGGAGCGTACATCGGCATGATGCACGTGTTCTGATTTCCGTTGATGAAAGCAGCGTCCTCACACGAAGGTTGAGATCATCATGTCCAGACAATCGGCATCGTCGACATCGACAGGATTCATCGGCGGCATCACGGTGGTATTCACCGCGCTTACCGCGCTCTATCTGCTGGCAGGCGGCGCATGGCTGCTCTCGCTCGGCGGCTCCGCGTACTACGTCGTGACCGGCGTCGTGCTGCTCGTCGTGACGTTGCAGTTGTACCGGCGCAGCCCCAGCGCGCTCGTGCTCTATGCGCTCGTGCTGGTCGGCACGGCGATCTGGTCGCTCTGGGAGTCGGGGCCCGACTTCTGGGCGCTCGCGCCGCGCTCTGGCGTGCTGGTTGTCTTCGGCGTGTGGCTGCTGCTGCTCGTGAGCTGGCGGCTCCAGGGTGCGAAGACGCTTGGCGTGAGCGCGCTGCTGGGCGCACTCGTGATCTGGGCGGGCGTGCTGGTCTACGCGTGCTACCACGATCCGCAGACGGTGAACGGCACATTCGGCGCGTCGGCGGGCACGACGCCTGCTGCGAACCCCGACGGTGTCGATGCCGCCGACTGGCCCGCCTACGGCCGCACGCAGGAAGGCACGCGCTATTCGCCGCTGCAGCAGATCACGCCGGAAAATGTGAAGAACCTGCAGGTCGCATGGACCTTCCGCACCGGCGACACGAAAGGCCCGAACGATCCGGTCGAAATCACCAATGAAGTCACGCCGCTCAAGATCGGCAATCTGCTTTATCTGTGCTCGCCGCACCAGAAGCTGTTCGCGCTCGACGCGCAGACGGGCGAGCTCAAGTGGAAGTTCGATCCGAAGCTGCAGGCCGACCCGTCGTTTCAGCACGTGACTTGCCGCGGCGTGTCCTATGTCGATCTCTCGGCGAATGCGGCGCCGGCGGAACCTGCTGCGGCCGCAAGCGATGTTGCCGGTGCGGCTTCGGACGTGAGCGCTGCCGCATCGGATGCCGCCGCTGCGTCCTCTATGCAAGCCGCAGCGCCTCCCAGCGACACAGCCGCTTCGTCCACGCAGGCCGCAGCGCCCGCGAGCGACGCCACCTCGGCGGCATCGGCCGCGACATCGGCGAACGGCGCCTGCACGCGCCGCATCCTGCTGCCTGTGAACGACGGCCACCTCTACGCGCTCGACGCGATCACCGGCGAGCGCTGCGCGGGCTTCGGCAACAACGGCGATCTCGACCTCCAGCACGCCATGCCCGTGACCACGCCGGGCATGTACGAGCCCACCTCGCCGCCGGTCGTCACGAACACGGTGATCATCGTGGCGGGCGCGGTCGAGGACAACTTCTCGACGCGCGAGCCCTCGGGCGTGATCCGCGGCTTCGACGTGCGCACGGGCAAGCTGCTCTGGGTGTTCGATACGGGCGCTGAGGATCCGAACAAGATCCCTGGTCCGGGCGAGCACTACACGTGGAATTCGCCGAACTCGTGGGCGCCCGGCGCCTACGATGCGAAGCTCGACATCGTTTATTTGCCGATGGGCGTGAAGACGCCGGACATCTGGGGCGGCGACCGCACGCCGCTCATGGAGCGCTACGCGAGCGGCATCCTGGCGCTGCATGCGTCCACGGGCAAGCTCGCCTGGTTCTACCAGACCGCGCACCATGACCTGTGGGACATGGACATGCCCTCGCAGCCGACGCTCGCCGACATCACCGACAAGGACGGCAACACCGTGCCGGTCGTGTACGGCCCCGCGAAGACGGGCAACCTGTTCGTGCTCGACCGCCGCACCGGTGCGCTCGTCGTGCCGGCGCCCGAAATGCCGGTGCCGCAGGGCGCGGCGCCCGGCGACCGCGTCTCGCCGACGCAACCGTTCTCCGAGCTCACGTTCCGCCCGAAGAATCTGCTCACCGATGCCGATATGTGGGGCGCCACGATGTACGACCAGCTCGTGTGCCGCGTGATGTTCCACAAGCTGCGCTACGAAGGCACGTTCACGCCGCCTTCGCTGCAAGGCACGCTCGTGTTCCCTGGCAACCTCGGCATGTTCGAGTGGGGCGGCATTGCCATCGACACGGACCGGCAGATCGCCATCGCCAATCCGATCGCGCTGCCGTTCGTCTCGCGGCTGATCCCGCGCGGACCGGGCAATCCGATCGAGCCGGAACCGGGCGCCAAGGGGAGCGGCACGGAGTCGGGCATCCAGCCGCAATACGGCGTGCCCTATGGCGTGACGCTCAACCCGTTCCTCTCGCCGTTCGGGCTGCCGTGCAAGCAGCCGGCATGGGGCTATATGGCGGCAATCGACCTGAAGACCAACGAGATCGTGTGGAAGAAGCGCATCGGCACCGTGCATGACAGCTCGCCGATTCCGCTGCCGTTCAAGATGGGCATGCCGATGCTGGGCGGCCCGATCGTGACGTCCGGCGGCGTGGCGTTCATCGGCGCGACGGCCGACAACTATCTCCGCGCGTTCGACGTGAACACCGGCAAGGAAATCTGGCGAGCCCGTCTGCCCGCAGGCGGCCAGGCCACGCCGATGACCTATTCGGTCGACGGGCGGCAGTACGTCGTGATCGCCGCGGGCGGGCATGGCTCGTTCGGCACGAAGCTCGGCGACTACGTGATCGCCTACGCGTTGCCGCAGTAACGCGTGCGGTTTTGTGCCTGCTCATGTGGATGGAGTGCGCCGCGAGGCGCACTGGTCACGCTCGCCATGTTCCTCGCGCTGGCGGCGCACGCGATGGACGCGCATGCGCAAAGCGCCGTCACGCTCTACGGCGCGCTCGACACGAGCATCGAAGTCACCAACCCGGGCGCGGGCTACGTCGCGCGCATGGACTCGGGCGCATATCGCGGCTCGCGCATGGGCTTGCTCGGCGCCGAAGACATCGGCAACGGCGTGAAGATCCTTTTCGACCTTGAGAACGGTTTCGGCTCGAACGACGGCACATATGCCGTGAGTAATACGATCTTCAACCGCCAGGCGTGGGTCGGCGTGGGCACGCCTTACGGCACGCTGCGCATGGGCCGCCAATACTCGCCCATCTACATCCCGTTCAAGGGCGGGCTCGACGCGTTCGGCGCGGGCACGATCGCTTCGGGGCTCGACAATCTCTCGAAGATCACACCGTACGAGAGCAACGCAATCACTTACCTGTCGCCCGAATTTCATGGCTTTTCGACGACGCTGATGACCGCGCTGCGCGACGCGAGCGATGCGGACGGCAACGGCATCGCAGGCAACATCGAGACCTTCGCGTATGCCAGCGGCCCGTTCCGCATTTCGTACGCGCATCAGCAGACGCACGGCAATGGCGCGCTGCGCGCGAATCTCGGCGGCGTTTCGTACGTGTACGGCGCGATCACGGGCTTTCTCTCGTTCTTCAACGGTGACGGCGGCACGCCGCGTTATCACAACGACGGTGTCTCGGTCTCGGCGCGTTATGCGGTGAGCGCGCGCTTTCGCGCCTCGCTGGGCTACACGTATATGCGCGACCGTTCCGGTGGCGACAACAACGCCGACCAGTTCAGCGCGGCCTGCGAGTACGACCTCTCCGCGCGCGTGCTGCTGTATGCGAGCGCAGGCTGGCTGCGCAACCGCGGGCAAGGAGAAATGACCCTGCGCGGCGTGAACGTCACGGGTCTTCAGCCATCATGGCCGGGGGCGACGGTGCGGGGCGTGCAGCTCGGCATGATAGACCGGTTTTAGGCGCTGGACCTGGCGGACTTGCGTGGCGAGTGCCGGACCATCGTGCCCACCCAATCTATGCGTGTGACGAAACTGGCGGGCTGCTGTTTGCCTCGCCCAGATCGAACGAGAAATTGAGCCCGATCGCGGGCCGTCTGTGCCCATAGCCGCCATCGAAGAAAGGCATCACGCGCGGCGGCGGTGCTTTCCCGGCGGAATCGAGTTGGGGGACGGCGATGTTGTCGATCCTGGCGCTGTCGAGAACGTTGTGCGCGGCCTTGGCCGCGAGGCTCGCACCGTTAAAAAATGCGCCGCTCAGCGCGCCGCCCGCGGTGCCCACTTCCTGCGCTTGAGCGAGCGAGCAAACCCATAGCGCCACACACACCGTCGTTGCACGCAGCATCACTTTCATCGCATTGCTAACCGAATCCACCGTCTCTCTCCAAAGAACCGGGAGGCCTGTGCTCGGCATCCCGGCAGATTCGACTTTACGGCCGCAGTATACGAATCAATCGAGGGAAGTAAAGACAATTCGGACCGCAAATTGTCTTATCCGCGCAACCATGTTTCGACCCCGGAAATCACAAAATGCGGGGAGGCGAAAGAGCCGCAAGTGCGACGAGGAAAATGCTGCGGTGCGGGAGACCGTGCCGTTCGGCGGCCCGGAAACGTGCACATGCAGCCCCCTTTCTGTCACCTCGCCGGTGCATAATGAACCTCCCGCCGATGCAGTCCATGGCCGTCCTTCCTGGAGTCCGCCATGCAAGTGAGAAACGAGGAATTCGTCACCCATCTGCTTTCCGACGTCGTGGAATTCGCGCGTGCGCGATTACCCGAGCCCACCTTCCAGATCGTCGAACCCTTTCTGCGGCATTACTACGACTTCGTCGATGCCGAAGACCTGCGCAGCCGCAGCATCGCCGATCTCTACGGCGCCGCCATGGCGCACTGGCAGACGGCGCAGCGCTTCGTCCCGGGCGCCGAGCGCATGCGGGTCTACAACCCGATCCTCGAGCAGCACGGCTGGCATTCGGACCACACCGTGATCGAGATCGTCAACGACGACATGCCGTTTCTCGTCGATTCGGTCTCGATGGCCGTCAACAAGCTCGGCCTCGCGCTGCATTCGGTCATGCACCCGGTGTTCCGGCTCTGGCGCGGCCAGGACGGCACCATCGTGCGCACGGACGTGGGCGGGGTGGGCGCCGATGAAGGGCAGTCGCAACTCGCCTCGTTCATTCATTTCGAGGTCGACCGCTGCGGCGATGCAGCAAAACTGGAGGAGCTGCGCGACGCTATCGCCAAGGTGCTAGGCGACGTGCGCGCGGCGGTCGAAGACTGGCCGAAGATCGTCGAGGTGGCGCGCGGCACGATCAAGACCATGAAGGCGCGCGAAAGCAGCGCCGAAGACGTCGAATCGCGCGCATTCCTCGAATGGATGGCGGCCGACCATTTCACGTTCCTTGGCCAGCGCGACTACGCGCTCGTCGAGCACGGCGACGGATTTGCGCTGCGCGGCGTGGAGGGCTCGGGCCTTGGCATCCTGCGCGAGTCGCTGCGCGCGCCCGGCGCGCCCGACATCACGCCGCTGCCGAGCGCTGCAACCGAGATCATCACCGGCGCGTGGCCCATCTTCCTGACCAAGGCGAATTCGCGCGCGACCGTGCATCGCCCCGGCTACCTCGACTACGTGGGCGTGAAGCTCGTGGGGCCGGACGGCAAAGTGTGCGGCGAGCGGCGCTTCGTCGGTCTCTACACCTCCACGGCCTATATGGTCTCGAGCGCGGAGATCCCCATCGTGCGCCGCAAGTGCGCGAACATTGTGCGGCGTGCAGGCTTCCTGCCCAAGGGGCACCTCGGCAAGTCGCTCGTGACGGTGCTCGAAACCTGGCCGCGCGACGAGCTCTTCCAGGCCGACGAAGACGAGCTCTTCGATGTCGCGATGGGCGTATTGCGCTTGCAGGAGCATCAGCGCACGCGCCTGTTCGTGCGGCGCGACCGCTTCGGCCGCTTCGTGTCCTGCCTCGTATACGTTTCGCGCGACAAGTACAACACGGATCTGCGCCGCCGCATCGCCCGTCTGCTGATGGAGGCCTTCAACGGCGAGTCGGTGGAATTCACGCCGCTGCTGTCCGAGTCGGCGCTCGCGCGCATTCATTTCGTTGTCCATGCGAAATCGGGCGAGATGCCCGACGTCGACACCCGCGAGCTGGAGGCGCGGCTCGTGCAGGTCACGCGGCGCTGGCAGGACGATCTCGCCGATGCCTTGCTCGACGCGTTCGGCGAAGAGCAGGGCACGCGGCTCCTGCATCGCTACGCCGACTCGTTTCCCGCGGGCTATCGCGACGACTATCCGGCGCGCACGGCGGTGCGCGACATCGAGCTCATCGAGCGCGTGCAGGGCACGCGGCGCATCGCGATGAATCTCTATCGGCCTATTGAAGCCGGGCCGCGCGCGTTTCGCTTCAAGGTGTATTGCACGGGTGAGGCCATTGCCTTGTCGCGCAGCCTGCCAATGCTCGAGCATCTTGGCGTGCGCGTGGACGAAGAGCGGCCGTACGTTATCGAGGCGCCAGGCTGCGAGAGCGCATGGGTGCACGATTTCGGACTCGAGCTCGCCGACGACGCGGAGTTCGACATCGAACGCGTGAAGGACCTGTTCGAAGACGCATTCGAGGCCGTGTGGAGCGCGCGTATCGAGAACGACGACTTTAACCGCCTCGTGCTGCGCGCGTATCTGAGCGCGCGCGAAGTTACGATCCTGCGCGCGTATGCGAAGTACCTGCGCCAGGTGGGCTCGACGTTCAGCGACGCTTATATCGAGCGCGCCCTGACCGGCAACCCCGCCATCGCGCGCCAGTTCGTCGAGCTGTTTCTGATCCGCTTCGACCCGGCCGTGGGCGAACTGGGCGAGGGGCGCGAGGCGCGCACGGAGCGCGCGCTCAAGGCCATCGAAAGCGCACTCGACCAGGTGCCCAATCTCGACGAAGACCGCATTCTCCGGCAGTTCCTCGGCGTGATCAACGCCACGCAGCGCACGAACTATTTCCGGCGCGATGCGGATGGCGGGCTGCTCCCGTCGCTGTCGTTCAAGTTCAATCCGGCCAAAGTGCCGGGGCTGCCCGAGCCCAAGCCGATGTTCGAGATCTGGGTCTACTCGCCTCGCGTGGAAGGCGTGCACCTGCGCGGCGGACGCGTCGCGCGCGGCGGCCTGCGCTGGTCCGACCGGCGCGAGGATTTCCGCACCGAAGTGCTCGGCCTCATGAAAGCGCAGATGGTGAAGAATGTGGTGATCGTGCCGGTGGGCTCGAAGGGCGGCTTCGTGGTGAAGAATCCGCCGCCACCCACCGATCGCGAAACGTGGATGCGCGAAGGCATCGCGTGCTATCAGACCTTCCTGCGCGGTCTGCTCGATCTCACCGATAACCTCGTGAACAACGTGATCGTGCCGCCGCCCGACGTGGTGCGCCACGATCCGGACGACCCGTATCTGGTGGTGGCAGCGGACAAGGGCACGGCCACCTTCTCCGACTACGCGAACGCGATCTCGAGCGAATATGGCTTCTGGCTCGACGACGCTTTTGCCTCGGGCGGCTCGGTGGGCTACGACCACAAGAAGATGGCGATTACCGCGCGCGGCGCCTGGGAATCGGTCAAGCGGCACTTCCGCGAAATGGGCGTCGACACGCAGGCGACCGATTTCACCGTGGTCGGCGTCGGCGACATGTCGGGCGACGTGTTCGGCAACGGCATGCTGCTTTCGCCGCATATCAAGCTGGTGGCGGCGTTCGATCATCGGCATATCTTTCTCGATCCCAACCCCGACCCGGCGACGAGCTTCGCGGAACGCAGCCGGCTCTTCGCGCTCGAACGCTCGAGCTGGGCCGACTACGACCCCGCGGCCATCTCGGCGGGCGGCGGCGTGTTCCCGCGCACCGTGAAGACGATCCCGCTTTCGCCCGCCGTGCAGAGTGCGCTCGGCATCGATGCGGCCGCGCTCACGCCCAACGAGTTGATCCGCGCGATCTTGCTCGCGCCTGTCGATCTGCTTTACAACGGCGGCATCGGCACCTATGTGAAAGCCGTGCACGAGACCAATGCGCAGGTTGGCGACAAGGCCAGCGACGCCGTGCGCGTGAACGGTGCCGACTTGCGCTGCAAGGTGGTGGGCGAGGGCGGCAACCTGGGCGTCACGCAGTTCGGCCGTATCGAGTTCGCGCAGCGCGGTGGACGCATCAATACCGACGCCATCGACAATTCCGCGGGCGTCGACTGCTCGGATCACGAAGTCAACATCAAGATCCTGCTGGGCCTCGTGGTGGCCGATGGCGAGATGACGATGAAGCAGCGCAACATGCTGCTCGCCGACATGACGGACGAAGTCGGGCTGCTCGTGCTGAGCGACAACTACTACCAGACCCAGGCGCTCTCGATTGCGGGCCGCTACAGCGCGGAACTGCTCGACGCAGAGACGCGGCTCATGCGCTGGCTAGAACGCGCGGGCCGCCTGAACCGCGCGATCGAATTCCTGCCGACCGACGAGGAAATCGCCGAGCGCCAGAGCGGTAAGCTCGGCCTCACGTCGCCGGAGCGCGCCGTGCTGCTCGCCTACAGCAAGATGTGGCTCTACGATGCGCTGCTCGAATCGGATGTGCCGGAAGACCCGCTCGTCGCGCACTTGCTGATCGACTATTTCCCGAAGCCGCTGCAGCAGCGCTTCAGCGAGCCGATGCAGCGCCACCCGCTGCGCCGCGAGATCCTCGCGACGCATCTGACGAACGCGCTCGTGAATCGCGTGGGCTGCGCGTTCGTGCATCGTCTGATGGAGGAAACGGACGCGCAACCCGGCGATATCGTGCGCGCCTGCATCATGGCGCGCGACGTGTTCGACCTGAACGACGTGTGGCGCGACATCGACGCGCTCGACAACCGCGTGCCCGACGACGTGCAGGCGCGCATGTTCGTCGATGTCGCGCGGCTGCTCGAACGCGCGGCGCTCTGGTTCCTGCGGCACCTGCAGTCGGGCGCCGTCGACGACGGCGGCACGCTGCTCGCGCGTTGCCGCGACGCGGCACAGCGGCTCGCGCCGCAATTGCCGGCGTTGCTGCCCGCTGCCGATCTCGAAGCGTTGTCGGCGCGTCAGGCCGAACTCGTGAACGCCGGCGTGGAAAGCGCGTTGGCCGTGCGCGTGGCGAGTGGCGAGACTTCCATCGCACTGCTGGATATTGCCGATGTGGCGGCCGCCTGCGATCGTCCGCTCGAACATGTGGCGGCAGCGTATTTCGCGCTGGACACGCGACTGAACTACGGCTGGATCGGCGAGCGCGCGGCGGCACTGCCGACCCCCACGCATTGGGACACGATGGCGCGTGCGGCAGCGCTTGCGGAGGTCGCGCGCCTCAAGCGTGCGCTGACCACCAACGCCCTCGCGCAGGCCCCCGATACGGACGATGCGCAAACGCTCGTGGATGCCTGGTGCGAGCAGCACGAGGCTGCGCTCGAGCGCTATGGACGCCTGCTCGCGGAGTTTCGCGCGACGAGCGGCGTGAGCCTTTCGGTGCTGCTGGTGATCGTGAGGGCGATGGCGGCGCTGGAGCGGCCTTGAGGCATAGGACGGCAAGGGCGGGGAGTTGGACGGGCGGCGGCCGGCAACCCGTCCGCTACGCTTTGCGCGCCGCGAGCGCCCCGCGCCTGCTGAATGCCCCGGGCCCAACATCCGCGCCAATTTTCCGTTTTGCAAGAGAATAGGGGACTCGACAGCCAGCACAAGGCGCCAAGCGATGACCCCCGATCCCACCGCAATCGACCAGGCCAGCCTGAATCTGGTGCAGATGTTTGGCGTCTTGATCGGCGGGCTGGCGCTTTTCCTGCTCGGGCTGCAATTCATGACCGGGGGCTTCAAGGCCATTGCCGGCTCGAGGCTCCAGATGCTGCTCGGCGTGCTCACGGCAAACCGGTTCCGGGGCGTAGTGGCCGGCGCACTGGTGACGGCGCTGTTGAATTCGTCCACGATCACCACCGTCTTGATGGTCGGATTCGTCTCTGCCGGGCTGATGACCCTCGCGCAGTCGGTTCCGATGATCATGGGCGCGAACATCGGCTCGACGATCACCGCGCAAATCATCGCGTTCGACGTTTCCAGACTGATGCCGTTCATGCTGGCGATCGGCTTTGCCATGTACGCGTTCGGCAAGCGCGACCTGGTGCGCAGGATCGGCGAAGTCGTGATGGGGCTCGGCCTCCTGTTTCTGGGCATCGAGTTCATGGGCGACGCCACGCGTCCTCTGCGCACGTACCCGCCATTCATCGACGCCATGCAGAACATGGAGCACCCGTTGCTGGGCATCCTGGTGGGCGCCGCTTTTACGGCGATCGTACAAAGTTCCGCTGCAACGCTTGCCATCGTCATCGCCCTGGGCGCACAAGGCCTGATGCCGCTCGAGGCGGGCATTGCGCTGATTCTGGGCGCGAACGTGGGCACTTGCGGAACGGCTTTGCTGGCCTCGATAGGCAAGTCTGCAGAAGCCATCCAGGTGGGCGTGGTGCACCTCATATTCAACGTGCTGGGTGTGCTTTTCTGGGCCTTTTTCATTCCACAAATGGCCGAGCTGGCGCGCTTCGTCTCCCCGTCGTACCCCGAGTTGCAAGGCGTTGCCCGCCTCGCTGCCGAAACGCCGCGCCAGGTCGCCAACACCCACACGATATTCAGCGTGGCAAACACGCTGGTGCTGATCTGGTTCTCGGGATGGATCGCGCGGCTTGCGCGCATGATCGTCCGTACGCGGACGCCGGAAACGAAGCCGCTTGGCGATCCGGCTTACCTCGATGAAACGTCGCTAGGCGTACCGTCGCTCGGGCTTCAACGCGTTCGGCTGGAGGTGAGCCGGCTGGGCAACGAAGTGGTCGACATCGTCCGTGATGGAACCCATGTCGTGGTGAACGGATCGATTGAAGAGATCAACGCGTTGCTGGACCGGGACAAGGAAGCCGACCGGCTCTCGGCCGAAATCCTGCACTACGTCGGGCGGCTCTCGAAGGCTGAGCACTCGGAACAAGAGGGGCTGCAGATGGTGGGTTTTACTCAGGTCGTCGCGAATCTCGAGAACATCAGCGACATTATCGGCACCAATTTGATGGCGGTGAGCCAGCAGCGCTTGACCGAGCGTATCGAGCTCACGCGGCTGAACGAGGTCGCGAACTCACGTTTTGCCGAAGTCGTGATGCAAAATCTTGCGGCGATCGTCGAGACGATTGGCGAAGCCGGTGCGATTGTCGGGTCGCAAGGCATCGGGACGAAGGGCGAGATCAAGACACTCGCGGCGCAGGCGCGGCAAGGCATCCTTGGCGATCTGCAGCTCGCGCAGAAGTCGGAGGTGCTGGACTATCAACTGGCTGTCGACATGATCGAGGAATACAAGCAGATCGCGCGTCTCTCACGCGGGATCGCCAAGGTTGTTGGGGAGATGCGGGGGAAAACCGAGCTCAGCGAGTGAGGCATTAGCGGGGTTCGGTACGCTTGAATGTATTCGTCGAAATTCAAGCGCTTCACAGGCTATGGCTCATCTAGACGCAAAGCATTACTGATTAATCATGACGTCTGAGGCGACTGGGTCAAAGCTACCTCCCGAGTCCGCTCCGCGCCTGGCAACGGCATAGGACAGCAGCTTCTGCGCCTCGCGGCTCGATACGTCGACGCTCCGGGCGTGACTTGCGTTATTCCACACGCACGCCCACCGTCCCTCGCGTGCGCATTGCCGCGCGGAGTCGAGCAAGGCGTCACGCTCATGTTCTCGCAAAACCAGCTCGGCCCGGATCTGCAGCGCTTCCTTGTTGCCAGGCTGCGCGGCAAGCGCGACCATGACGGCTCTGCGAGCTGGCCATAGGCTGTTCCTATCGAGGCTTGCGCGCGCTCGGGCGACACTGCCGGTAACATCGGCACGCGCACCGGTGTTGTCTTCACGCAAATCGGTGCCGTCGCCGGCAAGATCATCGCTGGTAGCGGCGTATTGTCTGGCGCTATGCCTGTGTGCCGTGCGGACTGGCGCTTGCGATAGACGATGTGCCGGCGCGGACGCGATCACTGGCTGAGCGGCGCCATTCGCCGATTCGCCGCTCGCCGGAACCGCAAGCGCGCGCGACTGCTCGCGCACGGCTCCCTGAATCGCCTGAGCTTCGGGGGTCCGTTCCCGTTGGTCGTAATGCGAGATCCCGTACGCGGTAAATACGAGCGCGAACACCGCTACACTGGCGAACGCATAGTAGGGCGACAGCGAGTGATGCGCAGTCGCTCCGCTTGCTGCCGCGCCACGAGACACCGCCGCGTGCTGTTTCGCACCGCAGTGGGGACAAAATTTCATGACCCCATTGAGCCGGGTCCCACAACGGGGACACTGCCGCGAATCAGGGCCATCCCGGCGAGATGGATTGAACATTGGCACGCTACGACTTCGATAGATCCAGTTGGCCGCCGCAGTCCGCGGGCACATCGCAGAGGGGGATGAGTGGCACGCAATCGATGCCGAATATCGCGGGTTACCGCGTGATGGAAGAAAGCGTTGCCTCGAATATGGACTACTTCGCCGCGTAGATCAATGCGAGAATCCGCCAGGACCGCGACCTGAAGCATGGGGACATACTCTATGTGCGCATCTGATCTGATCAGGCGTACCTGATCTGGAGCCGAAAACCGGTTCCAGGATACCTAAAAAAATATAGGTATCCTGATTAAATATCCTGCCCGGTTGCTGCAGTGAGTGTCCAGCCGTGCCATGTGGTGAGGCGTTCCTGGATCCAGTTCGATCTCACGCCGCGCTCATCCGGTGACTGGAAGACGCCAGGTGCTGCTCGAGTTGGGCGCCGTATCGGGTGATGTCCGGCTTCGTGAACGGCGTCACGATCATCGAAGAATGTCTGCCAGGTCGTTGAACGAGACCGGTTTGATGAGCCTGTAGTCGAATGGGCTGCCGCCCGTCGTCTGTTCGCCTTCGCCCTGACTGTATCCGGTTACCGCGACAAACCTGGTCATCGAGCACCGGACGCGCTCGCGCAGCAGCCGGGCCAGCTCCGCGCCGCCCATCCCGGGCATCGCGAGATCAATCAGGGCAACATCGGGCGTAAAGGTTTCGACGATTAAAAGCGCTTCAGCGCCGCTTTGCGCACGTCTCACGTCGTGGCCATCCAGTTCGAGCAGCGTGCCGAGTGCCTCCGCCGCGTCAGCATTGTCATCGACAACAAGCAGGCGCAGCGGCGCGACGGCCGGCGCGGGCGTGGCATCCTGCTCGATCGGCCGCGCACACGCGATCGGCAGGCGCACGACCACTCGGGTTCCCTTGCCTTCGCCGTCGCTGGAGATGTCGATGTCGCCGTGGTGGGCGTCAACCAGATACTTCACGACCGCGAGACCGATCCCCAAGCCGCCCTCTGCGCGTGTGCGCGCGGAAGCCGACTGCGAGAACATATTGAATACGTACGGTTGCAGTGCCGGCGTAATCCCGAGGCCGTTGTCTCGCACCGTGATGACGACCTCCTCGCAGTCTGTTTGCTGCACGGGGCGGTCGCCGATGTCGGGCGCCTCCACTGATACGACAATTTCGCCGCCGGGCGGCGTGTACTTTACCGAATTGGTCAGAAGATTCGTGAGGATCTGTATCACTCGCGCGGCATCGGCGTAGACGTGCACCGGGTAGGGCGGCAGATTGACGGCCAACCGCTGTTGCCGTTGGTCGGCCTGGACTTTCACGGCGCTCACGGCATCGCCGACGATGTCCTGCAGCAGAGCACAGGAGCGATGCATCGAGAGTTTGCCATGGCGCATCCGCGAGAGGTCCAGCAGGTCGTCAACAAGGCGTCGCAACTGCGAGATCTGCCGGTCCGCGACGTCCAGTGCCGAGACTGCAACACTGTTGTCGTTGCAGACTTTGCGCAGCACCTTGAGCTCGACCTCGATGGGGGTGAGGGGATTGCGCAGTTCGTGGCCGAGCGTGGCGATAAAATTGTCCTTGTGTTCTTCAGCCAGGGCAAGGGCATGATTCGCCGCCTCGGCGGCCAGCGCATGGCGCCGTGCTTCCGACTCGGCTCTCGCAATCGCTAGTGCGGCACACGTGAAATTCGCGAGTCCGGTCAGGATTCTGCGATGCTCCGCGTCAAACCGGTATTGCTCATCACAGGACATGACCCAGAGGGTGCCCCACGGTTCGGGCAGACCCGGAATCGGCACCACGAGCTGCTCGACGACATCGGGTAACTGTCCATACTGCGTCGTGAAGTGGCGCTTCGGGTACGCGAAGAGCTGACTGGTGCCAAGCTCGAGCGTTAGTCCGTCCGGGCTGTCGTCGGCAGGAATGGCGGCCAGCGCACCGGGGTCGAGGCCGCCATCGAGCGTCTTGCAGTGAAAACACGGTGTGCCCCCAGCATTCTCGATCAGGTCGATGCCGGCGAGCGTCGCTCCACACAATTCGCGTGCCAGGCGCGCCAGTTCCGTCAACATGGCCCTGGCCGACGTGGTCATCGCGTGGGCGAGGCTGTGGAGTGCCTCGTTTTCCGCCGCGAAATCGGCAACACGGCGCGCTCGCTGGTCGAGCGCGGCGGTAGCGAGTACGCCGGACTGCCTTGCGCGGTCAACAGCGGCGGATGATGTCGATCGGGCCATCTTCCATTTCCTTCCGGCAAGGTGCAAAGCCGGGTGAGGGCATACGGACCTGAAAACGAACAGCCGAAACTGAATTGTAGGCCTCGCAAGACCACGGGGTACGTGTCTTGCTTCTCCAAATGGTATGACCAGAAGACATGGAGGTCACCATGGCTACTGTCCTGCTCGCAGATGATGACCGGCAACTTCTGCGCGCCTTTCAGACCGTTCTCGAGACGGAAGGGTTTCGCGTGCTCACGGCATCGGACGGGGAAACGGCGATGGCGATTGTCAACGCCGAGCACCCGGACGTTGTCGTCACGGACTACATGATGCCGAAGGTCGATGGCGTGGAGCTTTGCCGACGAATGAGGGCCAATCGTGCCACTGCCGGCATTCCCGTTGTCGTCATCACGGCCGCGTTTTCCGTGCCGCGTGACGGATGGAGTGCGCTTTTGACGAAGCCAGTCGGTATTGCCGATCTGCTTTCAGCCATCAGATCCTTGCTGACGGGCGCGCCGTCGATCGCTGCGCAGAAGTCCCGCAATGCGTAGGCCGCAAGCGTGCAGCACCGGTAGTGCCGGACAGATTGAACCTGCAGCGCACGCATAGTTGGCGCGGTAGTGAGGTTTTGTGCGCAGGCGAGGAGGGTACAGCGCGATTCCAGCGGGATCCTGGTCGTACAAAGTGAGAAGGAATCCTCATCGTCAAGTCGATATTGGATTCCTGAGGATTGGTCATCTGGAGTTCGAAATCGTCGTCAGAACTAGCCAGTTACTTCGGGAACGCACGTTGCGGCATGGAGTGCATCATCATTCGATACGTCACGGAGGCATTATGCTCAGCACCTTGCTTCTTATCGTCCTGATCCTGCTGCTGATCGGTGCAGTTCCGGCATGGCCGTACAGCCGGTCGTGGGGCTACGCGCCATCCGGCACGCTGGGGATCGTGGTTGTCATTGTTGTCGTGCTCGTGTTGATGGGAACGATCTAGGGTGTCAGAGTCATAGTCCTCCGGAACGGGGAGGCAACTGCTCAATAAGCTTCCGGGGCAATCGGCCATTAGCGTCAACACGAGAATCCTCTTCATGCCGCCTCGCTGCCGAAGCGGCTTTTTCCTGCGCCGCTTCGCACTGTTGCCTGGCGACAGGCAACGTCAGAGTGCCCTGACGCGTTCCCAACCGTGACGCACGGCCGTTTTGAATCGCGCCCAGGCGCTATCCGGATAGTGTGATTCCCAATGCTCGCGCGCACTCGGCTCAATCAACTGCCAGTCATGCCCGCGATATCGGTCGTCTTGCGCAAGCGCAGCTCCGTGCGCGCAGGCCCGCCGATACTCGTCGTACGACATGCCGGTGTGCGCATAGTGAGCCTCATAGTCTTTCCGAAATTCCTCTTCGCTGGGGGCACTCCCCAGCGGTGCTTCCGGGATGGGATCGCCCACGACGCCCGGCCTGGACGTCTGCGTGGCCACACCTGTGCGGTCATCGGGCGATGGCACTGCGCGAGACTGCGTGTAACCGGATATGCCAATTTTTGCGGAACCATTGCGCCATCCACTGCTGCGTTCATCGATGTCGGCTGCACCCGCGCGGCGCATCACGTCACGCGCCAGATCGACTTGCATGTCTGAAACGTCCGCACTGACAAGCGCTCCGCCGCGGCGAATCCATTCCCTGTAGTCCTCAGTTTCGGGTGGATACGCGCCGCGCTTGAAGAGCCGTGCGAATAGTTGCTCGAGCTGATCGAATACAGGCTTGCGATGGCGCACATCGCCCCCGCCCGGTGTATAGACACGCGGTCCTTTTTCGACGGCGGCGACCGACATTGAATAAACGGCAATATCGGCTTGTGCAACGCCAGCGTCGCCTAGCGCTCGCTGTGCCGTACAGGCGTCCACGTAGCTGTCGTACACGCCCAACACGGTTTGTCTCATGACTGTCTCCCTGCGGAATTGGTTTGCGGCGACTTCATCGCCATGTGAAAGACGGCCGCAACAGGTGTGCCCGAGGCGAACCTCCAACATTGGCTTTGTCAAGCGTCCGTCACGCTATGGCGAGGAACGTATGGGACAACGACCGTTGGCACGGCTGATGCGTGCATGGTGGCTGTGGATGGCGCGGATTGCGGCATCACGATTTTTCTCGGCGCGCGATGCTCTCCGGGAAGGAGGAAGGGAATCATGAAGCCCGAACAACGCTATCAATTGAATGTTTGCAGAGGCGATCTCCGGCACGTGCGCGAGTGTTTTCGCGAATGGAAGGGCGAGCCGCTGGTCTATCGCCAGAATCAACTGATGTTTGAAGGACGGGACGAGGTTCGGCCGCTTTCGCTCAACATCTACGAAAACGCGGAGCGCGCGCGCAAGGCGTTGCAGAACGCTTGCAGCCCGCAGGACACGTATGCGCTGGCCGCCGAGGTCAACGACGGCGAATCAGACAGATGGATCGTGATGGCGGCTTACAGTGAATAAATTTACACACGGCATGCAAAAAATTGCGCAGGCGTGGGCGCGGCATCGGAGCTTCTCGCAGTCGTGCAGGATGGCCGCGCCGCCTATGGCATTTTGTGCGAGTAGATATTCAGGAGACGAAAATGTTCTATTAGAGCGGCGCTCTTTTGCGCACTGAGCGCCACCTCGTACGCGTCATTCCCGCCTGGCGGCCCACAGCGCGCCAACCAGAAAGCCTACTCCCACCGCAACACCGAGCATCGAGAGTGGATTCTCCGCGACCGTATCGCGTGCCGTCATTGTCGCGTCGGCTGCGAGGCGCTGCGATTTTCCGCACAGCGCTTTGGCTCTGCCGTACAGGTGCATGTCCGCGTCGCCGAGCAAGTCGCCGGCCAGTTCCTGAGCTTCGCCCGCGGCTTCACGCATCATGCCTTTCGTCTTCATTTCCATGTTTGTCCTCCATATCGTGGCACCCCCGGGTCAGCAGCCCTCATGCCCGCGACGAAGGATAGATCTCGCAATCGGGCATGGAAGCTGCGTTTTCCGGATATGGCGGTACAGGTCTGAGTGACTGCGCGTGCCGTCGCATTGCTGCCGGCCTCGGTGCGCGTCGCGCAATGGAGCCTGCATACGCTCTCACACGAGAACAAGGGAGGTCTTCATGCACCGGTCAACGTTAATCGCACTTATGTTGCCGCTGGCGCTCGGCGGCTGTCTTTCCTTCAGCAGTAGCGACCCGAATCCACCGCCGCGCACGACGGTCGTGGTGCCGGCGCAGTCGACCGTCACAACGCCGGTTCCGGTGTGCAGTCCGGCGCCTTGCTAGGTCCGGGTGTTTTCGCGGTGCAGACGCAGGGCTTCAGATGAGGAACACTCGAAGCACCGGACGGCGCAAGCGGCAGGGCGGCGCTCGAATGCCGCGCCTGGCGCATCACGGCGCCGGCGAACAACACGGCATCGTCGATGGGCAAACCCGCCGAACGCAATCCGCGCGCAGTCCAGGTGTTGCAGGTGTGAAACGCATCGTACGTGCCTGTGGCAGCGTAGAACACCCTCCCCGGGTAGGGACCGGCGCCGAGGCGCACGGGATGGCCCGCCGTATCGGTGCGCAGCGATGCCCGCAAGTAGCTTTGTAGACCGTCTCTGCCGGCGGCACCGATTGCGAGGTGGACGACGTCAGGTGTACCAAAGGCCTCTTCGGGCGATGCCCGTAGCACAGTCATCAGAAGCGCGGCTTGGCTCGGAAGCAACGCCGAGAGCATCGTGAGCGGGTCATGCCGACGCTCGACGACATACTGGCGCTCACCAAAGCCGAAACAGAGGAACCGGGCGCCGTCGAACCCCTCAGTCAGTACGGCGAGCGACGCATCCATGTCTTCGCTGCTAACGCAAATATCCGTATGCCAGTCGCGCTGGACCAAGTCGATGGTGGTCATGGCGGGCCCGTTTGCGGCGGTGGGTATTGCAGGCGGCATGGGTGGCGTATCGGCGCACGCGGCGAGCAGGCCCCCGATTGCCGTGCATAGCGCGGCGGCGAGGATACGTCCAGACGCTGCGCAGCTTTGGGTGGCGCTCTCGCGCGATCCGGATGGCGCGCGTGTGCGCATGGCAGTCGTCAGAGCAGGTCCAGGATTCAGCACACTGCAGTGACCTGCGTTTCGCTTTGGGCACGAGGAATGCGTTTCGATTCGCAACGATTCACGGCTTTGCGAGGACGCTATGGGCATTCAATCAACCGGATGGTTTCCACTGAATCAGTATGCGCCTGTCCGCGACGGGTGGTACGAGGTTCGGCTTGTGAGCGGGGACACGGCATTTGCGAACTTTGATGCCGGTGAGTGGACGCAAAAGCCGCCGCTCGTTTTTACTCACTGGCGCGGCCTGCGCTCCGATCCGGCCAAGTCCGGCGAAGCCGAAACGATCGATGCGGCCGCGGCGGCCGCTGTAGGCGTGCGCGCGGCATGGAATGCATTCTTTCCTGGACTAGGCGACGAGCAGCATAAGCCGCTCGACGCGACTCACAGCACGCCGAAGGGCGGCAACAAGTGACAGGGTGGGTTCCAGCGCGCTAGTCATCGGGAACTGGGCCCGCTTAATTTCGATTCGTGATTTTACATAAGATAAATTAGCGAATTTTTTATGGGGTCGGATTCTATAATCCAGCATCGATCCGCTCGCCACCGACTTGCGGGTCACGTTTCGCCAACTGAAGTCCGCATCCCAGGATATGCGAGGTTTCTCGCCGCGCATCCAGAAATACATGCGCGTATTTGCTCTGGCATGGCCAGATCCGGAATTTGTGCAGCAGTCTGTTGCACAATTGCCGTGGTTCCACCTTTGACCTTGCTCGACGAGGTCAAAGATACCGGGCATCGCGACTAGTATGCCGCCAAGGCGCTCGAACACGGCCGGTCACATGCAGAATATGCGCTGCGTGGCGTGGCCAAGCCGATGGGCGTAGCCGAGTACCAACTGATGCGCGAGGTGCCACCGTCGCTGGAGACCGGCCTGCCAAACATCGACCAGATCGAGGCCGAACTGCGTCCCGACTTGCCGGACGGCACGGAGTAAACCTCGCCCGGCAGCGTCCTTGCCGCTTTCACCAGCCAGTGCTAGCGCCGGAGACTGAAAATCCGCAGCAGTTCGTCACGCAACTCGGCGATATCGAGCACATGTTGCGCGCGAGTGAGCGCTACATAGAGCAGGCGCAATTCATCCTCGTCGGGCATCGGGCTGCCGTCGGCGCCCCGCAGGCGGAAATCGTTCGCCACCTTGACCCGCTTCCATTCGAGGCCCTTCGCGCGGTGGACCGTCGAGATCACATAATCGGCGGCGCCCTCCGCCGTCGAGCGTTGCGCGAGGCCCCGCAGATAGTCGGTGCCCAGTTCGTCGACGATCCGGACAACCGGCAGCAAGTCCTGGCCAAACGCGCTGCGCGCAAACGCCTGTGCCTCGCCCCATGTCTCGAACAGCGAAAACGCGGCAGGTCGGAATGCGCGCTGTCCGGCCAATAATTGGTCCGCGCCGTCGGCATACGCAACGATCTCGGCCGCGCTCATGCGGATTGCCGGGCGCTGCCCCGCCTCGATGCCCGCAGCGAACTGCCATAGCGCCGTGACGTTCTTGCGGCATAGAACGGCGTCCACGGGCGGCGCAATCGCCGGGTCTTCGACCATGATCGAGCCAATCGCGTCTTGCCCGCGAATCGGCGTTCGTTCTCCCAGCAGGCCAAGCAGCCGGCTCGCCAGCGCCGCGAATGTCGCGCCGAAACGAAACGATTCCGTAAGCGCGCATTCGGGCGCGTCGATCCGCGCCATCGCGTTCACCGCGCCCCGCCATTCGTAGATCTGCTGGTACGGGTCGCCCACGTAGATGATCTGCGCGTGGCGCTGCCGTTCGAGCACCGAAAGCATGACGCCGTCGCTGTCCTGCGCCTCGTCGAACAGGATGTAATCGGCTTCGATGCGTGGCTCCGAAAGCGCCCAGAGCTTGAGCAGCACGTCCGGCGAAATGACATTGCGCGCCCGCGGATGAGCGCTCTCTTCCCACAGACGCACGACGTGCGGCAGCAGCCAGCTACGCAATTGCGCCGCCACGGCCTCGTCGATTTTCTCGTCGACTACGATGTGCTGCGCTTCCGGTTGGTGCTGGTCCGAGCGGCAGAACCTGCCGAGTCCGTCGGCAATCCAGCGCCCGATCTCGAACGGCGTGACGTCGACGGCCTTCCCCGTCAAGGTGCGAACCTGTACCGGCCCGAGTCCATAACGTGCGGCCAGCAGGTGCGGAGGCTCGGCCGCGAGGCTCACGCGACTTCTCAGCGTCTGAGGTACGCCAGCCCAGGCCAGCGAGTGCATCGTGCGCGCGTCGACCGTGGGAGGAAAGCGGCGGCCCGCACTCGCCGCAATATCGCGGTTGAAGGCGAGATAGGCGCCGCGCCGTCCGCCGAGTTGCTCCGCCACCAGCTGGAGCGTGGAGGTCTTGCCCGCGCCTGCATAGGCCTTGATCTTGAGGTTCCCGCCACGCAGCACCGCCTCGACGACCGCGCGCTGCTCTTGCGTGGGATTGAACGGGACTGGCATGGGAACGGAACGCAGAAGGGGGAACGTCCCGGAGTGTGCCAGAAATGAAGGCGGTTACAACAGCCCCCGCTCTGCCCCGCTCTGCCCCGCTCTGCCCCGCGCTGACCGCGGTTCAAAACGCTCCCGCATTCGAACAATGGCGCGCTGAATGCGAGCGCTTCAATGCAGCGCGGCGTGGTCGCTCGCCAACGCCGGAGGCACGACCTCTCGCAGGAACTCGACAAAGGTCCGGACTTTCGCATCGAGATATTGTCGCGATGGATACTGCACATAGCCGGTCAGTTTCTGCAACTGGTGGTTCGGCAATACACGCACCAATGCACCGCTCTTGAGGAGCGGCACGGCCGATGGCATGGGCAGCGCGCCGATTCCCTTGCCCTCCTGCAGCACCGTGCCCAGTACCTCCGGCACATTCACCTGAAAAGCCGTCGGCGGAAGCGCGAATGTTTCCGGGCCGTCCGGTCCGTCGAGATCCCAGCGGCCGCGCGGGAAAAACGATGAGACGAGCGGTATGCACGAATGCTGCGCCAGGCCGGCAACGTCGTCTGGCGTGCCGTGATCCTCGAGATAGGCTGGCGACGCGCACAGTACGCTGTGCAGCGTCCCAAGCCGCTGCGAGACGAATCCCGAGTCCGGCAGTTGATCCCCCGCCATCCAGACCGCGACGTCGCACCCCTCGTCCAGCATCCTGGGGAGATGCTGGGACAGGTTCAGATCGACCGACACGGACGGATAATATTCCTGATAACGCATGAGGGCGGGCACCAGGTAGGTCTGACCAAAGCCCAGCATCGCATGCACCCGCAAACGGCCGGCCGGCTTGGCCAGGGCGTCCGCGGCTTCCACCTCGGCGTCCCTGATACAGGTGAGAATCTGCTGGCAACGCTGCAAATAGCGCTGCCCGGTCTCGGTCAATGCGATGCGGCGCGTGGTGCGGTTGAGCAGCCGGGCGCGAAGATGGGTCTCCAGCCCGGCGACGGCACGGGTTGCAACGGCGCGTGAAATATCCATGCGATCTGCCGCGCGGGAAAAACTGCCCTCTTCTGCAATGCGAACAAAGATTCGCATCGATTGCAACGTATCCATTTTCAGATCCTCTAGTTCAGCTTCCGATCGGCGCGCAGCAACGCGGGTAGTCAGCGTTGCTGCGCGCCCGGCTACTCACCCGCTCAGTTCGCCTGAGCCATCTTCTGCACGCGAGGCGATGCAGCCTTCGCCTGCTGCGCCATCTCATTGCTCGCGATGATCTTCTCGATCTCGGCATCGGCCTGCGCGCCGTACTGCGCAAACACGTCGGTGCGATAAGTCGTGTTCACAGCCGCGGCGAGCTGCGTGCCGGATTCGTCGCGCGTGTCCGCGTCCACGACCATCGACAAGCCGATGCGCAGCGGGTGCGCCTGCAGCTCCTTCGGGTCGAGCTGGATACGTACGGGCAACCGCTGCACGATCTTGATCCAGTTGCCGGTCGCGTTCTGCGCCGGCAACGTTGCGAAAGCGCTGCCCGTGCCGGCCGAGAAGCCGATCACCTTGCCGTGGTATTTGACGCTCGAACCGTACACGTCCGCCGTCATCGTGACCGGTTGACCGATGCGCATGTGGTGCAGTTGCACTTCCTTGAAGTTCGCGTCCACCCACACGCCATCGAGCGGCACGATCGACATCAGCGGCGTGCCCGGCCCCACGCGCTGCCCTACCTGCACGGAGCGCTGTGCGACGTAGCCCGTCACGGGGGCCGGCAACGTGTTGCGCGCGTAATTCAGGTAGGCGTTGCGGACCTGGGTGGCCGCGGCTTGCACGTCGGGGTGCTGCTCGATCGACGTGCGGTCGGTCAGCGCAAGGTTCGATTGGGCCTGCTGGCGAGCGGCGTCGAGCGCGGCCTGCGCGGCGACCACGGTGTCGTGGGCGTGCGAGACGTCCTCGGCGGACACCGCGCCGGTGCCCTGCACCGCAACACGGCGGCGCAAATCGTCCTGTGCGCGCGCGAGGTCCGACTCGCGTTGCGCGACGTTGGCCGCGTAGTAGTTGTTGTTCACGTAGAGCGTGCTCACCTGGCGCACCGCCTGGCCAAGCGCCGCTTCGGCATTCAGGAGTGCGATGCGTGAATCGGCCGGGTCCAGCGTGACCACGGGGTCGCCCTCTTTCACGATCTGGGTATCGTCGGCGTTGACCGCGTTGACGGTGCCGGTCACCTGCGGCGTGAGCTGCACGAGGTTGCCGTCGACATATGCGTCGTCGGTGGACTCGTGATACTGGCCGTACGAGAAGTAGTACGCGCCATAGGCGGCTCCAGAGAGCGCCACGCCGATACTCAGCAGCGCAAGCCACAGCTTGCGTTTGCGCGGTGCATCGGGCCGTGTGGCGTTCGGCGCGGCGCCGCCGGGTGCGCCGTGGGCGGGGTTGGTGGTCGATTGTGCCGTGTCCGCGCTCGTGCGCTCGGTCGTGGTGGAATCGCTCATGTCAATGCTCCAGTGAATTTGCGAACGTGCCGGTTCAACGCGCGGCGACGACAGGATGGGATTGCGCGGCGGAATCCGCGCGACGAGTGGTATCGGACGACGTATCGACGTAGCCGCCGCCGAGTGCCGATGCGAGCGCGATCTGCTGGTCGCGCCGGTCCATAAGCAGATTGGCGACGGCTTGGTCGGCCTGCAGTGCGGTCATGTCCGCGTTCAGCACGGTCAGCTGATTCGTCAGGCCGCCCTTGTATTGCGTGATCGCCAGGTTGTCGGCATCGCGTGCGGCTTGTTGCGCGGTTTGCGCATCGGCAAGCTGCGTGTCGCTCGAGCGGATCTGCGCGAGTTGCGTCGCCGCTTCGCTCAAGGCCGTGATCAGCGTCTGGTTGTAGGTCGCGACGGCGTCGTCGAAGTCGGCGTAGCGTCCTTTCAATTGCGCGCGCAGTTCGCCGGCATCGAAGATCGGCAGATGGATCGCCGGACCCGCGTTGGCCGTGCGGCTCGCGGCCGTCAGGAAGCGGCCGAAGCCGAACGCGTCCAGGCCAATCGCGGCGCTCAGGTTGATGTCCGGGTAGAACTCGGCCTTCGCCTCCTTCACTTCGTGCGTGATCGCGTCGACGCGCCAGCGGGCCGCGACGATATCGGGCCGGCGGCCCACGAGGTCGGCGGGCAGGTTGTCCGGCAGGCGCACTTCGTCGCCCACACCGAGCGCGGGGCGCGCGATCGCAAGCCCGCGGTCCGGGCCTTCGCCCATGAGCGCCGCCAGTTGGTAGCGGGTCGTCAGGATGCTGCCGTCGAGCGCGGCGAGTGCCGAGCGGGCGGTCGCCAGATTCGCCTGCGCCGTCTTGCGCTCGACTTCGGTATCGAGCCCGGTCGCGATGCGCCCCGCCGTGATGCGGTCGATTTCGGCACGCCGGTCGACCTCTTGCTGGGCGATGTCGTGCAGCACGTAAAGCCGCGCGAGCTGGTTGTAAGTGCGGGCGATGGTGGTGGTGAGCGTGAGCTTGACGACCTCCGCGTCGGCCCGGCTCGCCTGCAAGTCGGAAACCGAAGCTTTCAGCGCTTCGCGATTCTTCCCCCACAGATCCAGATCGTACGATGCGCTCAGGAGTCCGGAGTTCTCGGTCTCCCACGCGCCACCGTACGGCGGCGGAATCAGCGTGTTGGCACTGTACTGCTCGCGTTTGAGCGAGTAGTCGGCGCTGACGCTCGGCATCGTGCTGGCCTTTGCGGTTTCCGTATAGGCCTGCGCCCCGGCGACACGGGCACGCGCCTGGGCGATCGTCGGGCTGCCCTTGAGCGCTTCGTCGATCAGCGCCTTCAATTGCGCGTCGCCGAACTGGTTTGCCCAGTCGGCCGCCGGCCAGTGACCGCTTTCAGCGGGCAAGCTGGTTGCCGTTTCGAACTGTTGAGGCTGCGCCATCTGCTTGTCGCTGTGGATGCCCGCGTAGTTCACGCAGGCCGACAGCAACGCCACCAGAATCGCCGACAGCCCTGCCTTCGCCGCGCGGGTGCCGGATTGCGTAATCTGCGTCTTCATTTTCTGACCTGTCAGATTAAAGATTGAAAAAAGGAGGTGCGCTGCTGCGCTCACACTCCAATGAACTTCTGCAGCAGGCGGTCCAATTCCTCGAACTCCGCCTTCGTGAACTTCTTCAACTTCGCATCCAGTACAACGGCTGCGATCGCCGGCATTTCGGCCGCGACTTGCCTGCCCTTCTGCGTCATCGCGAGGTTGACCACCCGGCGATCGTCGGCACTGCGGGCGCGTTCCAGCAGCCCTTGCCTTTCCAGCTTGTCCAGCATCCGCGTCATCAGGCCCGTGTCGACAGAAAGCCGCTTCGAGAGCTCGATCGGCGTGGACGCCACACCGCGCTGCATCGCGAGGAGAATGCCTACCTGCGCCCCGGTGACGCCGAGGTGACTGAAGGCAGCGTCCATTTCCGTCACGATCTGCTTGCGAGCCCGGATCAACATGAAGCCCACGTTTTGCGTCGGCGAGAAAGAGGCACGTGTGTAGTGCTCCATGGCCCCTCCTCAATGACCGCCCGCGCCCGCTGCGCTCGATGCGCCGTCCTTGGTGGGCTTGGTCACCCAGACGAGCGGAATGATCACGACAAAGATCACCGCGGATAACCAGAACACGTCGTTCAAGCCCAGCATCGCCGCCTGCGCACCCAACTGCGTTTCGAAGAAAGCCTGCGCTTTGAACAGACTCGCATGCAGGGTCGTTTCGATGTTGGCGAGCGCCTGCACGTAGTTCGGGTTGGTCGCACCCGTCTGCTCGGCAAGCTGCGAGTGATGCAGGATCGTCCGGTTGTTCCAGGTGTTGGAAAGGAGCGACGTGCCGACCGCGCCCGCGAACACCCGCACGAAATTCGACAGGCCCGCGGCCGCCGGGATCTTCTCGGGCGGCAGGCCCGAGAGAATGATCGCCGTGAGCGGCGTGAAGAACAGCGCCATCGGGATGCCCTGCAGCAGGGTCGGCATCACGAGCGTGTACGGGTCGACGTCCGTCACATAGAACGACCGCATGAAGAACACGCCGGCAAAGCCGAGGAATGCGAGCGTCGCCAGCACCCGCGGGTCCGACTTCGGCATGATCTTGCCCATCACCGGCGCGAGAATCACCGCGAAGATGCCGAGCGGCGCGGTCACGAGCCCCGCATCCACGGCCCGGTAGCCGAGGTATTCCTGAATCCAGGTGGGGAGGATCACGAGGTTGGCAAAGAAGATTGCGTATGCAACCGAAATGGCCACGGTGCCGCCCATGAAGTTGCGCCCGGCAAAGAGACGCAAATCGATAATCGGCTTGGACTCGGTCAGCTCCCAGATCAGGAAGAACAGGAAACCGACCAGCGCGACGATCGAGAGGATCCAGATGGTGGAGGACTCGTACCAGGCAAGATCCTTGCCTTTGTCGAGCATGACCTGCAGCGCGCCCACCCACACGACGAGAGAGAGCAGTCCCACCTTGTCGACCGGCAGCTTGCGCGACGGCGTTTCGCGCTGGCGGTAGAGCGCCCAGATCACCGCCGCGGCAAAAATGCCAACCGGCACGTTGATGTAGAAGATCCACGACCAGCTGTAGTTGTCGGTGATCCAGCCGCCGAGTGCGGGACCGGCGATCGGGCCAACCGTAGCGGTCATCGCCCAGAGCGAAAGCGCGCTCGAGCTTTTATCCCTGGGAAAGGACTTGAGCAACAGCGCCTGCGAAAGCGGCACCAGTGGCCCGGCGACCGCCCCCTGCACGATGCGGGCGGCCAGCAGCACCATCAAGTTGGGCGCGATACCGCACGCCGCGGACGAGACCACGAACAGCAGGATCGCGGCCACGAAGAGCTTCACCTCCCCAACCCGCTGCGTGAGCCACCCGGTCAGCGGAATCGACACGGCGTTCGCCGCCGAGAACACCGTGATGACCCAGGTGCCTTCGTCGACCGACACGCCCAGGTCGCCGGACAAGGTCGGGATCGCGACGTTCGCAATCGAGGAGTCCAGCACATTCATGAACGTGGCGAGCGCCACGGCGAACGTGCCCAGCGCGAACTGCCATCCCGCCAATGGCGCCGGAGCGTTCGCATTCTTCGGAGAGTTCATGTTGCGTCCTTTAAGGGGGCGACGGTCGAAGTGCCCACGCCGTCGTCATGCATCTGATCTGTCATGTCTATATCTGACATATCAGACATTACGGTAAAAAAAATGGCTCACTGATCCAGCAGCTTGCCGAGGAGACGACAAAAAGTGACGAGTTCCGGTTCGTCAAAGGCCGAGAGGCGCCGGTTCAACACCACCGGCACGATCTCGGCGACGCGCTCGGCAACCGCCCGACCGGTCCCGGTCAACGCGAGGTTGACCACGCGCCGGTCTTCGCTGTCGCGAGTCCGGCGCACGAGACGCTGGCTTTCCAGCCGCTCGATCACACGTGCGACGAATCCCGAATCGACGTCAAGCAGCCTCGACACCTCGACCGACGAATGCGCGTTGCCGTGAGACAGCAGCAACAGCGTGCCGACCTGTGAAGCCGTGACGCCCAACCCTGCAAGGGCGACATCCAGGTCCGCCTTGTACACGCTGCGCGCCTTGCCTAGCGCAAGGCCGATGCTCAGGCCCGGCAACATTCGCTCTTCGCCAAGGGGGTTCATGACAGATGCCTCTGCTCCTGACTCTGGCGTCTCTCGCCAGGATCACGATCTCGATGCGATGCATACTAAACCGCTCGGTTCGGTACGGTCAAGAAAGAATTTTAAAAATTGATAAATGCTCGCTTAATCCGTCGATCTGTCACCATACCGATCGGTGTGAATTTCCGTGATACAGTGGCGTCGCCCCGTTTTGACTTCAGGAGGAATCGAACCCATGGTTACATCGGCAGCGCGCACCAAGACGTTCGCACCTCCCCCGTCCGCTTCGCCCGATGGCGCAGCCGTGCAGTCCGAAAAAGCGCGCCTCGTCCTGGCCGGGGCGCGAGCCGTCTTCCTGGCCAATGGTTACGGCGCCGCGACGACGGACATGATCCAGCAAGCCGCGGGCGTGTCGAAGTCGACGGTCTACTCGCACTACCCGAACAAGGAAACCCTGTTCATCGCGGTGGTCGAAGCCGAATGCGAGCGGTTTCTCCAGACGATTCGCAAGTGCGAATTTTCGGAGAAGCGCCTCGAGGACAACCTGAGCGCGATCGCGCACGGCTACCTCGACCTGTTGCTCTCGCCGGATGGGATGGCGTTGTATCGTGCGGTCGTGTCCGAGGCGCCGAGGTTTCCCGAGCTCGGCAGGCGCTTCTATGTCGCCGGCCCGAGCGCCATGATCAACGCCGTGGAGGATGCACTGGAAGCCGCCGAATTTAGGGGGGATGTGGACCTTGGGGGCATCGGACGCAATTCCGCCGCCACCCTCTTCGTGAGCATGGTGCGTGGCGATGCGCAGATGCAATGCCTGACGCACCCCGAGTCCCCCGCGTCCGCCGTCCAACGGGACAGATGGGCAAAAGACGCGGTCACCGCATTTCTGCGCGCCTTCCAGAAGGCGCCGAAGTAATCCGACGAGCGGAACGCGGTGACCGTGGCGACCGTGAAAAGAAACGCTCCGCAGGGTTTCGTTCAGAACACGTGCCGCACGCCCGCCATCACGCCAAGCTGTTGCGCCCCCGTCTCGACGGTACCGCCGGCGGCCACCGGGTTACTGCCGTTTCGACCGTTGATCATGTAACCCACTGAGGCGTAAACCGTTGTGTGCGGGCTCAGATAGTAGTTGGCGCGCGCAACGAGGTTTGTCGAACTCGTCACATGCGCCTGAATGTATTTGTCGACTTGCGCATCGAACGCCAGTGACGCTATCGGTGCGTAAGTGAGGCCGAGAAAGTACAGGTTGTAGAGCGTGCTTGCGGCTCCGGCAGAGAGGCTACGGTGGATCCAGCCACCGCCGACCTTCAGTCTCGGGAGCGTGAAATAGCCGTCGACGATCGTGCGAGAGTCCGTGTAGGCGGCATTGCTCAGCGGCGCAGATGCCCCCGTATTACCGTGCATGCGGTCATACGAAGCCGCTACCCCGAACCGCGACGAATCGTAGGCAAGCAAGGCTGTGTACTGCTTGCAGGCGAGAAAATTGCCGGGCACCTGGCCGGGGCAGTTCGTTGCTGCCGGGCCGGCGGGACCGGCTGCGTCGCGCCCGAAGCTGTACGTGGCGCCAAGGGTCACGCCCGCAAACTTGCCCATGTAGCCAATGGCGTTGTCGCTGCGCGCATTCGGCAGATAGGCGTCGAAAACGTACAGGGAATGAGTCGATGGGCCGATGACATCCGCGTTCAGGAGTGCGTAGGTGGTCATGTTGACCAACCGGCCGAGCGTCAGCGTGCCCCAGGCATTCTGCAATCCCACGTACGCCTGGCGTCCGAACTCGCGGCCGCCATAATTGAAGCCGCCGGTGCCAGGTGCGAAGCCGTTCTCCAGCTTGAAAATCGCCTTATTGCCGCCCCCCAGATCCTCCGCGCCCGTCAACCCCCACTCGGAAGGTACCTCGCCGGTCAAAGTGGGCATCCCGGCGAAGCTACCGCCACCCGCGGCATGGTTATAGTATTCGACCGCTGTATCGATGATGCCATACAGGCTGACACTGCTCTGACTGTACGCGAGGCTCGATGCCAGCATGAGCGAACTGAAAACGGCACTCCTCGCAACACTACACCCTTCCATTGACGTCTCCTTTCCTGATGCGGTCATTGCCATATAATTTTTGTTGTACTAATTAAATACGTGCAAACCGGTACAGCTTTTTTGTATGTCCGCTATCGTCCAGCCGGCGCGATAAGCGAGCATCGCCAGCGGCCTCTAATCGAAGCCGCCGGAGCTGGACGGATAGCTGGAAAGCTAGATGGTCGCCGCCGCGCTTACCTTACGGCCGGCTGCTGTCCCGACCATGCGGCCTGCAGCAACCCGAGCACAGCTGCCTCGTCAACAGGCAAGGGGTTGTGGTCGATGTGGTGGAACGATTCGCTCGCGATAGCGGCAATGCGCTCGGCCGGCACGCCCAGTTCGCTCAACGCGACCGGCGCGCCCAGCTCGCGCACGAGCCGCTGCAACGCCACCGCGGGGTGCGCACCCATGACCGACTCCATCGCCGCGCAAGCTTCCGGAATCGCCGCCGCGTTATAGGCCAGCACGTGCGGCAGCACCACACAATTGGATTCGCCGTGCGGCACCTCGAAGCGTCCGCCCAGAATGTGACAGATCCGGTGATGCATGCCGATGCCGACCGAATTGACCATCAGGCCGCCAATCGTCGCGCCATACGCCGCCTGTGTTCTGGCTTCAAGGTTGGTGGGCTCGACGGCCAGTTTCGTCAATGCACGGTAGAGCATCTCAATGCCGGTCAGCGCGAGCTGGCTCGTTAACGGATTGGGCTTCGGGACATAGAGCGACTCAATACAATGCGCGAGCGCATTCATGCCTGTGGTCGCCGTCTCGCGTAACGGCAGAGACTGCGCGAGCAGCGGATCGACAATGACCGTGTTGGCAAGCGCCCTGGGTTCGCGCCTGCTGCGCTTTTCGCCGTCCACGAGCACGCCGAACAGCGGCGTCAACTCCGACCCCGAGAGCGTGGTCGGCAACGCGACATGAATCGCGCCGGCCTCGACCGAGAGATATTTGCCGAGCCCGATCGTCGAGCCGCCGCCGATCGACACGACGCAATCGCAGCCGGCGCGCTCGTAGACTTCCAGCGCGGCCCTGGCGACATCGACTGGGCAATGCGGTTGCGCCCCGGCAAAGGTTGCATGCGCGGTGTCGGCCATCGATTCGATAACGGACGCATAACGCCGCGGCCCCGACTCGGTTGTGACGACGAGCGCACGCGAGCGCCCCAGTTCGCGCAATCGCTCGGCCACCCGGTTTGCGCGGCCAGCGCCGAACAACACAGTCGGTGAATGGCAGAAGAAATCAAAAACGGTCTGCATGGAAGGTCCTTCGGTATGCGATCGTGTCAATGAGAAGTCTGGTGCGAGTGAGCGAACCACGCGCCCCGTCACACTCGGTCCGCTCGCAAACGCCAGGTGGACAAATTTTATGAACTGACCTACTTTCGGTAAAGACAATGTCGTGAATTGTGAATATTGATTGGGTGAATGAGATGGTGGAACTGAACGACGTCGATCTGAATCTGCTGCTGGTTTTCAACGAACTGCTCATCGAGCGCCGCGTGGCCAGGGTTGCCGACAAGCTCGGTTTGACACAGCCGTCCGTGAGCAACGCACTCAGCCGGTTGCGCAAGACGCTCGACGACGAGCTCTTTATTCGTACATCGAATGGAATGGAGCCGACGCCCTATGCGAGCCAGCTGGCGGAGCCCATCAGCTCCGCACTCAGCACGATTCGCAACTCCCTGAACCAGCAAGCGGTATTTGCTCCGGCCACGAGCACGCGTAAATTCACCATCAGCGCGGCAGATGTGGGGGAAGTCTATTTCTTGCCCGCGTTGATGGACAAGCTGGCGCAGGTCGCGCCCGGCGTCTCTTTGAAGACGGTGCCCAATACGACGGTCAATCTGAGGGAGACCATGGAGGCGGGGCAGATCGACCTTGCAATCGGTCTTCTGCCTCAACTCAAGGCGGGATTTTTTCAGCGCAGCCTGTTACACCAGGACTATGTCTGCATGTTCCGTGAGGGACATCCGCTTCAGGGGAAAAAGATCTCACTGAAACAGTTCTGCGAGGCCGACCATGTCGTGGTCTCGGCGCCGGGCACGGGGCATTCGAAAATGGATGAGATGATCGAGCGAAAAGGCATCCGCCGAAACATTCGGCTTACCGTGCCGCATTTCGTGGCCGTGGGGCACATCCTCTCGACTACGGATCTGCTCGCCACGGTCCCGGAGCGATATGCAATGGCCTGCCGCGTGCCGTTCAAGCTTGCCTACGTGAAGCACCCTGTCGTATTGCCGAGGATTGGCATCAACATTTTCTGGCATGCGAAGGTGCACAAGGAACCTGGCAACCAGTGGTTGAGAAATCTGATCGCCGAATTGTTTTCCGATTCCAAAGCGGCGTGATCCGGTTGCGTTCCAATGCCGATGCTAGCGCTTCGGCACGCTTGAGCGAGGCGAATGGAACGCAATGCGCTCATGGAGAGGTTCTTGCCGAGGCGTCACCTCTCCCTGTTGCTCAGACGATTGCGACCGTCAGTTCACCGAGGCGCTCCACGCCCACCTTCATCGTATCGCCTCGCTGCATTGCACCGACGCCTTCAGGCGTGCCCGTGAAGATCAGATCGCCGGGTTCCAGGCGGAAGAACTTCGAAAGATCGGCGATGGTTTCCGCTACCGACCAGATCAGTTGCGACACATCGCTCTTTTGTTTCGTGACGCCGTTGACGTCCAGCCAGATGCCGCCGGCGAGGAAGTGGCCAACGTCGGTCGCGCGATGGATCGGTCCGGTGGGCGCCGAGCGGTCGAAGCTCTTGCCGATCTCCCACGGCCGCCCCATCTCGCGCATCTTCATTTGCAGGTCGCGCCGCGTCATGTCGAGGCCCACCGCATAGCCCCACACATGCTCCAGCGCATCGTCCACGGCGATGTTCGAGCCGCCCTTTCCGATCACGGCGACGAGTTCCGCCTCGTAGTGGTAGTTCTCCGTTTGCGACGGGTACATGAGTTCGAGCGTCTGTCCGTATCCAACCGGTACGATTGCATCCGCGGGTTTGCAGAAAAAGAACGGTGGCTCGCGGTCCGGATCGAAGCCCATTTCGCGCGCGTGAGCGGCGTAGTTGCGGCCGACACAGTAGACGCGTCGCACGGCGAATTTTTCGTCGCGACCGATGACAGGAAGCGCAACGGGGGCTTCGGGGGGAAATACGAATGACATGATGATCTAACTCGCTATTAGAGAATGCTCGCGGAGGACGACACCCACACGGAACGTGATGCGGCGACGCCCTGGGTAACGTTTCAGATGCGCTCTTCGCGCAACAGATTCAGCGCGGATAAGACGGGCCGGTCGGAATAGCTGAACAGCACGGCGTCGCTCGATGCCGCGAGCGCGACCGGCTGCCATGACGGCGCCACGAAGATGTCGTGTGGCTCGAAGGAAAACGTGTTGTCGCCGACGCGTGCCGTCCCGCTCCCTTCCACGACGCAATAGACGGTGGCGTCCGTGCTGCGGTACGTTCTGCCCGAGAAGCCGGCCGGCAGGAACTGCATGAAGGTCGCCATGGTCGGCATTGGCGAGCCGCCAGTGACGGGGTTGACATAGCGGAGCTTCACGCCGTCCCAGTCATCGAGTTCGCCGTTGCGGTAGAGCGTATCGAGCGCCTCGCGGCTGCGCTCATAAGGATAGCTAAAGATGGGCGACGTCGGGTCCGTCACGCGATGCCTGACCGGCATCATGTTGTGCCCGAAGCGGGCAAAGCTGTCGCCTTCCGGACGCGTGACGGGCTGCGTCGATTCCGGATAGTTCTCGGCGAACCCCGCATCGAGGTTGGCGATGAGCGGGATGTCGAGCCCGTCGAGCCATATCACGGGCTCACCCCCTTCTTCCAACGAGGGGTTGCCGTGGTCGTGCCATGTCCACGAGGGCGTGATGATGAAATCCCCCGGCTTCATGGTCGTACGCTCGCCATTGACCGCGGTCCACGCGCCTTGCCCTTCGACGATAAAGCGCAATGCGGACTGCGTATGCCGATGGCTCGGTGCGATCTCGCCCGGCAAGATGAGCTGCAATCCCGCATAGAGCGTGGCAGTCATGCTCGATTTGCCGGTCAGTCCAGGATTTTCGAGCACCAGCACGCGCCGCACCGCTTCCTCCGCGCTGATGACGTGTCCCGACTGCATCACGAGATCGCGGATTTGCGCGTACTTCCAGATGGCGGCGATGGCCTGCGGGCGCGGCGCCTTCGGCACCAGACTATGCAAAGACTCCCACAGCGGGGCAAGATGCTGCTGCGCGATCTGCCCATAATAAGCCGAGCGTTGCTCGTGTTGTGTAGTTGCGGTCATTTGTGTCTCCTGCAACGGGTTTCAGATTTCGACGAAGACGCCGCCATCCTCGATCTTGACCGGATAGGTCTGAATATCGTTCGTGAGCGGCTCGCACATGGCCTGGCCGTTGCGGATATCGAAACGCCCCTGATGCAACGGGCACTCGATTTCGTGTCCTTCGAGAAAGCCGTCGCATAGCCTGGCGTGCCCGTGCGTGCAGATGTTGTCGGTGGCAAACACCTCGCCGTCCACACCGTACACAGCCAGCTCCTTGCCGCCTGCCTGCACCGCCACCACGTCATCGGCGGGAACCTCGACCAGTTCGATAATCCTTGTCCATTGTCGCGTCATGATCAAACCTCAGATGGGATAAATGAGCGAGTTGGGGATCATCTCGCTGTCGAACACGCACACACGCGATTCGAACTTCAAGCCCGCATCGGTGCGTCGGATCGTGTCGACGTAGCGCCCCACGTTGAACACCGTCGATATTTCGTCGGGCTTGGTGCGGAACACCGCATAGTTCGCCTCTGCGCGGATGCGCTCCGTGTCGACGCCGAGAATGCGCGGCGCGCCCACGACGTGCCTCTGGTAATACGGGTCGTGGAAGATGGTCTCGGTCGTGCCATAGACGCGATCCTGCAACATGCCCCGGCTCTCGAAGGCCAGTGTGGCGAGCGGATAGCCGCGCTCGAAATTCTCGCGGGGCTGCACCTTGTAGATGCATTCCTCAGTAAAGAATTCAGGCCACTTGTCGAGCTGATTCTCGTCTAGCGCCGCCGCATAGTCGGCATAGAGCGCGAGCAACTGCTGATAGGTTTCGAAGTCGAGCATGTCAGATCTCCATCATCTGGCGCCAGTATTTGTACATTCCGCGGATCAGCGTCTCCGTCACCATGTGATCAGCGTCGGCCACATCGCGCCCGCCCAGTTCCGCGATCGTCCGATAGAACGGCTTCTGCTCGAAGCCTTCCTGCGAGAACTCGATCACTTCGCCGTCGTCGGCCGATACGAAGCCGGCCGGACCGAAGAGATTCGCCTGGCGAAGGCGCCGGCGCGTCATTTCATCGGAGTCTTCTTCGAAACCGAAGTGCGTCCACACGAAGTCAAACGACCCGTTGCCCGTGGGCTGAATATGTCGTGTCGATACCGAATTGACCTGCTGCTGGATGATCAAGCTCGGAAAGAGCGTCAACATCACGGCCGTCGGCTCGCCCCACCAGGGCTCCTTCACCACGTCCAGGATGCGCTCGTCATTCAGGCCCATTTGCTCCTTGAAGCTGGAGACGCCCTTCGTCACATCGTTCTTGCCGCCCGCGCCACGTGTCGAAATCATCGCGGCGTGGCGGAAATGCTCGTCCATCTTCATCTCGGACTTGTTGTCGGCGCGCCAGAGACCGAATGTCACGAACCACGTGTGAAGCAGGCCCGGGTGATACGGGTCCTTGATGTTCTCCTGCATCAGCTTCCAGTTGCCGGGGATGCGCTGCCGGTTGTAGCCCAGGATCGTCAGCTTGCGGCCGTTGAATACGCGGTCGAAATAAGCGAGGATCGTCGGTCCCAGATAGTCCTCGAGCGAAGGCAAATCATGGTCGAACGATGCGAACACCACACCATTGCGCGTGGCGACCTTGAGCTTCGTGAGGCCGTGATCCTTCGGATCGAAGTCCGCGGGCATGCCGCCGTTGACCTTGCCGTCGAGTTTCACGCCGCGGCGGAAAGGGACGCCAAGAAGATTGCCCTTCAGATCGTAGTTCCACTGGTGATAGGGGCAGGTGAAATCCTTGCGGTTGCCAAACTTCTCCCGGCAAAAGCGAACGCCACGATGCGCGCAGACATTCTCGACGGCATAGATCTCGCCGTCGGCTGCACGGCTTACGATAACCGAGCGCTCGCCCACCACGGTACGCTTGAAATCGCCTGGATTCGGTATCTCCGCCTCCAGCGCGACGTAGCACCAATGCCCGGAATAGAAGAAGCGCTCGAGTTCTCGCTTGTAGATGTCTTCGTCCGTATAGGCCGAAAACGGAATCCGGCTGCTGCCTTCGTCCTTCCAGGCAGGTTTCGTGAAAACGACTGGGACTTCATTCATGCTGTGTCTCCGAAGATCGGGTGATGTGGCGACGCCGCGCTAGCGGACGCTGCTCGAATAGAATGCGTCGGCATGGATGCGCTCGGGCGCGACACCGCGTTCGCGCAGCAGCATCGCAGCCGCGTCCACCATGACGGGCGCGCCCGCGACATAGGCGGTCCAGCCGCTCATGTCGCGCCAGTCATTGGCGACGGCCTGCGTCACCACACCATTGCGGTAGCCGTCCCCCTCTTCGCCCGAGGCAACGACAGTGTGAAACTTCATGCGCGGCAGTTGCCCCTGCAGTTCCCGGAGCCACGGTTCGCCGTAGATGTCCACCCTGGAACGCACGCCGAAATAGACATGCACGTCGTTGTCCATCTCGACCTCAGCCATGCCGCGCAGGATCGAAAGGACCGGTGCAAGGCCGGTTCCCCCTGCGATGCACACGATCGGACCTTCGGTCTTGCGGCGCAGATACGCGGTTCCCAGCGGCCCGCTCACGCGCACACTGTCGCCCACCTTCAATTCGCTGGCGACGTAAGACGTCACGCGGCCATCGGGCACGAGCCGGATATGAAACTCGATTTCCTCCGGGTTCGCCGTAACGGCCATCGAATACGGCCGGATATGCTCGGGGGTGAACTGAAGATTCGCGTACTGGCCAGGCGAAAACCCGAACGGCTTCGGCAGCTTCAGGCGCAAGCGCTTGATGTCGTGCGTCAGATCGTCGATGGACAACACCGTAGTCCTGATGATCTTTGCGGGATGAACGACGATCTCGTCTACCTCGGGTATTTCAATCGCGCAATCGTCGACGAGCGTCGTCTGGCATGCCAGCACGGTTCCGCCTTCGTGCATGGGCACATTCGATTCGCCGCCACCGCTCACGAGCACGCGCCCGGCCGCGACCTGGCAGCGGCATGTTCCGCAGCGCCCCGACATGCAGCTATACGAAACAGGAACCTGGTTTGCACGCAGCACATCGAGCAGGTTGTCTCCAGCACGCACGCTCAGTGTCTGCTGAAGCGGCAGGATGGACAGTTCCATGGTACCGGTGTCTCCGCGTTGATTTTGGATGGATTCATGTTGCCAGAGGCCAGTTTATAAATGAACAGAAGATGGCTGATACATCTCATCACCACGAGTGATAACATGGCGGCGCAATGCGGAGAGACTAGCCATGGAACTGCACGACATCGACCTGAACCTGCTGGTGGTTTTCAACGAACTGCTGCGCCAGCGCCGCGTGTCGGCCGTTGCCGAGACGCTGGGCATATCGCAGCCCGGCATCAGCAACGCCCTCAACCGTCTGCGCCGCCTGCTCGGAGACGAGTTGTTCCTGCGCACGTCCAAAGGCATGGTGCCCACTCCCTTCGCCGAGACGCTCGCGGAACCCATCGCTTTCGCACTCAGCGCCATCCATGACACGCTCAATGCGAAGCCGACGTTCGACCCTGCATCGAGCACACGCACCTTCACCCTCGCGATGACGGACATCGGCGAGATCTATTTCCTTCCCGCGCTCATGAAGCGGCTCGGCCAGATTGCGCCAAACGTGTTGATCAGCACGGCGCACGACGCTTCCGAAACGTTGCAGGACGAAATGGAGGCGGGGCACGTCGATCTGGCCATCGGCTTCATTCCTGATCTGAAGACGGGGATCTTCCAGCGGCGCCTTTTTCGCCAGCGCTATGTCTGCCTATTCCGCAAGGGGCACCCGCTAGGCAAAACAGGCATGACGCTCGCCGCATTCCGTGAAGCGGAGCATGTCTCGATCGTGGCCGAGGGCACCGGCCATGGGATCGTGGACGAGGTGATCGCGCGCGCCGGCATCACGCGAAACTTGCGCTTGCGTGTGCCGCATTTCGTTGCCGTGGGACATATCCTCCAGACGACGGATCTCGTCGCCGTCGTGCCGCAAGCGTTCGCAACGGGAACGCTCGAACCCTTCGGACTTGAATCGGCGCCCTGCCCGGTCAAGATTCCGGATATCCTCATCAATGTCCTGTGGCATGCCAAGAATCATCGTGAGCCGGGCAACCAATGGCTGCGCCAGCTCATCTTCGACGAGTTTTCCGTGTAGAAACCCGGTTCCGGCAAGCGTTACCGGAGGCTTCGTGCGAGCAAGCTCAACATGCGCTCGTCTGCAGCGAGGAAGGCATCCCGGTTGAAGGCCTCTTCACGCAAGGGATTGAAGAACCCATGCTTTGCGCCCGCGTACGTGAATACGCTGGCGTTTTCCATGCCACTGACCGCCTGCGCAACGATGTCCCGGTGCTCGGGAAGGATGTGCGTGTCTTCTTCGCCAACGTGATACTGCAGCGGGCAGTCAATAGCGCGCAACTCGTCCAGATGCTCGTGAACCCGTACGCCGTAGAACGAAACCGCGGCGTCGCATTGAAACCGGGCCGCGTACCGGAGTGCGAGCAAGCCGCCAATGCAGAACCCCACTACGGCCAGCTTGCCGTTGGAGCCCGGCAAGTGACGCGCCCACTGCACAATGGCGTTGCAATGATCGAGCGCCATTTCCGGATCGTAGGCCTGCATCAGCGCAAAACCGCGTTTGCGGTCTGCCTCGGTATAGCCCAGGTCCACGCGGCGCTCAACATGACCGAATACGTCTGCGCACACGACTATGTAGCCCTTCTCGCTCAACTTCGTTGCGATGGTTCGGATGGCCGCATTGACGCCAAAAATTTCCTGAAGCAGCAACACCGTGCCGCGCGGCGCGTCGTGCTCGCCTTCGGTTGGTCCCACGCAGAACGCTTCAATGTTTCGGTCTTGATCGACCGTGTGCCAGCCCAACGGGAACTGTGCGGTATTCATGCGGCCTCCAGTTCGACGATCGCACCGTCGTTCGTGCGGCCCTGCTTGCGCATCAGCCCCAGTTTGGTGAGTGACGGCGAGTCGGTCACCGAGTAGAGCACGGCCTCACCGCCAGGCGCTTCGTGGTGATGCCACACCCATGCGGGCACGCAAAACACGTCATTCGGTTTCCAGTCGAAACGCACGCCGTCGATCTCGGTCGTCCCGCTGCCTTCGAGCACGACAAAGACCGATGAAGCGGTTTTGCGTTGCGACACCGTTTTCTCTCCGGCTCGAAGCAACGTACTCCGGTGCGACATGGTCGGCATGACCGACCCGCCGCTCACCGGGTTGGTATATTCGACTGTAATCGCGTCGTAAGGACTACCAGGTAGATTGGCCATGGCTTTGAGCGCCTCACGCGTATCCTCCCAGCGATAGACGAACATCGGGGAATGATCGACGCTGCCTCTTTGGTGGTCGACGAAGGTTGGCGTAATACCGCCGTACGAGTAAAGGCGCGTGGAGTACCCCGAGGGCCGGGTGATCGACTGGGTCGTTTTCGCTTGCCCTTCTTCGGCGTAGTCGAACTCGAACACCGTTGAGTTGAGCGCCTCGATCAGCGGGACGTCGAGCACGTCCACCCAGACGACCGACTCCGTGCCGTCGTTGCCGTGATCGTGCCAGCACCCATGAGGCGTTAGCACGAGGTCGCCGCGCGACATCGGAATCTTCTCGCCCGCCACCGTGGTGAACCCGCCGTTGCCCTCCAGCACGAAACGGCTGGCGCACGGCGTATGCCGATGGACCGGCGCGCTCTCCCCCGGGTTGTACAGCGAGTAGGCGGCGAACAATGTCGACGTGATGTAGGGCTTGCCGCCCAAGCCCGGATTGGCGAACACCAGGGCGCGCCGCTCGCATTCCTCGATTGGGACGGTCTTCGACGCCACCGCGAGCCGCGGGCTGATCTCGGACCACTGCCACAGATGCGGCACGGCGGTCTTGCGGGGCTCCTGGATTTCGATGTCCGCGCGTTCCTTCCAGAACTCCACGAGGTTGAGCGCGGATGCGTCACGCGAGAGTGTGGTGCGCACGCTGGATTGTTCATGTTGCATGGTGATGTCCCTCCTTGTCTGCTACGGGTTGATCATACACTGTATGATGCATCACACAATATAAGATGAAAAACGGGCTGTCAAGCCGGTGTTTGACGACGGCCCCCGGGCGTTTGGGGGACAGGGCAAGTTGATGGCAGGGCACGCCGCTGATACGCTTCGCCTCAGTCCATACAAGGAAGGCGATGACCGTGCAAAAGAAGACTGAAGACGTCGAGCAGGCCGAGCAGACAGATGACCAGCGTCCCGGCATTCAGTCCGTTGAAATCGGCGCCGAAATATTGAGCGCGCTGGCGACTTTCGGCAGACCCGTGCCTTTGCGCTCGCTTGCGGCGAAATGCGGGATGCCCGTGGGAAAAGTGCACCGCTATCTGGTGAGCCTGACGCGCTCGGGGCTCGTCGAGCAGGACGCGATGAGCGGGCATTACGGAGTGGGCAGGAGCGCCATCGCGATCGGGCTTTCCGGACTTTGGGCGTGCTCGCCCGTCAAGGAGGCCGCACGTGCAATAGCACAGTTGAGAGACGCCACTCGGGAAACGACCTTCGGCGCGATCTGGACCGACATGGGTCCCACTGTCTGCTTGCTGGAGGAATCCGACCGGCCGATTTACATGAACGTGCGCGTCGGTGCGCTACTGCCCGTCTACCAGAGTGCCGCGGGTCGGGTATTCGCCGCTCACCTGCCCGAGGAACTCATCAGGCGAGTCGTCAAACTTCAGGAGCACGCGCTTTCGACGCCCGTGGAGAAGCTGACTTCCGTCCAGGCGCGCGAGCTCCATCAGGAAACACGCGCAAACGGCTATGCGGGGGTAGCGGGGTCGAGCGTGCCTGGCGTGAACGCCGTCGCCGCCCCGGTCCATGATTACAAAGGCAACGTCACGGTCGTGATCGGGCTGCTCGGACGGGAACATGATTTGCCGCTCTCAGGGGAGTCGGCGCAGATCAGATCGTTGCTCGATTGCGCCGCGCTTGCGTCGGAGCGGCTCGGGTACCGTGCCGGCGCCACTGGTCAGCAGGAACGCGACGACTAAGGTTGCGCGCGCAACCAATTCGATTCGATTGCTTGCTGAGTCTGTACGGTTAGCGAAAATACGCGCCATCACGCAAGCTTCACGCAGATGAATCATTCCATCGACGTAGCGCCATCCTCGCCGCCGCCACCGCACGCCGATGTAATCCACTGAAAGGCGGGCTCAACCGCCGCCGAGCGTGCCGGCAGCGTCGATTTCATGAGCCACAGCGGCGGCATGGCAACCCCCGGCACCTGCGGCAGCCGGCACACTCGCTGTTGCGCCAGCGCCTCGCTCGCAAATAGCCGCGAGACCATCGCAATGCCCGCTTCCCGCTCCGCTGCCGCCACCAGCAGATGCGGATCGACACTCGTCATCACGCGCCGGGTTCGCAGGCCGCTGCGCCGCAGCTCGGGCAACCATGGCGCCCATTCCTGTGACTGTTCGTGCACGAGCAGCGGTGCGCGCGCCAGCACGTCGGGAAACGGCACCTCGCGCAGCCGGCTCGCAGTCTCGGGTCCGCAGATCGCCACTTTTTCCTGTTCCATCAGCAAGCGGCATTCGACATCCGGCGACTTGATCGGTTTGGCCGATACGACGAGATCGATGTCGACGCGGTCGATTTCAGTCACCTCCATGTCGGTCACGAGCCAGATTTCGACGTCCGGCATCGCGGCGGTCAGTTCGCTCATGCGCGGAATCAGCCAGCCCGAGGCGAATTCCGGCGGGCAATAGAGCAGCACCGAAGCGGGGTTGCCATAGGGCTCGATCCGCTCGCGCCCGTCGCTCAGCAGCGCGAGCGCGTCGGCCACCGTCTGCGCGAACAGCTTGCCGGCCGCGGTCAATACGACGCCACGGCCCATGCGCAGGAAGAGCGACTGCCCCGTCCACTCCTCGAGTTGAAGAATCTGGTGGCTGATCGCCGACTGGGTCAGCGACAGATCCTGAGCCGCGCGTGTGAACGAGCCCAATCGGGCAGCCGAATCGAAGGCCAGTAATGCCTGAAGAGGTGGGAGTCTGCGCATCGAGGTATGAGCAATATCGATAGTTCCAGAAAAATCCTTCGCTTTTTTATCCGTCTTTTCTGGCAAATCATAGCGCACATGGGATTCGCACTGAACGACGCGACAACTTGTATGAATCAATTTACTGGCTCCTGACTCACCGATCGACCATGACATCCACCTTTCAGAAAGACGACTTCGCTGCCGGCTTCTCGCAATCAGGCCATCACTCGCCGCAGCAACCCGAACCCGCTTCGCCGACCTACGCCGGGCCGCTGTCGTTCATGCGACGCCCCTATGGCCGCGATCTCAGCGGCGTCGACGTCGCCGTATCGGGTGTGCCGCTCGATCTCGCGACCACCTATCGTCCTGGCGCCCGCCTGGGGCCCGCCGCCGTGCGCGCGGCCTCGGTGCAACTCGCCGAGCTGGGTGTCTACCCGTGGGGGATCGCGCCGCTCGATGCACTGAACGTGATCGACTACGGCGATTGCTGGTTCGATGCACACCGGCCGTGGACGATCCGCGATGCCATCACGGCCCACGCCCGCACCATCCTGGCCTCAGGCGCAAAGATGCTGACGCTGGGCGGCGACCACTACATCACGTACCCGCTGCTGATCGCACACGTCGAACGTTTCGGCCGCCCGCTCAGCCTGATTCATTTCGATGCGCATTGCGACACGTGGCCCGACGAGCACGCGGATTCGCTCAATCACGGCACGATGTTCTACAAGGCGATCCGCGAAGGCCTGATCGATCCGGCGCGGTCGGTGCAGGTCGGCATCCGGACCTGGAACAGCGATTTCATGGGTGTGCGCGTACTCGACGCGCCCTGGGTACATCGTCACGGCACCGCGGCTACGGTCGAGGAGATTCTCGCAGTGACAGGCGACAGCCCCACCTATCTGACCTTCGATATCGACTGCCTCGACCCTGCCTTCGCCCCAGGCACCGGCACGCCAGTCTCGGGCGGACTCTCGTCGGCGCAGGCGCTCGAGATCGTGCGCGAGCTGGACGGTATCCAGCTTGTCGGCGCCGATGTCGTGGAAGTCGCGCCTTCGTACGATCACAGCGACGTCACGGCGCTCGCGGCCGCCCATCTCGCGGCCGACATTCTGTACCTCATGCGCCATCAACGGCCGATCAGCGCATCCTGAGCGCGCCAATGCCCTACAACGACCACAAACACATTCGGAGACATCATGCCAGCACCGTATTTGCGGACTGCACTTGCTTTGCTCACCGGCTGCGCATTCGCGAGCGCAGCGCTCGCCGGCGATAACGCGCTGAACGTCTATAACTGGGACGACTTTATCGCTAAGGATACCGTTCCAAACTTCGAGAAGGAGACTGGTATCCATGTCCGCTACGACGTGTTCGATAGCGACGACACCTTGCAGGCGAAACTGCTTACCGGCTCGTCGGGCTATGACATTGTCGTGCCCTCGTCGAGCTACATGGGTGCGCAGGCGGCCGCAGGGATCTACATGAAGCTGGACAAGTCCAAGCTGCCGAACCTTGCCAACCTCGATCCGCAACTGGTGAAACTCACCGACGCTGCCGACCCCGGGCATCAATACGGCGTGCCGTGGGCATGGGGCACGACCGGTCTCGCCTACAACGTCGACCAGGTTCGCAAGGTGCTCGGCCCCTCCGTGGCGCTCGACAACTGGGATATCCTGTTCAAGCCGGAATACCTGACCAAGCTGAAGAGCTGCGGTGTCTCGCTGCTCGACTCGCCCACCGACATGTTTTCGATCGCCCTGCACTATCTCGGCAAGGATCCCAACAGTCACAATCCGGCCGACTATCAGGCTGCCTATGAATTGCTCAAGAGCATCCGCCCTTATGTGACGCAATTCGCCCTTTATTCATGGATCAACGACCTCGCCGGCGGCGACGTCTGTTTCGGCGTGAGTTGGTCGGGCGACGTGAAGATGGCGGCCAGCCGCGTGCACGAGGCGCACAAGAACTTCCAGCTGGCGTACTTCATACCGAAGGGTGGCGCACCGGTATCGTTCCAGATGATGGCGATCCCGAAAGACGCGCCGCATCCCGAGGCCGCGCTCAAGTGGATCAACTACATCGAGCGGCCGGAAGTCCATGCGGCGATCACCAACGCCGTCTACTATCCCAACGCCGACAGCGCCGCTTCGAAGTTCGTCAAGCCCGAATTGCTCGACGACCCTATGGTTTATCCGAAGCCCGATGTGCTCTCGACGCTGTTCATGCAACAACCGCTGCCCGCGTCAATCAAGCGCCTGGAAACGCGTCTTTGGTCGCAATTGAAGGACGGGCGCTAAGTTCGCGTTCATCACATGGCGGCAGCACGCCGCCATATCGGCTCTCCATGCAAACGCCGAGAGCAACCCATAACCTGCTCCATGGCTTCGCGGACCCAGCCGCCTGCGTCGAGATCAGAAAGTGTGTCTGATCCCGACGTTCACCCCAACCGTGGTTCCCTGCACTTCGAAAAATACGTTGGGATAAGACACGGACAGGCCGGTATTCGCCGCACCGTGGTTGTTGACTACGCCGACCTGTGTGTAAAGCGTTGTCCGTCTGCTCAGGAAATACGCTGCGCCCACAGACGCGAGGAGCGAGTGATTATCGGAATTGTTGCGATCGCGCGTTAGCCAGACACCGCCGTTGAAGTCGACCTGTGACGCCATGATGTAGTCAAGTCCGCCACCATAGACATAGTTATTGGCAGCGCCCGCCACTTTGTAATTGATGAATACGGCCTTCGCTGTCAACGACCCGATCCGGTATGCCGCGCCGAGCGTACGACCGACGAATGCGACAGTGCTGGGAATCGGCGTGTTGACGGTCCCGCCGCTATTGCCGTCGTAAATGGCCCCGTTGAGCATGACGGTGCCATTGTCGTATTTGAAGCTCGCGGCATACTGCCGGCCCGCCTGGAAATCACCGGCTTCCCCGCCCAGCGCGAGCATGACGCTACCTTCGAGTCCGGCGATTTTTGGGCTGGTATAGGAGATCGCATTGGAGTTGTGCACGCCCGTCAGGAAGACGTTGTTGCCGTAGATGCTTTGTACATCGCCGAAGTTCGCAAAGCCCCGTGTGTCGGAATCGTAGATCGTATTCACGAACGGCGAGAACTGCAGCCCCGCCCTGACCTCCCCGTAGTTGCCCTCCAGCGCGACCCACGCTTGCCGGCCGAAGAAATTCCCGTTCGAATCGTTAATGCCACCGGTGCCGGTATTGAATCCGCTTTCGATTTTGAACTTGGCCTTTAGCCCCCCGCCCAGGTCTTCCACGCCGGAGAAGCCAAATAACGATGGCGACAAGCCCCCGTCGGCCAGCGCGAACGTTCGGCCGGCGTTCTGGCCTTGCGCGTTGGGGGTCTTGCTTGTGAACAACAGTGATGCATCAATGACGCCATACAGCGTAACGCTGCTTTGAGCGTGAATAACAGGCGCAATCCCAAGCAACGCAACCGCCAATATCGATCGTTTCATGCTTCGAGGTCTCCACTTGTCTGATGCGATGCAATCGCACTGTGTTGGTTAGTGGAGCAAGATTAGCGATAAATTTTCCGAGTGTGCAGTTTATGTGGTCGGTACTTTCCCGAGTAGTACAAAGTAAATGCAATCGAATATCGAGCCACCGTAGCAACGCATGCGCTTGCGCTGCCAGAGAAGCGGGTTTGCCCTGCTCCGGGAGCAAGAGCTGCGGACCTATCTCCATAATCGATGCGTCCAATCGGAAATTTGCTCCTGTTCAGATGGGATGGGACCGTGCATGATCGTTGCCGTATATCTCGCGTGAATGGTTTCTCTTAATCCATGCATCGACATGGATAAGAAAACCATTAGTTATCCAGATTTTTAGCGGCGTAGTTTGTGGCCGCGGAAAATTCTCACGTAAAAATAGATGGTGGAGACACGAGAGTGATTGAAGCGCGTGCCGAAGCGGCACAACAACTACTGGATCGGATGGCGCGCGGCACGCTGAGTCGCCGAGGCTTCATGAAGCTGGCCGCCGCGATGGGTATTGCCGCCGTGCTCGATCCCGCGCAGACGCAACAGGCATTGGCCGCGGGCGAGACGCAGCGCGCGAACCGGCAGGCCATCAAGGACAGCTACGACTATGTGATCGCGGGTGCGGGCGCTGCGGGCTGCATCGTGGCCGCACGCCTTGCGGAAGCGGGGGCCGAAGTGCTGCTCGTCGAGTCCGGCGGCTCGGACAACCTGCCCCAGGTGACGACGCCAGGCTTGTGGTTCACCAACATCGGCGGTCCGCTCGACTGGAAAGTCAAGGCGGCCCCGTCACCCTACGTCAACAACCGGGCCGTGCCCGTGGCCATGGGGCACGTTCTCGGAGGCGGCACGAGCATCAACGCCATGCTCTGGGTACGCGGGTTGAAGCAGGACTACGACGGCTGGGCCGAGCAAGGCTGCGATGGCTGGGGCTTTTCCGATGTGCTGCCCATCTACAAGCAACTCGAGGACTGGGAAGGCGGGGCCAACCAGTGGCGCGGCGCGGGTGGCCCCTTGCACGTCTGCACGACACATTCGCCACACCCGACCGCGACGGCCTTTGTTGGAGCCGCACGTCAGATGGGCGTGCCCATCCTCGACGATATGAACGGCCCGATGCGCGAAGGCGCCGGCTACGTGAATATGAGCATCAACCGCGACGGCAGCCGAGCAAGCGCCGCGCGTGCCTTTCTACGCCCGGCGCTCGGACGCCCGAATCTGACGCTGCTGCTCAACACGGACGGCGTCCGCTTGCGCTTCATGGGCACCCGCTGCACGGGGATTACGCTCAGCGACGCGGACGGCGTTCGCAACGTTCGCGCGAGGCGCGAGGTCATCGTGACCGCGGGCGGTATTGCGAGTGCGAAGCTGCTCCTGCTGTCCGGCATCGGCGATTCGGAGGACGCGCGCCGCCACGGCATTGCTCCCGTCGTCGACCTGAAAGGTGTTGGGCGCAATTTCCAGGACCACCCGCTGCTGTTTGGCGTCACGCTCGGCTACAAAGGCGAGTTTCCGCCGCGCTCGATGACGAGCAACGCGGTCGAGGCCGCGGCTTATGTGCGTAGCGATTCCTCGCTGCGCGACCCCGATGTCGCCATGGTCCTTCAACAGGTCTCCGTGGTCACGCCGGAGATACGCGCTGCGTTCGGCGCTCCTCCGGAGAATGGCTTCGTCATTTCACCGGCCCTCGTGCGTCCGACGAGCCGCGGCCGCTTCCAGCTCACGAGTGCCGACTGGCGGCAGCCGGGCCAGCTCGACGCCGGCTTCTTGTCGACGGACCACGACCTCGAAACGACCGTGCGCTGCATCGAACTATGCAGGGAGCTCGGGCAACAGCGGGCATTCGATCCCGTGCGCGCGGCAGAGGCGATCCCGGGCCGCTCGCTCGACAAGGCGGCGCTGCGGGACTTCGCCCGCAATGCGACGATCAGCTTCGGCCATCCGGTTGGCACCTGCAAGATGGGCGTCGATGCAATGGCGGTAGTGGATCCGCAATTGCGCGTCCATGGCGTAGAGGGATTGCGGGTCTGCGATTCGTCCATCATGCCGAGCATTGTGACGGGCCCGACCAGTGCCGCCAGCCATATGATCGGCGCCAGGGCTGCGGGCATGATCCTTGGCGCTGCGTAATCGCGTCACCGATATCGTGATGCCATAACAGGAGAGTTTTTCGTGTCGATGCGGCTTGAGGGTAAGGTTTGCGTGATCACTGGCACCGGCGGGAGCGTCGGGCGCGAGATCGCCGTCACGTTCGCACGGGAAGGTGCGCTGATCGTCGGTTGCGGTCTACGCGCTGAAGACAGCGAGGCGACCGTGGAGGCGGTTCAGGCCGCAGGTGGGCAGATGGTGTCCTTGCACCCCTGCGACCTCACGAAACCATCGGACTGCCAGGCACTTGTCGAGCTCGCCGTTAAAAAATTTGGCCGTATCGACGTACTGGTCAACAACGCGGCAATGGCCTACTTCAACTGGATCGAAGACATCTCCGACGAGGAATGGGCGCGCAATCAGCGCGAAGAGGTCGACCTCGTGTTCTACCTCACGCGAGCGGCATGGCCCTATCTGAAGGCAAGCCGCGGCGTGGTCGTGAACATGGCTTCGCTCACCGCGCTCATGAGCTTCAGGGATCTTGGCTCTCTGGCGCACACGACCGCCAAGGCCGGCATCATCGGCATGACGCGCCAGTTGGCGATGGAGGGGCGACAGCACGGGATTCGCGCCAACTCCATTTCGCCAGGCGTGATCGAAACGAACCAGACGCGCGAGCAGCTGAAGAACCCGGAATGGTCCAGCTACATGCTCAACAAGACGCTGCTGGGGCGCCTGGGCAAGCCTGAAGAAGTGGCGAAGGTCGCGCTATTTCTCGCCTCCGACGACAGTTCGTACGTTACTGGCGTCGATCTTGTCGTCGATGGCGGCATGAAAGTCTGGTGATCGCCGGTCGATCACGTCTGGCTCTCCGCCATCCCTTTCTCCGCCAGCTCCTTTTTCGCGCTCTCGTTCTTCGTCAAATGCGTGAGGCCCATGCCGCGCAGCACGTTGGGCGCCTTGGTGAACTGGATATTGTCGTAGCCCACGATCTCGATACGATTGCCCCACGGGTCGCGGAAATCCAGAAACGGGCCGCCGAGCGGCTCGACCCCCGCCGCCTTCAGGGCTGCACGGGCGGCTTCCTTGTCGTCGACAACGAGGCCGATGTGCCGGCTGTCATCGGCGGACTGTCTGCGTCCCGCCTGCAACGCGATGAACTGGTCGCCAAGATCGATGAAGGCCATCGTCCTGCTCTTGCCGCGTAGTTGAAACTCGAAGATCCGGCCATAGAACGCCAGCGCTTCCTCAATATCGCCCACTTCCAGCGCAATGTGATTGAAGCCGATGGCCCGCGGCTTTCTGGAATCCACCATTTGACCCTCCTCTCGGGTGCGACGCCTCCATTCAGTATGGTGTTTGAAGCCGCCTGACGCCAGCCGGTCAAAGCGGATTTGATTCATCCATTTCTGGATAGATGGCGTGCCCCAACCTTGATTCTGGAGATTTTTACCGCCATCAACTCTTATATAAGACATAAGACATTTGACGTTAGAGGCCGTTGCCACTAAAATCGCGTTCAAAGCAGTGCCCGGCATAGCCTCGGCGCGCCGGGAAAGCCTTCCCCTAAACGCGATATCAGCAGGTCCCCCCATGCTTGAAAACTTTCGTGCTCACGTAGCCGCACGCGCCGCGCTCGGCATCCCCCCCCTGCCCCTGACCGCCCAGCAGACCGCTGAGCTGGTGGAACTGCTGACGAATCCGCCCGCAGGTGAAGAGCAGACGCTGCTCGACCTCATCACGAACCGCGTGCCCGCTGGCGTGGACGAAGCCGCCCGCGTGAAGGCCGGCTTCCTGGCCGCCGTGGCCAAGGGCCAGACCGCCTGCGCGCTGATCTCGCGCGCCCGCGCCACCGAACTGCTCGGCACGATGCTGGGCGGCTACAACATCGAGCCGCTGATCGAACTGCTGTCCGACGCCGAAGTGGGCACCGTGGCCGCCGACGCGCTGAAGAAAACCCTGCTGATGTTCGACCAGTTCCACGACGTCAAGGAACTCGCCGACAAGGGCAACGCCAACGCCAAGGCCGTGCTGCAAAGCTGGGCCGACGCCGAATGGTTCACGAGCCGTCCGGAAGTGCCGGAAAGCCTGACCATCACCGTCTTCAAGGTGACGGGCGAAACCAACACCGACGACCTCTCGCCGGCCCCGGACGCCACCACCCGCCCGGACATCCCGCTGCACGCGCTGGCCATGCTGAAGAACGCGCGTCCCGGCATCACCCCGGAAGAAGACGGCAAGCGCGGCCCGATCAAGTTCATCGAGTCGCTGAAGGAAAAGGGCCACCTGGTCGCCTACGTGGGCGACGTGGTCGGCACCGGCTCCTCGCGCAAGTCGGCCACCAACTCGGTGCTGTGGTTCACGGGTGAAGACATCCCCTTCATCCCGAACAAGCGCTTCGGCGGCGTGTGCCTGGGCGGCAAGATCGCTCCGATCTTCTACAACACGATGGAAGACGCCGGCGCCCTGCCGATCGAGCTCGACGTGTCGCAGATGGAAATGGGCGACGTGGTCGAACTGCGCCCGTACGAAGGCAAGGCCCTGAAGAACGGCGCAGTGATCGCCGAGTTCCAGGTCAAGTCCGACGTGCTCTTCGACGAAGTTCGCGCCGGCGGCCGTATTCCGCTGATCATCGGCCGCGGCCTGACCGCCAAGGCGCGTGAAGCGCTGGGCCTCGCCCCGTCGACGCTGTTCCGCCTGCCGCAGCAGCCGGCCAACAGCGGCAAGGGCTTCTCGCTGGCGCAGAAGATGGTCGGCCGCGCGTGCGGCCTGCCGGAAGGCCAGGGCGTCCGTCCGGGCGCGTACTGCGAACCGAAGATGACCTCGGTGGGCTCGCAGGACACCACGGGCCCGATGACCCGCGACGAACTGAAAGACCTGGCGTGCCTGGGCTTCTCGTCCGACCTCGTCATGCAGTCGTTCTGCCACACCGCCGCCTATCCGAAGCCGGTGGACGTGAAGACCCACCAGACGCTGCCGAACTTCATCAGCACGCGCGGTGGCATCGCGCTGCGTCCGGGCGACGGCGTGATCCACTCGTGGCTGAACCGCATGCTGCTGCCCGACACCGTCGGCACCGGCGGCGACTCGCACACGCGCTTCCCGATCGGCATCAGCTTCCCGGCGGGTTCGGGCCTGGTCGCCTTCGCGGCCGCCACCGGCACGATGCCGCTGGACATGCCGGAATCGGTGCTCGTGCGCTTCAAGGGCAAGATGCAGCCGGGCGTCACGCTGCGTGACCTCGTCAATGCGATCCCGCTGTACGCCATCAAGCAAGGCATGCTGACGGTGGCCAAGCAAGGCAAGAAGAACATCTTCTCGGGCCGCATTCTCGAAATCGAAGGCCTGCCCGACCTGAAGGTCGAGCAAGCGTTCGAACTCTCGGATGCATCGGCCGAGCGTTCGGCCGCCGGTTGCACCGTGCACCTGAACAAGGAACCGATCATCGAATACCTCAACAGCAACATCACGTTGCTGAAGTGGATGATCGCCCAGGGCTACCAGGACCCGCGCAGCCTCCAGCGCCGTATCAAGGCGATGGAAGCGTGGCTGGCCGATCCGCAACTGCTGCAACCGGATGCGGACGCCGAGTACGCGGCCGTCATCGAGATCGACCTCGCCGACGTGCATGAGCCGATCGTGGCCTGCCCGAACGATCCGGACGACGTGAAGACGCTGTCGGACGTCGCTGGTGCGAAGATCGACGAAGTGTTCATCGGTTCGTGCATGACCAACATCGGTCACTTCCGTGCCGCGTCGAAGCTGCTCGAAGGCAAGCGCGACATTCCGGTCAAGCTGTGGGTCGCTCCGCCGACCAAGATGGACCAGAAGCAGCTGACCGAAGAAGGCCACTACGGCGTCTTTGGCACGGCCGGCGCGCGTACCGAAATGCCGGGCTGCTCGCTGTGCATGGGTAACCAGGCACAGGTGCGCGAAGGCGCAACGGTCATGTCGACCTCGACCCGTAACTTCCCGAACCGTCTGGGCAAGAACACGAACGTGTACCTCGGCTCGGCGGAACTGGCGGCGATCTGCTCGCGTCTGGGCAAGATCCCGACCAAGGACGAGTACATGGCCGACATGGGCGTGCTCAGCGCGAACGGCGACAAGATCTACCAGTACATGAACTTCGACCAGATCGAAGACTTCAAGGAAGTGGCCGACACCGTGACGATGTAAGCGAGTTGTCGGGCTACGGCGCGGTGTTCTGGTTGTAGATCCGCGTCGTAGTGCCACGAAAAGGCGCCGCAGGCTGAATGTCTGCGGCGCCTTTTTTCTTTGGTGCGGAGCGGGGGCGAGCCAACGACAAGGGCCCCTTCCGCCGGGTGCTCAGTAGGCCGCGCGCAGCGCCTCACTGGCAAGGGCAAGCCGCGACGCGATGACCTTCACCATGAATCGATGAAATTGCTGCGCGGCTGCGGGGTCGTCTTGCTCGAGAGCGGCGAGCGCGGCCAGCGACAGCCTGTGCACGCGTGTCGGCATTTCGGCGAACACGTCGGCGCTGCGCGGATGCTGCGTGTACATGGCCATTTCCCCCACCACCGTGCCCGGCAGGCAGGCGCGCAGCCTTACCGAGCGCCCTTTTCCCAGCGGCAGCAAGACCGCCACCCGCCCGTGCTCGATGAGGTAGAGCGCGTCGCCCGGCTCGCCGCGAACAAACAGCGGCTGGCCCGCAATCAGGTCACGCACTTCAAGCCGCGTGAAAAGTGTCTTCAGCGCACTGGCCGTGAAGTGTGGCGCAAGCATCGCGTGAAGATCGTCACCGCGCATTGGCGCGCTCGCGCATGACGCGAGCAGTTGGTCCTCGACCCATTCCAGGCCCGCATCGAGCGTGTCGAATTCGCGAATCCGCAGATTGAGCGTCCCGGTTTTAGTCAGCAGATCGCGCGAGCGCAGCGGCAGCGCGGTCAAGATCAAGTCCGCGTCGATGGCTGCGCAGAGCTGCCGCAGCTTGACGAAGCTGATCGACACCGACGCGTCTATGCCCTGGGTCGACGCGAAGTCGAGCACGACAAAGTGGACCGGCGCCGCATGGCGCGCGGCGAGCCGCTCGCGCAAGCGCTGGAGGATCGAATTGGCCGTGCCGAAGAAGAGAAACCCTTGCAGGGACATGCCGCACACCTGTGCGCCGAGCCCGCGCAGCGCTTCGGTTTCCTCAATGTTGCGCTCGACATTCGAGGTCCGGGTGCGCAAGTCGAACTCCATCCGGATGCAACTGACCCGGCCGTAGAGCAGCGTGAACATCACGCACGCGGCGACGACGCCGGCAACCACGCCGATGATCACGCCCCAGGCCGCAATCGTGCCGAGAATGACGGGCACGAGCAGATACTCGTACCAGTTGAGCTTCGCCCAGGCGCCCACGAGCCACTGCATGAGCAGGCGCAACCCCATGAACAGCTGAAGGCCGACGAGCACCGGCACGGGAAAGAGCGCGACGAGGCCGGGCGACGCGGCCAGCGCGACAAGGCACGCGAGCGACGCGAACACGCCCGCCAGCCGGCTCGTCGCGCCCACGCGCGCGTTGAGCATCGAGCGGTTGAACGACTGATAGCCGACCATGCCGCCCAACAGCCCGCTCGCGAGATTGGCGAGGCCCGCGGCCCGCATCTCGCGATTGAGATCGACCTCCTCGCCCGTCGCCGCGCCGATGGCCGTCGAATTCATCAGGATGGTGATCGCCGAGGCCGACGTGACCACGAGGCTTTCCGGAAGGTGCGCGGCGATCGCCGGCCAGTCGATGCCGCCGTGCGCGAGCTGCGCGCTCAGGTGCAGCTCCGGAAGTCCGCTGAGCCGCAGCGCCGCGCGCGGCAGCAGCAGCCCCATGCCGCGCGCGTCGTCGATCGACAGGCCCGCGGCGCGCAGCAGGATATAGAACAGGACGATTCCGAAGGCCAGCGTGAGCGGCAGCACGGCGACGTGCTTCCAGGTCCGCATCAGGACGGTGGCCAGCACGCCGACGACCAGCGCGGGAAGCCACGCGAGCCAATGAAGATGCGTCAACACCACGAGCGTGTGCCATTGCAGCGGCTCGCCCGTCATCACGCGGAACGCGCCGGCGAGGAGCAGATAGCCCGTGCCGGCGAGAAATCCGCCGAGCACCGGGTAAGGCAGGAACTGCAGCGAGCGGCTGCGCCTCGACGAACCGATCGCGTAGAGCACGATGCCGGTCACGAGCGAACAGAGCGCGATCGCGATCAGCACGGTCAGGAGAAGCGTCTGCGGGGAGCCGCCGTCCGCGCGCACGCTGCTCGCGACGCCCGCCGCCACACCCGCGAGGAACGCCGCCGCATTGCTGTCGGGGCCGCCGATGTTCAGGCGCATCGAGCTCGTCAACGCAATCACGAGCGCCGTGACGACACAGCTGACGAGCGCGGTGGGCACGCCGAGCATCGCGTAACGGGCGAGATCGGCGCTGAAGATCATCGTGCCGAGGCTCATCGCGTAGCACAGCATGACGAGCGCCGATACCGCCCCGGCGGCCAGATCGCCGGGCAGCCCCGCGACGCGCGAGCGTGAGCGCGGCAGGACGTCGGAGACGGAAACGGTCTTTCCCGGCTTCACGTGAATTCCCGGTGGAATGCAGCGGTGCGATGGGGAACGGCTCAGTATCCGTCCGTGCCCGAAAGGCTGTCAAACGCCATACGTCGCCCCTGGCGGGCGCCTACACTGGGTATTCATCGGCACGTTTGCCTGAGAGGCTCGGACCGTTCGCAACGGCAACCGGCGCGCTTTTCGTCTGCGCTTTGAGCCTGTGGCAAGCAACCGGAAGCGGACCCGGGCGGCACAGCGGCGCGTGCCCCCGGCATTGGATCCAGGCGGCGAACATGGATATTGAGCAGTGGCTGCACGTGCTGGGGCTCGAGCAGTACGCGCAAGCGTTCGCGGCGAACGATATCGATCTGTCGCTGCTCGCGCAGCTGACCGACGCCGACCTGAAAGAGCTCGGGGTGCAGTCGCTTGGCCACCGCAAACGCATCCTCGCTGCCGCGCAGGACTCGGCGGCCGCGACTGCCGCCGGGCCTTCGGCGCACGCGCCCAGCGTCCAGGACGCCCCCGCGGATGAGCGCAGGCAAGTCACGATCCTCTTCGCCGATCTCTGCGGCTTCACGGCGCTTTCGCGCACGCTCGATCCGGAAGAGCTGCGTGCGTTGATCGGCCGCTACACGGCACTCGTCGACGGCATCGTGCTCGCCTGGGGCGGCACGACCGACCGGCACATCGGCGATGCGGTGATGGCGCTGTTCGGCGCGCCCCGTGCGCACGAGACGGACACGCTGCGCGCGGCCCGCGCGGCGCTCGACGTCCATGAAGCGCTGACGCAACTAAGCGCGCAGACCGCGCGCACGTTGCAGGCGCATATCGGCATCGCGAGCGGCGAGGTGGTGGCGGGTGCGCTCGGTTGCGTCGACGCGCGCGACTACACCGTGACCGGCACGCCGGTGAACCTGGCCGCGCGGCTCCAGGCCACGGCGGCGCCCGGTGAAACCTGGGTTTCCGATGACGTGGCGCGCGCGCTCGGCGACGCCGCCGTCTGCGACGCGCTCGGCGAGCAGCGCTTCAAGGGCATCGACATGCCGGTGCGCGCGTGGCGGCTGCGTGCCATCGAGAGCGAATCGGCCATTGAAGCGGCGAAGGCGAGGCAGAGCCTCTTCGTCGGACGCCAGGCCGAGCTCGAGCAGTTTCACGGCATCGTCCACGCGTGCGTTGCGAGGCAGGCTGGCCATGTCGTCCATGTGCGCGGCGAAGCGGGCATCGGCAAGACGCGGCTGGTCGACGAGATGCGCCGCTACGCGCAGGCGCAGGGCTTCACGATCCACCGGGGCCTCGTGCTCGATTTCGGCGTGGGCAAGGGGCAGGATCCCGTGCACGCGATCGTCGGCAGCCTGCTCGGCCTGCCCGCCGGCGCGTCGAGCGACGCGCGCGAGGCCGCCGCCGCGCGCCTGGCCGCCGAGGGCGTCGTCAAAGCCGAGCAGCAGGCGTTCCTCCACGACCTCCTCGGCCTGCCGCTCGCCGACGAATGGCGGGCCCTCTACGACGCGATGGACCACGGCGCGCGCAAGCGCGGCAAGCAGGCGCTCGCCGCGAGACTCGTCGACGACGCGTGCAGGCAGGCGGCGACACTGATCGTCGTCGAAGACCTGCATTGGGCCGACCCCGAAGTGCTCGCGTATCTCTCGGCCTTCGCCTCGGGCATTGCGAACGGCCCGGGCCTGCTCGTGACGACCTCGCGCGTGGAAGGCGATCCGATCGATGCGGCCTGGCGCGCGCGCTGCCGGGACATCCCGTTCGCGACGATCGATCTCGGGCCGCTACGCAAGGACGAGGCGCTGAGCCTCGCGGGCAACTTCATCGACGCGACGCAGCGCGTCGCCCTCGCCTGCATCGAGCGCGCGGGCGGCAACCCGCTGTTCCTCGAGCAGCTATTGCGCAACGCCGAGGAAGGCAGCGGCGGCACGGTGCCCGCCTCGATCCGCAGCCTCGTGCTCGCGCGGATGGACCGGCTCGCGCCGCACGACCGCCTGGCCTTCCAGGCGGCCGCCGTGATCGGCCAGCGCTTCGACATCGCGTTACTGCGGCGGCTCATCGACGATCCCGGCTACGTCTGCGCCGGCTTGCTCGCCAACGCACTCGTGCTGCCGGAGGGCGAAGACTTCCTGTTCGCTCATGCGCTGATTCAGGAGAGCGCGTACTCGACGCTGCTGCGCGCGCGCCGGCGCGAACTGCACCGCCGCGCGGCCGACTGGTTCGCGCACGGGGACCCGGCACTGCACGCCCAGCATCTCGACCGTGCCGAGGACGAACGCGCGCCGCGTGCCTATCTGGCCGCTGCGGCCGCCCAATGCGAGGCCCACCTGGTCGAAGCCGCGCTGCGGCTTGCCGAGCGGGGCCTCGAGATCGCGCAAACCGACGCGGACCGCCACGCCCTGCGCTGCTGCAAGGGCGAGCTCCAGCGCGACCTCGGCGACATCGCGGGATCGATTGCGACCTGGCGCGAGGCGCTCGCGGCCGCCCCCGACGACGCCAGTCTGTGCCGCTGCCAGCTCGGGCTGGCGGAAGGCCTGCGCGTGAGCGAGGGGCTCGACGAAGCGCTAGACCTGCTCGAGGCCGCGCAGCGGATCGCGGAGCGCGACGACCTGGTGGCCGAGCTCGCGAGCCTTCACTACCTGCGCGGCAACATCTTCTTTCCGCTCGGGAAAATCGATGCCTGCGGCACCGAGCACGAACGCGGGCTCGCGTTCGCCCGGCGCCTGGGCCTGCCGGAGGCCGAGGCGCGCGCGCTCGGCGGCCTCGCCGATGCCGCATACGCGCAGGGGCGGATGCGGACCGCGTTCCGCCACTTCAGCGATTGCGTGGCGTTGAGCCGCGAGCACGGGTTCGGCCGCATCGAAGTTGCCAATCGTCCGATGCAGGGCTTCAGCCGCATCTACCTGAACGATGCGCGCGAGGCGCGCGAAGACGCAGTGGCCGCCGCGCGCGCCGCCGAGTTGATCGGGCAGCCGCGCGCACAATTGCTGTGCGAGACGCTTGGCGTGTTCGCCTGCTGCGAACTGGGCGATGCGCAGGGTGCGCAGGTCCATCTGGAGGGGGAAATGCGCGTGATCCGGCAATTAGGCGCACGGCGGTTCGAAGTGCAGAACCGCGAAATGCAGGCACGCGTATGGCTCGCCGACGGACGCCGCGGCGAAGCCGTGAAAGCGCTTCGCGAGGCGCTCGCGATCTCGCGCGAAGTGGGCACGCAGTTCTCCGCACCGAAGGCCTTGAGCGCCCTCGCCTGCGCAGTCGACGAGAACGACGAGCGCGCGCGGCTGCTGGCAGACGGCGAGGACCTTCTGCGCCTTGGCGCGGTCGGCCACAACCACCTGTGGTTCTACCGTGACGCAATCGAAGCGATGCTCTCGGCCCGCGATCCGGCCGGCGTGCTGCGCTACGCGAGCGCCCTCGAGAATTACACGCGGCACGAACCGCTGCCCTGGGCCGAACTGTTCGCAGCGCGCGGCCGCGCGCTTGCTCGCACCCTGCAGCAGCCCGCGGACGAAGCCGTGCGATGCGAGCTCGAGCGCGTGCGAACCGGGTTGCTGGAGGCGGGCTTTCGGTATTACCTGGCTGCCGTCGATGCGGCGCTTGCGGCTTGAGATCACCGCCCGGTCAGCATCCGAAGGATTTTCTGCACGATGGATTCGTGGCGCTCGAGCGCCTCGGCGAGCGTGCTTGCGCCATAGCTCTCGTTCTCCTCGGGCGCTTGCATTCCGGCGATGCGCGTCACGAAGAGCGCGGGTTCTCCCGTCTTCGCGTCGGCCACGCCACGAAAGCGGGTCGTGACCGTGACGCCGGCCTCTTCGAGCAGGGTGCGGCGAAAGACCAAATCGTTCTCGGCCATCCAGCGCGACCACTCGCTGCGGTCGAATACCTCGACAGGCCGGTTTTTCGCATCGAGGACGTAGATGCGTTCACTCTGGGGCGGGACGGAGCGGAATTTCATGATGGGGAGGCAAAAGGCGCCGGGCGCTCGACAATGAGCCGTGAAGCGGCCCCATGCGGCATACTCAAGTCAAGTTCAGGATACTCGAAGAGCCACGGACATGGTTACCGACCTCGCACGCTCCTGGTTGACCTTCAGTCCCGCAGTAGCCGCGGCAAAGGCCGCCGGCCGTCCGCTCGTGGCGCTGGAGTCGACCATCATTGCCCACGGCATGCCGTACCCGGAGAACGTTCGCACCGCGCGTGAAGTGGAGGCGCTGATCCGCGAACTGGGCGCCGAACCCGCGACGATTGCGCTGATTGGTGGGCGCATCCGCATCGGCCTTTCTGACGACGAGCTGGAGCTGCTCGGCCGCTCGGATCAGGTGCATAAAGTCAGCCGGCGCGATCTGCCGGCCGTGCTGGCCAACGGCGGCCTGGGCGCCACGACGGTGGCGGGCACGATGATATGTGCGGCGCTGGCCGGCATCGAGGTCTTCGTCACCGGAGGGATTGGCGGCGTGCATCGGGGGGCGCAGGAGACTTTCGATATCTCTGCGGATCTTCAGGAGTTGGCGAGGACCTCGGTGGCGGTGGTTTGTGCCGGGGCGAAGTCCATTCTCGATATCGGGCTCACCCTGGAGTATCTGGAAACGCACGGCGTGCCGGTGCTCAGTTGCGAGCAGGATAATTTCGCTGCGTTTTATACGCGGGACAGCGGGTATCGTGCGGATTTCAGGCTTGATGATGCGGTGGAACAGGCGCGTTTTATTCGCACTAAATGGGATTTGGGGCTTGTGGGTGGGGTGGTGGTGAGCACACCGGTTCCGGCGGTGGCGGCGATGCCGGATGAAGAAATCGATGCGTTGACGCGGCAGGCGTTGGATGATGCCGCGGTGCAGGGCGTTACCGGCAAGGCCGTCACTCCTTTTTTGCTGGCGCGGATCAAGGCGCTGACCGGTGGGCGCAGCCTCGCCACGAATATTGCAATTGTGAAACACAATGCCGAAGTGGGGGCCAGGCTGGCGATCGCTATGGGGAGCATAGAGTAGTAGCTCTCTGCGGACTTCGCCGCGGGTTTGGTTGGCGGCGCCTTCTGCGGCGTTGGCCTTAACTTGTTTTCGCGGCGGGCCGCGGGCGTTGCCCCTGTGCGGGGCGGCACCTACTTTTCTTTGCAGCCGCAAAGAAAAGCAACCGTATTGGGAGTCAAGCGGTTGCTGGCTGGCAGAGGCTGGATTGCCGACACGTCTATCAGCAATGCATAGGCGAGCGCATACCGCACGATTGATGATCGCGCCCGGACTGCCCGCCAACGGGGCAATGCGTGATGAAACTCAGTTGAGCGGCGGACTCCAGTGCGTGGCGTTACGAACCATTGCATTAAGCGTGACGACGAGCTTGCGGATGCAGGCCGTGATAGCTACCTTGAACGGTTTGCCAGCCTTGCGTAGCCGGTCATAGAACGCCCGGATGGTAGGGTTAAAACGCAGCGCGGGCACGCAGGCCATATAGAGGGCGCGCCGCACGACAGCGCGCCCGCCACGGATACGGCGCTTGCCGATGTGCTTGCCGCTGTCGCTATTGAAGGGGGCGACGCCGGTGAGCGCAGCGATCTCGCGGCGGTTCAGGGACCCGAGCTGGGGCATGAAGGCGATCAGCGTCGCGGCGGCGCCGGGACCGATGCCGGGCACAGAGCGTAGCAGGTCTTCCTTCTGGCGCCACGCGGGCGAGGAGCGCAGGAATGAATCGATGTCATTGTCGGCGATCTTGATCTGCAGCTTGAGCCATTTGATGTGCTCGTTCAGACTGTCCCGCGCAGCAGCATGGGCGCGTTCAAGACGAGCTTTCTCGGCCACAAGCATCTCGATGAGCTGGGCGCGGCGCAGCAGCAGGGCCTGTAACTGCTCCGTCTGCAGATCATTGAGCGGGCGCACGTCGGGCTTGAGGACCGCGGCGAAATGAGCGATGGCGAAGGCATCGATGCGATCGGTTTTAGCGCGCGTGCCGGTTGCGCGGGCGAAGTCGCGAACCTGCCGGGGATTGACCGCGACAGCGGGCAGGCCGGCTTCGCACAGGGCCCTGAGCAGGGCGAGTTCAAGCTTGCCGGTGGCTTCGGGACGATCAGCGTGGGGTTCAACGCGATCAGGCGTTGCACCAGCTGTTCAATGGCGCGGGGCTCATTGTCGACACGAAAATGTTCGGTGGTGTCATGAATGGCAACATCGAGCGCGGTGCCGCTGACGTCGATGCCGATATAAACGGAATGAGAGTGGTTCATCACGGTACCCATACTTGCAGAAAAATACGAGCTCGGGGCTCAGTCAACTGTTCGGGCTAGGAGGATGAAAAGGACAGTCGCTCAAGCTTTTCTGCGTGCTCGAGGCACGGTAGGCAGACGAGCTGACTGTCCCTGTGACGGCAACTGATCAGGTCGACGTCACAGAAGGGAATATACAAGTAGGCAAAAGAAAGCGGCTCACACCGCTAGTGTGACGCTGTCCCCCACTGCCCTTCTCACCGGAGCGGCTCCGGGGCATCCGTCTCCCCGCACACTCCGCGCTAGTGACAAAGGGCTCATCCTTCCCGCCGCGCGCTACGCGCGGGCGGAACGGTCTGCAAGGAAAACCGAGTGGGCTGCTGGCGATTGCGCGGGAGTACTTCCGGGCGCATTGGCAATTGCGCAGGAATGGTTCCGGTCTAATATGCCGGAGTCCTACTGATATGCGAGAGTGCTTCCATTTGAATACGTGGAGTTCTGCGAATACGTGTATATCCCAATGGTTTTTGTTATGCCCCACGGCGCGCGCAGCGCCGCCGGATGAATGAGCCCTTAGTCACTTCGCTATACGCCGCGTGGTGACAGACGCTCCGGAGCCGCTCCGCTATAAGGCGAGTGGTGAACTGCGTCACACTAGCGGTTTGAGCGGCTTTCTTTTGCCTACTTTTCTTTGCCGCGGCAAAGAAAAGTAGGTGCCGCCCCGCACAGGGGCAACGCCTGCGGCCCGCCGCGAAAACAAGTTAAGGCCAACGCGCCAATAAAGCAGACACGAAACGTTCGGGATCAGGGCCGTTAACCTGAATGAGACAGGAAGGCCTGCAAGTGCCGGAAGCAACGTTCGCGCACGCGATCTGACTGGACAACCACGAGGTAGCGCCAATTGCAACGCAGCGTTGCGGCATTGCACACAATCCCATATCGAACGAACACCTCGCGCAAGGCAAGCCCGCGTTTGTCGATCAGACCGAGGTGACCGCCGAGGCACGCGCACGCTGCCAGCCACTCGTGAACGGGCTGGCCCCCCTGCGCTCGGCGCTGTCGCAGATCATGCGCCAAAGAGAACCTGCCCCGACACCTTACCCGCGCTTCTGGTAATGTCACGCACATGCAAACGATCCTCTCCGTTGAGAATCTCTCGAAGGTCTATGCCTCGGGATTCCGCGCACTCACTGACATCAACCTGAACATCCACCGCGGCGAGATTTTCGCGCTGCTGGGGCCGAATGGCGCGGGCAAGACGACGCTGATCAGCATCATCTGCGGCATCGTCAACGCGAGCGAAGGCGCCGTGCGAGTCGCCGGCCACGATATCGTCGCCGACTTCCGCAAAGCGCGTTCGCTGATCGGCCTCGTACCTCAGGAACTCACCACGGACGCGTTCGAAACCGTCTGGGGCACCGTTTCGTTCAGCCGCGGCCTGTTCGGCAAGCCGGCCAACCCGGCGTACGTCGAGCGCGTGCTGCGCGACCTGTCGCTGTGGGAGAAGCGCAATAGCAAGATCCTGACGCTCTCGGGCGGCATGAAGCGCCGCGTGCTGATCGCGAAGGCCCTCGCGCACGAGCCGCAGGTGCTGTTTCTGGACGAGCCCACCGCAGGCGTGGACGTCGAGCTGCGCCGCGACATGTGGAACCTCGTGCGCGGGCTCAAGGCCAACGGCGTGACGATTATCCTCACGACCCATTACATCGACGAGGCGGAAGAGATGGCCGACCGGATCGGCGTGATCAATGCCGGCCGCATCATGCTCGTCGAGCACAAGGACGCGCTGATGCGCAAGCTCGGCCGCAAACAGCTGACCCTGCAGCTGGACGCCCCCTTGACCGCCATTCCGGCCGCGCTGGCCGGCTGGCGGCTCGAGCTGTCCAACGGCGGCGCCGAGCTCACCTATACCTACGACGCCGAAAACGAGCGCAACGACATTATTGCCTTGCTCAAGAGCCTGAGCGAAGCCGGCATCGGCTTCACGGACCTGAAAACGAGCCAGAGTTCGCTCGAGGACATCTTCGTGAGTCTCGTCAGCAAGGACCCGACGGCCGCTTTGCAGCCCGCTTCAAAGCCCGCTCCACAGCCCACCGCGCCGTCGGTCGAAGAAAATGGCAATAAACAGGTGACCTCCCGATGAACGTCTACGCAATTCGCGCCATCTACCGGTTCGAAATGGCGCGCACGAGGCGCACGCTGATGCAGAGCATCGTCGCGCCGGTGATCTCGACCTCGCTCTACTTCATCGTCTTCGGCTCCGCGATCGGCTCGCGCATCAAGGAAGTGAACGGTGTCAGCTACGGAGCGTTCATCGTGCCGGGACTGATCATGCTCTCGCTGCTTTCGCAAAGCATCTCGAACGCGTCCTTCGGCATCTACTTCCCCCGCTTCACGGGCACGATCTACGAATTGCTCTCAGCGCCGGTGTCCTATGTCGAAATCGTGATCAGCTATGTCGGTGCGGCGGCGACCAAGTCGGTGCTGCTAGGCCTCATCATCCTCGCCACCGCCGCGCTGTTCGTGCCGATCCAGATCCAGCATCCGCTGTGGATGGTGCTGTTCCTGCTGCTGACTGCGGTGACGTTCAGCTTGCTCGGCTTCATCATCGGCATCTGGGCGGACAACTTCGAGAAGCTGCAAATCGTGCCGCTCCTGATCATCACGCCGCTCACCTTCCTCGGCGGCAGCTTCTACTCGGTCGACATGCTGCCGCCGGCGTGGAGGGTGATTACGCTGTTCAATCCGATCGTCTATCTCATCAGCGGTTTTCGCTGGAGCTTCTATGGGCTCGCAGATGTCGACGTCGGCGTGAGTCTTGGCATGACGGCAGCCTTTCTCGCGGTGTTCCTCGCGATCACAGGCTGGATCTTCAAGACGGGCTACCGCCTGAAAACCTGAATACGGTCAGGCTCGCACCTCGATCCGGTTGACCACGCCGCCAATGGCGTCCAGGCACCACGCATCCATCTCCGCCTGGCGCCGCTCGGCTTCGGTTGCCACGCACCCCGCGAGCGTAATGCGCTTGTCCTCCACATTGATGGTGATCTGGCCGGCGTGCACGCGCGGATCGGTTTCGAGCACGAGCGCGAGGGCCTCGCAGATCTCTTCGTCGCCATCCGCTTCCGCGGGCACCAGCTCGAGCAGATTCACGACGTCACGGCACCCGCCGGCCCACCAGGCAATCGCGCTCGCCAGTCGACGGTGCGACAGGCTGATCACCTGCCCCGTCAACGTCACCACGCCACCGTCAACCGTCACTTCCACGACGCCGCTGCCCTCCTCGCCGGCCTGATCCATGGTGCCGCGCAGCATTTCGAGCTGACCTTTCACACGCGCACAAATCACGCAGTCACGAAATTCCGTGGTCTGCAACAAGCGTTCGCAAATCCGCGTGCGCAACTCGCCGTCACCGATCGGCGGCCCGGCGCTCACGCGCAACTGGTCCACGAGCGGTTCGCCGTTGCTGTGCGCCCGGGTCAACTGAATCAACCGTTTCTTCGAGGCAACGTCCGGCACCTCGCCTGCAACGGTCAGGGCACCGCCATCGAGGCTGATATGAATAGGGGAATGGTGAAGCTTCAGGTGCGATTCGCGTTCGAATGCCGCCATCACCTGCTTGAGGATCGCATCGGTGCGTTGCATGATTGGCCTCGCGCAAAGGGGGACGAAGCAGCGCCCGCCCTGCCGCGCGGCTCGAGATTTTCCGCGTGACGCAGGCGCCGCCCAGTTCATTATAGGTTTTGCGCCCGTCCTTCCCGCATGCGGATTGCCCCCTGTTCCTCACTCTTCCGATGGTGCGGAGGTCGCGCCGAAGCGTTTCACTTCAGGCTCCGGTCGTTGAGCAACGCCCCATCCTTTAGTACTACAAATATCCATTTCCCAATGTGTGAACTCGCAGGCTCGTTCAATCTCGCCTGCATTTTGGGGAGCGGTCAGTTCGGCAGCCATCAGGTGGGCACATATCATCGGGTGGCCGATATAAACGTGACGTAACGGCATTCTTGGTTCGATCAACCACAGTTGTACCCAGTGATCGGTTCATAATCTGCTTCACGCAACGCGCGACGGACAAGCATAACGAGCCGCTCATAGCGTTGCGACCGGCCAATGTGCAGATCAATTCGCCGCAAGGTGGCTATCCTGGATGGCCACAACGAAAGCAGTTGTTGCCGACTGGTTGATCGTGCGACTTTGTGCATAAGATGAATTTCAGGGTGCATCACGTGGTGCCGCTTCGCGACTGGCGGGAGTCAACAGGCAGCGCGCGGGTGGACGCCAGCGAGTGTTTTCATCATGCATGCGAGAGTGCGCGCATCGATTGCTTGTCGTGCAGTCGCCATGACGCCAGGGGGCGCGGCGGCGATCGCCGCGCAGGCTATGTCCGCCCGGCCTGGCTGGGCGGCCTTGCTTCGCCATGCCTTGCTCAGTCATGTTCTGCTCGCTCTGACTTGCGCGCTGTGCGGGGCGTCGGCCGTGCTCGCCGACACATCGGACACGACGGTCGATCCAGCCAACCCTGCGCGCACCGTCACCGCCGCGAGCCACACCGATCCCGCCATTTCGCCACGCGACGCCGCGGTGCGCCAGGTCGTGCTCGGCATCATCAGCTTCACACACTGGCCGACGCCGCCCACACGCCTGCATCTGTGCGTGACGGGCCAGCCCGACTACGCGCACGCGCTCGTCGACACGCTGCAGGCCGGCTCCACGCCGCTCGACGTGCAGCGCGTGCCCTTCGATGACTCCGCCCTCGGCAAAGCCTGCGAAATTGTCTACCTCGGCAACCTGACCGACGCCGAGCGGCAGCAAGTGAGCGCCACCGTGGCCGGCCATCCGGTGCTGACGATCGCGGAACACGACGAGTCCTGCACGGCCGGCACCATGTTCTGCCTCAATGTCGATGGCAATCGCGTCACCTTCGACATCAATCTCGACGCCGTGGCGCGCAGCGGCGTGCGGGTTCATCCGAATGTGCTCAACCTCGCCCGGCGACCGGTGACGCCATGATGCATCCCGCGCCGCCCGCATCCCCTCCTCGCACGCCGCGCCCGACGCTGCAGAACGTGTTGCGCCGCGCGCATCTGCGCCTGGCGTTCGTCGCGGTCGCCATGGCCGCGGTGTCGTTGATCGTGGTCGCCGTGATCGCCTTGCGTGCCTATGCGGGCAACAATCTGCACCTGCTGGCCCGCTCGCTCGGCTACACGGTCGAAGCGGCGCTCGTGTTCGGCGACCGCATCGCGGCGACCGAGGAGATTGGCCTGATCGCGAAAGACGAGGACGTGGCCGAGATCGTCGTCACGGATAGCAAGAGCCGCCCCTTTGCGGCATGGAAGCTGCCCGCGGCCAGCACGATCGCGAGACTCGAGCGGGAAGTCGCCGACGTTGCGCTGCCGGGGCCCGTGACCGTGCAGGTGGTGCACGACGGCAACGTCGTCGGCTACGTTACCGTGCGTGGCCAGGGGCACCAGTTCTTCGGCTTCCTGCTCGGCGGCGTCGGCGGCATCCTCGCGTGCCTCTCGGTCAGCGTGCTGGGCGCCTATGTCAGCTCGAAGCGCGTGCTGCGCAACATCGTCGCGCCGCTGCGCGCGCTGGCCGGCGTCGCGCACGCGGTGCGGCGCGAGCGCGCGTTCGAGCGGCGCGTCGAACCAGCGGCGATCGCGGAGCTCAACGAGCTCAACGACGACTTCAACGCCTTGCTCGACGAATTCGAAAACTGGCAAAACACCCTGCGCCACGAAAACGCATCGCTCGAGCACAAGGCCACCCACGATGCTCTCACCGGCCTGCCCAACCGCGGACAGTTCGAGGCCCGCCTCATGCGCGCCCTCGGCGAAGCAGCGGTGCCGGAGCAGCAAGTCGCCGTGCTCTATCTCGACTGCGACCGTTTCAAGGAGATCAACGACTGTCTCGGCCACGAAGCGGGCGACGCGGTGCTGATCGGGATCGCGGCACGGCTGCGCATGCAGTTGCGCGAGGCCGATCTGGTGGCGCGCCTCGGCGGCGACGAATTCGCCGTGATGCTGGCGCCGGTGCGCGAAACGGCTAGCGCCACCCGTATCGCTGAGGACATACTGTGCGCGATGGTGCCGTCGATCGCCTTGTCCGATGGCCGCACGGTGAGCGCGATGGTCAGCATCGGGATTGCGCTGTACCCCGATCACGCGATCGACGCGATCGGCCTGTTGCGCGCTGCGGATGCGGCGATGTACCGGGCCAAGCGTGCGCGGCCGGGATCGTGGCAGTTTGCGGAAGGCGTCGCCGGACCGGCATGACGCGCATCGCCTGGCTGCCCCGGTGCCGTGGCCGGGGCCATCATAAGGATTCGAAATAGCGCGCGCGAGGCGAGCGCGCTCGAGGGGAATGCGATGAAGAATCACTCGTTTCCTGCAAGTATCTGGCGCATGGGCATGGGGAACGCGCTGCTCCTGTGCCTGCTGCTCGGGGCCTGCAAGGCGCCGCCGCTCTACCGCGGCTTGACGCAGACGCAGGTCACGGCACTCAAGACGGCGGGATTCCAGGAGACCGAGCAAGGTTTCGAGTTCGGCTCGACGGGACCGATCCTGTTCGACTTCGACCGTTACAACCTCAGGCCCGACGCCCGCCGGATTGTCGAGCGTATTGGCCACACACTGCTGTCGGTCGGTCTCAACAGCGTGCGCGTGTATGGCTACGCCGACTCCGAGGGCTCCAACGACTACGACTATGAATTGTCCAAGCGCCGTGCCGAGGTCGTAGCGATCGAACTCGTTGACGTCGGCATTCCTGCCAAGGACATCGAGACCATCGGCAAAGGCAAGCGCGACCCGGTGGGCGACAACCACACCGAAGCCGGCCGGGCACAGAACCGCCGGGCTGCGATCGTCATCTCCCCGCGCTAGGCCGCCTGGCCTTCCCCCTCTCTGGCCTCCCGGCGATGCGCGGGATTTCCCTGGGCTGACACACGCGCTCGCCCAGGTTTAAATAAATCAACGTGATTTATTTAATAGCGGTCTAGACGGCCCGCACACCTGGCCGGCACTGCCGTCGGCGTCATCGTGGCGTCGCGCGTGGAAGTATTTCAAGGCGCCGGCATCGAATCGCACGGAGCGAGCCCTGTTGCGGCCTGCGCCGCTGACTTGCTTTTGACACAATATTCAGGATCACTGAATGCCATGACGAAATCCTCCACGCGCCAGTCGGATCACCCTCCCTTCGCGTTCGTCCTGTTCGGCGGCACCGGCGATCTGGCGATGCGCAAGATCCTGCCCGCGCTCTATGCCGCGCACCGCGACGGCCTGCTCGCGCCCGAGGGCCGTATCGTCGCCGTAGCGAATACCGCGCTGGATACCAGTGGCTATCTGCGATGGGTCGGCGAACACGTGAAGCCGCACATTTCAGGCGCCGCGTTCGACGATTCCGTGTGGCGCAGCTTTCTCGAGCGCATGGCCTACGTCGTGCTCGACGCCAGTCAGCCCGAAGCGTTCTCCGTGCTGCGCGACGCGCTCGACACGGGACGCGGCAGGCGCATTTACTATCTGGCCACCGGGCCCGCGCTGTTCGTGCCGATCTGCCGCGCGCTCGCGTCAGCCGGGCTCACGGAAGGCTCGCGCATCGTGCTGGAAAAGCCGCTCGGCTACGATCTGGAATCGTCCAATGCGATCAACGATGCAGTTGGCCAGATCTTCAACGAAGACCAGATCTACCGGATCGACCACTACCTCGGCAAGGAAGCGGTGCAAAACCTGCTCGCGCTGCGTTTCGGTAATTCGTTGTTCGAACCATTGTGGCGCCGAGAATGGGTCGAGAGCATCCAGATCACGGTGGCCGAGGAACTGGGTGTCGAAGGCCGCGGCAATTTCTACGACCAGACCGGCGCATTGCGCGACATGGTGCAGAACCACCTGCTGCAACTGCTTTCGATCATCGCGATGGAGCCGCCACGATCCATGGACGCCGATGCGGTCCGCGACGAGAAGCTGCGCGTGCTGCGCGCGCTCAAACCGCTGCTCGGCGACGAGATCCGGCATAACGTGGTGCGTGGACAGTATCATGTGGGTGCCATCAAGGGCGCGTCCGTCTGTGCCTATCACGCGGAGCAAGGTGTCGGGCAAGGCAGCACGACCGAGACGTTCGTTGCATTGAAAGCCGAGGTGGAAAGCTGGCGCTGGGCCGGGGTGCCGTTTTTTCTGCGCACCGGCAAACGCCTCGCGGGCCGGCTGGCTGAGATCGTCGTCAACTTCCGGCCGGTGCCGCACTCGGCGCTGGGACCGACAGCGTTGCGCCCAGGCTCGAACCGGCTGACGATTCGCCTGCAGCCGAACGAGTCGATTCGCCTGAGCGCCCTCGCCAAGCAGCCGGGCATGGGCATGACACTGCAAGGCGTCCACCTGGACCTGGCCTTCGATCAGTTCTTCCAGCAGGACCGGATGGAGGCTTATCAGCGCTTGTTGCTCGACGTGATCGGCGGCCGGCTTGCCCTGTTCGTGCGGCGCGACGAACAGGAGGCGGCATGGCGCTGGGTCGCGCCGATCATCGAAGACTGGGACGGCCACGCTAGCCCGCCCAAGCCTTACGCATCCGGTACGTGGGGCCCCGCGGCAGCCAGCGCGCTGCTCGCGCGCCACAGCACCTGCTGGCCGGAGGAGGAAAACTGATCACGCAATATGGTGCGATTGCCTTTCCTGTTTGAATGCCCCCCGCCTTCGGAGTCCTCATGATGACCGGCCAGAATTCCCAACTCGCCCAGTACTTCCCCACACCCGACGAGATTCCGGCGCAACAGCGCCTCGCCGCCCCCGTTAACCAGCGCGGCTACCTGATCGGCGGCCAGATGCACGTATGGGACGGCCCCTGTAAAACCGTGCTGTCACCGGTCTGCACGCGCGACCCGGTGACTGGCGCAGTGAGCCAGGTCGAGATTGGCAGCTACCCGTTGATGGGCGAGGTGCAGAGCGATGCCGCGCTCGATGCCGCGGTTGCCGCGTACGACAATGGCCGGGGCCCCTGGCCGACGATGATGGCCGCCGGCCGCATCGCCTGCATGCAAGCGTTCGTGAAAGGCATGGTCGAGCGCCGCGAGTCGATCGTCAACCTGCTCATGTGGGAAATCGGCAAGAGCCTCGCCGACTCGCGCAAGGAGTTCGATCGCACCATCGAGTACATTCGCGCCACTATCGAGTCCCTGAAGGACATGGACAACGGCCATTCGCGCTTCATGGTGGTCGAAGGCACCATTGGCCAGGTCCGCCGCACGCCGCTGGGCGTCGTGCTGTGCATGGGGCCTTATAACTATCCGCTCAACGAAACGTTCTGCACGCTGATCCCAGCTTTGCTCATGGGCAATACCGTGGTCCTGAAGCCGCCTCAATATGGCACCCTGCTGTTCGAGCCGCTGCTCGAAGTGTTTCGGGATGCGTTTCCGCCCGGCGTGGTCAACACCATTTACGCACCGGGCCAACTGGTGGTGCCACGCATGCTCGCCACGGGCAAGGTGAACGTGCTGGCCCTGATCGGATCGAGCCGCGTGGCAGACCACCTGAAAAAGCAGCATCCCAAATCGCACCGCCTGCGCGCGGTGCTGGGTCTGGACGCCAAGAACGCGGCCATCGTGCTGCCGGACGCGGACCTGGACCTTGCCGTCAAGGAATGCCTGCTCGGCGCGCTCTCGTTCAACGGGCAACGCTGCACCGCGCTCAAGATGCTGATCGTGCACAGCAGTATCGTCGATGCGTTTCTCGAGCGCTTCACGGCTGAACTTTCGCGGCTCAAGATCGGCATGCCCTGGGAGGCCGGTGTGCAGATCACACCGCTGCCCGGCCCGCATCGCAGCGCCTATATGACCGAAGCGATCGAAGATGCCGTGGCAAAAGGTGCGCGCGTCGTCAATGAGGGCGGCGGCGCCTTCTGCAGCACGCTGTTCAACCCGGCCGTGGTCTACCCCGTGCGCGAAGGGATGAAGCTGTACCGCGAGGAGCAGTTCGGCCCGGTCGTTCCGGTGATGAGCTTCGACTCGCCGCAAGAGGCGCTCGACTATGTAATCACTTCGGATCATGGGCAACAGGTGAGCATCTTCGGCAACGACGCCGCGCAGATCGGTGCGCTGGTGGACCCGCTCGTGAACCAGGTCTGCCGCGTGAACCTCAACTGCCAGTGTCAGCGCGGGCCGGACGTGTTCCCGTTCGCGGGGCGCAAGGACTCGGCCGAAGGCACGCTGTCGGTCAGCGACGCGTTGCGCGCGTTCTCGATCCGCTCGATGGTGGCCGCGAAACAGACCGAGTCGAACATGGCCTTGCTCAATGCCATCGTGCGCGAGCATCAATCGAAGTTCATCAACACGGACTTCATTTTTTGAGCGAAGCCGTGCCGTGCGCCGATGCGCACGGCCAGCACGAGCCTGTTACTAGCGTGAACAGGCCCTAGACAACCCGCACGAAAACCACGGAGAATCGCAGTCTTCACACCGGTCCGACGATCCCTACCTTTACGGAAATCGAAATGAGCCGTCTGCCCCCGTTACGCGCGTTGCAAGCATTCGACGCCGTCGTTCGCAACGGCAATGTGGTCGCCGCCGCCGAAGCACTGCACGTGACGCCAGGCGCGGTGAGCCAGCAGATCCGGCTGCTGGAAGAGACGCTGGGGGTGGCGCTCTTCGTTCGGGAAAGCACGGGCTTGCGTCCCACTGAGCTTGGCCAGATCTACCATCAGCATATCGCGCAAGGCTTCGAGTGCTTCCATAACGCGCATGCCGCGTTGAACGCCGCGCGCCACGGCCCGCATTTGACCCTCAGCACCTATCCCTCGGTGGCGACGCACTGGCTCGCCGCACGGCTGGACCAATGGCACGCGCTGTCGCCCGATGTGCGCATCCATGTCGAGGCCATTGACCGCGAGCCCAAACGCGGTGAAAACCGCGCGGATATTCGCCTGACGTATGGCGTGCCGCCCACCGACGGCACACCGCATCGGGTGCTGTTTACCGATCGCGTCGCGCCCGTCTGCGCCCCGTCGCTGCCCACGCCGGATCTGCCGCTCAGGCAGCCCGCCGATCTGCTGCACTATCCGCTCGTTCACGTCGAATGGGGCTGGGCCGAGCTCTCGCCGCCAACCTGGGCCGACTGGCTCAATGCCGCCGGTGTTCCGGTTCCCGATACGCTCGCGCCGCTCACCTACTCGCTTTCGTCGATGGCGATTGACGCGGCAACACGCGGCAGAGGGATCTCGCTCGGCCAGGGGATGTTTGCCATCGACGAACTCAATAGCGGCCGCCTGATTGCGCCATTCAAAATCTCACTGCCGATGCCGCGCCCGTACTATCTGACATGGCAACCGGGCTCGCTCGATACACCGGGCGCGCGGCCATTCATCGACTGGCTCATTGCTGAGGGCGAGCAAACGAATCGCGCAATCGATTCGATGTTCGGCTGATTACGCCATCGGCGTCTTTCATCTGCGTTTTAGATAATCTATAAACGGTCGACAAATTAAATGGTTTGTCGGCCTCGTTGCGTCCTCCTATTCTCGAACGTGGCTCAAGTGCGCCTGCAATGCACGTGGTTGCAGGCATTGACGCTTGGCGCTCACCTCCACTTCCCTACAGGATCGACGCAACGACATGAACACACCTCGCACCGAATTTCGCGTTCGCGCGCAGCAAATCACGGAAGTGCTGCTCGGCGACGACGATATTTCGATTGAACAATTCATCGCTGTCGCAAAGTACGGCGCGCGCGTCCATTTTTCGCCCGCGTATTGCGAACGCGTGCGCCGCTCGCGCGCACTGGTCGAGCGCTTTCTTGAAGAGAATCGCCTCGTCTATGGCGTGACAACCGGATTCGGCGACAACTCGACCCGCCTCGTGCGTCCCGAAGAAGCGGAGCAACTCCAGTGCAACATCGTCCGCTCGCACGCGGTTTCGGTGGGCGAGCCGCTGCCGCGCGAAGTGGTTCGCGCGAACCAGTTGATGATCCTGATTAGCCTGGGCAAAGGCTATTCCGGCGTCACCCTCGAGTTGCTCCAGACCATTGCCGATCTGTTGAACAACGACGTCACGCCGGTTGCGCCGGGCGACGGCTCGGTGGGCTATCTCGGTCCGGAAGCGCACATGGCGCTCGTGCTGATCGGCGAAGGCGAGGCCACCTGGCGCGGCGAGCGCATGAGCGGATTGCAGGCGCTGCAGGGCGCGGGCCTCAAGCCTCACACGCTGCGCTGCAAGGAGGGACTCGCGCTGGTCAACGGGACCACCTCGGTCACGGCAATCGCGATGCTCGCGCTCTACAATGCGCTCGACGCCTCCAGGGTTGCGGACATTGCGGCTGCGATGTCCCTGCAGCCGCTCAAAGGCACTACGCGCTCGCTGGATGAGCGCTACCACGCGAACAAGAAGCACCCGGACCAAATCCACGCGGCGGACAACTTGCGGCGCCTGCTTGCCGGCAGCGCGCTGGCCGAACGCTTCGTCGATTACCGGCTGCAGGACACGTACAGCCTGAGAGCGATGGCGCAGGTGCACGGCGCATCGAAACGCGCGATCGACGATGCACGCGCGTCGATTCTCAACGAGGTGCGCTCATCGGGCGATAACCCCATGATCCATCCGGGCGACGGCGACGGGATCGCGATATCGGGCGCAAACTTCGACGGCACCTTCGTGGGCATCGCGAGCGACCTGCTGTGCATTGCGATGACCAATCTCGCGAAGATATCCGAACGCCGCACCGATCGCATGGTCAACCCGCACTTCAGCGAGTTGCCGGCCTTCCTTGTCGCGCGGCCCGGCCTGAATAGCGGCTACATGATCACGCAATACACGGCAGCCGGACTGCTCGGAGAAATGCGCTCCCTCTCCCATCCGGCGACGGTCGACAGCGTCTCCACGAGCGGCAACCAGGAAGACCCCGTGAGCTTCGCGTACCTCGCCGCGCGCAAGGCCTACACGGTCTCGCAGAAGCTGCAGCACGTGCTCGCCATCGAATTGATGACCGCGGCTCAGGCGCTGGAGTTCTTCGATCCCGCCGACGCCTCGCCCGCCACCGCGGCCGTCTACGCCCGCATCAGGCAAGTCGCCGCGAAGGTCGACGACGATCGCTACTTCTATACCGACATGGTCGCCATTCATCGGCTCGTGGCCGAAGGCGATCTCACCATTGTTGCGGAGAGCATTGCGGGCACGCTCCACGCGTAAGCCGCGTGCAATGACCGCCGCACGGCGGTAACGTAACCCCGACGGTGCGGGAATAGCGTCTGTAGCGCAGTTCAGGACGCCATTTCCCGCACCGTTTGCTTTGAGTTCACGCGCTTCAGACGCAAAAAAGCCGTCGTCCAGGTGGAACGACGGCAATCCGGAGACTACTCAAACTTATTGATGCGGCAATGTCGCGATCCGCAGGCTCAAGGCGCAACGTCCGTCTTGAACCATTTTTCGCTCAAGCGCTTGACCGTTCCATCCGCGAGCGCGCCAGCGATGGCTTTGTCGAACATCGTTTTCAGATCGGTGTCGCTCTTGCGCAAGCCAAGCGCTTCGCCATCGCCCCAGATCGCTCCGCCGATCTTGGGACCGGTCAGGCATAGCGACGAATTACCGGGTTTCGACAGCGCGGATGCATAGTAGGCCGCATCGTCGAACGCGACGTCGATGCGCCCGGAGGTCAAATCGATATCATGGTCAGGCGCGTTCTTGTATTCACGAATCGTCGCAATATCCTTGAAATTCTGATTGATGAAGTTGCTGTAGACGGATCCCGTGACAATCCCGATCGTTTTGCCTTTGAGACTCTTTCTCAGCAGATCGACCGTCGGCTTATCCTGCGCCGGATTGCCCGACAATTTCAGCAAGGCCCCATTGGAGGGAGCCTTCGAAAGCAATCCAGGGCATGACGAGACGAAAACCGCGGGCGTGTTCGCGTAAGGCTGCGAGAACGCAATGGCCTTCTTGCGTTCGTCGCTGATGGACAGCGCGTCCATGATCACGTCGAACTTGCCTGCGTTGAGGCCCGGAATCAGTCCGTCCCAATCCTGGGCCACGAGTTTGCATTGCACGTGCATGCGCTGACAAAGATTCTGGGCCAATTCCGGCTCGAAACCGTCGAGCGTGCCATCGGGCCGCGTCAGGTTCCAGGGCTCGTAACTGCCTTCGAGGGCGATACTCACTGTCTTCTCCTGCGCGGCCTGCGCCGGCGCGATTGCCACGATGGCAGCGAAAGCCATCGCGCCTGTTATCGCCTTCACGAGGCTCCGTTTATTCATCATCCTATCCATATCTCCTCCGTCGCTGTTGAAATTGAATTTCGGCAGATCCGTCATCACGTGTCGCGCGCAAGCACGAGCACGGGCGACTTCGAGCGCGAGACGCACGGCAGAAAGTGCGTTCCCGCCATGCGCTCATCGTCCGTCAAATAGCTGTCCCGATGATCCGGCTCCCCTTCGATCACGCGCATCATGCACGACCCGCACACACCGACCTCGCACGAAGACGCGATCTCATGCCCGGCGTCGCGAAGGCACGCGAGCACGGACCTGGCCGGCGACACTGCGACTGCCGCACCGCCCGAGTCGAGCTTGACTACAAACTCGCGCTCACCGGTTTCTGCTGGCGCCATCGGCCCGAACGCCTCCATGTGAACGTTGCTTTCGCCGATTGCGGCGCGAGCCAGTTCGGCGGTCATCTGCATCAGCGCAGCGGGACCGCACACGTACAGGTGCGACTGCGCTTTCGCTTCGGCCAGCAGCGCCGCCACGCGCTCGCGCACCGCATCCGGGGCAAGCGCAGGATGGATTCGCGTATGCGCGGCCAGAGGCGAGTCCATGATCTCGTCCCGAAAGACCGTATCGGCTTCGCTGCGGACGAAATACTCGAACTGGAAAGACTTTCCCTCGGCCTGAAGCGCATAGGCCATTGATAGAATCGGCGTCACGCCAATGCCGCCTGCCACCAGGATGTGATGCGCCGCCGTCTCGTCCACACCGAAAGCGTGCCTCGGCAAACCAATCCGCAATTGCGTGCCGTTGCCCGCGTGACTGCAAAGCCATGCGGAGCCACCTCGCGATTCGCTCGACCGCTTGACGGCAATCCGGTAATCGGACGCCTGGGGGTTCGGCCCGCAAAGCGAATATTGGCGCACCAGCTCATTCGGAAGATAGACGTCGACATGCGCGCCTGACCGATAAGCCGGCAACGGTACGCCGTCCTGGCGCGCCAGCCGCAACACGCGCGTGTCATCGGTTCCGCCGGCGGCTTCATGGACAACGACCTCGATCGTTTCGACCCGAGCATTCATGCCTTCACACTCCCCGATGTCATGACAGGACCGGTTGCAATGCCTGCTCCGCGTCGATCATTTTTTTCAGCACTCTGCGAAAGCGCAGCGGCGCGGCGTCGGTTTCGATATCCGTGTTCGGCGTGCGCTTGTTTGCCATGCCGCGATCGACTGCGGCCAATACCACGAGATCTTCCTCGAATGCGGCGATGAAATCGCTGGTCAATGCGAGACTGGTCGCCGTGCAATCGGGACGGAAGTTGCGCACCTGGAACCAGAAATATCGACAGCTATTTTCGGTAACTGGCGTCACGAAGTTGTAAGAGTCCATCAGGAACACGCTGGGATGGAGCGTGCCTTGCGGTGCGCCCGAATTCGCCGGTGCAATGATGTCGCGAATGATCGCGTGCGACGGATATTGCACTTCGTAATGCTGGAGACGGTCGGCGCGCCCCGTGAAATTCACGTACGGCAAAAAGAACGGCGCGAGCTCGCAATCGAGCATCCAGCGCGCCGCGAGCACCCCGTTTTCCAGCACCGACATTTTGACCGGCACATCGGCCGTCGCCACGTTGCCAAGCGACGTCTTGTGCACGTAGGTGACATGTGAGGGATCGAGCAGATTGTCCGTCATGTACAGATAGCTGCAGTCGACATCCATGGCCGGGCCGCGATTGATGCCCCATGCGGGGTCGTCGTAATGCGCAACCGCAATGATCGTGTCCGGATCGGCCAGCTCGGCGGGGCCCATCCAGATCCAGATCAGACCATAGCGCTCCTCAACCGGATAAGCCTTCACGCAGGCATTCGGCGGCGTGCGCGAGAGGCCCGGCGCGCGGGTACACGCGCCATTCGCTCCGAATTCGAGCCCGTGATAGCCGCAGCGCAGATGGTTGCCCACCACCTCGCCCATCGAAAGCGGCAGCTTTCGATGGGGACACGCGTCCTCAAGCGCCACCACGACTCGATCCGCGTTGCGATAGAACACGACAGGCTCGCCGAGGATGACACGACCCACCGGCCGCTCGCCGATTTCATCGCTCCAGGCTGCCACATACCACGCGTTGCGCAAATACATTGCCACCTCTTCCATGTGTAGTTCGTTGTCGGATGGTGGACAGAATAGGAACGCAGACGAGCATCGATCAAGCGATTAAATCTAACGCAACGGCTCAATTTTTCTAAACGCGGAGCCTGGTTTTTCGTGCCACGATTATCAGCGAATAGGGATTTCCCGACGACTACGCACATTCGCGCTGAAATGGCTTGCGCAGCGATTCTGAAATGTGCAGTCTTGTATAGACAAATCCACAGGAGCACGATGCATGTCCATACTTGAATTACTCGGTTTCGGCGCCGATGGCTGGGGCGGCGTACTGTTGCTGGCCGCCGCGATGACGGTTGCGGTGACGTTGACAGCGCTGCTCATAGGCGCATTGCTGGGTGCGCTCATCGCATCGGCAAAACTCTCTGGACTCCGTATCTTGCGAGTTGCTGGCGACTGCTATACGACCGTGTTTCGTGGCGTTCCCGAACTTCTCGTCATCTATCTGTTTTACTTCGGCGGGTCGACATTCGTCACCACCGTGGGCCGATGGTTCGGTGCCCAGGGCTTTATCGGGGTTCCGCCTTTCCTGATTGGCGCACTGGCTGTCGGCCTGATTTCCGGCGCCTATCAGGCCGAGGTCTATCGCGCGGCGGTGCTTGCCGTCTCGCGGGGAGAGCTCGAAGCGGCGCGCGCGGTCGGCATGCCCACGTTGCTGATGATGCGACGCATCCTGATACCGCAGGTCCTTCGCTTCGCGCTCCCGGGCATTGGCAATGTCTGGCAATTGAGCCTGAAAGATTCCGCGCTCATTTCCGTGACGGGCCTGGCGGAGCTGCTGCGTACGAGTCAGGTAGCCGCGGGCTCGACGCATCAGTATTTCGTGTTCTTCATCGTGGGCGGCACACTCTATTTGCTGATGACGATGATCTCGAACCGGGTCTTCAATCATGCGGAGGCGCGCGTCGGGCGGACCTTTCGCACCAATTTCGCTCGCCATTGACGGAGACACCCCCCATGCATTCCGAATTCGATTTTCTGTTCGACACCTTGACTCGCCTGCTCGCCGCCGTTCCTGCGACGCTCGGTCTGTTCTTTTGCTCGATTGCACTCGGCGGCACGCTATCGCTCGTGATCGTGGCGATGCGCGTCTCGCGGCACTGGCTGCCGAATCGGCTGGCGCGCGCGTATATCCTCGTGTTTCGCGGCTCCCCGATTCTGATCCAGTTGTTTCTCGTCTACTACGGACTCGCGCAGTTCGGCGTCATCCGGCAGAGCTTTCTTTGGCCGCTGCTGCGTGAACCGTATACGTGCGCGGTGTTGTCTCTCGCACTGTGCACGGCCGGCTACACGGCCGAGATCGTGAGAGGCGGCCTGCTGGCCGTCCCGGTCGGCCAGATCGAAGCTGGCTATTCCATCGGCATGTCGGGCTTCACGCTGCTGCGCCGGATCATCGGTCCCATTGCGCTACGCCAGTGCCTGCCCGCCTATACGACCGAAGCGGTCCTGCAGGTGAAATCGACCGCGCTCGCCAGTCTCGTCACGGTATGGGAAGTCACGGGCGTCGCGCAGCAAATCATCCAGCAGACCTATCGCACCAGCGAAGTCTTTCTGTGCGCCGCGCTCATTTACCTGCTCCTGAATTTCATCATCGTGCGGTGTTTTGGCTTGCTTGAATCGCGTCTGTCGCGCCATCTTCGGCCCGTGCCAAATCGTTCGTCATCCCAGGCGATCGGCTCGAGTTCTGGACCGGCTGTGACTGACCCGCAACGCATCGCATCCTGACCCACGATTTATCATCGGAGATATCCATGAGCAAGCTGCTCCCCATTGCATTGTCGGTCAACAACATTCATAAATCGTTCGGCAAACATAGCGTCCTGAATGGCATTTCGCTCGATGCGCACGAAGGCGATGTGATCTCCATCCTGGGCGCGAGCGGGTCGGGCAAAAGCACGCTGCTGCGCTGCATGAACCTGCTCGAGACGCCTGACGACGGCTCGATTGCGCTCGCCGGCGAGCCACTGGCGCTGGTACGCCGGCGCGACGGCAAGCTGCATGCTGGCAATCGTCAGCAGGTTGACCGGATTCGCTCTCAGATCGGTATGGTGTTTCAGAACTTCAATTTGTGGTCCCATATGACCGTGCTTGAGAACCTGATTGAAGGGCCGGTGCGTGTACTGAAACGCGGCCGCGCGGAGGCTATCGAGGAAGCCGAGGCGTTGCTTGCGAAAGTTGGCCTCGCGGAAAAACGGGCGCACTACCCTGCGCATTTGTCGGGCGGGCAGCAACAGCGAGTGGCCATTGCGCGTGCGCTTGCCATGCATCCCAAAGTCATGCTGTTCGATGAGCCGACATCGGCGCTCGATCCCGAACTCGTGGGCGAGGTTTTGCGCGTGATGAGAACGCTAGCGGAGGAAGGCCGGACCATGCTGGTGGTGACGCATGAGATGGGGTTCGCGCGGCATGTGTCGAATCGTGTGATGTTTTTGCATCAGGGGCAAGTTGATGTCGATGGGGCGCCTGGCGAAGTGTTTGATGAGCTTCGCTCGGCGCGATTCAGTCAGTTCGTTTCGAGTCATAAGGAGCGGGCCGCTCATTGATGGGGCGGTGGCTGGCTTTGCGGCCGCAAGTGAACGGCTGTCGCGACAATGCCGCTGTCGCGGGCGACGGTTTATGTTGGCCTTAACTTGTATTCGCGGCGGGCCGCAGGCGTTGCCCCTGTGCGGGGCGGCACCTACTTTTCTTTGCAGCCGCAAAGAAAAGTAGGCAAAAGAAAGCGGCTCACACCGCTAGTGTGACGCCGTCCCCCACTGCCCTGTCCATCGGAGTGGCTCAGGGGCATCCGTCATCTCGCACATTCCGCCTCAGTGACAAGGGGCTCATCCTTCCCGCCGCGCGCTACGCGCAGGCGGAAGGGTCTGCAAGGAAAACCGGGCGGGCTGCGTGGCGAATGCGCGAAGTTCTGCACGGAAAACCGCGCGGGTTGCGTGGCAAATGCGCGGAGTTCTGCCGGGCAAATTGGCGATTGCGCAGGATTGGTTCAGTGCAAATATACGGGAGTCCTACTGATACGCGAGAGTGCTTCCATTTGAAAACGTGGAGTCCCGCGAATACGTGTACATCCCAATGGTTTTTGTTATACCCCACGGCGCGCGCAGCGCCGCCGGATGAATGAGCCCTTAGTCACTCCGCTATACGCCGCGTGGTGACAGACGCTCCGGAGCCGCTCCGATATACAGGGCAGTGGTGAACTGCGTCACACTGGCGGTGTGAGCGGCTTTCTTTTGCCTACTTTTCTTTGCCGCGGCAAAGAAAAGTAGGTGCCGCCCCGCACAGGGGCAACGCCCGCGGCCCGCCGCGAATACAAGTTAAGGCCAACGCAAACGCAAACGCGAGCATCGCGCTCATTACTGGAATCAGGCAACCGGCGCAACAGAAGCGCCTTCAATACCATGCCGCGCAAGCGACGCCGCAACAAATCCGGACACCTTCATCGCCTCGACGAATTCCCCAAGCACAGCGGCAGCACGCGGTCCGCGCCCCTTCGCCACGCCCATCGCCTGGCGGATCACCATGAAGCGTTCGCTGAGCAGGCGCAGCCCGGGAGTCTTGCGCGCATCCGCTTCGAGTTGCTGCTTGACGCCCGCCGCCACTTCCAGGCCCTGCTCGAGAAACGTCTGCACAACCGTGGGCGACGAGGCCGCGCGCACGATTTGCGCCGCCTTCAATTCACGCGTGAGAAAAAGATCATACGCACTACCATTGCCAACCGCGACGCGATTGTGCGGCTCGTCCACTTGCGCATTGTTACGCACCGGCGAATCGTCGCGCACCAGATAGAAGCCTTCAATCAGCACATAAGGCGCAGTGAACGCGATCGTCTCGCCGCGCTTGGGATCGACGGCGAAAAAACCGAAATCGGCGCGATCTTCGCTCACGGCTTCCACCGACCTGGCCGCCGTGTCCAGCACGACGAGTTCCAGCGGCACATCAAGATGCTGCGCGAAAGCCCGCGCGAGATCGATGGACACGCCGAAAACTTCACCCGTAGCCGGGTCGCGGTTCGCGAGAATGGGATTGCCGAGATTGATGGACGCGCGCAGCGTACCAGTGGGCGCGAAGGCTTCGACGAGGGTGGGTTCGATACTCATGGCTTTTCGGTTTTGCGCCGCACGCTTGCGCGCCGGCTCGGGCAAGGTCAGGGTTCGAAAATCTCGCGGATGCGCGCAAGTGCATCGAGCGTATGCAGCAAGTGCTGGCGCAGTTCATCGGACGCCTCCTCGTTGCGCTCTTGCTCGAGCAATTCGAGCACCCGCAGATGCTGTTTCGCGTGCTCGGCGTAGCGCTCGCGATGCTGCATCGAGCGATAGGAAAGCAGGCGGCGCACGCGGTTCACGCGGCGGATCGTGTCGATGAAGAAACTGTTTCCCGATCCCTCGACCAGCGACTCGTGAAAGCGCACGCCACGCTCGTGGAGTTGGTCGGCGGTGTCGGTCTCAATACCGCCCGCGAGCAGATGTTTCTCCACTTCACGGCAGCGCTCCAGCACCTTGCGCTCGAGCCGGTAGCCGGGCTCGAGCAGCGCGGCGGGCTCCAGCGCGAGACGCAGCCGGTACGACTTGAGCAGGCTGTCGGGCGTCGTGAGCATCGGCGAAAACTCCCAGCCGTAGCCAGGCTTGCGCTCCGCCCAGCCCTCCTGCGCGATCCGGCTGAGCACCGCGTTCAATTGCGCGCGCGTCAAGCCGTAGCGCGTGCGGATCAATTGCTCGGAAAACACATCGGGCAATTGGCCTTTGAGGCGGTCGTCGGCGATCTGGAAGTACACGCTCGTGATGAGGTCGGTCTCGCTGAGGCCTAGTTCCTCCACCACGTCCGAAAGCGCCTCGACCACGGGCCGCGCCACGAAGAAACCGCGATTTTTCTCGCGCGTGAGCACGCCCTTTTCGTGAAGCAGCGCAAGCGCCTCGTTCACCGGTGAGCGCGACACGCGCAGCCGGTCGGCGAGCATCTGCGCGGGCAGATGCTCGCCAGCCTCGAGTCCTTCGTTCCTGATCAGTTCGAGTATTTGAGTCGCAATGGATCGGTCAATCATCTTGGTCAGCCAGCCACGCGGCGCAGGGGCTTCGGTCAGGCGCCCCCGTTCGCGAGTGTTTTTTGCAGGATCAGCGGAATGACGCCGCCCGAGCGTAGCAGCGCGCATTCGAGCTGCGTCTCGACAGCCGCGCGCGCCTCTATGGCTTGAACGCGGCCATCGGCCCGTGCGATGCGCACGGGCACCTTGCAGCGCGGCGCGATCGTGGCAACATCCGCATCGACTTCGAGCATATCACCCGGGCCGAGCGCCAGCCTATCCGGATGAGTGCCGGGCGCGAAGCGCAGCGGCAGGATGCCCATGCCGATGAGGTTCGAGCGATGGATGCGCTCGAAGCTCGCCGCGAGCACCGCACGAATGCCGAGCAGCCGCTGCCCCTTCGCCGCCCAGTCGCGCGAGGAGCCCGTGCCATAGCGCTCGCCCGCTATGAGCACGACGGAATCGCCGTCTTGCGCGTAGCGTTGCGCGGCCTCGAAGATCGGCAGCACCTCGCCGCTCGGCACATGCAGCGTATGCGCGACCGGCATGCCGGGCTTCAGGCGGTTCACGAGCGTCTTGCTGTAGAACGCCGCGCGCATCATTACTTCCCAGTTGCCACGCCGCGAGGCGAACACATTCAGGTCGTCGCGGTCTTCGCCGCGCGAGACGAGGAAATCGGCAACGAAGCTGTCCTTCGGTATCGCACTGGCCGGCGAGATGTGGTCAGTGGTGACGTCGTCGCCGAGCACAAGCAGCGGATACGCGCGATAGCGGCCGAGTTGGCTGCCCTGGTCAAGCGCCGCGAACGGCGGCCGGCGCAATGCCGTCGATGCCGGGTCCCACGGAAAACGCGCGGACGTTGACGCGTCGAGCGCATGCCACGCGGGATTGCGGCTCGCCACCGCGAACGCGCGCGGATAGTCTTCTGGCTCGGCCGCTTGCGCGACGAGCGCGGCCACTTCCTCGCGCGTGGGCCACAGGTCGCGCAGCCAGACCGGCGTGCCGTCTGCCGTGCGTTGCACGGGCTCGCGGCTCAAGTCGATTTCGGCGTTGCCCGCCAGCGCGAACGCGATCACGAGCGGCGGCGACATGATAAAGCCGAGATCGAGATCGGGGTGGATGCGCCCCGCGAAATTACGGTTGCCCGAGAGCACGGCCACGGGATAGATGCTGCCTTCGGCCTGTGCCACCCGAACCGGTTCGGTGAGCGGCCCCGAGTTGCCGATGCAGGTCGTGCAGCCATAGCCCACGATGTCGAAGCCCACGGCCGAGAGATCGTCGATCAATCCCGCACGCGCGAGATAGGCTGCGGCCGCGGGCGATCCTGGTGCCAGCGAAGTCTTGATCCATGCGGGCACCGCAAGGCCTCGTTCACGCGCCTTGCGGGCGACAAGACCGGCGGCGATCAGCAACGCGGGATCGGACGTGTTCGTGCAGCTCGTGATGGCCGCGATCGCCACAGGGTGGCGAGGCATCAGGGCGTGCGGCGTTTTCGGCGCGAAATCGAGCTTCGCGAGTGTATCGGGCAGCGTAGTGTAATCGAGCAGGTCCTGCGGACGGCGCGGCCCGGCCACGCGCATGCCGATGCCCGCGAGGTCGATCTCGATCGTGCGCGTATAGCGTGGCGCGGCTTCGGGGTCGAACCACAGCCCCGTGGCGCGCGTGAAGGCCTCGACGAGTTGCACCGCGTCTTTCGCGCGATGCGTGGCGCGCAGATATTCGAGCGTGCGCGCGTCCACCGGGAAGAAGCCTGTGGATGCGCCGTATTCGGGCGCCATGTTCGCCACCACGGCGCGTTCGCCCGCGCTCAAGGTCGCGACGCCGGGTCCGAAGAACTCGACGAATTCGCCGGATACCCCAATCGCCCGCAGCCGCTGCGTGACCGTGAGCGCGAGATCCGTGGCGAGCACGCCCGGCTGCAGCGCGCCCGTGAGACGCACGCCGATTACGTCGGGAATGCGCTGCATCACTGGCATGCCGAACATCACCGTCTGAGCTTCGAGCCCCCCCACGCCCCAGCCGAGCACGCCGACGCCGTTGATCATCGGTGTGTGGCTGTCCGTGCCGATCATCGTATCGGGCACGGCCCACCGCTCACCGTCACGCGTCATGCACGTAACCACGGTCGCGAGCTGCTCGAGGTTGATCGTATGCATGATCCCCGTGCCGGGTGGATGGATTCGCACGCCAGTGAGCGAGCGGGAGGCCCAGCGCAGGAAGCGGTAGCGCTCGGCGTTGCGGCGCAGTTCCAGCGCGAGGTTCTCCGTGGCCGCTTCGGGCCGGCCGAAGACTTCGACCGCGAGCGAATGGTCCACTGACGAATCCACCGGCAGCACTGGGTTGAGAGCGGCGGGATCAGCACCGGCTTCCGCCAGCGCGTCGCGCATGGCCGCGATGTCCACCAGCGCGGGCGTGCTCGTCGTGTCGTGCATGAGCACGCGATTGGGCTGGAACGCGATTTCGTGCTCGCTGGTGGCGCGCTCGCGCCACGCGAGGATCGCGGCGATAGCGTCTGCGCGCTCATCGCCATCCGTATTGCGGATCACGTTTTCGAGCAGCAGCCGCAGCACGACAGGCAACTCGCGCAGCGCCGCTCCGAACGTCGCGGGGAGATCCACGTAGCGCAGCGGGACGCCGGAGACGTCGAGGCTGCCGATCAGGGGGGTGTCAGTGTTTTCCATGACTGTATTTTTGCATTTTTCCAGGTGAAAATGCAATCATAGTGAAAACCCGAGATACCCCAATCAGGAGACAACCGTGAAGAAAGCCGGCTTACCGGACGCCCTGCCACGAGAAATGGAGCAGCACTACGGCCCAGACGCTGCTCGCCGCAGCCTCGTGCTGGGTGCCGCAACGCTGGGCGCGCTGGCGCTCCTGGGAACGAGACCGCTGCCGGCGCTCGCGGCTGGACAGACCCAGCAACACCCCGTTTTGAAAGGACTGCAACCCATGTTTGCTTATGTCGGCTCGCGCACAACGCGCGAACGGAATGCTCGCGGCGAGGGCATCAGCGTCTTTCAGGTCGATGCTCAGACTGGCGCGCTTGCGCCCGTCCAGCTCGTCAAGGACCTCGTCAATCCGTCGTTTCTCGCCCTGAGCCGCGACGGCGAGCACCTCTATGCCGTGCACGGCGATCTGAGCGACATCAGCGCGTTCAAGGTGGACAAGGCGAGCGGCAATCTCACCTTCATCAACCGGCAGAGCACCGAGGGCAAGAACCCCGTGCACCTCGCGATCGAACCGGCCGGGCGCTACGTGATCGTCTCCAACCACATCGGTGCGAGCCTCGCGGTGCTGCCCATTGCCGCCGACGGCTCGCTCGAGCCGCTCACGCAGCTCGTCCACCTGGAAGGCCCGATCGGCCCGCACCGCATCGAGCAGAAGCAGGCCAAGCCGCACTTCAATCCTTTCGATCCCAGTGGTCGTTTCGTGCTCGTGCCGGACAAGGGCCTCGACCGCACGTTCTCGTTCCGTTTCGAAAATGGCCAGCTCACGCCGGCCGATCCGCCCTTCGTGGTCTCGCGCGAAGGCGCGGGGCCGCGTCACCTCGCCTTCCACCCGGACGGCCGCTACGCGTGGGTGGTCAACGAACTCGATTCGACGGTGACGACCTATCGTTACGATGCCTCGAACGGGGCGCTCACGCCGCTGCAAGTGCTATCGAGCCTGCCCGACACCTACACGGGCAACAGCCGCGGCTCGGAAATCGAAGTCGATCGCAGCGGGCGCTTCGTCTATGCGTCCAATCGCGGCGACGACAGTATCGCGATCTTCCGCATCGATCCCACGAACGGCCACCTGCACTTCGTGAGTGCCGAGCCGACGCTCGGCAAAACGCCGCGCTTTATTGCGAGCACGCCGGACGGCCGCTTCATGTACGCGCTCAACGAGGACAGCGACACCATCGTCGCGTTCTCGATCGACGCGCAATCGGGGCGGCTCGCGCCCACTGGCTTTGTCGCGAGCTCGGGCAGCCCGGTCTGCATGGTGTTCTCGCAACGCCAGGCCTGACGCTCAATTTCGAATCCCGCGCAAACCGGCGTATCTGAGCGCCGGTGGAGACAATCATGCAAGCTACCTCCGCCATCGACGAACGAGCCCTCGTGCGCAAGATCGCCTGGCGCATCATCCCGTTCGTCTTCATCCTTTACGTCATTTCGTACATCGACCGCGCGAACATCGGCTACGCGGCGCTGCAGATGAATCACGAACTGGCGTTGACGAGCGAAGCCTTCGGCTTTGCTTCCGGCATTTTTTTCATTGGCTATTTTCTATTCGAAGTGCCAAGCAATGTCATGCTCAACAAGTATGGCGCGCGCGTCTGGATCGCCCGCATTCTCGTCACGTGGGGCGTCGTCTCGGTGGCCTCCGCGTTCGTGCACAACGCCACACAACTCTATGTCCTGCGCTTTCTGCTGGGCGTGGCCGAGGCCGGGTTCTTTCCCGGCATCATCGTCTACCTCACCTACTGGTTCCGCGCCAAGGAGCTCGCGACGACAGTCGCGCTGTTCACGTCGGCGATCCCCGTGTCGTACATCATCGGCGCGCCGCTGAGCACCTGGGTCATGGACACCGTTCACTGGCTGCACTGGAGCGGGTGGCGCTGGATGCTGGTGCTCGAAGGCGTGCCGGCGCTGATCGGCGGCGTGCTGTGTTTCGCGTGGCTCACCGACAAGCCCGCCGACGCAAAATGGCTCAAGCCCGAAGAGCGCGAGTGGCTCCTCAACGAACTCGCCAACGACCGCAAGTCCCGTCCCGGTGCGAAGCATTTCGGCTCGCTCAAGGCAATGACCAATCCAAAGGTGCTGTATCTCTCGTTCATCTATTTCGTCTATCAATGCGGCAGCCTCGGCGTGGGCTACTGGATGCCGCAGATCATCAAGGGATTCTCGAAGACGCTGAGCCACACGCAGGTCGGACTCATTGCGATGGTGCCGTACTTCTTCGCGACGATCGTGATGGTGCTGTGGTCCCGCAGCTCCGACCGCCGCAACGAACGGCGTCTGCATTCGGCCATTCCGCTGGGCGTGGCGGCCCTGGCCTTGCTCGGCGCGGGGCTCACGACGAACCCCTACGTGTCGATTGCGATGATCAGCTTGAGCCTTGCCGGGCTCTATGCGTTCAAGTCGCCGTTCTGGGCGCTGCCCACGCTGTTCCTCACCCGCTCGAGCGCGGCGGTGTCCATTGCGGTCATCAATTCGGTCGGCAATCTAGGGGGCTTCGTGGGGCCGTTTGCGATTGGCTATATCAAGGGCTCCGGCCAGAGCGCGACGCCGGGCCTGCTGTTTCTCGCGGCATTGCTCGTTGCGTCGTTCCTGATGACGCTCTTTATTCGCATCACCGAAGAGCGCATCAGCAGCGCGCCTGGCGCCGTCGCCAATCAAAGCCACTAAACCCGGCCGCTAGTCAAAGGGGCACGCCTGGCACGTCGCGCGAATGCCCGATTCGTGCCGGGACAAGCATCAAACCAACAACATGAGTTTCAGAGGAGATCTTTTAATGAAGAAGTCGCTATTGTCATTCGTAGTGCTGAATGGCATTGCCGGTCTTGCCCACGCGCAGAGCAACGTCACGCTCTACGGCATCATCGACAGCGGGATCAATTACACGAACAACGTGCAGACGGCAAAGACCGCGTCAGGACCCCAAGGCGCACATCAAATCGCCATGATCGAAGGCGGCTCGGCCGGCCTGCAAGGCAGCCGCTGGGGCTTGCGCGGCACCGAAGACCTGGGGGGCGGCCTCAAGGCGCTCTTCGTGCTCGAAAGCGGCCTCTACAGCAACAATGGCGCGCTGAACCAGGGCGGCGCGCTGTTTGGCCGGCAAGCGTTTGTGGGTTTGAGCAGCCCGGGGGGAACCGTCACGCTGGGCCGCCAGTACGATCCCGTGGTCGACATGTACGGACCGTTTCTCGCCGCGCCGCAGTGGGGCGGCTACATGAGCTCGCACCCGGGCGATCTCGACAACGCGCTCAATACGCGGCGCATCAACAACTCGATCAAGTTCCGCAGCGCCAACTATCGCGGGCTCACCGTGGAAGCCCTGATGAATCTTGGCGGCACGGCGGGCTCGTTTTCGAGCAACTGGATCTGGGGCGGCGGCGCGTCGTACGCGCATGGCCCGTTTTCCATCGGCGCGGGCTATTTGAACATCCGCAATCCGAACACCTCGTTCTTCGGCGCCAATCCCAATGCGGGGCCGGCCACCACCAACAACCTGGGCAGCTTCGGCAGCGCAACGAGTCCGGAAAGCAACCCCGTCTTCGCGGGCTATGCATCGGCGAACCGCCTCGAAATCGCGGGCGTGGCCGCCGGCGTGGCGCTGGGCTCGCTCAATGTGAACCTTGCGTACTCGAACACGCGCTTCGAGGACATGGGCTCCGCATCGGGACCTGACACGCTGCACTACAAAGGCACCGCCGCGTTCAACAACGTCGAAATCAACGCCAAGTACCAGATCTCGCCTTCACTGCTGGCAGGCGTTGCCTATGACTACACGCGCAACGGCGGCGCGGGAGGCAAAGGCGGCGCCAATTACAACCTGTTCAGCGCCGGCCTCGACTATTTCCTGTCAGCAAGAACCGACGTGTACACCCTCGCGGTCTATGAGAAAGCCAGCGGCACGGACTCGCTCGGCCAGAGTGCTGTGGCGCAAATCACGGGGCTGACGCCGTCCGCCACCGACAAGCAGGTTTCCTTGCGCGTCGGCATCCGCCACAAGTTTTAGCAGTTCGTGTGTTCGCCGCGCTGATGGCGGGCGGCGAATGCATCCGTTCACCGGGCTATATGTCGACGCAGGCTGGCTGGCCTCGCACGAGCAACAGGCGGCTGGCTTCGCGCATGCGATCGCCCGCACCATGGCGTACATTCATACGCATTCCGCCGATGAAATTGAGCAGAAGATGCCCAAGGACCAGGAAGCCCATCGAACTGAGCCGGACGTACACGAACGCATACGCCGCCGTTGCGACGCAATAACGAACGGCCTTGAATGCACATGCTGCGGCAGCCAGTCGTCGACAACTGGCGCCGCAGGCCTGGACCTCACTTCACTGCCGTCCGCTCATGCTGCTCATGCCGCTCATGGCCGCCATGCCGCGCATGCGTCGCGAGAAATGCGTGCGTTCGGCATCGTCCATCAACGCCAGAAACTGATCCGAGTCCATGTGGATCAGCTCTTCATGATCGCCGGCCTCGAAGTAGATATCGGGCTGTTCCGCAAGGCTCGATTCGAGGTAGGTTTTCATGCCGTAGGCCATGCAGATCGGCGGCAACGCGCCCGCATCGCAGTCCTTGAACAGCTCGCGCAGCTCGACTTCGGTCGCGAGCGAGAGCCGGCGTCCCGTCTTGCTCCATAGCTCGGAAAGCTGCACGGCGTAGGTCGAGGGCAGCACGGCGGCCACATAGCCGTCTTCGTCTTCGAGCAGCACGGTTTTAGCGAGACGGTCACCCGGAACGTGCGCCGCAGCCGCCGTTTCCATGCTGGAATGGCTGTATGGGTGACGCACGACTTCGTAGCGGGAACCTTTGCTGCGCAGGCACTCCTGCAGAGTGGGCGACATCGACATGGCACACCTCCTGTCGAAAACCTGGAAGGGAATGAAACGCTGGTGTCTCTCCAGAATAGGTCAGTCGCGGCCAATAAGCACGCCGCCAGCGGCAAACCGCCTGGCTTCGGCTCGCGGGCCCGGCACATACCTGCATCGACCGTGCCCGCGGTGCGCAACCCCTCAGCCTTTCACGCGCAGCGCACGCGGGTCGTACGGTGCGCTCAGATGCACGGTGGCCGGAATCTGCTCTCCCGCCACGTCGATCGTATAGCGTCCGCCAGCGAGCCACGCGGCATCGACCGCGCCGTCCTCGCGCGAGAGAAAGCCCATCGCGACCGGGCAGCCGAGCGTATGACCAAAAGCCGCCGACGTGACCGAACCCACCGGCTCGCCGTCGCGCAGAATCGCCTCGCCGCCCCACAGCATGCATTCGCTCGCGCCTTCCGCGGTGAGCACGACGAGCCGGCGCTGCAACGGCTGATTGCGCAAACGCAGGAGCGCTTCGCGGCCACGGAAGGGAATGTCTTTGTCGAGCTTGCACGCGAACGCGAGACCGGCCTCGAAGGGATTGCAGTCGGGCGAGAGCTCGCGGCCCCATGCGCGGTAGCCCTTTTCGAGGCGAAGCGAGTCGATCGCGTAATAGCCGGCATTGACGAGCCCGAACGCCTTGCCCGCCGCGTGCAGCGTCTCGTAGACGCCAACCGCGAATTCGACCGGCACGTACAGCTCCCAGCCCAGCTCGCCCACATAGGTGAGCCGCGTCGCGCGCACCGTCGCGTAGCCGATGTCCACCTCGCGGCTTTGGCCGAACGGAAAAGCCTCGGGGCTCCAGTCCGCCTTCGACACGCTTTGCAGCAGCGCCCGCGATTGCGGCCCCATCACGGCGAGCACCGCGTACTGGCTCGTCACGTCCACGAGCACGCAGTGGCGATCGGCGGGAATCGCCTTCTCCAGATAGTCGAGATCGCGCGTCGCCTGCGCGGAGCCGGTCACCACGAGGTACTGATCGTCGGCGAGGCGCGTGAGCGTGACGTCCGACTCGTAAGTGCCGCGTTCGTTTAGCAACCCTGAATAGATGGTGGAGCCTACCGGCACGGCCACGTCGTTCGCGACGATCTCCTGCAGCACCGCTTCGGCATCGCGCCCCTTGACAAGCAGCTTCGCAAACGAGGTCATGTCGAACAGCGCGACGCCCTCGCGGCAGGCGCGGTGCTCCGCGCCGCTCCACGGCAGCCAGTTCTGCTGGCCGAACGCATAGTCGATGCGCGCCTCGTCGGGACTCGGCGCGAAGAAGTTCGCGCGCTCCCAGCCCATCTTGCTGCCGAAGCACGCGCCGTCCGCCGCGAGCTGCGCGTAGAGCGGCGAGCGGCGGAACGGGCGCGCCGTGTCGAGCTCGCGGTTCGGCCAGGGCATCGCATAGTGCAGCCCGAGCGTTTCCTTCACGCGGTCGTGCAGCCAGGTGTCGTTGCCGTTAAAGCGCGCGAAGCGGCGAATGTCGACGGGCCACAGGTCCATGGTCGGCTCGCCGGCGACGATCCACTCGGCGAGCGCCATGCCCGCCCCGCCCGCCGAGGCGATGCCCATCGAGTTGAAGCCCGCCCCCACGAAGAAGCGCCGCAACTCGGGCGCCTCGCCCACGATGAAGTTGTTGTCCGGCGTGAACGATTCCGGCCCGTTATAGAACTGGCGGATCTGCGCGGTTTCGAGCGCGGGCACGCGCTGCAGCGCGTTTTCCATCAGGATCTCGAACTGATCCCAGTCGTCGGGCAACAGCTGGAACTCGAAATTCTCCGGAATCCCGTTCATGCCCCACGGCTTCGCGTTGGGCTCGAAGCCGCCCATCACGAGCCCACCCACTTCCTCCTTGAAGTAGATGAAGCCGTCCGGATCGCGCATGACCGGCAGATCGGGATGCACGCCGGCGATGCGCTCGGTCACGATGTAGTAATGCTCAGCCGAATGCAGCGGCACGGTCACGCCGCACATGCGGCCGACCGCCTTCGCCCATTGCCCCGCGCAGTTCACGACGATCTCGGCGTGCAGCGTGCCCTCTTCGCCGTCCTTGTTGCGCCACGACACGCCGGTGGCGGCGCGCCCCGAAGGCGTCTGGGCCGTGTGGACCGCGGTGATGCGCGTGTTCTCGACAATGCGCGCGCCGCGCTGCCGGGCCCCGCGCGCGAGCGACTGCGTGAGGTCGGTGGGATTCGCCTTGCCGTCGCCGGGGAGCCAGACCGCGCCGAGCAGGTCGTCGGTGCGCATCACCGGCCACAGTTCGCCGGCCTCGCGCGGCCCGATCACGTCGCAGACCACGCCATAAGCCCGAGCGGAGGCCGCCGTGCGCTTCAGTTGCGTCATCCGCTCCTGCGTGCGCGCCACGGAGAGCGAGCCGCATTGCTTCCAGCCCGTGGCCAGCCCCGTCTCGGCTTCGAGCTCGGCGTACAGCGCCGTCGAGTAGCGGATCAGCTTGGTCATGCTCTGCTGCGAGCGCAGTTGGCCAACGAGGCCCGCGGCGTGCCAGGTGGTGCCGCACGAGAGCGTGCCTTGTTCGAGCAGGACGACGTCGCGCCAGCCGAGCTTGGTGAGGTGATACGCAACGGAACAACCGACGATACCGCCGCCGACGATGACGACTTTGGCATGCGTGGGAACTGGAGTAGACATGGAGATGGGCCTCGATGCGAAAGGAAATGACGTGACGAGGAATTCTGGCAGTGAATTTTGACAAGCCAAAGAATGCAACATAAAACAACAAAAAACAACATCAAAACTCCATATCCCGTCTATCCCGGTGGCATCATAAGCACGCCCGGTCGCCCCGCTGCGTGCTTCGTACCTTCGATACGGCGGCCCCTACGCCATCCCGCCCGTGTCATTCGGCGTACGGCGCCAGGCAAAATCGATGTTCGCGGCATTTTGTGGTATTTTGTGACTTAACACGTACTGGCACCAGGAACGGCGTACCGCGCCACACCTCGCCGGCCGCACCTGACCGACCACACCTCGCCAGCCGCACCTTGCTAGCCGTACCTGGCCGGCCCCGCGCCTTTGCCCGAGAACCGACACCATGGCCGATAACCACTTAGTCCCGCCCGCTGCGCCGGCCGCGCTGCTGAACCGGCGTCTCGCCGTCGGCCGCATCGACTACATCCTGCAAAGCCTCGACGCCACCGGCTCGGTGAGCGTCGCGGACATGTCGGCCACGCTCGGGGTCTCGCGCGAAACCATTCGCCGCGACCTGAAGAGCCTGGCCGAGCAGGGCCGTCTCTCCCTAGTGCATGGCGGCGCCGCGAAGCGACCGCAGGACGACGAGCCATCGCTTGCCACGCGCGAGGCGGCCAACGCCATGGGCAAGGCGGTGATCGGCGCGGCGGCGGCGCGCCTCGTGGCCAACGGCATGGTCGTGCTGATCGATTCGGGCTCGACCACGCTCGGTCTCGCCGCCTCGCTCGCGAACCACACCAACCTCACGGTCATCACCAACAGCCTGCCGATCGCGCTGCTGCTTTGCCGCTCGCCGGGCGTGAAAGTCATCATGCTCGGCGGCGACATCGAGCCCAACGACGAAGCGGCATTCGGCGTCGAGACGATGGCGGCGCTCGCGCATTTCCGCTGCGATCTCGTGTTCCTCGGCGTGGGCGGCATCTCGCCCGAGGGCGAATTCACCGACTATTCGCGCCTCGCTGCCGAGCAGCGGCACCTCATGATGAAAGCGGGCAAAGAGGTCTACGTGCTCGCGGACCACACCAAGTTCGAGCACGGCACGCCCGTGCGGATCGCCCCCGTGCCCCACATCGCCGGGGTGATCGTCGATGCGCCGCCGCCCGCGCACATGGCCCGTGTCTTCGCGCAGAACCAGTGGAGCGTGATCGTCGCCAGCGGCCAAAGCTGACGCGCCTTCGCACACCGCAAGCTCTCCTCGCGGCGGCCCGCGCCGCCCACCTCTCCTTTCCCCCTCGTCGATTCCCTCTACGCCACCGTGCCCAGTGCGCAAGCGTGCCGCCCAGGCACGCCGCCGCTGGCCGTTTGCGCTTGAAGCGCCAGCTTCGGCGTATCGGTGTATCTCCTGGGTATGTGGCAATTTATGGCGTATTGACTGTTTTTGTTGCAAGCCGTAAAGTGGGTTTAACAATGCAGTGACGTAGTGTCAGAACCGACCTTCCCGGAGACACCTCATGACGGCTTCTTCCACGTCTTGCCCGCCCGCCACCTCTGAAACGGGCGATCCGCTGCTGCTCACCCCCGGCCCGCTCACCACCTCGCGCACTGTCAAGACTGCGATGGTTCACGACTGGGGATCGCGCGACGCGAACTTCATCGAAATCAACCGCTCGGTGCTCGCGCGCCTCGCCAGCATCGCCAACGGCGCCGACGACTGGGTGACCGTGCCGATGCAAGGCTCGGGCACTTTCGCCGTGGAGGCGATGCTCACCACCTTCGTGCCCGCCAACGGCGAGGTGCTGGTGCTGATCAACGGCGCCTACGGCAAGCGTGCAAAGCGCATTCTCGAGATTGCCGGACGCAAGACCGTGGTCCATGAAACGCCCGAGGACACGCCGCCGGACCTCGCGCAAGTCGAAGCGCTGCTCGCGAGCCAGCCGTCGATCACACATGTGTTCACGATTCATTGCGAGACCACCTCGGGCATCCTGAATCCCATCGCGCAGATCGGTGCACTGGCGCACAAATACGGCAAGGGCTATCTCGTCGATTCGATGAGCGCGTTCGGCGCGCTGCCGCTCGACGTGCAGACCATGCGCATCGACGCGGTCGCGGCATCGTCGAACAAGTGCATCGAGGGCGTGCCGGGCCTCGGCTTCGTGATCTGCCGGCGCGAGGCGCTCTCGCGCACCCAGGGCAACGCCACCACGCTCGTGCTCGACCTGCACGAGCAGTGGACCAACCTGGAGAAAACGAGCCAATACCGCTTCACGCCGCCCACGCACGTGATCGTGGCGTTCCACCAGGCGCTCAACGAATTCGACGCCGAAGGCGGCGTAGCCGGACGCGGCGCGCGCTATCGCGCCAACTGCAAGATCCTGCTGGAAGGCATGCGCGCACTCGGCTTCAAGCCGCTGCTGCCCGACGCCTTGCAGGCACCGATCATCGTCACGTTCCACATGCCCGAGGACCCGCGCTTCGTATTCAATCAGTTCTACGAAATTCTGAAGGCGCGCGGCTATGTGATCTACCCGGGCAAGCTCACGGTGGCGGATTCGTTCCGCATCGGCTGCATCGGCCGCATCGGCGAGAAGGAGATGCGTGCGGCGCTTGCCGCGATCGGTGAAGTGCTGGAAGACATGGGCGTTGCCGGTCCGGTCGCCAAATCCGCTTGAGAGGAGTTGTAATGAGTACCCTGAACGACAACGTGCTGGCCGTGAATGGCCGCGAATACCGCTTCCCGACCGCGCCCGTCGTGGTGATCTGCCTCGACGGCTCGGAGCCCGCCTATATCGAAGAGGCCGTCAAGGCCGGGCGCGCGCCGAATCTTGGGAGGCTGCTGCGCACGGGCACGAGCCGCATCGCCCAGTGCGTGATTCCGAGCTTCACGAACCCGAACAATCTGTCCATCCTCACGGGCCGCCCGCCCAAGGTGCACGGCATCGCGGGCAACTACTTCTACGACCGCGCGACCGGCGAAGAAGTGATGATGAACGACGCGCGTTTCCTGCGCGCGCCCACGATCTTCGAAACCTTCCATGCGGCCGGCGCGAAGGTGGCGGTCGTGACCGCCAAGGACAAGTTGCGCACACTGCTCGGCAAGGGGCTCGATTTTGCGAGCGGCCGCGCGATCGCGTTCTCCGCGGAAAAAGCCGACCAGGCGACGCGCGCGGGCAATGGCATCGGCGACGTGCTCGCCTTCGTTGGCAAGCCGCTGCCCGATGTCTACTCGGCCGATCTCTCCGAGTTCGTGTTCGCGGCCGGCGTGAAGCTGCTCGACTCCTTCCGCCCCGACCTGATGTATCTCTCGACCACAGACTACGTGCAGCACAAGGCCGCACCCGGCTCGCCGAAGGCCAACGACTTCTACGCGATGTTCGACCGCTACGTGGGCCAGCTCGATGAAGCCGGCTGCGTGCTCGCGATCACCGCCGACCACGGCATGAACGACAAGCATCGCGCGAACGGCGAGCCCGACGTGCTCTATCTCCAGGACCTGTTCGACGAGTGGACCGGCAAGGGCAACTCCCGCGTGATCCTGCCGATCACCGATCCGTACGTGGCGCACCACGGCGCACTCGGCTCGTTCGCGACCATCTATCTGCCCGAAGGCGCGGATGAGGCAGCGCTGCTCGAGCGCCTGCGCAAGACCGAAGGCGTGGAGCTTGCGCTCGACAGCGCGGCGGCCTGCGAGCGCTTCGAGCTGCCGCCCGACCGCGTTGGCGACATCGTCGTGATCGGCACGCGCCACAAGGTGCTGGGCACGAGCGCCGCGCGCCACGACTTCTCGGGCCTCACCGAGCCGCTGCGCTCGCACGGCGGGCTCTCGGAACAGGACGTGCCGCTGCTCGTGAACCGCAAGATCGACTGGCCGCAGGGCCGCGCGCTGCGCAACTTCGACATCTTCGACGTCGCGCTGAACTGCGTGGTGCAAACCGCCATCGCATAACACGCCGCAAGCACTGCACGCACCGGACGCACCACAGGCACTTCAGGAACCAAACGCACCGCACATACCCCGCGCGCCGCCGCCCGCCTTCGCGGTCGGCACGCGCAGGCCACCGCACAGACACCGGAACACTCACCGGAACCCGCAACGAGGTATGCGATGAACGTCATGACCAAACCCGCATTCAAGCAGGAGTCCATGCGCATCGCCGGCCGGCATGTCACGACCGACGAAGTGATCGAAGTCTTCAACCCGTACACGAACGAGGTGGTCGGCACCGTGCCCGCCGGCCGCCCCGAGCATGTGCAGGAAGCCTTTGCAAAAGCCCACGCCGTCAAGCCGTCTCTCACGCGCTTCGAGCGTCAGCGCATCCTCCAGACCACGGCCGAGGCGCTGCGCGACCGCAAGGAAGATTTTGCGCGCCTCATCACTGCGGAGTCGGGGCTGTGCTGGAAGGACTCGCTCTACGAGGCGAGCCGCGCCTACGACGTCTGGTCGTTCGCCGCGCAGCTCACGATCAAGGACGACGGCGAAGTCTATTCGTGCGACATCAGCCCGAACGGCAAGAACCGCAAGATCTTCACGACGCGCCTGCCGCTGCTCGGCGTGATCTCGGCCATCACACCGTTCAATCATCCGCTGAACATGGTGAGCCACAAGCTCGCGCCGGCCATCGCCACCAACAACCGCGTCGTCCTCAAGCCCACCGAGCTCACGCCGCTCACCGCGCTCGCGCTCGCCGACGTGCTCTACGAAGCGGGCCTGCCGCCCGACATGCTGAGCGTCGTCACCGGCAATCCGCGCACCATGGGCGACTCCATGATCACGGACCCGCACTGCGACCTCGTCACGTTCACGGGCTCGGTGCGCGTGGGCAAGTACATCGCCCAAAACGCGGGCTACCGCCGCACGGTGCTGGAGCTCGGCGGCAACGACCCGCTCATCGTGATGGAGGACGCCGACCTCGACCGCGCCGCCCAGCTCGCGGTCACGGGCGCGACCAAGAACTCGGGCCAGCGCTGCACGGCGGTCAAGCGCATTCTCGTGGTGGAAAGCGTGGTGGACGCCTTCGTCGAACGGGTGCTTGTGCACGCAAAGAAACTCAAGTGCGGCGACCCGATGGACCCGAGCGTGGACGTGGGCACCGTGATCAACGAAGCCGCCGCGCAACTGTTCGAGCGCCGCGTGGCCGACGCCGAGGCGCACGGCGCACGGGTGCTGTATGGCGCGCCGCGACGTGGCGCCCTCTTCGCGCCCACGGTCGTCGATCACGTGCCGTACGACTGTGAGCTCGTGCACGAAGAAACGTTCGGCCCGGTGATCCCGATCATCCGCGTGCCGGACAACCTCGAAGAGGTGATCCGCATCTCCAACTCGACGGCTTATGGCCTGTCTTCGGGCATCTGCACGAACCGGCTCGATTACACGACGCGCTTCGTCAAGGAGCTGGAAGTGGGCACGGTGAACGTCTGGGAAGTGCCGGGCTATCGCACGGAGATGTCGCCGTTCGGCGGCATCAAGGATTCGGGCAATGGATACAAGGAGGGCATGGTCGAGGCAATGAAGAGCTACACCAACGTGAGAACCTGGTCGATGCCGTGGGAGTGAGGCATTGGCGGCCGTGCCTGGACGGGGTTCCATGCACGGCCACGCAGTAACCCTGGCTGGTTTCCAATAATTCGAACAGGCAGCATTGTCACGCCATTGTCACACGGCAGCACCTGCAATCAAGCGACGTAAGCCGCCAAAAGCGCGGCCACAAGAAGTTTTTCCAGCATCCGAACCCAACGCAAGGAAGGATGGATATGAAGACTCCACTGATCGCCGCGGTGACCTGTGTTTTCGCCCTCGCAGCGGCCCCCGTCTACGCGCAATCCAACGTCGTGACCCTCTATAGCGCGGACGGTCTTCACGACGGCTCGCCGAGCTGGTTCGGCAACGAGTTCGAAGCCTTCACGAAGGCAACGGGCATCAAGGTGCAATACATCGAGGCGGGTTCGAGCGGCGTGGTGGACCGCCTCGGCAAGGAGAAGTCGAACATCCAGGCGGACGTGCTCGTGACGCTGCCGCCGTTCATGCAAAAGGCCGCCGCCGATGGCCTGCTGCAAGCCTACACGCCGGCCGGCGCTGACAAGATCGATGCGCGCGACAAGGACCCGAAGGGCATGTACGTCGCGATGGTCGACAACTACCCCACCTTCATCTACAACTCCGCGGTGCTCAAGACGCCGCCCAAGGCCTACGCGGACCTGCTCGCACCGCAGTACAAGCAGAAGGTGCAGTACTCCACGCCAGGCCAGGCCGGTGACGGCACCGCGCTCATGCTGCAAACCTTCCATGCCTTCGGCGGCAAGGACGGCGGCTTCGATTATCTGCGCAAGCTCCAGGTGAACAACCTCGGGCCGTCCGCTTCCACGGGCAAGCTCACGGCGCTCGTGAACAAGGGCGAGCTCTATGTGGCCAACGGCGACCTGCAGATGAACCTCTCGCAGATGCGCGACAACCCCAATATCCAAGTGTTCTTCCCGGCCGGTCCCGATGGCAAGCGCACCACGTTCTCGCTGCCCTACTACGTCGGCCTCGTCAACGGCGCGCCGCACGCCGAGAACGGCAAGAAGCTGATCGACTTCCTGCTGAGCGCCGAGGCCCAGCAAGAGGTCAGCAAGACCGCCTACGGCATGCCGGTGCGCACCGACGTGCATCCCACCGACACCAACTTCAAGACGCTCAACGCGACGCTGCAAGGCGTCGACATCTGGGTGCCCGACTGGAATCAGGTCATGTGCGACCTGAAGTCCGACGTGGCGACGTACAACCACGCGATTTCGAGCAACTGAACGAGCAACTCATGGCCAATTCCCTCACCATCGAACGGGGGCCGCAGCAGCAGGCCTCCCCGGTGCCGACCGCTCTCGCGCAAGGCGCGAGCGGTATCGGCTTCGAGAACGTATCGGTCGCGTACGGCGGGCAGACGATCCTCGACTCGCTCACGCTCACCGTGAAGCCCGGCGAAATCGTCGCGCTGATCGGCCCTTCGGGCTCGGGCAAGACCACCGCGCTGCGGGCGGTCGCTGGCTTCGTGCAGCCGAGCGCGGGACGCATCGTGATCGGCAATAAGGACGTCACGCGGCTGCCGCCCTATGCGCGCAACATCGGCATGGTCGTGCAGAACTACGCGTTGTTCCCGCACATGCGCGTGGAGGACAACGTCGCGTTCGGGCTGCGCGCACGCGGCGAAGACGCCGACGTGATCCGCGCGCGCGTGCCCGAGTGCCTCGGCCTCGTGGGCATGTCGAAGTATGCGAAGCGCTATCCGCGCGAGCTGTCGGGCGGCCAGCAGCAACGCGTCGCGATCGCCCGCGCGCTGGCGATCCGGCCGCAGGTGCTGCTGCTCGACGAACCGCTCTCGGCACTCGATGCGCAGATCCGCCGCTCGATGCTCGACGAGCTCGCCAAGCTGCATCGCAGCCTGCCTTCGCTGACTGTGCTGTACGTCACGCATGATCAGACCGAGGCGCTCACGCTCGCGAACCACATTGGCATCATGCGCGACGGCAAGCTCGTGGCCTACGGCGACACCCAGGGGCTGTACCGGCATCCGCCGAACCGCTTCGCCGCCGAATTCCTCGGCCGCGCGAACGTGCTGCCGGCACGCCAGCTCGAACCGCTCGCGGACGGTTTCGCGCGGGTGCGCTGCGGCGACTTCACGATCGAGGGGCGCAACCATCATGGTTTGGCCGCCAGCAGTGAGTGCTATGTCTGCGTACGACCCCATGACCTGCACTTCGAGCCAAGCCCGCCTAAGACCAACTGCGTGACGGGCATCGTGCGCAGCGTGCAGTGGCTAGGCGAGTTGCACAGCATCGTGCTCGAAGTGGGCGACGAGACCCTGCGCCTCACGCGTGCGCCGCTTTCGAGCCCGCCCGAACCGGGTGCCGTGCTGCCCGTGCATTTCGATGCAGCGGACGTCACGCTCGTACCGGAGGTCGAAGGCCATGGCTGATATCGCAACTCCGGCAATGGCGCCGCCGCCGGCAAGCACCGGGCGCTCCGGTGCGCTCTCGCGCAACCTGTGGATCGCGCCGCCGCTCGTCGTGCTCGCGGCGATCTTTTTCTACCCGTTCGGCCTCATCGTGGCGCAGGCGCTCGGCGGCGATACGCACACGCTCACGCTCGAGAACTTCGCCACGGTGCTGCATTCGCGGCAGTTCCTGGGCGGCCTGTATCACACGATCGCGATTGCCGTCTGCGCGTCGGCGGGCTGCCTCGTGCTCGGCTTCATATTCTCGCTCGTGATCGCGTTCGTGCCATTTCCGGGTGCGCGTTTCGTAGGACAACTGATCGATACGTTCATCGCATTGCCGACGTTTCTGGTCGCGCTCGCGTTCACGTTCGTGTATGGATCGGCCGGACTCCTGAATCAATCGCTGATGGCGCTGTTCCACCTCAATCTGCCGCCCGTCGACTTCCTGTACACGCAGTGGGGCGTGGTGCTCTCGGAGATCACGGTCTACACGCCGTTCATCATGCGGCCGCTGCTCGCCTGCTTCTCGCAGATCGACAACGCGCAGATCGAAGTGGCGAGCAGCCTAGGCGCAAAGCCGCTGCGCATCATCCGGCAGATCATCCTGCCGGCCGCACTGCCCGCCCTGCTCGCGGGCGGGAGCCTCTGCCTGCTGCTCACCGTGAACGAGTTCGGCATTGTGCTGTTCATCGGCGCGAAGGACGTCATCACCCTGCCGCTGCTCATCTACGGCAAGGCCATCCAGGAGTTCGACTACACCACCGCTTGCGTGATTGCCGTCATCAACATCGCACTGTCGCTCGGGCTCTATGCCTGCTACCGCACAGTCGTGTCACTTTTCGGAGGTCGCCGTGCTGCTCTGGGCTAGATGGGCAAGAGTCTCGACGTGGAGCGCCACCGCGCTGCTGTTCTGCTTGATCTACGGTCTGCCGGTGGCGATGATCGCGCTCGCGAGCGTGAGCGGGCAATGGAACGGCATCCTGCCGAGCCACTTCACGCTCGCGCACTACACGCGGGCGCTGCACGGCGATTCCGCCGACCTGCTGCGCGTGAGCGTGCTCACCGGCGCGCTCGCGAGCGGCGCGGCGCTCGTGAGCGGCACGTGGGCGGCGCTCGCGCTGCGACGCATGAAGGGCATCCCCAAGCGCGTGCTCGACGTGATCTTCTTCGTGCCCAGCGCGGTGCCGTCGGTCTCGATCGGCCTCGGTCTGCTCGTGGCATTCAGCCAGCCGCCGGTGCTGCTCAACGGCACGGCCACGATCGTGTTCCTCGCGCACTTCCTGCTGATCTCGGCGTTCACGTACGGCAATGTCTCGGCGGGGCTCTCGCGGGTCGCGCCCGAGTACGGCGAAGTGGCGGAGAGTCTCGGCGCGCGGCCGTTCTACGAGCTCACGCGCGTGACGCTGCCGCTCGTCGCGCCCTACCTGCTGGCGTCGTTCAGCCTGAGCTTCGCGCTCTCGATGGGCGAGCTGGGCGCCACGCTGATGATCTATCCGCCGGGATGGGTGACGCTGCCCGTGGGCATCTTCGCGCTCTCCGACCGCGGTGCGATCTTCGACGCGTCGACGCTCACGATGGTCCTTGGCGCAGGCACGCTCTTCGTGCTGCTCGGGCTCTCGCGCATCTCGAACAAGGCGGCGGTGCGGTAATGGGCTGAAGCTACCCGAAGCCGCCATTGCAGGAGGGCAATGGCGGCTGGAACGCAGATTGCGCAGGCAAAAACAAACAACTCCAAGGAGGCGCCGAATGGTCCTGATCGTCCTTCATCTCGCGGGTGGCGTCGCGCTGCTCACATGGGGCCTGCATATGGTCGAGTCGGGGCTGATGCGAGCGTTCGGCGCCTCGCTCAAGCGCTTCATGGCGAAGAGCCTCGGCAACCGCTTCAACGCATTCTGCGCGGGACTCGCCATCACCGGCGCACTGCAGAGCAGCACGGCGACGGGCATGATCGCGTCGTCATTCGCGGCGCGCGGGCTCATGCGGCCCGTCACGGGGCTCGCCGTGATGCTCGGCGCGAACGTGGGCTCGACGCTGATCGTGCAAGCCTTCTCGCTGGACTTGAGCTGGATCTCGCCCGCCTGCCTGTTGATCGGCATGGCCCTGTTCGAAAAGGGCAAAGGCTCGCGCAACCGCGACATCGGCCGCGCTTCGATCGGTCTCGGCCTGATGCTGCTCGCGCTCACGCTGCTCGTCTCGACCGTGCAGCCCGCCGAATCCGCGCCCGCGCTGCGCACGGTGCTTGGCGCGCTGGCCGGCGAGCCCGTGCTCAACGCTGCGCTCGCGTGCCTGCTCACGTGGGCCGCGCATTCGAGCATTCCGGTCGTGCTGTTCGTGATGTCGCTCGCGAACATGCATTCGATCCCCATGGACAGCGCGATCGCCATGGTGCTGGGCGCCAACGTGGGCAGCGCGCTGAACCCGTATTTCGAAGCCGCGAAAGGCGACGACCGCAGCCGCCGCCGGCTGCCGGCCGGCAACCTGCTGCTGCGCGGTGGTGTGTGCATCCTGATGCTTGGCGCTTGCGCGCCGCTCGGCCAGTGGCTTGACGGCCTGCCCGGCGATGCAAGCCGCGCGATTGCCAACTTCCATACCGGCCTGAATGTGGCCATCGCGATTGTGTTCATCGGCCTGCTCGACCCGGTGGCGCGGCTGCTCGAACGGCTGCTGCCCGCGCCTGGCATTGCCAACGATTCCGATGCGCCCCGCTACCTCGACGAAGGCGTGCTCGAGACGCCCTCACAGGCGCTCGCCTGTGCGGCGCGCGAAGTGATCCGGATGAGCGAGGTGGTGGAGACGATGCTGCGCTCGAGCGTGCCGGTGCTGCTTGCCAACGACCGCCGCGCCGTGAGCGACCTCGCGAGCTGCGACGATACGGTGGACATGCTGCATGACGCGATCAAGCATTATGTCACGGAGATCACGCGCGAGCCGCTCAGTGAAGAAGACCGGCGCTGGGCCTCGGCGATCATGACGGCGGTGATCAACCTCGAGCATATCGGCGACATCATCGACAAGAATCTGCTGGAAATCGCGCAGAAGAAGATCAAGATGCAGTTGAGCTTTTCGCCCGAGGGCGCTGAGGAGTTGCGGATGATGCACCGGTCGGTGACGGGCAGCTTTCACCGCGCTCAGGCGCTGCTCGTTTCGGGCCGGACGCAGACCGCCGAGCTGCTCATTGCCGACAAGCAGGCGCTGCGGCGGCTTGAACGCGCGGCGCGCGACCGGCACCTTGAAAGGCTGCGCGATGGGCTGCCGGACAGTATTGCATCGAGTTCGTTGCATCTGGATGTGCTGCGCGACCTTGTGAGGATTCAGTCGCATATTTGTGCGCTTGCTTATCCGCTGCTTGAGCGGGAGATAGTTGATACGGCGCAGGCGCCGATAGCCGATGCGAATTGTCGGGGATCGTGAGCCTAACTATTGTGGAGTTCTATCGTCCACGCCTGATTTTAGGTGGCTCTTGGTGCCGTTGGCCTTAACTTGTATTCGCGGCGGGCCGCAGGCGTTGCCCCTGTGCGGGGCGGCACCTACTTTTCTTTGCAGCCGCAAAGAAAAGTAGGCAAAAGAAAGCGGCTCACACCGCCAGTGTGACGCCGTCCCCCACTGCCCTGTATTTCGGAGCGGCTCCGGAGCATCCGTCACCTCGCACACTCCGCCTTAGTGACAAAGGGCTCATCCTTCCCGCCACGCGCTACGCGCGGGCGGAAGGGTCTGCAAGGAAAACCGGGTGGGCTGGCCTGCGAATGCGCTGGGGGTGCCACCTGGTAAGTGCGCGAAGGTGCGGACCGGTAAATGCGCTGGCGTGCTGACCGGCAAATACGCTGACGTGCTGATTGGTAAATGCACGGGAGTGCTGACTGGTGAATGCACGGGCGTGCTGGCTGGCGAATGCGTGGGCGATCCGCCAATCGAATACGCTGGAGTCCTACGAAAATGCGTGTGCATCCCACTGTTTTTGGTTATGCCCCACGGCGCGCGGAGCGCCGCCGGATGGATGAGCCCTTAGTCACTCCGGTTGACGTCGCGTGGCGACAGACGCCCCGGAGCCGCTCCGATATACAGGGCAGTGGGGGACGGCGTCACACTGGCGGTGTGAGCGGCTTTCTTTTGCCTACTTTTCTTTGCCGCGGCAAAGAAAAGTAGGTGCCGCCCCGCACAGGGGCAACGCCTGCGGCCCGCCGCGAATACAAGTTAAGGCCAATGCCAGTTTCAATCCCCGGCACCCGCCTGCGTGGTCAACACAATCTTGCCAATATGCGCACCCGAATCCATCAACACATGCGCATCACGCGCACACTCAAGCGCATAGCGCCGATAAATCACCGGCTTCACAGCACCACTCCGCACATGCGGCCAGACATGCATCTCAAGCTCGCGAATGATGGCAGCCTTCTCCTCATGCGTACGTGATCGCAGCGTCGATCCCATATGCGTGAGACGCTTCGCGAGCATCGGAAACAGATCGACCTGCGTGGCCGGCCCCTTGATCACGCCAATCTGCACGATGCGCCCGTTCACAGCCGCGGCGGCGAAATTGCGCGCGACATAGTCGCCGGCAATGATATCGACGATCACATCGGCGCCTTTGCCCCCGGTGAACGCCATCGTCTCCTCAACGAAATCCTGCTGCCGGTAATCGATCGCGAGATCAGCGCCCAGCGCAAGACTGGCCGCGCGCTGCTCCTCGGAACCCACGGTCGTGATGATGCGCCCCGCACCAAGCGCTTTCGCGAACATCGTAGCGGTCGTGCCAATCCCGGACGCTCCGCCGTGAATGAGCACGGTCTCGCCCTTCGCCAACTGGCCGCGCTGGAACACGTTCAGCCACACGGTCAGGAAGGTTTCGGGCATCGCGGCCGCCTCGACAACACTCAATCCCTCGGGAATGAAGAGCGTATTCGACTCGTGCGCGGTGGCGTACCCGGCGTAGCCGCCGCCCGGAACCAGCGCGCAAACACGATCCCCGATCGCAAATCGCGTCACGCCCGCGCCGAGCGCGACGACCTCGCCCGCCACCTCGAGGCCCGGAAGATCGGACGCACCCGCCGGCGGATCGTAAAGCCCCTTGCGCTGAAAGACATCGGGGCCGTTCACGCCCGCTGCGTGAACCCGGATCAGGACCTCGCCTGCACCCGGCACCGGCACCGGGCGCACCGTGGGCACCAGAACCTCCGGGCCACCCGGGCGGGTGATTTCAACGGCCGGCATGGTGGCCGGAATCGGGGTGGTTGCAGTCGACATGGTGTCATCCTCTTAAGCGTGACCGAGGGGCGGCTGAATCTGGCTGAGTCACTGAATCGCCCGCATCGGATCTGCAACCGAGTATAGTTTTCGGGCTGCTTCGCGCCACGCAGTAAATTGCCGGTTCAGTGATGCAAAAATGCATCACTCGCACTGGAGGCACCATGAACTGGGACGACGCACGAATCTTTCTCGCGATCCATCGCGAAACCACCTTGCGCGCCGCGGCCCGCTCGCTGAAGCTCGATCAGGCGACAGTGGGCAGACGCCTTGCCGCGCTCGAGCATGCGCTCGGAGCCGCGCTTTTCGTGCGCACGTCAACGGGCTATATGCTCACTCAGGCGGGCAAGCTCGCACTGGCGCCGGCCGAGCTGATGGAGCGCTCGGCGCACGATCTCTCGCGGCGCACGCAGGGCATGGACAAGCGCCTTGCCGGAGAGATCAAGGTGACGACCACCGAGGCGCTCGCGCTCGAGTTCGTGATTCCGGCCATCGAGCGCCTGCGCGCGAAGCACCCGGACGTCACCATCCAGTTGAATACGTCGACGCAGCTCGTCAATCTGGCGAGGCGCGACGCCGATATCGCGCTGCGGACCGTGCGCCCGACCCAGCCCGGACTCGTCGCGCGGCGGCTCGCAAGCTGGGAAATGGGGCTCTTTGCGTCCAGTGGCTATCTGGAGCGCCATGGCTTGCCCGTCGAGGGCGAGGCGTTCGCGGGCCACGACCTGGCCGTGTATCAGCCGTATATGGCGGCCATGCGCGTGCCGGCACTCGCTGGCGAACCGGTTCACGGCGGGCGGATCGCGGCCAGCGTGAACTCCAACTTGAGTCTGCGCGCAGCCGTCAACGCAGGCATCGGGATCGGTGAAATACCCGTCAACATTGGCGCGGCCGATGGCTTGATCCGGATCTGGCCCGGGTGTAGCCGGGAAAAGCCGTATGAAATATGGCTCGTGACGCATCAGGATCTACGGCAGACTGCGCGCATCAGGGCATTGATCGACGAGATCTCTCAGGGATTCGAGTCGAAATGAGCACGTGTTGGGGAGCGAACGCCCTGGCAACCATCACCGCAGTGAATGCCGGCTCATTCAGCAAATAAACTTCATCAATACCGGCACTGCCTCTAAGCTAGCCTCACTACTTCAAGGGCTAGCGAAGCGATGGCAGAACTCTACCTGATCAGGCACGGCCAGGCGTCCTTTGGCACGGACAATTACGACCGGCTTTCGGAAGCAGGCGAGCAGCAAAGCCTCTGGCTCGGCGAGCATTTCGCGCGCATTGGCGTCCGCTTCGACCACGTCGTGACCGGCACGCTGCGGCGTCACGCACAAACACTCGACGCGATCCGGCGCACGCTGCCGGGCCTGCCGCCCGAGCGCGACGTTCACGCGGGACTCGACGAATACGATTTCCACGCGCTCTTCGCTGCCCTGCCCGACGAGCATCGCAGCCTTGCCGAAGCCGTGAAGCGCGATCCGCGCGAATTCTTCAAGGCCCTGCGGCAGGTTCTGCATTTGTGGACCGAAGGCGCGCTCGACGAGCGTGCGCCCGAAACGTGGAGCGCATTCCAGCGGCGCGTGGCCGATGCCCGCGCCGCCATCCAGCAAAGCGGTGCGCAACGCGTGCTCGTGGTCACGTCAGGCGGCGTGATCGGCTCGTTCGTCCAGCAGCTGCTGCAAGCGCCCGCCGCAACGGCCATCGCGCTGAACATGCAGATCCGCAATAGCAGCGTGACGCAGTGCTTTTTCAATCGCGAGGCGGTTCAACTGTCGAGCTTCAACGGCATCGCCCATCTCGACGATCCGCAACGCCACGCGTTTCAAACCTACGGCTAGTCCGTCCGCCCATCGAAGCCAAGATCCACCACGACCTGTCCAGCAGCGAACGATATGACCAGCGAATCCACCAGCCCGTCGCTCGACCTCGACCGGCTCACGCCCTACCTTGAACAGCACCTCGCGGGCTTTCGCGGCCCCGTGCGCGCGACGAAATTCCCGGGCGGCCAGTCCAACCCCACCTGGCTCATCGAAGCGCCGAGCGGCCGCTACGTGCTGCGCCGCCAGCCCCCGGGCCAACTGCTCAAGTCCGCGCATGCCGTCGACCGCGAGTTTCGCGTGCTGAGCGCGCTCGCCGAAACGCCGGTTCCTGTGGCGCGCGTCTGGCATCTCTGCGAAGACCGCGAAGTCATCGGCAGCCTGTTCTATCTGATGAGCTACGAGGAAGGCCGCATTTTCTGGAACCCCGCGCTGCCCGAAGTCGATCGCGAGGCACGGCGCGACTACTACGCGTCGATCGTCACGACGCTCGCGGCGCTACACGATGTCGATCCCGAACGCGTCGGCCTCGGCGATTATGGCCGCCCCGGCAATTACTTCCAGCGCCAGATCGAGCTCTGGACCAAGCAATACCGTGCCGCCGAAACGGAGCGCGTAGCGCCAATGGAAGCGCTGATCGAGTGGCTGCCGGCGCATTGCCCGGCCGACACGCAGCGCCCCGCGCTCGTGCATGGCGACTTCCGCATCGACAACCTGATCTTCGCCCCCGACGCCCCGCGCGTGCGCGCGATCCTCGACTGGGAGCTCTCGACGCTCGGCAATCCGCTCGCAGACCTCGCGTACTTCTGCATGTGCCTGCGCCTGCCGTCGAAGGGGCATATCACGGGATTGCGCGGGCAGGACCGTGCCGCGCTGGGCATCCCCGAGGAAGACGAGATGATTGCGCAGTACTGCGAACTGCGTGGCCTGCCCGGCATCGAGAACTGGAACTTCTATCTGGCGTTCAGCTTCTTCCGCCTCGCTTCGATTGCCCAAGGCGTGAAGGCGCGCGCCCTGCAGGGCAATGCGTCGAACGCGAACGCGCACGAAGTGGGCGGCATGGTGGAGCCGCTCGCCGCGCTCGCAGCGGAATTGATTGACTGACAAAACACGCGGAACACGCATCGCGTGCGCCCCGATATTGATCCCGAATCAAGGAGACGAGATTGACCACGAACCTGTTTGACCTCTCGGGCCGGATTGCCCTCGTGACCGGCGCAAGCCGCGGCATCGGCGAAGCCATCGCCAGGCTGCTGGCCGAGCAAGGCGCCCATGTGATCGTGTCGAGCCGCAAGCTCGACGAGTGCGAAGCCGTTGCCGCGGACATCCGCGCGAACGGCGGCAGCGCCGAAGGGTTCGCCTGCCACGTCGGCCGCATGGAAGACATCTCGGCCACGTTCGAGCATATCCGCGCCAAGCACGGACGCCTCGACATTCTCGTCAACAACGCCGCCGCCAATCCGTATTTCGGCCATATCCTCGACACCGACCTCGCCGCCTACAACAAGACCGTCGAAGTGAACGTGCGCGGCTACTTCTTCATGTCGGTCGAAGCCGGCAAGCTGATGAAGGCGCAGGGCCGCGGCGTGATCGTGAACACCGCTTCGGTCAACGCGCTGCAGCCCGGCGACCAGCAGGGCATCTATTCGATCACGAAAGCGGCCGTCGTCAACATGACGCGCGCATTCGCGAAAGAATGCGGCCCGCTCGGCATCCGCGTGAATGCCCTGCTGCCCGGCCTCACGAAGACGAAGTTCGCCGGCGCGCTGTTCGAGAACAAGGACATCTACGACCAGTGGATGAGCGATATCCCGCTGCGTCGCCACGCCGAGCCGCAGGAAATGGCGGGCACCGTGCTCTATCTGGTGTCCGACGCGGCGAGCTATACGAACGGCGAGTGCATCGTCGTCGATGGCGGCCTGACGATCTAGCCTACCGTACAGCGTACACAAGGAACACATCATGAATTTCGCTTATAGCCCCAAGGTCGAAGACCTGATCCGCCGCGTGCGCAGCTTCATGGACGAGCACATCGTGCCGCGCCAGCGCCAGTGGCTCGAAGAAGTGCACGCGGGACACTATCCCGTCTCGTTCATGGAAGATCTCAAGGCGATCGCCAAAGCCGAAGGCCTGTGGAATCTGTTCCTGCCGCACTTGAAGGACGACGAGCCCGGCACGCGCCTGACGAACCTCGAATATGCGCCGCTCGCGGAAATCATGGGCCGCGTCTCGTGGGCCTCCGAGGTGTTCAACTGCAACGCGCCCGATACCGGCAACATGGAGCTGCTGCACATGTTCGCGACGCCGGCGCAGCGCGAGCAGTGGCTCGAGCCGCTGATGGAGGGCAAGATTCGCTCGGCGTTCGCCATGACGGAGCCGGACGTGCCCTCCTCCGACGCGACGAACATCACGACGTCGATCCGCCGCGACGGCGACGACTACGTGATCAACGGCCGCAAATGGTTCATCACGAACGCAGCGCATCCGAACTGCAAGATCTATATCGTGATGGGCAAGACCGACCCCGAAGCGGAAACACACCGGCAGCAAAGCATGATCCTCGTGCCGGCGGACACCCCGGGCGTGAAGGTCGTGCGCAATATCACGGTCATGAATCACGTCTCGCCCGAAGGCCACTGCGAGATCACGTTCACCAACGTGCGCGTGCCCGCTTCGAACCTGCTCGGCGAGGAAGGCAGCGGTTTCGCGCTCGCGCAGGCACGCCTCGGGCCGGGCCGTATTCACCACTGCATGCGCTCGATCGGCGCGGCGGAGCTCGCACTCGAACTGATGATCGAGCGCGCGCAGGAGCGCAAGACCTTCGGCAAGTATCTTCATCAGCACGGCACGGTCGGCGAATGGATCGCGAAGTCGCGCATCGAAATCGATCAGGCCCGGCTGCTCGTGCTCAAGGCTGCATGGCTCATCGACGAAGTGGGCGCAAAGTCGGCGCGTAAAGAAATCTCGATGATCAAGGCGCTGGTGCCGCAGGTCTATACGACGGTTTGCGACCGCGCGATGCAGGTATTCGGCGCAATGGGCGTGAGCCCCGACACGCCGCTGGCCGATCACTGGAGCTGGGGCCGCGCGCTGCGCTACGCGGACGGCCCGGACGAAGTCCACCTCCAGGCCATCGCCAAGATGGAGCTTGCGAGCGGCAAGGAGCGGTTCGGCACCATGGCGGCCTACCTGAACGCACCGCTGCGGGACTGATCCCCGCGCACGGGACTGGACCCATCGCGAACGCATCGTCACGGCGCCGCTCGTTTATGATGACGGCAAACGGAGACCGTGAGATGCGTTCACCCAAGCTGGATCTGAATCTGTTCGTCGTATTCGAGTCGATCTACGAAAAGCGCAATCTGACGCGCGCGGCCGAGGCGCTCTTCATCACGCAGCCCGCCGTCAGCAATGCGCTGGCGCGCATGCGCAAGGCATTCGACGACCCGCTGTTCGTGAGCACGTCCACGGGCATGGTGCCCACCCCGCTCACCGAGAACATCATCGGCCGCGTGCGCGAGGCGCTGCAATTGCTCGAAGCAAGCGCAACCGAAGGCGACGTGTTCGTGCCCGCCACTTCCGAGCGTACGTTCCGGCTCAGCATGCCCGATTTGAGCGAGGCGATTCTGCTGCCCGCGCTGGGCGAGCTGCTGCAGCAGCAGGCGCCCGGCATGAGCATCGAATGCTATTTCACGCCGCGCACCGAGATGTCCACGGCGCTGGCCACCGGCAAGATCGACTTCGCGATCGACGTGCCGCTCGTCAACGACCTGCAACTGCGTCAGGCGCCGCTCGGCAACGACCACTACGCGTGCATGCTGCGTCACGACCACCCGTTTGCGGGCGAGACGCTGGCCATGGACGATTACCTCGCGCTCGGCCACATTCAGGTGTCGAGCCGCCGCCAGGGCAGCGGCTTCGTCGACGCGGAGCTGAAAAAGATCGGCAAGCAGCGCCGCATACAGATGCGCGTGCAGCACTACATGGTGGCGCCGCTCGTGGCGCTGCGCACCGACCTCGCGCTCACCGCGCCGATTCAGCTCCTGCAACGCCACGACGCGCGCATTTTCGAATTGCCGTTTCAGCTCCCGGACCTCGAGTGGCATCTGTACTGGCATCGCAGCAGCGAGCAGGACCAGGCCGGGCTGTGGCTGCGCGGCAAGATTCTCGAGCTGATGAGCGGCACGCCGCCGAGGACGGCCCGCAACTGACCCACGACGCCCCGGGCTGCCGACACGGTGCTCGCCGTCCCTCCGCCAGCCGCGGCGTGCCGCTTCAAAGCGACTGGACCTGCACCGGCGCGCCTGGCTTGCCCGACACCTGCGGCGCCACCACGAGATAGCGGCGCTTGTCGCCCGACGTGCTCATGCCCGGCGTGACCAACTGGCGAATCTGCCCAAGCGCGTTGACGATCGCGGAGCCCGCCGGATTCGTCATGAAGTTCGCGAGCACCTGCACGTCACCCGTGCCGTCGGGGTGATCGGCGAGACCGAGCACATAGGGCTGTTTCGGCTGCAAGCCCGTGACCGCAGCCTGTAGAACCTGCACCAGCCCCTGGTCGAACAGTGCAACGGTCGTAGGGGCGTGCGCGACGTCCACCGCGTTGCCCGCTCCCACCGGCACCAGGGCGATGTGAGAGGTCTGGCCCGCGAGGCCCAGCGTCTCCAGGTTCTGCGCGCCGTCGCCTTGCGGGACCGCCTCCGGCACATAGGTGACCGCTTGCGGCGCCTGTCCGATCGGCACCGTCGCGATGACTGTGTTCGTGAGCGTGTCGATGGCCGTCATCGCATCGGCGTTTTCGAGGCCAACATAGATGCGGCTGCCGTCACCCGATGGCCAGAGTCCATGCGGCAAGCTGCCAACGGGAATCGTTGCCACCAGCGAGAAGTCGTCGGTCCTGAACACCTTGACGACATTCAGTCCTCCTACGGTTACATAGGCGAACATGCCATTCGCGTTATGCACGATGTTCACGTGATTCGTGATCGGGCCCGTGTCGAGCGTCTTGAGGATCGCGAAGGGTGGCCTGGCGTCGAACACCTGAACCTTGCCCACATCCTTGAGCGTGAACCAGACCTGCTTGCCGTCCGGCGTGGCGGCAATGTCCGGGCAAAATGGACTCGCCTGTTTCACCGTGCCGACGATCGTGTGGTCCGCCACGGAGACAACTTCGGTCTGCGGGTTGAAGGACGAGCAGACATAGCCATACTTGCCGTCGGGCGAAAAGATCTGCATGCCGGGACCCGCCGGCACCGTGATGCGCGCTTTCTCTTCGAAGGTTTTCCCATCGAGCACGGCCACATAGTTTTCGCCCCGCACGGTCACCCACACTTCCTTGCCGTCGGGCGTGAAGAATGCCTCATGGGGCGAGCGGCCAACGTAGGTGACATGCTTGACGGCATTCGTCTGCGTGTCGATGAACGAAACCGAATTCGAGCCGATCGACACCACCGCGATCGTCCGATGGTCCGGCGAGTAGCCCATGCCATGCACGAGCAATTGGCCCTTATACAATGGGCTGAAATTGCCCGGCGAGGGGTCGCCGAGGCGAATCAGCCCAATCAGCCTGTTGTCGGCCGGATCGATTACGGACACCGTATTCGAGAATTGCTCGGCGGCGTAGACGCGATCGTGGTGGCTCACCGCAATGTCGGGAGCGGCCAGCGATCCGGGCGCCTGTCCGGCAAAGGCGAGCTGCGCTGCAGCCAGCGCCGCCGCCGACACCGCGACGGTGCAAATCGAAGTGCGTTTCATCATGGCTCCTTCTGCATGGGATTCGGCATAGGCATCTGCATGCCCGGTTGTGACAGCGGCTGGGAATGGACGGGCGGCACGGAGGCCGGCCTTTGCTGATCGGGCGCGGGCGCCGCGGGTGGCAGGGGCTGCCCGAGCGCACGACGCATGGCAACGATTTCCTGCTGTTGCTCGACCACGATCTCTTGCGCGATGCGGCGCAATGCTTCGTTGTGGCCAAAGCGCAGTTCGGCCTGGGCCATGTCGATGGCGCCTTGATGATGAGGCACCATCATGGCGACGAAATCGCGGTCGACATCGCCGCTCGGCCTGGCGGACATGCCGTTCATCATCTTGCTCATGGCCGCATCGTTCTCTGCCAGGAAGGGCGCTTCGTCGGCGGCTGTGGTCTGGGGACCTGCCGCAACCGCGAGTGGCCCACACAGCGCCGCGATCGAAACGAGAAGGACGGCGCATGGGACCGTTCGCGCCTTACGGGATGTTGACGCTCGCACGATGATTCTCCCCTTGTGTGTCAGGCTTGCCTTATTGGGGTGAACCCGCCGCGTGCGGGCTTATTCCGCGTGCCGTGGAGATTATTCGACACCGCATCGCCATGCAGATTCGCCGCTGTCACCCGTCACGGCGGCAAGCGTGACGCCTCAAACATCGTCTTCAGGCGCCAGGCCGCCGCTTTTCTCGATCTCGCGCTGCGTCAGTTCCTCTGCGCGCATCTCCAGACGCGTGAGCAGCGCGTCGAGCACACCGGCTTCCTCGTCGCTCAGGCAGTCAATGAATTCCACGTTGTACTTCTGTCCGCCCGCGCGGGCGCGTTCATAGGCTACCTTGCCCGCCTCGGTGAGCGTCAGGACCGTGATGCGCTTGTTCGACGGCAGCCGCGAGTTGGCGATCAACCCGCGCTTGACGAGCTGGGCGACGCAGCGGCTCGCCACCACCGTGTCGAGCGACGCGAGTTCAGCGAGGCGCGTGAGGTTCAAGTCCGGATACCGCCCGACGAAGGCCAGGATGCGCCAGTCACGCCGGCTGATGCCGATCTCGCGGCGGAACATCAAGCCCACGCCTTGCGTGGCGAGCCGGGCGAGGTTGTGAATCCGGTACAGCAGGAATTCCTCGATATGCGCGGGGTGCTTCAACGCGGGCGGGTCGGCCGCTGGGGGCGCGGGGGAAGCGGGTTTCGGGCGCGGCACGGTCGGATCGGATTGGATGAAAGCGAACGAAAGCGGATGAAAGCGGAGCGATTCGCCATTATGCCGCCGCTACGCAGTGCGGCAAGGCCTGGATGTGCGCGCCATTGTGCACCCGCACACACGTTTGACTAGGTCAATCGTCGGTCTGCTCCCTACTATCGGGCCATGGCGGTAGTCGCTGCAATCGCGGCAGATCGCACCGCTTGCATACCAACGGCAGCACAACCCGCATCAGAAACGGCATCCAGCATGACATCGACCCGAAACGTTCTCTTCATCATGTGCGACCAGTTGCGGCGCGATCATCTCGGCTGCTATGGGCATCCGTACCTGCGCACCCGCAACATCGATACGCTGGCCGCGCGCGGCGTGCGCTTCGACAACGCATTCGTGACCTCGGGCGTATGCGGCCCGTCGCGCATGTCCTATTACACGGGGCGCACGATGACGAGCCACGGCGCGAACTGGAATCGCGTGCCGATGTCGCTCGGCGAGCTCACGCTCGGCGAATACTTGATGCGCAACGGCCGCACGCTCGCGCTCGCCGGCAAGACCCACGTGCAAGTGGATGCGCAAGGCATGGAGCGCCTCGAGATCGCCCGCGCGAGTGCGCTGGGCCAGCGGCTCTCGACCGGCTCGTTCATCGAACTGGACCGCTACGACGGCCATCACGAGCCCGGCAGCGAGAGCGGCTACCCGGCGTTCCTGCGCCGCCACGGCTATGTGAGCGACAAGCCGTGGAGCGATTTCGTGATTGGCGTGGAAGACGAAAGCGGCGCCGTGCATTCGGGGTGGAAGATGCGCAACGTGCGCTGGCCGTCGCGCGTGGCCGAGCCGCATTCGGAAACCGCGTACATGACCGACCAGGCGATCCGCTACATCGAGCAGCAAGGCGACCAGCCGTGGGCGCTGCACCTCTCGTACGTGAAGCCTCACTGGCCCTACGTGGCCCCGCGCCCGTACCACGACATGTACTCGCTCGACCAGTGCCTGCCGCTCAAGCGGCAACGGAGCGAGCACAACGAGGCGCACCCGGTGGTGGCCGCCTACCGCCAGCACGAGGAAAGCCTCAATTTCTCGCGCGAAGAAGTGTCGAACACCGTGCGGCCCGTCTACCAGGGCCTGATCCAGCAGATCGACGACCACCTCGGCCGGCTGTGGGAGACGCTGGAGCGCCTCGGCCGCTGGCAGGACACGCTGATCGTCTTCACGGCCGACCATGGCGATTTTCTCGGCGATCATTGGCTCGGTGAAAAAGAAATGTTCTACGACACCGTGCAGCGCGTGCCGATGATCGTGTACGACCCGTCGCCGCGTGCCGACGCCACGCGCGGCACGGCGGAGACGCGCTTCATGTCGGGCATCGACGTCGTGCCGACCATACTCGATGCGCTGGACCTGCCCGCCTATGACGAGCGCGTGGAAGGCGCCTCGGTGCTGGCGCTCACGCGCGGCGACGCGGACAAGGCCGAAGGCTGGCGCGACTATGTCGTTTCCGAGCTCGACTACAGCTACCGTGGCGCGCGCCTCACGCTGGGCCGCAGCCCCGACGCCTGCCGCGGCTGGATGGTGCGCGACTCGCGCTGGAAATACGTCTACTGGCAAGGCTTCCGGCCGCAGCTCTTCGACCTCGCAGCGGACCCCGACGAGTACGTCGACCTTGGCGCCGATGCGAGCCATGAGCCCATCCGTGTGCGTATGCACGCGCGGCTCGCCGAGTGGCACGGCACGCTCAAGCAGCGCGTGACAGTCGACCACACGGGCGTGGAGAGCAAGACCGACAATCACAAGCAATGGGGCGTGTTCTTCGGCGAGTGGTGAGCGCCGCGGCCTCGAGCTACCTCGCGACAACAAATAAAACTGCGCGATAAAACCGCGGATAAAACCGGCCAGCCTTGAAGCCAGTCGGACGCCAAGGAGACACCATGCACAACCCATCGGCCACGCAGCACGACGATGCAACCTTCCGGAAGATCACGCGCCGTATCGTGCCCTTCCTATTCGTCTGCTACGTCGTGAACTTCATCGACCGCGTGAACATCGGCTTTGCGAAGCTGCAGTTCCTCCAGGATCTGAAGCTCAACGACGCCATCTTCGGCATCGCCGCAGGCATGTTTTTCATCGGCTATGTGGTGTTCGAAGTGCCCAGCAACTTGCTGCTCGCGCGCATAGGCGTGCGCAAGACGCTCTTGCGCATCATGGTGCTGTGGGGCAGCTTGACCGTGCTGCTGATGTTCGTGCATAACGCCACCTCGCTCTACGTGCTGCGCTTTTTGCTGGGCGCGGCCGAAGCGGGTTTCTTTCCCGGCATCGTGCTGTACCTCACTTACTGGTTTCCCGACAGCCGGCGCGGACGCATCATGAGCCTCTTCATCATGGCGGTGCCGCTCGCCGGTGTGATAGGCGGCCCCATGTCGGGCGCGATCATGAGCCATCTGCACGACGCGATGGGACTGCGTGGCTGGCAATGGCTGTTCCTGATCGAAGGCTTGCCCGCCATTGCGCTCGGCGTAATGGCCATGCTCTACCTCGACAACCGGCCCGCCGATGCGCGCTGGCTCTCGAGCACCGAGAAGCAGCACGTGGAGGCCGCGCTCGAAGCGGACCGCCAGCGCCGCCGTGCGCATGCAGCGTCGCCCGGGCACCTGCGCGAGGTGTTGCGCAATCCGCGTATCCATGTGCTCTCGGCCATTTACTTCTGCATCTTCATGGGGCTGAACGCGATCGGCTTCTGGATTCCCACGCTGCTGCGCCAGGTGGGCGTGCACGAAGTACGCGACGTCGGCTGGCTGAGCGGCGCGATCTCGGTGTGCACGGCCATCGGCATCGCCCTGATCGGCCGCAGCTCCGATCGACGCATGGAGCGCCGCTGGCATGTGGCCGCCTGCGGCTTCATCGTCTCCGCCAGCTTCCTGCTGCTGCCGTTCGCAGCGCATAGCGTGACGCTCACCGTCGTGCTGCTGATGGCCGCGTCGGTCTGCATCTATGCGACGCTCAGCATCTTCTGGACGATTCCCACGGCGTGGCTGGACGGCGGCGCCGCCGCGGGCGGCATCGCCGTGATTACCGCAATTGGGGCGCTTGGCGGTGCGGTGAGTCCTTCGCTGGTTGGCTTGCTCATGACGTATACCGGCAGCCTCTATGCGGGGCTCGTGGTGATCGCCGTGCTACTCGCGGCGGGCATGGTCATGCTGTTGTGCACCGTACCCGCGCCACGCAGCGAGGCGAGGCAGGCAGCGCCGCAAGCGGCCATCAAATGAAGCCGTCTGACGCGTAATTCATACGGTCCGGTTCAGGCGCGGGCGAGCCGGCCCAACTTGCCCCCCACAGCGCCGGGCTACGGCAACACGATGGCGCGCGTGCCCGCTCCGCGAGTGGCGTTCATCGGCCCACATCGGCATGCTCGTCGGGTCCGTCCTGGCGCTTGAGGGTGGGTGCGAAAAGCGTGTTGCGAGGAATCCAGACCTGGCGGAACTGTTCGAGCTCGCGCTCTTCCGCGAAGACCTGCATCGAAGGCTTGACCAGGTCGTGCCGCGAGACCACGCCGAGCAGGCGCATGGTCTTTGCGTCGTCCACGACAGGCACGCGCTCGAGGCCCGAGATAGCGAGCCGCGCCGCCACGTTCCTGCACGTCTCGCCAGGCAAGGCGATCTCGGGCCGGGTCTTCGCGAAAGCCGAGCCAATCGGCATCCCGGCTTTGCCCAGCGGAATCGGGTCGAGCAGCGCGCGGTCCACCATGCCCAGCAGCACGCCATCCCTCAGCACCGGATAGGCGCGAAACTTCTGCTCCTTGCCGAAATAGTCGTTCAGAACGCTAGAGATAGTTGTGCTCGCATCGATCGTCACGACCGTGCGCGTCATGACCTCCTCCACATAATGGCGTTCGAGCGGATCGATGCTGTATTCGCGGTAAATGTGATAACCGCGCCGGGCAATTTTCTCGGTCAGGATCGAGCGACGCATGAACATCACCGTGAAGCCGTACGCCACGGCGGCGGCCGCGAGCAGCGGCAGCAAGGCATTGACGTCGTCGGTCAGCTCGAAGGCGAATACCGCGGCCATCACGGGCGCGCGCATCATGCCGCCGAGCGCGGCCGCCATGAAGACGAGCGGCCACAGCGCGGGGTCGCCGCCGGGCATGTACGGCCCGACGATAGCGCCCACGCCCGCGCCCATCATCAGCAACGGCGCGAGCACGCCGCCCGACGTCCCCGAGGCGAGCGCGATGACCCAGATGATGGCCTTGACGACCACGATGCCAATCACGACGTGCAAGACGAGGTGATTCTGCAGCAGGTCGCCGATCACGTCATAGCCCACCCCGAGCGTGCGCGGCTGGAAATAGCCGCCGATGCCCACGGCAATGGCGCCCAGCGCGGGCCACCACATCCAGTGAATGGGGAGCTTGCCGAACAGGTCTTCCACCTTGTAGAGCGAAGTGGACAGCCCCCACGACAACGCGCCGGCAATCAGCCCGGCAATGGCCGCCGCCACGATGCCGATCGGGCCGATGGGCAACGTATGCAGCGGAAACAGCGGGCCGCTGCCGAGAAACAGCGGCCGCGTGAAGCCCGCCACGACGCAGGCGATGGCCACCGGCAGCAGGCTGCGGGGGCGCAGCTCGAACAGCAGCAGCTCGATGGCGAGCAGCACGGCGGCCACGGGCGTGCCGAACACGGCGGTCATGCCGGCCACGGCGCCCGCCACCAGCAGCGCCTTTCTTTCGGCGCTCGAGAGATGGAAGAACTGCGCGATGAGCGAGCCGATCGCGCCGCCCGTCATGATGATCGGGCCTTCGGCCCCGAACGGCCCGCCGCTGCCGATGGCGATGGCCGAGGCGAGCGGCTTGAGCACGGCCACCTTCGGCGACATCTTGCTCTTGCCGAACAGAATCGCCTCGATGGCTTCAGGAATGCCGTGGCCGCGAATCTGCTCCGAGCCGAAGCGGGCGATCAGGCCCACCAGCAGCCCGCCAATCACGGGCGCGGCCACCACGAACCAGCCGAGCGTGTTCTGGGCCGGAGAATGATTCGCCGTCGAGAGCGTCTGGAAGAAAAACAGGTTCGTGAAGAAGCGGATGAGGTGCAGCAGAAAGTCGGCGGCAACGGTGCTCAGTGCGCCGCCCACGGCAGCGATGGCACTGATGCGCAGAAGCCGGACATCGGTTGCGAAATCGCCCTTGTGCTCGCCGTGCTCGCTCATGATCCCCCCCTGGCGGGCACCGTGTGGTCGGCGGTGCTCACGCGATATTTATATCACAACGTGATGCAATTAGCCGGATTCATCCGCTGAATTTACCGGCTATGAATGCGCGCTCGTCAACCGCGCCGTGCTTCGAGGAATTTCGGCCACGCCTGGATCCGCTTCGCTGATCCTGCGCGCCTGCACCGCGCCCCTCACTTGCGCGGGCCGTAGCCCTTGAACTTCTCGATGACTTCGTCCATCTGCGCGTCCGACAACAGCGGCGGCTCGCCGATCTGGCACGCGAGCAGATATTGCTTCGCCAGCACCTCGACCTCGTTGGCGAGCCACAGCGCCCGCTCCAGATCTCGCCCCAGCGCGATGACACCGTGATGCGCGAGCAGGCAGGCGAGCCGCTCGTGCAGCGCTTCGAGCGCGTGATCCGAAAGCGCCTGACTGCCGAAGGTCGCGTACGGCGCGCAGCGAATGGAGTTGCCGCCGGCCGCGGCCACCATATAGTGATGCGCGGGAATGCCCCGGCCGTGGATTGCAAGCGCCGTAGCCGCATTGGAATGTGTATGGACGACCGCGTTCACGTCGGACCGCGCACGCAGGATGTCGCGATGAAAGCGCCACTCCGAAGAGGGGCGCTGCGCCTCGAAGAGCGGGTCGTCCTCGCGCACGTCGAGCGGCATCCAGACGATGCGCTCGCGCGTGAGCGCCGCGCACGGCACCCCGCTCGGTGTAATCAGGAGTCCGTCATGCCAGCGCGCGCTCACGTTGCCCGAGGTGCCCTGATTGATGCCGAGGCGCTCCATGTCGCGCGCGGTATCGACGATCTGCTGCCGCAGCTCGGTCTCGCCGCGGGCATCGCGTGCGCGCGCCGCGGTCTCGCCCGCCCGGCGCTCTCCGCGCTCTCCGCGCTCTCCGCGCTCTCCGCGCTCTCCGCCCTCTCCACTCGCGCCGCTCATACGGCCGCTCCCGTGGCGAACAGCGTCGCCAGATTGTCTTCGAACGGCGCGCGCACGATGCCCAGCTCCGTCACGATGCCCGTGACGAGCGCGTGCGGCGTCACGTCGAAGGCCGGATTGCGCACCTTGATGCCCTCGGGCGCGGTGCGCCGGCCCGCGAACTGCGCGACCTCGTCGGCGCTGCGCTCCTCGATCACGATGTCCGCGCCACGCGCGGTGCGCAGATCGAGCGTGGACGATGGGCACGCCACATAGAACGGGATGCCGAAATGCTTTGCCGCGATCGCCACGCCGAGCGTGCCGATCTTGTTCGCGACGTCGCCGTTCGCGGCCACGCGGTCGGTGCCCACGATCACGAGATCGATCAGCCCCTGCGCCATGAGCGCGGGCGCCATGCTGTCGGTGATCAGCGTGACGTCGAGCCCGGCCTGCTGCAACTCGTATGCCGTGAGTCGCGCGCCTTGCAGGAGCGGCCGCGTCTCGTCGGCATAGACGCGAAACGGCACGCCCTCGCGATGCGCGCAATACAGCGGCGCGGTAGCGGTGCCTATGCCCGTTGTCGCGAGCGCGCCGGCGTTGCAGTGCGTGAGCACACCGCTGCCCGCCTTGATCAGCGAGCGGCCATGCTCACCGATCTTCGCACATAATTCGATATCCTCATGATGGATGCGCGTTGCCTCGGCCACGAGCGCCTCGTAGACCTCCGCACCCGTGCGGGCCTCGGTGCCCCGCGTATGCGCGAGCATGCGCTCGAGCGCCCAGCGCAAGTTCACCGCCGTCGGCCGCGCGCTGTCCAGATACGCGGCGTGCTGCTCGAGCCGCGCGAGGAATGCGTCGCGCGGCGCTTGCCGCTCGGGCTGCATCGCCACGCACAGCCCATAGGCCGCGGCAACACCAATCGCCGGCGCGCCGCGCACGCGCAGCTCGTGTATCGCGCGCCAGACCGCCTCGACGCTATCGGTCGCCTCGATCACGCACTCGAGCGGCAGGCGCGTCTGGTCAAGCAGATAAAGGGTCTCGTCGCGCCACTCGAGGGTGGGCGGAAGATGCGATTTGTGCGGCTGCAACGCCATACGTTCTCCGTGAATGCTGGTACGCCGGACCATGCCGCTTACGCGGCCGATTGTTCGTGCCAGTCTCGTGGTCGTGTCGCTTGCGCCGGCGCGCTCACGCTTCCACCGGCTCCGCGAGCACCTGAGCCGCCAGCGCGGCGACAGCCCCGATCGAAGCCAGTTCGCGTCGCTGCACGAGCAGCGCCTCGGCAAGCCGCAGGCAGCGCATTTCCACGCGGGCGCGCACGACTTCGTCCTTGATGCCGGTGATCTCCGCGACCTTCGCCATGCCGACGATGCGCCGGATCATCTTGCAGCCCGCGAAGCCGAGCGTGTCCGCCAGCAGCCGCCGCATGAAGTCTTCACGAAACGCCTCGGCGGCGCGCGTGTCGGCGGGGCCGCCGATATACGCGCGGCCCGTCTCGCGCTCGTGCATGCGCCACAGCCCCGCGAACTTCTCCGCAAAGCCGTGCCATACCTGCGCGACCTGCTCTAGCAGCCAGCGCTGATACACGGCGGGATCGCGGCCCGCCACGCGGTCGTGCCAGTCTCGCGCATAGCAGGCGAGCAGCAGGTTCGCGATGAACGCGCCCGTGTCGAATCCCATCGGCCCATAGAACGCGAACTCGGGATCGATCACATAGGTCTCGCGCTCGTTCGCCATGATCGAACCCGTATGCAGATCGCCGTGCACGAGCGTTTCCGCATGGTTCATGAAGGCCCACTTCATCTCGCCCACGGCGCGGCGCAGCGGCTCGTGCGTGCGCAGCCGCTCGACCGCCGCGGCCGGCAGCGCAGGACTATACACGTTCGAAGGGTCGTCCTCGAATGGAAACGTGAAGACGAGATCCTCGGTGATCCGGCACAACTCGGTGTTGATGTCGCCGCCCACGGCCGCCTTCTTCGCGTCGGGCGCGAGATACAGATCGGAGCCATGAAACAGCGTGCGCGCGAGAAACGTGGAGACGTGATCGGCCAGATGCGGATAGACGATGCCGTCGATGAGCCCCTGGCGCAGCACGCGATGCGAGTCGAGCCGCTGCATCACGATGAGGAACTTCTCGCTGTCGGCGTGATAGACGCGCGGCACATGCTGCGGGCACAGCGCGCCGAAGCGGCGCAACGCGGCCACTTCGCGCTCCATGCGCTCGCGCGGCAAGGGCCAGCCCTCGCCCACGAGCCGCAGGAACGGCGGCGCCTGCTTGACGACCACGCTGCGCTGCGGGTCGCGCGCGCTGCTCACGTAATAGACATAGTTCAGGTTGCCGTCGCCCACTTCGACGACCTGCAATTCGCTGTCGTCGCCTAGCCGTGCATGGACGGCTGGAATACCCCTCAGGTATGCCGCCAGTTCGGAAGAGCTGAAAGCCTCGAAGCGCATGGGTTTTCCTATGCGGAAAGGGGACGCTGGGAATGGGGTCGCCTGGGCTTGAGCGCTCGCTCGCGCGAGCGTTGCCAAAAGCCCATGCTGGATGCGCCCGCTCATCGACTGATCGACGCCCAGACGCATGGGCTCCCTGGGTAGCCGCGTGGGTGTCAACCGCGTTGGGCGTCAATTTACATCAGACGTCTGATGTTAACGACCAATGGTTTTCCCTTGAAGGCGGGGCCACATCGAGGACTTTCAATCTGTCCCTCTCGCCGGCGGAACGTCTTGCGGCGAGAGGGACATCGCACGGCTTATGCGTGCTGCTTATACAACCTTAGGCGCTGGCGGCCACACGCACCGGCGTGCGGTACGCGCGCAGCAGTTGCTCGCGCTTGCTGGCAGCGGCCCGGACGTTGTTCTCCTTGACGTGGCCGAAACCGCGAATGTCGTCCGGGATGCCGGCCAGCTTGAGCGCCGTGGGGAGGCGTTCGGCATCGAGCGTCGCGCAGAATTCGTCGACGAGCGCGAGGTAGTCGGCAATCAACTGGCGCTCGCCGCGCCGCTCGGCCGTGCGGCCGAACACGTCCAGCGCCGTGCCGCGCAGACCCTTCATGCGGGCGAGCGCACGCAGAGCCGGGAGCACCCACGGACCGAACCGGCGCTTCTGCATGTGGCCCTGTTCATCGCGTTTCGCGAGCAACGGCGGCGCAAGGTAGAAGCTCAGCTTGTAATCGCGGCCCGGTTCGCCCTCGAACTGCTCGCGCAACTTCGCGAGGTAGGCGGGGTCGGCGTACAGGCGGGCGACTTCGTACTCGTCCTTGTAGGCCATGAGCTTCGCGAGATTCACGGCAACCGAGCGCGTGAGCGGCAGCTTCGCATTGCCGGTGGCCTGCATTTCCTTTTCGCGAATACGGTCGATCACGCCGCGATAGCGTTGCGCATAGGCCGCGTTCTGGTACGCCGTCAACAAGGCTTCGCGCGAGGCGATCACGGAGTCGAGCGACTCGGGCATGCGCACGACGATCGCCTGTGCCGCCGGCTTGGCGTGCGCCTTCACAGCGGCATCGCCGTGCTGCGCCACATGACGCCCCCAGTTGAACGCGAGGCGATTCTTCTCGACCGCCACGCCGTTGAGCTCGATCGCCTGCAGCAGGCTCGTGAGCTGCAGCGGCAGCCAGCCCTTCTGCCAGGCAAAGCCCAGCAGCAGCGGGTTGCTGTAAATCGTGTCGCCGAGCAGCGCCAGCGCGAGCGCGTTGGCGTCGATAAACTCGCAGCCGTCGCCGATGCTCTCACGCAGGCCCGCTTCCGTTTGCACGCCGGGGAACGACCATTTCGGATTCCGGACGAAATCCGCAGTGGGCGTCGCGCCGCTATTGACCGCGGCCACCGTCACGCCGTGCTGCGTACGCGAGAGCACGTCGTTCGACGCCGTCACCACCACGTCGCAGCCGATCACGAGCCGCGCCTCGCCCGTGGCGATGCGCGTCGCATGCAGCGCGCTGGGCGCGGACGCGATCTGCACGTGGCTGAGCACGGCGCCGCCCTTCTGCGCGAGGCCTGCCATGTCGAGCACGGTCACGCCCTTGCTTTCGATATGCGCGGCCATGCCGATCAGCCCGCCGATGGTCACCACACCCGTGCCGCCCACGCCCGTGACGAGAATGCCATAGGGGCGAGCGAGCGCAGGCAGCGTGGGAGCCGGCAGCGCGTCGAAATCGGGCGCGGCGGTGCTACGCGCGGCCTGCGGCTTGCGCAGTTGCGCGCCTTCGGCCGTCACGAAGCTCGGGCAAAAGCCCTTCACGCACGAGAAGTCCTTGTTGCACGACGACTGATTGATCTTGCGCTTGGTGCCGAGCGGCGTTTCGAGCGGCTCGACCGACAGGCAGTTCGACTGCACCGAGCAATCGCCGCAACCTTCGCAAACCGCGTCGTTGATGAAGGCGCGGCGTGCCGGATCGGGATAGGTGCCGCGCTTGCGGCGGCGGCGCTTCTCGGTGGCGCAGGTCTGGTCGTAGATCAGCACGGTCGTGCCGGGCACGTCGCGCAGCATGCGCTGCACGGCGTCCAGCTCGTCACGGTGATGAACCTTCACGTCCGTGGGCAGCACGACGCGCGAATCGTATTTCTCCGGCTCGTCCGTGACGATGACGATGCGCTTCGCACCTTCGGCGTGAACCTGATGCACGATCTGCGGCACGGTCAGCACGCCGTCGATGGGCTGACCGCCCGTCATGGCGACGGCATCGTTATAAAGAATCTTGTACGTGATCTTGGCATTCGCCGCGATAGCCGCGCGAATGGCCAGCAGTCCGGAATGGAAATAGGTGCCATCGCCGAGGTTCGCGAACACGTGCTTGTCGCCGGCGAAGTGCATCTGCCCGATCCACGTCACGCCCTCGCCGCCCATCTGGCTGAAAGTCTCGGTCTTGCGGTCCATCCAGATCGACATGTAGTGGCAGCCGATGCCCGCGAGCGCGCGCGAGCCTTCGGGCACGTTGGTCGAGGTGTTGTGCGGGCAGCCCGAGCAGAACCACGGCTTGCGCTCGACGCTCACCTGGGGCTTCGCGGCCTCGCGCTCCTTGGCCTCGATGATCGCGACGCGCGCCAGCATGCGGGCACGCACGTCTTCAGGCAGGTCCGCACGTGCGAGGCGCCGCGCGATGGCCTTCGCGATGAGCGCGGGCGATAGCTCGTAATGCGCAGGCAGCAGCCAGCTGCCGCGCGGCACCGACCATTCGCCGCCTTCGTTGTCGCGTTCGTCGAACTTGCCGTAGATCTTGGGGCGCACGTCCTCGCGCCAGTTGTACAGCTCTTCCTTCAACGCATATTCGAGGATCTGGCGCTTTTCCTCGACCACGAGAATCTCTTCCAGACCGGTGGCGAACGCGCGTGCGTCCTGCGCATCGAGCGGCCACACGCAGCCCACCTTCATGACGCGCAAGCCGATCTGCGCGCACGTTGCGTCGTCGAGACCGAGGTCGCTGAGCGCCTGGCGCACGTCGAGATAGGCCTTGCCTGCGGTCATGATGCCGAAGCGCGGCGCCGGCGAATCGATCACCACGCGGTTGAGCTTGTTGGCGCGCACGTAGGCGAGCGCCGCGTACCATTTCTCGTCCAGCAGGCGGGCTTCCTGCACGAGCGGCGTGTCGGGCCAGCGGATATTGAGGCCGCCCGCGGGCATCGAATAGTCGTCCGGCGTGACGATCTCCACGCGCTCCGGATCGAGGTCGATCGACGCCGTGGATTCGATCACGTCGGTCACGCACTTCATGGCCACCCACAGGCCCGAGTAGCGGCTCATCGCCCAGCCGTGCAGACCGTAGTCGATGTACTCCTGCACGTTGGACGGATACAGCACGGGAATGCCCGCCGCGATGAACGCGTGCTCGGACTGATGCGCGACCGTGGACGACTTCGCCGCATGATCGTCGCCCGCGAGCACGAGCACACCGCCGTGGGCGGCGCTGCCGGCCGAGTTCGCATGCTTGAACACGTCGCCGGTGCGGTCGACGCCGGGCCCCTTGCCGTACCACATGCCGAATACGCCGTCGCGCGTCGCGCCCGGCCACAGGTTGACCTGCTGCGAGCCCCATACGGCGGTGGCCGCGAGATCCTCGTTCACGCCCGGCTGGAACACGATGTCGTTCTCGTGCAGATGCTTCTTGGCTTTCCACAGCGACTGATCGAGCGCGCCCAGCGGAGAGCCGCGATAGCCGGAAATGAAGCCGGCGGTGTTCAGGCCGGCCTTGCGGTCGCGCGCCTTCTGCAGCATCGGCAAGCGCACCAGCGCCTGGGTGCCGCTGATATAAACGCGCCCGCGTTCGAGCGTGTACTTGTCGTCGAGCGAAACCGGGGTGGCCGGCGTATCGGTCGTCATATCGTATGCAACGGGGTCGCGCGCATTCATGGGGTATGTCTCCGCTGGATAATCATTTTCCGGCGAGTATAGAAAGCCATATTCGTATCGTAAAATCACAAATAGGCAACTCTGATATGCGAAAAACAGATGGCATTCGATCTCACGCTGCGGCAGCTCCGCTACTTCGTGGCGGCGGCGCAAACGGGCCAGTTCTCGATGGCGGCGGCCAACGAGCACGTCTCTCAATCGGCCATCACTAACGCCGTGCTCGCGCTCGAAAGCGGGCTTGACACGCGCCTGTTCGAGCGCCTGCCGCATGGCGTCGTGCTCACGCCGGATGGCCAGGATTTTTATAATCACGCCCGCCGCGTGCTGGACGCCGCGCGTGATGCGGTGCACAAACCGCCGTTCCGGGCGCACGACATGCGCGGGACCGTGCGCATTGCCGCGAGCTATACGGTGCTCGGCTATTTCCTGCCCGAATTGCTCGCGCGCTTTCGCGGCACCTACCCGTTCGTGGATTTCGACTTGCAGGACCGCGAGCGCCCCGACATCGAAAAAGCGGTCCTGAACGGCGAGGTGGAGATAGGCGTGGTGCTGCTATCGAATGTCGAGCGCCTGAGCCGCTTCGGCAGCCACGTGCTCAACCGCTCGCGGCGGCAGTTGTGGGTGGCGCCCACGCACCCGCTCGCGCGCATCGACGCGCCGTCGCTCAAGGACATTGCTGCGCATCCCTACATTTTGATTACAGTGGACGAGGCCGAGCAGTCGACGCTGCGCTACTGGAAGAAGAAAAGCGTGAAGCCGAATATCGCGTTCCGCACTTCGTCGATGGAAGCGTTGCGCGGGCTCGTTGCGCATGGCTTTGGCGTGACGGTGCTCTCGGACATGGTGTTCCGGCCGTGGTCGCTAGAAGGCAATCGCATCGAGGCGCGGCCCGTGCTCGATGCGATTCCTCATATGGAGGCCGGCATGATCTGGCAGAAGGATGTGCAGATGAGCGGCCCCGCCGCGGCGTTGCAGCAGTTTTTGATTCATGCGTGCGGGGCGTGAGGGCGGCGGGGAATCCGCAGAAGTTGCGAAACTAATGCGAAATGCTTTCGAGCGATTGACCGAGCGTGCGCGGGCCCATGAGACCGATCGCGACGATAACGAGCGCCATCGCGCCGGCAATGAAAACGAACACGCCCGTCACACCGAATTCCCTGAGCATGAACGCGATCACGAACGAGCTGAATACGGCCGAGAGGCGGCTCCACGAATAGACGAATCCCACTGCTCGCGCGCGGATCGCGGTTGGGAAAAGCTCCTGCTGATATGTGTGGTAGGTAAACGAAATGATGTTGCCGGCTAGCGTGAGCAGCACGCCGAGCGTCACGATCGCAACCGCCGATGCGACCTGACTGAAGAGCAGCCCGCTAACGATATTCACCGCCGCCATGAAGACGATCACATGCTTGCGTTCGAAGCGGTCCGCGATCCAGTAGCCGAGCAGCGGCCCGAGTGGCGCGGCAAGACCGATCACGGTGGTGTAAAGCAGGCTCGACGTGACCGTGATGCCCTGCTTGACGAGCAGCGTCGGCACCCAGTTCGCAAAGCCAAAGAAGCCGATGGTCTGAAAAATGTGGAAGACCACGAGCATGATGGTCCGTTTGCGATAAGGCGGCTTCCACATATCGGCGAACCCCGCCTTATGCGCCACCGGCTCGGCGCGGCCGGGCACGGGCAAGGGCTTGCCGTACTGGCGCGCGACCTCGTCTTCGAGACGGCTGAGGACGGCGTCGGCCTCCTTCAGGCGGTCCTTGCTAGCCAGCCAGCGCGGGCTCTCGGGCAGATTGCGCCGGAAATACCACACGAACAGCGCGCTCACGCCGCCCAGCAGCACGACCCATCGCCATCCGTCGACCCCATAAGGCGTGCGCGGCACCAGCAGATACGAGAGATACGCCACCACGGGCACGGCCGAAAAGCCGATCGTCTGGCAAACCGCGAAGGCCCGCCCGCGCAGGTGCCTCGGCGCGAGTTCGGAAAGGTAGGTGCCGATCGTCACCAGCTCGACGCCAATGCCCATGCCCGACACGAAGCGCCAGAAGTTCAGGCCGCCCGCCGTGTCCTGGAAGGCCATCACGGTATTGGCCGCCACATACCAGAGCAAAGACCACGTGAAGATGGCCCGGCGGCCGAAGCGGTCGGCGAGAAACCCGCAGGCGATCGTACCGAGAAAAAGGCCGCCGAAGAGCGCAGCAATGAAGCTCGCCACGCCCGAGGTGCCGAACAGGCCCGTCGTCGTGGCCGTGAGGATGCCGCCCTTCACGAGCCCCGGCGCCACGTAGCCCGTGAACAGCAGGTCATAAAGCTCGAAAAAGAATCCGAGACTCAGCAACAGGATCAACTTCCATATCGCGCGGGTCGCGGGCAGCCGGTCGAGCCGCGCGGAAATCGCGCCCTTGCTGGCGTCTGTAACGGCGTCGGCTGGCGTTACCAGGTCGGTGGCGCGCAGGTGCGCAGCGCTCTCCAGAATGGCCATGCTTGTCTCCTGAATCGTTGTTTGAATGAATCGCCGCGCTCAACCGGCCGTTAGCCCGACTGCCGGCGTAAGCGCGCAGCTTGCCGGTACTGCTCCTGCAACTCGGCGAACGACGCGATCCGGCCGGCCAGCGCGCTCGCCGCCACGGTCGGCGGACTCGCGAGCCATACCTGGCCCGGGCCCGAGCGGCCCGGAAAGTTGCGGTTGATGGCGCTGATCGTCACCTCGCTCGCCGCCGTGGATGCGCCCGGCCCGCAATTGGCGCAAGCGCCGCACGAGGGTTGCAGGAGAATGGCGCCAGCCTCATCGAACGCCTTCAGGTAGCCGCGCCGCTCGCAGTAGTCGCGCACCTCCGAGGTGCCGAACTGCAGATACAGCTTGACGCCCGCGGGCACGCGCAGGCCACGCGCGGCAGCCCATGCCAGCACTTCGTGATAGTGATCGAAGTCTTCGCGCTTGCCCGCCGTGCAAGAGCCGCCGTAGGCAATATCGACGTGCGGGCGCTCGGCAAGATCGCGCAGCGCAATGCCGTTGCCCGGGTCTCCGGGCGCAGCGAGCATCGGCGAAATTGCCTCGCAGTCGATGCTCAGGACTTCTGCGTATTGCGCCCCTTCGTCACTGCACATCCACGGCTCGATCTCGAAGTCGATGCCCCGGCGCTCCTTGAGGAACCTGACGGTTTCCGCGTCGGGCGCGACAATGCCGGTGAACCCGCCCAGCTCAGCGGTCATGTTCGTGAGCGTCGCGCGCTCGTCGGTCGTCAGCTGCGAGATCGCCGCGCCGCAGAACTCGAACACCTTGCCCAAGCCAAGGCCCGAGCGGATTCGCGGGTCGGCGAGCAGGTGCAACGCCAGGTCCTTCGCCGTCACGCCCGCTGCGATCTTGCCGTTGAACTCGACGCGCAGCGTTTGCGGCACGGTCATGCGCACGGCGCCGGTCACGAAAGCGTTGGCCATGTCCGTGGTGCCCACGCCGAACGCCACACAGCCGAGCGCGCCGCTATGTGGCGTGTGCGAATCGGTGCCCACGATCAACTGGCCCGGCAACGCATAGCGCTCGGCCATCATCGCGTGAGAGATGCCTTCCGAACCTTCGCTTGAGGCCCCTTCGGCTTCGCTCAGGTAGCCGTGGTTCCTCACGCCGTATTCGCGCGCGAACTGACGATGCGCCGCGGAAAGCTCCCGCACATCGGGCAGCAGGCCGTTTCGCACGTGCAACGCGCTCTTGTGCGCATACGAAAGATGATCCTCGAACGCGAGTATCGTTGCGCGGTCGTGCAATGCGAGCGGCCGCCCGAACGTGGCATGGAGCATATGCGCCGCCATGCCCGTGTAGTACTCGTGGATGAAGCGCCAGTCGGCCCGTACGAAGGCGCCCGCGCCCGGCACCAGCGTCTCGCCGGTGCCGCCGGTTTGCAGCGCGTGGCGTTCGAGAATCTTCTGCACGAGCGTGCGCGGTGCGCTGTCGACTGCCTCTCGCACGCAATGGATCTGCCGCATCGCTCGCGCGCCGTAGCGCAGCAATCCGCCACTGCGCAGGATCTCGGCCGCGAGACTATCGCGCGAGGCGACGAGCTCGTCGATCTCGATGGGCTCGCCGCGCCGGATGCGTGCGATCAGCCCGAAATCCGTCGACGTGAACAGGCCGAGATTGTCGGCGTTCTGTCGATAGATGCGCTCGAAGCTCTTCGCGATCACGAGGCGGATGCCGGCCCGGTATTCCGCCAGCGGACTATGCTCGCGCGACGAGCCCTTGCCATAGCGGTTGCCCGCGACTGTCACGCAAAAGCCGCCGGCGCGCACGGCATCCATGCCGACCGGATTGCGATTGCCAACCCGCAAGCCGAGATAAGGCACCCGCCCCAGCCGGTCGTCGAAGCGCGTGAGCACACTCATCGGCGTAATCTCGTCCGTCGATACGTCGTCTCTCAACGCGTGCGGCGGCACGTCCGCGAGGTCCGCGCCTTTGAGCTGCTGCTCGATCGCGTCCGCATCCGTGCAAAGAAACAGTATCCGGCCGCTCAAATCCAGGGTTGCCATCCGATCTCTCCTTGAGCGGAAATCTAGACGGCGGGCCCTTGCGTGCAAAGTGCTCGATCGGCAATGGGGGCATCGCGGATCGCGATGCCCGGGTTAGGCCTGGGTGCGTGTCAACGCGTCAATGAGCGCCTGAACGGCCCTGAGACGGGACGACTTTCTGAGCGCGTGCACGTGCAGGCTGCGGCTCATGGCCCACGCTTCGTCGAGCGGCTTGCGCACGAAGCCGCTCGACCCCGCAAAGGCGGACGCGGCGCTGGCGGGCACGATGCCGATGCCGAGCCCCGCCTCGACCATGCGGCATTGAGCGTCGAAGCTGTTCACGGTGACGGCGAGTTTGAGCGGCACGCGCATGGCGTCGGCGCGCTCCTTCACCACCTGGTCGAGCGAGCCGCCGGCCTGCAGCGCGACGAGCGGAAAGCGCAGAACGTCGTGGAACGTGGGCGCAGCCATCGAGACCAGCTCATGATCGGGCGGCAGCACGACCATCAGCGGATCGTCGGCGAAGTGCCACGATTCGAGCCCCGCGGGCGTCTTGCCGCAAGCCGATACGCCAACGTCCGCGCGATCCTCCATGCACGCGCGCACGACCTCGTCGCTGATCTGCTCCGTCAATTCGATCTGCACGAGCGGGTAATCGGCCTGAAATGCCTTGAGCCGCTCGGGCAGGAAGCCGACTATCGCGGAGGCGTTGGCGTAGAGGCGCACGATGCCTGCGATCTGGCCGCTGACCGACTGCACCTCGCGCGCGAACGACTGCAACTGGTCATGCAGAGCCGTCGCGCGCGCGTACGCCTGGCGGCCCGCTTCGGTCAGCTCGACGCCGCCATGGGAGCGAATGAGCAAGGGCAAGCCCACTGCGCTCTCCAGGTCCGCGATACGGCGGCTGAGCGCCGAAGGCGCGATGTGATTGCGGCTGGCCGCGCGCGCAATGGAGCCCTCGCGCACCACGGAGATGAAGAGTTCCAGGCTGTACGGATCGATTCTCATGACAGAAGCTGTGCCAAACCCGACAGCCGCAATATTAGCGACCGCTCAGCCGATCGTCACGAGCCCGCTGCGCATCGGCGCGAGTCTTTGAGCCGCTCCAGGCGGCCGAGCAACTCTTTGGCCTGCTTCTGCGCATGCGTGGACAGCATGGGCATGACCAGGATCGCCTGGATTCTCGCCTGCCAATAGTCGAGGCTGGCCATCGGGCCGGTTTCAAGAATGCGCACGCCCGCAGCCGACTGCTCCAGATGGCTGAGAACATGGCGAATGTGCGCCAGATCCTTTTCGGCGAAATCGTAGCTCACAAAAGATCCCCGTCGTCGGTCTCGGGATGAGACGTGATGTTGGCGTAAACGCGTTTGTGGCACGGACGCCACTCGAACAACAAAGCCACCGCATTTCATCTTGACGCTTCGTGATCCTCAATGTTTTGCTCGGACCCACCGGCACCAATCATGATGATCGAGATTGCGCAGCAGATCGGCACGCCGCCGCTCGCGGCGATGGTGATGAATGGAAATTGCCGCAACCACAAGGACGATCGGCACGATCGCCGCGACAGCCATGTTCAGCCACGCCTGGTCCATATCAGCCTCCCTGGATACCCCGCAAGCGCTGCCCTTTCTCAAGGGCCCGCATACCCTGGATATAAATTCGACTCGTGGACGGTGTCCGTTACCTGGCGCACACCCGGCGCGTGCCTGGCGCGTATCTAGCGCACGCGGGACACCGCGCGCAGCAGCGCGTCGCCGCGCGGCGTGACGCGCGCAAGCGCAACGCCTGATTCCGGCGGCTCGATGTCGATCAGTTGAAGCTCGCGTAACGCGCCTAGCTCGATGCGGTCCGGCTCGATCCAGTCGGGCGCGTTCTTCACCAGCATCAAGGTAGCAAGCTCGTGTGGACTCAACATGTCAATACCTCCCATCGGGGAAGCCAAAATCAGAATGGGGGTTCGCATGCAGCGGCGGCTGCATGTCAGCACTGTCGACAGAGCGCAGCGAGGCGCGACGGACGTTGGCTAGCGAGGCCTATCCAGGCAATACGCAACGCCCTGCATAGGGGCGTCGTCGTCTTTGCGGAGCTGGAGTCGCTGCAGACGCAGCGGAGCCGGTCACGGTGCGCAAAGTGGCCGCACTGGATTCCGGCGTGGTGGCAAATGACTTTCTTTCAGGAACATTCACGCATCGTCTCCCGTTTCGCACCCGCAGCCTGGCCGTTGCCACGGCGGCCAATAGTCGGCGTCACGGCGGCCGGAAAGCGCTGCCGCCAGCACGCCGACGCGCTGGTCAATTTAGAGACTTCATTCTAACTTTGTTAAATCTGTCGCGTTCTAGCATCCGGTCCAGGAGTTTCCCCAATTCATGCCGGCCGCCCACTCGTGGTCGATACGGCCCGACAAGGGCCGGAACGCCCCCCCGGCGAGGCCGCCATTGTGTACCTATGGCCTCACACCCTGGCCCTGGAAGAACCGTAATTTACCTGTCGGGACAGGCGCGGAAATAAGCAGCTTCGTCGTTCTAGTATCCGTGGACCCAGGCCGAAGAACGGCCCGAACACGGTGTGCTTGCCGCCACCCTCCGTCTCCATCGCAAGGACCAACGACGCATTGTCGAGTCGAATTTTGATGTGCTTATTAATTTTCTCCGTAGCGGCCAGCACTTGGAGTTCGTTCCTTGATCCGGTCGATTTGCTCCTAGACGGAGGCGCGGTCCTTCTTAATTTCTGCAAGCAAGCATTCGTTCCGGATGACCGTGAAAGCGCCGCTGCATATCGGCAATCCGCATTGCCATACCCATGCGCAGCGCCACGCGCACTATGCCGATTTCTGCATCGGCACTGTTTATTTTCGACAAGACCCGGCAAGCCCCGGATTCGTATATTGCTTGCAGCCGACCGGAAAAACGGAACGCGAGGAGACATGTGCCCGCAAAGACCACCAGGGCGGTGGGCACCCGCACGATCCATCATCGAGGAGCACCCAAAACAATGAAGTTCCATCGCACAGTCATTTCCGCAGCATGCATCCTGGGTTTTACCCTGGCAGGCGCACCCTGCTCCTTTGCATCGTCGCCGGTCGAAGTGAAGATCGGCTTTGCCGCGCCGCTCACGGGCGGCCAGGCCCACTACGGTGCCGATTTCCGCAGCGGCGTGGAGCTGGCGATCGATGACATGAATGCCACGAACCCGGTGATCGGCGGCAAGCCCGTGCGTTTCGTCCTTGACGGCCAGGACGACCAGGCCGACCCGCGCACCGGCACGACGGTCGCGCAAAAGCTCGTTGACGACGGCGTGGCTGCCGTCATCGGCCACTACAACTCGGGCACCAGCATCCCGGCCGCGCCCATCTACGCGAAGGCGGGCATCCCTGAAATTGCCATGGCCACGGCGCCCACCTATACGCGCCTCGGCCTGCCCACCACGTTCCGCCTGCTGACTTCGGACACCCAACTAGGTAGCGTGCTGGGCGAGTACGCGGTGAAGGGTCTCAAGTTCAAGCGCCTGGCGATCGTCGACGACCGCACCGCCTACGGACAGGGCGTGGCCGAAGAGTTCGCCAAGGCCGCGAAGGCGGCGGGTGCCACCATCGTGGACCAGGAATATACGACCGACAAGGCCGTGGACTTCCGCTCGATTCTCACGAAGATCAAGGCGGCAAACGTCGATGCGGTGTTCTACGGCGGCGCCGATACCCAGGCCGCGCCCATGCTGAAACAGATGCGCTCGCTGGCGATCAAGGCGGCGCTGATCGGACCGGACATGGTGCAGTCCGACAACCTGATCAAGATCGCGGGTGAGGCATCCGAAGGCACGCTGGCCGCATCCGAGGGTAGCCCGCTCGAAAAAATGCCGGGCGGCAAGGCCTTTTCCGACCACTACGCGAAGCGCTTCAGCCGCCCGGTCGAGCTGTACGAGCCCTATGCCTACGACGGCACGATGGCCGTGTTCAACGCCATGAAGACGGCGAACTCGACCGACCCGCATGTCTTCCTCTCTGCGCTGAAGGCCACGAACATGAAGGGCGTGACCACCACCGAGCTCTCGTACGATCAGTACGGCGACCTGAAGTATGGCGGCGTGACGGTGTACAAGGTCGCGGGCGGCAAGTGGGTGCCGCTGCAGACCGTGGGCACGAAGGACTAACGCACGCGAAATACACGCGAGCCGGCGAAGCATGCTTCGCTGGCCGCGTTGCGCCCGCCATTCAGACCGCGGCGTTGATATCGCGGCGGTCCAAGGAACGCTCAGGCGACGCTGCGCGCGGCGCTGCCGATACGTCTGCCCGAATAGACCAGCACCGCAACGCCACCCGCTATCAGCAACGCGGCAAGAACGTAGAGTCCCGCATCGAGTCGGCCCGTGGTCGTTTTGATCCAGCCAATCAGCGCCGGGCTGAAGAAGCTGCCGAGTTGGCCGAGACTGCTGATCAACGCGATTCCGCCCGCTGCGCCGGAACCGGAGAGATGGTCTTGAGGCATGGACCAGCAGATCGGTAGCGCAGCGAACGTCAACACCACCGCGATGCTGAGGAACAGCAACGCCGAATACAGTCCGCTTCCGTACAGGCCCACGAGACAGAGCGCAACCCCACCGCCAATGGCGCACACGGCGTAGTGACAAAATCGTTCGCGGCGTTTATCCGAGTGACGCGAGATGGCGACAATCCCGATGGCCCCGATCCCATACGGGATGGCGCTCAACAAGCCGGTGTCAAAGACACTGTGGATTCCAGCGCCGTGAATGATGGTGGGCAGCCAGAAGCTGATGGCCATCGTTCCACAAGTCAGCGTGAAATAGACCGCCGAAAACAGATACACCATTGGATTGCGCAACGCAGCCCCGATCGACCCCGATGCGAGCGCTTCCTTGGACGCCAGGTCCGCGTCCAGATCTCGCTGGACGCGTTGCTTCTCCGCTTCGGTCAGCCACCCCGCCTGCTGCGGGCTATCGACAAGGCAGAGTCGCACGACGACGCCCATGAGGATCGCGGGTGATCCTTCGAGAATGAACATCCACTGCCAGCCTGCGAGGCCATGCACGCCGGCCGCGTATTGCATGATGGCGCCCGAAACGATGCCGCCCGTGACGCCCGCGACGGCAACCGCCACGAACAACCACGCGGTGACCGATGCCCTGCGTGAAGCGGGAAACCAGTAAGTCAAATAAAGAACGATCCCGGGGAAGAATCCAGCCTCGAACACGCCGAGCAGGAAACGCATCGCGTAAAGCATCCATGGCGTCGTCACGAGCGACATGCACGACGAAACCACGCCCCAGCCAATCATGATCCGCATGAAAGTGCGCCGCGCGCCAATGCGTTCGAGCAGCAGATTGCTGGGCACTTCGCACAGGAAGTAACCCAGGAAGAACACGCCCGCGCCAAGCCCGTACACCGCGTCGCTGAAGCCAAGGTCGGCCTTCATCTGCAATTGCGCGAAGCCGATATTGATACGGTCAAGGAACGCGATCACGAATCCCACGAAGACAAACGGCACGATGCGCCGGCTGATTTTCCGGTATAGCGCGGCCAGATCGCTATCATTTCCTGCTGTAGCTGAAGTCATACTCGTCTCCAATATTCGACGCGATATCACGTCATGTATTCATTACCGTCTGGTCGATTGCGCCGAATACCGAGCGGCCGTCCTCGGTCAAGACTTCCATGCGAATCCGGTCCCCGTATTGCAGATAACGTTGCTGCTGGTCGCCTGGCCAGCCTGAGAGCGCTTGTCGTACCCGGGCTTCTGTCACGCAGGCGCTGCCTGTCGATGGGTCCGCGTTGCTGATCGTGCCCGCGCCCACGATCGTCCCCGCGCAGAGCGCGCGCGTTTTGGTTAGATGCGCAATGATCTGCGCGAAATTGAATACCGTTTCCTCACCCGCGTTTGGCGTGCCGAATAGCTCGCCATTGAGCTCGACTCGCACCGGAAGATGCAGCATCGCGTCGCGCCACGCGTGACCGAGCGCGGCGGGCGTAACGGCGACCGGAGCGAAGCTGCTTGCCGGCTTGCTTTGGTAGAAGCCAAATCCGCGAGCAAGCTCACCCGGGATGAGCCCACGCAGCGACACGTCATTCACGAGAGCGACCAAAGCGATACCGTTGCGGGCTTGTTCGAGCGTGGCGCCCAGCGGCACGTCGGTGGTGACGACCGCGATCTCCGCCTCGAAGTCGATCCCATGCGCCTCGCTGAGCCCCACGATCGGCGCCGTGCCGGCGAGCATCACGTCCGAGCCACCCTGATACACGAGCGGCTCGGTCTCGTATCGATCCGGAATGGGCTCCCGGCGCCATTGATACATGAGGCGCGCGTGATTCCTGTACACCGAGGCATCGGCCCATTGATACGCGCGCGGCAAGGGAGCGAGCGCCGCCGCCGGATCGAACGGCTCGCAAGATGCCCACCCGCAGGCGTCCAAACGCTGGCAGCAAGCCTCCAGTTGAGGCGCGGTAGTCGACCAGTTGTCGAGCGCCTCCTGCAGGGTCCTGGCGATGCGAGGCACCGGCATGCAGCGCCGATAGCTGGACGAGACGATGACCAGTTCGCCATCACGGCTGCCGTCGTGCCGCGTTGCGAGTCGAAGCGCGGGGGATAGCGTGCTCATGCGCCCTCCTTCCCGGCCGCGCGGCGCGTGGCGGATTCAACATTCCATTGCGCAAGCTGCGAATGGGCATGCCGCGCGAAATCGCTCACGACATCGGCAGGGGCGACTTCAGTCGTCAGCTCCAGGCGCAATCCGTTCGGGTCGAAGAAGTAGATCGACTCGATATAGCCGTCGTGATCCGTGATGCCGAGCACTTCAATTCCGTGCGCCAACAAGCGGGCTTTCATCGCTTCCAGCTTCGCGCGACTGTCCACTCGCAGCGCGATGTGATTGACCCATGCGGGCGTGTTTGCACTGGGCGCAGCACTTTGACCATCGCCCAGATCGAAAAAGGCGATATGGGATCCATCGGCCATGCGAAAAAAGATATGCACGTACGGGCAGAATTCCCCGGTGCTCGGCACATGGTCTTTTTTGATCACGTGAACGAGCGGAAGACCGAGGACGTCTTCGTAAAAGCAGCGGGTTTCCTCGGCGTCGCGGCAGCGCCACGCAAAGTGATGAAGGCCCAGGATCGTGCCGATCGGCACGGGCGCTGCATGGCCTGCAGCGGGGCTTGCGATTGCATTGTTCATGGTGAAAATCAACAGGTTGAAGTTTCGCAATGGCTCAAAGGGGTGCCACAGCGCTCGCTGCTCAAGCCGACAGAGACGGCGCCGGCAGGCTATGAAGCGCCGCGTCTATGGCGGCTTCGCATGCTTGCGCGTCGCCGATCTGTTCGAAGAGGAGCAGCGCCAGTCTTGCGAGGAAGAGCGACTCGCTCTCTCTGCCCGCGGCGCTTACGGCACGGGCGCAATGCGTGTAGACGCGATCTCGCGAATGGCTATTCAGTTCAGGCATGCTTCCTCCATGACATCGAGTTTCGTGGCGCAGGCGCGGGAGATGGCCACGCGCACGCTTTGCCCGGACGGCCGATGCCATCGGGCGGCCACATGACCGTCGGGGCGAATCAGGTAGACCGAGCCTTCCCCGGCGCCATATGCCCGGGTGATGCGCGCCATCGCCTCGGCCGAAACGAGGAAGTCGTGTTCGCCCCCGGTAACACCGACACTTCGAATCTGAACCGGCACGGCAAGGGTCGCCAGCGCCTGGGCCAGCGACTGCTTCCGATCCGTCGAAAGCCCGAACGCGAGCACGGTAAAACCGGGAGCCTGAAACACGTCGCTCAAAAACTGCCCGTGCGCGTCGAGCGCAACATCAATGGCGACGCCGCCCGGCGCGGGTCCCGATTCGAAGCCATCGCCATCGGGCGTGAGCGTCGAGCTCGTGTAGGTGATCGCCTCGGTTTGCCGGGGATTGACCATGCTCGCAATCGCGGGATGCTCATAAGCCAGCGATAAACAGGCTTCGCGCATCAGGTCGAAGCCGCGCGAAGGGGGCGACATGAACTCGGTGCTGCGCATCGCGCTGGCCGCATTCTCGTGAAAAGCCTCGATCCGTTCGGCGCTGTAGCCGTCGAGCAGTCCTTCGTCCGCGCCATTCGATATGACGAACGCCAGCTTCCAGGCGAGATTGTCGGCATCGTCGAATCCCGAGTTGAGACCGCGCACGCCGAAAATCGGCATCGCGTGCGCGGCGTTTCCGGCGAACAGAATCCGGCCATGCCGGTATGCATCGAGTGTCATGGCGCCTGCGCGGTAGACCGAGGTCCAGACAGGCTTCCAGGGCAGATGGCCTTCGCCGATCGCATCGAGGTGGGTCTGCACGAACGCCTGCACTCGCGCGGGCGTGAGTGCGTCTTCGGCGCAATCCCCGGGCCGCAACTGATAGTCGATGCGCCAGATATTGTCCGGCTGGCGATGCATGAGGATGGTCGACCCGCGCCACCACGGCGGATCGAACCACGCGCGCCGCTCGGCCGGCGCTTCGCTGGCCAGTTCGATATCGATGATCACGTAACGCCCTTCGTAGCCCGTGCCCGCCAGTTCGAGGCCCAGCGTCTTGCGGACAAAGCTCTGGCCGCCATCGCACGCGACCAGCCAGTTCGCGCCGGACCGATACCGGCCATGGGGCGTCTCGATCTCGATTGCGACGCCGCTGTCGGTGGTCGATACGCCACTCACGCGCGAGTCCCAGCGCACGTCGACAGTGCCTGGACGGGACGCATTGACTCCTGCGATGGCCTCGAGCAAGTAGTGCTCGATGTAGTACTGCTGCAAGTTGATCATCGGCGGAAACTTCTCCGATGGTTCATCCGGCATCTCGAAGCGGAAGACTTCATGCTCGCGATAGAAGCTGCGGCCCCGGCTCCAGCGCAGACCTTTCGCCAGAAAATCCTCTACAGCGCCCAGTCTCTCCACGATCTGCAAGCTACGGCGAGAGATGCAGGCCGCCCGGCTGCCCTCGCAGACAGAATCGTCCGCCTCGATCACGACGGATCGCACCCCGAATCGTGCCAGGCCCAGCGCGGTTGCGAGCCCGACGGGGCCGCCGCCCACGATGACGACATCGTGTCTTTGCGTCTCCACGCCGTTCTCCAGCGCCGGCAGGGAGGCTGCAAACCGCCGGTATTCAAATGGGCCGATGCGGTCGAGCCTGCCGCGCGTGTCGCTCATGGGTTGGTCTCCTTCATTGATTGCGCTTCGCACTGCGTGTAACGTGCGTGATCGAAGCGCCGACAACGTTATTGTTCAGCGAACCGGCCGCTGCCGTTGTCATAGGTTCTTATGACGTACAAACCCTGATGAGGAACGAGTGAAATACTGGAGAATCCAATCCCGGTGCGACGACATTGCGCCTCCCGTTCGTGACAAAGGTCATCGCCGGCATAGGAACCGAGGACCTCGCGCAATACATCCTGGAGGCGGTGCAGCCGCTGCTGCCCGCGAGTCACTGCACGCTGTTCGCGCTGCAAGCGACCGGGCGCGTTTCGGCGTTGTCGACGGCAAGCGCGCACGGTGCTGTCGCTTCGATTACGGCCGTCGAGTACTACCGCAATCGCTTCGATCTGCTCGATAACAACATGACGTGGCTCGCGCGCAAGCGCGTGCCGGCGCGCTCGCAACTGTGGATGAGCCATCAGTTTGCCGAGGACGTGAGCGACCCGCGCTATCGCGACTTGTGCTACACGAAGCCCGGCATCAGGGAGCGCGTATCGGTGCTGCTGCTGGACCGCGATGGCTTCCGCGCCGCGATCAGCCTATATCGAAACCTGTCGTTCGATCCGTTCTCTGAAGAGGACTTCGAAACGATTACGCGTTGCGCGCCCGTCCTGCACGAAGCCGTGCTCGCCCATGTGAGAAAGACCGCACGCCGCGCCGTGAGCGATGCGCTGCATCACCGGATACTGACAAACCTCGCGCATCGTGAGCGCCAGGTGATCTCCTGGCTGCTCGCGGGAAAAACGTCGAGAGAGACGGCCGCTTTGCTGGAGCTATCCGAAAACACGGTGCTCACGTACCGGTACCGGGCGTTCGCCAAGCTGGGCATCCGCTCGCAGCGCGATCTGCTGACGACGCTCGATCAGCTTCCCGCCAACTTGAGTCCGGCGAGGAAGAAGCAAAAGGATGCGTAGGCGCGAGGCAAGCCGGAAGCTTGCCAGCAGCACCTGGCAGCCGCTGCCCGCCCTGCCCGGCGGAGCCTCGCGATTGAATGTTGCGACTGAATCAGGCCCCGCTCTCGCGCTCGAAGACCGACACGAGGCGCTTGAGGGCACGCCAGAGGAAGCTCTCGCGCGCGCCGCCAATCGTCGCCGTGCCGGCGATCTCGCGGGGCCAGGCCTGGTTCGCCGGGCATGCGCCGATGCGCACGCGGTAGGTGGCCGAGAGCGGCACGAGCTGGTGCGTGCCGGGCTGAGCCTGCACGGGCAGCGGGCCGCCGTAGACGCTCGCGAGCGACGGCGCATCGAGCGTGGCGAGGTTCACGCGGTCGACGGCCGTGACGCGGCAATCGAGCGCCCCGAGCTCGGGCACCGCCGCGACGAAGCTGACGCGCTCGCCGGGTGCGATACGCGCCACATCGTCTTCGCCGATGTACGCATCGCCCTTCACGCCGGCCGGCCCGATGACGGCGAACAGCCGCTCGCCGCGCGGCAGCCAGGTGCCGGGCGCGAGCGCGTCGCCGGTTTGCACGGTGCCGTCGAATGGCGCACGCAGCGTCAGTTGCGCAACTTGCGCGGCAAGCCCCTGCACCGTTTCGCGCGCCGCTTCCCAGCGCCGCCGCAACGCCACGCCCTGCTCGAGCAATCGCTCGTCGAACGACTGCTGATCGAGCTGCCAGCGCAGCAGCGCCTCTTCGGTCTGGGCGGCTTGCAGCCGATGCGTGAGATCGGGCGACGCCAGCACGGCCAGCACGTCGCCCGCGCGCACACGCTGCCCGTCCCGCGCCACGGGCGCGGCCTGCGTCACGTACGCGGCTTCGGGCGCGTAGAGTCCTTGCGCATGCAACGGTCCGAACACCGCGGGCGCGCTGACGCCGCCGTGCCAGGGCAGCACGAAGAACGCAAACAGCAGCGCGCCCACGATCGCACTGCGCCTCGTCTCGCGCCCCCAATGCAGATCCGCGCGGCGGCGCCAGCAAGCGAGCACTTCGCGCACGACTGGCCGCGCGATGAACCAGCCGAACTCCACACAAAAGAGCACGAGACCGAGCGCCTTGAAGAACGCGTGATAGACGATCAACGCAATCGAGAAGAACACGACAAGCCGATACAGCCAGGTCGCGAACGAGAACGCGATCAGGAAGCGGCGGCGGCGCGGCGCGCACGGCTCGGGTTGCGGGTCGCCGAAGCCGAACAGCCGCTCGCGCATCCACCAGCGCCCGAATGCGAACGCGCGATCGTGCAGGTTCGGCATGTCGAGCCAGTCGGACAACAGGAAGTAGCCGTCGAAGCGCATGAACGGGCTCGCATTGATCGTCAGCGTGCCGATCCAGGTGGTCGTCGCGAGCAGGAAGGCGCCCGCGCGCAGCGGCCCGTCGGGCAGCACGCTCCAGGCGAGCGTGGCGAACGCGGCCAGCGCGAGCTCGGTCAGCATGCCGGCCGCGCCGATGCGCAAGCGCTCTGAGCGCCCCGGCACCTTCCAGGCTTCGGTGGTATCCGTGTAGAGCACCGGCACCATCACGAGCAGCGCCACCCCCATGGTCGGCACGCGGCAGCCGTAGCGATGCGCGGTGAACGCGTGCCCGAACTCGTGCAGCACCTTCGCGAAGCCCAGCGCGAGACCGATCGTAAGGAGTCCATGCAGATCGGCATAGCCATGAAACGTATGGACGAACTCGTCCCAACGGCGCGAGACGAGCACGAGCCCCACCAGCGCCGCGCAGCCGACGAGTGCCCAGAACGCGGGCCGATAGGCGAGCTCGGCGTAGCGCGCGAAGCGGCGCAGGAAGGGCATCGGCCGCCAGAGCGGCACGCGGATCATCAAGTAGTGCTTGAGCAGCCACATCGCATGCGAAAGCTGGCTTGCCGTGGCGGCGCCCGCGAGCCGGCCCGTATCGAGCGCGTTGGCCGACACCAGCAGATGCTGCTGGCGCAGCATCTGCACGAGCATCTCGAAGTCGTCCAGCGTCAGCTGCAAGGTCGTTTCGGCATTCACGGAGGCGATGATCGCGGCCGCGTCGCCGAGCGGCCAGCGCGAGAGCATCTCGAACGCGGGCCAGCCGATCTGGAAAAAGCGGTTCGCCGCCGGATCGTGCAGCATCCACGTGGGCGCGCCATCGGGCGTCGCGGCGGCGGGCGACAGGCTCAGTTCCTGGCGAAGGGTCGGAAGGGGCATCGAAGCGCTACATCAAGTGAAAGGACACGCCGCGCACGGCTCACCAGCCGAGCCACTGCCGCGCGGACGCGAGCGGGCGCCGCAGCAGCCAGTAGGCGAGCGGCACCCAGCGGCCATGAATGCGTGCGGTGCCCATGGCGCCGAGTGGCGGCCGCGCCGTGCCGACGAAGGTCGCCTTCACGCGGTAGGCCACCACGCCGTCCGGCGTGGGCTCCGCGCGATACGCGACAGTGTCGATGCGCGCGTCGTATGAGGCGAGCGGCGAGCTCTTCGGATAGAGCGTGAGCGTCCCGCCCGGCGCGACGTCGACGTTGTCGGCAACGGGGACGTAGGCGGTCAGCTCGACGTGGGCGGGATCGGCGAGCAGCATGACCTTTTCGCCGGTCGACACGGCCTTGCCGTTCCAGTCGTTCGGATCGGAGAACACGGCCACGCCCGCGCGCGGCGCACTCACGCGCACGCGCGCTAGCTCGCGCGCCGTGAAGTCGAGCTCGACCGCGCTGGCGTCGAGCTTGCCCTGGCGCAATGCCATGTCGAGCCGGTCCTTGTCGTCGGTGACGGCAAGCTGCGCGGTCTGCCGGTACTCCTCCTGCGCCGTGGCGTAGTTCTTGTTCGCGAGCGCATAGCGCGAGGCCAGCGCCGTCGAGTCGAGCGCGAACAGCGGCGCGCCGGCCGCCACGCGCTGGTTCGGCTGCGCGAACAGCCGGTCGATGACGCCGTCGAGCGGCGAGCGCACCACGAACGGGTCCTTCGGCGTCACTTCGGCCGGCGCGAGCACCGTGAGCGGCACCGGCACCACGAGCGCACAGGCGAGTGCCGCGAGCACGCGGCGCCGCTGCTTGCCCGCGCGCAGCGCGAGCCGTGCGCGCTCGATCCACGAGGCCCGCGGCGCGAACGCCGCGAGCGCATGGGCCCAGACGCTCCCCAGTTCGGCGAACAAGGCTTCGTCGACTGGCGTCCACGGCGCTTCGCGCGCAAACACCACGCCGCCGAACGAGCGGCCCGCCCGATCGACGAGCGGCACCCACAGCGCATGCGCCGGCCACCAGGCGCTCCAGTCGGCCGCGAGCGCTTCGGGCAGCGCGTGCGCGGTAAAAGCGAAGGGCGAAGTGCTGGAGGCCGCGTCGGCAGGCTGCGCGGGCGGGCGCGCCGGGGGCGCTGGAGCGTCGTAGGCGCCGGCCTGGGCCGGCGGGCCAGCCGTGGCCGCCGATGCGTCGTAAGCGCCGTCCTGAGCCCGCCCAGCGGCGCCCCGCGCGTGCGGATGGGCCGAGCGGCGCTCGAGCATGCGGCACACCTCGCCGAGCCACTGCACATAGGGCGCGCCCGGGTCGCTTTGCGGCAGGCCCGAAACGGCCGCGACCGCGCCCGGCACCGGGGCCGGCGCGCGCCACCAGGCCGCCTGGCGGTAAGGCGCGAGCGCGAGCGATTCGTTGACGATGACGAAGCCGAGCGTCTCCTCGCCCGGCGCTTCGCGCGCGCGGGCGGAGAGTTGCCAGAGCACAGCGAGTGCGCTTGCGTCGATGCGCAGCGGAGCGTTCATGGACGGGTTACCGGGCGCTGTCGCCAAAGCTCGCCCACCCGCTCATGCCGGGCAGCAGCTCGGGCGGATGGCCAGCCAGCGCGGCGGTCACGTCGACGGTCTGCGTCACCGGGTCCACGCGCGCGCCGATGCGCGCCACCGCGGCCGGATAGGTCTTGCCGACTTCGTCCACCTTGACCGTCAGCGGGCGGCCCGGCTTGAGCCAGGCGAGCCACTTCGACGGCACGATCATCTTGAGTTCCAGATGGCCCGTGTCGACGATCGTCAGCAGCGTCTTGCCGGGCTGCGCGAACTGCTGCGCGGCGGCGCTGCGCTTCACGACGCGGCCGTCGAACGGCGCGGCGATGCTGCACTTGCGCACGGTCTCCCGCATGTACGCGACTTCGGCCGCGCTCGCCTTCGCACGCCCGTCCGCTTGCTGGACGTCGATCTCGCCGATCGAGTGCAGCTGCGAGAGCCGGTCGTCGACCTGCTTGAGCTGCACGGCCGCATCGGCCTCCGCTTGCGCCTTGTGCAATTGCGCCGCGTACAGCGAGCAATCGAGCGAGACGAGCGTCTGTCCCGCGCGGAACGCGTCGCCGTCGCGAAACGGCATCGAGGCGATCTTCGCGCTGATTTCGCTCGAGAGCTCGACCTCATCGCGCGCGACGAGCTGGACGCGAATGCGCCCGTCATCGTCGGCACGCGGCGCCGCGATGGCAACCGGCAGCGCCGCCACGCCCGGCACTGCCGCCGCCGGCGAGCCCGCCGCCAGACAGCCTTGAGACGCCAACTCCAACACCAGCCCTGCGGCCACCACCCCCATCGCCTTCATCGCCGGCATGGCCACCTTCATGCGGGCCGCGCGGCGCAGCCCTGCCCTGCACCTTCCGTTCATTGCGTCTTCACTCCGTCCGCGTGGGCGAACGCGGCCCATCGCAATTGTTCCTTGTCGATCGACTGCTCGATCGATTTCAAATCGGCGGTGCCGGCGCCGGCCGGCACCGCGTCGAGCCCGAGCGTGGCCAGCATCTGGCCGTAGGCGCTTTCGAGCTCGCCATAGCTCTGATAGAGGCGCAGCTCCGACATCATCGCCGAGCTCGCCGCACGGATCTCCTCGAGCTTGCCCTGCGCATTGGCGACCGTCGCGTTGTGCGTATGCTGGAGGATCTGGCTGTCGACGTCGTTGATCTGCTGGTTCAGATCGAACTGGCGCTCCTTGGCGCTCAGTTCCGCGCGCGCCACGTGAACCTGCGTGAGCACCGCCATCGAGAGCGCGAGCCGCTGCGCGTGCGCGACTTCGTGCTGCGCGTCGGCGAGGCCGCGGATGTTTTTCGCGTTCAGCACGTTCAGCAGGTTCCAGCTCACGTTGATGCCGGCCGCGCGCCATGCGTGATAGACGAGAAAGCTGTTGCTGTCGTAGTGCCCGCCCAGCTCCACCTCGATGCCGGGCAGCAGCTTCGCAATCGCCTTGTGCGTCTCGTTCACGCTGATGCGCTCGTTGTAGCTCGCCTCGACCAGTTCCGGCCGGCGCTCGAGCGCCGTCTCCTCCATGCGGTCCATCGGCATGTCGAAGCTGGGCAGCGCAAAGCCCTCGGGCGGCGCGAGCGTGAAGTCGGTGCCGGGCGCGACGTTCATCAGCGAAGCAAGCCGCGGCTTGGCCTCGTCGAGCTGATCGCGCACGGCTTCGAGCTGGCGCATGATGTCGAGCAGCGAGTGCTGATAGGCGAGCGTGTCGAGCGGCGAGCGCAAGCCCTCCTGCTGCGACTGGCGCGAGTCGTCGAGCGCCTGCCTGGCCTGCACGAGCAGCGGCCCGACGCGGCTCGAGAGGCGCTGCGCGCCCGCCGCTTCCCAATACGCTTCGCGCACCTGCTGCATCATCAGCTGCATGACCTTGCGCCGGCGCTGCTCGACCACGAGCACGCGGTCGGCCTGCTCCTTGGCCTCGAAATAGCTCACGCCGAAATCGAGCAGGTTCCACGAGAACGTGAGATCGGCCGTGCGGTCGTTCTGGTCGGTCGAGAACGACGGCGGCACGACCTCCGTATTCGTGTAGAGCCCCTCGGACGACGTCGCCAGCGGATGATTGCGGTTCGTATAGCCGGCCTGCGTGGTCAGGCGCGGCAGCATGTCGAAGTTCGCGACGTCGAGCTGCTTTTGCGCGAGCGCCTCTTCCATCATCTTCAGGCGATGGTCGAGGTTGTAGCGGATCGCGCGCGCCATCGCCTCTTCGAGCGTCACGGGCGCGGCGAGCGGCGGCTGATCCGAGAACATCGCCGTGCGGTCGGCTTGCGCACTCTGCACGCGCTCGGCGTCGGTGAACGGCGTCGGCCGCACGGCGCAGCCCGACAGCCACAGCGCGGCGAGCGAGACGGCAATCAGCGACGGGCGCACCCTGCGCGACAAGCGGGGCTCGCGCGTGGCGCGAGTAGCGGGAGCAGGTGCATGCATCACTTCGGCAACGGACGGTTGTGGGTTCATGGGTGTTGGACAATGACGGAAGTTCATACGCGGCGCACGCCTGCGCCGGGGCGCGTCACGTGCAAGGCCGCACGCGCGCGCTCGAATTGCTGATCGAGCGATGGCTTGCCCGCCGGGCCCGCGGCGAGCGCGAGCCCAGGCCCGGCACCCGTGCGGGCCGCGGCGTGGCCTGGCGCCTTCGGATGATCGAGGCCATGGGACCCACCCGGCGCGCCGCCGTGGCGGTGCGGCGCCAGCACGATCTCACGCCGCGTCTCGTGGCCCGCGGCATCGCGCGTGCGCACGACGATGCGCACGTCCTCCGCACCCGGGGGCAGCTTGCCGCGCAACACGCCGTTTGCGGCGTCGTAGTGGATCCAGCCGGGCAGCGTGCGCCCGTCGGCGAGCCTCACGGTGAGATCGGTGCCGTGCAGCGCCACCGAAGGCGGCAGAAGCGTCGCGACGTCGATCGAGAACGGATCGTCCGGCCGCACCGCAAGCGAGACTTGCGGGAGGGGAACCGGCACGTCCACGGGCAGGGGCGCAGGCGCAAGCGCCGCGTCGAGCGCCGCGGCGTCGAAGCGTGGCACCGTCGTGCTATTGAGCGGGTTCTCGATGTGCGTCGCGTTCGGGTCGGAGAACGTGATGGTAGGCACCACGGGCACCGAGCCGAGCCGCACGTGCTGGTCGAACTCGTCGAGCACGTAGGGCGGCGCGGTATTGTCCGATCCGCTCGCATGCGTCGAGGACGACGAGACGGCCATCGGCCCTTCCGCGGTCTGCGACGGCAGCGACGCCGTGGGCGAGCCACCCGACGGCCCGGCCACGATGGTGATCGTGTTGGACGCGAGCGCGCTGTGCTTGACGCCGTCGCTGACCGAAAACGTCACCGTGCGGCTGCCGCTCGCGCCCTGCGCGGAATCCGCGTACGTGACCGACTGCAGCGCCGCCTGCCATTGGGCCAGCGACGCGGTTCCGCTCGCCGCGCTCAAGGTCAGCACGCCCGTGCTCGCGTTGTAGCTCGCCGTGATGTTGCCCGTGGTGGCCGCGCTGCCCGCGAATGCGAGCGTGTCGTGCGCCGGGTCGAAGCCGGTGGTGATCGTCACTTGCGCCGAAGTCAGCGACGCATCCGGATCGCGATCGCTCAGCGCCACCTCGGGGGCCACGGCCACCGGCGTCGTGCCAAACGACTTCGAGATGAACGTCACGCTGCCACCCACGCTCAAGAGCGGCGTCTGATCGGTGTCGGCCACTGTCACGCTGCGGCTTTGCTCGCTGCTCTGCGCGCCGTTGCCGTCCGTCACGGTGAAGCTGATCACGCGCGTCGTGGTGTCGGGCCGGACCGCCGTGTCGGCATACGTGACCGAGGCGAGCGCCGCGCGCCACTGGGCGAAGGTCGCGCGGCCGCTTGTCGAATGCAAGGTCAGCACGCCCGCGCTCGCGTCGTAGCTGGCCACGATGTCGCCCATCGTCGCGCCGTCGTTCGTGAACGCGAGCACGTCTTCGCCGCCGTGAAAACCGCCCGTGATCGCGACCGTTGCCGACGTGAGCGTCGTGCTGCTCGCATCGGCCAGCGTCAAGCCCGGCGAGACGACGACCGGCGCGGACGGGGCATTGTCGGCGGCGACAAACGAGGCCGAGCCTGCATCCGTGCCCACGTGGGGCCGGTCGAGCACGATGACGGTGGCGCTTGCCGCGGCGCTAGTCCTGGTGCCGTCGTTCGTCGCGAACGAGATCGTGCGGTTATCGAAATGCGAGCCGCTGCTCGCGAAGGTCACGGCGCTCAGCGCGTTGGCCCACTGCGCATCGGTGGCGGAGCTGCCCGCCGAGCGCAGCGTGAGCACGCCCGTTGCCGCGTCATACGACGCGGAGATGTTGCCGTAGGCTGCGGAACTCGTGTTCGTGAAGGCGAGCACGTCCTCGCCGCCATGGAAGTTGCCCGTGATCGCCACCGTTGCCGACGATTGCGTCCCGTTGTCGAGGTCGGTCACGCTCATGTGCGGGTTGACGACGGTTGCTGGTGCTCCGGCCACGTAATGCGCGGCGCCACCCGTTGCTGTCACGATCGGCGTCTGGTCCGTGTCGGCCACCGTTACGGTGCGCGTCGCGCTGTTGCTCGTGTTGCCCGCGCCATCGACGGCCGTGAAGCTCACGGTGCGCGTTGCGGCGTTCGGCGTCACTGCCGTGTCGGTGTACGTGACCGAGCGCAGTGCGGCCTGCCACTGCGCGAGCGTGGCATTCGCGCCGGTCGAGCTCAGCGTGAGCACGCCCGTTGTGGCGTTGTAGGCGGCCGCGATGTTGCCCATGGTTGCGCCGTCGTTGGTGAACGCCAGCACATCCTCGCCGCTATGGAAGTTGCCCGTGAGCGCGACGCTCACCGAGGCCAGCGTGGAAGCGCTGCCGTCCGTGAGCGTGAGCGCCGGGTCGATCGTGACCGGCGTAGAGGCGACGTTATCGCCCGCGACAAACGAGGCCGAGCCGGCATCGGTCGTGAGCGTCGGCGGTGCGGTGAGCGCGACCGTATCGGTCGCCGCGGCGCTGCTCTTCGTCCCGTCGCTCGTCACGAAAGAGATCGTGCGGTTGCCCGGCGTTGCGCCCGTACTCGCCGAGAACGTCACCGCGCTCAATGCTTCGGACCACTGCGCATCGGTCGCCGTCGCGCTCGCGGAGGTCAGCGTCAGCACGCCCGTCGCGGAGTCATACGACGCGACGATGTTGCCGAACGTGGCCGCGTTGGTGTTCATGAAGCTCAGCGTATCGCCGATATTGAAGCCCGAGGTGATCGACACCGTCGCCGACGCTTGCGTGGCGTTGTCGCGGTCTGTGACCGTGATCCCGCTATCGATCGCGACCGCCGCGGTGCCGCCAACGTAGTGCTTCGTTGCGCCCGTTGTTGTCGTGATCGGCGTCTGGTCGGTGTCGGCCACCGTTACGGTGCGCGTCGCGCTGTTGCTCGTGTTGCCTGCGCCATCGACGGCCGTGAAGTTCATGGTGCGCGTCGCGGCGTTCGGCGTCACTGCCGTATCGGTGTACGTGACCGAGCGCAGTGCGGCCTGCCACTGCGCGAGCGTCGCGTTCGCGCCGGTCGAGCTCAGCGTGAGCACGCCCGTTGTGGCGTTGTAGGCGGCCGAAATGTTGCCCATGGTCGCGCCGTCGTTGGTGAACCCCAGCACGTCCTCGCCGCTGTGGAAGTTGCCCGTGAGCGCGACGCTCACCGAGGCCAGCGTGGAAGCGCTGCCGTCCGTGAGCGTGAGCGCCGGGTCGATCGTGACCGGCGTCGAAGTCACGTTGTCGCCCGCAACAAACGAGGCCGAGCCGGCATCGGTCGTGAGCGTCGGCGGCGCGGTGAGCGCGACCGTATCGGTCGCCGCGGCGCTGCTCTTCGTCCCGTCGCTCGTCGTGAACGAGATCGTGCGGTTGCCCGGCGTTGCGCTCGCGCTCGCCGAGAACGTCACTGCGCTCAATGCTTCGGACCACTGCGCATCGGTCGCCGTCGCGCTCGCGGAGCTCAGCGTCAGCACGCCCGTCGCGGAGTCATACGACGCGACGATGTTGCCGAACGTGGCCGCGTTGGTGTTCGTGAAGCTCAGCGTATCGCCGATATTGAAGCCCGAGGTGATCGACACCGTTGCCGACGCTTGCGTGGCGTTGTCGCGGTCTGTGACCGCGATCCCACTATCGATCGCGACCGCCGCAGTGCCGCCAACGTAGTGCTTCGTTGTGCCCGTTGTCGTCGTGATTGGCGTCTGGTCGGTGTCGGCCACCGTTACGGTGCGCGTGGCGGTGTTGCTCGTGACGCCCGCGCCATCGACGGCCGTGAAGCTCACGGTGCGCATCGCGGCGTTCGGCGTCACTGCCGTATCGGTGTACGTGACCGAGCGCAGCGCGGCCTGCCACTGCGCGAGCGTCGCGTTTGCGCCGGTCGAGCTCAGCGTGAGCACGCCCGTTGTGGCGTTGTAGGCGGCCGAAATATTGCCCATGGTCGCGCCGTCGTTGGTGAAACCCAGCACGTCCTCGCCGCCGTGGAAGTTGCCCGTGAGCGCGACGCTCACCGAGGCCAGCGTGGAAGCGCTGCCGTCCGTGAGCGTGAGCGCCGGGTCGATCGTGACCGGCGTAGAGGCGACGTTATCGCCCGCGACAAACGAAGCCGAGCCGGCATCGGTCGTGAGCGTCGGCGGCGCGGTGACGTCGACCATGTCGGATGCGGCAGCGCTGTTTTGTATGCCGTCGTTCACCACGAACGCGATCGTGCGGTTGCCCGGCGTTGCGCTCGCGCTCGCCGAGAACGTCACCGCGCTCAATGCTTCGGACCACTGTGCATCGGTCGCCGTCGCACTTGCGGAGGTCAGCGTCAGCACGCCCGTCGCGGAGTCATACGACGCGACGATGTTGCCGTACCGCGACGAACTCGTGTTCGTGAAGCTCAGCGTATCGCCGATATTGAAGCCCGAGGTGATCGACACCGTTGCCGACGCTTGCGTGGCGTTGTCGCGGTCGGTGACCGTGATGGCGCCGTCGATGGGCATCGCCTGCGTGCCGCCGGCGTACTTTGTCGTGCCGCCCGTGGTCGTCACGATCGGCGTCTGGTCGGTGTCGGTCACGGTCACCGTGCGCGTGGCCGTGTTGCTCGTGATCGCGCTGGTGTCCACCACCGTGAAACTGATCGTGCGCGTCGCGTTGTTCGGCGTGATGGCCGTGTCGGTGAACGTGACCGCCTGGAGCGCGTTCTGCCACTGCGCGAGCGTCGCGTTCGCGCCGGACGAGGTCAGCGTCAGCACGCCCGTGCTCGCGTTGTACGACGCGGCAATGTTGCCGTACGTCGTCAAGCTCGTGTTCGTGAAGGCGAGCACATCCTCGCCGCCATGGAAGTTGCCCGTGATGGCCACGCTAGCCGAGGCCAGCGTGGCCGCGCTGCTGTCCGTGAGGTTGAGCCCCGAGTCGATCGTGACCGGTGTCGAGGCGACGTTGTCGCCCGCAACGAACGAAGCCGAGCCCGGATCGGTCGTGATGGTGGGCGGCCCGAGCACCGCAACGGTATCCGTTGCCACGGGGCCGTTCTCGGTCCCGTCGTTGATCACGAACTGAATCGTCCGGTTACCCGGCGTCGCGCTCGCGGCCGCCGAGAACTGCACCGCGCTCAGGGCGTTGGCCCATTGCGCGTCGCTGGACGTCGCCCCTTCCGACACCATCGTCAACACGCCCGTTGCCGAGTTGTACGATGCGAAGATATTGCCGAACTGGAGCGAACCCGTATTCGTGAAGCTCAGCGTGTCGCCGCTGTGGAAACCCGTTCCAATCGAGACCGTCGCCGACGACTGCGTGGTGTTGTCGAGATCGGTGACCGTAATCCCGCCGTCGATCTGCACGGCCGAGGTGCCGCCCACATAGCTCGTCGTGCCGCCCGTGGTATGCACGACCGGCGATTGATCGGTGTCCGCGACCGTCACCGTGCGCGTAGCCGTGGCGCTCGCGTTGTTTGCGCCGTCGATCACGCTGAAGCTGATCGTGCGCGTTGCAACGTTCGGCGTGATGGCCGTGTCGGTGTACGTCACCGCCCGCAGCGCGCCCTGCCACTGCGCGAGCGTCGCGCTCGCATCCGCCGATGTCAGCGTCAGCACGCCCGTCGCCGCGTTATACGAGCCCGTGATGTTGCCCATCGTCGCGCCATCGTTCGTGAACGACAGCCGGTCTTCGCTGCTATGGAAGTTGCCCGTGATCGCGACCGTCGCCGAGCCCAGCGTGGCGGCGCCGCCGTCGGTGACCGTCAGGCCCGAGTCAATGGCAACCGGCGTCGAGGCGGTGTTGTCGCCCGCCACGAACGCGGCCGAGCCCGGATCGGTCGTGACCACCGGCGGCCCCGTCATGTCGATCGTGTCGGTCGAGGCCGCGCTCGTCTTCACGCCGTCGCTCGTCGCGAACGAAATCGTGCGGTTGCCGGGGGTCGTGCTCGTGCTCGAGAACGTCACCGCCGATAGCGCGCTCGCCCACTGCGCGTTGGTGGCCACGGCGCCTGAGGAGGCCAGCGTGAGCACACCCGTTCCCGCGTCGTACACGGCGGTGATGTTGCCGAACTGCGTGGCGTTGTCGTTCGAAAAGCTCAGCGTATCGCCGGACTGGAAGCCGCTCGTGATCGCGACCGTGCCCGATGCCTGGGTCGTATTGTCGAGATCGCTGACCCTGACGCTGCCATCGATCGTCACGGCCGTCGCGCCACCCACGTAGCTCGTGGTGCCGCCCGTCGTCGTCACGATCGGCGTCTGGTCCGTGTCCGCGACCGTCACCGTGCGCGAGGCCGTGGTGCTCGTGTTGCCGAGGCTGTCCACCACCGTGAAGCTCACGGTGCGCGTTGCGTTGTTCGGCGTAACCGCCGAGTTGGCGTACTGGACCGAATCTAGCACGCTCTGCCATTGCGCGAGCGTTGCTGTCGAAGAGGCCGACGTCAACGTCAGCACACCCGTCGTGCCGTTGTACGTCCCCGTGATGTCGCCCATCGTCGCGCCGTTATTGGTGAACAGCAGCACGTCCTGGCTGCTCACGTAGTTGCCCGTGATGGCAATCGTCGCGGAACTCAGCGTGCCGGTGGCGCTATCGCTGACCGTCAGGCCGGAATCCACCACAACTGGCGTCGATGCCGTGTTGTCGCCCGCCACGAACGATGCCGAACCGGGGTCCGCGCTCACCTGCACCGGATTGACGACGTCGACCACGTCGGTTGCCGCAACGCTCGTCTTGATGCCGTCACTCGTCGCGAACGAGATCGTGCGGTTGCCGTACGAGGCGCTCGTGCTCGAGAACGTGACCGCCGAGAGCGCATGCGCCCATTGGGCGTCGGTGGCGAGCGCCCCAGTCGAAGTCAGGGTCAATACCCCGGTCGCGGCGTTATAGGACTGCACCGTGATGTTGCCGAAGCTCGTCGCGCTCGTGTTCGTGAAGCTCAGCGTGTCGCCAATATGAAAACCGGCGCCGATCGACACCGTGCCCGACGCCTGGGTGCTGTTGTCGAGGTCGCTCACCGTGACCCGGCTGTCGATCGTCGTGGCGGCGGTCCCGGTCCGGTAGATCGTCGTGCCGCCCGTGGTCGTCACGATCGGCGTCTGGTCGGTATCGGTCACGGTCACGGTTTTCGTGACCGTATTGCTGGACGAGCTGTTGGCATCGCTCGTCAACTCGAAGCTCATCGTGCGCGTCGCCGCATACGGCGTCACGGCCGTATCGGTGTAGGTCACGGCGCGAAACGCGCTCTGCCATTGTGCGATCGTGGCGGTGCCGCTCGCCGACGTGAGCGTCATCACGCCGGTCGCGGCGTTGTACGAGCCGGTGATGTCACCGTATAGCGAGGCGTTGCCGGTGAATCCCAGCATGTCCTCGCCGCTCACGAAGTTGCCGGTGATGCTGACCGTGCCCTGCTTTGCGGTGGCCGCACTGGTATCGGTGAGGGTCACGGCACTGTCGATCCTGACCGGTGTGGATATGACGTTATCGCCCGCGACGAAAGACGTGCTGCCGCCGCTAGCCACGATAAGCGGCGGCGTGTAGTTCTCCACGTAGGCGAAGTTGTTGAGCGTCGGCAACAGAGGATTGCCATCCGTCTCGACGAACTTCAGGCTCTGGATGCCGGCAAACGCAGCGTTGGACGAGAGATCGACGTGAAACGTCGTGTTTCCGCCATTCGATGCGGTGTTGAGCGTCACCGTGCCGAGCACATTGCCTGAGGCATCCAGCGCCTCGACCGAGACGATCGAAGTTTCACCAAGATCGATGTCGAAACTCTGCACGGTCATCTTGTCGCCGTTTTGCAGCGCCATCGTCATCGACGTCATCGGGGAGCTTTGGATGTTGCCGAACAGCACCCCATCGGTCGGGCCGGTGCTCAATGGCGGCGGGTAGCCCTGATTCACGGTCGTGCTGTCGACGGCGAATTCGGCAGGCTGATTCATCGTGTAGGTGATGCCATCCAGCGAAAACGACGTCACGCCGTTCGCGCCGCCGCTCGTCACATAACCGATCTGGGTGTCGTACGTTTCATCCGTCACGCCCAGCAATGCGCCATATTGCTGCTCCGCTGCCTGCGAAAACACCACCGGCGTATGCACGGTGCCCGCGTCGTACTCGAGCACCCAGTCGCCGCCCAGCGCCGCCGCGCCGGTCGCGTCGGTCGACGCCGCCACATTTAATCCGGATATCGAAGCAATTTGCTGCACGAGCGCCTTGCCGTCCGCGTATTCGGCCACGTCGCAGCCGTAAATCAGCAAGTCGCCGCCGGGCTTCATGGCCGCGCCAATCTGCGCGAGCTCCGCGCTGTACGCCGACAAGTCGCCAGCATTGAGCCACGTGCTCCCCACCTGAATTTCGCCGTCCGCACCATGCGAAACGAGGTGTATCGCGCCGACGCCGGGGTGCTGCTCGAGATACTGGGCGATCTGCGCGAGGCCGTCCCTGGTCGAATCGAGCATGACGTACTGGGTGCCGGGCGGCAAACCGGCAATCAGCGTCTGGTAATCGCTGACGTTCGAATCGATGAAAACGACCTGCTTTTCCGGCGCCGATGCCGCCGCATCGGTCAGGCCATGCACGGCTGCCGTGGACGGGGTGGATGCGCGCTCGCCTGTGCTTTGGCCCGTTGCCGCAGCCGTGGGCGCATCCGCGTGCGCTGCGTGAGCCGGGGCGGCCGCACCCGAAGCCCGCGCGGCGCCAGCCGGTGTCCCGCCCGAGGCCGCATCGCGTTGCAGCGCCGCGGGCGTGGCCGCGGCGTCGCGCGCGGCGCTCGCCCCATGCGCTTGCTCGCCCGCATGATGTTGCGCGGCAGCCGCAGCGGCCGCGCCGATGGAGGCCGCCGAGGCATCGTAGACGATGCGCGGTTCGAGCGCGACGATGAGCGGTGCGGGCTTGGCGGCGCGCGGGCTGCGTGCGGCCATTGCGGGCGTGCGCATGCCGGCGAAGAGCTTCGAAAGGCGGGCGGCGAATTTCATCGCTTGTTGTCCAGAATGGCGTGCCGCTTGCGCGGCACGCACGCATTACCCGCGCGAGGGGAAGATCCCTTGCAGCGCGATGATGAAGTTGATGCCCATGTACGGATTGCGCAGCGAGAACGGAATGCTGTTGCCGGTCACGCTGTTTTGAATCGTCGGCGCAGTGCCCTGCAGATTGACGTTGAACGGCGCGAGCGTGGTGCTGGGGGCCGCCGTGCTGTACAACTCGCCCGGTCGACCGCCGGCAGCGATCGGCCCCAGCACCGTGCTCGTCGACGGCACCGCGCCTTCGCCCGTCGTGGAAGTCGCCGCCGGGATCGCAATTTGCCCCGTTACTGCACCGCCGCCCGTCACAGCCGCGGTGTGGGTATGCGCAGGCATGTTTTGCGTCGTCAGCGTGGCGTTCTCCGTCCCGCCTTGCTCGCCGATGGAGATATTCGAAAGCCCGAGTCCCTGGCCGAAGCCCACCGGCGTGCGTCCGCGCAAATCCGGAAGCTGGAACGTCGAGCGGCCATCGCCGCCATAGGTCGTGCCAAGCAGCGAAAACAACGCTGCGTTCTGCTGAATCGAAAGCAGCTGGCCCTGGCAAAACGCCCATCCATTGGGGGCGAAATTGAAGCCCACCATGCGAATCTCACCCAGATACGGATCACTCATCGAACACCTCCTGTCGAAGAAACGAAAAACACGCACTACGTGATATTTCGCGAACCGGCGGCGTTCGCCAGTTCGTCGGCATGGCTGTGCACGACGACCGTGAGCGTCGCGCGCCCGTCGTCGGTCGGTCGTGTGGGGGTGGCGAGCAAATCCCAGGCTCGCCCCGAAGGCGAGCCGATGCGATAAACCGCCTGCGGAAGATGGACGCCCGCCGGCAACTCGAAAGTCGCCGAATAGCAGACGAAACGCTCATTCATGGGAATACCGGACGGTGCGTGCACAAGCACCGTATCGACGGTTTGCCCGTCGGCCGTACCGAATGCGAAGCGTTGCCCGATTGCCTCGAGCAATTCCGCATGGGTTGGAATAGACAGCACGCAAGCCCCCCGGGGTCATTCTGCTTATTTCCGGTCCGTATTGCCGACCGTGGTCCATTTTTTTATTGCATTATTCTGGCGGCCCACGCGAACGCAAAGCCGCAATCGGTCCTGCCGGGCTCTCACGCGTTACATCACGAGCCCTTCAACCTGCGCCACATATTCTTGCCCGAACGGGACGGCCGGCCGCCGCATTTGCAGATACACGCCGTTCTCGCCGGTCGCCTCGAAACCGAGCCGTCGATAAAACCCCTGCACCGGGTTGTTCATTTCGACATACAGCAGCACGGGCATCGCGCGTTGCGCCGCTTGCGCCACGAACGCCCGCACGAGCCGGGCGCCGATGCCCGCACCGCGGTGAGCCGGCAAAAGCGCGATGTCGATCAAGCGCGCTTCACTGCCGTGCCAATCGTGATAGAGGCGGCCGATCGCCGTCTCGCCAAGCATGACCACGTCGAAGCGGCCGTGCGGATACTGGCGGCGATAATAGGCGTCCTGCATCGAAAATTGCTCGGCGAGCAACGCGGCAACGCGCTCCGAACTCCATCCCGCTTGTGCGAACTCCGCTGCACGCGTGCTTTCGAAAACCGCGTACAGCAGAGCGCGATCGCCCTCATGCGCGTGCCGAAGACGCAGTTCTGCGTGCCGGTCACCGGCACACCCTTGCACGTTGTCGAACGCGGCATCGGCCGAATCGGTCATCGAAGCTTTCATTTCGCTGCACAAATGAACACGGTCAGTCGATATATGCCACGTGAATAGAAACAGGAATCATGTCCGGGCGATGCGGATATTAGTCTAGAGATTGGCGGCTCGCAACCGCATCGATGCGCGCGCAACCCTCGGGAATACCCTGATCGACATGGATTGGTTATATTCGCGCGACGTGCAAAAACATTGGCGTTGCGAATATGACATTCGCAATCGCCGAATTCCTCTCAACGTGCCTCTGGATTATTCGTTGCGCGCGTGCGTCGTGATCTGCACGAAGTCGGCGGCAATGTGTCCGGCGCCGTAGCGCGCTTCGATCTGCTTCAACTTCTGATCGACTGCCGCGAGATACGCCGCGCGCGGTTCCGAAGGCGGCCGGATGCCGTCGAACAACGGCGCGGGCGTGATCAGCAAAACGATCATCTCGGTGCCGAACGGCTTATCGATAATCCAGTCGCCCGTACTGCCGATCGTCGCCGAGAATCCCGCCGGCGCCTGGTTATCGCGCTCGTGGTTGCTCGGCACGAGATGCACGACGCTGCCATCGAGCGCGTAATAGTCCACGTTGACGTACGACTCGTAATGCGGCGTGGTGATATCGACGACAAGCGGGCTGCCTTGAGTCAGGTGCGCGTCGGGCGGACGCGTATGGATCGTCGCTCCGGCTGCGCCCTGATGATTCGCGCGCCAGTATGGCGCGAACGCATTGACGACCTCGCAGTTATGGCTCTCGACAGCGCTCACATCGAGCTTCGCGCCCTGTCCGCCTGGCGTTTGCGCGAGCGCGCCGTGCATGCGCGCGATGCCGTCCCCCGCGTTGGCAAAGCCGCTGACCTGCAGCGCGTGCTCCGGCAGCGACGCTGCAAGCGCCGAGCACGGGATGCGCGCGAGCGTGGCGTTCAGCGTGGCGACGGATGCCGCGCCTGGCACAGCGGCAACGACGGAAGGCGCCGACGCCGGTGCGCTTGCGGTGCTCGCTGCGCTTGCTGCAGGCACATGCACGTTCGCAACGACAGCGGCGGAGCTTGCCGCGCGCACGGGCGCTGCCGGTGCGCCTGGGGCGGACGCCGGACCGCCTGACTGCGCAACCGTATTCGTCGCGCTGGCCGGGGCCACGGCGGCCGTGGAAGCGCTTGCAGGGCGCGGCTCCTCGTTCCCGGACAGCACGCGGTAGCCCAGCCAGAGTCCCCCGGCAACGACCACGGCACCCGCGCCCATGATCCCGATCCGCGCGGCGGGAAACGCCGGTGCATGCGCAAGCACGCCCATGCCTTCGAGAAACTGCGTGACGCTCGCCGTGCGCGAGGCGCGATCAAACGAGAGCGCGGCGCTCAGGGTGCGCCATTGAGTGCGATCGAGCCCTTGCGGCCGCTCCGCGTGCATCTTCTCGCTGCGCGCCTGCGGCGCCGACTTGCGGTTGAACGGATGCTTGCCCGTCAGCAGCTCATAGGTCACGCAGGCGAGCGCATAGACGTCGTCGCGCGGGTCCGCCTCCCGATGCTCGAACATCTCGGGGCTCGCATAGGCCGGCGTGATGCCGCCGAGCGTGGCGGGATCGAACACGGTGACATCGGAATCCTCTTCGGGCCGCTGAAAGACCCGGGCAATGCCGAAGTCGATCACCTTGACGTCGCCGCCATCGGTGAGGAAGACGTTGGCGGGCTTGAAGTCGCAATGCACGAAGCCGCGCTCGTGCGCATAGGCCAGCGCCTGCCCCATGCCCGCAATGACCGTACGGGCCTGCTCGAACGGCATGCCGGCGAATCCCGGTGCGCGCAGCAGCTTGCTGAGCGGCTTGCCGGACAAGTACTCCATGGTCAGATAGACGAGCGGACCGTCGCGATCGAAGTCGTACACCGTGACGATGTTGCGGTGCGCGAGCGTCTGCGCCTTGCGCGCCTCGCGCTGCAGCGCGATCAGCGATGTCGGCTGGCCGCGAAACTGCACGTTGAGCACCTTGATCGCGATGTACGGCTTGCGGTCGGACGCTTCTAGCTTGCGCAGATCGAGCGCCTTGTAGACGGTTCCCATGCCGCCCACGCCGAGACATTCCTCCAGCACGAAGCGGCCGTTGAGCGTGTCGCCGATCCCCTTGATGTGCTCCCCTTGCTCCGTGTGCTGCGCTGCGCCGGGCGCGGCAACAGCGCGGCCGCCCGAGGGTGCATGGCCGCCCGAAGGGGTCTCCTGGATGCGGGTTTCGTCGCCGCTGGCCGTCGTGGTGCCCTGAAAGCGCTCGATGCGCCGCAGGACTTCCGTGTAGTCGGCATCGGGGAGTGGATGAACGGTCTGCGTCGCATCCACGGCTTCGCGCAGGCGGGCGCAGTTCGCTGCGTCGAACGCAAGCGCGCGATCGATCTCGGCGAAAAACGCCTCGCGTGACAACGTCCCGCTCTGGAAGGTCTGGATCAGCTGCGTAAGGCTCATCATTCGTATGCCTTCAACTCAGCTTGAATTTGCGCTCGCCGCGACGAGCGCCAACGTGCGCGCGAAGCCCTTCGCGACCTGTATGAGGTGAGAGTAGTCTGCCGCAACGCACAGTGCAATCGGTGCCTGAGCTAGATCGCGGCTCGCGTGGCGTGAATGCAGCAAGTTGCAGCAAGGTCTCACGTCAAACGCACCGCCTGTTGCCACCCACCCAACGCTCATGCAGCGCGATGTTGGGCACACACCATCAGCGCCCCCGTGCGCGAACCGTGCCGCGCAGCGGCCCGGCGCACCGCGCACGCGCGCAAACCCCCGTCACAGAAGGCGTCGCGCATCGTACAGCCTGGTTTCCGCGTGGCTGGCACACCCTGTGCATTAAGAGAAGCGAGCCCGCAACACATTGCAGCTCGATCGCCCACTACCCCTGTATTGCCATTCTGGAGAACTGTCATGAGCAAGCTGATGATCGCAGACCTGAGCGCCGCCCAAGAACTCGACCGCCGTGAAATGAGCGCCGTGCGCGGCGGCAACCTTGGCCTGTGGCCCGTCTACTACCCGACGCCGAGCGTGAAGGTCGACACGACCAACTTCACCGCCTCGCAACTGATCGGCCAGTCCAACGACATCGTGAACGAAACGGGCAACGACGTCGCTTTCGCTTCGGACATCCACTCGACGGTCAACCCGGTGCAGAAGGCCAAGAACACGATCAACTTCTGATCGCCGCTCTGGCGGGGCGAGCGCAACACGCTCAATCGTCGTGCCGCCCCTGTCACGTTTCATCCACTTCTGGAGGCTTATCATGTCTTCTATCGTTATCCGCGAGCTGGCCCCCGGGACGGAACTCGACCGCCGCGCCATGTCAGCGTTGCGCGGCGGCTCCAGCAACACGGTCTCCGGTATCGGAGCGATCGCCAACATCAACGTGTCGCCGACTGTCGAGCAAAACATCGAACAAATTCAGGTGGTCAACGTCAACGCGCTCAATAACATCGGTTACATCGGCTCGGGCTTCGGGCCGCTGAATCTCAAAGTCAGCCCCTCGCAATATGCGAACGCCGGTGTGACGTTTTAACCGCTGCCCCACCCCGACGACGCAGACGGTGCCCCACGGCGCCGTCTGCGTCGTCGCATGCGCCGGGCGTCAACTATAGTGAAGACAAGGCGCCGCAAGCTCGCCATCACGGTGCAGCGCCGCGCTTGCGCCGGCGTGCTGCCTTTCCCCTTCGAATCCGCTCGCATGGAGCAGACCATGGGTACTCTCGTCATCAAGGATCTTCCGGAAAGCGTGGATCTGGACAGGCAGGCAATGGCCGCGATCACCGGCGGCGCGCGGATCGGCTCGCATCAGACGATGCTCGCACCGCGGCCGTTCACCGGACTGCGCGTGGCAGTCGCGGACCCGCACACGCCGCGAGGGCTGGCGACCGTCATAGCGGCGCCGCCCCGCCCCACATTGCTACGCTGATTTCCCGCTCGAGTTGCCACGCATCGATGCGCCGATGCACGCCGGCGTGCCACGCGCAAAACGCGTCACGCGCCGGCGCGCGTCGTCATGGCCGGGCGACTGGCTGCCGGCGGAAACACGCACCACGATCCATCGCCATGGCGGAAGAAGAAGATTGCAATCGTGCGCGCGGGATGCACCGCCTCCACGCACACGTAGCGCAGCCGGTTTTCCTGCATGCGGCTGAAGCACACCACATGGGCCGGCACACCGGCATTGGGCGCCAGCCACTTGTCGACGAGCAGGCGCAGCGACGATCCGGTGGCATTCATGACGGTCTCCGAAACAAGGGGTGGCGGCAATGGCTGAACGTGGCGCTCACGCGGCCTGCAGCGCGAACGCGGCGCGATGCGCCTGGGCACGGCGCGCCCGCATCAGCGCGCGAATGGCGCGAAGGGCGGCAAGCGGATGACCGAGGCACGTGCGGACCTGTTCGCTGCGGGCCTTGCCGTCCACGCACCACGTGCAGAAGTGCTCGCAGTTGTTGGTCAGCAGGCGATAGCAGTCTTCGCCCAGGCGGGAGCGCGCACGCGCAACGGCTTCGCGGCCCGCGTAGGTCGCGAACGGATGCGCGACGACTTCGACTTCATGACCGGACGCGAAGCGCTCGAGCGAGACTTCTTCGATCGGGCCGCGATGCAGCGACGTGCACAGACCGGCGTAGTGAATGACCCGGCCCGCGCCGACATAGATACCGTGATGGCTGTAACCCGTGCGACGCGAAACCAGATGAGCGCCAAGCGGCAGTTCGGCGGCGGCGAGCCCGGACTTTTGCGCGATCGAACGGGCAGCGGCGCACGGTGTCGTGCCTGCGCTGCGGGTGTTCGTCGGTTGAAGGTCGGGGCTCATGGCGCGGTCCATCTGGTGGGTTGCTGGCGAAAGGTTTGCCGGTTGCCAACTACCCTGCATCAGCCATGCCAGGCGCGCCGATGACGGCTGCACAAGGCCTGGAGGGAATTCGCGCGCAACCGTGGCCCCGGCATGTTTGCCGCCGGCCAACGGAATGACTTCATGGATGTCGGCGGCAAGCCACCAGATTGGCTTCGAACCGGCGAACGACGGAAGGCAGCCCATGTGTCGGACTACTCACGACGGCGAACGCGGCTTGTGTTGGGACGCGCCCGACCATTGCGCAACGGGGCCGCGAGGCACTAGCATGCGGAGAACGCGTCCCCGTCCCGAGGCGTCTTGCGGGGCAGGCCTCGCAGCGAAAAGACGAGCGAATCCCGGCGTGCGTGTCGCACTGGCATGGCGCTTGCAAGGTAGGAGTGCCGAGCCGCGCGCTTGCGGCCACTCTCTCGATGGAGACCCGACATGAACTCGCTCACGATCACCGACCTTCACCTGCAGCGCGATATCGACCCCAGGGACATGTCGTTCATACGAGGCGCAGGGGCGCCGTGGGTGTTCGGCTGGATTCAGCCCTATGAACCTGCGCAAGCGTCGGCTGGCCCCGTCATCAATCTCTACCAGACCAACAACACGTTCTACGCGAATCAGGTGGTCAATCAGTACCAGATGCTCAACGTGACCAACTCCGCGGCCAACTCGAACGTGCTCGTGGGTGTGGGCGAAAACGGCAAGAATAATGGCCTTGTGTAGGGCCTGAGAGATTAGCGGGGATAGCGGGGGTAGCGGGGAGACAGGCCCTTGCCTTCGGAGGCATGATCGTGACAACCGCACTGCATTGGAGCTCGGCATCGCGCACCGACGTGGGCCGCGTGCGGGCGCTCAATGAGGATGCGTGTCTCGATCTGCCCCAGCAGGGCCTGTGGGCAGTGGCCGACGGCATGGGCGGCCACACAGCGGGAGACCTGGCCAGTGCGATGATCGTGCGCTCGCTCAGCGCACTGGCCACCCTTGCCGCGGCGGGTTCACTGGCGAGCACACAAGGGGCGGCGCGCGGCGCGCTGCAGACGGTGAACCAGCAGCTGCGCGAAGAAGCGGCGCGACGCGGCGTGCGCATGATCGGCAGCACCGTTGCCGTGCTGATGGCGAGCGGGCGCGAGTGCAGCTGGCTGTGGGCGGGTGACAGCCGCATCTATCTCTATCGCGACGCGCGGCTCGAGCCGCTCACGACCGACCACAGCCACGTAGCGGCGCTCCAGGCGCAGGGCCACCTCAGCGCCGAAGCGGCGCGCCACCATCCCTCACAGCATTTGATCACGCGGGCCGTGGGCGCATCGGATTGGCTCGAGCTCGACGAAGGCCGCATCGCCGTGCGCGATGGCGACCGCTTCCTGCTTTGCAGCGACGGCCTGAGCAACGAATTGCAGGCGCCCGAGATGGGACGCGCGCTCGAAGACAGCGACTGCCAGCTCGCTGCCGACACGCTGGTCGACATGGCCTTGCAGGCGGGTGGGCGCGACAACATCACCGCCGTGGTCATCCGCGTCGAAGACCCCGACGCCGGGGATCATACGCTGCTCAATCCCGCCCTGCCCACCGGGCGGCAGTGAACCCGCGCTCAGGACTCCGTCTCGCGATCGGGCTTCTCCGCGTGACGAAAATCCTTCGAGCGAATGCCGTGCTTCTTGAGCAGCATCTGCAGATGCGAGCGGTTCATGTCACAGCGGCGCGCAAGCTCCGCCACCGTGCCGCCGGTCTCCTGCAAACCGCGCTCGAGAAACGCGCGCTCGGCTTCGTCGCTCGCGGCGCGCTTGGCGTCGCTGAGCGAGAGCGGCGCACCCGACGTTTCGGACTCCACCAGACGCAGCGCCGCCGCAGCCGGGCCGGGGCGGATGTCGTCGGGCAGATGCTCGATGTCGGCGGTGTCGCCGGCAAGGCACGAAAGCCGATAGACGAGGTTGCGCAGCTCGCGGATATTGCCCGGATACGCGTAGGTGAGCAGGAAATCGCGCAGCTTGGGCGTCAGCTTCACAGGCCGGCGCTTGAGCTGGCCGGCCGCCTCGTCGCCGAAATAGGCAATCAGCAGGGGAATCTCGTCGCGGCGCTCGCGCAGCGCGGGCAGCGTGACATGAATGACGCTGAGCCGGTAGAAGAGATCCTCGCGAAACTGCCCCTGGGCCGCCAGCTCGCGCAGGTTCCGGTTGGTCGCGGCCACGATGCGCGTGTCCACCGCAATCGGCTCGTCCGAGCCCACGCGCTGGATCTCGTGCGATTCGAGCACGCGCAGCAGCTTCACCTGCCCTTGCAGCGGCAGCTCGCCGATCTCGTCGAGAAAGATCGTGCCCGTGTGCGCGCTCTCGAACTTGCCCTTGCGATCGCTCGATGCGCCCGTGAACGCCCCTCGGCGATGGCCGAACAGTTCCGATTCGAGCAGGTTGTCCGGAATCGCACCGCAGTTGACCGAGATATAGGGCCGCTCGGAGCGCGCGCCGTTGGCGTGGATGACCTTCGCCATCAGCTCCTTGCCGGTGCCGCTTTCGCCGTCGATCAGCACGGGCAGATCGGTGGGCGCCGCCTTTTCCGCAATTTCGAGCGCCGCCAGCAGCTTCGGGTTGTCGCCGAAGATGCCTTCGAAAATGAAGCTGCGCTCGATGAGCGCCTCGCGCCGCCGGTGCGCGGAGGGCGTGAGCGCCTCCGGCTTGTCCACCGCGTCGGGCGCGTCGTGGGTATCGGCTGCTGCCTCGACGAAGCGCTCCTTGCGCGAGAGCTGCATGACTTCGTCGCGCAACGCGTTCGACTGGTTCAGGAGCTTCTCGATCTCCGCGCGTTCGAGCCGCGGCGCCCAACGCAGCGTGGAGCGCAGAATCTCGATCTTTTCGAGCAGCCCGGCATAGGACACCACCGAGCTGCCGAATCCGTGCGGGTCGAAGAGCTTCATGACGCACCCAGCTGTTTCTGGACGAGCTGGTAATACATGCCCTTGCGCGCGATGAGCTCCTCGTGCCGCCCCTGCTCGACGATGGCGCCCTCGTAGAGCACGAGGATCTTGTCGGCCCGCATGATGGTGCTGAGCCGGTGCGCGATGATGAGCGCCGTGCGGCCCTGCAGGATGTCGTGCATGTTCGAGAGGATGTTGCTCTCGGACTGCGTGTCGAGCGAAGACGTGGCTTCGTCGAACACGAGCAGGCGCGGGTCGTGATAAAGCGCGCGCGCGATGCACAGGCGCTGGATCTGCCCGCCCGAGAGGCCCATGCCGCGCTCGCCCACCACCTGCTCGTAGCCGAGCGGCATTTTGGCGATGAACGCGTGCGCGTCGGCCATGCGCGCCACCTCCTCCATGCGGCGCCAGTCCGGGCTCGCGTCGCCGCAGGCGATGTTCTCCGCGATCGTGCCCGAGAACACGAGATTGGTCTGCATCACGTAACCCACCTGGGCGCGGAAGTAAGCGTGGTCGATCGCGCTCATGTCGTAGCCGTCCACGTTGATCTTGCCTTCCGTGGGCGCATAGAAGCCCACCAAGAGTTTCGCGAGCGTGGTCTTGCCGGAGCCGCTGCGCCCGACGATCGCCACCATCTGCCCCCGGCCGATCGAAAAGCTGATGTTCTCGAGCACGTAGGGGGTCTCGTTGCCGCCATAGCGGAAATACACGCTGTCGAACTCGATGTCGCCCTGCACATCGGGCAGCAGCACGCGCGACGCGAGATCCGCGGGCTTCTGCTCGGGCTCGATGTCGAGCACGTCGCCGAGGCGCTCCATGGCCACCGCCGCGTCGTTCATGAGGCTCCAGAGCCCGACGAGACCCATGAGCGGCGCTAGCACGCTGCCCATGAACGCATTGAAAGCAATCAACTGGCCGATGCTCAGTTCCTGATTGAGCACGAGCGTGGCCCCCGCCCAGAGAATCACGATCGTGGTGGTGGCGTTGAGCAACTGGCTGCCGAGGCCCACCATAATGTTGAACGCCTGCGCGCGGTACTGCACTTCGAGCGACTTCGCGTACTTGCGCTCCCACTTCAGCCGCACCGCCCTTTCGATGCCCATGCCCTTCACCGTCTCCACGCCGCCCAGCGTCTCCATCAGCATCGAGCGCGCGTCCGTCGAGGCGGCGAACACCTCGCGCGCATAGCGCTTGATTTTCGGCGTAGCAATGACGGTCAGCGCCATGATGGGGACGACGAACGCGATCAGCAGCAGCGTGAGCTTCACGTTGTAAAGAAACATGATCGTGAAGTAGATGAAAATCATCAGCAGATTGAGCGCCGTGGTGACCGTCGACTCCGTGAGGAACGCGCGGATCGTCTGGTTCTCCTGGAAGCGCGCGAAGATATCGCCGGTCTTGCGGCGCGCGAAGAACGAGAACGGCAGCGACATCGTGTGCTTGAAGAACTGCGACATCATCGAGAAGTCGAGGCTGCGCACCATGAAATTCGACAGATGCGCGCGTATCGTCGCCATCAACTGCGTGAAGACGTGCGAGATGATGAGCCCCACGATCAACAGGTGCAGCAGGCTCACGTTCTGGTGCACGATCACGCTGTCGAGGATGGTCTGGATGATGAGCGGGGGCACCACGCCCAGCATCTGTATCACGAAGGTGGCAAGGAACAGGTGCGCGAGGATCTTCCGGTACGGCAGCAGATAGCCGATGAAGCGCACCCACGGCGAGCGCGTCGCCGCCTGCGCGCCGGTGGTCTCGCCCGCGCTGAACAGCAGGCAGGTGCCGTTCCAGCCGCGCTCGAACGCTTCCACGCTCAGCTTGCGAAAACCCAGCGCCGGGTCCGCCACCCTCACCCACTGCTTCGACACGCCGTACACGACGATATAGTGGTAGCCCTCCCAGTGTGCGATGAAGGGCAGCTCGAAACCTTGCAGCGCCTCGTAGGTGCACTGCACGCCGCGCGCCGTGAAGCCGAGCGACTCGCCGGTGCGCGCGAGGCTGTCGAGCGTCGCGCCCTGCGTGGTCACGTTCGCGAGATCGCGCAGCTTGCCGAGCGTCATCGCAATGCCGTAGTGGCGGCAGATCATCGCGAGGCAGGCCGCGCCGCAATCCATCTCCTCGGCCTGCTCGACCAGCACGAAGCGCTTGATGACGCGCTCGTTGAATTTCGCATCCGCGCCGCTGTCGACGGCGAGCGGCCGGCTGCGGCGCTCGGCCAGCTTCTTCTGCCGCTGCAACTCGCGATCGGTGAAGCGGATGCGCTCCTCCAGCACCTCGCGCAATTTCGGATTGCGCTCGAGCATGAAGTGCACGGTCTTCTCGGGAATCACCAGAAGCCGGACATCGGTGAGCGCGGTCACTGTGGCGAGCTGGTCCTGGCGCAGCAGGCACGCGCGTTCCCCGAAGATCTCGCCCGCGCCCAGCTTCGCCAGCGCGCAGGTGTTGCCGTCTTCCTCGCGTGTGATGCTGACTTCGCCCTGGCGCACGACGTAGAGCCGCATATCGCCGCCCGCGCCCTGGCGCACGATCTCCTTGCCCGCGCTCACGCGCTTGACGCCGACGCTCGACACGTACTCCTCGAGCTCGGCGCGCGAGAGCTTGCCGCGCAGGTCGAACAGCCGCGTGACGAAGCCGCCGGCGGAGCTGATCGCCACGTAGCTCGTCACGAACGATTGCGCGCCCGCGTTTGCGAGCAGCAACGGTTCGAGCGCCGCGCGCGGGATGCAGATCACTTCGGTCTTCGCGGAGGCGCGCACCGAAACTTCGTGCCAGTAGTCGCGCAGCATCGCGATTTCGGCGAAGACCTCGCGCTCCTTGCGTACGCCGAGGCTCGTCTCCTTGCCGCGCTCCTCCGCGATCAGCCGCACCGAGCCCGAGCGGATCACGTAGAGTCCGGCCGCGGCTTCGCCGTGCTTGCAGACCGTGTCGCCGAACGCGTAGCTGCGCACCTGAACCTGCGCCGCGAGGCGATCGAGCTCTTCGCGCGAAAACAGCGAGAGCGGCTCGACCGATGCGAGGAAATCCGTGAGCGTCGGTGCGCTGGCCGGTGCGGGCGCCTGGGTGTCCATATGCGGGCCTGGGCGCACTCAGCGCGCGTCGATGATGTGTTCTTGAGCGCGCTCGGCCAGCCACTCTTCGCGCAGGAGCCGCCTTACCTCGGACGAAACGTCCGCATCGAGCGTTGCCGGATGCTTCGCGCTCACGCAGAAGATTTCGAAGAACGAGCCATCGGGCGCGGGGAACGGGCCGAGCAGATCGCCCACCTGTGCGTTGAACACCTTCGCCTCGATATCCGTTTTCAGTGAGCCGCGCAGCACCTTGCCGATCACACCGCCCCGCTCGCTCGTATCGGCAATCGAGTGCTCGCGCGCCATCTCGCCGAATGCCGCCGGCTCGTCCTCGAGGATCGACATCACTTCTCTCGCCTTGCCTTCGGAATCGACCACGATATGGCTCACCTCGATGCTGTCGAACTTCGGCGAATTGAGCTTGAAATAGCTCTCGACCGCCTCGTCGTTGCAGATCCGGTCGAAGGTCTTTTCCTGGTAGAGCGTGTCGGTGATAAAGCCCTCGAATTCGTCGAGGCTGATGCCGAAGACGTCGAGATAGCGGTTCATGTCCGCCGCGCGGTGCAAGCCCCGCACGCGGCGGAACTGGTCGGCGCGCTGCTGGATTTCGTCGGCGCTCACCTGCAAGCCCATCTTCTTCGCCGCGATGACCGTGAGCCGGTCGCGCACCTGCTGCTCGACCAGGCTCTCGAACTGCCCCGTGAGCTTCAGCACGCGGATGAAATCCTCGGTGCCAATGGTCTCGTCGTCGATACGCACGATTGCCGTCATGTTGTTCCCCTGATGACTGCGTTCTGGATACGGTGTTCTGGATTCAGCCTGCGATCTGCCGGAACGGGTCCAGCGCAAAATCGATCAGGCGTCGCTCGCGCACGACGATCTCGGCCGTCGCCGTCATGCCGTAGCGCAGCGGATACGTCGTGCCGGCGATCGAGAAATAATCGCGCGCGAGGCGCACGCGCCCTTCGTAGACCGGCTCGCGCGTTTGCGCCTGCGGCTTGGTGGTGGGCGAAATGTATTCGAGCGTGCCGTCCACCACGCCGTAGCGCTGGTATGGAAACGCGTTGAACTTCAGCTTGACGGGCAGGCCTTCGTGCAGGAACGCGCGGTCCTGCTCGGCAATGGCTACTTTCACGACCGGGCGCGCATTGGCCGGCGCGATGCCGCCCAGCGGCGTGTTCGCCTGGATCTTGTCGCCGGGCTGGGTGGTGGTCACGTCGGTGATCACGCCCGAGACGGGTGCGAGCACTTGCAGGAAATTGTCCTTGTCGATGTTCTCGAAGCGGATGCGCGCCGCGGCGTCGGCGGCAAGGCGCGCCGTCTGGACCTGCAGCCGCAGCTTGTCCTCCGTGTTGGCGATCTCGCGCTCGGTCGCGTCGTATTCGATGCGCAAGCTCGTGAGCTGCTCGGCGCTGCCTTCGAGCTGTGCCTTCGCCTGCGAGAATTCGTGGCTCGTCTGCGCCTGCAACTCGGCGAGCCGCGCCTGGGCGATCCGCAAGTTGTTGTCCGCCTGCAAATACGCGCTGCGCTTCTCCTCGACCTGGCTTTGCGCAATCCCGCCGCCGCCAGGCAGCGCGAACAGACGCTCGTACTTGTCCTGCTCGTCCTTCGCGAGGTCGCGCACGTGGCGCGCGTTGTCGATATTGGCGCGCGCTTCGTCGAGCTGGGCGTTCTCGGCCTGCGCGAGCTTGCTCGTGCCTTCCGTCACCCGGTTCTCGTGCTGGTGCGCCTCGACGTCGATCTGCGCCTTGAGCGCATCGGCCTTGCGCTCCATGAGTGCCTTCTTTTCGGGGAATTCCTTCCAGTCGCGCTCGGCGTCGTCCAGCTTCAGGCGCGCATCGAGTGCGTTGGTCGCCGCCTGGATCGCACCGCGCGCATTGATGCGGCCAATCACGTCGTCCTTCTCGACCGGCTGCCCTTCGGCGATATAGATATCGACGAGCTCGCCATCCACGGGCGCGTAAATGCGGCGCACCTCGGACTCGGGAGCGAGCGTGCCCTGCGCGCTCACGATCACGTCCGCGCGGCCGATCAGCGACCACGCCAGGCCGCAGACCACGAGCGCGACCATCGCGATCACTGTCGCCTCGATGAGGCGCCAGGGCCGCGCGGTCAGGATCGCGACGCCTTCCACGCTGTGCTCGTCCAGCGCCTCGCCAAGCGGCCGTGGCGGCTCGGCCGCTGGATGCGCTGCGCGAACACGCGCACGCACACGCTCAATGAGACGGGAGAGCTTCACCGTGGTCTCCTGCCGCTGCGAGCTTTTCGAGCGCGCTTGCATGGGCCGCGAATGGCGGCGTGGCGAAATGGGCCGCGCCAAGGCGGTCGTGCACGGCCTGCAGATGGCCCGCGTGCGCCTCGCTGTCGATCTGCTGGTACTGGTCGAGGTCGGCGCGCACCGCGTCGAGACCGGCAAGCCGCGGATAGCGCTGCCCATAGTCGGTCAGCGTCGCGGCGAGCGTGTCCAGACGGTCGCTATCGAGCGCCTTGTCGATCTCCGCCTTGATCCGGTCGAGCGCCGCCACGTAGACCGAATCGTCGCTTTGCAGCTTGCGCAAGTGGCTCAGCGCATCGGCGTACACGGCGGCAAACGCCGGCACATAGGCCGAAATCCGGTCGAGCGCGCGCTGATGCTCGCCTGGGTCGTCGTTCCAGCGGCTCGTCAGCGCGCGGATGGGCGCTTCGTCGCGATAGATGCGGATCGGCGCTTCAGGACCGCCGCGTCCGAGCACGAACGACTGCAGCGCCCCCATCCAGTCGATGTTGTCCACGAGCGGCGCTGCGTCCGCGTTATGGCGCGCGAGCGTGCGCATCTCCTGCACGATCGCCTGCGCGCGATCGAACGCGTGCGCATTGATGGCGTCGATCCACGCCGGCACCTTCGCCTTGACCAGCGCTTCTGTCCCCATCGCGCGCCACGCGCCGTCGTCGGGCTGGCGTGCGAGGTATTGATCGGCCTTCAGCGCCGCGCTTTCGTATTGGCCGCTCGCCAGCAAGGCTTGCATGTCGCGTTGCGGCGCGCCCTGGAACACCGTCGTCGCGACCAGCACGACGAGCGCGGCAAGCACGCCTGCGCCCCACCCTGCGAGCCGACGCATGTTGATGCGCCCGCTGCCGCCCAGCGCCTCGCTCAACTCGCTGAGAAAGGTTTCGACACGTCCGCGCTTGCGCCTCGTGTCCTGGGCGGCTTCGCTGGCGCGGCCGGGCGCATTGGCATCGGGGTTGATCTCGTCGTCCTGGGCCGGGGCCGGCGGCGTGCAGAAAATATCGAGGAACGAATGGGCCGTGCCGACGAACGTCGTGCGCTCGAGGTCCGCTGCGAGGGCGGCCGCATCGGGCCGGCGCGTCGCGGTGGCGGTGGCCTCGCTGGCGCACGCGCTTTCGAGCCCGACGCGATAGACGAAGTGGTCGCCACCGAATGCGAGCCGCTGCCCGTCTTCGAGACGCACGGCCTGTTCGTCGAGACGACGCTCATCGAGGAAGGTGCCGTTGGTGCTGCCGAGATCTTCGACATAGACAGCGTCGTCCTCGGCATAGATATGCGCATGGCGTCGCGACAGGTAGTTCACCTGATGCGGGTAGGCCTCGCGATACTGGGAGAAGGTCTCGTCCGCCTTGCTCACGAGAAACGGAAAGCTCGTGACGACGATCTGCTGCAAGCCCAGATCGCCGCGCTCGGGCGTGAGCGTCACCACCGCCTGGCGCACCGCCTCGCGCGCCGCACGCGGCGCGAAACCAACGCGAAACGAGAGCGCGCCGGCAAAGCACAGCTCATCGCCATCGTTGAGGACATGCGGCTTCTGGGCGACTTCGATGCCATTGACAGCCGTGCCGTTCTTGCTGCCGAGGTCGGCCACATAGGCGGCGCGGCCTTCGCGGAAGATGCGCGCATGACGGCGCGAAAGGTCCACGACGAACTCGGGCCGCGCCGACGCAAACGGCGGCTGGGTTCGCCCCACCGCGAACAGATCCTTGTCGATGCGGATCTCGCCCAACTCCGGATGCGATATCGGACGCAGCACGATATCGAACGTCCGGTCGAGCGAAGTCTCTTTCTCGGCAATCGAAGCGGCGTCAGGCACCATGATTGCGCCAACGATCAGCAGTTGTCCGCCAGACTGCGCGCAGCGCGAGCACTGCGCGCGCACGGACTGTCCTTGTGAAGCCGCGCGCCTTGCACATGGCGATCGGGGTGTTAGAAAAGTGTAGGCGACGGATCGCGGGAATCAAACAACCGGCGTGGCCCGCCGGGATGCGCGGGCTCACCGCGCCGGGGCTGCGGGCGCAGCGGAACTGGATGCCACGTTGGCGACTTCGACATCGGTCCACCCGCCGCCCATGGCCTTGTAGAGCGTAACGGTGTCGCTCAGGATCTGCTCGTGATTGGCGAGCAGGGACAGCTCCGCGGAAGCGAGCGAACGTTCGGACTCCAGTACTTCCAGCTGCGAGACGAGCCCTTCCTTCAACTGCGCCTCGACCTGCGCCGCGACGGTGCGCAGCTGCTCGTTCTGCTGGAGCAGCTCGACACGCTGCTTCTTGTGCGCATCGAGGTTCACGAGCGCGTTCTCGACCTCTTCGAAGGCCGTGAAGACCGCCTGACGATACTGCTCTTCGGCAACCTTGCTTTGCGCCTCGGTCGTCTTGATGTGGGCATGCACGCTGGGATCGAACATCGGCAGGTCGATGCTCGGCATGAAGCTCAGCGTGAACACCTTGAACAGATCGGAGAGCGAGAACGCGGCCGTGCCGGCGCGGCCCGTGAGACTGATGGTCGGCAGTTGCGCGAGCCGCGCGGACCCGACTTCATCATACGATTCGAGAATGCGGAATTGCGCGGCCACCACATCGGGGCGGCGGCCCAGCAGCTGGGCGGGCAGGCCCATGGGCACGTCGGGGAACTTCACGCGCTGGCGCAACTGACCCACGGGCATCTTGAACTCGCCCGCCGGCACGCCGATCAGCGTAGCCAGCGCATTTTCGGCCGTATCGCGCTCGCGATGCAGCTCGAGCAGCTCATTGGCGAGCCCGTTGATCTCGGCGCTCTGGCGCAGGACCTCGGTCTTGGGCGCAACACCGTTTGCGTACATCTGCTGATAGATCGTGAGGATCTGCTTGTTCTTGTCGAGCGTCTGTTGCTCCTCCTTGATCTGATCGTCGAACTGGAGGATCTGGAAATACGTGGTCGCCACATTGGCCACGAGCGTGAGCCAGCCTGCACGCCAATCGGCCTCGCTCGCATGGAATTCGGCCTTCTGGGCCTGCACGCTCTTCTCGACCTTGCCCCAGATATCGATGTCCCAGTTCACCTGGGTGGCCACATCGTAGGTCTTCGTGAGGGCGATGCCCGTGCTCTTTTCATAGTCGATGCCGGCGCCCGCATCGACCGTGGGCAGCTCGCCGGCCTGCGCTTCGCCGATCTGCGCGCTGGCCACGCCAATGCGCGCCGCCAGAATCTTGATGTCGACGTTGGCCGAGATGGCCTTGTCGATCAGCGTGTTCAGATACGGGTCGTTGAAGGCCTTCCACCATTGCGGGTCGACGGTGGCTGCCGCTGAAACGGCGCCGTGCGTGTGTGCCCAGCTTTCCTTGGCCGGCATATCCGGGCGCCGGTAGGCGGGCGTGCTGAGGTCGGTGCAGCCGCACAGCAACGCGGCGCACAATCCCGCAGCGCCGGCAACGCGCGCGAGCAAGCTCGGCATGCCGAAATGGGCGTTTGTGTGCGATTGCGCGATCGATGACGAAAGAGCGGTGTTCACGATCGACTCCTTGAGCGGAACGCGACGATGCGGGTGTGGGGGATGGGGAGACGGGGGGGAGCCTGGGAAGCACCGTGGAGGCGCTGGGGCCTCCACGGCTTGCGGCGTGCTCAGTAGTAGTTGATCGTGTTCTTGGCGTTTTGAACGGGGTTGACCGTCGAGTGAATGCCGTTGACGAACGCCACGTCGTTGCCCGTTTCGTTGACGATGTCGTTGGACTGGCCGATCAATTGCGAAGCGTTGAAGGTGGTCGAGTCGATCTTCACGCTCGGGGTCGGGTAGTAGAAGGGCATCAGGCCGCCCATGGTGCCGCCGCGTACGGCGCTCATTTCACGGCGGTCGAGTTCGTGGGCGACGCTCAGGTCTGCGATCATCAGCTTGGTCATGGTAGTTCTCCAGATGGGTGTTGCCGGGATGTTGGTGGTTGAGCTGCAGTTTTGCGGGCTCGATGGGGTAGAGGCACGAGGCGTGCCAGGTTTCTGGCTGGCTGACTGGAATTGGGCGCAGGGCCCGCTGCGTATGGGAGTTGATTGGCGGCGTGCGTGCCGGCGCACTTGAAATGAGTCGTGCAGGAGGCCATGGGTGATGGACGTGCGCCAACTCAGCGCGGGAATTGTGTTGGGGCTTTGCAGACAGCTGCGTGCTTTTTTCTGCAGGTTTTAAGGCCGTTGGCCTTAACTTGTTTTCGCGGCGGGCCGCAGGCGTTGCCCCTGTGCGGGGCGGCACCTACTTTTCTTTGCAGCCGCAAAGAAAAGTAGGCAAAAGAAAGCGGCTCACACCGCCAGTGTGACGCCGTCCCCCACTGCCCTTTTAATCGGAGCGGCTCCGGGGCATCCGTCTCCCCGCACACTCCGCCGGAGTGACAAGGGGCTCATCCTTCCCGCCACGCGCTACGCGCGGGCGGAAGGGGCTGCAGGGAAAACCAGGCGGGCTGGCCGGCGAATGCGCCGGGGGTGCCACCCGGTAAGTGCGCGAAGGTGATGACCGGTAAATGCGCTGGCGTGCTGGCCGGTAAATACGCTGACGTGCTGATTGGTAAATGCGCGGGAGTGCTGACTGGTGAATGCACGGGCGTGTTGGCTGGCGAATGCGTGGGCGAGCAGCCGATCGAATACGCTGGAGTCCTACGAAAACGCGTGCATCCCACTGTTTTTGGTTATACCCCACGGCGCGCGGAGCGCCGCCGGATGGATGAGCCCTTAGTCACTCCGTGTGACGTCGCGTGGCGACAGACGCTCCGGAGCCGCTCCGAAATACAGGGCAGTGGTGAACTGCGTCACACTGGCGGTGTGAGCGGCTTTCTTTTGCCTACTTTTCTTTGCCGCGGCAAAGAAAAGTAGGTGCCGCCCCGCACAGGGGCAACGCCCGCGGCCCGCCGCGAAAACAAGTTAAGGCCAAAGGCCATAAAAAAACCAATCCGTATGGATCACTTAACGTAAATAGTAATCTTCTTGGAATAGACAGGTGGATCATGCGGAATATGATGAGCATCGCCCATGAGCAACTGCAACGTATGCTTACCAGGCGGCAACTGAATCATGGTTTCAGTCTCCCCCGCCCCAAAATGCAGATGATTCCGATCGGAAGGAATAGGCTGATCCATAGGCGGCAAGTCAGTATCGATGAGCAAATGATGATGCCCAGTATTCTTGAATTCGACATCCTTGGGCGCCACGCCCATATACCTCAACCCGAACCAGACACGAAACGGCTTGCCGGCCGGCATAACCTGCCCATTATTGGGCCACCCGATATAAACGATCGCGCGTGGATCGGCCGGCGTAGTACCCGCATACGCCACACCGCCCAAGAGCACCGCGGGGCTGGCCGCAAAGGCCAAAACAGAAACGACAACAAAGGCAGCGAACCGGTTCATGGCATGCACTCCCGCTACTGACTGACAACAGCCTCGAAGCAATACCTCGCTACTTGACCGTAATCGTGATCTTCTTCGAATAAACCGGCGGATCATGCGGCACGTGGTTGTAATCGCCCATCAGCAACTGCAGCGTATGCTTGCCCGGCGGCAGCTCGATACGCGCCTCCGTTTCACCCGCACCGAAATGAAGATGATTGCGATCGGACGGAATCGGCTGGTCGAGCGGAGGTAGATCCGTGTCGATGAGCAAATGATGATGGCCCGTGTTCGCCCGATTCACGCCCTTCGGGCAAACCCCCATGTTGCGCAGTCCCATGCGCACCCAGAACTTGCCGTTGGGAATCGTCGCGCCGTCCGGCGGCCAGATGATGTATTCCTCGGCTCCAGGCGGCGACGGCGTGCGCTCGGCCCAAGCGAGTCGCGGCATCAGAATGGCCGCTGCCAGGGCCAGCAAGGTTTCTCTTCTTCGCATCTCGTTGCTCCTTCTTCGGCAGTCGGCACGCGGTGTTGCAGTTCGGTGCGTGTTGTACAGCTTAGGTCGAATTCACCACGATGCACATAAATCGAAACGGGCCCGCCTCGTTCGTCTCATGTGCGTCATTCGCCTCATGCATCGCCGGAACGCGTGCTATTTTGTAGTTGTGTGCGAACAATGCTTGCGCCCGTGGCCGGCAGCGTCTATAACGCCCGCATCGTGCCAGCACGGCCGGGCAGCTCGCCCTCTGCATTCAAAATCGATGGCTCCTGGGCGGCGCCTCCGGGCGTCGCCTGCCAGGGAGAACAAACATGTGGCGGCTATTGTTGCCTGTGTGCCTGCTGGCCTCGCTCAGCCCAACCTCGGCGATCCCCTCGCCCCTGCCCCCAACGCAAGCCGCTTCGGCGCCCGCCAGCACGCCGCCGCCCAAGGCTCTGCTTGCGCAGTTCAAGGACGCACGCGCCGCCGCCGCGCACGCGTTGCGTCTGGCCCGGCGTCATGATGGCTTTGTCATCCTGCGTGTCGGCCTGATGCCGAAAGACACCTCGGAAGAGTACGAAATCACCTTCTGGAATTCGATCAAGGACAGCCAATACCCCAGCGATTACGAGGCATACCTGAAGGCCTATCCAAACGGGCGCTTCGCCCCCCTCGCCCAGGCTCGCCTTGCACGCCTGCGCGCCGCCGCACCGAAATCGGCCAGCGCGCCCGCAGCGCCCACAGCGCCAGTGGCACACGCGGCGAGCAACGCGGCCCCCACAGCGCCGGTAGCACACGCGGCGAGCAGCGCGGCACCCGCCGCACCCGCGCCTGCACCACAAGCCAAGACGCCGCCTCCCCCAGCCGCACCACCGGCCGCGCAGACCAAGGCCGCGCCCGCTGTTGCAACGCCCGCTCAAACGGCGGTTCCCGCGAAAGTCAACATTGCCACGACCAAGCCAGGGCCGCACGATATTAAGGACTGCTCCACTTGCCCGCTCCTGATTGCGGTGACGCCCGGCAACTTCATGATGGGCAACGACACCGACGATCCATCCGAAAAGCCCGTGCATCGCGTGACGATTGGCCATAGCTACGCACTGTCGAAGTACGCGGTGACCGTGGCGCAGTGGAACGCTTGCGCCAATGCGGGTGCGTGCCCACGCTTGTCGAGCGACAGCAACTCCGCACCGAACGCACCCGTGCGCGATCTGAGCTGGGACGACGCGCAGCAATACGTGAAGTGGCTCTCGAAGGTCAGCGGAAAACCGTACCGCCTGCCCTCCGAGGCGGAATGGGAGTACGCCGCGCGCGGCGGCACCGCCACGCGCTACTGGTGGGGTAACGAGATGCGCAAGGGAACGGCGAACTGCAAGGACTGCGGCCAGCCGTGGCATGTCGAGGCACCCGACGACGTCGGCTCGTTTCCGGCCAATCCCTATGGCTTCTACGACATGGCGGGCGGCGTCTGGGAATGGGTCAGCGACTGCTGGCACAACTCCTACAAGAACGCCCCCGACGACGGGCGCACCTGGGACGAGCCCAATTGCCAGACGCGCGTCATCCGTGGCGGCTCGTGGCGTGACGGCGCGGGCTATATGCTGAGCGCCACGCGCTTCAAGTACGACAGCAGCGTGCGCTACAACGCCAATGGTTTTCGCGTAGCGCGGGATATGCAATAGCGCGGCTCGCGTTGCGGATGTCGTTCAGGCAGGTCCGATTCATGCAAGCGCACGCGGGCCTGCTCAATGCCCTCGCCGCTGCGAATTCGAATCTTCGGCTGATGATCAGGCACCCAATCCGCGCAGCAAATTCGAAACAAGTGTAATCAACTGTTAGCGGCAGACGCGCAGGCCCGTTTTAGCGCTGGGAACGCGCTGGCACTTTGGTACGATCGCGCCTTTCGTCCACTGCACCGCCAACGTGAACCGCCCGTCCGTATCGCATTTTCGTGAGCTTTGCGCTCGGTGGCTCACACGTCTGCGCACTGTTGCGGCGATGGCCGGCGCAAAGGCCCGCGGCATGAGCGGCGCTGCGTGGCGCGGGCTTCGACATCCGACGCGTCGCGGTTTCATGCTCGCTCTGGCTGCGGTGCCGGCGCTGTTTCTCGTCTATGTCCTTGCGCTCATCCCGTTCACGCCGCGCGTTAGCGACATCCGCAAGGCGCGTGTCGATCGCCCCGCGCTGGTCGTCTCCGCCGACGGCAAACTGCTCGCCGAGTTCAAGCCCGTCAATCGCGAGTGGGTGCCGCTCAACCAGATTTCCCCCTGGGTGGTGCAGGCGTTGATCGCCACCGAGGACCACCGGTTCTACGAGCATCACGGCATCGACCCCGAGCGTCTCGCGTCGGCGGCCTTCCACACGTTTTCCGGCACGCGGCAAGGCGGCTCCACCATCACGCAGCAGCTCGCGCGCAATCTGTACCCCGACGAGGTCGGCCGTGCGCCCACGCTCACGCGCAAGCTCAAGGAGGCCATCACCGCTCTCAAGATCGAGTACGTCTACAGCAAGGGCGAGATCCTCGAGACCTACCTGAATACGGTGCCGTTCCTGTACAACGCCTACGGCGTCGAGATGGCTGCACGCACGTACTTCGGCAAGCCCGCTGCGCAGCTCGACATTCTCGAAAGCGCGACGCTGGTGGGCATGCTCAAGGCCAATAGCGCCTACAACCCGGTGCTCAATCCGGAGCGGGCGCTCGAGCGCCGCAATACGGTGCTTGCCCAGATGGTGAAGTTCGGCAAGCTCAAGCCGGACGAGTTTGCCTGGCTCAAAAACCAGCCCACCCACATCGATTTCGAGCCGCAAACGGAGCAGGTGGGCGCCGCTCCGCATTTCGCGGCGCAATTGCGCCGATGGCTGATCACCTGGGCGGACCGCAACGGCTACAACATCTATTCGGACGGCCTCGTCGTGCGCACGACCATCGATTCGCGGCTACAGGCGATGGCGACCCAGGCCGTCGCCTGGCAAACCGGCCAGCTGCAATGGATAGCCAAGGACGCATGGAACGAGAGAACGGGCTGCTGGCCCGGCAACGACCTGTTCCAGTCATTCATGAGGCAGACACCCGAGTACCGCGCGGCGCGCGATGCGGGCCTCACGGATCCGGCCGCCGTGAGGAAACTGGCGATGGACGGCGCGTTCGTCGACGCCCTCTGCCGCAGCAAGACGCAAATCCAGGCGGGCTTCATCGCACTCGATCCACGCAACGGGGATATCAAGGCGTGGGTCGGCAGCCGCGATTTCCACGACGAGCCGTTCGATCATGTGCAGCAGGCACGGCGTCAGCCCGGCTCGACCTTCAAGGCCTTCGTCTACGGCGCGGCCTTCGCGGACGGCGCGCAACCGGGCGACACGATCGTCGATCGCAACGTGACCATTGCGCTCAAGGGCAACGCGGTGTGGCGGCCGACCGACGCCGAGCCGCCCACCGGCCGGCCGATGACGCTGCGCGACGCGCTCGCCTATTCGCGCAACCGCGTGACGGCCCAGCTCATGCAGCGCGAAGGTCCCGCCAAGGTCGCCGATCTGGCGCGCAAGATGGGCGTGCGCGAAAGCCCGCTCGATGCGGTGCCATCGCTCGCGCTGGGCACGAGCCCGGTCACGCTCAAGGAGATGGTCTCGGCGTATTGCACGATCGCGGATCACGGCGCCTATATCGAACCGCGCATGGTGACGCGCATCGAGGATCGCGACGGCAACGTGCTCGCCGAATTTCCGGCGGCTCAACCGGAACGGGCGCTGCCGCCGGCGGCGGCGCTCAAGCTCATCGACGCGATGCGCGACGTGGTCGACCACGGCACCGGCACCGAGATCAGGACGCGCTTCGGGATTCGCGCCGACGTGGCCGGCAAGACGGGCACGACGCAGGACAATGCCGATAGCTGGTTCATCCTGATGCATCCGCAACTGGTTGCGGGCGCATGGGTCGGCTTCGACGATGCCCGCGTCACGCTGCGCAACGACTACTGGGGTGAAGGCGCGCACAGCGCGTTGCCGATGGTGGGCGCGTTCTACGACATGGCGCTGCGTGCGAGGGTGATCGATGCGCATGCACAACTCGCGCCGAAGAGCACTCCGCCTGCTGCAAGCCATCCTCGAACCACGCACCACCGGTTCCTGTTCTGGCGATTCTGATGCGCGCGCCGCGTGGCGGCGCATTGGGATTCCGGCGCCTCGCGTGTGCGAAATGAAGCGCGATCGTTCAGTGGTCGGTGGCTGGCACGATTTTCACCCCCAGGAAACTCACGCTTCCCTCTCGGGCAAAAAATACCCGCCCTGGCTCCCCCTCCCGCCGCCGTCTTTACCCCTCAAAGACGAACCAGACGGTGGGAAATTGAAAGACCGTATGACGACTCCGTCTGATGCAGAAAGGCGGCGCGTTCGCGCCTTCACGCTCTGCTCACGCCTCCGATTCAACCGCTCCCCAATTTACATTGAATAGACAACTTTCGGCGAACTTACGCCACACGCGGACTGCCGCGGCACGCCCGTAGTTCCGTTTATACCGCCTATGCGTAAACCCTGATACCTGCAAAGTTGTCTATACAATATGCTCCAACCATCGCGGCCATCCCCGGACCGCTTTTGCTTTCAATTTCTTTCAGTGGAGGAAGTCCGTGACTTCGCATCGCCAGGATACTCAACGGGTTACGGAGCTGTGCATCACCCCCGGCACGCTCACGCTCGCGCAACTTCGCAGCGTGCATCAGAACCCCGTGCGGCTCACGCTCGACCCCAGCGCCCACGTGGCCATCGACCGCAGCGTGGCCTGCGTTGAACAGATCATCGCGGAAGACCGCACCGCCTACGGCATCAACACCGGCTTCGGTCTGCTCGCTTCGACGCGCATTGCGCGCGCCGACCTCGAAAACCTGCAGCGCTCGCTGGTGCTCTCGCACGCCGCGGGCGTGGGCGAGGCGCTCGATGACGCGCTCGTGCGCCTCATCATGGTGCTCAAGATCAACAGCCTCGCGCGCGGCCTCTCGGGCATCCGCGGCAAGGTCATCAACGCGCTCATCGCGCTCGTGAATGCCGAGGTGTATCCGCACATTCCGGTGAAGGGCTCCGTGGGCGCCTCGGGCGACCTCGCGCCGCTCGCGCACATGTCGCTCGTGCTGCTGGGCGAAGGCAAGGCACGCCACGACGGCCGCTGGATGTCGGCGCGCGACGCGCTCAAGATCGCCGGCCTCGAGCCGCTCAACCTCGCCGCGAAGGAAGGCCTCGCGCTGCTGAACGGCACGCAAGCCTCGACCGCCTACGCGCTCAAGGGCCTGTTTCTGGCCGAAGACCTCTACGGCGCAGCGAGCGTGTGCGGTGCGCTGAGCGTGGAATCCATGCTCGGCTCGCGCGCGCCGTTCGACCCGCGCATTCACGCCGCGCGCGGCCAGCGCGGCCAGATCGACGCCGCCGCCGTGTATCGCCATCTGCTCGGCGCATCGAGCCAGGTCGGCCAGTCGCACGAGAACTGCGAAAAGGTTCAGGACCCGTATTCGCTGCGCTGCCAGCCGCAGGTCATGGGCGCCTGCCTCACGCAGATCCGTAACGCCGCCGACGTGCTGGAAGTGGAATCCAACGCCGTCTCGGACAACCCGCTCGTGTTCCCCGAAGAAGGCGACGTCATCTCGGGCGGCAACTTCCACGCGGAACCCGTTGCGATGGCGGCGGACAATCTCGCGCTCGCGATTGCGGAAATCGGCTCGCTCAGCGAACGCCGCATCTCGCTGATGATGGACAAGCACATGTCGCAACTGCCCGCGTTCCTCGTGGCGAACGGCGGCGTGAACTCGGGCTTCATGATCGCGCAGGTCACGGCCGCGGCGCTCGCCTCGGACAACAAGGCGCTCGCCCACCCCCACAGCGTCGACAGCCTGCCCACCTCGGCGAACCAGGAAGACCACGTGTCGATGGCGCCCAACGCCGGCCGCCGCCTCTGGGAAATGGCCGACAACGTCAAGGGCGTGCTCGCGATCGAATGGCTTGGCGCCTGCCAGGGCCTCGACTTCCGCGAAGGCCTGAAGACCACCGACGCGCTGGAAACCGCACGCCACATCCTGCGCGAAGTCGTGCCGTTCTATGAGAAGGACCGCTTCTTCGCACCGGACATCGAGGCAGCGAGCGCGTTGATCGCCAAGCGCCATCTGAACGCGCTGCTGCCGGCCGCAGTCCTGCCGAGCCTGTAATACCCGCAACATCCGCACTACCTGCAATTTGCATCACCGGCCTTGAGCGTCATCCAGCGTCACTGAGCAACAGCGCGCGACGCTCAACGGCCGCATGAAAGAGAAGACGAAACGTGCCGGCAGAGTGCAACGGGGCCACAAGCCGCCGCTGCTCTCTGCGGGACCGTTCAAGGAAAGAGACATTGGAAGAAAATCTGCAGCGTAACCTCGGAGCCCGCCACATCCGGTTCCTCGCGATCGGCTCCGCCATCGGCACTGGCCTGTTCTACGGATCCGCATCGGCGATCCAGCTGGCCGGACCGGCAGTCGTCCTCGCGTACATCCTGGGCGGCGCGGCAGTCTACATGGTCATGCGCGCATTGGGCGAGATGTCCGTGCGCAATCCGATTTCGGGCTCCTTCAGCCGCTACGCCGGCGACTACCTCGGCCCGCTCGCCGGCTTCCTCACCGGCTGGACCTATATCCTCGAAATGATCATCGTCGGCCTCGCGGACGTGACGGCCTTCGGCATCTATATGGCCTTCTGGTTTCCGCACGTGCCGCAGTGGATCTGGGTGCTGGCCATCGTGCTGCTGATCTGCGGGCTCAATCTGTGCAACGTGAAGATCTTCGGCGAGATGGAGTTCTGGCTCGCGCTCGCGAAGATTCTCGCCATCGGCGCGATGATCATCGGCGGCGCCGCCATTCTCATGCTGGGCATCAGCATGAATGGCGAGCAGGCACACGGGCTCTCGAATCTCTGGACCCATGGCGGCTTCGCACCGCACGGCGTGGGCGGACTCGTTGCCTCGCTCGCGGTGGTGATGTTCGCGTATGGCGGGGTCGAGATCATCGGCATCACGAGCGGCGAAGCCAAGAATCCCGAAGTGGTCCTGCCGCGCGCGATCAACGCGGTGCCCGTGCGTATCCTGCTGTTCTACGTGCTCACGATGATCGTCTTGATGGCCGTGTTCCCGTGGACCAAGATCGACGGCCAGGGCAGCCCGTTCGTGCAGATCTTCTCGGGACTCGGGATCAAGTCGGCGGCAACGATCCTCAACGTGGTGGTGATTTCGGCTGCGGTTTCCGCGATCAATAGCGACATCTTCGGCGCCTGCCGCATGATGTACGGGATGGCCGCGCAAGGCCAGGCTCCGCGTGTGTTCACGATCACGTCGCGTGCCGGTGCGCCCTGGGTGACGGTGCTCGTGATGGGCGTGGCGCTGCTCGGCGGCGTGCTGCTCAACTACCTGATTCCGGACCAGATCTTCCTGGTCATCGCATCGATCGCGACGTTCGCCACGGTCTGGGTCTGGCTCATGATCCTGCTTTCGCAGGTGGCCATGCGCTGGCGTCTGTCCAGCGACGAAGTGCGCGCGCTGAAGTTCAAGGTGCCGCTGTGGCCCGTTGGTCCCGCTGTCGCTATTGCGTTCATGTTGTGCGTGATCGGCGTGCTGGGCTACGAGAAAGATACGCGTATTGCCCTGTACGTCGGCATCGGCTGGATCGCGGTGATGACGGTGGGCTGGTGGGTGAGCAGCAAGCTCAACGGCAACGCTGCCATTGCTGAGGAAAAACGCGAGATGGCGAAGCAGAGCTGACGCGTTATTGCTCACTGCAGTGTTCTGCAACGCGCCCCGTATCCGGCATGGCTGGATACGGGGCGTGTTTTTTGGCATTGCGTTCGTGCGTTAGCTCAGGCCGTGCGTGCGCCGGAAAACGTCCTGTCAATCAGGTCTCCCGGTCTGGTATTCAACGTGACGAGCAGCGTTGCACCGCCTGCTTTCTCAACGGCGTCCAGCATCGAAAGAGCGCTCCCCTTTTCCGTCGATCCGACCGCGTCCGCAGATGCGTGGGACATGAAACTTCGGAAACCGTGCACAGTGCAATGCATCGCTGATCAACGACACCATAGGACCGACTTTACGAGGTGAGGCGCGGGACAGTCATGCGGCGGCAGCGGGAGCGGCATACCAGGCTTCCACAAACCGAGCCGCGCCTGGATGTTCGGCATTTCCGCATCGATCACCGCCAGCGGATTGCCGTCGCCATAGGTAGTCGCGCTGCGATAGCGCAATACTTCTCTATAACTGCCACCCCCTGCCCGACTGTTGACGGCTACCCAATAGCCGAACGGAGCGTCCCGCGTCGGGTCGACTAAAATGATCTCTCCTTGCAGCGGGCCATCGGCGATGAAGCGAACTTCCTGGTTGTTGTTGCGTCCAGTCTGATGCGCGTAGACCAATGCAAAGCTGTCGCGGCCCCGATCGTATGCATAGACCTGGGTGCCTTTCAACTGATCTCCGTCGCCCGTCTCGAAGCTCCCGAGTTCCAGCAGGAGCAACGCGTGCTCCGCCGACGCGTGGACGATCCGGGCGTCGAGAAGAAAATGAGGTTCCGAAAGGAAGTCCGCGTCCTTTTTACGGCGCAGCGCGCTGTCCGTATCAGGCAGACATGTCTTGGCATTGTCCGGCGTAATGCATGGAAAAACGACGCCCGGCGCCGAATCCCGCGCGCCGATTGGGTCCTGCACATCCGGTCCCTGCGATGCGATGAACCGCCACGGCGAACTCGTTCCGAAGGGCTTCGACAGATCGATCGACGAAATGACGTGCGTCGCCGGCTTCGCAACTGCTTGCGCAAAACATGCGACCGGCGCGGTTAGCGTAGCGAATGAAAGGACTGCGGCAAGTCCGATTTTTCTCATGGAGCTTTTTTTGGATGACAAACGATTGAGCGGGCACGATGCTAGCATTTGTCGAACGAACGTTGTTTGATACGGTCACCGACCGATCAGCGTCGGGAAGCGAAGGCTGAATCGGATATCGCGTATGGCATGAACCCTCTTTCGCCGCGGGCCCTCGAGAAGATCAGGCGCGCTCCCGTGATCGCGTTACCCATGCGGTAGCAACACCCTCATTAGGGAGCTGCCCAGGACACTGCATTTAATGCAATTCGGGCTTCACCAAGTGGGCGCATGCAGTCAGGTGGTCCATCCGCAGATATCTGTTGCCGGGCGGCGCTTGCCGCCGAAGGCGCTTGCTGGTTTTGAGGCCGTGGATTGTTAGTTGCAATCACTCATCGCGTTTCACATGCAGACACCTGGCGCGAGCCTCGGCGCGCCCACGCACTACGCGCATGATTTTTTCGCCGAAAATACAAATTTTCCCGAAGGGAAACAGAATAAATCATGTCAGGGGCTTTGCCTGGGGCAAAGATCTGCAACGTCAAGTCGACAGGCTGGGCTCCGGAAAACGCTGGACCAGCAGCCGCAAGGGCACGCCTTCGTAGAACCTGAAGGCCTAACGCGCTCATTTCTAACCAGCCATGACCCGATGGACGACCCGTATCTCCAGACACTGTTTGCAGGGCCACATTCAATGGCGCACGAATACGAGGCGGGATTCGTGGGAATGACCGTCGACGAGATGTGGCGGGTTGCTGACGGGGGGCATCGAGCCGCCGAACGGCAGCTTGTAGCATCAGCGAATTGACACTTCCGCCCCGAAGAGGTCCGTGACGCAGCTTCGCGTCAGGGGCCGGTCTCAGGCTAAGGGCGCCGTGTCAACTGTGATTTGCATGCTTGGGAAGCTTATGTGCGTGCTTCTCCTGGAACTGGATATGGAAATGTGGACCGTGGCCGTTGACCTCGTGAAAGATCGCCGTTTGTCCGCTTCTGGTCCTGTTTGCATTGCGGGAATTATGCGCGTTCAGAAGTTCTAGCATTTCCGGGATGAATGCTTCCAATCCATGAGAACGAATGTCGACTGCGGTGTAATACGTGTGAGCAGTGACTTTTTGATGCTTTGGCTTGCTCGCTCTGTAGATTTCGTTGTTTTCTTTCTGCGATCGATAGATACAGGTAATCGTCAGGTTTTGCTGCTGCTTCGCAAGATAGGCGGAAAGCTCGTGGACAATCTTGCAGAGTGCCGGGTTGTAATGGTGCAGCTTCGTCCACTCGCCGCGAACCCGGTCGGTCTTGAATACGATCGCCATTTGGCTCTCCCTGGATTGGTCGAATACTTGCCCGTATTGAATGTAAAAAGCCTTTTTATTACAAAATATGCAAGCACCCAGATTTATCTGATAATTAGATGCGAATACCCCATTAATTCAGAAAACTTGAATTTGAATGAATTTCCGAAGATGTGAAGCATTTGCTTATGGGGGAAAGGCATTAGCGCCATCGCTCACTATCATAGAACTCCTCTGCAGGCTTTCATCCGTACGCTGGCTCACACAAAGTGCCCGGATTGGCGCTATCGCAGACAGTCCGTTCTTCATCGGTAAGGCGATGTTTAGATTCACCCCAATTCATCCCTGCTCGAACGGAAGCTTCGGACAATGAAGCATCCCTGTAGATGTAGACTGATGGTCGCTTCCTGGTTGTACCCGACGCAGGCGCGACTCACGTTCACGCAACATTCACCCATCGCCCTCCCCGAGCATCTCCAGATACCGCTGACTCGCCCCCCACGCCCCACCAATCCGGCTGATCACCACCAACTCCGATTTCGGGCCGCGCCTCTCCAGCTTGCGATAAACCACGTTCGGTATCGCGATCCGGCTCACCGGCCCGGGCGCAAGCACCAGCCCGAGGCCTGCGGCCGTCAACGCGAGCGCGGAGAGCGTGCTGCTCATCTTGTACGCGACGCGCGGCTCCTTGCCGAGCACCTGACGCAGGATCGCCCGTTGCCCTTCGTCGTCACCGTGGGCGGCGTAGACGATGAACGGCTCGTCCGCAAGCGCCGCGACGCTCACTGAGCGCCGCTTCGCCAGCGGATGCCGGTCGCTCATCGCCACTTCCCACGACCAGCTTCCGACCGTTCGCACGGCGAGCTTCGCATCGAAGGCCGTGCCGAATGCCGGACAATAGCCGATGTCGAGGCGATCCGCGAGGATCGCGTCCTGTTGCGCGTGCGGATTTTCCGTACGCGCCCGCGCCCATCAGTGCGTCGTTCACCGCGCAACAGGATGCCAGCGCGGTGTTCAGCGCCAATGAGCAGGCTTCGATCAATCGCGGCAACGCCCTTGCCCTGTTCCCCCGCCTCGCCGCGCTTGCCCGGTAACCACCCGTAGCGTGACGCCCCGCGACGGTGGCGTCACGCACAGTCCGTGGCGGGCCATCCACCCAACGATGCTCTCGTTTGCATGCATGTATGCGAGGAGCACACGTCGCGGAGTGCGATGCCTGCCCATCTGGACATTCGTTATCAAAGGCATCGATGTGAACCCGGCCATTCTTATGAATAAAAGATCAGGCGCGCCAATCAATGAGCCCTGTGCTTAAGAATTCCCATAATTCAGGCGCCCAGACGCATGTTGCGCCAACGGATATGTGCGGTAGGTAACAACGGCGATTGACGCGCCGGTGGAAAGCACCGATATTCTGCTCTTAGCGGCTGGGCTGGGTCCGGCCTCGCCGCTTTCCTGCGCATGTAGATCGTAAGTTCCGCGAGTGTTCGTCGTTCGCTTCAACGTCGATCCTGAGCATGCAGAATTGGCATCGCCACTACGGTGAGTCAACGCCATGTCCGCTCAGATTACTCGTGACCAGCATTTCCCCTCGGTGTGCAAGCGTTGCGGCACAGTACTCTATGAGCACGCCGACTTCTGCCCTCACTGCGGCGCGGCTCATCCACTCGACAAGGTCGGGCTGGATACGCGTCCGAAAGTCAGATTAAGAGTTAGAGATCCCGCGGAATCGCGGCCCCCGGTGGCCGTAAAGCCATCACTGGCCGGCGTGCCCGCATCCGGTCACTCCTCGGTAAGGCCGGACTACGTGAAGGACTCGCCGACGCCGGTCGAGCACGAGTCGCTCTTCTGGAGCCTGGGACGACGGATCTTCTCGAAGGGCCTTTTGCTTGCCTGCTTCGTTCTCGCGATCGCGTATGCCGCGTTTCTGCTGCTCGGCGAAAGATTCAAACATGATGGCGTGACTGAGGATCAGAGCACGTATTCGTCCAGCGGTACGATCTCGGGGTCTTCGCCTCAGCAACAAGCGAACACGATGTCCCCGACTGCCGAAGCGGGGCCGCGCTCGACTACGCCGCAATTCGTGGATGTCCCCGGCAGTCTGCGCGCCGCGCGTGCAAGTCTCGCGGAAAACAACTTGTCTGACGCGACATTCGCGATCAATGCCGCAATCATGCGCGACGCGGACAATGAGGATGCGCACGCAATACAGCGTGACATCGCGGCGCGCGAGCAACGGCGCGACAGCGCGCTGCAAAACGCGGACCGATGTGCCAGTCTGCATGCCTGGGTCTGCGTACAGCAACAGGCATCGGAAGCGCTCGCGATCGATTCGAGCAGCCTGCACGCGCAATCGTTAATGGAGCACGCCATCACGGAGACGGGCTGGACGCCACTGAACCCGCCGAATTCGCCGAATGCACCGAAAAACGCCGCCGAAGCGATCACCGCGGTTCCGTCGCCGCCCGGCGCGAGCACAGAGGAACTACCGCCGCCGCAAGACCGGAATGCCGCCACTGCCGCTGCTGTGAAAGGATCCGCCAGCGCCGGCGCCCCCAGTCCGGCGAGCGACCGCTCTGGCGTCGAAGCGCAGGAGCGCGCGATTCTGCAATCCGGATGGCGGCATGCGGTGCCGTCCGACTCCACGCATTGATAACGGTTTCATCGAGCATCGAGATCTTGCGTACATCACATCCCACGCGGGAGAGAGACCATGCTGAAGACCACTCTGGCGGGACTGGCGGCACTGATTGCCCTGCTCTTCGCGACGCTTGCCGTCGCAGCTGAGGCAGACGCGCACTACAAGATCGTAACGGGCCCTGAACGCGGGACGTACATTCAGATCGGTCAGGACCTGTCGAAATGGGTTGCGCAACCGGCTGGCATCGACCTCGAGGTGATGCCTTCCAAAGGCTCCGCGGAAAACGTGCAGCGCATGCGATTCGAGCCTGGCGTCAAGCTCGCGCTCGTCCAATCCGATGTCTACCAGGCCTACGTCGATATGGCCAACTCCGGCAACGAGGAAGCCAGCACGACGATTCGCCCGTTGCGGCTCATCATGCCGCTATATAACGAAGAAATTTATTTTGTTGTACGCAACGACTCACCCATGAAATCGATCAATGAGATCAAGGACAAAACGATCAGCGTTGGCCTGATCGGCAGCGGCACCGCACAATCGGCAACGACACTCTATCGCCTGATGTTCGGCCAAGCGATTCCCGAGCAGAACGCGCAGCACCTGAGCAACGAAGACGCGCTTGCCGCGCTGATCGTGAAGAAGATCGACGTCGCGATTATCGTCGCCGGACAACCCGCGAAGCTCTTTACCGACATGAAACCGGAACTGCTGCAGCAGATCCGCTTCCTGCACGTCGACCCGAATGCGCCCGAAACGGCACGCGCGAGGCAGACCTACTTTCCCGCGACGATCCACGTATCGAGCTATCCAGACTGGTTGAAAGAGGACGTACCGACCTGGACAGTCAAGGCTTTTCTGGTCACTTACGATTACAATCTGCGCGATACGGTCGTCAACCTGAAACACTTCGCCGATTCGCTTTGCGAGAATTTCGACAACCTCCAGGAGCACGGCCACCCGAAGTGGAAGCAGGTTAAGCTCGAATTACCCGATCTCGGCAAAGGGTGGCAATACTACCAGCCAGTCAAGGAGCGCCTGAAGATGTGCTTTGCACATCGCGCAGCGATGTCGGCGGCCGCGGCCACCCCAGAACACGCTGCGACTCCGCCAAAGAGCAATGACCGGCCCTGTTCGGACGAGGCGCGCCTGCTGCTGCTTTGTGGCAAATGATTTGAGGTCGCGCTGGCGGGTTTGGGCATCAAAGCGTATCTTTTGCTCGCCTGGCCTCAACTCGCCTCAGTGCCAGTCCCGCCGCGCTTGCGCCGATAAAGCAACTGGCCGCGCGAGATGCCGAGCAACGCCGCCGCGCGCGACATGTTCCCGTCTGCCTGCGCGATGGCCGCATCGACCATGGTGTTTTCCATTTCGTCGAGCGTGAGGCCGCGGTCCTTTATCCATTCGGCCACGATCTCGTCAATCGAACGCGACGGAAGGGGTTTAGCGCTGTCTGCCTGCGGCGCCGTAAAAGCCCCTTCTTGTGCGGGCTTTGCGGGTGCGCGCTTCAACTCCTTCATGAGCACGACATGCACCGCATCGAGCGAGCGCCCGTCTTCCGCGAGAATCACGGCGCGCTCGACCACGTTCGAGAGCTCGCGGATATTGCCCGGCCAGGAATAGCCTAGCAGCATGGCCATCGCCTCCGGTGTCAGGCCATACACGTCGCGGCCGTAGGCGTTCGCAAAGCGCTGCATGAAATGCTCGATCAGCACCGGCAGATCTTCCTTGCGCTGCCTTAAGGGCGGAATCTCGATCGGAAAGACATACAGACGGAAGAACAGATCCTCGCGGAAATGTCCCGCCCGCACGGCCTCCCAGAGATCCTCGTTCGTCGCCGCAACAATGCGCACGTTCGCCTGCCGCGCGACGCCGCTGCCGAGCCGCTCGAACTGCCCCGTCTCCAGCACGCGCAGCAGCTTGCTTTGCGCGACGAGCGGCAGCGTGGCCACCTCGTCGAGAAACAGCGTGCCGCCTTCCGCCAGTTCGAAGCGCCCGGCGCGCGCCGCATCGGCCCCCGTGAACGCACCGCGCTCCACGCCGAATAGTTCGGACTCCATCAATGTTTCGGGAATCGTCGCGCAGTTGATGGCGACGAAGGGACCCGTGGCACGGCGGCTCTGCTCATGCAGCAGCCGCGCGAAGGTGCTCTTGCCCACTCCGCTCTCTCCCAGCAGCAGCACCGTCGCCCCCTGTTCGGACGGCAGGCCTGGCTAGCGCTGCACGGCGGCTTCGGCGAGGTGAAAGCGGGCCTGCAATACTCGCCCTTCTTTCTTGCGCTTTACGATCTCGACCCGCGCGGCTGCTCGCAATTCGGCAGCGGCCTCGTTCCGTATCTGGACAATGTCGTGGGCACCGGGGTTTTCAATGCCAACGCACTCACCTGGACATCGCCGGCGCTCGCAGGCTTTCAGGGTCGTGCGATGATTGCGCTCGGCGGGGAAGCGGGCAATTTCCAGGCTGGCCGCCAGTACTCCCTGAGCCTGCGCTATGACAATGGCACGCTGGCCGTCGAGGGCGCCTTCTACGACGGCAACGGCGGCGGCACCGTCGCGACGCCGTTGCCGACGACGGTGCCGTTCGTGGGCCGCACGCTGGGCGCCTCGTACAAGATCGGCTCGCTCACCGCGAAAGCCTCGTTCGCCAGCTACAAGGTCGCCGGTGGTTTCAGCAACAACGTCTACGGCGGCGGCCTCGACTACTTCGTGCTGCCGCAATTCGATGTGAACGGCGGCGCGTGGCTGACGAGCGATCGCCACGATACCGGCAACCATTCGATTCTCGCGGCCGTGGGTGCAAACTACCTGCTCTCGCGCACCACCACGCTCTACGCCCAGATCGGTGTGGTCAACAATCATGGCGCGATGAACACGGGGCTCGACGTCGACGGCGCATCCGTGGATAGCGCCCTCTACGGCACACGCGGCACCACCGTGGGCGGCAATGTTGGCGTTCGCCATATGTTCTGACGTCTCGAGGCATTCCTGTGAACGCCTGAATCGCGAAAGCCGTGGTTTCAGTGCAACCGATGAAAACCGCTGCCCTCACAAGCGGCGGTCCCTGGGCCTTCAGCGCTCTTTTGGGCGGCGGCAAGCGGCGGCAGAAAGGGAGCCCGATCGCAAGCGATCATTTAACCCGCTATCGAGAAAAGGCAAGGCATCGAAGTGTCACATTGTCATTAATTTGCCTCGCTATTTAATCAGTTGAAAACGGCCACCCCATAGACTAGAGTGATCGGTAGCTTCTATCTGCATACGAATTCGAATCGCCAACGCCGGATCTGGCTGGCAGGCTCTCTCGTCATTGCTCGCGGCCATCCAGAATGGATCAGCTCTAATGCCTGGATTGTATCGACTAGCAATCCTAATCAATTGTGGGCCCTTCCCGGTACAATCCAGCGTAATTTGTGCTGATGCCGATGCACGAACGGCAAATATACCCGATTTTTATTTTCCAGCGACTCGACTTTCTTTCGATCTGCGCCCGTGTCAGGACGCAAAGTGTGCCTTGTTGTGCCGCATATGAATCTATCGTGAACCAGGTGTTATCCCGGGAAGGGGGATTACCATGCAATCCGCATGCAAGGTGATGGACAATATGCACGATTTCCGCCGCGCCCTGATGGTTTTCACCCTGGTCGCGGCCGCCGCGATCCAGCCCGCCTCAGGCCAAAGTCTCGTCATCAAAGATCTCGGCGCACTCCCCGGTGAATATAACTACAGCAACGCGCTCGGGATCAACGCGCGAGACCAGGTGGTCGGCTTCTCGATCGCCGCGAGCGGGAGCACGCACGCCTGTCTGTTTGAAAACGGAGTGGTCATCGACCTGGGCACGTTTCCCGGTGGCAGCTTCAGTTCAGCGAACGGGATCAACAATCGCGGCCAGGTGGTCGGTGCCTCGAGCACCGCACGCGGGGTCGAGCATGCCTTTCTATTCGAACATGGCGTGATGACCGACCTGGGTACGCTCCCCGGTAGCGACTTCAGCGCAGCCGCCGCGATCAACGAGCACGGCCAGGTAGTCGGTTCTGCGTCCAACCTGCGTGGATACGTTCACGCAGCCCTGTTTGAAAACGGGACGGTGACCGATCTGGGCACGCTTCCCGGCGGCAGCGACAGCGGCGCTTTGGCGATCAACGATCGCGGCCAGGTGGTCGGCTATTCGTCCACCGCAAGCGGGTACGCGCACGCCTTTCTCTATGACCATGGAGTGATGACCGATCTGGGCACGCTCCAGGGCACAGGCCTCAGCCATGCTCAGGCGATCAACGATCGCGGTCAGGTGATCGGCATATCGTCTACCGCAAACGGGGATGTGCATGGCTTTCTGTATGAAAACGGGGCGATGACTGACCTGGGAACGCTCCCTGGCCGCGCCAACAGCAACGCTTTCGGGATCGACAATCGCGGCCAGGTGGTCGGCGAGTCGGATACCGGAACCAACCCGTACCTGCCGCACGCGTTTTTGTTTGAGCACGGGGCGATGATCGACCTGGGCACGCTCCCAGGGGACAACTTCAGTGAAGGTGTCGGGATCAACGGGCGTGGCGACATCGCGGGTAACTCGACGTTGCACGCCATCCTTTGGACGCGAGAGAAGTGATTGGCGGTGGCTAGTGGCTCACAAATCATGTGTGCGATCGCGCCTCGAGATAGCCGACCCGCACGGGCGGCACGAACCACGCGAGACAGAGGCCCGCCAGCGCAGCCACGGCCGCCACGGCGAGGCCGATGTGGATCGAATCCACGAGCGCGCTGCGCGCCGAATTCATCATCGCGTCGCCGGCGTGGCCGGCGCTCACGAGGCGGGAGATCAGCGCGGCCTGGTCGGCGCGGTCCACGAGCAGTTCGGGACTCGCGAACGACTTGAACCACTGCGTCGCCTGGTAGGAGTCCAGCGAGCGATTCACGCCCATCGTGTACAGGTGCCCAAGCAGCGCGCCAGTCATGGCCGTGCCCAGCATGCCGCCGAACGTGCGCAGTGAATGCAGCAGCGCCGTGGCAGCGCCGATATGATCTCGCGAGACAATCTGCTGCGAGCAGACCGTGAGGCTCGTGCCCACGAGGCCCAGCCCCAGGCCGCTCGCGCCCATGCACGCCATCCACACGAGATAGGGCTCGTTGCCTCGCAGGACGACCACCGCGAGGCACGCGAAAGCGGACAACGCGAAGCCTGCGTAGAGGATCGCGTTGGCTCTTCGGACGCGCGTGACCACGCGGTTATTGACGACGCTTCCGACCGTCGTGCCGAGCAGGAGCGGCGTGATCAGCATGCCCGAGGCGCGCGGCGACATCGCGTAGCCGCCCTGGAACAGCAGGGGCACATAAAAGACGAGCGAGAACAGCGCGAATCCCCCGAGCACCGACATCGCAAAGAGCGGACCCAGCTTGCGGTCGAGCAGCATGTCCACGGGGATGATCGGATAGCCCATGCGCTTTTCCCAGAAGAAAAGCGTCAGCGAGCAGACCAGCACGAGCCCGCTCAGCACGATCGTCGTAGCACTCCATCCTTGCCTCGGCAAGAGCTCGATCGCGAGCTGCAGCGCGCCGAACGTGACGGCGACGACGAAAGCCCCGAGCCAGTCCAGACGCAGTCGCGCGCCATCGCGGGCATGGCGCAGATCCGGCAGGAACCAGCGCACGAAGACGAGCGCCACCACGCCCACCGGCACGTTGACGAAGAAGACGAGCCTCCAGCCCCCATGCTGAGTCAGCATGCCCCCGAGGGTTGGCCCAACCATGTTCGCAAGGCCGAACGCCGAGGTGACGAACACGAGCCAACGCAGGCGCAGCCTCGGGTCGGGGAACAGGTCGGCGACGGTCGCGAACACCGTCCCCATCATGATGCCGCCACCGATGCCCTGCAGGCCGCGCGCGAGCACGAGAAACAGCATGTTGGTCGCCATCCCGCAGAGCACCGATGCAACGGTGAAGACAAGGATGGCCGCCAGCATGAAGGGCTTGCGACCGAACAGATCGCCCAGCCGCCCGAAGATCGGAATCGTGATGACGGACGTCAGCATGTAGGCCGTCGCGACCCATGCATAGAGCTCGAAACCCTTGAGCTCCGCGACGATGCGCGGCATCGCGGTGCCGACGATGGTCTGGTCGAGCGCGATCAGCATCGAAACCGACGCGACGCCGAGCATCGCCAATACCGACTCGCGAAACGGCAGCAGTTGCCGACCTTGATCGTGAAGCCCAATGCCCGTGGCCATGAAGCGTTCCTTGCTGCCGCGAAGCGGCCGATATGCCTTTGCTGCGCCCGCAAACGCGCAGCGCACGTCACATCGTTCCGGTGCTGCTGCCGGTACTGCCCGTGCCGGAAGACGGTGCGGACGTCGCTGTGAGCGGATGAGCGAGACCCGCCGTGGACAGCAGCGAGACGGCTGCCGGATCGGGCATGCCATTGGCGTCGATAGCCCCTGCTGCCGCCAGCGCGCCCAGATCGCTGTCGACACCCGGTTGGCCAACCGTAAAGGCTGTCGTTAGAAACGCCGGTGCCGTCAGCGTGAGTGAATAGCGCTGCTGCAAATTCGTGACGACTGCCGATTGCGCGGCCTGCACGTCAGCCGCGTTGGCCAGCACTTGCTGGAACTGCCCATTGGTCGGAAAGCCCGCTATCAGAGCGCTCTCGCTCGTGCCGAGTTGCGCAGCGATGTAGACAAGCATCAGCTCGGTCTCCGGCGTCGTATTGAAGGTGCCGCCGGCAAATGCCAGCGAATGCAGGCTTGTGCCACCAGAGGTCACCGTGAGAATGCAGGGAGGCGTGGCATTGAACGTGATCGCGTAGTGTCCACCGCCATCGGACAGCGTGGAGCCCGAACCTTGCACACAACTGAAGCTGACGGTCGCGCTGGCGAGCGCACGACCGGTCGCGGCCGTGCCGGCCAGGGCGACGCTTGGCGTCACGGTTGCGCCGCCGCAACCGTCGAGGCCGATGCAGCTGTTACCGCCGCACGCGGTGAGCGTTGCGCAGGAAGCCACGCAAATTGCAGCCAGCGCTGGACGAACGAAACACGCGTAGCGAGTGTTCATGGTTGCCCGCTGTTGATCGATCTGGATAGTGCGATCGATTCCATGGAACCGACCGGCGCTACATACAATATAGCGCCCCATGCATCGAGACCGTTCTACACTTCAATCCCATTCGCAGGGATATCCCCTGACTAAAGGGTCTGTCGTCATGCGGACGGGTCAACACGTTTCAAAACATTCAATCCTCCATCGTCAATTATGGTTGCTTAGGTCCAAGGTCCTATGACAAGCTTCCCGTGTAGTGCCAGGCTGCGACAAAATACGCTCCCGGTTCCGGGCCGGCGCAGAACGCGTGACACCTGATTGCACCAAGGGGACTCCTATGCTCTTTCTGTCGAATTCATCTCTTTCGGTTGCGCGCCGCTGCGCGCTGGTCTTCGCTGTCATGGGCCTGTCCGCGGGCTGGGTGCCCACGTGCCGCGCGGACGACTCGAACGCCCCGGCGGCAGAACAGGCCGTGCCAAGCGGTGCGTCGGTGGACACGGAAAGTGGCACCATCAGCCTGATCGACCAGAAGAACGCACTCATCGTCGTGACCGTGCCGGGCCATGACGATCTGAGCTTCAGCGCAAAGGATCACCGCGACGTACTGAATGCAATCAAGGTTGGCGACAAGCTCACGGCAAGCTATCTGGAGCCCTACGTCACCGGATTGACGCCCGCTGGGGGCGCGGCGCTCACACGGCTGAACCACACTGCAAAGGTGACCCAGCATTCGTCAGGCGCCGACCAGGAAAGCTTCCATGTGCTCCGGGTCTTCAGTGGCGTAGCGGAAGTCACCGGCGTTGACCGCAAGCTCAACCTCCTGACTGTGGAGGACAAGTCAGGCACAGCCCGTTCTATTCGGGTAAGCCGCCCTGACCTCGTCGAGGTGATGCTGACGCTCAAACACCATAGCCGCGTGCGGATCACCTACGAATCCGAGATGACGGTCGTCACCTCGCGTTAGCGGCCAGGTTCCAGCCATGTCGGCTATCAAGCGCATCGATTCGGGTCATTCCGCCCATCAGGCCGCGCCGCACAGAACAACCCGCTACCCTGCGGAGCACGTTACGTTGACGGCCGGCTCGAGGAAGAGGCTGCGCCCCTGTGTGCCTCATCGCAAGGTCGGGCGCGGGAAGGTCGGCGTCGGCGGCAAGAGCCGCGGCAAGTAGCCATTGCCGACGCTCGGCGACAGGCGGCCGTTCAGCCAGGCTCCGCCGGGCGCTGTGTCAACGCAATGCCTGCCGGATTCCCAGCGCAATCATGAGCCCTCCACAGGTGAGGTCGATCCATGCCTTCGCGCGACGATACGCCGTCGCAATCGCCGCGTGCGATAGAACGAGTGCGACTGCTCCGTACCAGCACGTCGCTGTTGCACCGACAGTAGCAAGCACTGCGAAGAATGTCGGCATGGAAACGTGCGTGGGCACCGCTGAGGAAAACACCGCCGCATAAAAGGCGATGGACTTCGGGTTCGCGATATTTGTCGCGATACCTTGCAGGAACGCGGCACGAAACAGAGGCGCCTTCGTGGGGTGACGTGCTTCTGAGGGGGTTGCCCGTGCCGACACGACGAGCCGCAGCCCGAACCAGACAAGATAGGCCGCGCCAGCAAGCCTGATGCCGACAGCGAGCCACGGGAAAATAGCGAACACCATTCCGATACCGAGGATGGCGCAAGTCGCCCAGAACAGATTCACCGTCACGATTCCGGCGACAAGCGCGAGCGCATCGGAGCGTCTGCCGGCTACCGCCTTCTGAGTGATTGCGACGAAGTTCGGCCCGGGTATGACGACAGCCGCCGCATAGACAGAAAAGACTGTCGCAATAGCAGACGAATTAACCATTTGTAGCCTCAGTGAATTGGGGTTGTACAAAACGCGAAGTGCCTTCATCGCCCAGTATTCTGAAGCAACTCACGACTGACCGCTGCTGGCCGACTGCACGCGCTCGCCCACTTCGCCGTTAGCTGCCATTCGAGAACATTGCCGGACGCCTGCGGAAGCTTAGAGCCGGGCGCCCCCCGTCGCATCAATGACCTGTCCCGTGATCCATCGGGCGTCCGGCGACGCAACGAAGGCGATGATGTCTGCCACGTCAGCCGGTTGGCCGACACGAGCAAACACCGACAGGGCTTCCGCGCCGGCGCGTGCTTCGGGAATCGTGATCCAGTCCGCATTCATGTCGGTCTCCGTGACGCCTGGCATGACCGTATTGACCGTGATGCCGCGAGGACCGAACTCGGGTGCAAGCGCGAGCGTGAGTGTTTGAATGGCGCTTTTCGACGCCGCGTAGGCGGGATGTGTCGGCGCCGCGACGCGCGTAAAGCCGGTCGAAATGTTGATGATCCGTCCGTTATCGCGGATATGATCAGCAACGGTCTGGATCAGGAAGAACGGCGCCTTGAAGTTGATTGTCAGCAACTCGTCAAAGGTGGACTCACGGGTCTGCGCCAGCGAAACGGCAGGTGCCACACCGGCATTGTTGACAAGAATATCAAGCCGAGGCTCACCGGTAGCGGCGACAGCAGTCCTCGAGAACTGCTCCCAAAGGCTGTCCGTCGCTGCCTTACCCCCTCTCAGATCGGCCTTGATAGCGACGGCTTTTGCACCAAGACGCTCGATCTCCCGGATCGTTGCTGCGGCCGCATCGGTGTTGGCGCCATAGTGCACACCGATCAGAGCGGCACCTTCTCGTGCGAAGGCCAGCGCGGTTGCACGGCCGATCCCACGTGAGCCTCCGGTGATAAGGGCAACCTTGCTTGAAAGTTTTCCAGACATCGATCACTCCGTTTCCAATGAATTGGCTAGTGATACGGCCACTCGACTCAGCGAAATCTCCGGCAACTGTTGTTCATCAATCGAACTTGATCAAGTCCTTGAAGATCAGTTGTCCCCAGCTTTTTCCGCGCGCATGGACGAGCCACCCGCCTTCAGAGAGCCCGCCAAGTTTGACTGGCGCGAAACCGAGTTTTTCTGCAAGCGCGCCAACCTCCGCTGCGGCCCGGTCATCGTCGCTCGCCAGAAACACGACTCTCCTGCCACCATGTACGGCCGGGTCCTGTTCAAGGACGGCAGCGACCAGATGGTTGAAGCCTTTCACCAGCCTGGCCCCGGCGAACGCCTTCGCGACGGCTGCAGAGGAGGGAAGACCGTCCAGTTCCTCAAGCGGGGCTTGCGTGTTCATTGCGTCGATGAGGGTCTTGCCCTTCCAGTCGGGCAGCGCCTTGGCGACCTCCGGGTGCGACTCGAAACGGACCGCCAAAAAGATGACCTCCGCGTTGACCGCTTCCGCCAGGGTTGTGGGAATGATCGTGGGCCCGATCTCGGCCGCATGGGATGCAAAGCTCGCCGGGTCACGCGTGGTTGCAACGGATACTTCGATGCCGCTGCGGGCAAACGCCTTGGCCAGCGCCTGGCCGATCTTGCCGAAGCCAATGATTGCGTAGCTCATGAGATTCTCCTTCGGTTTTTCCGCGTGGTCATAGCTTGTAGCCGCCGCTCGCTTCAATCGTCTGGCCGGTCACCCAATGACCATCGTCGGAGGCCAGGAACGCCACCACGGCAGCGATTTCTGCAGGTTCGCCGAAGCGTCCCAGCGCAATTTCGGCCTCGACTGCCTTCACGAGTTCGGGGCGCTCCCGGAAGGCGGCGTTTGCGTCCGTTCGCGTGTAGCCCGGCGCTACCGCGTTCGCAGTAATTCTGCGCGGCCCCAACTCGGCCGCTAGCGCGTGGGTCAGGTTGTTGATGGCCGCTTTGGCCATCGAGTAGACGGGTGCTGCCGTCACGGGCTTCGTGGCGGCAGCGGAAGAAATGTTGATGATGCGTCCACCATCGGCGAGACGATCCAGCGCGGCCTGAACGATGAAGAAAGGTGCGCGGGCGTAGACCGCCATCAGGCTGTCCCAACTTTCCGGTGTCGCGTCCTTGAAGCCGACCCAGCCGGAATTGCCGGCGTTGTTGACCAGAATGTCGAGGGCTTTGCTGCCGTTACGCCGGGTGAATTCGTCGTCGAGTTTCTCGAACAAGGCCGGGACGCTCGCCGGGTCAACGAGATCCGCATGGATCGCGAATGCCGTGCCTCCGGCCTTCTCGATGGCCGCGACCGCCTCGTCTGCTCCGGATTGGCTGGCGTTGTAGCTCAGCGCGACCGTCGCACCGTCCTTTGCAAGACGTTCGGCGATGGCGCGGCCAATGCCACGCGATGCTCCGGTAACTAGAGCGGTTTTACCCTTTAATGAGTGTGCCATTTGTTCTTTCTCCTCAGAGTTGCGCCAGACCGCCGTCGACGGCGACCTCGCTGGCGGTCATGAAGCTGCTGTCCGCCGACGCGAGAAACGCAGCCGCTGCCCCGATCTCCGCCGGATCGGCCATGCGCTGGAGCGGAGTCATCGACGCGAAGACCTTCTGGCCCTCCTCGCCCAGCGCGTCCTTCGCGAGTTCGGTCGCCGTCGCCCCGGGCGACAGCACGTTGACCCGGATGCCGGTGCCCTTCAGGTCCTCCGCCCAGGTCCGCGCGAGATTGCGCACGGCCGCCTTGCTCGCGCTGTAGGCGCTGAATGCCGGCGCACCCGTGGTGCCCGCGCTCGATCCGGTCAGGATGATCGAACCGCCCTGGCCCATGAGCGGCAGCGCCTTCTGGACCGTGAAGATCGTTCCCTTCACGTTGGTGTCGAAGGTCTCGTCAATGTGCTCGGCGGTGATCTGGCCGAGCGGAAGCGGGCTTCCCGTCCCGGCATTGGCGAAGACGATGTCCAGGGTTCCGCGCTCGGCCTTCACCGCAGCGTAGAGTCGATCGAGGTCGGCCAGATCGGAGACCGACCCTTTCACCGCGCGGGCATTGGGTCCGAGGGCGGCCACAGCGGCGTCGAGCGCTTCCTGCCGGCGGCCGAAGATGAAGACGAACGCGCCCTCCTCGATAAAGCGCTTTGCTGCGGCGCGGCCGATGCCGGTAGCACCACCGGTGATCACGGCGGTCTTTCCTTTCAGTCTGTTCATGTCATGCATCCTTCGAAACACAAGCGACACACACGATTCTGAATCGCTTGATTCATGAAGCCAATTGACTGAATATCTATAAGTACCATCTACTTTCCAGATAGATAGATATGCTGGATAACGTCACCATCAATCAGCTTCGGGCGTTCGTCGCCGTGTGTGACCAGGGAAGCTTTTCCGGGGCTGCACGGGAGCTGAGGCGTGCGCAGTCGGCGATCAGCCACGCGATCAACGCGCTCGAGAGTGCCTTCGATGTGGTGCTGTTCGAGCGCAACACGCGCAAAGCGACGCTGACGGCCGCTGGCCGCAGTCTCCTGCCTGATGCTCGCGGTGTGATCTCGCGCACCGAGGAAATGAAGATGCGCGCGGTTGCCATTGCTGAAGCTGGGGTCCCACAGGTCTCGGTTGCTGTGGATACCTACTTTCCGCGTGCGCACCTGATCGAATGCCTGCGCACCCTGCAGGCGGACTATCCAACGCTTGCAATCAATCTGCGCATGACGACCATGCAGGACGGCGAGCGTTTGGTTCTCGAAGGCACGTGCGCGCTGGCGGTGACGATCACCGACGTGCCGGAGCTGAGACCGGGCACCATAGAAAGGCAGCACCTATGTGACACGCAGATGGTGACCGTCTGTGCGCCATCGCATCCGCTGGCCGCAATCGCGGGGCCCATCCCGCGGGAGGAATTTGGCCGGCACATCCAGCTCGTCGTAACCGACAATCAGCCCGATGCGGAAAAGACACAACAGGGGGTCGCCAGTGAACGCCAGTGGCGGGTGAACGACCTCGGCGCGAAGCACGATCTGCTCAAGGGAAGCTTGTGCTGGGGGCACATGCCGCTTCATATGGTTGCGGAAGACCTCGCGAAGGGAACGCTGGTCGAACTCCACCGGCGCGCATGGCACATGCGCCCACTCACGTTCATGATCTCGCAGCGGCGCGGGTACGCGTTTTCCGAATGTGAGGCACGGCTGGTCGAGCTCCTTGGCAATCGTCAGCGCTTGTCAAAGAGTGCCAGCACGCGCGCCGTCTCACGCAAAGGTAAAACAAGCGTGAAAGGCCGCCGCGATGAGCAACAGTCAGTACGAAAAAACTTATGACCCGCCAAAGAACACCGGCTTCATTCCGCTCGTGCTGGCGCGATAGCCCATTTGCGACGAACCGTTGGTCGCAGGGCCGTATCCGCTGTTCTGGTCTTTGGCACTTGCGCCGGCAGTCGGCATATTGGCAGGAAAGTCGACGGTATTCGCATTGGCCGGATTGAAGCCGGCTTGCTGAAGCTGAGCGATCTCGGCCTGCACTTGCTCGCGCGTCAGCGCCCCGTCCGATTGCGCCAACGATGCAATTGGCACAGCAATGACGGCGGCCGCGCAAACTGTGTGGACTAACGTCTTCATCATGGTCCACCTCCTGTGATTAATGACTCCAGTGGTTCATTCATCGAATTTGGATATCGGCGAGGTACACATGCGCGAGGATGCGCGCGCCCCGCCTGTCGAGCGTCCGCGAGTGTCGGGGTACGGACTTCCCGCGTGCGCGTAGCTGCTACGCGGCACGCCGGCAGTTATGACTGTATTCGCAGACAAAATGCGCATGAATAAGGCGAGCGTCCTAAAAGAGGCTCGGGGATTACCCTATTCCTTGCCAGATCGCGCGAGCGAGTGCCGCCGCCTCACCCGTGCCGGCCCAGCATTGTCTCCAGCCGCACGCGAACCTGCGGCCACTCGTCGTCAATGATACTGAAGCGCACCGAGTTGCGCTTGCGGCCATCCGGCATGATTCGCTCGTGGCGAACGATGCCCTCCTGCTTTGCTCCGATACGCAAGATCGCCGCTCGCGACTTTTCGTTCAGTTCGTCGGTGGTGAACTGCACGCGAACGCAATCCAGTGTTTCGAACGCGTATTCAAGCATCAGGTATTTCGCTTCGGTGTTGATGGATGAGCGCTGCGACGATGCGGCGAGCCATGTGTGTCCGATCTCGAGCTTGCGGTTCACTTGGTCGATCTTCCAGAACCGGGTACTACCCACAATGCGGTCCTTTGCCCGATCGACAATGACAAACGGCATGACGGTACCCGCACGCTCCCCTTCAAGCGCTCGGGCGATATAGGCCTCTACCGTCTCCGGCCCGGGCACGACGGTCACCTTGAGATTCCAGAGCGCCCCATCGGAGGCTGCTTCGATGAGTGCCCGGTCGTGCTCCTTGCGCATCGGGCGCAATTCGACCGTGTCGCCCGACAAGATTGGGGTGTTTGGGTGTAGGGATTCGCTATTCATGGCCAGCATGCTTTGCAATGGGGACGTCAATCCCGGGAAAGCGGAGGTTCGTTAGCAAGACGGGCTCGCCCGCTTGGGCAGATTAGTATATCAACTGCACTTTGGGCCACTTTGTACCGAGGTATATCATCGATTAAGCGCCCGTGGCCTTAAAGCCTGAACGTGGCAACAGGCAGGAGAAGCAGCGATGATCGATTCCACGGACATAGTCATCATTGGCTCTGGCGGCCTCGGAGCAGCAACAGCCTACTATCTGGCAAAGCGCGGCACCCATCGCATTGCGTTGCTCGAACGGCTCGCAATCGGCTCACAGACCTCTCCGCGCGCCGCCGGCATGGTCAATTGTCTGCGCAAGAGCGACCTGATGATCGAATTGATCAAGCGGGCGGTTGCGGGGATCAGGCAATTCTCCGCGGAAACCGGGCAGCCTCTCGATTGGGTGCAGTCGGGCAGCCTCAAGGTGGCGCGGCGGCCTGAAGATGCGGAAGTGATTCAGGAGGACATCCAGCGCGGACGGCGCCACGGTCTGGACGTGGAGGCACTCTCGCTCGGCGCGGCCCATCGCCTCAACCCGTTTCTTCAAACGACGGAAGTCGCTGCCGTGATGCGCATTGGCGACGACATGTACTTCAATCCCGCTCAACTGGCGGTTGGCTTCGCTCGGGCTGCACAGGCAAACGGTGCAGTGCTCCTTCCCAATACCGCAGTAACAGGCATCCTGATCGCGGACGGCAAGGTGAGCGGCGTCGACACGACCGCTGGCCGCATACACGCGCCTATCGTCGTGGATGCAGCCGGCGCCTGGACGCGACAGGTCGCCGAAGCCAGCGGAATTCGCATTCCTCTGGTTACGACAGCGCAGCAATTGTTCGTCACCGAGCCCGTACCCGATGCCCGAGCCGACTTGCCGATGGTCAGAATCATGGATGCAGCGGTGTATATGCGACCTTGTGACGGAGGACTTCTCTGGGGCGTCTACGAAGAAAATCCGCGTTTCTTCGATATGCATGACTTCGACGCCAACTTCGACATCAAGGATCTCTCGCTCGATGCGGAAGTCCTCTGGCACTACGCTCGTGATGTAGCGGCCCAGCTTCCGGTCCTTCTGCAGGCAGGGGTCCGCGAGCATCGCGGTGGGCTGCCTACGATGACGGCGGATGGCCAGCACATCGTCGGACCCTCGACTGCCGTCCGGGGCTTTTACTTCGCGAGCGGCTGCAACGTTGCGGGACTCTCCATTGCGCCGGCGCTGGGGGAGATGCTTGCCGCGTGGATCGTCGACGGTGCACCGCCTGTCGATCTGGCGCCGCTTGCGCCAGACCGATTTGGCACCGGCCCATGGCCTGACGATGAATTGATGAGACAGGCAGCGTGGCAATATCGTCACTTCTACGGCGCACGGTGAGCGGTGCATCTACGCACTCCCGCCACCCTGGCACGCCTTGCGCCCGGCGCGTTGCCGTCACCCTCCAGCGTCAATCCGCACTCCCTACGAGCTTGAAGAATTGACGACTGTCGATAAAGGACTTGTATGTGAACGTGTTTAGCACGACCTCATCGTAAGTCATGCCGAAGATCAAGTTCGCAATCGTGCCGCCCGGCCAATGCTGCTTGTATTGGGATTCGCTGCGATTCTGGAACTTCTTGGGATCGACATCGCTCGCCATGGCGCTCGCGGCGGCAATCAGCCCACGCTCCGCAATCAACGCACTCGGCGTGCGCGGTGGCGGTGCTCCGAATCCTCCCCCGCTCGAAATAGTGGGCTCGGCCATATTCCCCGCGAGCGTCTGCTCCGTCGGCTTGATGAGCGCGTTCGGCTGATCGGAGGCACCCGTGAAATAGGTCTGGCGCAGCGAAGCCCGAACGCCTTCTGAGATCGACGGATCGAGGGCGAGTTGCCGGATCGCGTACAGGAACTGCGCATGCGCATATTCCAGGCACGTGGCGGTTTTATAGTCGCCCGCCGAGCTGAAAAGATTGAACGGCACCGGATCGGTTGGCATGTTGAAATCGCGCTTGGCGATATTCGACAGCAGCCGCGCGAGAATAAGATCGGCGTGCGGACCCACAAAACGCACCGTGCGGTAGGTCGACGTTTTGGCGGCCTCACCCAGCTTGGGGTTGAAGAAGTTGGTCACGCGTACGTGCCGGTTGCCGAACCCGACCACGTCATGGATAAGGCCGTCGCCCACATAGATGCCGCCATGGGTCACTTCTTCACCGGTGACGATGCCCAGCGCCGTGCTGCCGAGGCGAAACACGATGTCGCCCGGCACGAAGCCGCGTGCCTGAGCCATCGCGACATCATCGGCCTGCCCCTTGACCTTTCCCTCCGCCATTTCGCGACGCTCAGCCTCGGTGTAGCACTGCAAACGCCCAGGCGCAGTTGTGCGTCCCGATGAGGCTTGCTGCACAGTGTGCGTCAACTCATGTGCGATCAGGGACCGGCCCTGATCCGTGCCGGGAGCGTATTGCCTTGAGCCGAATACGATCTGGTGGCCCGCGGTGAACGCACGTGCGCCTATGGATCGACTGGCTTGCGCCGCCCGCTCATCGGTATGGATTCGCACGCGGCTGAAGTCATGGCCAAAGCGCGGCTCCATCAATGCGCGCGTGGCGAGATCAAGCGACTGCCCAGGCGCGCGCAGCACTTCATTGACGACGGGCGGCATGCCGTCCCGCCTGGCGGAATCGCTCGTCGAGAGGTACTTCGTTTGTACAAAGGCACGCTGTCCAGGCGCAGGGGAATCGTCGTGTCCAGACGCACCGTCAATGGGCGGTGCGCTGCGTGACGCCGCCAGTGAGGCAATGCGATTAGCCTCCTGCTCATGGGCATCCGCTGGATCGCCGTGAATCAGTTTCCGTTGAATAACGGCGGGCGAGTTTCCATACATCCCGCTCTGGCTGAAGTCCCAGCGTGGTAAAGCGTTAGCCGCGTTGAAATTCGCATTGTCGAACGTCGACGCCGGTCGTTCCACGGCGCGCGAAAAGCGTGCGGCGCGGTCCGCGCTCGTGGGCGCGGGGCGGCGTACAGACTGGACGGCGTCTCGCATGGAGCGTTCCTCCCTTGCTAACACCCATTGTAGTGAATGCCAGTACTACGGCACGCCCTTTCTGGTGCAGCGGAACGCCTAACGCATCCAGATCTTTGCAATCTTCAACGACGAAAGCCTTATATACCCGTCCCCGTCTCGCTCTCCACCTCGGCAACGAGCGGCCACGCCCAGCGCTCGAATTGCTCGGGCGGAACCGGCTTCGAATAGAGAAATCCCTGCGCGAAATCGCAACCCACCGCTTTGAGAAACGCCTGTTGCTCCGCAGTCTCGACGCCCTCGGCAATGACCTGGATGCCAAGCTTGTGCGCCAGCACCACCATCGCCTCGCAAAGCGCCTGGTTATCTTCGTTCACGCTCAAATTCTGCACAAACGACCGATCGATTTTCAAATAGTCGATTTCGAAGCGCTGAAGATAAGCCAGCGACGAATAGCCGGTGCCGAAATCGTCGATCGAAATACCAATGCCGGCGCGACGGAACGTCAACAGCTTCTCATCGATATTCGACTCCGACTGCAACAGCAAGCCCTCGGTAATCTCCACGGCAACGCTCTCGCCCGCCATGCCTTCCCGGGTGAGGTACTCGGACCATCGCGCGCACTGCATGCTGTCCTGGCGCACCTGCACCGGAGACATGTTGACGCTCACCTGAAAAGCGCCGTCATAGCGTTCGCGCCAGCGCTTCGCCTGCTGCACGGCCTGCCTGAATACCCAGTCGCCTATCGGCACGATCATTCCGGTGTCTTCCGCCAGCGGAACGAATTCGAGCGGGCTGATCATGCCGCGCACGGGATGGAACCAGCGAATCAGTCCCTCGGCCTTGCAGACCTTGCCGGTCGCCAGGTCGATGATGGGCTGATAAAACACCTGAAACTGCCGGTCCGGCAACGCGGCGCGCAAGTCGCTCGTCAGGCGCAGACGCCTTTCGGCCTCCACGCGCATGTCGGGCGTGAAATAGCCGAATCGATTGCGCCCGGCGTTCTTCGAGGCATACATCGCCTGGTCGGCGTTCTTGAACAGCACGTCGAGTTCGCCGGCATCGTCGGGGTAGAACGTGATGCCGATGCTCGCGGAAATGAATTCCTCGTCCGCGCCGAGCTTGAATGGCAGCGCGAGGCTCGCATTGATCGTCCTCGCGATCCACTCGACGCGTTCGTCGTCATTCAGCTCCGGAAGGATGACCGTGAACTCGTCCCCGCCAAGACGGGCCACGGTATCCATTTCGCGCACGCACGCGCTAATGCGCTTCGCCGCCTCCACCAGCAATATGTCGCCAGTGTCGTGCCCGAGAGAGTCGTTGACTTCCTTGAAGCGGTCCAGGTCGATAAGCATCAGGGCCATGCGCCGTCCCGAGCGGCGCGAGCGCCGCGCTTCCTGATCGAGACGCTCATGGAACATCTGCCGATTCGGCAAGCCCGTGAGCGCGTCGAAGTTGGCCTGCCGCCAGATCGTCGCCTCGAACGCCATGCGATCGGAGAGATCGCGGCCGACGGCCATCACCGAATTGACTTCGCCGGAGCGGTCGATCTCCGGCGTGATGCGGATATGGGAGCACTGTTCCGCGCCCTCCTTGCCGATCCATCTGAGCTCGAACTGCGCGCTTTTTCCGCTCGCAATGACTTCGCTTATTTTCTCTTCGTAGAGCAGTGCATTGGGTCCGCCGGGGTATTCCGAAGGCCGCTTGCCGAGCGCCTGGGCCAGCGTGCTCCCCGATGTCGCGCAAAATGCAGGGTTGGCATAAATGCGGCGCAGGTCCCGGTCGTAGCGCGTAATGGTATCGGGCGAGTTTTCAATCAACGTGCGCGACTCGCGCTCGCGCGCCACGAGCTCCGCCGTGCGCTCGACGACGGTCTGCTCGAGCGAGGCGTTGATCTCGTTGATCTTCTGTATCTTCTGGCCGATCGCGCCGCGCATGCGCTCGAAGCGCAGCTCGAGCCTCGCCAGCTCGTCCTGGCCGCACCCTGCCGTTCCCGGCGGCACGCCGTCGTCCAGTGGGACGCCGGCATCGTCGCCCGTGTCGTGCATCTTGCGCACGAGCTTGATGAGCGGCTCCGAGATGCTGCGCGAAATGAAATACGCCAGAAAGAGCGAAAGCAGAAAGCCCGAGATACCCACAAGCACGATCTGGTTGCGCACCGCCCGCGCCTCGATCGTCAGGCTCTTTTCCGCAATCGTGCTGACCACGATCCAGCTCGTATTGGGAATGCGTGCGTACGCGACGAGGTAGCGCTCGCCGTGCGTGCCCGTGACGCTCACAAAGCGGCTCGCGTCGTCGGATGCGCCGTTGTGCTCGATGCGCTCGATCAGGCCGGGCACCGACAACGCGCCCGCGCTTGCCCGCGTATCGTCGGCCCGAATGATCGCCTTGTTGGTGCTGGCATCAAGAATGGAGATCTCGATGCCGCTTCGCGAAGCGACGTTGCTGAAGATCGTGGAGAAGTACTCCGGCCTCACGATCAACACGAGATTGCCGATCTTCTGGTCGTTGCTTTTGTCGTAGATCGCGGTCACCATCCCCAGGTTCTGTTCGCCGGCGCCGTTGTCGTAGCTGCCCCACCAGGTCCGCCCCTGCTGCGCCTCGGCACGCTGAACGAGGCCGGTGATGCCACGTGTCAATTGCGTGAACGCCTGGGTGTCCAGAATCCGGTTGTCCTTGTCGAGCAAATACTTCTGGTCGATGAAATCCACCGAGCCAAAATGTTCGAGGAGCAGCCGCGCCATGTCTTCGCGCGCCTCGCTGCGGTGCTGGATGCTCGCGCTCGTCGCGCCCGCGAGCGCGCCTTGCAGCTTGTTCGATAACACCAGGAGCTTGCTTTCGGTTTCGATCTGCTCCATGCGCATCCGCACGTTCTTCGAGACCTGCTCGACCACCTCCTTCGAGAAGACTTCCGCATTCTCCTTGATCGCCGCAACCGATTTCACATAGGAGAGGAAGCCCGAAATGATCACGGGCAGCAGGCACAGCAGCACGAAGGCCGCCATGAGCCGGTGACGGATCTCGACGCGACGAAGCAGATCCTGCGACAGGTAGTCGAACGCGACGCGCAGCGGTGCGGGAATCAAGTTCATTTGTAGTGCATTTTCGCTTCGTTCTTGACCGACTGGTCGAGTCGCTTCGCGGCTTCCCCTGGCGTTATTTTGTGGAGCAGCACGTCCTGCATGAGCCCATGCACATATTCGATGGTGTTCGACGGCAGCGACGAATAATACGGGCTCGCCGTGACCGGATAGCGGCGAACCGCGTTGGTGTAATCGACGATCACCGGGTCGCTGACCGCCATGCCCGCATTTCCGCTAAATGGCGAAATGTTATGCCGCTTCTTTTGCAGGATCAAAAAGCCTTTGCCCGCCATGAATTCCAGAAAACGCATTGCCGCCGCCTTTCTCGGCGTCTCGCAGACGGCAAAGCCCGTTTCGCTGCCGAGCACCGGCACGACCTGCGCGCCGCGCGCATTCCACGGCGGCACGAATACGCCGGTCTGAAAGGCATTGCCGTGCAGCATCGCGCCGGCAGACCAGCTGCCCTCGAAGGCCATCGCCACCTTGCCTTCCTTGAACAGCCTGATCCCGTCATCGTAGCCGGTCGTCATGAAAGCAGGCTGTACGTAGCCGCGTTCGGGAATCAGCGCCATTTTGGCGAAGATATCGGCGACCGCTGGGGTGTCCAGATTCAACGTGCCGTCGGCCATCTTGTTGCGCCAGTCCGGTACGTGTGCCACGACGTCATTGGCGAAGCCCGAAGCAAATGGCCCGTTGCCGAGCATATTCGGAAAACCGCCGCTCCACATGATGGGCGTGAAGCCCGCCCGTTTAAGCTGCGCGCAAACCCGCACGAACGCGTCGAAGTCGGTCGGCAATTCGGTAATGCCGGCCTTTTCGAACATTGCCCGGTTGTAATAGATCATGGTTGTCGCGACGCCGCCCGAAATACCGAACCCTTTGCCGCGACGACTGGTCCAGTCGGCCTTGAGGGGATCAAGCATGTTATTCCACGCTGATGTCTGCCGTAAATCGGCAAGGATGCCCTGGTCCGCCAGATCGGCCGCATAGGCATTTGGATTGACGCTCACGAAATCGGGCAGCGTGCCCGCCGCCACGCGCGGCTTGATATTTTCCTCGACCGAGTTGCCGATCATGAATTGAACGTCCACGCGCACGTCCGGATTCGCGCGGGTGAATTCGGCGGCAATCTGCAACATCTCCTGCGGCCAGTCGGGAGCCCAAACCAATGCGGTAATGGTTGTCCGGGCGGCTGGACGCGCGCCCGTCGAGGCGTCCTTGTGCGCGTGGCAGCCAAACAGGAAAGCCAGCCCGATCAGGCCGTATCGCAACCAGAAAAACTTGACTCGTCCCACGCAACGCTCGCTTTCAGATTAAGGATGGGCCGATAGGGCTTCATTAGCGGCTTCATTAACGGCTTCATTCGATGCTTCGAAACATGTCAGCCATCGCGCGGCCGCCCCTTCGATCCGGGCGGCAAGCACAGTTCGCTTGCACGAGCGTGGCCGGCGAACAGGACGAATGCTCGCAATGATGCCTCATCCGCATATCGGCTGGAGAATTCAATCCTTTAGGGCCGGCTCACAGGTGTTGCAGCGCGCGCCAGCCACGCCGCTGCCGTTGCGCTCTCCGGCCGCCGCTACGGGCTGGCACGGTCTTGCCGCAGGCGCACACCGCGCCTAATGTTTAATCGCGGGCACGGGGCAAGGACCAGGTCATATGCGCTGCGCAAACTGCGGATTCGATAACCTCACCGGCGCCAGATTCTGTGAGGCGTGCGGCGCCATGCTGCTGCGCGCCTGCCCGCGCTGCGGGCACGAGGCGAGCCCGTCCGCCCGGTTCTGCAACGCGTGCGGCGCGCCCCTCGCCGACGCGCCTGCCGCCTCCTCCGCGCGCCCGCCTGCGGATTGGCATGCGCCGCCCGCGCCTATCCAGTACACGCCGCACCATCTGGTCGAGCGCATTCGCGCCGAGCAGGCGGCCATGGAGGCGCGCGGTGAAACGGCCGGCGAGCGCAAGATGATCACGGCGCTCTTCGCCGACATGGCCGGCTCCACGGCCTTGATTCACAACCTCGATCCCGAAGAGGCCCACCGGCTCATCGAGCCCGTCGTGGCGCTAATGATGGAAGCTGTCCATTACTACGAGGGCTACGTCGCCAAGTCGCTGGGTGACGGCATCCTCGCGCTGTTCGGCGCCCCCATCGCCCACGAAGACCATGCACAGCGCGCGCTCTATGCGGCGCTGCGCATGCAGCAGACGATGCGGCGCCACAGCGACAGCATTCGTCTGGAGAAAGGCATTGCGCTGCAGATCCGCGTGGGCGTCCATACCGGCGAGGTCGTCGTGCACTCGATCCGCACGGACGACTTGCACACCCACTACGATCCGGTCGGGCACACGATCAACATTGCGTCGCGCATGGAGAGCATCGCCACGCCCTCTTCGATCCTCGTGAGCGAATTCACGCACAAGCTGGCCGAGGGCTATTTCGAGTTCAAGGCGCTGGGCGCCACGCAAGTCAAGGGCATTCCCGATCCGCTCGTGGTGTACGAGGTCCAGGGTCTCGGCGCGTTGCGTACGCGCTTGCAGCTCTCGGCGCATCGCGGGCTGGCGCAGTTCGTGGGCCGTCAAGCTGAGCTGGAGCAGCTGCACGAGGCGCTCGAGCAAGTCAAGGCGGGACACGGGCAGGTCGTGGCCGTGGCGGGCGAAGCCGGAGTCGGCAAGTCACGCTTGTTCCACGAATTCAAGGAGCGCTCGCGGCGCGGCTGCCTGCTGCTGGAAACGTTTTCAGTCTCGCATGGCAAAGCTTTTGCCTATCTGCCGCTGATCGACCTGTTAAAGAACTATTTCCAGATCGTGCCCGAGGACGACGAGCGGCAGTGCCGCGAAAAGGTCACGGGAAAGGTGCTCACGCTCGAACGCAGCTTCGAGGATCTCGTGCCTTACCTGCTTTATCTGCTCGGCATTGGCGAGCGCGGTTCGGCACTGCCGGACATGGATCCGCAGATCCGGCGCGATCGCACCTTCGACGCCATCATCAAGCTGCTGACGCGCGAGAGCGACGATCAACCCGTCGCGCTGCTGTTCGAGGACCTGCAATGGCTGGACCGGGAGACCGAAGCATTCCTGGCATGCCTGATCGAGCGCTCCACCCGCGCGCATCTGCTGCTGTTGCTGAACTTTCGGCCCGAGTACGAGCCCGGCTGGCCCGGTCATTACGCCCAGCTCCGGCTCGAGCCGCTACGCCCGGCGGAAGTCCAGGGGCTGCTCACCGCGCTGCTGGGCGACGATCCTTCGCTCGACGCGCTCAAGCGCCTCATTCAGGAGAAAACCGAGGGCAATCCGTTCTTCATGGAGGAAGTCGTCCAGACGCTCGCGGAAGAGCAATCGCTGCTCGGCGAGCCCGGCCGCTACCGGATCGGGCACACGCCCGCCGCCCTGCATATTCCCACCACCGTCCAGGGCGTGCTCGCCGCCCGTATCGACCGGCTGCCGGTGGCCGAGAAAGAGCTGTTGCAGACGCTCGCCGTGATCGGCAAGGAATTTCCGTTCAGCCTGCTCCAGTGCATATGCATCGGTCAGGTGGCACAGACGGACAACGATCTGCGCCAGCTGCTGGCCCACCTCGCGGCGGCGGAATTCATTTACGAGCGGGCCGCGTATCCGGAGGTCGAATATTCGTTCAAGCATGGGCTGACCCAGGAGGTCGCGGGCCACTCGCTGCTGACGGACCGGCGCAACGTTCTGCATGAGCGCACGGCGCAGGCCATCGAGACGTTGTTCCCCACGCGCATCACCGACTATTGCAGTGAACTGGCGCATCACTACAGCCTGAGCGGCAATATTCCGAAGGCCGTGGAGTACCTGCACCGGGCCGCACAGCAGGCGGTTCGGCATGCCGCGCATCTGGACGCAATGCGCCATCTGCGGGCGGCGCTGGAATTACTCAAGCGCCTGCCCGAAACGCCCGCGCGCGCACGCCGGGAGCTGACGCTGCTGCTTTCGCTGGGGCCCGCGCTGATGGACGTGCAAGGCTATGGTGCGCCCGAAGTGGCGGCGACTTACACGCGCGCGCTGCAATTGTGCGAGCAGATCGGGGAAGCGTCGGAGCTCTTTTCCGCGCTTCTGGGCTTGAGGATTCACTATATTTCGCGCGCCGAGTACGCAACGGCGCGCGAGCTGAGTGAGCGAATGCTGCGCATGGCCGGCGATGAAAAGGACTCCGGATTGCTTGTCGAGGCACATAGCGCACTGGGTGTGTGCCTGTTCTTCCTCGGCGAATTCGCCGCCAGCCGCGAGCACCATGAGCGCGCCCTTGCGCTCTACGACCCGGCGCAGCATCAGGCCCATGTCTTCGCTCATGGCGTGGATCCGGGCATCCGGGCGCTGAACTACCTCGCGATGACGCTCTGGCATCAGGGCTACCCCGATCAGGCGCGCGAGCGCAGCCTCGAGGCGCTGGCCCTCGCGCGGCAACTCGCTTATGGCCCAACCCTCGCGTTCGCTTTGGCCTACGGTGCCGAATTGCACCAGCTAAGGGGCGAGGTAGCGCTGACGCTCGAACGCGCCGAAGCCGCCATGGCGGTCACGTCCGATCAAGGGTTGCCCTACTGGCTCGCGTGGGGCATCGCGCTGCGCGGCTGGGCCCTGACGAGGCGGGATCGTCTTCAAGAAGGCATTGCGCAGATGCGCGAAGGGCTAGCCGATCAACGTGCCCACGGTGGCGAGGAGGAGCGTTCGTACTTTCTGGCACTGCTTGCCGAAAGCCACGGGATCGCGGGCGACAGGGAAGCCGCTTTGCGCGTGCTCGACGAGGCCATGTCGATCGCCGAGACGGCCGGAGAGCATTGCTACGAGGCCGAGTTGCATCGACTCAAGGGCATCCTGTTGCTCGGCGCGGAAAACGATGGCAACGGCCAATCCGCATCCGGCAACGAGGCCGAAGCCTGCTTTCGCAAAGCGCTCGAGCTGGCGCGCGAACGCAATGCGAAATCGCTGGAATTGCGCGCGGCTTCGAGCCTGGCCCGCCGGTGGCAGCGCGCGGGAATGATTGCTGAGGCCAGGGAGCTGCTTTCCGAAGTCTATGGCTGGTTTACCGAGGGCCACGATACCGCCGACTTGCGGGAAGCGAAGGCGTTGCTTGACGAGCTGGCGACAGTCCAGGACACCCTCAACGCATCGCGTGAATAAAACGCGCCAAGTGCCCGCACAAGCGGCGCACTACACGGCTGGACAGACAGACTCCGCTCAATCGCTCAACGCCTCCAGCCGCTCGACGATCTCATCGAACGATGGCCGCATCTCGACATGCTCGCCGAGACAATCCGCAATCAGCGCATCGAACTCAGCGGAGCCGTCAGCCGCTTTCCCGGCCAGGCGTTGCGCGAGCTCTTCGAGCAGGCAGCCGAACGCGCGCACCTCGATCCGCTCGAGCGCCTGCGCCCGTGCGCAATCGCCTGCATCATGAAACGACGCCGCGCCGAAGTCGCCGAGCAATACGTGCCCCGCACCGTCGTGCAGAATGTTGTGCGCATACAGATCGCCGTGCATGATCCCGCGCCGGTGCAGATGCCGCGCCGCCGACGCCATCCCTCGCGCGATCCGCAAGGCAATCGTCCGATCGAACCATACGTCGTCCGCATACACGTCGCGCGTGCACGAGTCGAGGCTTGGTGGCCCCGCGAGATTGCGGAACGCCGGATCGATCAACGCCATCACGAGGCCATGCTCGTCGAGCGGATGCCCGGTGATCTTGCCGAGCACAGGAATGAGATTCGGGTGCGCGCCGGCTTGCAGACAGGCGGCCATTTCGAGGTCGGGCAAACCATCGCTCGTCACGGCCCCCTTGAACAGCTTGACGGCAACGGCCTCGACCGGATGCCCGTCGCGCAGCAGACGCGTCGCGCGATGAATCACGCCCGATGCACCCTCGCCCAACGCTTGCCCGAGCGCGAGCGTATGCCAGTCGATGTCGGGCACCGGCGCATTCGCCAATGCGGCGCGCTCGCGCGCGGCGTTCAGCGGATTGCCGGCGTAGGCGAGCCACGCGAGCCGCGGCAGACGCAGCAGCCACTCGGGCAACGCGTCGAGATGGTTTGCGGAAATGCGCAGCAGTTCCAGACGGTTCAATGCCGCCATGGTCTCGGGCAACGCGCGCAGCCGGTTGCCCGCCAGCATCAGCTTCTGCAGATTCCGCCGCTCGCCGATCTCGTCCGGCAGCGTTTCGATGGCGTTGTCGGTGAGGATCAGCCAGCGCAATGGCAGCGGCAGCGCACGCGCCGGAACGTGCTGGATCCGGTTCGCCTTGAAGCCGACCATGCTCAGCGATTCGCAGTCGCCAAGCACGGCCGGCAACTCGGTGAACGGGTTATTCGAGGCGAACAGAATGCGCAGCTTGCGCAACTTCGGCAAATCGTCGGGCAGCGCGTTGAGCGCATTGCCGGAGAGGTCGAGCACTTCGAGCGTGTCGGCGAGGTCGAAAATCTCGCGTGGAAATTCGCTCAACCCGCAAGCGAGCTTGAGCTGTCGTGCGCCGGCGAGTTGCCCGTCGCGCAGTTGTTCGAGGGTAGAGGTCTTCACGCGTGGATCGATAGGGCTATGGCAAGAAAATTCGGCAAGCGCCGGTGCGCAACGCGGCGCCGACGATGGCCATTCTAGCGGCAGACGCCGCGCGCCATCGCTATTGCGGCAACTCGAGGTCCTTGATGACGGCGCGCAGAAAGCGTGCGGCCTCCCCGCCCGTGACCACCCGATGATCGAATGTGAGGCTCAGCGGCAAGATCCGGTGCACGGCGGGCGCGCCCTCGTGCGCCACGACCTGATCGTGGATGCGCCCCGCGCCAAGGATCGCCACCGTGGGCGGCACCACCACGGGCGCCGCATATTTACCGGCAATCATGCCGAAGTTCGACAACGTAATCGTATTGCCACGCATTTCCTCGGGCGGAATCTTGCGCGCGCGAATATCGACGCGCATGCGGTCGAGCCCGGCGCGCAGTCCGGCCGAATCGCGATGCGCGACGTCGCGCAGCACCGGCACGAACAAGCCGTCCGGCAGATCCACGGCAATGCCCAGATCGATTTTCGCGAGCACGTGGCGCCGCTCCATCTTCGCGTCGAACCATGCGTTGAGCCCCGGCTCCACATGGCACCCGGACACCAGCGCGCGGACCAGACGGATCGTCACGTCGGTATGGGGCGGCCACGCGTGAATATCGGCATCGTCGATAACGGTTGCGGCCGCCACTTCGTTCTGGGCGCGCGCCATGTTGTGCGCCATCGCACGGCGCACGCCGCGCAGCACTTCGGGCGGACCGAGCTCGGCGAGCAGCTTGGCCGCGCGCTGCACGTCGGCTGCCGTGATCACGCCCTCGGGCCCCGAAGGCGTCACCATCGCGAGATCGATGTCGAGCTTGCGCGCGAGCGCCCGCACCGCGGGCATCGCCTTGATGGCGCCGTGCCCCGCCCCCGTGCCGCCGCCGAGCGCAGCCGGCGCCTCCTGCACCAGTTGCCGGCCCACTTCCATGTGGCCGACCACGGTGCCGGCATCGGCATCCTCGGCCCCCGCAGTATCGCCTTCGAACGCGACCAGCGGCGCCCCCAGATGCACGATGTCGCCGGGCTTGCCGAACAGCTTCGCCACGCGGCCCGATTGCGGCGATGGAATCTCGACGATCGCCTTGGCCGTCTCGACCGAAACGAGCGGCTGGTCCGCGCGAATCTCGTCCCCGCTCTTGACGTGCCATTCGACGATTTCCGCTTCCTGGAGGCCCTCGCCCAGATCGGGCAGCTTGAAGATCTTCATGGTTTCACTGCGCCTCCAGCGCTTGCCTGACCGCCGCGACGATGCGCGTGGTGCCCGGCATGTAGTGACTTTCGAGTCTGTAGAGCGGAACCACCACGTCATAACCCGTCACGCGCTGCACCGGCGCAAGCAACGAGTACAGGCCGCGCTCCGCGATACCGGCAGCAATCTCCGCGCCCACGCCGCCCGTGCGCGAACCTTCGTGCACGATCACGCAGCGCCCCGTTTTGGCCACCGAGGCAAGAATCGTCTCCATGTCGAGCGGCTTGAGCGTGGCCACGTCGATCACTTCCGCGCTCACGCCCTCCTGCGCGAGCAGATCGGCGGCCGCAAGCGCTTCCTGAAGCGCGCCGCCCCAGCTCACGAGTGTCACGTCCGCGCCGTCGCGCAGCACGTAGCAACAGTCGAGCGGCAGTGCCTCGCCGTTGTCCTCCACGGACTGCCTGAAGAGGCGGTAGAGGCGCGTGGGCTCGAAGAACATCACCGGGTCCGGGTCGCGGATGGCCGCTAGCAGCAACCCATAGGCACGCGCGGGCGACGACGGCGTCACGACGCGCAAGCCCGGAATGTGCGCAAACAAGGCTTCGGGGCTTTCGGAGTGGTGCTCGGGCGCGTGGATGCCCGCACCGCATGGCGAGCGGATCACGAGCGGACAGCCGAGCCTGCCGCGCGTCCTGTGCCGCAAACGCGACGCATGGTTCAGCACATGATCGATGGCCGGATAAATGAAGCCGCTGAACTGAATCTCCGCAACCGGCTTCAGCCCCATGGCGGCCATGCCGACCGCCGTGCCGCCGATCGCCGTTTCCGCGAGCGGCGTATCGATCACGCGCTGCGCGCCAAAGCGCGCCTGCAAGCCCGCCGTCGTGCGGAACACGCCGCCGTTCACGCCGATGTCCTCGCCGAGCAGCACGACGTCGGGGTCGTGCTCGAGCGCCCACGCGAGCGCGAGATTGATCGCCTCGACCATGTTCAAGTCAGCCATGGCCGTTCTCCGCAACGGGCGCAGCCTGAGCGAAGCGCTGCGCCATCGCCAGTTGCTCGCGCATCGCGAGCGGCAGCACCTCGAAGAGATGATCGAACATCGACGCCACATCCGGTGGCGCGACCGCGAGATACGCCTCGACCGCCTGCTCGACCTCAGCATGACACGCCTTGCCGAGCTGCTCGTCCTGCGCCTTGTCCAGCACCTTCGTGCGCATCAGGTACGACCGCAAGCGGCGCAGCGGCTCCAATTCCCACTGCTGGCTGAGCACCTCGGCGTCGCGATAGCGGGTGGCGTCGTCGGCCGTCGTGTGGTCGCCCAGGCGATAGCTGAGCGCTTCGATCAGCGTGGGGCCGTCGCCGCGCCGCGCCTTCGCGAGCGCCGCCGCCACCACGTGATGCACGGCAATCACGTCGTTGCCGTCGACCTGCACGCCGTCGATGCCCGCCGCGACCGCCTTTTGTGCGAGCGTGCGCGCCGCGCTCTGCTGGCTGCGCGGCAGCGAAATCGCCCACTGGTTGTTGTTGATGACGAGCACGAGCGGCGCCTGCCACGCGCCGGCAAAGTTCATCGCCTCGTAGAAATCGCCCTTGGAGGTGGCGCCATCGCCGAAAATCGCCACCGCGACGCGCGGCTCCTTGCGCAGCTGGAACGCGTAGGCGGCGCCGGCCGCATGACAAACCTGGGTACCGATCGGCACGCAGTTCGGAAAGTCCAGACGCGGCACGCTGAAGTCGCTGCCACGCTCGTCGCCGCCCCAGTAGAGCAGGCTTTCGGTCATCGTGACGCCGCGCAGCAACTGGGCCGCGTGGTCGCGATAGGAAGGAAACAGCACGTCTTCGGGCCGCATCGCGCTGGCCACGCCCACGCCGATCGCCTCCTGGCCCACCGACGAAGCAAAGGTGCCGAGCTGGCCCGTACGTTGCAGGGCCACCGCCTTGGTGTCGAACGCCCTCGTCAGCACCATGGCGCGATAGAGCGGCAGGAGCGCCTGAGCATCGCTCGCGAAGGACGGCAGCGGATGAACGGGCTCGCCGTCGGGGCCGAGATACTGCGTGTAGCCGATTTGAAAACTGGCAGCCGTGGTCATGACGGCCTCCTTGGTGTTTTCAAATATCGTAGGTCTTCTCGCGGGGGTGTGCTTGAGCGGTGCGTTCGCTAGGCAGCGCTAAAAACCACGGCGCCCTGGTTGGCGACTTGCGTGAAGGCCCGCACGAAGCGGTAAGTTTGCCCGCCGATGGTGAGCTCGTTGAACCCGGACTGGGTGACGCCCAGCACGGCGCTCGCCATCGCGTTTCGAATCGCGCCGTGGCGAGTCCATCCCTCCTCGGGTTCGCTCGCGTCGCCGAGAAAGATGTCGCTGCTCTCCGCGTGGCTGCGAACCAGAATCAGGCTCTGCCCCCGGTCCAGCAGCAGCTCGAGATATTCAGCGAGGGTAGCCAGCGCCTCGGCATCGGCATTGTGAGGCTCACGAGAATTTGAGGTCATGGGGCACCTGTGCTGATTGGCACGACGCTTTCTATCCTACACGTCCGTGATGCAGTTGCGCGCGGAGTTGTACCGTGGCGATGCCGCCTGGCCAGGTAAATTCAACCGCTGCGCCCGGCGCGAGGCGCGACACGCCACTTCGCTGCAGCAGGCGTACCATGAAATATTGCCGCGTGGCGCACACTCGCTCGAGCGAAGGGGGCCAACATGAGACGTCTTTATTTCCTGGCACCTGACATTCCCACGGCCAGGGCCGTCGTGGACGACCTGCTGCTGGCACGCATCACCTGGCGGCATCTGCACGTGCTCGCAAACCACACGGTCCAGCTCGATGAGCTGCCCGGTGCCTCGTTGCTGCAGAGCAGCGACGTCGTGCACGCGCTTGAGCGCGGCGTGGCGCTGGGCGGCGCGGCCGGCGCCATTGTGGGCCTCGCGGCGCTGGTCTTTCCGCCGGCGGAGCTCGTGATCGGCGGCGGCGCGGTCGTGGCCTTGACGCTGGCGGGCGCGGGCTTCGGCGCGTGGACGGCTGCCATGATCGGCGTGGATGAGCCGAACGCGCGGCTCGAACGCTTTCGCGAGGCCATCCGTGACGGGCAATTCCTGATCATGGCCGACGTGCCCGCCTCGCGCGAGGAGGAAATCGCGCAGACGGTCGCGAAGCATGTTCCAAGGGCGGATCCGGAAGGCGCCGAGCCCACGACGCCGATTTTCCCGTAAGCGCGCGTGTTCGGCTGCACGTTGAGCCGCGCCGGGGTGCGGGTATTGACGCGGCGGCCGAACTCGCCGCCGCCGCTAAGCCTCCCTGGCCTGGCGCAGCATCAAACGTCGAAGTACAGATAGAACTCCCACGGATGCGGCCGGATTCTGACCGCGTCAATCTCGCGCTTGCGCTTGTACTCGAGCCAGGTATCGATCACATCCTCGGTGAAGACATCGCCTCTGCGCAGGAACTCGTTGTCGGCCTCGAGCGCCTTGAGCGCTTCGTCGAGCGAACCCGGCACCTGGCGCACGTTCTTCGCTTTCTCGGGCGGCAGATCGTAAATGTTGACGTCGAGCGGATCGCCGGGGTCCGTCTTGTTCTCGATGCCGTCGAGTCCCGCCATCAGCATTGCCGCGAATGCGAGGTACGCGTTGGCCGAGGGATCCGGACAGCGGAACTCGACACGCCGCGCGTTGGGCGAATCGGAATACGCGGGAATGCGCGCGGCCGCCGAGCGGTTGCGTTGTGACATCGCCAGATTCACGGGCGCCTCGTAGCCGGGCACGAGGCGCTTATAGGAATTCGTGGTGGGTGCGCACAAGGCCATCAGCGCCGGCGCATGCTTGAGCAGGCCGCCGATGTACCAGCGGCACAGCGCCGACGTGAGCGCCCAGCCGTGGGCGTCGTAGAACAGATTTTCGCCATCGTTCCAGAGGCTCTGGTGGCAGTGCATGCCGCTCGCGTTGTCGGCAAAGAGCGGCTTGGGCATGAAGGTCGCCACCTTGCCGTGCTGGCGCGCCACATTCTTGCAAATGTACTTGTAGATCATCACGTTGTCGGCCATGCGCGTGAGCGTGGAAAAGCGCATGTCGATCTCGTTCTGCCCCGCCGTCGCCACCTCGTGGTGATGCACTTCCACCTGCACGCCGGCCTGCAGCAGCAAGAGCACGATTTCCGAGCGAATGTCCTGCAGCGTGTCGTGCGGCGGCACCGGGAAGTAGCCCTCCTTGTAGCGCGATTTGTAGCCGAGATTGCCGCCGCCGAACGCGCCTTCGTCGCTGCCGGTATTCCAGTCCCCTTCGGCGGAGTCGACATAGTAGTAGCCGCTGTGCGCATCCTGGCCGAACCGGATCGAATCGAAGATGAAGAACTCGAGCTCGGGCCCGAAGTAGCACGTCTTCGCAATGCCGGTCTGCCGCAAGTACGCTTCGGCCTTCTTCGCGATGTAGCGCGGATCGCGCGAATACGGCTGATGCAGCACGGGATCGACCACGTCGCAGATCAGCGAGAGCGTGGGCGTGTCGCTCACGGGGTCGACGAAGGCGGTCGTGGGATCGGGCTTCAGCAACATATCGGATTCCTGAATTTCCTGGAAGCCGCGAATCGACGAGCCGTCGAAGCCTATGCCGTCGGCAAACAGACCTTCGTGCACCTCGGGCAAGGTGATGGAGAAGTGCTGCCAGAGACCGGGCAGATCGGTGAATTTGAGGTCGACGATCTCGATCTTGTGCTTGCGCAACAGATCGATGACCTGTTGAGGGTTTTCGGGCCGCGTCACGCGATAACTGCCGGCGTCGATGGCCACCTCGGGCGCCGAGGGTCCTGTGGGACTGGACATGGGGTTCTCCCGGCACGACTACTGGTCGTGCGCGAGCGCCTCGAGGCGGGCATCACCCGCGTCTTTCGCCGCGCGCTGATTGGTGTAGGTCTCGTCGGATACGAAGATGCGCCGCACGTCTCGCGCGGCGAAGTCGACCAGCGAGATGACCCAGATCCAGCCGCCCGTGCGCTCGGCCGTATGCACGAATGCGCTCACGTCGCCCTTGTTGCTTGCGTTCATGTGACCTCCGTTAAAGAATTCCATAGGGAGCATGGCGCGTGCCGGCCTGGCAGGCCATGACGGCTCCCCCGTGCGAGTCAACGTTTCCGGACATGCGTGCGGGGTAAGGCGTCGTCCCGGTCCGGCCCCGCGCGCCATTTCATTTTAGGCAATGGGATTGGACATACCACGGGTCCATTTTGGTGCGGTCGCGCACAAGGTAGAATCTCGCCAGAACCTCATGCCGCCCATCGGGGAGTGCGTTATGACAAGCGAATGGCAGAGCCGCCGCATCAAGCTGTTTGTCCAGCGTTTCTGGCAGCCGACCAGCGCATGCATGACCTGCATGCCAGGGAGCTGGGCCAATGTCCTGAGCGTCGTCCACTGGGCCATCGCATTCAGGACAGGCGTCATCACCGGCGCGCTGGCCGTGCTGCTCACCTTCACGCCGGCGGCGAAGTTGTACGAGAATCGATACGGCAATGCGCTCGTGATCGGCTGCCTGACTGCGTTAGGCGACGCCTTGTCTCACACGAGCCACTATCACAATCACGTTCTCGAGCACCTCCTAACGGGTGCCATGTCGGGATTGTTCGCGCTCGCGGCGTCCTTCCTGCTCGAAGACCGCGCGCGCCGGATTCGCGTGGTATGGGGGCGGCTTTTTGAATGATTCACTGCGTAGCCGACATCTCATGCCGTGCGCGGAGCCTCCGCGGGCGGCGTGCCCTCGTGGAATAGCGTGACGAGCTGTGCGCGCAATTCCGGCGAATCCGCGTGGTGGTGAATCGTTACCGCGTGCTGTACGGCGGCCTCAAGCAGCTCCTTGTCCGAATCGGCGGAAATAGCCACGGTGCAATGCATTTCGCTGGGAAACTCCCGGCAGTCTATGTACTTTCGAGTCATGGTGAGACTCCTCGTTAGTCAGTTACATGCATGTCCGCAAAATTACCGAAGCATGCGAACAAATTTTAGGTTCCCTGCATTCGGCTTGCTAAAATATCGAGGAGACGACGCCGCCCCAGCATCCGCAACATGCGCCGCGCCGCATCCAGCCGGACATTCTTCATAACTATGCAGGATTGCCAATCAATCAGGGTTGTCCGGCAACCTGATACAGCCCCGCCTCCTCCGAAACACGCGTCGGCCGGGTTGCGCAGCAACGCCCGCCCCGGCTGGCAGGCTGCCTTCACGAAAGCCTGATTCTTCCCGCTTTCCTGCGAGATTTGCGTCTCGTGTCCCGCATCCATTGCCCGGCGCATGACTCCGGACAGGTCTGTTGCGCTGCCCGGCGCCACTGGACCACGCCATGCGGTATTCGCGATCTTCCTGAATGAGAGGTGTGCGATGTCCAGCCTGTCGAGCGATTCCATCGAAACATTGAGAGGTGCGTTGCGCGGTCAAGTACTGCTGCCGGCGGACGCGGGCTACGACGAAGCCCGGCAGATCTGGAACGCCATGATCGACCGCCGTCCCGCGGTGATCGTGCGTTGCCAGGGCTGTGCCGACGTGCGGCACGCGGTGACGTTCGCCCGCGACGCGGGCCTGAAGATTGCTGTGCGCGGCGGCGGGCACAATATCGCCGGCAGCGCGATCTGCGACGGCGGGCTCGTGATCGACCTCTCGCCGATGAAATCGGTGCGGGTCGAGCCGTCCACGCAGCGCGCCTATGTCGAACCCGGCGCGAAGCTGGGCGACTTCGATCACGAAGCGCAGGCATTCGGTCTTGCCACACCGCTTGGCATCAATTCGACCACGGGCGTTGCCGGGCTGACGCTCGGCGGCGGATTCGGCTGGCTCAGCCGGCGCTTTGGCATGACCGTCGATAATCTGGTGGCGGCCGACGTCGTGACCGCCGACGGCACCATGTTGCGCGCCAGCGCCAATGAGCACGACGATCTCTTCTGGGCCATTCGAGGCGGCGGCGGCAACTTCGGCGTAGTGACGATGTTCGAGTTCGCGGTCCACCCGCTCGGCCCCGAAGTCTACGGCGGGCTGGTCGTGCTGCCACTCTCAGCCGCCAGGGACGCCTTGGTGAAATACCGCGAAGCCGCGGCCAGCATGCCCGAAGAACTGACCGTGTGGAGCGTGCTGCGTCTCGCGCCGCCGCTGCCCTTCATGCCTGCCAGCGTGCACGGCACGCCCGTCATCGTCTTCGCGATCTGCTACAACGGGCCGCTGGAAAACGGGCCGGCCGCGGTCGAGCCGGTGCGCGGCTTTGGCCCAACCTGCGGCGAGCATCTGGGTCCGATGCCCTACGCAGCATGGCAAAAGGCCTTCGATCCGCTGCTCACGCCGGGCGAGCGTAATTACTGGAAGTCGCACAATCTCGCCGAGATACCCGACGGCCTGATCGACGCCCTGACCGCCGCGATCGGCACCTTGCCCTCGCCGCAGTGCGAAATCTTCTTCGGCATGATCGGCGGCGCAACCATGCGCGTGGCGCCGGACGCCACGGCCTATCCGAATCGCGACGCCTTGTACGTGATGAACGTGCATGGCCGCTGGACCGAGCCCGCCGACGACGCGCGCTGCATCGGCTGGGCGCGCGACTTCTTCGAGGCATCGGCGCCTTATGCGTTGGGTAGCGTGTATGTGAACTTCCTGACCGAAGAAGAGCACGGCCGCGTGGCCGCCGCCTATGGTCCGAACATGGAACGGCTCATTGCGGTCAAGACCCGCTATGACCCGCACAACCTCTTCAACTGCAATCAGAACATCCGGCCTGCCGCCGGTGCGTAGCGGTCATGGAGCATGAGCCGCCTGGGTCACTTTGGTAAGGAGAATCGTCATGCCGACATACGTGGTGCTTGCGGAATTTACGGATCAAGGTATCCGCACGGTCAAGAACAGCGCGCAGCGCGCCACTCAAACCGCTGAAATGGCCAAGGCCTTCGGCTGCGAGATGAAGCAGATTTATTGGACGCTGGGTGAATATGACATTGTCACGATCATCGAAGCCGCCGATGAAGCGGGATTCATGGCATTCGGCCTCGCACTCGGCTCCGCGGGCAATATCCGCACGCAGACGCTGCGCGCCTTCAACAAGGACGAATTCAGCGCGATGCTCGGCAAGCTGCCTTGACGCGCGCTTCAGGTCGAGCGACGCGTGGACGGCGCGCGGCTTTCTTTTGGCCGCCGCCGACGCTTGCCCTTTCGCCAGCTCAGGAGGTTGGCCACGACAGCCGCAACGAACGTGACGAGCGTGGAAGTGGACGAGGTGATGAGTATCCTCTCCTCGGGCTCCAGCGACGGCGTTGCGGGTCGCAACCTGGCTGCGGATTCGACGGGTCTAGACGGAGCGCCGCTCGCCACGGCTTGCGTCGCGCTTTTCAACTGAACGGCGGGGATTTGCACAAGCGGACTCGCCACCTTGTAACGCACGAACAGCGCGGCTGTGACGCAAAAGAAACCCACGAAGAGCCCGAGGAATAGCCGGCAAAACAACTCCAGCCTCGTGAAGTTTTCCATGTCCGCCTCCCCGTTGTCTTGCGCGGCTACCGCACGTCTATATTGCGCCGGAAACGCGCGACACGTGCAAGGCGGACACGCCAGGCTTTGCAAGACGGGAGGCCGAACGAGGCTCCGATACCGGTATCGTCAACCGAAGAACTCCAGGGCGCCGGTTCCGAGGTTGTACATCGCGCCGACGATCTTGATCGTCCCCTGGGTCTCCAGTTCCGCGAGCACGGGACTGTTCTGACGAATATTGGCGACGGTCATCTCGACGTTCTTGCGGGCCACGGCGTTGACGAATGCGTAGTTCGACGCGGAGCGATCGCCTTCATAAGTCGTTGCCTGCACGGCAGGCTTGATCCGGTCCAGCAATCCGGTGAGATTGCCGAGTTCGACGTTGGCAATGGCGCCCTTGATGGCGCCGCAGGCCGTATGCCCCATCACGACGATGACCTTTGCGCCGGCGAGCTTGCACGCGAACTCCATGCTGCCCAGAATGTCGTTGTTCTCGACGTTGCCGGCCACGCGGCAATTGAAAATATCGCCAATGCCGAGATCCATGATGACTTCCGCAGGTGCGCGCGAGTCGATACAACTGAGCAAAACCGCGGCGGGATACTGACCACTCGCACTCGCCCTTTGCTCTCGCAAGTAATTGCGCGCCGTGCGTTCGCCGTGCTGGAAGCGCGCGTTTCCCTGCTTCATTACATCGATGATCTGCTCGGGCGTCATCTTCTCGCGTTGCGCCTTGGTCAACGCATCGGCGCGCGCGGGTGGTGTGGCGAGCGGCCCCGTAGCCAGGCCAACTACCGCGGCCGTACCCGCCACTTTGAGAAACTGCCTGCGCCCCGAACCCCGGTATTGCTTCGGATACCCCAATATATTGCACATGGCCTGGTCCCCCGCATTCGAGCGTCGACATTCACGAATACCGATTCACTATAGGCCATCGCAACGGGGGTTCAAGACTGCGCGCGCTGGCTCTGCATGGGCCTCCAGATGCCGAATTCGTACGGTCATTCGCGCGGGCTCAAGGGTGCAAGCCGAACATCCCGTGCCAGAGTGAGCTGAAGAAGTTCGCCTGAGCGCGCTCGGCGCTCGCATGAGGCTCCTCACTGCGCGCGCGCTCCTGGGCGGCTTGCGGCATTTCCTCTTGCGGCTCCCCGGCGTCGTCGGTTGTGGCGCCCGCCCCTTGCTCGTTCGATGCGGTCTTTGCCTGCCGCGACAGATGCAGCTCGAGCGCACCGTCGGCGATGCGCGCGGCGAGCTGCGCTTCGCAATCGCGCCCGAGCAATACGCCGAACACGACGTCGCGATTGTGCCCCTGCTCGGCGAAGCGCATCGCGACGGACACGTGCCGCGCATACTCGGCCTCGCGCGCCGCCTGCGCACGCGCGGCTTCCTCGCGCTCGCGGGAAAGACGCCCCATTTCCTCGGCATACACCGCGTCGTAGACGCGGCGCTGCACGGGGTCGGAAAGGATCGCGTACGCCTCCTTGATCGCCTGGAACTGCGCATGCGCCGACGCTTCGCGCCCCACATTGCGGTCAGGGTGCGCTTTCATTGCGGAGCGCCGGTAGGCGCGCTTGAGTTCCTCGTCGTTCGCGTCGTCGCCGACGCCCAGCAAGTCGTACAACGTCGCCATGGCTCGCCCGGATAGAAATGGTTTCGAGCCGATCGTAGCATGGCAGGCACGCGCCCACAGCGCGCGCCGGCGATTGTGAACCTTGCAATCTCAGTCGTCGAATTTCCCGGCCAGCAGCGCCTCGTCGAGATCGGTGATCCACGGGGCAAAGTGGTCGGTGTCGTAGACCTCGGTCTTGCCGTTGGTAAGCCGTGTCACGGAAATCTGCCGGATGGCCCCTTTTCCCCCATCGGCCGGCCCCTGGTCCTTGTCCGTGATCCTGAACTCGCCGAGCTCGAAGCCCCGGCTTGTCAGTACCGCCTTGACGTCTGCCTGTTCGTCCCAGGAAAACTCGGCAAAGTCGTGGGCCGTCATGTTCATCTCCTCGGCGCGGCGAGCGCAATTATCCTTGCACGGTGACATGTTGAAACGGATCGAACGACACGGATCCCGACCGCTCTGCCAACACATTGCCATTGTTCGGCCAAAGTTGCCATCTCGCGCGGCACCGTCCGGCTGTTTTCAAACATCTAACATTCAGCTAACGCATAGCCTGCACACGTCTGATGATTTGCCGCTCCGTTTTCGTCGACGTGCAGCCGGCCGGGGCAATCGCTCATAGGTCCCGCGCTCAGGCGAGTTTTCCGATGCGATAACCCACGCCGCGCACGTTGTCGATGGCGTCACCGCCCAGTTTGCGGCGCAGATTGTGGACATGCACCTGGATTGCGTTGCTCTCGATCTCTTCGTTCCATCCATACAGGCGCTCCTCGAGTTGCGCGCGCGTGACGACGATTGCCGGATCGCGCATGAGCTCCTGCAACAGTGCGAACTCGCGCGTGGTCACCGCCACTTCCTGATCGCGCAACCATACGCGGTGTTGTGCAGGGTCGAGCCGCAACGCGCCCACTTGCAGCGAAGGTTGCACGCGCCCGGTCTGGTGCCGGTTCACCACGCGGATGCGCGCCAGCAGTTCACCGATTGCAAACGGTTTGACGAGGTAATCGTCGGCACCGCCGTCGAGGCCCGCGACGCCGTCCGGAGCCGCATCGCGCGCGGCAATCACAATCACGGGCGTAGCATCGTTTCGCTGCCGCAACTTCGCGAGCAACATCAGGCCGTCCTTTCCCAATACGCCGATATCGAGCAGCACCAGGCCATAGGAGGTCGTTCGGAGCGCGAGCATGGCCGATTCCGCATCCTTCGGCCAGTCCACAGCGAAACCCTCCTTGCGCAAACCGTGCCGCAACTGAGCGTCTGTCGATGCGTCATCTCCCACGAGCAATATGCGCATGGCGCTCCCCGTATTTCACTCGATATCTCGTCAATGAATTGGACACGACACGTTACACCTGGCGTATTAATCGACCGCTTTCAGAAGAACGATTCACAAAACGGGCACTGCGAAACCGATGTATCGCGTCGATATCGTCACCAACGCCAACCGCGGAAAGTTTGATCGACACCCTCATGCCCAGCGCGCTTCCGGACGCAAAACGAATCAGGCTAGTGCAGCGAACCTTAAGGGACTATTAACCCACGCAAGCACTGCATCCGAATTGCAACAGCTTAAAGTTTGCATGATTTTCGAAAGCCGAAAATCGCTCAGTGAATTCCCTGAGCCAATGGCGTATTCACGCACCTCGCTCTATCCGCAAACTTTCTATTTTTTACATTCTCCTTTATAGCCACCACGCGAAATTCCGATTTGTGTGCCGGCGCAAGGGAACACTTCCCACTCACGCCAGCCCGACCACACGGCGCTTTGCAGCACACGCTGTCACCATTTCGTCACGCGAAGGACCGCGGCGCAGCACGCCGCATCATAACCTTCGATCATTTAAACGGCTTTCATGCATAAGCTCTCTTTTATCGTGCGCATAAAATTATTCGATTGTCCTTAAGCCTGGCGCGCCGTCAAAGTTCGTTCCGGAACAGTTGATACCCGCCGCGAACCTCCAGTGAAAAGGCGCTCAACGCGGCGCCAAAGCGGCCTGCCCAACATGTCAACGGCGGGCCACCTCGAGCACCTCCGCCCTGTTCCAAAGCATCGATCTTCGGCACCGAATTCCGCATTCCCCAATTCGCAAGACAAATTACTACTAGTGAAAGGAGATGTTGTGAGCTATTCCAGGTATCGAGTCATTTGCATCGGAGTACTTAGCGTATTCGCTTCGGCCGCGGCGCACGCGCAGAGCAGCGTCACGCTGTACGGCTCGCTCGACGAAGCCGTCGCCTACTTCAACAACACGGGCGGCCACTCTCTGGTGGCAATGCAAAACGGCGACAACGCATCGACGTATTGGGGCCTCAAAGGCAAGGAAGACCTTGGCGGCGGGCTGAACGCGATCTTCACCCTGGAAAGCTCGTTCGACATCACGCGTGGATCGCTGTCGAACAATCGCATTTTCGCTCACCAGTCCACCGTCGGTCTCGCCGACGATGCCTATGGAACGCTGACGCTGGGACGGCAATTCGATCCAACGGTCGACCTGATCCAGCCGATTACCGGCGACAACTTTGCGGGACCGGCTTTCACCACGCCGGGCGACGCCGACAACAACGACAACTCGGTGTGGATCAATAACTCGATCAAGTACGCGAGCCCAACCTACGCCGGCTTCCAGTACGAGCTGATGTACGGCGTGGGCGGCATTGCCGGAAACGCGACCGGCGGCCATGCGTACGGGGCGGCCGCATCGTACAACAACGGGGGTTTGACGCTGGCCACGGGCTACCTGTTCGCGAAGAACGACGTGAACGGCAACGGCGCGGCCGACCTGACCCAGGATAACTCGGTCACGCCGCTGTTCGGCGCAACGCCCATGTTCGGCTCGCGCCAGATCGTGCAGGTCGCCGCACAGTACGTGATCGGCAGCCTGACCGCCAACATCCGCTACAGCAATGCTCAGTACAAGCCGTACACGGACTACGGCGCGTTCAACCGCACGGAGACATTCAACGTTGGCGGCGCGGCGCTTCAGTATCAGTTCAACCCCGAACTGACCGGTGCGCTCAACTACGTCTACACGCACTCGAGCGGTGCGTCGTCGGCCACCTACAACAACTTCGGCGTGAACGCCACCTACTCGCTGAGCAAGCGCACGAGCTTCTACGCGGACGTCGCGTACTCCCACGCGAGCGGCACGACCTTCAGTGAAGACGGCTCCACGATCGTCGCGGCGGGCGGCACGGTGGGCGATCTGGCAGCGAGTTCGAGCACCCGTTCACAGGTCGTGGCGATTCTCGGCATCACGCACAAATTCTGACCCCGGCTATTCAAGGCAGTCGATCAAACCCATCAAAAACGCATTCAATTCCTCTGGAGGCAACATGGCTTTTTTCAGGCATACCACGTTGACAATCGGTCTCGCAGCGTTGGGGCTGTGCTCGGTCACGGCCCACGCGCAAACCTCGCAGTACCAGCTCGTCAAGACGATCGACCTGCCCGGCAGCAAGGGCGGACACGGCGACTGGGTCACCTACGACAAGGATACCCACGCGGTCTGGCTGTCTCAGTCGCCCGATCACAACGTCGTGGTGATCGACGCCAGGACCATGACGATCAAGAAGACGCTTGCGGATGTCGATTCCGGCAACGGCATCGATTTCGACGCGAACCACGCCTATGTCACGGACGCCACCACCGGTAAGTTGATCGTCTATGACAAACATTCGTTCGACCGAGTTGCCACCGTCGACAGCGGCGGCAAAACCCCCGACGGCGTGAACGTCGACACGAAGACCGGCACGATCCTGCTCGCGAACGACGACAGCAACAACGAAGCCGTTTTTGATCCGACCTCGCCGTACGCGCTCAAGGCCACGTTCAAGCTGAAACCCGAAGACGACAAGGACGGGCCGGACGTCGCGCTCTATGTCGCCTCCACCGACCGCCTGTATCAGCCGGTGGGCGGCAAGATCGACGTGATCAATCCGAACACGCACGAGATCGAAGCGGTCTGGGATTTCGGCCTGAAAGGCGACGCCAAGGGCGGGGTCTACGACAGCAAGACGAATCACCTGATCTTCGGCACCAGCGACAAGAAGATGCTCGTGGTGGACCCGGCAACCGGCAAGCTCGTCGCCACCATCAACGTGGCGGGCGCGGTGGACCAGACGGCGATCGACACCGACAAGCGCCGCGCGTTCATTGGCGACAAGACCGGCAGCCTCGAAGTGGTCGATCTGGATTCGAACCAGGTCGTCGATCACATCCACACCGAGCCCAAGGTCCACACCCTGACCGTGGATACCGCCACCCATCGCGTCTACGTCTATCTCAACGAAAGCAACAAGGTTGGGGTGTACGAGCAGAAGTCCTGATATCGCACGCCGGTTTCGGGTGGCGCAGCGGCAAGCCTACCTGCTCTGCCCGAACGGCGCCTTCGCTGCATGAAACAGGGCGCGGCGCGCGGGCTCGCACGCCATCGCACCCACGCGCGCTGTCACCCGGCCTCTAATTTGTGGGAGAAGTCGTCATGTCATCCGCTGCCTCGCCGGCAGGTCAACCCTTGCTGGGAAACCGGTGGACGCAATTGTTCATCGGCATTGCCTGCATGGCGCTCGTCGCCAACCTGCAATATGCGTGGACACTCTTCGTTGTCCCGATGAAAACGCAGAATTTCTGGACCGCCGCCGAGGTTCAAACGGCGTTCGCCATCTTCATTCTGGTCGAAACGTGGCTCGTGCCGGTCGAGGGCTGGCTGGTCGACCGCTTCGGACCGCGCCCCGTCGTCATGGCGGGGGCCGTCTTCGTCGCGCTTAGCTGGGTGATCGATTCGTTCGCCACCACGCTGCCCGTGCTCTATGCCGCTTCGGTCATCGCCGGACTCGGGGCGGGCTGCGTGTACGGCACCTGCGTCGGCAACGCGCTGAAGTGGTTCCCCGACCGGCGCGGACTTGCCGCCGGCCTGACCGCCGCGGGCTTCGGCGCGGGCGCAGCGCTAACGGTGATTCCGATCGCGAACATGATTCACGATTCGGGGTATCGGCAGACGTTCCTCGTGTTCGGCCTCATTCAGGGCATCGCGATCTTCATTCTGGGCATTGTGTTGATTCGTCCGAAGCCGGGGCCCGGCATCAAGCCGGCCGCGCGCATCGTGACGAGCAAGGTCGACTACACGCCGGGGCAGATGGTCAAAACACCGCTTTTCTGGATGATCTATTTGCTGTTCGTGCTCGTAGCCGCCGGCGGCCTGATCGCCACGGCACAGCTCGGCCCGATCGCGAAATCGTTTGGCTTCGCGAAGCTCCCTGTGCAATTCTTTGGTGCAACGCTGCCCCTGCTGACGCTGGCGCTGTCGGTCGACAATCTGCTCAACGGGCTCACGCGTCCCGTCTGCGGTCTCCTGTCCGACAAGATCGGCCGCGAGAACACCATGCTGATCGTGTTCGTTGGCGAAGGACTCTCGCTGCTCGGCATGAATGCCTATGGACACGATCCCTATGCATTCCTTATCTTCGCGCCGCTGATCTTCCTGTGCTGGGGAGAGATTTTCTCGATCTTCCCGGCGATCTGCGCGGATACGTTCGGCAGCCAATACGCGTCGTCGAACGCGGGCACACTTTATACGGCCAAGGGCACCGCGTCGTTGCTCGTCCCGATTGCTTCGCTGGTGGCCGCGGGCGGCTCCTGGGAGCATGTGCTGATCGGCTCGGCCGTCGTGTCGATCGTCGCGGGCGTGTCGGCAAAATTCATTCTCCAGCCCATGCGTAAGCAGTGGTTTGCCGGAATGGGCGATGAGGTTGCTCCAGCACTCCAGACTCAATGAGCCGCGCCGCCAGCTTCGCGCTGGCGATTGAGCGGTGGTGCGCGGGGTTTATCGAGCCCCGTTTGGGGAACCGGCCGGCATGGCGCCTTCTGGCGTCATGGCCGGGCGCCCCCTTACGTTAACCATTCCTTAAGCCTGTCCCGCCAAGCTAGCCGTGCCAGCGACTGACCCGCCGTGGGTCCGCAGCGCTGACACCCGAATAGCTGGAGGCACAGACTATGAACCGGACGCTTAAACTGGCCGCCATCGCGGCCGCATCGCTCATCCCGGCCCTTTCTTTTGCTCAGGCACCCAATGCCTCGCCCACGCGCGCTCAGGTGCGCGAGCAATTGGCCCAGATCGAGAAGGCCGGTTACAAACCCACCGGACGCGACAACAAATATCCTTCCGACCTGCAGGCGGCCGAAGCGCGCATTGCCGCCGGGGCCGTTGGCTTCGACCACGCACCGGCTCCGGGTCAGCCCGCACCCACGATGGCCCCGAATATGCAGCACGATTGAAGCGCTTCCGGCCGAATTGCCCGCCACAGACCGTAAGCACGACGCAAGGCGCTATGCTTGCGGTCTCTGCAAGAAACAGGCAAGGAGGCCAGTCGGCATGGATAGTACGGTAACCGTAGTGGGTGTGGTCGGCACGGGCCTGATGGGCGTCGGCATCGCGACGCAATGCGCACTGCATGGCCTGCGCACGATCGTGCATGACGTCGATCCCGCCAGGCTCGGGACGGTGGCCGCGAAGGCCGGCGCGGTGCTCGACGAGCTTGTCGATGCCGGCCGCATCGACACCGCCACCCGCGCGGCAGCGCTCGCGCGCATCGAAACGGAGAGCCGGCTCAATGTCATGGCCCAGGCACAGTTCGTTTTCGAAGCCGTGCCCGAGGTGCTCGATCTCAAGCACCGGCTCTATACGCAACTCGGCGCCGTGCTCGCGCCCGACGCGATTCTCGCGAGCAACACCAGCGGCTTCGAGCCCGATCTGCTCGCGGGCCCCCTGCCCGCGCCCGAGCGCTTCCTGATCGCTCACTTCTGGAACCCGCCTCACATGATCCCGCTCGTCGAGGTGGTGCCGGGCCGCGCCACCGCGCCCGAAGTCACGGCGCGCGCCGAGGCGCTCATGAGCGCGATCGGCATGGAGCCGGTCGTGCTCGCAAAAGCGATCCCGGGCTTTGTCGGCAACCGGCTGCAGTTCGCGGTGCTGCGCGAGGCGCTCAACATCGTGCGCTCGGGCGCGGCAAGCCCCGCAGTGGTCGACCGCGTGATGAAGGCCTCGCTCGGCCGTCGATGGGGGATCGTCGGACCGTTCGAGAGCGCGGACATGGGTGGCCTCGACACGTTCGTCGACATTGCTTCACACCTCATGCCCACACTCGCGAAGGACGAAGGCGTCATCGATCTGCTGCGGGAGCAGGCGGACGCCGGTCGCGTCGGCGTGCGCAGCGGCGCGGGCTTCTACGACTGGGACGAGGCGCACCTCGCCGACGTAAAGGCAGCGCGCCGCAAGCTGATCGCAGGCGGTTGAGCGGCGAAACGCATGCCGCACGCCGCCGATATCACGCCGCCTTGCGCGCGTCGGCGATACGCTGCGGCGCTTCCGGCCGTGCGTAAAGACGCTCGAGATAGGCCTGCAAACGCGGGAACGTTTCGATCAACTGCACTTCGTTGGCCCAGTCCATCAGATAGGCCGTCACGCAATCGGCCACCGTGAGCCTGTCGCCAACAATGAACTCGCGCCCTTCGAGATGCTTCTCGAGAACGGTAGCCATGGTCATGAAATCCGCGCGCGCGAGCTCGATATCGGCGGGCAGGCGCTTGTCCGGCGGGTAAAGGAAGCTGTGCCGCGTGATGCGCCAAAGCGGCTGCTCCAGTTCCGTCACTGCGAACAGGGTCCAGCGATACACCTGCGCCCGCTCTTCGAGATCGGTGGGCAGCAGCCCTTTCTCCGGATATTTGTCCGCGAGGTACAGCACGATGGCCGCCGATTCGGGAATGACCCGGTCGCCGTCCACCAGCACGGGGACCTTACCCGCCGGATTCAGGCGCAGGAATTCCGGCCTTTTGTGCTCGCCCTCGAGCAGGTTGACCGATATGAACTCGAAATCGGCGTCGACTTCCTTCAGCCCCCAGAGCGCGCGTTGCGAACGGGTTCCAGCAAATCCGTAAAGCTTCATCACGATCCTCCAAACTGTCGAAAAACTCCTCCGCTGTGGGCAGCGGCAACTTCCCGGCTCGCGGCGCCCGCTATCCGGCAGGCCGCTCCACTCAGCCGCCCGGGATCGGCAGTACGGGCATCACTTCGATCGAATCGCCGGGGAAGATCGTGAAATGCGGATGGCGTTCGAACAATTTGGCCGCCTCTTCGTGCGAAGCGGCGCGCACGACGGTAAAGCCCGTGAGCGCATTGGCCGTATCCTCGATGCCCTCCTCGCCAATGCTCTTGGTCTTGCCGAGCGGCCCGCCGAGATCGACGATATCCGCCTTGTGATCTTCCACCCACGCCTTCCACGCGGCGATGCCCTCCCGCGCGCGCTCGGCCCGCGTCTCTTCGGGAAGCGCCCACCACGCCTGCGAGCGCGGGTTGTCCTTGCTGCCGAGGAAAACGGCGAGAAACAGTTTCTGATCGCTCATGCGACCTCCGCCTGATGATGGGAGCAACGGGATGCTGCTCCGCTGGCCTTGACAATATAGGTTGATACCAACATAATTGCAACATGTCTTCCGCAAAGAAACTGCCCTTCGATACGACGCTCATGGTGCGTGACTGCTGCCTGTGTCTGCATATGCAACGGGCGGCGCGCAACCTTGCGCGGATTTTCGACGAAGCTTTGCGTCCGCTCGATCTCACGAACGGCCAGTTCTCGCTGCTGATGTCGCTCAATCGGCCGCAGCCGCCGGCGATGAAAGACGTGTCGTCGCTGCTGGCAATGGACCGCACCACCCTGACGGCCGCGCTCAAGCCGCTCGAGCGCCGGGGCCTCGTGCGCATCGAGCAGGACCCGGAGGACAAGCGCAGCCGTCTGCTGAGCCTGACGCCCGATGGCCACCGGCTGCTCGCCCAGGCATTCCCTGTGTGGCAACAGACGCATGCCGAAATCGAGGAGCCATTTGCCCCCGCCGAAGTCGACCGGCTGCGCCAGCAGTTGCGCGCGCTTTCGTAGCTTCGCGAGGTTTAGCGGTTGCACACGCGGCGCTTGCAGGCGCCGCAAACGCAATCTGTTGCGCGCACAACCTTGTCTTATCACCGGGGCATTCGATAACGCTGCGGCGAAGCACGTCCAGAACTCGCGGGTATGATAGAACCCGCAACGTCCCGTCAACTCACGTCCCGCCCAGCGCGCCACGGAAACGACATGCCCCAGTCCGCCAATATTTTGCTTGCGCTCGCAGGCGTCCTCTTCCTCAGTGTCGCGAGCCCTGGTCCCAACTTCTTGATCGTCACGTCCACCGCGGTAGCGTCGCGATACGCAGGTGTCATGACCGGCCTCGGCCTTGCGGCGGCGTCCGGCACCTGGGCGCTGATCGCCATCGCGGGGCTCAGCTTGATCGTCACGCACGTCGCATGGGTCAATGCCGCCATCCGGCTTGCAGGCGCCCTCTATCTGATCTGGCTGGGCATCAAGATGATCCGCACCGCGCGGCAACCGTTGCCCGTTGCGGACGTAACCGAGACCTCGGGCTGGGCCGCCGCGAAGAAAGGCTATCTCGTCAGCATGACGAATCCGAAAGCCATCGCGTTCTATGGGAGCATTTTCGCGGTGATGGTGCCCGCTCACGCGAGCGCCTGGCTCGACATCGCCGTGATCGGTCTCTCGATCGGCATCTCGGGCGCCTGGTACTGCGCGATGGCGCTGCTCGCTTCTCACCCCACCGTGCGTCAGACGCTCTATCGACGCAAAGCGGCGCTCGAAACCGCCGCCGGTTTGCTGTTGATCGCGCTCGGGGGCCGCATGCTGGCCGCCCGCTGACCGCAAATCGCCGCGAGGGCGGCGAGGTCAGCTTTTTCTCGACGTCTTGGGCACGAATGTTGTAGGCACGTGCTGAACCTGCTCGCTTCCGCAGTGCGGGCAGCGCGGATGCGCCCCTTGATGCTCGGCTAGATGCTCGACGCTCTCAAACGTTTCTCCGCACTTTTCGCAGCGGTACTGGTAGGTCGGCATGGCAGTCCTCCGGTTTTGGCTCGGCATGTGGATACCAGTATGGCTCGTGAATAGCGGAACTCAATACACGCGCGCAATAAATTCGCCGGCACGGCGGCCTCGCCTGATACACTGCGTGACTGGAGATGGCATTCTCCTTTAACCGCTCATACCGAGCTGATGATGCCTGTGACCCACCCGAGCGCATGCGCAGCGAAGCTGCCTGTGTCGCTGCGGGTCTGCACATACAGGGGCATCAACATGGCTCAGCCGGTACTTGCCGTCCTTGCCGTTGCCATTGGCGGCGCACTGGGTTCACTGTTGCGCTGGTTTCTCGGCCTGCGCCTGAACGGTGTCTTTCCCGAACTTCCCCTCGGAACGTTTGCAGCCAATGTGATCGCCGGCTACGTGATTGGCGTGGCCGTGGCCTTTTTCGCGCGGCTTCCCGAAGTCCCCGGCGAATGGCGCTTGTTCGTGATCACGGGCCTCATGGGCGGGCTGTCGACGTTCTCCACGTTCTCCGCCGAAGTCGTGGCCCACATTCAGGAAGGCCGCCCCGGCTGGGCCGCCGCGGAGATCGCGATTCACGTGTGCGCGTCGCTGCTCATGACGGTGCTCGGCATTGCCACGGTGAGCGCCGCCATGCCCGTTTCTCCATGAACCTTCAGCGAAAGTCGATGGGCCGCGCCTCGCGCCTTATCGGTTCATTGCGGCTTGTGCCTGAATAGCGAAAAATGCTTGTGCTCGCTCGGCGGGGCGTCGCCCCCCAGCACGCCGAATTCAATCGGTGAACGCGTATAGAACACGTGCACCTGCGCGGCCTTGACGGCATCGAGCATACGCTGTGCCTCGTCTTCCGTGGCGGCGAGGATGATCTGCACGGGCTGGTCGGCAAGCTTGAGCATATGGGCCGCGTGATGCGCGCCCGCATGACCCGTGCCTTGCGCACAGTTGATCACGGTGGCGCCGTGGATACCCAGTTGCTTCGCTTCGTGCAGGAGCCATTCGCACACCGTTCGATGGCCGTGGTGGCGGTTCTGCTCGGTATAGAACGTGAGCTGGTAACCGTTCATGTCGCCCTCCGCCGCTCATGCGATTGATCCGCTTCATCGTCTGTGCCAAGCGTCTCGTATTCGATCGGTGCGCGCGTATAAAAGAGCCGAATGCCGACCTCGTGAAGTTTGGCGAGCAACGCTTCGATCGCGTCGTCGCCGGCGACCACCGAGACAGCCACCGATTGTTCGGCAAGCTCGAAAAAGCGCGCCGCGTGGTATTTGCCGTTCACGTCCACGCCTTCGGCGATGTCGACCACCGTCGCGCCCTGGATGCCGGCATGCCTCGCCTCGTCGAGAATCCACTCGACGACCGGCATGTGTCGCACGCGATGACTCTGGTTCGCCACGTAGACGGTGAGTTGACTGCCTCGCATGATCGCCTCCGGCGCTGGTCGGACAGACCACGCCATCTCCTCATCCGACTCTACGCTGCGCACGGTGGGCTTACAAGCCGCCAAGGCGCGCCTCGATATTCCCGCTAGCCGCCTCAAGGCGTCATCGTCCATGCCTGCGTGGAATAAGCGTGATTCCGGGTCCGCTACTACCGGGCAAGCACCGCCAAAACTACATTGCTGGTGACCGGCAGCCAGCCGGCAAGGATCGCTCAGGCAGCTGCCGATAATTTCGAATCGCGCAGACAGGCCTGGGCCGCAATGAATTCACGGAAATGGAGAACAGCAATGAGCACGAGAAACAAGGTTCTGGTGGCAGGAGCAAGCGGACTCATCGGCGTGGCCGCAATTGAATCCTTTCTCTCTTCGGGTTGGGACGTCGTGGGTATTTCCAGGCGCAAGCCGGAACTGCCGAGCGGCCGCGACTTCGAGTTCGTCCCGGTCGATCTGCGCAACGAAAGCGCTGCCCGCGAGGCACTCGCCGCACTCGACGGCATTACGCACGTGGCGTATGCGGCCATCTACGAGAATGCGGGCGACCTGGTGAGCGGCTGGTCGAATGCCGAGCAGATCGAAATCAACAATGCGATGCTGCGCAACGTGATCGAGCCGCTCGTTGCGGACAAGACCACGCTCAAGCACGTGTCCATTTTGCAGGGGACGAAAGCATATGGCGTTCATCTCCACCCCATTGCCATCCCCGCACGCGAGAGCGACCCGCGTGACGATCACGCGAACTTCTTCTTCGATCAGCAGGACTACCTGAGTGCCGCCGCTGCGAAGCACGGCTTCGCCTATACCGTGCTGCGCCCCCAACTCGTCACCGGCAAGACGCCCGGCGCGCTCAACGTTCTCCCGGCCATTGGTGTCTATGCCGCTATCCGCCGCGAGAAAGGCGAGCCGTTCAGCTTCCCCGGCGGCCCGTCGTTCGTCTGGGAAATGGCCGATGCCGATCTCGTCGCGCAGGTCATGGTGTGGGCGGCGCGGGCACCACAAGCGGCCAACGAGATATTCAACGTCACCAACGGCGATGTCTTCGAATGGCGCAGCGTGTGGCCCGCCATGGCCAGAACGCTGGGTGTGCAAACGGGCAGCGACGAGCCGGTCAGCGTGACGCAGTACATTCGCGAGAACGCCGAGGTATGGGCAAAAATCGTCGCCAGGTACGGTCTTGCGAGCGGCGATCTGCGCGCATTCGTCGGACAAGGCGATCAACATGCCGACTTTGCGTTCGCTTACGGCGCCCCGGCGGGTCCGGTCGCATTCGTTAGTACTGTCAAGCTTCGCAAGGCCGGATTCAACGCTGCGGTCGACACCCGCGATGCGTTCTGCGAAGCACTCCAGTCGTTCATCGATCGCAAGCTCCTGCCACCTTCGGTATAATTCTTGCTGCGGCGGCATGCAAACACTATTCATCCTCCGACCCGCATATCCGTGCACGACTCGCGATGCCGTCAGGCGTCGTATGTGCCCTTAAACGCGTCGACTTTTCTGCGAATTCCCGGCCTCCATGAACCGGGAATCGCGTTCGTCTGCGCCTGCGCTACGCTCGCCACGCCGCCTCTAGCGGCAATATCTACCGCACGCGGTCAAACAGGCGAGATACCCGCACGATTTACCTCTTATCTCCAGATTGATGTTCAGACAGATCGTTAGACTTGGTTCGCAATGCTGAAGCGGAGTGTTTCCGCCGGCAACCTCGGGGGCGAACCGTGATCGAAGTGCGAAAGGCCATTACTGCGGAGCGGCGGCGCTCGCTCGCCATCTATGCATGCATCGTGGCCGCCCTCTTCGCCTCAGCCGTCGTGTCCGCCTGGCAGGCAAGCGCGGTGGTCGCCGACGCGCGCCTGCAAAATCGCGCGTCCCTGCTCGTGAACACCAGCAATGCCCTCCTCAGCGGAATGAAGGACGCCGAGAGCGGCCAGCGCGGCTACCTCCTGACCGCGGATGAGCAATACCTCGCGCCCTACGTGCGCGGCAAAGCCGAAGCGCTCGACGCGCTTGCCCGGCTCACTAATTTGCTCCATACCCCAGAACAGGCCGCCGGCCTGCGCGACGTCCGCCGCGACATGAATGAAAAGCTCGACGAGCTCGCCCAGACCGTGCAACTCGAGCGGCTCGGGCAACACGAGCGCGCGCTGAGCGTGGTCAAGACCAATGCCGGGAAGGCGGCGATGGACCGGCTTCGCGAGCGCATCGGCGCGATCGTCGCCGATTGCGACGCCAGAAGGGCGGCGGCCCTGCGCGACGAAACTGTCCGCCTCGAGCTCACGGGCTCTGCGTTCGCCGGCTTGCTGCTGGGCGTGCTGGCGCTGCTGGCATTCGCCACGGTCATGCAAAGGAAGGCATTCGAAGGCGTGGTGCGAGGCGCGGAGCGCATGACGCGTGCAGCGTTGCGCGACGCCCTCACCGGGCTGCCGAACCGGCGCGATCTGGAACTGCATCTACGCGCGCTGGAAGGCGGTGAAGCAACCGCGCGCGGACCCGTCACCGCGCTCTTCATGGACCTCGACGGCTTCAAGCTCATCAACGACACCTTGGGCCATGCGACCGGCGACGCGCTGTTGCGCCGCGTTTCGGAGCGGCTGCGCCAGGTGCGGCGTTCCGGCGATCTGCTCGCGAGAGTGGGCGGCGACGAATTCGTGCTGATCGCACCGGGCCTCACGAAGCGCGCAGATGTCGATCAGCTTTGCAACCGGTTGATTGCGGCGGTGGACCCGCTTGCACGCGAGTTCGGGTTCGTTGGACTGAGCATCGGCATCGCCACCCGTGAGGCGGCCAGCGAAACGCTGGCCGGTCTCGTCGAAAGAGCAGACAGGGCCATGTACGACGCGAAGCGCTCGGGTGGCGGTTACCGTTTTAGCCCGAAAGGCCATGAGATTGTCATGACATAAGCGCTTGCCCTACGGCCATCGGTTGCCCGGCACGCGCTCCCACCCATAGAAAGCCTGCGAATCCCCGCGGGCTTTTTCCAGGCTCCCAGCGCAAGGCCGGCGAACGCGGCAGAAAGAACCGCGCCAGGCGGCGATGCGTTGTGCGGCGCCGCCTCTCAAGAAAAGTATCCGGATACCTTGCGTATCCTCCAGTTCCATTTGATAAGGATAACTGATTGTGAAAATGAAGAATCTCGTTGCCGGCATGATGGCCGGCATTGCCCTCAATCTGTGTGCGGGTGTCGCCAGCGCGACTTGCATCAGCAATCCCGCGGCGCAGCCCGACGCCTCGTTTCCCGCCAGCCTGACGGGCAAGCTCGTTTACCACAGCTATGTGAGCTACGGCGACGGCACGAGCCAGATCTTTCTCTATGACTTTTCGGCGCACGCGCTCACGCAGTTGAGCAACGCCTCGTGGGGCATCAAGGACCCGATGAACGCGGTGTTCAGCCCCGACGGCAAGTGGATCACCTTCATGGGCGTGACCAACAACGCGTGGAATGTGTTCATGTATCAGCTCGGCACGAACAACGCGCCGATCAACCTGACGAACAGCACGGGCGCCACGCGCAACGAAGATCCGAAATTCAGCCCGGACGGCAAGACGATCGTTTTCAAGCAGAACGGCAGCGTCATGCAGGCCACGCTCTCGTACACGAGCGCGGGCCCGGTCTTCACGTCGGTCGTGGCGCTCGCTACCGCGCCGTCCGGCGGCGAGTACTCGATGCCCTATCTTTCACCTGACGAAAGCGCCGTCTACTACGCCACCGGCACGGGCGCGAACATGGGCCTGATGAAGCTCACGATCGCGACCGGCGTCACGGCCGTGTTCGATCACCCGGCCTCGCTGGAAACGTACTATCCGATCGTGCGAGCGGACGGCAACGTGTTCTACGCGCGCTGGAAAGACTCGAGCGCGCTCGACCAGATCTATGAAAAGACCGCGGACCCGTCGTCGACGCCGAACCAGTTGTCGCTCAACGACTGCATCAGCAACAACTCCGACCCGGGCCCGGTGAACGGCACGAACTACCTGTTCTTCTCGTCGACGACGGCGGGCGGCTATCAGCTCTACCTCGGCGACGTGAACTCGGGCCAGCGCTGGAGCCTGACGCAGTTTGGCGTGAACGCCGACACCACGAAGGCCAAGCTCGGGTCGAGCTACTACGGCGGCCCTGCCGCAAGCCAGGTCTCGCTGCTCTCGCAAGGCCATCCCGCCGCCGCTTCGGCGAGCTATAACGCGTCGCTCACGCCCGACAAGGCGTTCGACGGCAACCTCACCACCACGCGCTGGGACTCGCCCGAAGGCGCCGGCGTGGATCCGCAATGGATCTCCGTGGATCTCGGGGCCGTGAAGAACATCAGCAGCATCGATCTGTACTGGGATGCGGGCGCGAGCGTCTATCAGATCCAGACGTCGAACGACAACGTCAACTGGACGACGCTCTACTCGACCAGCAACGGCGTCTCGTATGGTCACGTCAACCTGCCGAACCTGAACGGCCACGGTCGCTACGTGCGGATGTACGGCACGAAGCGCGCAACGCAGTGGGGCTACTCGCTCGACGAAATGCAGGTGTGGGGATCGTAAGCAGCCGTTCCCGCCGGGCCATTCGCGCCCGGCACATTCCAGCGCAAGTCCCGCATCACGGCTCGTCCGGCACCGCCGAAAGCGGTGCGGCCACGTGTTCCAGCGGCTTGCGCTCGGCATCCACGCCCCAGATTGCGGCGATCAACGCGGCACCCAGCATCAGCGCGGAACCCACGAGGTAACCCGTAAGCACCTCGCCGCGCTGGTGCGTATCGATCAGATGTCCGAAGAAAACAGGTCCGGCGATCCCGCCGAGCGCCGTCCCGAATGCGTAGAACACGGCGATCGCGAGTGCGCGGATCTCGAGCGGAAACGACTCGCTCACAGTCAGATAGGCCGAGCTTGCCGCCGCCGACGCAAAGAAGAAAATCACCATCCACGCGAGGGTCTGCGTCGTGACGCTCAGCACTCCCTGCGCGAACAGGTAGCCGCTGGCCGTCAGCAGCACGCCCGAGAGTGCATAGGTCGCGGCAATCATCTTGCGGCGGCCGAGCACGTCGAACAGCCGCCCCAGCACGAGCGGACCGAGGAAATTGCCGAGCGCGAACGGCAGCAGATAGAGACCCACGTCGCCGCCCGGCACGTGGTAGAAGTCCGTGAGCACCAGTGCGTACGTAAAGAAAATCGCGTTGTAGAAGAACGCCTGGGCCGTCATCAATGAAAGGCCCACGACCGCGCGGCGGCGGTGCCGCACGAAGATCGTGTGCAGCACGACGGCGAGCGGCGTGTGGCCTTGCGCGCGCAGCCGCAGCGGCAACGTCTGGGGATCGGCGAGCCTATGGCCCGCCTTGCGAAAGCGCGCTTCGATCGCCTCGACGATCGAGCGGGCCTCGTCGTGCTCGCCGTGCGTGAGGAGCCAGCGCGGGCTTTCGGGAATCCACGTGCGCATGGGCAGGATGATCAGCGCAAGCACGGCGCCGATGAAGAAGCACACGCGCCAGCCCCAGTCGGGCGGCAGCAGATGCGGCTCGAGCACGACCAGCGAGCCCGCGGCGCCAATGCCTGCGCCCACCCAGAACGTGCCGTTGATGCCGAGGTCGGTCCAGCCGCGCACGCGCGCCGGCGTGAACTCCTGGATGGTCGAATTGATGGCCGCATACTCTCCGCCGATGCCCGCGCCGGTCAGCGCGCGAAACGCCACGAAGCTTGCGAAACTCCATGAGAACGCCGTGGCGGCCGTGGCGAGCAGGTAAACCGTGAGCGTGACGAAAAAGAGCTTGCGCCGCCCCAGCCGGTCCGTGAGCCAGCCAAAGCCGAGCGCGCCACAAACCGCGCCGGCAATATACGCGCTGCCCGCGAGCCCCACCTGCGTGTTGTCGAAATGGAGCACCGGGCTCGTCTTCAGCGCGCTCGCCACGGCGCCCGCGAGCGTCACTTCCAGACCGTCCAGCAGCCAGGTCACGCCGAGCGCCACGACGATCAGCACATGAAAGCGCCCCCATGGCAGCCGGTCGAGGCGCGCCGGGAGGTCGGTTTCGACGATGGATTGCGTTTCGGTCGTATGCATCGCGTGGGCACGTCTCCGGTGGTTGGCAATTCAGCCGTGCTGGCGTTGCATCGCTAGCATAGGGCATGCCCGTCGCGCTGGTTTGTGCAGACGGCGCTCGCAGCAAGACCAGCGCCGCCGTGGAACGCGCGATGTGGCCACCCACGTGTCTGCGGAGATCGACTACGCTTGAATGGAAAGCAGCCCGCCGGCGTTGCCCTGTCACGCCAGCCCGGCCGTTTCATGGCCATTCGTCGTCTAATTGGGAGCACATCATGCCTGCGAATCCTGATTCTCCGCATATCGGCGCACATATCGTCGGCAAAGGCAGCGCGACCGCCGCCGGTCCCGGCCCCTACATCATGGGCGCGAGCACGCTCGAGGGCGACAGCGTCTTCAGTTCGGATGACGAAGAAGTCGGCAAGATCAAGGAGATCATGCTGGAAGTCGAGACCGGGCGCATCGTCTACGCCGTCATGTCGTGCGGCGGCTTCCTCGGCATCGGCGACAAGCTGCTGGCGCTGCCCTGGCCCGCGCTCACGCTCGATACGACGCACAAATGCTTCGTGCTGAATGTGAAGGCCGAAAAAATCCGGCACGCGCCGGGCTTCGACAAGCACCACTGGCCCGCCATGGCCGATATCGGCTGGGCGACCACGCTGCACGAGTATTACGGCACGCGCGCGCATTGGGAAGAGGACGCACCCGAGCCTTCCGGCAAGAACGAACCGCCAAAGCCGACTGAGCCACCTGGAGCCGGCGGCGTCGAGCTATGACGCGCATAAGGCGTGCGGCGCGCCGGCAGCCACCCCGCACGCCCATGGAGCGACCATGAAGACATTCGATTTCGCGCAACGGCTCGAGGAGATCCAGATCGCACTGGCCCATCTCTTCGATTCGCCGAAGACGTCCACGGTGAGCCTCCTTGAAGAAGGCGACGCGATTATCGTGCATCTAAGCTGGGTGGTGGATTCGCATCGCGACTCCACCCTCGATGCGCGCTGCGCCGCCACGATCCACGCGACACGCGTGCAGCTCGAACGCTACGCGGGTCTTGGCACCGCGCAACGGCGCACCATCCAGCAGCGCATCCGCCAGCGCGTGCGCGCGCGCTTCGAAGCATGCCGGGATCCCGCCCAACCCGGCGGCGCCTGCACGTTCGACGTGGTGCTCGACGAAGCGATATTCGATGCAGAGAGCGATGCCTACTTCCCGAGCATCGAATGAGCGCGTGACGGCAAGCGATCGGGAATACGCGTCGTGAAGTGGCTGGCGAATACCGTTCTCGTGCTGCATGCGCTGCTGGTGCTCTTCATCGTCGGCGGCCTGCTTGCGATCTGGGTGGGCGCATGGCTCAAGCGCGGCTGGGTGCGCAATCGCGTGCTGCGCGTCGTGCATCTCGTGGCGATAGGCGTGGTCTCGCTGCTTGCCGTGCTCGACATACCGTGTCCGCTCACGGTGCTCGAAGACTGGCTGCGGTCCGGCAGCATGGGTCCGCAAGGCTTCATCCAGCGCTGGGTGAGTTACTGGCTCTATTACGACTTGCCGGGCTGGGTGTTCGCGACCGCCTATGTGATGTTTCTGCTCGTCGTGGCGATCACGTGGTTTCGCATTCCGCCGCGCGTGTGATCGGTGCATTCAAAAGCGCATTCAGCGATAACTGGCCATCCCCGTACCTCGCGCTTACAGTGAGCGCTCGATCGCCTGGCCGAGCAGCGAGAGCCCCAGGTCGATCTCCTCTTCGCTCACGGTCAACGGCGGCGCGATCCGGAACACGCCGCCCATGCCGGGCAACTGCACGATGTTCATGCTGAGCCCGAGGTTCATGCACTCGCGCGTGATCTTCGCGCCCAGCCCATCGGCGGGTTCCTTGGTGCGGCGGTCCTTGACGATCTCCATGCCGAGCAGCAGCCCGCGTCCGCGCACGTCGCCGATGCACTCGAAGCGCTCCATCAGATCCAGCAGGCCACGCCGCAGCCGCTCGCCCATCACGTTCGCGCGCGCCACCAGCCCCTCGCGCTCGACCACGTCGAGCACCCGCAGGCCGACGGCGGCCGGCAGCGGATCGGACACGTGCGTCGTGTAGAACAGGTAGCCCAGCTCGTGCGCGCGCTCCTCGATCTCCCCGGAAGTCACCACGGCCGCGAGCGGCAGCCCCGCGCCCAACGTCTTCGAGAGCGTGAGAATGTCGGGCGTCACGCCGTCGCGCTCGCAGGCGAACATCGTGCCGGTGCGCCCCACGCCGGTTTGCGCCTCGTCCAGAATCAGCAGCATGCCGCGCGCTTCGCATTTGCCCTTGAGCGCGGCCATATAGCCTTCGGGCAACTCGATGATGCCGCCCGAGCTCAGGATCGGCTCGGCGATGAAGGCCGCGAGATTGCCGCTGGACTGGCGATCGATGAGGTCGAAGGCGTAGTCCAGCTCCGCAAGGTGATCGTAATGACCGTTGCGCTCGAAGCGCGGGCGGTACGGGAAAGGCGCCGGTATCGCGAACGAGCCGACCGCGGCGGGGCCGACGCCCTTGCGGCCCGCGCTATAGGTCGCCGACGCCGCGCCGCCCGTCATGCCGTGCCACGACTGGGCGAAGCCGACGATTTCATACTTGCCCGTGACGAGTTTCGCCATGCGGATGGCGGCCTCGTTGGACTCCGCGCCGGTACTCAGTAAAAGCGCGCGGTCGAGTCCGGCGGGCGTGACTTCGGCCAGACGCGTCGCGAGATCGACCACGGGCCGCGAGAGCATGCCGCTGAAGAGGTGATCGAGCTTGCCGGCGTACTCGTTGATGACCGAGACGATTTCAGGGTGGCTGTGCCCCAGCACCGCGCTCATCTGCCCCGAGGTGAAATCGAGAATCGCGCGGCCATCCGCGTCGTAGACGAAGCTGCCCTTGGCGCGCTCGATGATCATCGGCTCGAACGTGCCGCCATAACGGATGAGGTGCTGCCTGGCGTTGCGCCAAAACGTTGCGTCGTCGTTGCGGGACACGATGTTTCTCCTCGTGGTTGGCCGGTACATGCCGGGCACATGCGGGTGCGTGGCGGGAATGACTTGCAGTGTAGGCGCGCCTCTGGTTTTATAGAATCGAATAGTTTTAATGCGAGCCAGAAAAAATGCTAATATCACCAGAAAGCATTTAGAAAGATTCTCGCCGCAACGTCCATAAGAAATTGCTGCTGCATCAACAGCAACGCGCATACCCACCGAATCTGCAATCAACAAAATATCAAGGCAATATTAATCCAAATCATAAAATAAAAATCAAACGGACATTGTCGCATTGATTATATAAAATCTGATTACTAAGCTTGTTCCGCATGAGTCGCGCCACAAGCACAAAGAATTTGCAATGTATTTTCCACGAAGATGCGCAACGACACGACCAGCAAGCGAGCGCCAAGACCATGAAATCCGAAACCCTCTGGGCTACTGCCCTCATCAGCGTCACCGTGCTGTGGGGCTGGTCATTCGTGGCAATACATGAATCACTTGAAGTACTGAGCGCCTCAGCATTCAATGCGTGTCGGTTCCTGATGGGAGCGACGGTGATGCTCATTGTTTTGCTCCGCCGGCGGCGGCAGATTGTTTGGCGAGAGGCACGGCGCGGCCTTCTGCCCGGACTTGTGCTGTTTCTTGCGTTTGCGCTTCAAACGGTGGGAATCGCGTTCACCACCGCCTCGAATGCCAGCTTCATCACCGGCCTTGCAGTCATCTTTGCTCCAATATTCGCGTTCTGGACGCTTCAAATCAGTCCAAATCGACAACAAATTGTCGGAGCAATCGTTGCCGCGACAGGGCTCGCGCTGCTGACGGTCCAAGATCTTTCGGTACACGTTGGAGACGTGCTCGTCCTCGGTTGTGCGGTCTTTACCGCCCTGCATATTGTCGTACTGTCCAAGCAAAGCAAAGGCTCGGACGTCGAGTTGCTGGCGTTCATTCAAGTTCTCATTGTCGGACTCCTCTCCCTGACGTGGTCAGTCACGTCCGGTGAGTTTTCGATTCCCCGGACGCCACAGCCAATATGGACGGTTGTCATCGTTGGCATTGGAGGCACGGCAGTCGGGTATTTTGTGCAGACCAAGGCCCAAGTGGAATCCCCTCCAAGCCGGATCGCACTAATCCTCGTGCTGGAACCGGTGTTCGGGGGACTATTCGGATACTTCATAGGCGGAGACCGACTCAACTCCGTCAACCTCGCAGGCGCAGTGTTAATTGTCATTGCGATGATTATCACCGAGTTTCACCCGCGGCTTCGAATTATTCCTGATTGATGTGCCGTCTGTTGAAGGACGACGAGTTTCCCTGTGTGTGTTTCCCTTTTTCAGTAAGTGGAGAACGCTATGCCCAACATTTTCGATAAACTTAATGCATCTAGTGGACTTGTCGTGATTGACAACAAGGTCGATAACACTGCGCCGTGGAATTTCTGGGCAACCGAAATCGTAACGCGCGGCTACACAATTATCTCGATTTCGCCCGGGATGCAAGAGGACTTCGAGGCCCTCCAACAGCTTGCCGGAAGCATTGGATTTCTGGACAAAGAAGCGTTCAGCTTCATTGAAAGAACAGACGGTTACTTCCCTATCGGTTACTCGTTTATTGGGAAGGAAAATCGGGATCGATGCGAGATATTCAATTACTGGCATCGTTTCAGGGCAGAACACGAGCAGTATCCGTTCAGCCGAAGCGAATTTTATTCCAGAATCGCAAGCTATGAGGCACAGGTAGCTACGTATGGACAGAATATCATCGATGAGATCCGCAAGCGATACGGCTATGCACCCGAAATCCAGACTCGCGACGACTCATATCTTCAATTCAATCACTATCGCGAAGAACTGCGCCTTGGCAACCACCGATATCTGCAAAGTAAGCACGAGGATGGGCATCTGATCACGGTTATCAAGCCGAACGCCCCAGGTCTTGTCGTTTTCCAGGGCGATAAGGAATGCCTCGTCGATCTGGCAAAAGATCAAGCACTCGTCATCGCAGGCTCGCTGCTGACCCAGCTTTCCGAGGGCGAAATCCAGCCTGTCTACCATGCTGTCCTCAATCTCACGTTGCCGACAGCACGAGCATCAGTCGTATATAACGTCAATATCCTCAGTGATGTCATTTCCAGCTTCAAACGAGGTCGAGAGATCAAGATGTACAACTTCGCGAACGAAAGACATCTTGAATTTGGTCACGCCCCTTACGTCGTCAATCGCATCTAGGCGACGCTATTGCATCAATCCATTCGCAATATGCCGCTTGCCGCGCAGGGCAAAGTCCTTTTTCTGCGGCGAGGAGCAATGATGTGTACCGCTTGCACGCTGGACGTCAATCTCATACGTCATACTCGATGAGCCAACGTCTTCGCTCGATCCATCGCATGACGCACGCGCTCCAAGGAACAACAAAGGCGAATAACTTGACTCAGTCGCTCGAAATCGATCTGCTACGTTCGTTTGCGGTCATTGCCGAAGTGCGCTCGCTGAGCCGCGCGGCCAGCCGTATCGGCCGCACGCAGTCCGCGCTGAGCCAGCAGATGAAGCGTCTTGAAGAAATAGTCGATCAGCCGCTATTCCAGCGCACCGGCCGCGGCGTGGTGCTGACCAATCCAGGCGAGCGCCTGTTGATCCACGCCCAGCGCATGCTGCGGCTGCACGACGAGGCGATGGCGGACCTCTGCGGCAAGGGCTTGACGGGGACGATCCGCTTCGGCTGCCCGGACGACTATGCCGCCGTGTTTCTGCCCGCGCTGCTGCGCGAGTTTTCGCGCCAGCACCCGCAGGCGCTCGTGGAGGTCGTTTGCGGGCCCACGCCGCGCCTCATCGAGCAGCTCGAAAACCGCGCCGTGGATCTCGCGATGATTTCGTTGCCGGATAGGCGTGAGGGAATGAGAGACAGCGCGGACGACGCCATCATTCGCCATGAGCAGCTCGTTTGGATCGGCTATCCGGGGCTGGACCCGGCGCACTTCGATCCGTTGCCGCTCGCGCTCTCCGACCCGGACACGCTCGACCACATCGCCGCGTGCGAAGCGCTGCAACGTGTCGGCCGCGCTTACCGCCTCGCCTATGCGAGCAGCAGCCTCGCCGGCCTGACCGCGCTGGTGCGCTCGGGACAGGCCTTCGCGGTGATGACGCAGACGGCAGTGCCGGCAGACCTCGCGATCCTGCACGGCGATCCCGGCCTGCCGCCCTTGCCCGCTGTGGGGATTACCTTGAAGTTCGAACACAAGCGCCCCTCGCATCTCACCGCCGCGTTTGCCGAGCACATCCGGCTCACGCTGCCGTTGCTATGAGGGGCGCTGCGAACTGGCGCGAGACGCTCAGCCCGTGATCTTCGCGATCTGCAGCAGGTTCGTCGTGCCCGATTCACCGAACGGCAAGCCGGCAGCAATCGCCACGAGGTCGCCTTCACGGCCGAAGCCTTCGCTCACCGCCGCGCGGCATGCGAGGCCGATCATCTCGTCGACGTTGGACGCCTCCACGCGCGGCACCGCGTGAACGCCCCAGGTCAGCGCGAGGCGGCGTGCAACCGTCTCCGAAGGCGTCAACGCGACGATGCGCGACGAGGCACGCTCGCGGGCCGCCCGCAAGCTCGTGAAGCCCGAGCTCGTGTAGGTGACGGTCACGGCCGGCTCGATCAATTGCACGGCCTTCCTGAGCGCGCAGCAGATTGAATCGGCGACCGTCGCATCGGCGCGCGTGTGCGAGGCGTCGATCTGCTCTCGGTAAGCCGGGTCGCGCTCCACGCGCTCGATGATGCGGTTCATCGTGGTGACCGCCTCGAGCGGGAACTTGCCGCTTGCCGATTCGGCCGAGAGCATCACCGCGTCGGCGCCTTCGTAAATCGCGCCGGCGACGTCCGAGGTTTCCGCACGCGTGGGCACCGGCGAATTCGTCATCGATTCGAGCATCTGCGTCGCCACCACGACCACCCGGCCGACGCGGCGGCATTCGCGAATGATGCGGCGCTGCAGCTCCGGAATCTGCTCGGCCGGCAGCTCCACGCCGAGGTCGCCGCGCGCCACCATCACGCCGTCGCAACGCTGGACGATGCCTTCGAGGTGATCGATCGCCAGCGGCTTCTCGAGCTTCGCCATGATCCATGCGCGGTCGCCGATCAGCGCGCGCGCTTCCTCGACATCCTCCACGCATTGCACGAACGAGAGCGCCACCCAGTCGACGCCAAGCTCGAGGCCGAACGCGAGATCCGCGCGGTCCTTCTTCGTGAGCGGGGAGATCGGCAGATGGGAGCCCGGCACGTTCACGCCCTTGCGGTCGGAAATGCGCCCGCCCGCCAGCACGACGGTCTCGGCGAAGCTATCGCCCGACTCTTCCACGCGCAGACGGATCTTGCCGTCGTCGAGCAGCAGTTCCGAACCCGGCTTGATGGCCTGAAAGATCTCGGGATGCGGGAGCGGCGCGCGCACCTGGCTGCCCGGCGTCGTATCGAGGTCCAGACGGAAGCGAGCGCCGACGGCGAGTTCCGCGGCGCCGTTCTCGAACGTGCCCAGGCGCAGCTTCGGCCCCTGGAGATCGAGCAGAATGCCGACCGGGCGGCCGTACTCCTGCTCCAGCCGGCGAATTTCCGCATGACGCTGGCTATGATCTTCGTGCGTGCCGTGGCTGAAATTCAGCCGGAAGACGTCGACACCGGCCTCAAAAAGCGCGCGGATGACCTTCGGGTCCGAACTGGCCGGCCCGAGCGTGGCTATGATCTTGGCATTACGATTTCGCTTCATTTCCTCTCCGCGGACTACGTTGCGCCGCGCCCCTCCAATGGGGGCACGCGAAACTCATGAACGTTCGTCAGTGTGGGGCTGCACACATGAGACTCTGGGATCTGCTCCGGCGCGCTGGCGCGCCGGGCTGCGGGGCGTGAGGTTCGAATGCGGGGAGGGTAAAAAATGCCGCTCGGCCCGGATAGCGCTGGAAAACCCCTGGCGCGGGGCGAAAATCGCGCAATGGCTTGTCGGTCAATGCTCGCAGGCGGTTATCCCTCGCGCGCAATACTGATTTCCCGCGAGGGGCATTCCAGGCGTCTCGACGTTCTTCTATGATGACGCCCCAAGCCAATCGCCGATCAAAACATCTGCATAACTAACTGGATATATCGCTGCGATGGCGGCCGCTTCGGCCAGGTCGAATGACGAGCCTGGCACCTCATTGGTATTCTCAGCCTTCGAAGCCCGGTCAGAACAACACGAAAAACAACCCGGACCGGCAACAGAGCGCGAAGCCGCTCGCCCTCCCCGGATGGCTGACCTCCGGCGCCTCCCCGAAGCGCGGCTTTCACAGGCTCTGCAAAGTTCCCGTCACGAATGTGCGCCATGATCGGACGCTGCGGCACTGCATCGCCGCAGTCGCGAGCTGAATCATTCTCATAAGCATTACAGCAGGATTTCACTGTCCACGAACACTCGTCGTCCAGGAGACCAGCGATGGAGTTCAGTTTCAATCTGAACCGCACGGCGAACGTTTCCGCTCAGCGGTTGCTCCCGAATGCATGGGACTTTGTCGCCTTTCCTCTGATTATCGGGCTGATCGCGATGGCGTCGATCGGCTTTCATCAGACGCTTGCCCCCATGTCGACGCTGAAGACCCAGGTGATCTCGCTCGACCCCGCGATGTTGCCGGAGTATGCGATGCGCACCACGCTGCGCATGCTCGCGGCGATGATCGCCTCGCTCGTCTTCACCTTGACTTACGGCACGCTTGCAGCGAAGAGCCGCCGCGCCGAAAAAGTGCTGGTGCCAATCCTCGACATCCTGCAGTCGGTGCCCGTGCTCGGCTATATCTCGTTTACGGTCACGTTCTTTCTGTCGCTCTTCCCTGGACGTGTGCTCGGCGCCGAGCTGGCTGCGATCTTTGCGATCTGGACAAGCCAGGCGTGGAACATGACCTTCAGCTTCTACCAGTCGCTGCGCACGGTGCCCAACGATCTCGACGAAGTTTCGCGCGGTTTTCACCTGACGGGCTGGCAGCGTTTCTGGAAGCTGGACGTGCCGTTCTCGATGCCGGGTCTCATCTGGAACATGATGATGTCGATGTCGGGCGGATGGTTCTTCGTTGTTGCCTCCGAAGCCATTACAGTAGGCAACAATACGATTACGCTGCCGGGCATTGGCGCCTATCTGGCCCAGGCGATCAACGACAAGAATCTGCACGCCATCGGCTGGGTGATCCTCGCCATGACGGTCGTGATTCTTGCGTACGACCAGTTGCTGTTCCGGCCGCTCGTCGCGTGGGCCGACAAATTCCGCATGGAGACCACGAGCTCGGGTAACGCGCCGGAGTCCTGGCTGCTCGACACGATGCGGCGCACCCGTTTGATCCACCGTCTGCTCATGCCCGCGGGCGTGCTGCTCGCGACGGCAGCACGAATTCCGGTTCACCTGCCCTTGGCGGATACCAAACGTGCCAGCCGTTCCGAGCGGCAGTCGTCGACACTCGTCGGCGACATCATCTGGGGCATCCTCGTGCTGGTGCTGACCGTCTACGTCGTCTGGCGGGTGGTCGCTTACGTACGCACCGGTGTCACGCTCGACGAGGTCGGCCATGTCTTCGTGCTCGGGCTCATCACGCTGTTGCGCGTAGTGCTGCTGATCGCGATTTCCTCCGTGATCTGGGTGCCGCTCGGCGTGCTGATCGGCCTGCGTCCCGCGCTCGCCGAGAAAATTCAGCCGCTCGCGCAATTCCTCGCGGCGTTCCCGGCGAACCTGCTGTTCCCGGTGTTCGTAATCGTGATCGTGCGCTTCCACCTGAACCCGGACATCTGGCTCTCGCCGCTGATCGTGCTCGGCACGCAGTGGTACATCCTTTTCAACGTGATCGCCGGCGCCACCGCCTATCCGAACGATTACAAGGAGGCGGCGAAGAACTTCCACATTCGCGGCTGGCAATGGTGGCGCAAGGTGATGCTGCCCGGCATCTTCCCCTACTACGTGACGGGCGCGATCACGGCTTCCGGTGGCGCGTGGAACGCGAGCATCGTCTCCGAATTCGTGCAGTGGGGCGACACCAAGGTCGTCGCCCACGGCCTGGGCGCCTATATCGCGCAGACCACGGCCGCCGGCGATTTCCCGAAGATCATTCTGGGCATCGCGGTCATGTCCCTGTTCGTCACGCTGTTCAACCGCACGTTGTGGCGTCCCCTTTATGCCTATGCCGAATCCAGACTTCGACTTGATTGAGAGGACATCCCATGCAATACGCTAGAACCATCACCGCCGACGTGCTCGAGGCTTCGCCGCGCCTCGGCGAGCAGGTCCTCGACGTGCAGCACGTCAGCCGGGGCTTCGACAAGAACCAGAGCGAACTGCTGGTCCTCGACGATGTGAACCTCTCGCTGCGCGAGGGCGAAATCGTCGGTCTGCTCGGCCGATCGGGCTCGGGCAAGTCCACGCTCTTGCGCATCATCGCCGGCCTCATCCAGCCGACCAGCGGCGACGTGACCTACATGGGCAAAGCGCTGCAAGGACCGGCCGAAGGCGTGGCGATGGTGTTCCAGACCTTCGCGCTGTTCCCGTGGCTCACCGTGCTGGAAAACGTCGAAGCCGGCCTCGAGGCGATCGGCGTGGGCCCCCAGCCGCGGCGCGAACGTGCGCTGGCGGCCATCGACCTGATCGGTCTCGATGGCTTCGAGAACGCGTATCCGCGCGAGCTCTCGGGCGGCATGCGTCAGCGCGTGGGCTTTGCACGCGCGCTCGTGGTCGACCCCACGCTCATGCTGATGGACGAGCCGTTCTCCGCGCTCGATGTGCTCACCGCGGAGACGCTGCGCACCGACCTGCTCGACCTGTGGACGCAGCGCCGCCTGCCGATCAAGTCGGTGCTGATCGTCACGCACAACATCGAGGAAGCGGTGTTCATGTGCGACCGCATTCTCGTGCTTTCGTCGAATCCGGGCCGCGTCGTCGCGGAGATCAAGGTGCCGTTCGCGCATCCGCGCAACCGGCTCGATCAGGCGTTCCGCAAGCTCGTGGACGACATCTACGCAAAGATGACCGCGCGCGAGACCGGCGAGATCACGAAGAAAGCGCTCGATCTCGGCTCCCGGCTGCCACAGGTGTCCACCAATCTGATTGCCGGTCTGATCGAGACGCTGGCCGCCGAACCGTACAACGGCCACGCGGACATGCCCGAGATCGCACGGACGTTGCAGCTCGAGATCGACGACCTGTTCCCGATCGCGGAAACGCTCCAGCACCTGGGTTTTGCCGACGTCAGCGAAGGCGACGTGTCCCTCACGCAGGCCGGCCGCAAGTTTGCGGAGTTCGGCACTCAGGAACGCAAGATGATGTTCGCCGAGTATCTGCTGCGCAACGTGCCGCTCGCGGCGCGCATCAAGAAGGTGCTGGACGAGCGCCCAGGCCACCGTGCACCGCGTGTGCGCTTCGAGCAGGAGCTCGAAGACTTCCTGACCGACGGTGCAGCAGAGGAAACGCTGGACGCCGTGATCGACTGGGGCCGATACGGCGAGATCTTTTCGTACAGCGACAAGACAGAGAATTTCAGTCTGGCCGACGTAGAGACCTGATCGATCGCCAGGGGCGCACAGGCATGGCAGGCGCCCCCGCTCACAAGTTGGCCGGACACTCGCGCGGACCGTAGCCGACAAATCCGAAAAACCCGCAACCCGTTTTCCGATAGCCCTGACCGGTTCGCCGATCTCATTTGCGCCAGGGCCCGCTGGAGCGCCTACGAACGGCCCGCCTGCTTCAACAATTGCTCGTCGCGCCACTGCACGCGCGCCTCCCAATCCCCGATTTCCAGGATCTCCCGACGTTGACGCGACACTTCCTCGACCAGCTCATCGGTCCAGGGGTCGTGTTGCCCACGCTCGGCACCCATACGGGCGTACGCCGCCCCCATCTTTTTGGCGTGCGAAGCAATGCCGCCGCGCGTATTCAGATCTGCCGTTTCAAATGGGCCAACCACACCCCAACGACGACCGAGCCCCAACGTCACGATAGCGTCGAGGTCCGCCACCGAAATAACACCATCTCGAACGAGGCAATACGCTTCACGCAGCACCGCCCCCTGCAGACGATTGAACACGAAGCCCTCTACTTCCTGCCGAACCATCACAGGCGTCAGACCACCCTGCCTGTAGATGGCACACGCCCGCTGAGTGCAGGCGGGGTTGGTGTGAACCGACGGAACAACTTCAATAACCGGCAGCAGCCACGGCGGGTTCGCTGGATGACCTACGAGAATGCGCCCGGCAACGGCGCTTCCCTCAGCGAGCGCCGAAGGCGTAATTGCCGAAGTGGAACTCGCGAGCACCGCATCCGCCGGCGCGAGAACGGCAAGGTCCGCAAGCAAGCGCTGCTTCAGCTCGAGTTGCTCCGGGATGCACTCTTGCACGAGTGCGGCACCCTTCACCGCGTCCTCGAGCGACTCGTGCCAGGTCACCCGTGCGAGCAGCGTCCCGGGCAACTCGCTCAGGGTGTTGGCGCGGGCAAGCTGGGCGAGCTTGGCATCGAGCTCGCGCTGCGCCCGGGATAGCGCCGCGCCGTCCACGTCCCACATCCGAACCTGGCAACCTGCGCGCGCGAATACGATGCAGAGCGATACGCCAATCGATCCAGCCCCGAGTATGGCGATCGTCGGCGTGACCGAGCCCATCTCATGCGGGTCGTTGATCGTATTCATGCAATCTCCCACCAGCTTCGGTCGCCTTCATAGCCCTTCTGCAGGATAGCGACGATTGCCTGCTTCGTGAGTGTGCGGGGATTGTTGGCGAGCAATCGCGTCGCCTGCATGGCCTGGTCCGCAATGGCGTCAAATTGCTCGGGCTTCAGACCAATCGACTTGAGATCCAGTGGTGCACGAGCCGTCTCCAGCAGCGCCTCGACACGCAGGATTGCCGCCTGGGCCTGCTCGAGGGTGGATTGCGATGCCTGCGCCACGCCGAAGATGCGCCCCATCTCGGCAAAGGCTTCCACGCGCGACGGCAGGTTGAACCGCATGATATAGGGCAGCAGCGCACCCACGCCGAAGCCGTGCGGCGCATCGCAGTACGTCGCCATCGGCGACTGGATGGCGTGCGCACCGGCGGTGCCGGTCGTGTTGATTGCCATCCCTGCACAGTAAGCGGCGAACATGACGTCGGCACGCGCGGCAATATCGCCTGGCGAATCGATCACGCGCGCGAGGCTCGTGTTCAGAAGCGCCAGTCCCTGGCCCGCGAAGAGGTCAGTCAGGCGGTTCTTGCCTGCGTACAGTTTCGTGTCGATTTCCTCCGGCGTGGGGTTCTTTGCCCGGGCCGTGAACGCTTCGACAAGGTGTGACAGCGCATCCGCCGCCGTGGCCGCCGTCAATCCCGGCGGACACGTCAACGTCAGCTCGGGATCGATCACCGCCGCGTAAGGCTCGAGATGGGGGCTCGCGATGCCGAGCTTCATGCCCTTGTCGCGGTCGTACACGACGGAGATACAGGTCACTTCGGCACCCGTGCCACCGGTCGTCGGCACGGTGATCACCGGCAGACCCGGCGCCGGGACGCGGAACTCCCCGTAATAGTCGCGGACGTCGTGCTGGTTCACGAGCGCGACAGCGCAGACCTTGGCGAGATCGAGGCAACTGCCGCCGCCAATCCCGATGACCGCGTCGATCGCACACGAGGCCGTGCCATGCGCATACCGGTTCACCACCGCGAGGATGTTCTCGCGCGGCAGATCCGGCTCGGTCTCGGCGTAGACCGAGACGGCAATGCCGTGGTCCTCGAGACTGTGCCTGATTTCATGAAAGGTCTCGCTCGCGGCCATCCGTGCGTCGGTGACGATGAGCACCGACGACGCAATGCTCTTCGCAATGTACGGCAGTTGCCGGCGCTGGCCCGGTCCAAAGAGCACACTCTTCGGTTGGCGCAGGAGCCCAAGGCCGAGGATGTTGTCGTTCATGCCAGGATCTCCTGCGCGGGCTTCACGGTGATGGCCAGATACTTGGGCTCGAGAAACTCATAGATGCCGTCATGACCGCCTTCGCGGCCCAGACCGGAGGCCTTGATGCCACCGAACGGCGCGGCCGGGTCCGCCATGATGCCGCGATTGATGCCGACCATGCCGAAATCCAGGTGCTCGCCAAGGGCGATGGCACGCGAGATATCGCGCGTGAACAGGTACGCCGCCAGCCCGTAGCAGGTGTCGTTGGCAAACGCGAGCGCTTGCGCCGTCGACTTCACCGGGAAGATGGCAGCCACCGGCGCGAACAGCTCCTCGTCGCGCAGCGCCTCGCAAGCACCGGTGAAGCGCATCACCGTGGGTTCGTAGAAGTAGCCGTCGCCCGCGAGCGCCTTGCCGCCCGTGAGCACCTCGGCGCCCGCCTCGGTCAACTGATTCACCATGCGTTCGACACGGTCGCGCTGGCGAGCCGACACGATCGGGCCGACGTCCACTGTGTCCAGGCCATTGCCCACGCGCAGCGCCCTGGTCTTCTCGACAAACTTGCGCGTGAATTCCTCCTCGACGTCCTCGTGAACAATGATGCGGTTCGCTGCGACACAGGCCTGACCCGCATTGCGGAATTTGCAGACGATGGCGCTTTCGACCGCGGCATCGATATCCGCATCGTCAAGGACGATAAACGGCCCATCTCCGCCCAGTTCCATCGACGCATTGATAATGTGCTGAGCGGCCTGCGAAAGCAGCGTGCTGCCCACCCCCGTCGAGCCGGTGAAGCTCACCTTGCGCAGACGGCGATCGGACATCAACTGCGAAGAAACGCCAGCGGCATCGGTCGTATGGATGAGGTTGATCACGCCAGCAGGGAATCCCGCGTCCTCGAGCACCTTCACGAAAAGCGCCGAGGTAAAGGGCGTTTCGCGCGCCGATTTCGTCACGACCGTGCAACCCGCCGCAAGCGCCGCCCCCGCCTTGCGGGCGATCATCAGCAGCGGGAAGTTCCAGGGCGTCACGAGGAGGCACGGTCCGACGGGTTGATGCGTCGCGACAATCCGATAGCCGCCATGCGAGCCGTCCGCAAACGTTCCATGCAGATGCGCAATCTGCTCCGCGTACCACAGGAAGAACTCGGCCGAGAGCTTGAATTCTCCGCGCGACTCGGTCAGCGGCTTGCCGCTCTCGAGTGTCATCGTCTGAGCAAAGAGCTCGGCGCGCTCGATCAGGAGCGCATGGGCACGATGGAAAAGATTGGCGCGCTCACGCGGCGCGACTGCGTGCCATACCGCCTGCGCGGCGACGGCAGCGTCCAGTGCATCCCTCGCGTCGGTGAGCGAAGCATCGGCCACCGTCGCCAGTGCGCGCCCAGTCGCGGGATTGACTACTTCGAACGACGCCTGCGCTTCGCGCCAGACGCCGTCGATGAACAATGTGCGGGGCACGGCCTCGCTCAGACTCACATCGGTGACCTTCATTTGCATGTCCTTCTCCTCCGTTTTCTGCTTGCCGTCCCGGCTGCATATACGTCTGTTCGTAATACGCTCTTATGGGATGACGAGATGATTGAAGAAATCGCTTCGGTGCTAAACTTTGCTCAAGTTAAAGCGTCAAGTTCGAGGTTTGCGTCATGGCACGGTCGGTTTTGGTGGAACGGCAAGCGGCACCCTTGCGTCAACAGGTGGTGAAACTCATCCGCGAGCAGATCCTCAATGGAGAGATCGCGCCCGGAGAACGACTCGTGGAAAGCACGCTGTGCCTCGCCTTCACGGTCTCTCGCACCGTCGTGCGCGAAGCGTTGCGGCAACTCGAGTCGGAACGTCTCGTCACCGTGCTTCCCACCTTCGGGCCCATCGTCACCATCCTGACCAAAAAGGACATCGAGTCGATTTACCGCGTGCGCGAGAACCTCGAAGGGCTTGCCGGTATGCTCTTCGCCACGAACGCGACCCAGAAGCAGGCCGACGCGATGGTCAGGCTCCTCAACCGCATGGAGACCGACTTCGTGAACGGGACCGTTGCCGCACGCGAGAAAATCAAGGGCGAGTTCTATGACCTGCTCCTCAAGGGCGGCGGCAATGACGTCCTCGCCGAAACGCTCGCCATCATTCACGGCCGCGTTGCACTCTTTCGTCGTTACGCATTCATTGACGAAGCGCGCGTCGCCATCTCGATGAACGAATTGCGCCGTATCGTCGATGCCGTTGCGGTCAAGCGCAATGCGGAGCTTGCTCGCAAGACCTGTGAAGCGCATGTGCGGCTCGCAGGCAAGCTCGCCATCGCGGCGTATGCGGGGCATCTCGCGCTCCAGGAGCATGACGTTCACACCGCGTCCTAGATTGCCCAACCGCCATCAATCGCGACTTCCGCACCGGTGATAAACGCGCTGTCTTCGCTGGCGAGGAACGCCACGAGATTCGCGACCTCCTCAGGCGTGCCATGACGCTTGAGGGGCGCGGCCTCCGCACCGATCCGGTTGACCTCGGCGGTGTTCTCCTTGAGCATGTCCGTGGCGATAAAGCCAGGATGCACGGAGTTCACGCGGATGCCGAACTGGGCGAGCTCCGCCGCCGCGACCTTGGTCATGCCGCGCACAGCCCATTTCGTCCCGCTATAGGCGATCGCATTGGCAAAGCCACGCAGGCCCGCAATGGACGAGATGTTGACGATCACGCCACCCCCCGTTTTCTTCATCGACTCGGCCGCGTACTTCATGCCAAGCAGCGTGCCGAGCTGATTGACCTGGAACATGGCCTCCGCCGACTTCGAGGTCGTTTCCGCAATCGGAGCCGGCCGATAAATGCCGGCGTTATTCACCAGCACGTCGCAACGCCCATGGATGCGCTCGATCTGCGCGAACGCCGCCTCCCACGATTCGTCGCTCGTCACATCGAGATGCAGATAGATTGCGCGTCCCTCGAGGCGCCTTGAAAGTTGCTCGCCCTCCGCGTCCAGCACATCCGCCAGCACGACCTTCGCGCCCTCTGCCGCGAAGCGCTTCGCCTCTGCGGCGCCCTGGCCGCGCGCGGCGCCCGTGATGAGTACAACCTTGTTCTGTAACTTCATGCCTTCGTCTCCCGTTCGAATCGCCCCCCGCACGGTGCCGCGGGCCCATGCCGACAGTCTGCGCAGCGCGCGAGTAGCGTGTTTGAAGCGATGCGGCCGGCACCACGGCCTCAAAACGACTGAAGGTGCCGCCGCCTCGCGGTGTGCTGCCTTTGATACGCCTCAGGCCGTGGCCAGCGCGCCCTCGTGGAAGCCACGGAAGCCATTGCTGGCGATCTCTTCGCAACGCCGGAAATAAACGTCGGCACCGCCCATGTAAACGTTGAACTCGCGCGGTTTGCCGGGGATGTTCGCGCCGAGGAACCACGCGTGCGCGCTCCCGCCCTGCGCCATGATGGTGGCCGAGCCCGCGCGGTGGACTTCGTGCGCCCAGGCCTCTTCCGCCTCGGCGCTGGACTCCATGCAGGCAATCCGGTTCTCCTCTGCATAGCGGATGGCCCGTGAGACCCAACCCACCGCTTCCTGAATCGCCACCGGCAGATTGGCATAAGGCGTCTGCGGACCCAGAATCATGAAGAAGTTCGGGAAGCCATTGACGGCCAGACCCATGTTGGTCCTGAGCCCATCCTTCCATTTGTCGCGCAGCACAAGCCCGTCGCGACCGACGATGTCGATGCGCGTGAGCGTCCCGGTCATGGCGTCGAATCCGGTAGCAAAGATCAGCACGTCGATCTCGACGTGACGCTCACCCACGCGCACGCCCGTTTCGGTTACCTCATCAATGCCATTCGCGCGGATATCGACGAGATGAACGTTTTCGCGATTGAACGCCTCGTAGTAGCCGTGACCACCCGGCGGGCGCTTGCCGTTGAACGGGTAATCTTTCGGGCACAGCAGCTCGGCCTTGAGCGGATCTTTCACGGTTTCGCGAATCTTGCGGCGGATGAAATCCGAGGCGTAAGCGTTCGATTCTTCGTTGGTCGCAAGGTCGTTGAACGTCTCGAGCATGAAGTGGAAGCCCCCTTCCTTCCAGCCCTCCTCGAACACGCGCTCACGCTCTTCCGGCGACACATCCTTCGCGCCGACTGTCGGCTTCTTGAACGGCACTGCGAAGCCGTGTGACACAGCCTGCTTGTGAATGTCGTCGTAGTTCGTGCGGATCTTCGACATCCAGTCGTCTTCGACTTTGTAATTGCTGCTCGCCACAACATAGTTCGGCGTGCGCTGGAATACGAACAGATCCTTCACGACCGGTGCGATCACAGGCACGATCTGCACGCCCGACGCACCGACGCCAATCAGGCCGACACGCTTGCCGCTCAGGTCGACGCCTTGCTTCGGCCATGTCGCCGTCTGATAGACCTGCCCCCTGAAGGACTCGATACCCTTGATTTTCGGCGTCGACGGCGCTGATAGCACGCCCATGCCGCTCACGAACCAGCGCGCCGTGAACACCTCACCCTGCGCGGTCGTCACGCGCCAGAGGTTGCGGTCTTCATCGTATTCGGCACGGGTAATCTTCGTGTTGAAGCTGATGTCCTGCTTGAGCTCGAGTTTTTCGGCGACGAACTCCAGGTAGCGGAGCACCTCTGGCTGTGCCGGATAACGCTCGCTCCACTTCCACGCATCGCGCACTTCGCGCGAGAAGGAGAACGAGTAGTAATAGAACTCGCTGTCCGTGCGGGCACCCGGATAGCGGTTCCAGTACCACGTCCCGCCCACGCCGGTCCCCGCCTCGAACACATGCGAACGCAGGCCGAGTTGGTTGAGATGGTGGAGCATGCCAAGACCGGAAAAGCCGGCTCCAACGATGATGGCGTCATAGTCAACGCCTGCTGCTGCGTGTTTCGGGCTCGCCGTGATGACCTCATTGCTCATGGCTGCAAGTCTCCTGTTGAGATTGGGATAGAACTTCTGCCGGCCAGCTCTGGCCGTATTCTTTGGGGACGATCAGCTACGGTCCGCGGAGGTCCGCTGCCAGTACCAGTCGGCAATTGCCGCGATTGCTGCGTCCGCAACGTCATGCCGGCCAGCAAGAAACGGATAGACGTGCTGCATGCCCTCGCCAATTGCCAGCGTGACGTCGACGCCTGCACGCGTGGCGCGGTCCTTGAGCTGCACACTGTCGTCAAGCAGGGACTCGACGGAGCCCGCATTGATGTAGAGGCGCGGAAAACCCTTGAAATCCGCATGAAGCGGGTTCACGCGAGGGTCGTTGGGAGCGACCTTGCCGCCGAGATAACGGTCGATGTTGGCCTGCAGGCCGGCACGCGTGATCAGGAAGTCGGTAGGATCGTTCGAGTCGAGCGTCGCGCCGGTGTTTTCCATGTTCAGCCACGGCGACATCACAATGACGTTGTGCGGCAGCGGCCGGCGCTCGCGCATGCGCCTGAGCACGAGGCTGACGGCCAGGTTGCCGCCCGCGCTGTCGCCGACCGGCGTGATGCCCAACACCGGGTATCCCGCTTCGACGAGCCCTTCGAACACGGCCGACGCGTCGTCGACCTGCGCGGGGAACGGAAATTCGGGCGCAAGACGGAAGTCGACGATGAAAGCCCTCACACCCATCGCGCTCGCGAGGTGCCCGACCATTTTGCGGTGACTTGCCGGCGAGCCCAGCGCGAAGCCGCCGCCATGCAGGAACAGCACGACCTGCGAAGGGTGCGCGTTGGCCGGGTTGATCCACATGCCCGGCACGCCGCCCACGTGTGACATCTGGTACGTCACGCCCTCCGGTTCGAGCGTCGCGCGCTGCCAGTCATCGAAGATGATCCGGAGCAGGTCAATCGACATGTCCGGGTACCGGCCCATGGCGTCTGCCCATGTCGCATAGATTTCGCCTAGCAGGTCTGTGGGACGTACTTCGCTCATTTCGCCTCCTGATGGGATGTCTCGTTCAGGCAGCCACGCAACACGGGAACATGCCCATGTCACGGCCACCTTTTCTGTATTACCCTATTGCCGTATTACGGTAATCGATGTGTGAACACCGATAGCCTTTTGGGGATCCAGTAGCGCCGCAGCCCGCGATGCCGTCTGTGTAGCCAGATTAGTGGGCGCCGGAATGAGCGTCTTTCAGATTTTTTCGCCGTTATAGATTTTTGCTTAATGGGGCACGATCACTCCCTTCAGCGCCGAAAGCGGGTGCGTTTTATACTTTTGGCAGCAGGCGCCAGGGCCATGGAAGCGTGGCGCTCTATATGTCCAGGCTGCGTGGCCGGGCAACAAGGAGACACGAATGAGCACAGAGGCGCGATTGCCGGCAGCTCGAGGATTCGAACAGTTCAGTCTGGCCGATGGCACACCTGGGCTCGAGTACTGTCTTTCAGGTGCCGATCCCTACCTGCTCGACTCCGCCAATCCGAGCGACGTCTTCTGCGTGCTGCTCGGCGACATCGCCTCGGAAACCCGCTACGACGACGGGCAGCTCACGGCGCATACGTTCAAAAGCGAGACGCTCGCGTTCCATCCGAAAGGCAGTCGCATGTGGATCAACGCGCTCGAAGTGCGCCAGCGTTTCATCGCCTTCCGCTGCTCGGATACGTTCATGGACCAGATCTGTGAAGAGGACGTGCAGGCCTTGCGCCGCAACGGCAACGTCGACAACATCGCGGCTTCGACCATTCAGCATCTTGTCCGCTACGCACGGCAGAAGGTGGGTGGCCTGGATCATCTCGATCCGTGGGAAGCCCAGTGCCTCGGCACACTCGCCTGTGTCGAGGCGGTGCGCGCGCTCGAGCGTCGGGTAAAGCCGCGCAAATCGGCCCTCTCCGAAATACAGTTTGCCCGCATGGAAGAGTTCATCGCAGCGAACATCGCGGAGAATCTGACCTGCGCACAAATCGCCGCTGCGCTGAGCCTGCCTGTCAGGGTGGTAGTCGACGGCGTCAAGGGTCGAACAGGCTATTCCTTATACCGCCTTGTCGTCGACAAGCGCATCGAGGCGGCCACGGCCTTGTTGCGCGACACCGACCTTCAAATCAGCGAGATCGCCTTCGCTTGCGGTTTTTCCTCCCAGCAGCATATGACGGGCGTCTTCTCCGATCGACTCGGTCTAACGCCGATGCGCCTGCGCAAAGGAAGCGGAAAGACCACCGAACCGCGCAGCAGATGACGACCGCCGGGAAGCGGTGACCCTGAAAGCGCTGCTGCGCGTTGCTGCTTGTCCCGATCGCTGTCGACAGGTGCAGTGGACGCGGATTGGGACGGTCCCGATGCGAAAGCGGTAAGCACGTGCGCCGAAGCCATCTCCCGACGCCTCGGTTATCGGCCCGCTTAGCAGGCATACGGCATACGGCCATGGCTGGATCACCGAGCAGAACAATCGCGCTGCCGGGAGTGGGACTGCAGCGCGTTAAGCGCCGTGTGGGCGCGTCCCGTGCTATTTTCCGCAACACGCCGCGCACCCTGTGCCGCCCGAAGTGGTTCAGGCATTGCGCGGCGAGGCCGCGCGCCCGGACGGCGCGCTACCACGCTCTCTCACTGACCAAGGAATCATCCATGCCGCTCGCCACCGCCACCGCTCGCCTTGCCGCCGATGCGCCCAACTACGTCGTCGCCCTCGAGGCCGGCCGCCACGCGCTGACCGGCGACGAAGGCCCGCACGCAGGCGGCGAGAATCGCGGCCCGGCGCCGTTCGACTTCGTGCTCTCCGGGCTTGCCGCCTGCACGGCCGCCACGCTGCGCATGTACATGCAGCGCAAGACCTGGCCGAACGCGACGATCGGCGTGGAAGTCAGCCTGCACGCCGAGCAGGACGGCACGCAGTTCATCCGCCGCGGCGTAACCGTCGAAGGCGTGGACGAGGCGCAACGCGCACGGCTTGCCGAGATCTGCGAGAAGACGCCGGTCACGCTCTTCATCAAGCGCGGCACGCGCATCGACACGACGCTGAGCGCGGCGTGAGACAAGCCCAACCATTCGGCATCCTGATTAAATAGACGCGCAAGCGACAGGTATCCGAGTACTGAATGCCGGAGCATACGATTCACAATGCATATAAATCGCTCCGGCATTAACGCCATTCGCGGTCATTAAACCTCGTATTTTTTGCCGAAATAGAACCTTCACAATCATTTCAGCAACAAGTACCGATACGCGCTTGCTGCGCGCGTTGCCATTTAACAATCTCTATTAACCGGAACGGTTCAGCGCTGCATTTCTCCGATAAAATCCGTACCCGAGAATCGGATGAAAAAGTCATCCGCACAAGAATTTGAATGAAAAGGGGTGTGATGGACGCGCAAGACCGGGTAGCGGGCCTCTCGGGGGAACGGATGCCTGCCGGCAAGAGAAAGCGGCTTTTCGACCAGCCGCACGCGCCGGTTATTGCGAGCCTCGCGACACGCGCCGGCCATTAAAATCATGCAGTACCGAAAATCAGCCTCATTGCGCCATTCTCTGCCCATATGGCTGCCCGCCTCGCTGGTGCAGGCCGCCATGCTGTGCGCAGTACCCGCCACCGCCCGTGCCGATTGCATCGACGATGCGGCATCGTTTCAGCACGTCAATGTGAGCCTGATGCGTGCCATTGCCCAGGTGGAATCGGGCACGCAAACCCACGCCATCAACACCAATAGCGACGGCACGGTCGATATCGGCCTCATGCAGATCAACAGCTCCTGGCTGCCGCGCCTCGCCCGCGAAGGCATCTCGGAGCAGAGCCTGTTCGATCCGTGCACGAACGCGTACGTCGGCGCATGGATACTCGCGGAGAACATCCGCCAGTACGGCCCCACGTGGAGCGCGATTGGCGCCTACAACGCCTCCTCGCCCGACAAGCGTCTCGCGTACGCCCGCAAGGTCTACGCCACCGCGCAATCCATCACCAGCTCGCCGGACTCGCCCATGCCTATCCTTCCGCCATCCTATGTGCCGCCCGAGGGCTATAACCCGTTCGCGACGCTGCAGGTCAATCAGGTCAAGATGAACGCGCCGCGCGGTGCGCAAGCCACACCGGCAACGGCATCGGCATCGGGCACACCGGCCATCTCGTCGGCCGCGCCGGGCGCCTACAACTTCGGCTGGATCATGAGCGGCGCGGACGCGGCCAAACCCGTGCAGGTATTCGATGACGGCACCAAGGTTTATGTGCAGTTCAGCGACATGAAGCACGTGCCGGCCATCTTCGCGGAAACACCGCGCGGGCGCGTCGTGCTGCGCTGGGAGGCGCAGCCGCCCTATGCCGTCATTGCATCGCCGGAGCGCAAGCTGGTCTTCCAGATCGGCTCGGCTGAGGCCATCGCGCAGAAGACGAGCACGGGCGCAGCCACGGGAACCACGACCGCGCAAACCCCGGCTGCGGACGCGAGTGCCGCGCCGAAGACCGCCGCCACGCGCGGGGCGTCCAGCGTATCGACGGACGCGCTTTGGTATGTAACGGCGTCGTCGCCGGGCAAAGCGCCTGCGGCGAGCTTGCCGGCGCCACCGGCCAACGTGGGCACCGCACAGACCGCGCCAGCAAACGTGCGGCAGACCGCACAAACGACACAACCCGCCCAAGCGGCCCAGGCGGGCAGCACCAGCCCGACTCCGGCGCCCAAGCCGCAAGCGAGCGCCCCGGGAACCAGCGCCCTCTGGTACGTCACGAAGTGACCTTCCCGCACGGCACGCCGTGCTGAGTCGGGCGAGCTGGCGGCGCCCCCGCCCCACCCCGCCGCGACGCCTTGCCGATCAAGCGTCCGGTTCCGGCTCGCCGGGGTAGACGATCGTTGCGTCGGGCTGAACCACCGCGCCCGCGGTCAGCCGGGCGGGCTCCAGGCGGCCCGCGCCCATGATGTGGAAAACCGTCTCGCCGCGCGCGATCAGATAGTCGGCGATGATGCGCCGGTGGCACCGCCACCACACCGCCTCGGAGCACATGACTGCGCAGCGCCTGGCCCGCCCCAGATCGATCAGCCGGTCGAGGCCCGCGTGGAATTCCGCGCTCAGCGCGTAATCGGCGTAGTGATGAAAGCTCTTGTTCGTCCAGAAGCCGTTGAGGTCCTCGGAGACGGTCCGCGTTCTTCCGCGCAGGCCGCCAAGCGCCGCTTCATGCTCATATCCGATGTCGAAGGGTTCGAGCGACCCCGGAAACGTTGCTTCGTTGAACTGAGGGTTGGCTCTCGACCTCGGCATTTTTCTCACGTCGGCGACCACGCCGATCCCGGCGCCGGTCAGCAGGCCGATGAAGTCGTCGAGGGTGTGGTCGGAGTGGCCGATCGTGAAAAACGGAAGCGTCATGTGTCGCCTTCGGCTCAAAGCCGTTGAAGAACCCGGCCCCGCTATTCCTTGCCGCCGCAATCATATGAATCGGCTTATTCAATGCATCGCGCTGCACGAATAGTGTGCTCCGTTCATTATGCCCCTCGTTGCTTTTCGAGGCGCAAGCACGGTCTTGCCGTTAAAATCTCGCACTTTCGTGCCTTTTCCCTCTTCACCTTCCCTGACCGCCGTTCCCCGATGCAGCCTGCCGCCCCCAGCCAACCCGCCGCCCAACCCGCTTCCCGCGGCGCCGCCGACGACACCGAACTCGCCCACGACCTCGTCTACGGCCCCGACGACCGGCCCGCCCCCACCCTCGCATTCGTCGCCGCCCTGCAGCACTTGCTGGCCATCATCGTGCCCATCGTCACGCCGGGCCTCCTGATCTGCCAGGCACTGGGCGTCTCGAGCCGCGATACGACGCTGATCGTCTCGATGTCGCTCGTGATCTCCGGCATCGCCACCTTCCTCCAGTGCAAGCGCTTCGGGCCGCTGGGCGCGGGCCTCCTGATCGTGCAGGGCACGAGCTTCAACTTCGTCGGCCCGCTCATCGCGGGCGGCAGCCTGATGGTCAAGCAGGGCACGCCCGTCACCACGGTGATGTCGGCGATCTTCGGCGTCGTGATCGCCGGGTCGTTCGTCGAAATGGGCGTCTCGCGCATCCTGCCCTTCATCAAGCGGCTCATCACGCCGCTCGTCACCGGCATCGTGGTCCTGCTGATCGGCCTCACCCTCATCAAGGTCGGTCTCATCAGCATGGGCGGCGGCTACGGCGCGATCGCCAAGGGCACCTTCGCGAACCCCGAGAACCTCACGCTCTCCTGCGTCGTGCTCGCCACCATCATCGTGCTCAACCGCGTGCCCATCGTCTGGGTGCGCAGCACGGCGCTCGTGATCGCGCTCGCGATCGGCTATGTCGTGGCCGGCGCCATGGGCCGCCTCGACTTCACCGGCGCGCGCGAAGCCGCCCTCTTTCAGATTCCGACCCCGCTGCACTTCGGCCTGAGCTTCTCGTGGTCGCTGTTCGTGCCGATGCTGATCATCTACCTCGTCACCTCGCTCGAAGCCATCGGCGACGTCACGGCCACCAGCAAGATCTCGAAAGAGCCCGTCGAAGGCCCCGTGTGGATGCGGCGCATCAAGGGCGGCGTGCTCGTGAACGGCGCCAACTCGCTGCTGGCCGGCGTGTTCAACACCTTCCCGAGCTCGGTCTTCGCCCAGAACAACGGCGTGATCCAGATCACCGGCATCGCGAGCCGCCATGTGGGCATCTGGATCGCCGGCATGCTCGTGGTGCTCGGCCTGTTTCCGCCGGTTGCCGGCGCGCTGCAAGCCGTGCCCGAGCCCGTGCTCGGCGGCGCCGCCATGGTGATGTTCGGCGCCGTGGCCGCTTCGGGCATCAACATCCTCGCCGGCATCCGACTGGACCGCCGCGCGCTGCTGATCATCTCGGTCTCGCTGGCGCTGGGCCTCGGCGTCTCGCAGGTGCCCGAGATCCTGGCGAGCCTGCCGCACGCGCTCAAGAACGTGCTGGAATCGGGCGTGGCTACGGGCGGCATCTGCGCGCTCGTGATGAACTGGTTCCTGCCGGAAAAATCGTAACGGCTTCACACCTGGCGGCCATCGCTGCAGCGGCGGCCAGGCAGCACCGGCACTCGGGCCGCGCCGCAACGATGTGCGTTAGAGTCGAGCCAGACCCACTGCGAAGGAGCACAGCGTGAGCGACGACGAACAAGCCATCCGCCAGGTCGTGGAAACGTGGATGGCCGCCAGCAAGCGCGGCGACACGGCCGCCGTCCTCGGCCTGATGACGGACGACGCAATCTTCATGGTCCCGGGGCAGGAGCCGTTCGGCAAGGACGCGTTTGCGGCCGCCTCGAAGGGCATGGTGGGGATGAAGCTGGACGGCACGAGCGAGATCGTGGAATTGAAGGTTCTCGGCGACTGGGCGTTCATCCGCAATCACATCGACATCGCCGTGACGCCGCCGGGCGGCAGCACGGTGCGCCGCGCGGGCTACACCCTCACGCTGCTGCACAAGGGCGCCGACGGCCAGTGGCGCCTCGCGCGCGATGCCAACCTGCTGAGCGTGCGCAGCTAAAGCACGGCTGAACGGCCTGAGCAGGCATGGCGCGGCGACGCCTCAGGCGGACGCCAGCACACCCTGAAGCCGCTCGATGACACCCGGCCAGCCACGGCCCATGCCCTCGTACGCGCTCTTGCCCATCGGCGCATCCAGATCGAATCCCTTGTGCTCCAGTGTCAGGCGCGTGCCTTCGCCCTCCGGCACGAGGCGCCACGTGATCGTGGTGTTCAGCACGCCCGCTGCGAACGTGCAAGCGAACAAGCGTTCGGGTTCGACGGCAACGACCTCGCAGGGCTGCTGTCCCCACGGCCCCATATCCAGCGTGAACCGGTGCCCCACGCTCGCGCGCACGTCGCCGGCGGCCCACCACTTCGCGTGGATGACCGGATCGGTCAGCGCGGCCCAGACACGCGCGCTCGCGTGAGGCAGGTAGCGGGACAACTCGATGTTGCCGGGTTCCGTCATGTCTTCTCCTGTTGTGTGCGGATCGGTCGATCCGTGTCGGGAAATAGCTCCGAAACACTAACACTCATTGCTGCCCTGAGTTGCCGCAGCGGATCGACCGATCTCACTTCATGCCCCTGTCATTTGACGGCGACACTCGCTCGTTTTGCTCCTATCCTCAAAGCAGGCCTTAACGAATCACACGCCGTTACAGCCTTGTGCTGTTCCCCCGCACAACCACGCGACCATGTCCGTGTGCAATGACAGCGGCAGCGAATAATGTCAGACGAAACGCTCGAAACGGACTATCTTGTGGTCGGGGCTGGAGCCGCCGGGATGGCATTTGCCGACGCGTTGCTCACCCATTCCGATGCAACCCTGACCCTTGTCGATCGCCGCCACGCGCCCGGCGGACACTGGATCGACGCTTATCCCTATGTCCGTCTCCACCAGCCGTCCGCATTCTATGGCGTGAGCTCCATGCCGCTTGGGCAGGACGTCCTCGATACGGCGGGCACGAATGCGGGCTACTACGAACTTGCCGGCGCCGACGAGATTCGCGCTTACTTCGCTCAAGTCATGCAGCACTGCTTTCTGCCGAGCGGACGTGTCCACTACTTCCCCTGCAGCGAGTACCTCGGCAATGACCGTTTCGTCTCGCAGGTCGGGCAAAGGTCATGGCAAGTGCGCGTACGGCGCAAGGTTGTGGACACCACCTATCTCGAAGGCACGGTGCCCGCCACGAGCGCCGCTCCTTTCGAAGTCGCAGACGGCGTTCGTTGCGTGCCTGCCGGCGCTATCGCGCGCATCAGGGAGCGGCCGGAGCGTTTCGTCGTCATCGGTGCGGGCAAGACCGCCCTCGACACCTGCGTATGGCTGCTCGAACAGAACGTGCCCGCGTCCTCGATCCGCTGGGTCAAGCCCCGCGAGGCCTGGTGGGTGAACCGCCGGTTCCAGCAGCCGCTCGCACAGCTTCCGGTCTCTTATCGCGGCATGGCGATTCAGCTCGAGGCAATGGCACAGGCTGCTTCCATCGACGATCTCTTCGCCCGGCTCGAAGCGGAAAATTTCTTCCTTCGCGTCGATCCCGGCGTCGCGCCCAGCATGTTTCGAGGAGCGGTGATCAGCGAGGCCGAATTGGCGCTGTTGCGCGAGATCCGCGATGTCGTGCGTCTCGGTCACGTACGCAGAATCGAGCGCGACGAGATCGTGCTCGACGAGGGCCGCGTGCCCACGAGCGAAACGACGGTGCATATCCATTGCGCGTCGAGAGGGCTGATGCACCGCCCACTGCGCCCGATCTTCGAAGCGGGCCGCGTGACCATCCAGCCTTTCCTGTGGGGGTTCGTTTGCTTTCAGTTCGCCATGCTTGGCGTGATCGAGGCCCTGCTGGAGAACGACGAAGAGAAGAACCGGCTCTGTCCGCCCATCGCCTATTGGGATGCCAACGTGGACTATCTGAGCGCTTTCCTCTCGACGCTCGCGAACGAGCGCGCACGCATGGCCTGGCCGGCGATTGCGGGCTGGGCAAAGGAGACGCGGCTCAACCCGTTCGGCACCATCGCACAGTATCGCGATGTGCCGGATGTCATTGACGCGCGGGAGCGCATCAAGCAACACGCCGCGGCGGCGGTCGGCAATCTGGCGCAGCTCCTCAAGGCGAACGCGGCTCCGACGTAAATCGCTTCTTCGATGCCGGAGGCCAGCACAGGAGGAACTATGCGCTCGGGAGCGAAGCCCGGCAGGCGCCTGAGACGGTATGCAATCACGGCGATAGCCATCGTCGCCGCTGTGATCGTCGTCGGACGCATCACCGGCGTCCTCGTCGACTGGCTGTGGTTCGCTTCGATCGGCTATAGCGGCGTTTTCTGGACGCTCTTTTCCGCGAAAGCGCTGCTGTTTGCCGCCGTGTTCGCCGTCTCGGCATGCGCGTTAGGGCTCTCGGGGCTTCTGGCGCATCGTTACGCGAGGGGCGTCACCATCTTGCCGGCGGAGGCAGCGCGACCGTCCGGCGCGACGGAATTCACCGGCGATCTGGTGGAACTGGCCGAACTGGTCGCGCCGCGTATACGCTGGCGCTTCAGCATCGCCTGCGCCGCGGTTGTCCTCGGGCTCATGATTGCCGCCAGTGAAATCTCGAACTGGGACGTCGCGCTTCGCTTCATTTATCAAGTGCCGGTCGGCGAGCGCGATCCCATTTTCGAGCGGGACATCGGCTTCTATCTCTTCTCGCTCCCCGCGTATCTCGCACTCAAAAGCTGGCTGCTGTGGCTGATCTTCTGGAGTGCGATCGTTGCGGGTGCTGTCTACGGGCTGCGCGGCGACATCGCGCTGGAGCGGCCGCCCCTGACGCTCTCGCGCGCCGCCATCACGCATGGCTCGGCACTGCTCGGCTTGTGCTTCGCGGTGAAGGCCTGGTCGTGGTGGCTCGAGCGCTTTCTGCTGCTCTATGGCGACAACGGCGTAGTGGTCGGCGCGAGCTATACCGATGTGCACGTGGAGTTGCCGGTCTTGTGGATGCTGGTGGGCCTTGCCGCAGCCTCAGCCGTCGCCCTCTGGATCAACATGCGCCGACGCAGCTATCTCCAGCCTGCCGTGCTCGTGCTGCTCGTATTCGGCAGCTCATTTGTGTTCGCGGTGCTCTATCCCTCGCTGTTTCAGCGCTTCTATGTCAAGCCGAGCGAGCTGAGACTGGAAACACCCTATATCGCCCACACGATCGCGCTCACGCGAGAGGCTTACGGCCTCGCGAAGATCGAAGTTAAACCGTTCGAAGCCGAACAGGGATTGACGCTCGACTCGCTGCAGGCCAATCGGGCGACCATCGACAACATCCGGCTATGGGACGTGCAACCGCTGCTCGACACCTACGCGCAATTGCAGGAGATCAGGACTTACTACAAATTCCTTTCGGTGGACATCGACCGCTATCAGCTCGACTCCGGCTACCGGCAGGTGATGCTGTCGGCACGCGAACTGGATCCCGCGATGCTGCCGTCCAACGCCCAAACCTGGGTGAACTTGCACCTGATCTTCACGCACGGCATTGGCGTCGTGATGTCGCCCGTTACCGAGAAATCAACCGAGGGCCTACCCTCCTTTTATCTGCGCGATATTCCGCCCGTCTCCAACGGCGGCCCGGTCATTCGCGAGCCGCGTCTCTATTTCGGTGAAAGCGGGCAGGATTACGTCATCGTGAACGGCAATGTCGCTGAATTCGACTTTCCCAAAGGCGCCGACAATGCCTACACGACGTATAGCGGGCGCGACGGCGTCGCGATCGGCAGTGCGGCGCGACGCACGCTCTTCGCCTGGCAACTCGACGATCCCAACATCCTCCTGAGCGGCTATATCACGGACCAGAGCCGGATCCTGCTTCACCGCAATATTCAGGACCGCATACGGACCCTCGCGCCGTTCCTGAGCCTGGACCATGACCCCTATGTGGTCGCAAGCAACGGGCGGCTGTTCTGGATACAAGACGCCTACACGGTCAGCCGCTGGTTTCCTTACTCGCGGCCGGGTTTCGGCAACGGCGCCAATTACATTCGCAACGCGGTCAAGGTCGTGGTCGACGCATACAACGGCACGGTCGACTTCTACGTCAGCGATCCCGCCGATCCGCTCCTGCGCACCTACGAGCGCGCGTTCCCGGGCGTGTTCAAGCCGTTGGATGCGATGCCGCCTGCGCTGCGGCAGCATATCCGCTACCCCGAGGATCTGTTCCTGATTCAGGCGCAGCTCTACCGCGCCTACCACATGGATGTGCCGGAGGTCTTCTATAACCGCGAGGATCTGTGGCAGTTTCCCCGCGAGCTGGTCGGCATGGATGGCGAGGGCGCCGCCACCACGATGCCGCCGTACTACACGATCATGCGGCTACCCGGCGATGCACGCGCCGAGTTCATCCTCATGCTGCCGATGGTGCCGAGCCAGCGCGAGAACATGATTGCGTGGCTGGCGGCGCGTTGCGATTCCCCAGGCTACGGCAAGCTCGTCGTCTATACGTTCCCGAAGGACAAGCTGGTCTATGGGCCGTTTCAGATCGAAGCGCGCATTCAGCAGAACACCGAGATCTCGCAGCAGATCTCGCTGTGGAATCAGATGGGCTCACGCGTCATTCGCGGCCATCTCGTGGTCGTGCCGATCGAGAACTCGATCCTTTATGTGTCTCCGCTCTATTTGCGCGCGGCGTCCGGTCAGTTGCCGGAGTTAAAGCGCGTGATTGCCGCCTACGGCGACCGCGTGGTGATGGAGGACACCCTGGCTGAAGCGCTGGCGGCCCTCTTCAAGGAGACCGCGCAGGCGGCATCGCCACCGCAAGGCACCGTGGACGCGCGCGCGCGCGAGGCGCTAGCCCACTATGACCGCGCCATCGAGCGCTTGAAGGCGGGAGACTGGAGCGGCTTCGGCGCGGAACTGGATGCCCTGCGGCCGCTGCTCGAAGCACTCGGTGCCGGCCAATCCGCCGCGCAGAAGTGACCTTGCGGACGTGTTACTCTCTGGTGCAACTATCCGGTTTGAAAGCTTTTGTCGATGCATAAACTATGCAAACAGCATCAATGTCCTCAAAAATTGATGCTATTTGCAGATATGCGCGCTATTGTTCTAAATGTGGTAATGCCGGCTGCATTGGCGAATGCGGTCCATGCCCTGGCCATTTTGGATCGGGCATCCTCGAGCCGGGACTGATGGCTTGTCAGCTCAGGCGGGCGGCGCGACCACGTTACGATTCGTCAACAATGGCGCGACCATGCGGTGCCTCGAACTCCGGACAACCGGGGCGTTATTGGCGCTCGCTTAATAAAAGGGGAAACCATGCTACTGGAAACGTTTCAGGTACGAAATCCTTTACCGGCCATGCCGCCGCCACTCGAGCCACAAGAGCTCGTTGTGCGGCACCTCAGCAGCTCATCCGAAATCGGCGCAGTGCAACGTTTGCGGCAAGAAATTGATCTTGCGGTCCATGCGAGACTGAATCCGCATTTCTACACGGACGAAAAAAAAGAGACGACATCGGAATTTCCGTCGCGTTCGAACTGGACAGCCAGCTGATCGGTACAATGCGCTTCGTGCCGATGACGCATGAACTCACGCTAACAGAAAAGCTGCAGAAAGGCGTAGACATCGATCCTTCGCTGCTGGAAGACAGCTGGGAAATTGGCCGCCTCGTGCTAGATCCCGCGTACCGGCACGGCCAGGATCTGTTAAAAAAATGCTCGGTGCTGGCGCTGCGCTTTATCTGCGAGAACTCCAACGCCAAGAATTTCCATGCATCCTGTTCGCATGTGCTGAGCCGGCTTTATCGCAGATTCGGGTTTTCGGCACTCGCGAGAGACGTGCCGCTGGCTGGAACCGAGAAGACCTATACGCTCATCCACAGCGGGCTTGCGGATGTGACGAGAGCCTTGGTGGGCGGCGATACTGCCAGACCTTCGATTGTTTGATTACACCGCTGAAAAGATATAAACAAGGAAGAAAGCGATGCAAAACGAATTTATTCACGCCCTGCGGGAAACGGTCAATCAGCACTGGGCGCAAATCAGGCGCGGCCGGTTCTGGGATCACGTGATGTCGAAGCCGGTATCCCGGGAGTTTTATCGCGACCTGATGGTCGAGATTCATCACTACACGAAGCACAATTCGATGAATCAGGCCGCCACGGCATTCGTCAACGCGCCGGAGGGTCTGCTGAAATTTGCGTACCACCACGCCGCAGACGAACTCGGGCACGAGCGCATGGTCACCCACGACCTCGAAAGTATTGGCCTGCTCGACAGGGAATTACTGGCACGCCCGCCGCTGCCGGCAACAGAAGCGTTGATCGGCTATCTGTACTTCGTGGCACTCCGCTACGGTGCCGTTGCGCGACTGGGCTACAGCTTCTGGGCGGAAAGCGTGTACGAGCACATTGGCGAGGTGCTCGGAAAGGTTCGCAGCGATCTTTCGCTCACGGACAAGAACATGTCGTTTTTCGTTGCTCACTCAACGATCGACAAGAAGCACATTGTTCAGGTGGAAGAGTGCATCGATCGCTATGCGAAGACGCCAGCGGAGCAGGCGCTGGTCCGATCGGTTGCTGAGACAACGCTGTTCCTCACCGGCCAGATGCTGGAACAGGTCGCGCAGCGACACGCTTAAACCCATCGCGGGAGGCGCCGGTTGCAGCACACGGCGCCTCTCCCGCTTCACATGGATCTCCGGCCCCTGAATCTGCTTCCCGGACATCGACCCGGATGCACGCGCCAATGAAATATCTACGCAAGCTCTTTGCCTGCTACGAAGACTATTACAGCTACAGGAAGGGCGTGCTGCGATATGCCGGCCTCGTGGGTGCCGTTGGATATCCGCTTTTCTATCTAATCTATACACGTATTCTTCCGCAGCCGAGCGAGAGCCTGACCATCAGGCTCATTGCATCGGTTGCGTGTGCGGTGACGGCGCTGCCCGAGTATTGGCCCGCCAGGCTGAGGAAATATTACTTCGCGTGGTCATACGCGGCGGTGCTTTACTGCTTGCCGTTCTTCCACGTGTACATGTCACTGAAGAATCACGGCGATCTCGTCTTCATCGCCGATAGCTTCATGGCGGTGTTCTTTCTCGTACTGCTAACGGACTGGCGCAATACGGTCGCCATGCTGTGCCTCGGGACGGCCCTGGGCGTGGCGCTTTACGTCGCGACCACGCCCGACCCTCATTTGCCGGTGGATTATGTCGCACGCTTGCCCACGTTCATTCTCGTGGTCGTCGGCGGAAGTCTGTTCAAGTTTTCGGAACGACAACTGCAGGATGCCAAGCTGCGTGTCGCGACCGCCCTGGCAGGGTCGATCGCCCATGAAATGCGTACGCCGCTGAGCCGTATCCAGTACAGCCTCGATATGGCAAGCCGGGCGCTACCCGAGCCCACGACGGCCCCCAGCATGCAGCCCATGGCGCGCAAGCAGATCAACGACCTGTACGCTTATCTGTCACAGGGCCAACTCGCCGTTGAGCGTGGCCTGCAGGTCATTGCGATGACGCTCGACGAGGTGAACGCCAAGGCCATCGATACCAACCGGTTTGCGCTCATTCGCGCATCGGATGCGGTTCAAAAAGCGCTGGCCGAGTACGCGTACGAAACGGAAGAAGAGCGAGAGATCGTGTCGCTCTCGGTCATCGACGATTTCACCTTCCGCGGCGAAGAAACGCTTTTTATCTTCGTCCTGTTCAACCTCTTCAAGAACGCCCTCTATTACCACCGGCTTTATCCCGACATGAAGCTCGTCGTGACCGTGGATCAGCACCAGGTCTTCGTGACCGATACCGGCCCGGGCATACCGGAAACCGTGTTGCCGCGCCTGTTCGAATCGTTCCAGACCTCGGGCAAGGTCGGTGGCACGGGCCTGGGTCTCGCTTATTGCAAACGGGTCATGTCCGCGTTCAATGGCGATATTGTCTGCGACTCGGTCGAAGGGAAAGGCACCCGGTTTACGCTGCGGTTTCCGCGCGCGGCACAAGCCGTCAAGGACGAGCCGGGCCGAGCCCTTGTGCGAGGCTCGCTCGCGGTGCTTGCGCGCAAGCGGATTCTGATTGTCGACGACGACGCCATGCAGCGCGATACGATGCGCATGCAGCTGACCGGCCTGGGTATGGAGATCGACGAGGCGAACAACGGCCAAAGTGCGATTGACCGTATGCGGCAGGCGCACTACGACCTCGTGGTGATGGATTTGCGCATGCCCGTGCTCGACGGCTATGCCGCCACGGCGCTGCTGCGCAGCGGGGCGGTTCCCGGGCACCAGTCTGTGCCGGTCCTCGCCTGCACCAGCGAGCCACCGCACCTCGTGCGCATGAAGATCGAGAGAGCGGGCATGTCGGGCATGATCTCCAAGCCGTGCAAACACGCCGAGCTTGTGCGGGCGTTGCAATCCTGCCTCGAGCGGCCGGCTGCCGATGGCGCCGTGCTGGCAGGCAAGACGGCCATCCTCGCCGACGACGACGAATATGGCCGGCGCATCGCACGCGGCTGGCTGGAAAAATACGGCATGCGGGTCATCGAGGCGAACCATGGGCAGGCCGTGCTCGACATGATTGCCGACGGGCAGCGATGCGATGTCATTTTGCTCGATCTGAACATGCCCGGGCTCAGCGGCTTCGAAACGACCCAGGCGATCCGTGCCTGGTCAGGGGAGGTTGGCACGATACCGGTCATTGCGTTGACCGGTTACTCGGATGCCGTCACCGTGGAATCGGCGTTGAACGCAGGCATGAACGATGTGATGACCAAGCCGGTGCGCGGCTCGATTCTGTTCGAGAAGCTGAGCCAGCACCTGGGTTCTGGCGTGACGGACCCGCAGTCGCCGGCATCGACCTCGGCCACCGTGGACAAGCCAGGGGCCGGAGACCACGGCTCCTCTGTTCGCGTCGAAGCCTTCCTCGATCCAGAACGTCTTCAGGAATTGAAAAGCGACGGTTTGCTCATGGAGTTGCTGGGCGATTACCTGCTGACGCTCGACGCCCTGCTCGACCGGATCGACGCAAGCGTTGTCTCGAACGACCTGGGCGACGCGCACGAGGCGTTGCATTCGCTGCTCGGCGTTAGCGCCAATATCGGGGGCGCAGCGCTGCACCGGCTGGTCAGGCGCTTCTACGTGCCGGTGGCCGACGAACGCCGCTGGCCAGCGGAAGAAAACTGGCTCGGCGAGCTCAGGAACGTCATGGCGCAGACCGTTCAGATGCTGGAGCGGGAATGCCCGGCTCTAAGGTCTTGATCGAATCCCCGAATCCCAATTCGCGCCCGCGCAATCTCCCGTGAAAAACCGCTGACCGCGCGCGAGCCCGGCGCGGCAGCTTCGGCGCGCATCAGGCCGGGCGCAGCGTATCGCCGAGCGGCAGCGCGCGAATGGTCGCGCCAGTGGCGGCAGCAAGCGCATTCGCGACCGCGGGCGCGGCCGGCGGCACGCCGGGTTCGCCGATGCCGGTGGGCGGCTCTTTCGACGGCACAATATGCACTTCGACCACCGGCATGCCATTCATGCGCAGCACGGGGTAGTCGTTGAAATTGCCCTGCATGACGTGCCCCTTGTCGAACGTGATGCCGGCTCGCAGGAACGTGAGCCCGAAGCCAATCCCGCCTTCCACCTGCGCGGCGACGATATCCGGATTGACCACCGTCCCGCAATCGACCGCGCAGACGATGCGGTCGACCGTAAACGAACCGTCCTGCTGCACCGTCACTTCGGCCACCTGCGCGACATAGGTCCCAAACGCGAGTTGCAGCGCAATACCCCGGCCGCGCCGCGTCCCTTGCGGCCCGGCCGAGAGCGGCGTGGACCAGCCCGCCTTTTGCGCCGCGAGGTCGAGCACGCCGCGATGGCGCGGCTTGGCCGCGAGCAGCGCATGACGAAATGCATAGGGATCCTTGCCGGCTGCGCGCGCCGCTTCGTCCATCATGGTCTCGCCGACGAAGGCGGCATGGGTGTGGCCGACCGAGCGCAGCCACTGGGTCTGGACCGGCAGCTTCGGCGCATGTTGTGTGACCTTGAAGTTCGGGATGTCATAGGGAATGTCGGCCGCGCCCTCGACGAGCACGGGATCGACCGAATCCGGCTTCGGCAACTGCATGAAGCTCTGCCCGACCACATCGTGATTCCACGACACGAGGTTGCCGGCCTTGTCGACAGCGACCCGGACCTTGTGGACCGTGAGCGGCCGGTAGTAGCCCGCGCGCATGTCGTCTTCGCGCATCCACACGAGCTTGATCGGCGCGTCGATGCCTTGCGCGTGCGCCGCGCGTACGATGCGGCACGTCTCGCGCACATAGTCCGAGTGCGGGTTCGCGCGGCGTCCGAAGCTGCCGCCCGCATAGAGCTGATGGATGGTGACCTGCTCGGGCTTCAACCCGAGCTCCTGCGCGGCCATCGCCTGGTCGCCCGTGTGCCACTGCTCGCCGTTCCAGATCTCGCAGCGGCCGCCCTGCAGACGCACGAGGCAATTGAGCGGCTCCATGGTCGCGTGCGAAAGATAGGGCTGCTCATAAACCGCTTCAAGATACTTGCCGCCGTCGGGCGCTGCGGCCAGCACCGTGCCGCGGCTTTCCGCGACTACGCCAGGCTGGTCGGCGAGCGCGCGAAACTGCTTGTAGATGTCCTCGGAGCTCAGCGCGAAGGCATGGCTGTCGTCCCACACGATCTTCAGCGCGTCGCGGCCCTGGCGGGCCACCCAGGTGTTGTGCGCGAGCACGGCCACACCGCCCTGCACTTCGCCATCGCCGGGCACCTCGACCACCGCGACCACGCCCTTGATCGCCTTCGCCTGGCTCGCATCCACGTGCTGGACCTTGCCGCCCAGGCGCGGGGGATGCGCAATGACGGCCACCAGCATGCCCGGTACTTTGATGTCCTGCGTATAGATCGCCGAGCCGTTCACCTTCGCCGGGACATCGACGCGGCGGGTCGTGGGACTGCCGATCAGCTTGAATTCGCCGGGCTGCTTGAGCACCACGTTTGCCGGCACGCTCTCGCGCGCGGCGGCGGCAACGAACTGCCCGTAGCCCGCGCGGCGTCCCGATGCGGCGTGCACGATCGTGCCGTCCTCGACATGCAGTGTGGCGGCGTCCACTTTCCACGCCTTCGCGGCGGCGGCCACCAGCATCATGCGTGCGGCCGCCGCGGCCTCGCGCATCTGCTTCCAGGCGCCCGCCATCGCCGTGCTGCCGCCGGTGGCCTGCAGCGTCCAGCCAAACGAAGCGAACATGGGGTTCGCGTACTTCTTGACGTCGGCCGGCGCGGCCACGACTGTCACCTTGCCGAGCGGCACGTCGAGCTCGTCGCCGGCCAGCGTGGCCAGGCCCGTGAAGGTGCCCTGGCCCATCTCCAGATACTCGGAGACCACCGTGACCATCCCGTTCGCATCCACGCGGATGAACGCATTGGGCTCGAACGGCAGTTTCGCGGAATCGAGCGACGCCGCCACCGCGAGCCCACCGCGGAACCCGACGGCAAGCGTCAGCGCCGACATGCCGGCAAGGAACTGGCGCCGCGTGAGCGTCGCGCGCGCGCCATCGCCGAGGGTTTGCACCGTTGATTGAGCGGCCCCGCCTTGTGCCGCGCCTTCGCCACGGATCGTGTCACGCATGCTTGAGCGCCTCCGATGCATGATGGATCGCCGCGCGAATCCGCTGATAGGTCGCACAGCGGCAGATGTTGCCGCTCATCGCGTCGTTGATGTCGGCGTCGGTGGGACTGGGCTTCGTCGCGAGCAGCGCCACCGCCGACATCACCTGCCCCGACTGGCAGTAGCCACATTGCGGCGCCTGCGCCTCGATCCACGCGGCCTGCACGGCGGCCCCCACCTTCTGCTCGTGGATGGCCTCGATCGTCGTCACGCTGCGGCCTTGCAGCGAGCCGACCGGAGTCACGCACGCGCGCGTAGGCTCGCCATCGAGATGCACCGTGCATGCGCCGCACAGCGCCATGCCGCAACCGAACTTCGTGCCCGTGAGCCCGAGCTCATCGCGCAGATACCAGAGCAAGGGCATCTCGGGATCGCCATCGAATTGATGGCGCTGACCATTCACCACAATCTGTACCATGTCGTTCGGCCTTTTCTGTGCTGTGAGGGTGGCGACGTCCGGCTCGAGCGGACGAACATGAATTCAACGAGTTTATGCAAGGCGAGTACAACGGGCCATGCCGAAAAATCCGCTTCTTTTGCCTGATCGTCCTGAACACGCGAGCGAATTAAATGAATATGCATACGTTCGACACGACTCCATGCGCGTGAAGCGCATGCGAATCTCCCTTTATATTCCCCCTGTTATGTTCATCATGCAATTTTCGCATGGCGCTATGTGTATTCAGCATTGGACGCACCAGGGCAAGTCGCACGAGTATCCGCCTTCGGCATTGGTAGCCACCTGGCCGCACTCGGCCTTTCAATGCGCATACATGCATTGAAAGGCGTGGCGAAAATGCGTGTGACGAGAACAAGGATCGGACGCAAGTCGCAGCGATACCTTGCGAGTCTGGAGATAAGGAGACGATGTGAGTAGTTCTGTTAAACGACATATCGGCCCGTTCGCGCTGATGTTCACCGGCCTCGGGTCGATCATCGGTTCGGGCTGGCTGTTCGGCGCGTGGAAGGCTGCCAAGATCGCCGGTCCCGCCGCCATCTGCGCCTGGATCATCGGCGCCGTGGTCATTCTCGCGATTGCGCTCACTTACGCCGAACTCGGCGCGATGTTCCCCGAATCGGGCGGCATGGTCCGCTACGCGCGCTACTCGCACGGCGCGCTCGTAGGCTTCATCAGCGCCTGGGCCAACTGGATCGCCATCGTCTCGGTGATCCCCATCGAAGCCGAAGCCTCGATCCAGTACATGAGCACCTGGCCCTACCCCTGGGCGCACGCGCTGTTCGTGAACGGCGAGCTCACTTCATCGGGATTGTTCCTCTCCGCGCTGCTCGTGATCATCTACTTCATGCTCAACTACTGGGGTGTGAAACTGTTCGCGCGCGCCAATAGCGTCATCACGATCTTCAAGTTCATCATTCCCGGTCTCACGATTGCCGGTCTGATGGCTGCCGGCTTCCATCACGAGAATTTCGGTCAATCGACCGACTTCGCGCCCTATGGCTGGTCGGCGGTCTTCACGGCCGTGGCTACGAGCGGCATCGTGTTCGCGTTCAACGGCTTCCAGAGCCCGATCAATCTCGCAGGCGAAGCACGCAATCCGTCGAAGAGCGTGCCGTTCGCGGTGATCGGCTCGATCCTCTGCGCGCTCGTGATCTACGTGCTGCTGCAAGTCGCGTACATTGGCGCGGTCAGCCCCACGGATGTCATGAAAGGCTGGAACAGCTTCAACTTCAAGTCGCCGTTCGCTGAACTCGCGATCGCGCTGAACCTGAACTGGCTGGCGATCCTGCTCTACGTGGACGCGTTCGTGAGCCCGAGCGGCACCGGTACGACCTACATGGCCACGACCTCGCGCATGATCTACGCGATGGAGCGCAACAACACGATGCCGAAGATGTTCGGCAACGTGCACCCGTTCTACGGTGTCCCGCGCAACGCGATGTGGTTCAACCTGCTCGTCTCGTTCATCTTCATGTTCTTCTTCCGCGGCTGGAGCTCGCTCGCGGCCGTGATCTCGGTGGCGACGGTCATCTCGTACCTCACCGGCCCGATCGCCCTGATGGCGCTCAAGCGCGCCGCAACGGACCTCGAACGCCCGCTCTCCGTGCCGTTCATGAACGTGATCGCCCCGTTCGCGTTCGTGTGCGCGTCGATGATCCTGTACTGGGCGAAGTGGCCGCTGACCGGCGAAATCATTCTGCTGATGGTCGTGGCGCTGCCGGTGTACTTCTACTTCCAGGGCAAGGCGGGCTGGGCCGGCTGGGGCCGCGACCTGAAGGCCGCTTGGTGGCTGTGCGCCTACCTGCCGGTGATGGCGGTTCTCTCGCTGATCGGCAGCAAGCAGTTCGGCGGCTATGACGTCATTCCCTACGGCTGGGACATGCTGGTGGTCGCAATCATCTCGCTCGGCGTCTACTACTGGGGCGTGAACTCGGGCTATCGTTCGCAGTACCTGGACGAACGCGAAAAGCTCGCCGAGCTCGAAGCACTGCCCTCCGTCTCCGAGGCCTGATACGCCTCATCGGGCGGCCCATGCGCGGCGCGCGAAGCGCTCGCGCACCGGCCGCCTACTGTTGCCAGTCATCGGCGCCGCTGACGTTGCGCGCGGTGCCGATTTCGGCCGAGGCAGCCAGTGAGCCGCCTCCCCGCGCATCGCCTCACGGCCAGAGATTGTGCACCGTGTGCAGAATGTGGCTGACCAGTTGCGGCTGCCGATGCGTATCGGTCTTGCCGAAGATGGCCGCAAGCTGCGCGCGGGCGGTGTAGTGGGAAATCCCCAGTGACGCCGCCGCCTCCTTGACGCTTTCCCCCTGCACCAGACGCGTGGCGAGCACGGCTTCCGCCCGTGTGAGGCGAAACAATTCGATCAGCACGCCTACGGAAATTTCAGGGCGCTGGTTGGCATCACGTATCAGCACCAGCACGGCTGCCGTGGTCTTGTCGCCGAGGCCCGCGCGCACGCAATGCGGCCGGCACAGCACGCTCCATGACTGCGCGCCGCCGCCGCGAGCCGCACGGAACACCTGAGAAGCGCCCTGCGCCGCATCGCCGGCGGCAAGCACCGTGGCGAGCGCGTGGCGCATCGCCCGTTCGCTTTGGCTATCCGTGCAATGCAGCGTCCCTTCCCGGAGCGCAAATCCATCCTGTTGCTCGAGCCACCGGTCGGCCACCGCGTTTTTCAGCAGCACCCGGCCGTCCTCGTTCAACACGAGACAGCCCACCGTCAACTGCTCGGCCGTGTCGTCGAGCACGCGCAACCGATACTGCTGATGCGCGAGGCGCGCATAGATCGCGAAGGCCGTTTGCAGGCGCGGCGCCAGCGCTTCCAGCAACCCGCGCTCCGCCTTGCCAAAACGCGCCTCGCCTTGCCGGCGCGCGCCGCGCAAGCGGAAGATCATCCCGGTAGCAGGGTCCGCGAGATCGAGCCCGATCAGGTCGATCACGTCGCCGTGCTCGTGCAGATACGCGTGGTAGACCGGAAAGCGCCGTGCCAGCTCGGCCGGGCTCATCATCTGGCTGAGGATGCAGACCTCGCCCTGCGCCAGCTCCAGAAACGGCGAATCGCGGAACACGCGCTCTTGCAGCGCGACGATCGCATCGGTATGCGCGTCGGCCGACACGACCACGCCCGGGTCGCCCGGACGCGGCTTGCGCAACACCAGCGTGGGATGCTGGCACGGCATGTCGCGCCCCAGCGCCTCGAGGAACGCGGTCCACGGCGGGGTGTCCAGTGTGCTTGCGAACAAGGCGTCCATCAGGCGGACGAGGTGTTGGGCCATGGGCGCAGACAATCAACGATGGCCGGTGAAACCGCCAGCGGCACGATCCAGCCGATCCGCGCGAAGCAGGAACACGCCCATGCTCGACACGCTCAGCGCCACCTGGCCTGATACGCCGCTTGGGCCTCCGGATTGATCCATCCGGCCGGCCACTCGCCGTCGAGCAAGCGCAGGGTCTCCTGCCACGGCCGCTGCACGAGCGCGCTCATCGCTTCCGGCGATATCCCCGCCGAATGCGGTGTGATGACCACCTGATCCAGGCTCCACAGATCGTGCTCCGGCGGCAGCGGCTCCGGCTCGGTCACGTCGAGTCCCGCGGCCGCGACGATGCCGTCGCGCAACGCGATGCTCAGCGCCGCGTGGTCGATCAGTCCGCCCCGCCCCGTATTGATGACGATGGCCCCAGGCTTCATCCGCGCAAAGGCCACGGCGCCCAGCAGATGCCGGTTGCCGTCGTTGAGCGGCACGTGCAGCGAGACGATGTCGGCATGGGCCAGCAGTTCGTCCTGAGAAACGGCACCGACACCGGCCAGCGCCATCGCGCCCGCATCGACATACGGGTCGCAAGCGATGACGTTCAGGCCAAAGCCCGCCGCGCGCGGAACCACGGCCCTCGCAATCGCGCCGAAGCCCACGAGGCCAAGCGTGCGTCCGCGCAGCCGGCGCATGCGCGGCCAATGATGCTGACGCAAGCGCTGAATGGCGTCGCCACCGCCCCCTTCCCGCGCCGAGCCATGCAGGGCCACGACCCGCCGCGTGCAGGCGAGGATCAGCGCGAGCGCGTGATCGGCCACTTCCTCCAGGCAGAAGTCGGGCACGTTGGCCACGACGATGCCGGCCTCGCTGGCCGCTTCGCGGTCGAGATTCTCGAAGCCGATGCCCATGCTCACGATCATCCGGCACGCCCGCAGCGAGGCGAGCACGCGCCGGCTGAACCGCTGGACACTGCATTGCCCGAACACGATGTCCGCGTCGGCGCAGGCGGCAATCAGCTCATCCTCGCTCGTGCAGTGCACGACCCGGAAATCGGCTTCCACCTGCCTCGCCGCGAACGCGGGGAGGTATTGCGCTGGCGTCACGCGGGCGCCATCCATCGCAAGCGTCTGGACGATCTTCAGCATGTGCGGCGCGCTCCTGTCCCCGTTGTCTGGTTGTCTGATTGACCGGTCGGGGCATCATCGCCGCCCGCCGCGGGCTCGTCCATCGTCCAAATGCACTAGACGCTTGACGCCGCCGGGCCGCGTCTAGTCCATTTGTCCGATGCCCGCCTCGCCGCGCGCTGGCATCGTGGAAGCTCCTTCCACCCAGGACGTTTCCATGGCGACGATGACCGGCGGCGATGCCGTCTACCACGCGCTGAAGGCCGCGGACGTATCGTGCGTCTTCGGCATCCCGAGCCAGCACAACCTCGGCCTCTACGATGCCTTGTGCCGCCACGGCGACATTCGCGTCGTCGGCACGCGCCACGAGCAAGGGGCCGTGCACGCGGCCGATGGCTACGCACGCGCCACCGGCAAGCTCGGCGTCGCGATCGTCAGCACGGGGCCCGGCACGGTCAACGCCGTCAACGGCCTGTACGAGGCCGGCTTCGCGTCCTCGCCGGTGCTGCTGCTCACGACTCAAATCGATACGCGCTATCTGGGCAAGGGCAAGGGCTTTATCCACGACGCCGACCAGCAACTCGCGATGCTGCGCACGGTCACGCGGCGCAGCGAACGGGTGCTGCATGCGCGCGACATCGCCGCGACGATCCATCGCGTGATCGCCGACATCGGCACGGGACGCCCGCAACCGGGTGCGGTGGAGATTCCCACCGATCTCTTGCTGGCGCCGCTGCCGCACGAGACCTATGCGTACACGGCCCCGCCACCGCTGCCCGCCGACGAGGCGCAGTTCGACGCCGTGGCCCGGCGCCTCGCCGAGAGCCGCAAGCCCTTGCTCTGGGTCGGCGGCGGCTGCGTCAGCGCGAACGCCGCCGATGCCGTGCGCGAGCTGGCCGAGCGCCTTGGCGCGCCGGTCGTGAGCAGCGTCAATGGGCGCGGCGTGCTGCCGGCCGGCCATCCGCTCTACGTCGGGTGCCAGACCCATCTACCGGCCTTCAACGACCTGCTCTCGCAAGCGGACCTCGTGCTCGCGATCGGCACGCGCTTTCAGGCGCTCGCCAGCCAGTACTGGCAGCAGCCGATGCCGAAGAACCTCGTCCACATCGACGCCGATGCGGGCGTGATCGGCCGCAACTATCCGGCCGCGCTGGCCGTGGTGGCCGATGCCCGGCTCGCCGTCGAGGGCTTGCTGAAACGCGTTGCCCCTATCGACGTGGATGGCCCGTTCGCCGCGCTCGCGAACGAGGTGCGCCATACGCTGCAGCAGACCGTGAGCCGGATGATCGGGCCCGATCACCAGCGCATCGTCGAGACGATCGAGACCCGGCTCCCCGCGGACAGCCCGGTGGTCGGCGACGCCACCATCACCGCCAACACGTGGGGCAACTACCTGCTGGCGATCCGCGGCCCGCGCCTCGCTCACTACAGCACCTCGCTCGCGATCGGCCCTGCGCTGCCGCTCGGGATCGGCGCGGCCCTCGGCACCGGCAAGAAGACGCTGGTTATCCACGGCGACGGCGGCGTGATGCTCAATCTCGCGGAAATCGCCACCGCGGTGCAAACGCACGCGCCGCTCGTGCTGTGCGTCTTCAACGACAGCGGCTACGGCGTGCTCAAGGGCTTGCAGCGCGTCACCACCGGACGGCCGTACGCGGTCGAGCTGCATACGCCGGACTTCGTCGCGCTGGCTGCCGCCATGGGGATGCCCGGCACGCGGGTCCGCTCGGCCGATGCCTTTGCCCACGCACTCGAAACGGCGCTGGCCGTGGACGGGCCGTATCTGATCGAGATCGACCTCGACAGCCTCGAACCCATCCGCATGTTCGGCTGACGCGGGCGGACCGACCATGGCGAATCCCGGAGACACAATGAACGGCAGACGTCATTACGCGGGCGGCGATCTTGCGCGCGCGCTCACCATCGAGGATTTGCGTCACATGGCGCGACGGCGTCTGCCGCGCTTCCTCTTCGAATACGTCGACGGCGGTGCCGAGGACGAAGTCACGCTGCATCGCAACCGGCATGCTTTCGCGAATCTGGCGCTGGTCCCGTCGACGCTGGTCGACGTATCGAACCGATCCCTGGCGGTCGACTTGTTCGGGCGCTCCGTGGCCGCCCCGCTCGTGGTCGCCCCGACAGGCTTCAACGGCTTGCTGAGCGAGCGCGCCGATGTCGCGCTCGCGCGGGCCGCCGCGAGAGCCGGCGTGCCGTTCACCCTGAGCATGGCCTCCAACGTGCCGCTCGAGGAAGTGGCGAGCGAGGCCGGCGGCAGACTGTGGATGCAGTTGTACTGGGTGCGGGACCGCGACTTCATCCGCCGCCTGGTCGCGCGTGCGCAAGCGGCATCGTTCGAGGCGCTCGTGCTCACCACCGACGTGCAAGTTTCCGGCGGCCGCGAATGGGACCGGCGCAACTATCGCGCCGGCATGGCGCTCACGCTGCGCAACCGCCTCGATGTCCTCGCGCACCCGCGCTGGCTCTGGCGCATCGCGCGGCACGGCGGCCTGCCGCGCTTTGCCAACCTGCGCGAACTGGCGCCCCCCGATGCCGCGACCGTCGTCGACGACATGGTCGCGCTCGGACGCAACATGGACCCCTCGGTCAACTGGGAACACCTGAAGTGGTTGCGCTCGCTTTGGCCCGGCAGGCTGCTGGTCAAGGGCGTCCTCTCGGCGGCGGATGCGCGCAGTGCCATCGGCCATGGCGCCGATGGCGTGATCCTCAGCAACCACGGCGGCCGCCAGCTCGACGGCGCGGTCAGCCCGCTCGAGGTCCTGCCGGCGATACGAGACGCGCTCGGCCCCGAGGCCGTCATCCTGCTCGATGGCGGCGTACGCCGCGGCGTGGATGTCGTGAAAGCCAGAGCATTGGGCGCCACGGCCGTGATGACGGGACGCAATGGCCTGTACGGCGTGGCAGCAGGCGGCGAGTCGGGCGCGGCACGGGCACTGGAGATCCTGCGCCAGGAGATCGACCGCGCGCTGGCGCTGCTCGGCACGCCGGACATCGAGACCGTGGATGCGCGTGTCCTCCACCGCCGGGCCAACTCGCAGTCACCCGCAACGACCTCCCCTCTGCTTGAAGGAGTCATTTGATGCCCACGACCTTTCGCGTGCCGATTGTCATTCGCGGCCAGGTGCTGGACGACTGCGCTCTGGAGTTCGGCGGGCGCCACGATGGCGTGCGCTTCACCGTGCCCGACGTGATCCCGCACCTGCCCCGCCTGCTGCTGCGCAATCCCTCGCAGATGGCCGATCTGCATGCGCTGCGCTTCGAGGATATCGTCGCGTACCTCGCGCGCCTCGGCGAGCGCCTGGACATCCACCGCAACGCGCACCTGCAAGCGGCATTTGAATTGTCGCGACGCACTTCCGGCCTCTCCGAGCCGATCCTGCGCGCATTCTATGAGGCGATTCCCGCATCGTTTCTGCCCGCCGTGGTGCGCGAAACGGCAGACCGGCTCGTGGGCATCGACTATCTGGAAGGATGGGTGCCGCAACCGTCCACCGTGCATGCGGGCGAGCCCACGCGCATCCGCGCGTTCGGCGCGCGCTGCGTGCACGTGATCGCCGGCAACGTGCCGATGGTGGGCGTAGGCACGGTGATCCGCAATGCGTTCACGCGCTCGGACGCCATCGTCAAGACGCCGTCGAACGATCCGCTCACGGCCACCGCGATTGCGCAGACGATGGTCGACATGGCGCCTGATCATCCGCTCACGCGGCATCTGAGCGTCGTGTACTGGAAAGGCGGCGATGAGCGCGTGGAGCGCGAAATCTACGATCCGCGCGCCGTGGAGAAGATCGTCGCGTGGGGCGGCTTCGCGAGCATCAAGCACATCTCCCGCTACCTGCAACCGGGGCTCGACCTGATCACGCTCGATCCCAAGCACAGCGCGACGCTCATTGGCGCGGAAGCGTTCGCGAGCGATGAAACGCTTCGGCACGTCGCGCTGCGCCTCGCCCTCGACATCGGCGCAATGAACCAGGAAGGCTGCGTGAACGCGCGCGTGGCCTACGTGGTCTCGGGCACGGACGAAGCCGGCCTTGCGCGCATCGAGCAGCTCGGCCGCCTCACGTTCGAAGCGCTGCAGCAGTTGCCTCCGCACCTGAGCACGCCGCACAAGGCGTTCGACACGGCGCTCAAGGACGAGATCGACGGCCTGCGCTTTGCCGGCGATGAATACGTGGTGTTCGGCGGCCGCCGCAACGAAGGCGCGATCATCGTCTCGCGCACGGACGCTCCGGTCGACTTCGCGCGCGCCCTCGCCTGCCGGGTCGCGAACCTCGTGCCGGTCGACGACGTGGACGTGGCCGTGCGCTCGGTCAACGCCTACACGCAGACGATCGGCATCTACCCCGAAGCGCTGAAAGTCCGCTTGCGCGACCGTCTCGCCTTCCAGGGCGCCCAGCGGCTCGTGTCGCTCGGCGCCGCCGCGATCTTCGAGGATGCCGCCACGCCGCAGGACGGCATCGAGCCGGTGCGGCGCATGTGCAAGTGGATCGTCGAGCAGACCAGCGACGCCACGATGCTCGAGCAACTCGCCGTTGGCGCTCAATCCACACAGGAGTCCTGATGTCCACGCTTGCGGAAAACCTGACACACGACCCGAAGGCCTGTCTCGACGCGCGCTATGACGACGGCTTTCGCCTCACGCGCGAGCAACTCGACGCGGTTCACCTCCAGGGCGCGCAACGGCGCTTCGACGCGCTGCGCGAGCGCATTCCCGTGCTGCGCAAGCTCGCCGAGGAACAGGGCATCGAGCGCATCGCGTCGCTCGACGACGTGGTGCCGTTGCTGTTTCCCCATACGGTCTACAAGTCGTATCCGTTCTCGATCATCGAGCGCGGCCAGTTCGAGCGGCTGACGCGCTGGCTGGGCGGCCTCACCGCATGCGACCTGAGCCGCGTCGATCATGCCGGCATCGACAGCATCGACGCCTGGATCAAGCGGCTCGACGACAGCACGGACCTGCGCGTGCTGCACACGTTCGGCACGAGCGGCAAGCTCTCGTTCGTGCCGCGCACGGCAGCGCAATGGATCGAGACGAACCGGCTGACCACGCATTGCGTGCGCGACTGGCACGGCGCGGATTCCGGCCCCGACCTGTCCCGCGCGCGCATGCCGATGGTGCAGCCCGGCTATCGGCACGGCGCGGGCGCAACCTATCGCGGCGTCGCGCAGATGGTCGAGCGCTGGGCCGGCGGCGACGACAACGCGCTGTTCCTCTATCCGGACGAATACTTCAGCGCCGATATCGCCTCGCTGGCAGGCCGCCTGCGCGCCGCGGAAGCGCGCGGCGAGCAGGGCCGGCTGGAGCTCTCGCCGGCGCTGCTCGCGCGGCGCGAGGAATTCGCCGCGCGCGAACAGGCGCGCCCGCAGCGCATGAAGCAGTTCCTCGACACGGCGATCCAGCGCTTCGGCGGCCAGGACATCTGCCTGTTCGCCGTCTGGCCGATCCTCTCCGAGTGGGCCGAGGAAGCGCTGGCCTCGGGCGTGCGCGCGGCCTTCGGCCCGGGCAGCGTGCTGATGAGCGGCGGCGGCAACAAGGGACGCGCGCTCCCCGACGACTACCGCGAACGGATCTTCTCGTTCCTCGGCTTCGAGCGCGTGTTCGAGTTCTACAGCATGAGCGAGCTGATGGTCAGTTGCCCGCGCTGCGAACACGGCCGCTATCACGTACCGCCCGTGCTCGTGCCGTTCGTGCTGGACCCCGAAACCGGCAAGGCCCTGCCGCGCGAAGGCCGCCAGACCGGCCGCTTCGCCTACCTCGACCTGCTCCCCGACAGCTACTGGGGCGGCCTCGTCAGCGGCGACGAAGTCACGCTCGGCGGCTGGGACGCGCCCTGCGAATGCGGACGCCACGGTCCCTGGATCGAGGGCACCGTACGCCGCTACAGCGAACAGCAAGGCGGCACCGACAAGATCAATTGCGCCGGCGCACCCGAAGCGCACGACCGCGCCGTCGAGTTCCTGCTCTCGTCGACGCAATCCTGATGCGAATTACCCTGAACAAGGACACACAACAATCATGACGAACAACACCTCCAACTCCGATCTGCGCATCGTCGTGCTCGGCGCGGGCATGTCGGGCATCCTGAGCGGCATCAAGCTGCTCGAAGCCGGATACCGCAACGTGACGATCTACGAAAAGGCCGAGCGCGTAGGCGGCACGTGGCGCGAAAACACCTATCCGGGCCTGACCTGCGATGTCCCCTCGCACGCGTACACCTACTCGTTCGAGCCGAACGCCGAGTGGACCCGCCAACTGCCGCCGGGCGCCGAAGTGCAGGGCTACTTCGAAAGCACGACCCGCAAATATAAGTTGGAAGAACTGATTCGCTTCGGTCAGGAAGTGACCCGCTGCGCGTTCGTCGACGGGCGCTGGCATCTGGAAACGGCCAGCGGCCTGCGCGACGAAGCCGACGTGGTCATCGCTGCCACCGGCGTGCTGCATCACCCGCGCATGCCGGACATTCCCGGCCTGAAGAACTTCGGCGGGCGCGTGCTGCACAGCGCGCGCTGGGATCACTCGGTGCCGCTGGACGGCAAGCGCATCGGCATCGTCGGCAACGGCTCGACCGGCGTGCAGCTGGTGTCGGCGCTGGCGAGCCGCGCCGGCAAGCTCAAGCACTTCCAGCGCACCGCGCAATGGATCATGCCGGTGGAAAACCCCGCGTTCACCGAAGAGCAGAAGCAGGCATTTCGCGACGATCCGGCGCTGCTCAAGCGCATGCAGAACGACGAGACCTATCTCGCCAACGTGGAGCGCTTCACCACGGCCGTGGCCGATGCGTCTTCGCCTGAAATCGCCTTCATCGAATCGATCGTGCTGGAGAACCTCGAGCGCAGCGTGCCGGACCCCGTGCTGCGCGAGAAGCTGCGCCCCAACTATCGGGCCGCCTGCAAGCGCCTGATCTTCTCGCCGGACTACTATCAGGCGATCCAGCATGCGAACGCCGAACTGGTGACCGAAGGCATCGAGACCGTCACCCACGAAGGCGTACTCACGCGCGACGGCACCGTGCACGAGCTCGACGTGCTCGTGCTGGCCTCGGGCTTCCATGCAGACCGCTTCATGCGGCCGATGCAGATCACCGGACGCGACGGCCGGCATCTCGACGACGTGTGGGCCAAGCGGCCCCACGCGTACCTCGCGATCGCGATCCCCGAGTTTCCGAATCTCTTCATGCTCAACGGCCCGACGAGCCCCGTCGGCAACTTCTCGCTGATCGACGTGGCGGAGAAGCAATGGGGCTACATCGCGCAGTTGCTCGACCTGCTGCGCAGCGGCGAGTGCGCGGAAATCTCCGTGAAGCAGGACGCGCTCGATGCCTATGAGGCCACCCGCCTCGCGGCCGCCAAGAACACGATCTTCGCCTCGGGCTGCAACAGCTGGTATCTCGACGCGGAAGGCGTGCCCGCGAGCTGGCCCTGGAACTACGCCCGCTTTCGCGATGTCATGGCGGCCCCGGATCTTTCCGCCTTCGAACAGAAGCAACGCACGCTCGTGGAAAATAGTTAGCAGAAATGCTTCGTTGGCCCCCGCGAGGGGGCTGATTACACTGCGATCCATCTTGTCATAACAAGTGGATCATGCCCGCAACGAATCCCATCGCGCTCGCGCCTCAGCCGCTCTACGCCCAGATCAAGGAGACACTGCGCGCGCGCATTCTCGACGGCACCTACGCGCCGCACAGCCAGATGCCCTCCGAGCACGCGCTGTGCGCGATGTTCGACGTGAGCCGCATCACCGTGCGCCAGGCGCTCGGCGACCTGCAGAAGGAAGGGCTCGTCTTCCGGCTGCACGGCAAAGGCACCTTCGTTTCGAAGCCCAAGGCATTTCAGAACGTGACCTCGCTGCAGGGCTTCGCGGAAGCCATGTCGTCGATGGGCCATGAGATCGTCAACCAGCTTCGTTACTTTCGCATCGTCAAGGCCGATCGGCACGTCGCACAGAAGCTGAATCTTCCCGAAGGCGCGAGCGTGGCCGAAATCCATCGCGTGCGCCTGCTCAATCGCGAGCCCGTCTCGCTCGAGCTCACGTGGGTGCCGGAGGCGCTCGGCAAGCGTCTGGCCAGCGCCGATCTGGCCACACGCGACATCTTCCTGATTCTGGAGAACGACTGCGGCGTCGCGCTCGGCCACGCCGACGTGTCGATCGACGCCATGCTCGCCGACGACGAAATCGCCGATGCGCTGCGCGTGCCGCAAGACAGCCCGGTGCTGCGCATCGAGCGCACCACGCACGACGCGCACGGCACGCCCATCGACTACGAATACCTCTACTTTCGCGGCGACGCGTTCCAGTACCGCCTGCGCATCGATCGCGAGAAAGCCGCGCACATAGACGAAGATTCCGTGAGGACAACACCATGAACACCGAAATACTCGAATACGACATCGTCGTGATAGGAGGCGGCACGGCCGGCCCCATGGCGGCCATCAAGGCGAAGGAGCGCAATCCCGCGCTCAAGGTGCTGGTGCTCGAAAAGGCCAACGTCAAGCGCAGCGGCGCGATTTCGATGGGCATGGACGGCCTGAACAACGCCGTGATTCCGGGCCACGCCACGCCCGAGCAATACACGCGCGAGATCACCATCGCCAACGACGGCATCGTCGATCAGGAGGCCGTGTACGCCTATGCGAAGCACAGCTTCGCGACCATCGAGCAGCTCGACCGCTGGGGCGTGAAGTTCGAAAAAGACGGCAACGGCGACTACGCGGTGAAGAAGGTCCATCACATGGGTGCCTACGTGCTGCCCATGCCCGAAGGCCACGACATCAAGAAAGTGCTTTACCGCCAGCTCAAACGCGCGCGCGTGGCCATCACCAACCGCATCGTGACCACGCGCGTGCTCACCGACGCACAGGGCGCCGCGTGCGGCGTGATGGGCTTCGACTGCCGCACGGCGCAATGCGTGGTCGTGCGCGCCAAGGCCGTGATCCTCTGCTGCGGCGCGGCCGGGCGCCTGGGGCTGCCAGCCTCCGGCTATCTGATGGGCACGTACGAGAACCCCACCAACGCGGGCGACGGCTATGCGATGGCGTATCACGCCGGCGCCGCGCTCACGAATCTAGAGTGCTTCCAGATCAACCCGCTCATCAAGGACTATAACGGCCCGGCCTGCGCCTACGTGACGGGCCCGCTCGGCGGCTTCACCGCCAACGGCAAGGGCGAGCGCTTCATCGAATGCGATTACTGGAGCGGCCAGATGATGTGGGAGTTCTATCGGGAACTGCAAAGCGGCAACGGCCCCGTGTTCCTGAAGCTCGACCATCTCGCCGAGGAAACCATCCAGACCATCGAGCAGATTCTGCACACCAACGAGCGCCCGAGCCGCGGACGCTTCCACGCGGGACGCGGCACCGATTACCGCACGCAGATGGTCGAGATGCACATCTCCGAAATTGGCTTTTGCAGCGGGCACAGCGCATCGGGCGTGTACGTCGACTCGCGGGCGCGCACCACGGTGCGTGGCCTCTATGCCGCGGGCGACATGGCCGCCGTGCCGCACAACTATATGCTCGGCGCGTTCACCTATGGCTGGTTCGCGGGCGACGACGCCGCCAGCTATGTAGCGGAGCGCGAGCACGCGCCGCTGGACCACGCGCAAATCGACGCCGAGCGCACGCGCATTCACGCGCCGCTCGAGCGCACGCACGGCCTCGCGCCCGCTCAGGTCGAATACAAGCTGCGGCGCATGGTGAACGACTATCTGCAGCCGCCCAAGGTCACACGCAAGATGGAGATCGGCCTGCAACGCTTCGACGAGATCGCCGAGGACATCGGCGCGATCAAGGCCAACAACCCGCACGAGCTCATGCGCGCAGCCGAAGTGCGCGCGATTCGCGATTGCGCGGAAATGGCCGCGCGCGCGTCGCTGTTTCGCACCGAGAGCCGCTGGGGGCTCTATCACCACCGCGTCGACTATCCGCAGCGCGACGACGCCAACTGGTTCTGCCACACCGATCTGCGCAAGGACGCAAGCGGCGGCATGCGCTGCGAGCAGCGCGCCATTGCACCTTACGTCGTGCCGGTGAGCGAGGCGGAGCTGGGCGCCTACGACCGCATGCGGATCCAGCGCGAGCACGCGCCCGAAACCGTAGAAGCGCTTTGAGCCCACACTCGCGCGCATCACTCGAAGAACGCCACGAGGAGAACATCATGTCTTACACGCCCCACGAAATCTTCCAGCGCAGCAGCGCACCGGTCACCATCGACGAAGCGCGCTGCATTGCCGACAAGGGCTGCACGGTATGCGTCGACGTCTGCCCGCTGGACCTGCTCGCGATCGACGTGACGAAGGGCAAGGCGTATATGCAATTCGACGAATGCTGGTATTGCATGCCCTGCGAGCGCGACTGCCCGACCGGCGCCGTGAAGGTCGAAATTCCGTATCTGCTGCGCTAGCGGCGGGACACCGCAATCCGTGTGCGATATCGCACCCCATCATTTCGGATTCCATATCGATATTCAGCCATGACAGCCTCCGCATACCTGAACGCGGCGCCGCCCGAAGCCGCCGGCGCGCTCGCCCGCCTCTCCGCCGCCGACGCCGCCGTACGCCGCATCGCCGTGCTCGATCTCGCCGATCTTGAAGACGGCGCACTCGTTGCCCCACTCGTCGCGGCGCTGCGCGACGACCCTTCGCCCGACGTGCGCCGCGAGGCGGCGCTCGTGCTGGCGTCGTGGGAACAGGAAGACGTGGTGGAAGCGCTGTGCGCCACGCTGCTCGACGCCGACCTGGCCGTACGCGAAGCGGCCCAGCAATCACTCGCGGAACTCAAGGAGCCGGGCTCGGCGCGTGTGCTGCGGCGCTGGGCGGCGCGGCCCGAACCGTTCGTGCGGCGCGCGGCGTTGCGCAGCCTGCGCGAATTGCGCGACGCGGCGGCCTTCGAGCCCGCGCTGGCCGCGCTCGCCGACGCCGATGCCGAGGTGCGCCTCGAAGCCGTGGCCGTGCTCGGCTGGCTCAAGGACGCGCGCGCCGTGGCGCCGCTGTCGGCCCTCGCCACCGCGGATGCGCACGACGCGGTCCGGCGCGCCGCGGCGGGCGCGCTCGGCTTCGCCGCGGCGGACGATACGCATGCCGGCGCGGCGCTGCTGCACGCGCTCGCCGACGCCGACTGGCAGGTGCGCGAAGAAGCCGCCACCACGCTCGGCAAGCTGCGCACGCCCGCCGCGCGCGACGCGCTGATCCACGCACTCGCCGACGATTACTGGCAGGTGCGCCTGCGCGCGGCGCGCGCGCTCGGCCGCCTCGGCGACGCACGCGCCGCAGCAGCCGTGAGCACGCTGCTCGCGCATCCGATCAGCAACTTGCGCAAGGAAGCGGCGCTCGCGCTGGGCGAGCTGCCAACGGCAACGAGCCTCGCGCCATTGCGCACGGCGCTCGACGACCGCGACCCGGAAGTGCGCAAGGCCGTGCGCATCGCCCTGCAACAACTCGAGGCGCGGCTCGAAGGCGGCGCGTCATGAACGTGCCCATCGAAATTCTGAGCGAATCTGGCGCCCTCACCCTCGTATGGCCAGGCGGCGAGCGCCAGCGCCTGCCGCTCGCGAGCCTGCGGCGCGCGTGCCCCTGCGCGGGCTGCCGCCGCGCGCGCCTGGGTGGGCACATGAATGGGGACGTGGGCGATTTACCTGGCGACTCCGCGCATGACGATCTCACGCTGAACGCCATGGTGCCGATGGGCTATGGCGTGCAACTCGTCTTCAGCGACGGCCACGACCGGGGCATCTTTCCGTGGGCGTGGCTCGAACGGTTCGCACCGCCGGCGGCGTGATACGCACCGCATCGTGCCGGCGCTCCGAGCATGCAATGCGCAAACGAGGCGATTACGGCGCCTTTACAGCGCGTCGTGGCACAACGACATCATGCGCTGCACCATGGTCGACGCCTCGTTGAGTTCCATGTCGTTTGTAAATAGCACCGAGACGCTGGACAGGCGCACGGCAATGCCCGCGCCCAGCAGATCGTGGCTTGCGATCTTGAGCGCAAGCTGGCCGAGGCGCACCCGGTCGAGCCAATGCATCGTCAAGCCGCCCTTTTGCAGCCACTCGCGGCAGCACGAGACGACATGATCGACGCGCCATTCGTGCGTCAACGCGTAAGACGACGCGGCAATGGCCACAAGGTAGCAAAGCAGGTCCGGGCGGGCACTGCTCGCTTCGACGAATTCCGTTTTCACTGGCTTGCGTCCCTGTTTCCTGACATAGATGCCATAGCTATGGCCGGACCTGCCAAAAGCAAGCATTCTGCATCGAAACGGCCGGCTCCGCTGCATCATTCTGATGTCGTTTCATCACACGAAAAATCCCATCGGCCTCGGGCCACGGACGAACCGGCCGACACGTAAAAGCCGGCACCCGCCCAATTGTGCGCGCAAGTGAAACACAATAAAAAGAATTCACCGCATGCGCAATGAATTAAATCCCGTGAATAAGCGCTGAGCATTAAAAAAGACTCGACGGAAACGCTTGCCTGGCGGCGTCGACGCGCCGGGCACGGCAATTGCTGCTGCCCCGCCGCCAGCTCAATCGAATTGAAAACGGGAATCCAGACGACGATTAAAACAAACGACACATATATTCATAAACATTAACCGTAATCGCTTATTTCGACACGCACCATGCATCACGCATTACCCGACGTCCCGCGCCGCAAGCCTCGCCCCTCGACGCTATTCAGCCACGCCGCATCAGGAGTTTTTCCCATGAACAAGAACAAGAACAACAAGCGCCTGTGCGCCCTGCTGTTGAGCGCGCTTTTCGCCACGCCCATCGCGACGCTCTCGCCTGCCGCACAGGCACAGCAATACACCACCGACTGGCTCGCCAACACCTACGGAACGCTTGCGGCCCACGTGGGCAATGGCGCGCGCTCGATGTGGGTCGCGCCCGAAGGCGTCATCTATACGGCCTCGTTCTGGGACGAGAACGAGGGCGGCATGGCCATCTACCAGAACGGCAAGAGCCTGGGCTCGATCGGCCTGCACAACGAATTCCAGGGCGGCGCCATTACCGGCAACCTCACCTCGGTCTTTGCGGCCATGCAGGCAGGCACCGCCTATGGCAGCGGCACCGTCGGCCGCTACAACCGCGCGAGCGGCCAGCGCGATCTCACCATCAACGTGAGCACCTGGAAAGCGGTCAGCCGCGCCGACGCCATCACCGGCCTCGCCACGCAAAACGCGCTGCTCTACGCGAGCGACTTCTACGGCAACCGCGTGCGCGTCTTCACGACCGACGGCGCATGGCAGCGCGACATCGCCATCGCGAGCCCGGGCGCGCTCGCGCTCGACAGCTCTGGCAACGTCTGGGTCGCGCAAAAGAGCGCAGGCACTATTAGCGGATTCAGCCCCACGGGCGCACCGTTGCTGACGATCCAGATGCCCGCGGGTTCGCAGCCCTCCGCGCTCTACTTCGACGCATCCACAGGACTGCTCATGGTCGGCGACGAAGGCCCCGACATGAACATCAAGCTCTACAGCCTCGCGGGCACGCCCACGCTCTCGGGCACCTTTGGCGTACAGGGCGGCTACCTCGACACCACGACCGGCACCAAAGGCCAGGTGGGCGCGAAGCGTTTCACGCGCATCACGGGCATCGGCAAGGACACGTCCGGCAACCTCTACGTCCTCAACAACCCATGGGGCGGCGCATGGGACCTGGGCCGCAACGGCGGCACCGACATTCACGCCTACGATCCCAACGGCAATCTGCTCTGGAAGCTTCAGGCGCTGAACTTCGAGGGCGTGGCCGCGCCCGACCCGGCCACTGACGCCACGCTGTTCTACAGCGGCACCGACATCTTCACGGGCACGGCGGGCGGCACCTTCGTCGCCAACACGGTCGATCCGTTCACCTACCCGAACGACCCGCGCCTGAACATGAACGACACGCAGCGCGACGAGCACTTCGGCCAGCTCGCCTCCGTGGGTGGCAACCGCATCCTCGTGGCGTCGGGCCAGAACCCCGCGATCTTCTACTTCTTCCACTTCAATCCCGCGAGCGGCTACATCGCCATTCCCGACGGCTCGCTGCCCGGCGCCCTCTTCAATACCTCGACCGCGGTCACGGGCGGCTTCTGCATCGACAGCAAGGGCGACGTGTGGGCCGGCCTCGACCGCACGAACCATATCTATCACTACCCGCTCACCGGCTTCGACGGCAACGGCAAACCGTCATGGGGACCCGCCATCACCATTTCGACGCCGCAAAGCGCGCGGCCGATCACGCGCATCGTCTATCTGCCGGAAAGCGACACGATGATCCTCGCTCAAGGGCTGGCGGGGAATTGGGACTGGACCGCCATGAACGGCCACATCGAGGTGTATCACGGCTGGACGTCGGGCAACCCCGGCAACAGCGGCAACCACGGCAACGTCGGCAACCGCACGCCGAATCCGGTCATCAACCTCACCAGCGCCAATCCGAAATCGATCACGGCGGCGGGCAACTATCTGTTCGTCGGCTACGTGCACACGGTGCCGAATATCGATGTGTTCGATCTCACGACGGGCCAGCAGGTCACCACGCTGATCAACGCGAACCCCGGCACGGTGGACGTGGGCAACGACGTGGACTCGATGTACGGCCTGCGCGCGTATCTGACCTCGAGCGGGCAGTACGTGATCACGAAGGACAATTACAACGGCACCAGCGTGGTCGTGCAGCGCTGGACGCCTTGAATGCGGGAGTATTGAATTTTAGAGACGATCGGTCTAATATCGCGCTCATGGACGCTCCGACCGTAAAGCCGCGCCGCGGCAGACCCCCGAAAGACCCGCGCGTGCACAGCGACACGCGTGCGTTGCTGCTTCGCGCGGGCCTGGAAATGCTCACCGGGCAGAGCTTCGCGGCCACCGGTCTCGACGCCGTGCTCAAGCGCGTGGGCATTCCAAAGGGCTCGTTCTATCACTACTTCGAGAGCAAGGAGGCGTTCGGCCGCGAACTGATGGACGCGTACGACGCCTATTTCTGCGCGAAGCTCGACCGCTGGCTCCTCGACGAGACGCGTCCCGCGCTGGAGCGGCTGGGCGCGTTCGTCGAAAACGCCAAGGCCGGCATGGCGCGCCATGGCTACACGCGCGGCTGCCTCGTCGGCAACCTCGGCGTGGAGGTCGATGTGCTCCCCGAAGACTTCCGCGAGCGGCTCGAAAGCGCCCTGCAAGGCTGGCAGGCGCGCGTGGTCGCGTGCCTGCGCGACGCGCGGCGCGAAGGCGCCGTCTCGAAGCAGGCCGATCTCGACGCGCTGGCGGCGTTCTTCTGGATCGGCTGGGAAGGCGCCGTATTGCGCGCGCGGCTGGTGCGAGACAGCGCGCCGCTCGACACGTTCTTCCGAGGTTTCATCGCCGGGCTCGGTTCCACGCCATAGTCAAGGGGTGCTGCCCGGCGCCCGTTTCCCTTTCGTTTCATCAACGAGGCACTCATGTTCAAAGCCATTCTTGTTGATAAGGAATCCAGATCATATTCGGCGCGCATCGCCGAGCTCGACGAAGCGCGCCTGCCCGACGCGGAAGTACTCGTCGACGTGCAATACAGCACGCTCAACTACAAGGACGGTCTCGCGATCACCGGCAAGAGCCCGGTCGTGCGCAGCTTTCCGATGGTGCCCGGCGTCGATTTCGCGGGCACGGTCGTCCAGAGCGCGGACCCGCGCTATGCCGCGGGCGACGCGGTCGTGCTCAATGGCTGGGGCGTGGGCGAGCAGCATTGGGGCGGCCTCGCGCAAAAGGCGCGCGTAAAAGCCGACTGGCTGATTCCGCTGCCACAGGGCTTGAGCGCACGGCAGACCATGGCTATTGGCACTGCGGGCTATACCGCGATGCTCTGCATACTCGCACTCGAGCGCTACGGCATCCGGCCGGGCCACGGCGACGTGCTCGTGACGGGCGCGAGCGGCGGCGTCGGCAGTTTCGCGATCGCGCTGCTGGCCCGGCGCGGCTATCGCGTCGTGGCATCGACCGGCAGGCGCGAGGAAGCGGCGTATCTGGAGCAGCTCGGCGCCGCCGAGGTCATCGACCGCGCAACGCTCTCCGAACCGGGCAAGCCGCTGCAAAAGGAGCGCTGGGCGGCGGCCATCGACTCGGTCGGCGGCCACACGCTCGCGAACGTCTGCGCCAGCCTGCGCGCCGATGGCGCCGTGGCGGCCTGCGGCCTCGCGCAAGGCATGGACTTGCCCGCCACGGTCGCGCCGTTCATCCTGCGCGGCGTGAGCCTTATCGGCGTCAACAGCGTCACGCGCCCCTTCGCCGAGCGCCAGCAAGCCTGGCAGGCGCTGGCCGAGACGCTCGATCTGGGCGCGCTCGACACGATCACGCGCGAGATCGGGCTCGCTGAGACCATTCCGGCCGCGAGCGAGCTGCTCGAAGGACGCGTGCGTGGCAGGCTCGTCGTGGATGTGAATGGCTAAGGGGCTAACGTAGCTCGCCTTGCGGGCGCGTGAGCGAAGCGCGTGAGCGCGTGAGCGCCGCCACGCTCCCGCCTGGCGAGCCGTGCGAGAATTCCGTGTGCCCGCCGGTGGCGCGTCGCCATTGCCGATGCGCCACCGGCCCCTTCATTTCACCGGAAATGCCATGAAACCAGCGCTTCAAATCGATTTTGTCTCCGATATCGCGTGCCCCTGGTGCGCGATCGGTCTTTCCTCGCTGCAGCAGGCGCTGAAGAATCTCGGCGACAGCGTCGATGCGACGATCGCCGTCCACCCGTTCGAGCTGAACCCGGACATGGTGCCCGGCGGCGAAACCATCGTCGATTATCTCGGCAAGAAATATCACCGCACGCCGGAGCAGATTGCAGAGACGCAAGAAGCGATCCGCGAGCGCGGTGCAAGCGTGGGCTTCACGTTCGGGCCGCGCACGCGCATCTATAACACCTTTGACGCCCATCGCCTGCTGCATTGGGCGGGCCTCGAGGGCAAGCAGCTGCCGCTCAAGCTCGCGCTGCTGCGCGCCTATCACGGCGAAGGCAAGGACACGAGCGACCACGACATGCTGGTTCAGGCCGCGCAATCGGTGGGACTGGATGCGGATCAGGCGCGCACCGTGCTGGAAAGCGGCGCCTATGCCGACGAAGTGCGCGCGGAAGAACAGCACGCGCAGGCCATGGGCATCCAGTCGGTGCCGGCCATCATCTTCAATCAGAAGTATCTGGTGAGCGGCGGCCAACCGGTCGAAACCTTCGAGAACGCCATCAAGCAGATTCTTGCCGAGGGCTGAAGCCGCGCGCTCGCGCGGCTGAGCGGGACGGCTGGGGCGGCGATTGCAGTGGGCGCCCCAGCCGACGCATTGCATCGATCCGGCATCTCACTGGAGCCACCATGTCGGCAGTGTCGGCGTTCAAGCTCGTTCTGCTTTCGCTCATCGCCATCGTCGCGCTGGAACTGCTCGCGAAGCGCCTGCGCCTGCCGCCCGCCGCCGCGCTGCTGGTGGGCGGCGCGGCCATGGCGTTCGCGCCGGGCCTGCCGCCCGTCGTGATCGACCCCGATCTCGTCCTGATCGTGTTCCTGCCGCCGCTCTTGATGGACGGCGCCTATTTCTTCGTCTGGGCCGACTTCAAGCGCCATATCACGCCGATCCTGCTATACGCGATTGGCGCCGTGGCGTTCACGACCTGGGCCGTTGGCCTCGTCGCGCACTGGGTGGCGCCCTCGCTGCCGTGGGCCGTGTGCTTCGCACTGGGCGCGGTGGTCTCGCCGCCCGACGCCGTGGCCGCGCGCGCCGTGCTCGAGCGGCTCGCGCTGCCGCGCCGCCTCATGGTCCTGCTCGAAGGCGAAAGCCTGCTCAACGACGCAGCGGGCCTCGTGCTGTTCCGCCTCGCCGTGGCCGCCGCGCTCACGGGCGCGTTCAGCAAGTCGGGCGCATTGCTGAGCTTCTCGGGACTCGCGCTCGGCGGCATCGCCGTGGGCTGGTGCGTGGGCTACCTCACGATCACCCTGCTGCGCCTGCTCGACGACGACTATCTGATCATCACCACCGCCGTGAGCGCCGCGTGGTTCAGCTACATCGCGGGCGAGATGGCCGGCGTGTCGAGCGTGATCGCCACTGTCACCTGCGGCATGTATCTGGGCTGGCATCAGCACGAGGTCTTCTCCGCGCGCGTGCGCATGCGCGGCACGGCGTTCTGGCAGGTGCTCGTTTTCGTGCTCGAAGCGCTGGTGTTCGTGCTGATCGGGCTCTCGCTGCGCGGCGTGATCGCCCGGCTCGGCGGCGCGGGCGAGGCCATCGCGCAGCTCGGCCCGGCCGCGCTCGCCGTCGTTGCGGCGGTCGTGCTTTCGCGCTGCGTGTGGGCCTTCGGGCTCGAGACGATCCGCCTGTTCGCGCATCGCCTCGCGCCGCGCCGCGTGCAGTGCGCCGATTTCCGCTCGGCTGCCGTGGTGAGTTGGGCGGGCATGCGCGGCGTGGTCACGCTCGCGATCGCGCTCACGCTGCCCGCCGCCCTGCCCGGGCGTGACCTCATTCTGTTCGCGGCGTTCGCCGTGATCCTTTTCACGGTGCTGCTGCAAGGCCTCACCATCGGGCCGCTGATTCGCCTCGTGAGGCCGCTGCAGGACGCCGAGGCAGCGGCCGGCTATCTCACCGAGCCGCAAGTGTGGGCACGGCTGTTCGAGGTGCAGTTCGAAGCCATTCAGCCGCTCGTGCACGCGCCGGACGGCAGTGTGATCCACCCGCGCCTGCTGGAGCAGTACACCTATCGGCTCAGGCTCTCACGCTCGTTCGAAAGCGCTACGAGCTTGCCGAGCGACATTCGCACCGCTCATTACGATGTCGTGCTCGCCGCTGTGCACGCGGGTCGTGCGGAAGTCCTGCGGCTGCACCGGGCCGGTAGCATCAACGATGAGATGCTGCATCGGGTCGAGCGCGATCTCGATCTCGAGGAGGTGGGGGCGCAGCATTCGCGGGGGTGAGGCCAGGCGTCGGTCTGAGGTGCTTCCCCGGCTCTAGGCGCCTGGCTTGGCGTTGCTGGCGTTCACCTTGCTATCGGGGTACGCATCCCATCGCCAGAGCTTCACGGGTCCGCGTTCAAGACTGTATCCGCCAACACTGCGCAATAGCGCGCTCTCGGGAAACTTCTCGCCCTTGCGGAGTAGCTGCGGGAGATCGCCGCGCGGAGCGTTCGTGTCATAGTCACCATAGGCTCGGTAATAGCCAGTTTCCTTAACCGGTACATCAGGTGGACTACCCTGATCCCATAGCAGTTCACGGCGGTACGCTTCGAGTTGCTTGAGTTGCTCATCGTTAGAAGGATAGGCTTCCGTAAATTCAGCCTTGAAATTCGCGATTCTAAATTCCACCGCACCCTTCAACAGTTCTGGCTCAAGCACCTTGCCGATCGAGACTGTTCCCCCTATTTCATTCCTCCCATTCGAAATCCGGTTATTTGGATAGTCTGAAAATTTCAAGTAACGGACTTGTCCGGGTGGAATTTTTACAACATCATCCGGGTAATCGCTTGCGTTGAGAAACTGCTTTGCCCCGAGCATCAGAGAAAAATCATACCTGTCGTCATTCACCAAACCTCCGCCGATTCTAATATTTGACGACTTCGATATTGGATTGAATTCACCCTCCCATGTTGCCGGGCTGCTAAAAGCAATCTCGCCACTTCCATTGTTTTTAAACTTGAATGTCACTATCAGCTTGCCATCCTTCTGTGTAAATTCGGCTGACACGTCAAGTTTTGCAACTGGCGTTCCTGTCTTGTAGAACTTCGTGATGAGCTCGCGTGCGGGCGTCAGTACCGCATAGCCAACATCGCGCGGTATTGACGGAATATCCATTATTAAGTTTACCTCGCGTCCATCCTGACACGTCACACTCGCCGAGAAGAAGGCGGGGTTACCCGGACGCAAGTTCGGCACGTCCTTTATCGCACAGACCGCGTTACGCATGTTGCGCATGGTGCTGCGATCTGTGGCGGAAATGTCTCCTTCGAATACACCGACACCCGGTAGAAACGGGCGCTCTCCCATCGTCTGCCCCCGGAACACCGCAAGAAATCGCCCCCCCTTCAGGCCAACTGAATCCATCGAGTTAAACAACGTGTCGCCCGTAATTCCAAATCCCATGACTTCATCTTGTGCCATAACTGCCTCGCAAGTGAATAGTGCTGAGATTACAGAGAATCCCAATATCGCCTTTCGCATGTTCATGCCTCGATATGGGGGATGATCTTCCAGTCCCAGCCTGTTTGTCTGCCAAACCAGTCCCTCACCCGATTCAAATAATAGGATGGCACCTTTACTCCGGGTGTATAAACGCCCGGACCCATCAGGGTTGTACGGCCGATACCCTGCCACATGCCCTTGTCGGGACTCGCGACCGCGAGCACGAGATCGATCTGTTGCTGCTTGTCGATGTATTCCTTGTAGACCGCGCCGCCCTGGTCGTAGTATTCGTCGGGGAAAGAAAAGAGGTGACCCGTCTCATGCTGTTGGACGTGCTCGTTAGGTATCGGTATCCATTTCGTATCCTTGTCGTCGCGTTGGACATTCAGTTCACCCCAATTCGCTGCATCTGCCCGCTCAGATAGCGGATAAAGGTTGACCTGCGCATGATGCGCTTCTTTGGCGTCGGTCACGAAATCGATGACAAATTTGACGGTCACCTGTGTTGCACAACTCGATTCTCCGTCATTCTCCGAAGATTTCGGGCATTTCTTGATTGTTAGTTTGTATTTATTTTTGTTCAGAAATTTTTCAATTTCTGATTTCATCTCCGGTAGATTTGTAATTGCCTTTGCCGGACGTGGCTCCTTCATAAATGAATCTGCGTGTCGAGGGTCGTTGTCCCGTCCTGATTCGTAGGGAACTATGTCAATTATCTTGGGATTGCGTGGATCAACCTTTCTAACTCGCATCGGGACGACAAGGACAATCACCTGCATCGTTATTGTCTTGCTCGCGGCATCGAATACAATATTGAATGTCCCCTTGGAACCTGCATACCGCACGAATTTTTGTTTCTTGGTCGTTGGATCAAGCCAGGGTGATCCATCCGCATAGACGCCCCAATAGTTTCCGCTTTCCATATCCCATGTGACGGTCGATTTGGGAATGTCGCGCAACGTGCGCTGGCATGGCTCGATAGTCGTGTCAACAACCGGAATAGTCTGCGCGGAAGTTGAGCCGGATTGTTCAGGCGTACCCACAAGCGTCGGCTCAAACCGTGTCGGTGTGCCAGCATCAAACGGTGTTGCGGTGCCTGCTGCGGGCAGAAGATTCGCCGCAGTAGCAGGCGCAGGAGCGGGCGCTGGCGCCGGAACATTTGCTGGCGGTGCGGGTAGCACGTGATCAGCGGGGCCTACTGCCGATGACATGGCGCCCGTGAGAGCCGCACATGAAATCTGCATTGGATACGGCGCAATCTGTGCAAGGTGCGAAGGAACCGACACCGGGCCGTCCGTCGCATGACTCGCTGCGTGTACAAGGAAGTCTGCCGACGTGAAACCTTGTAGACCTTCGGAGCCAACTGCCAAGCGCGATCCACCCGCCGTTATCACAACCCTCTTGGCGTTTATGTAGATCGTGCCGTTCTCGCTGGTAATGTTGACGTCCTTGTTCGCGGTAGCATCGATTCCATCATTCTGCGCCTTGATCTCGACGTTGCCATAGGCCGCGACCAGCTTCAGGCCCAACTGATAGGCAAACATCGAGATCGCTTCGCGCGCCGCAACGAAGAACGAGCGGCCCGACGACACGCTCGCGTCGCGACCTGCCGTGATGGCGTGATCGCGGCGGCTCGCCATGTGCGTGCTGTCGTCCGCCGACGTGGCGATGCCCGCAGCGCTCGCGAGAACAATGTCCGGACGAGAGAGTTCGGGAAACATGTTCTCGCTAGTCTGCGCATCTCCCCTGATCGCCTCGTTCTGCGCCTTGATGGTGCTGGTCACGTCATTCTGGCCAGACTCGGGCGTTTGCGCCTGGTGCCTGGCGGCAAGCTGCGACAGGTCCTCGTGCTGCTGACGAGCCTGCGTGAGACGCGCCACGGTCTCACGCATCTCCTTGACCATACCGCCGGCGGTGCCGTGAACGAAGGTCGAGATATACATGCCGAGCGAGCGCAGCACGCCTGCCTTGACGCTGTTGAGCTCGAACCCCTCACCCCTTGCTTCCTGACGCCCCGCATTGCCCTCAATGCGCGTGATATAGCCCAAGCTCAGGCTCGATTTCGCATGGTCGCTAGCGAGCTGTACCTGCTGGCGCCCCAGTGTGTCGTCGAACGCGAGATGGTTGGTCGTGGCGCCGCGCCCGAGGCTGCGCGTGACGATGCCTGTGAGCGCCTGATTCTTGGGCAGCTTCCACGCCGGCATATTGTTCACGTCGGGCACGAACGCCGTCACGATGGGCCGATCCGGATCGCCGTTGATGTAGTCCACTATGACCTGCTGCCCGTGGCGGCCATGCATGACCGTACCCATCTGGTTGCCTTGCCACGGTTGCGCAACGCGGACCCAGATCGAATTGCGACCGTTGAAATCACCTTGACGATCCCAGGCGTACTGAATCCGCACCCGGTTGTATTCATCGATCGTCATTTCGAAATCGGCGGACCCCACGATGACCGCGTATTCCTTGTCGCGAAGACGCGGGCGCTCCGTGACCTGCGGCATGCGGTAAGGCTCATCTTTCGGGTGCAGTTCGAACGAGGCGTCAAACGAGTAATGGAGGAACAATTCCGAAGGACCCGGCGCGCCCCGGATATCCAGCTTGCACGCCAGCACGAGATAGTCGCCGTTCGCGTTGTCGTACGGATGATCGGTTAGCGCGAAGGTCTTCCCGATCTCCAGGCCGCTCAACTCTCCACGGCCCCGTACACGTTTGCGCTGGCCGCGCTGGGCCTCCAGTTTCACGCGTGCCAGATGTTGCGCATCTGCCTCCCAATCTTCCGCGTCCCGACCGTCGTGGTTGTACGTATCGGGCTGGGCGTACTCGGCGGGCTCGTAGGACTGGAGACGCCCATGGAAATTCGTTTGACTTTCGTCTTCGCCTTTCACGCTGTACTGCGCGCGATAGGACAGACTGTTGCGGCTCAGCCGGGGCGATATATAGCTATGATCGGTGACGGTTATCTTTTCGACCGCGACCGACGTGCGCCACGACAGATCCGCAATGTGCACCCGCTGGTGGTGGCCGCCCTCGGGGCGATACTCCAGCGTGTCATAGGGTAGGCTTTGTTCCTGGCAGCCGCGCGTGTTGTCGGCTATGACGAGCACGTGCTTTTCGTCGTGGTGCTCGAACCAGACCAGATAGCCGAATTCCTCGCACAGCCGCATGCAGAAGTCCCAGTCCGTTTCCCATGCCTGCCGGATAAAGGCACGCCGGAATGCGTTGTGCCTGGGGTCAAGACCCTGGTTGAAACGGAACTCGATATCGTTGCTGTACTTCGACAGAACGTTTCGGAGGATGTTGGGGATCGCCGCATCCATGCCGACAAAGACACGCGAATTCATGCACAGCGTTGCGCGCCACCACCACGGGCGGATCACGAATTGATAGACGAGTGCATCGCCCTCGGCGCTGGCGATCTCGGCGGACTCGACCATGCCGCTGATCTCGCGCTCTCCAGTGCGGTCGCGCTTCGTCAGAGGCCAATAGCGACGATGTTCTTTTTCATAAGCATCGCTGAAGATGAGCGTGATCTGGGTTCCCTTGATGGCGTCGAGATCGATCTCATAGTCGTCATTCCCGAAATATTTTGGATCGTGGACTGAGCAGTACGCCTCGATGTGATATTCGAAAAGCTGTCCGATTGCCTCGGTGCCCCAAACACGCCGGGGCAATAGCACGTCCTGCCGGAATTCTTTTTGCCGCTTGCGCCACTCCAGGACGACGACACGTTCGGGCAACTCGGGCCCACGCATGCGAACGGGGCTGAAGTAATTCCTCAGGGTGCAAACGTAATCGGGCCACATGATCACGACGCCCCTTGCAGCGTCGCGCCGCATCTGGAGTACCGGACGAGATGACCGTCGAGCGCGACGGCGATGCCCCGGTGAGTGAGATTCCGCGCAGCCTCAATAACCTCGCCGCCATGATCGGTGGTGTCGCCTGGCCGTGCCACCTCACGCCCTGTCGCTGCGTCCTTCATATGCCGCTTCCTTCCGAAGAGAGAGTCTGCGATGCGAGGGCGGCAGACCACACCACCCGCAGACATTTATCTTGGAAGAGTGATTTTTATCTTTGAACACGAAAATTCTTAAATTTGGCCAACCCGGCGCTGCGGGGCGCAACAAGCCGCCAGGAACCCGCCACCCCGTTGACATTGGACAAACCAGACGCCCTCGCGCGCGCTTCGGCTAGAATTGCGCCACGCGCGATGCCCCCATCGCCGCCCGATCCATCCTTGCCGCGCCGCGCGCCCCGTGCGACTGCCGCGCGGCATCCGCCCCCGGGGCGCGAGACCACGTATGACAAACACACCCACCGCCACGCCCTTCAGCGCACTTGCGCTCGCGCCCGCCACGCTCGAGAACCTCGCCCGCCTCGGCTATGCCGAGATGACGCCCATCCAGGCCGCCAGCCTGCCGATCGCGCTCGCGGGGCACGACCTCATCGCCCAGGCGAAGACGGGCAGCGGCAAGACCGCCGCCTTCTCGCTCGCGCTGCTCGCGAAGCTCGATGCGCGCCGCCTCGACGTGCAGGCGATGATCCTCTGCCCCACGCGCGAGCTGGCCGATCAGGTCGCGCAGGAGATCCGCCGTCTCGCGCGCGCCGAAGAGAACGTCAAGGTGCTCACGCTGTGCGGCGGCACGCCGATGAAGCCGCAGACCGCCAGTCTCGAGCACGGCGCGCATATCATCGTCGGCACGCCGGGCCGCATCATGGATCACCTCGAGCGCGGCAGCCTCTCGCTCGACGCGCTCAATACGCTCGTGCTCGACGAAGCCGACCGCATGCTCGACATGGGCTTCTTCGACGACATCGCCAAGGTGGCGCGGCAATGCCCGAAGGAGCGCCAGACGCTGCTGTTCTCGGCCACCTACCCCGAAGGTATCGCGAAGCTGAGCCAGCAATTCCTTCGCAATCCCAAGGAAGTGAAGCTCGAAGAGCATCACGACGACAGCAAGATCCGCCAGCGCTTCTACGAGGTGACGGACGAGGAGCGCCTGCACGCGGTGGGCATGCTGCTCAATCACTACCGCCCCGTGAGCACGATCGCGTTCTGCAACACCAAGCAGCAATGCCGCGACTTGCTCGACGTGCTGCGCGCCCAGGGCTTTCATGCGCTCGCGCTGCACGGCGAGCTCGACCAGCGCGAGCGCGACCAGGTGCTGATCCAGTTCGCGAACCGCAGCTGCTCGGTGCTCGTGGCAACCGACGTGGCCGCGCGCGGTCTCGACATCGCCCAGCTCGAAGCCGTGATCAATGTCGACGTCACGCCCGACCCCGAGGTCTACGTGCACCGCATCGGCCGCACGGGACGCGCGGATCAGGACGGCTGGGCGCTGAGCCTCGCGAGCATGGACGAGATGGGCCGCGTGGGCGGCATCGAGCAGGCGCTCAAGCGCGAAGTCGAATGGCAGCCGCTCGCGCAGCTCACGCCCGCCAGCGACGCGCCGCTGCTGCCGCCCATGGAAACCGTGCAGATTCTCGGCGGACGCAAGGAAAAGATCCGTCCCGGCGATGTGCTGGGTGCGCTCACCGGCGAGGCCGGCTTCAGCGGCGCGCAGATCGGAAAGATCAACGTCACGGATTTTTCGACTTATGTGGCCGTGGAGCGCAGCATCGCGCGCAAGGCGGTGAACCGGCTCAACGCCGGCAAGGTGAAGGGCAAGAAGGTGCGCGCGCGCCTGATGGAGGAGTAAGCGGGCAACTGGCGCGCGGCGGGACGGCGTGCAACGCGCGTCCCGCCATGAATGGGCTCAGCACGCGCCCAGAACGCACTCAGGCTGCGTTCGCCGGGTGATAGTCGTCCGCGCCCCAGTACGCGCGCATGCTCACGATCTTGCCGTGCGCGTCGAACTCCATCACGTCGGTCACGTCGATGTGCGCCGGTCCGTTCGGACCCGCAACGTGGACCTTGAACGTGATGGTGGCCGCGTTCGCGTGCGAGCCGCGCGGCGGCGCGATCAGCTCGAGCCGCGCGCCCACTTTGGTGGCGTGCCCATAGAACGCCTCGATCTCTTCGCGCCCGCGCTTGATGGGCGTGCCCACCGGGTCTTCGACCGTGGCATTGTCGGCGAAGAGTCCGGTCACGCGCGCGGCGTCGCTTGCGTTGAATGCCTCGACGTATGCGCGCAAGCACGCCTTCATATGTGCCGTGTCGTGTGTCATTCGGACTCCTAGCGTGCGGTATAGCCGCCGTCAATGATGAGCTCGGTGCCGGTCACGTACCGGCCCGCGGGCGAGACGAGATAGAGAATGCCCGACGCGATATCCTGCGGATCGCCGATCTTCGCGAGCGGCACCATCAGCTTCATCTGCCCGAAGATCTGCTCGGGGTCGCCGATCTTCTCGAACGCCTCTTCGAGCATCGGCGTGCGGATGAAGCCCGGGTGCACCGAGTTCGCACGAATCCCCTGCGCGGCGTACAGCATCGCATCGGTCTTCGCCATCAGGCGCACGGCGCCCTTCGAGGCGTGATACGCGGGCACGTCCGGCCCGCCCACGATCCCGTACATCGACGAGACGTTCACGATCGCGCCTCCGCCCGCCTGCTGCAGGGCCGGAATCGCGTACTTGGTGCAGAGGAACACGCCCGTCACGTTCACGTCCATCACCTGGCGCCACTGCGCGAGCGTGATCTCGTGCGTGGGCACGTTCGCGCCTTCGATGCCCGCATTGTTCACGAGCGCGTCGAGCCGCCCGAAGCGCGCCACGATCTCGCCGAACACGCGCTGCACCTCGGCTTCCTGCGTGACATCGAGGCGCCAGAAATGCGCCTTGCCACCCGCCGCAACGATCTCGGCCGCGAGCGCCTCGCCCTGCGGCAGGACATCGAGCACCGCGATGGCGGCGCCGGCTGCCGCGAGCGTACGCGCCGTTTGCGCGCCAATGCCGCGCGCGGCGCCCGTGATCGCGGCCACCTTGCCGCTCATGTCGAAGAGTTGCTGTGTGAGCGCTTGCGTCGGGGGTTGCGTACCGGTCATGCCGTCTCCTTATCCTGTGTCTTGCTTGTGCGTTCCGCGTGGTCCGCTCCCTTGTCGAGGTCGGCGAGAAAATCCACGCATTCGCGGTTGAAATATTCGCGGTGCTCCACCATCACCCAATGCCCGCAGCGATTCATCAACACGAAGCGCGCGTCCTCGCACTGCTCGAGGAAGTGCATCGCGCCGCTCACCGGGTTGAAGCGGTCCTGCGTGCCCCAGAAACCGAGCACCGGGCAGCGCAGTTCCGTGAGCCGCGCCGTGAGGTTGGGCACGCGCATCGTCGAGAGCACTTCGGGCGGCTGCGTTTCGCACACCTTCAGGCGCTCTTCCACGAGCGCGTCCGTCACGAGGCTGCGATCGTGCACCAGCAGCTCCAGCAGATACCGCATGGTCTGCCGGTTCATCTGACGATTGGTGAAGAGCGAGACCATCTTCTGGATGCCTTCCATGCGGAAGTAGGTCTCGCGCTCCTCCACGCCACCGGGCGCCATCATGATGAGCGCCTTGACGTCGTCCGGATAGTCCAGCGCGTACTTCAGCGCGATTGCGCCGCCCAGCGAATTGCCGAGCAGCGTGGCGCGGCCCACGCCCAGCGCGACGAGTTGCTCGCGCAGGGCCTGAACGAAGAAGTCGAGCGTGTATTCGGCGTCGGCGGGCTTGGACGACGCGCCATAGCCCGGCAGGTCGACCACGATAACGCGGTAGCCGGCCGCCGCGATGGGCGCGTAGTTATGGCGGAAATTGCTGATGCCGCTGGCGCCGGGACCGCTGCCGTGGATGAACACCACGGGCTCGCCGCTGCCGGCTTCGAAATGATGCAGCCTCAGGCCGCTGGGCACATCGGTGAAAGATCCGATAGTGCCGGCGGGCAAAGCCGTGTTCGGTGTTGCTGTCATGTGTCTTTGTCTCCTGTCCGGGGCAACGCTGTGGCGCGCCGCGCATCCATTCTCCAAACCGATGATCCGGGGCGCGAACGTGCGCCGCATCGTCTTTTCAGACTAAGAAAGCCCCCGGCATTTCCCCTACCATCGGCCTCGCCAGCGCGCCGGCATGCACCGGCGCATCGAGACGCGCATCGGCGCATTCAGGAGACGAGGCTCATGACACCCTTTAATTACAGCGGCAAGACCGTGCTCGTCACGGGCGGCACGCGCGGCATCGGCGCGGCGATCGCCGAGGCATTCCGGCTCGCGGGCGCGACTGTCTACGTCTGCGGACGCAACGTGGCGCCGGACGCGGACGCCGCATCCGCCGACACCCACGCAAACGTAAAAGCACCCGCAAAAGCGGGCACAAACGCCGACACAAGCGCAGACACAAACACAGCGCCAGCGCTGCGCGCGGTGGCCGCCGACGTGCGCGACATCGACGCCATCGACGCCCTCATCGCGCGCATCGAGGCCGAGACCGGCCGGCTCGACGTGGTCGTGAGCAACGCGGGCGGCGCGCCGTTCGCGCTTGCCGCGCAGGCGTCGCCGCGCTTCACGGAGTCGGTGATCCGGCTGAACCTGATCGCGCCGCTCTGGCTCGCCCAGCGCGCCAACGCGCTGATGCAGCGCCAGGCCGAAGGCGGCGTGCTGCTCTTCGTGGGCAGCGTGAGCGGCCTGCGGCCCTCGCCCGGCACGGCGGCCTATGGCGCGGCGAAAGCGGGCGTGATCAACGCCGTGCGCTCGCTCGCCGTCGAATGGGCGCCGAAGGTGCGCGCGGCCGCGGTGAGCCCGAGCCTCGTGCACACCGACGCGCTCGCGGCCGACCACCTGGGCGCAGCGGGCTTGAGCGCGGCGGCGGCCACTGTGCCCGCGGGGCGTCTCGCCACGCCGGCGGACGTGGCCAGCGCCTGCCTCTTTCTCGCGTCTTCTCACGCGTCGTACACGTCGGGCGCGAATCTCGTGCTCGAAGGCGGCGGCGAAGTGCCCGCCTTTCTCGCGGCCACCGATGCGGGCAAGGCGTTCGGCAGTGCATAGGCACAGATCGTCCCCACGAGCGCAACGAATCGGGGCCGGTTAGCGACATTGCGCACGACGTCGATCCGGACACTGAGGGGAACCAACTAGTCCGTATTGACGATTCTCGCTGCGCACAAGCGCCCTAACCTCTGTCCACAACAAAGCCCCGGTGCGCTAGACGACCCCGGGCGAGCCAGCGAAGCGCCACGGCCAGGACCCAAGCAGAGCCATCGAAAGAGCCACCATAAAGCCATCTGAGGAGACACAATGAGAATCGAAACATCGCGTGCGTTAAAACCGATCACCGCCGCCTGCCGGCTTGCGCTTGCAGCAGCGTGCGTGAGCGCCGCGACGAACGCGTGGGCCGGCGACCAAATCGACTTCGGCAACAACACCACGCTCGACTACAACTTCACGATCGGCTACGGGCTCGGCATGCGCACTCGCTCGCCGAGCGGCAATCTGCTCACACCGGCCAACATCAACGGCGACGACGGGGACCGCAACTTCAAGGCCGACAAGCTGATGGAGAACCAGGGCAACATTCTTGGCGAGGTCAACCTCAAGCACGACGACTGGGGCGTCTTCGTGCGCGCGGACGCGTTCTACGATCAGGTCTATCACCGTCCGAACTACAACGACGCGCCAGACACGGTGAACCATTCGGGCACCTACAACCAGTTCACGGGCGACACGAGCTACTGGGCCGGCGCGCGGCCGCAACTGCTCGCAGCCTACGCATACAACACCTTCCACATCGGCCAGACCAACCTCAACGTGAAGGTGGGCGACCAGGTGGTGGCATGGGGCGAGAGCGTGTTCTTCCCGAACATCGCGGGCGCGCAGGGCCCCGCGGACGCGACCAAGTCGTACGTCGCGGGCGCCGAAGTGAAGGACATCCTGCTGCCGGTGCCGCAGATCTCCATGCAGTGGCAGCTCACCCCTCGCTTCAGCCTGATGGGCTACTACCAGTTCGCCTTCGAGGCCAACCAGCTGGTGCCGCCCGGCAGCTACTGGAGCTATTCGGACGTCGTCGGCCCGGGCTCGCAATACCTTATCGGCCCAGGCGGTATCCAGATTCCGCGCGGCAACGACATCCGTCCCGGCAACGACCAGCAATGGGGTGTTGGCGCGCGCTGGCGCGTGTTCGGCGACACCGAGATCGGCGCCTATTACCTGCACTACAACGACATGAACCCGAGTGTCGTGTTGTCCTACTACCCGACGCTCCAGTACCAGGAAAAGTATTTCGATCACATCAAGCTCACTGGCCTGAGCTTTTCGACAGAAGCGGGCGGTGTGAACATCGCGGGCGAAACCTCGTACCGTCAGGGCGCCGCAGTGCTCGTGAACGCGCCCTCGGGCGCGACCGCCACGCGCGGCGACGTCTGGCAGTCGAACCTCTCGGCGATCTATACGATCGGGCCGACGTTCCTCGCGGCGTCGCAAACCCTCGTTGCCGAAGTCTCGTACGTGCACACCGGCAACATCACGCCCGTGAACGGCACGACCACGCTGACGAACACGCGCAACGCGGCGGCCTACGAAGTGGCCTGGACGCTCAGCTACAAGAATGTCTTCAACGGCTGGGACCTCGACGTGCCGCTCACCTATTCCGACGACTTCACCGGCACGTCGGCGCTCTCCGGCGCACTCGGCTCGCTCACGGGCGTGAGCGACCACCGTGTAACCGTGGGGGTGGACTTCACGAGGCTTTCGAACCTGAAGCTCTCGCTCGTCTACGCGAAGTTCCTGGGCTCGCCCAACGCTGCGTTGCGACCGCTCGCCGACCGCGACTACGTGCTCGCCACCGCTACGTACTCCTTCTGAAGCCACGGCGCCAACCCGCTTCCATCAGTTGGCGCCCGCTTTCGAAGGCTTTGATCTGGCCGTATCTTTACCGCAAGAGGAATGGACATGAGTCGAACCTTTCACCACGCCATGCAAGTCTGCGCACTCGCGGCGGGCGTCGCGCTTGCCGCGGGCACGTTCGCGAAGACGAGCGCCGCCGACATTGCGAAGCTCGACAGCACGCTCACGCCGATGGGCGCCGAGCGCGCCGGCAACGCCGACGGCACCATCCCGGCCTGGACCGGCAAGTGGGTGGGTGCGCCTTCCAACGTCAACTACAAGCCTGGCGAGCGTTACCCCGATCCGTACGCGAGCGACAAGCCGCTCTTCACGATCACCGCGCAAAACATGGATCAATACGCGGCGCGGCTGACCGACGGCGAGAAAGCGCTGTTCAAGAAGTACCCGGACACCTTCAAGATCACGGTTTACCCGAGCCATCGCGACTTCGCGTATCCCGAGTCCGTGTACAAGGCGATCAAGGAGTACGCGCCCAACACCACGATGACGAAGGACCAGAACGGGCTGAAGGACTTCCCGCCCGTGACGCCCTTCCCGGTGCCCAAGACGGGCGTGGAGGCGATGTGGAACCTGCGCTTCGCATCGGCGGTCGAGTCGGAGAACGCGACTTACGACCAGGGCGTGGTGTACCCGGACGGCAACATTGCGTGGGGCAAGGTGCAGTATTCGATCTATGGGCCGCGCTCGGCGCTGCCTTTCGATCCGGCCAACAAGCTCAACGCGAAGAGCTTCTTCCGCCAGACCGTGGTGCTGCCGCTTTCCGATCGCGGCACGATCATTACGGGCTACGAAATGTGGGATCAGGATGGTTCGGATACGCGCCGGACGTGGACGTATAACCCGGGTACGCGACGCGTACGTCAGTCGCCGGAGTTTGGCTTCGATCAGCCCGAAGGGCCGGGTGGCTTCCGGACGGTGGATGATGACCGGCTGTTCAACGGATCTGGCGAACGCTATGACTGGAAGGTCATTGGCAAGCGCGAAATCTATGTGCCGTATGACAACTACAAGCTGATGGACCCGTCCATCAAGTACACGACGCTGCTGACGAAGGGGCATGAGGATATGCAGTACATGCGCTTCGAGCTGCATCGCGTTTGGGTGGTGCAGGCTACTCTTAAGGCTGGCTATCGCCATCAGTATGCCAAGCGGGTGCTCTACCTCGATGAGGATAGCTGGAATGCTGTCGCGGCTGATAACTATGATGCACGTGGCACGCTGTGGCGTACGAATCTTGCGCCTACGCTTTATGCGTATGATGCCAAGACGTTCTATTCGACTTCGGTTTTTTATCATGACCTGATTTCGGGGGCTTATTACGCCGACCGGTTGTCGAATCAGGAGCCGATGCCTGTGCTTACGCCTACTACTCAGACTAATGAGGCCTATTACTCACCCGATGCGATTCGCGGTGATGGCGTCTAAATAGTTCCTTTCGCGAGCTTGCCCGTAGGCCTCATGCGTATGCCTGAGTGGCTACGGGCTTTTTTTTCCTCCCCCTGGAGGGCGAAATTGTGATTTCTTTATTCTGGGTGTTGGCCTTAACTTGTTTTCGCGGCGGGCCGCAGGCGTTGCCCCTGTGCGGGGCGGCACCTACTTTTCTTTGCAGCCGCAAAGAAAAGTAGGCAAAAGAAAGCGGCTTAAACCGCCAGTGTGACGCCGTCCCCCACTGCCCTGCTTATCGGAGCGGCTCCGGAGCATCCGTCTCCTCGCACACTCCGCCTTAGTGACAAGGGGCTCATTCTTCCCGCCACGCGCTACGCACGGGCGGAAGGGTTTGCAAGGAAAACCGGGGGTGCCGCCTGCGAATGCGCGCGAGCACTATCAAGCAAATGTGCTGGAGTCCTACGAATGTGCGTACATCCCACTGGTTTGGGTAATGCCCCACGGCGCGCGGAGCGCCGCCGGATGGATGAGCCCTTAGTCACTCCGGGTGACGGCGCGTGGTGGCAGACGCTCCGGAGCCGCTCCGATATACAGGGCAGTGGGGGACGGCGTCACACTGGCGGTTTGAGCGGCTTTGCCTACTTTTGCGGCTGCAAAGTAGGTGCCACACGCCTGCAATACAAGTTAAGGCCAACGCAGCCAGCAACCAACAACGTTCAAAAATGATGAACGCCACCGACATGACATCAGCCCAACATGCGGCGCTCGGCGACGCCCTCTTCGCTGCCTGGCTCGAACGGATGCCCATCGCCCCGCTCACCACGCGCCTGCCCGAGCTGCCGCTTTCCGACGCCTACCGCATCCAGCAGCACTTCATCGCACGCCGGGTAGCAGCCGGCGAAGCCGTAGTGGGCAAAAAAATCGGCGTAACCAGCAAAGCGGTCCAGGACATGCTCGACGTCCGCCAGCCCGACTTCGGCATGCTGCTCTCCGGCATGCACTACGAAAGCGGCGCCGCCATCCCGGCCCACACGCTGATCCAGCCGCGCGCCGAAGGCGAAATCGCCTTCTACCTCCGCAGCGACCTGCGCGGCCCCGGCGTAGACCGCGCCGCCGTGCTCGAAGCCACGGAAGCCGTAGGCGCATGCTTCGAAATCGTCGATTCGCGCATTCGCGACTGGGCAATCCGCATTGGCGACACCGTGGCCGACAACGCCTCCAGCGGCGTCTACGTGCTCGGCCCCGAACGCGTCTCACCCCACGACGTCGATCTCGCGGCCTGCCACATGCGCATCGAAAAGAACGGCAACAACGCCGGCGAAGGCGTGGGCGCCGCCGCCCTCGGCCACCCCGCCGACGCCGTGGCATGGCTCGCCAATACGCTCGGCGAACTCGGCATGCCGCTGCTCGCAGGCGAAGTCGTGCTCTCGGGCGCGCTCGCCGCGCTAATTCCGGTTAGCGCCGGCGACCGCCTCTCGATGCGCATCGAAGGCATCGGCGGCTGCGAAGTCAGCTTCGTCTAAACGGTCTGCCTATCGTCTGCAATCCAAAAGGATGGCAGTAAAAGCAAAGGTCACATCAACAAGGAAAGATCCATGAGCAAGATTCAATGCGCGCTGATCGGCCCCGGCAACATCGGCACCGATCTGCTCTACAAGCTGCGCCGCAGCACCGTGCTCGAACCCGTCTGGATGGTCGGCGTCGATCCGACCTCCGAAGGGCTCGCGCGCGCCCAGGCGCTGGGCCTGAAAACCACCGCCGACGGCATCGACGGCCTCCTGCCGCATCTGGAAGCCGATCAGATCCGCATCGCCTTCGACGCAACCTCGGCCTATGTGCACCGCGAGCACTCCGACAAGCTGACCGCGCGCGGCGTGCGCGTGATCGACCTCACGCCCGCCGCAATCGGCCCGTTCTGCGTGCCGCCCGTGAACCTGGACGAGCATGTCACCGACGCGATGAACGTCAACATGGTCACCTGCGGCGGCCAGGCGACCATCCCCATCGTGCACGCGGTCGCGCGTGTGCAACCCGTGGCCTATGGCGAGATCGTCGCAACCGTGTCCTCGCGCTCGGTCGGCCCCGGCACGCGCAAGAACATCGACGAATTCACGCGCACCACGTCGCGCGCCATCGAAAGCGTGGGCGGTGCCAAGCGCGGCAAGGCCATCATCGTGATCAATCCGGCCGAGCCGCCGCTCATCATGCGCGACACGATCCACTGCCTCACCGAGGATGAGCCCAATGTCGAGGCCATCACCGCCTCGGTGCACAAGATGGTGGAGGAAGTGCGCCGCTACGTGCCGGGCTACACGCTCAAGAACGGGCCGGTGTTCGACGGCAAGCGCGTCTCCGTGTTCATGGAAGTGGCCGGCCTGGGCGATTACCTGCCGCGCTACGCGGGCAATCTCGACATCATGACGGCCGCCGCCGCCCGCACCGGCGAAGTGTTCGCCGAGCAGATGCTGGCCGCCGCAGCCGCCTGATACCGATACGACAGGAGTCACGATGCAAACCGAAAAACCGGAAACCCCCGCAATCCCGCAGCACCCGCTCGCGGGCACCCGCATCACCGTGCATGACATGACGCTGCGCGACGGCATGCACCCCAAGCGCCACCAGATCTCGCTCGACCAGATGCGCAGCATCGCTCGCGGGCTCGACGCCGCCGGCGTGCCGCTCATCGAAGTCACGCACGGCGACGGCCTCGGTGGCGCGTCGGTCAACTACGGCTTCCCCGCGCATAGCGACGAGGCCTATCTCGAAGCCGTGATCGGCGAGCTGAAGCAGGCCAAGGTCTCGGCGCTGCTGCTGCCCGGGATCGGCACTGTCGACCATCTGCGCATGGCGCACGGGCTCGGCGTGAACACGATCCGCGTGGCCACGCATTGCACCGAAGCCGACGTCTCGGGCCAGCACATCGGCCTCGCGCGCGAGCTCGGCATGGATACCGTAGGATTCCTGATGATGGCGCACATGGCGCCGCCCGAGCTGCTGGTCGAACAGGCGAAGCTCATGGAGTCGTACGGCGCGAACTGTATCTATATCACCGACTCCGCGGGCTATATGCTCCCGCATGACGTGACTGCGCGCCTCAAGCCCGTGCGCGAGGCCCTGCGCCCCGAGACCGAGCTGGGCTTTCACGGCCACCACAATCTCGCCATGGGCATTGCGAACTCGCTCGCGGCTATCGAGGCGGGCGCACGCCGCATCGACGCCGCCGCGGCCGGGCTTGGCGCGGGCGCGGGCAACACGCCCATGGAAGTGTTCGTGGCCGTGTGCGAACGCATGGGCATCGAGACGGGCGTGGACGTGTTCGCGATCTCCGACGTGGCCGAAGACCTCGTGCTGCCGATCATGGACGCGCCCATCCGCATCGACCGCGACGCGCTCACGCTCGGCTACGCGGGCGTCTATTCGTCGTTCCTGCTGTTCGCGAAGCGCGCCGAGGCGAAGTACGGCGTGCCCGCACGCGACATCCTCGTGGAGCTGGGCCGCCAGCGCCTCGTGGGCGGCCAGGAAGACATGATCGAAGACACAGCGATCAATTTCGCGCGTGCGCGCGGGCTCAGTGTGGCGGCGTGAGCGCCGTGCACTAAAGCGTTGAACCGTAGTCGCATTCGCGTGGTAGTCCGAGAGCGCGCGCCGTTGCAAGACGGCGCGCGCTTTGCGCTTGCTTTACTCCTCCCGATCTTCTCCCACTGGCCCCAGCCCATGCAACAGCCTCCCCGCTCTCCTCGCCGCCGCAACGCGCTGTGCCGTGCGGCACGCATCGCCGGTGTATCGCTCACCACGAGCGTGATCGCTCATGCCGCGACGGCCCAGACCTCCACGCCCGCGCCTGCCGAACCCGCACCTGCCATCCGCGCCATTGCCACGGCCCAGCCCGACACCGACCGCCTGATACCCATGGATCACGTGCAGAACCTGCGCGACCTGGGCGGCCTCGTTGGTGCCGGTGGCCTGCGCGTCGCGCCGCATCGCCTCTATCGCAGCGGGAACCCCGCGCTGGGCACGCCCGCCGACTTCGCGCGTCTCGCGGCCTTGCATCTGGACGATGTGGTGGACTTTCGCGCCGCCAGCGAGAAGACGCCTGCCGAAGCCGCATTCGGCGCGCTCTTTCCCTGGATGGCTGACCCGGTGCTCGCGGGCGACCTCTCGCCCGCCGCCATCGTGCCGATGCTCAAGCGCTCGACGCCCGAGCAGATGCATCGCTTCATGGTCGAACTCTACCGCCAGTTCCCCCAGGATTACCAGGCGCAGTTCGCCCGCTTCCTGAAGCTCGCCGAGGCGGACAAGACGCTGCTTTATCACTGCACGGCAGGCAAGGACCGAACCGGCTTCGCGACGGTGCTGCTGCTTTCGGCGTTGGGCGTGGACCGCGCGACGGTCATCGCGAACTATCTGGAGTCGAACCGCTATAACGCAGCGGGCAACGCGCGCGCGTTGGTGCAGTTGCAGAAGATTGGCGTGGCACCCGCCGTCGCTCAACCGTTGCTCGATGTCGATCCCGATTACATCAGCGCCGCAATGGCCGTGATCGATGAACGCTATGGCGGCATGCAGCACTATCTTGCCGATGTGCTGCACGTGGATATAGAAAAAATCCGCCGCAACTATCTCGTAGCTGGGGCGGATTAGAAAGACTGATACCGGGCCGGTCGCGCGAAACGCAACCGGCCCCGCCGGCCTCATCACACGAGCCGGTGCTAAACGATCACTGCCCCGAAGTCTGACGCGCCATCGCCACGATGTCACGCTCGCTGATCTTGCGAATGACCTTTTCTTCAGCGGCGAGATCGAGCGAGCGGCTCAACACATAATAGGTTGCGCCAGCAACGATCAACCCGACGAGCCAGGCGAGATCGATGCCGCTCATCTGATGCGCGAAGTAGCCGACGAAGATCTCCTTGCCCGACTCGTTGTCCACGATCGAGAAGAACGGAATCATCGCGGCAAAGCCGATCAGATAGGCCACGATCCCGCGCGCCTGCCACGCACCATAGATGCCGTCCGGCGTGAAGAAGTGCGTGATCGCATAGCGGCCCTTGCGCACGAAGAAGTAATCGACCAGATTCACCGCGGTCCAGGGCACGAGGAAGTACAGCATCAGCACGAGGAACGTGTTGAGCAGCGCCACGCCGTTACCCGGGATCGACAGCGTGCACACGAGCACGATCGCGCTGATCGCGAGCACCGCGCCAACCCGCGCGCGGCGCGTCGGCTGGATCTTGCGGAACGAGTCCACGCCGGTCAGCAGCGTCAGCATCGCGCTATAGGTGTTCAGCGCGATGATCGGCAGGAAGCCCGCCACCGACACCACCACGAGAATGCTGCCGCAGCCCGGGAACAGCTTCGCGCCCACCTGGTTCAGCGCGACGAGCGCGTCGGTGGCCTGCAGTTGCTGCGCGAGCCATGCGCCTAGGCCGATCATCCACGCGCCCGAGAGCGACGCGCCCAGGAAGATCGCCGAGATCAGCTTCGCGCGGCTCGTATGCTTGGGCAGATAGCGCGAGTAGTCGGACACATAGGGTGCATAGGAGATGTTGTAGCTCGCGCCAATGGCGAACTGCGTGATGAACGCGACCCAGTTGAAGCCGAGGTGCGTGCTCGCCGCATTGGCCGCCAACGCGGCGCCGGCGCCGCCCTTGCCCGCGCCGAAGATCAGCGCGAGCGTGACGAGCGCATAGAGCGGCAGCGTCACGATCAGCGCCCACTTGAACGCCTTGTGCATGAGGTCGTGACCGAAGATCGCCAGCAGCCCGCCCGCGACCGCCGCAACGACCGCCACCAGCGCCGGGCTCAGGCCGAACACGTTTTTCAGCCCGCTCATGATGAGCGTGACGTTCACGACGTTAAAGCCGACGAATACGAACAGCGTCGCGAGCAGCGCGAGCGCCACGCCGCGATAGCCGAACTGCGCGCGCGACTGGATCATCTGCGGCAGGCCCATCTCCGGGCCCTGGGAGCCGTGGAACGCCATGAAGATGGTGCCGAACATGATGCCGAGCGCGCCGCCCAGCGTCGTCCACCCAGCCGAGAGCCCCATGCTCGGGCCAACGAAGCCGATCGAGATGGTGAAGAAATGGAAATTGCCGAGGAACCAGAACGGCCCCTGGCTGCTGAGCTTCGCGTGGCGCTCGCTTTCGGGAATGTAGTCGATCGAATGGTTTTCGATTTCGAGGCCCGCGTCGCCGGCCGCCGCCCGTGCGGCATGCTCTTGTGCTGTCATACAACAAGTCTCCTGAATGTCCTGCTCTTCTACTGCTCTTTTTACTGCGTTTTCCCTACCGCATTGGCCGCGTGGCGGCGGCGCACGGGCCATGCTGCCCGCACGCGCCGCTCACGGCGACTGCGCTACGTGTGGCGGCGCTTCATGTTGCGCTTAGCTGCGACGCTTCACGCCCGGCAGCACGCAGAGCATCTCGAACGCGAGGTTCGCGCCCAGCAGCGCCGTGGTGCCGAACGGGTCGTACGGCGGCGCGACTTCCACGAGATCCGCGCCGACGATGTCGACGCCCCAGGTGCCGCGGATGATCTCGAGCGCCTGCGGCACGGTCAGGCCCGCAATTTCGGGCGTGCCGGTGCCGGGGGCGTAGGCCGGGTCGATGCCATCGATATCGAAGCTCAGGTAGACCGGGCCGCCCTGCACACGCGCGCGCACTTCTTCCATCAGCGGCTCGAGCGAACGGTTCCAGCATTCCTCGGCCTGCACGACCTTGAAGCCCTGCTGGCGGCACCAGTCGAAGTCCTCGGCCTCGTAGCCCGTGCCGCGCAGACCGATCTGCACGACGCGGTTGCAATCGAGCAGCCCTTCTTCAACGGCGCGGCGAAACGGCGTGCCATGGGCGATTTTCTCGCCAAACATCGTGTCGTTGACGTCGGCGTGCGCGTCCACGTGGATCAGGCCCACGGGGCCGTACTTGCGGTGGATCGCACGCAGGATCGGCAGCGTGATCGTGTGGTCGCCGCCCATCGAAATGGGGCGGCAACCGTGCTCGAGGATCGCGTCGTAGGCGTGTTCGATGCGCGTGATCGAGTCGGCGAGATTGTAGGGGTTCGTCGCCACGTCGCCGATATCGGCCACTTGCAGCGAGTCGAACGGCGCCGCGCGCGTCGCCATGTTATAGGGACGCAGCAGCACGGATTCTGAGCGGATCTGGCGCGGGCCGAAGCGCGCGCCGGTGCGGTTCGAGGTGCCCAGATCGAACGGCACGCCCACGAAGCAGGCGTCGAGGCCCTTGGCGCTTTCGACCTGCGGCAGGCGCATCATCGTTGCGATGCCGCCGCAGCGGGGCATGACGTTGCCGCCGAGGGGTTGGTAGAAATTGTCAGACATATCCGTGCTCCACGTTCTCATTCATTCCGCCGTATCATGCGAATCGGCTACAGGCGCAGTTTTAAGCATCCGTCAAGCAAAGATAAATAACGAATCCACATTGTTTACATTGGTATATTGCTATGTATCGATGAAATTCCTGGAGAACCCATGCTCGGCAGCCTGACCGACCTCGACCTGCGCCTGTTGCGCGTCTTCGTGGCCGTGGTGGAGGCCGGCGGCGTGAGCGTCGCGCAAACGACGCTTAACGTGAGCCAGCCCACCATCAGCGCGCAGCTCTCGACGCTCGAGACGCGCCTCGGCTACCGGCTGTGCGAGCGCGGGCGCAGCGGCTTTCGTCTGACCGAAAAGGGCGAGCGCATGTACGAGCTCGCCACCACGCTGCTCGCGGCCGCCGAGGAGTTCGCGCTCAAGGCGCGGCACCTGGACCGCAAGCTCGTGGGGACGTTGGGGATTGGCCTGATCGGCCACACGCCGATCAGCCAGAATGCGCGCATCAGCGAGGCGATCGCCTCATTCAAGAAGCGCGACGAAGCGGTGCGCTTCTCGATTTCGGTGAAGTCGCCGGGCGAGCTCGAAGAGCAGCTGCTCAATGGCGAGATCCAGATTGCCGTGGGCTATTTCTGGCATCGCGTGCCGACGCTCGAATACACGCCGCTCTTCGTCGAGCGGCAGATCGCCTATTGCGGGCGCGGGCATCCGCTGTTCGAGCGCGCGGGCAAGCTCGCGCCCGCCGAAGTGGCCGATCACGAATGGGTGTGGCGCACCTACCCGACGCCGGAGGCCCAGCATTCGACCACGGCGAACAAGGTGAGCGCGCAGGCCGACAACATGGAGGCCGTGTCGCTGCTGATCCTGTCCGGCCATCATCTGGGCTACCTGCCGCAGCAGTTCGCGGCGCCGCACGTGCGGCGCGGGCTGCTGGCGGCGCTCAATCCCAAGGAACTCACCTACGAGGTGACGTTTCACATGGTCACGCAAAAACGCAGCAGCCACGATCCGATCGTGCAGGCGTTTCTGGAGGATTTGCGCAACGCGCACCCGCAAGAGGCGGGCGACGAAGCGTGACGGCTCGTTGCGCTGCCAACCATATGGTCAGGCGAGCGTGATCGCCCAACCGAGCTCGCGCGGCAAGCACGGCGCGCGCCACGCCGCGCCGCCTGCCGCGCTGTTCACATTGCTCAGCCTTCGAACACGTGGTGCAGCGGCGGCACCGAGCCGCCTTCGCGCACCGTGATCTCGAACACCTTGCGCGCGCGGGTCGAGGGCCGCACGTCGGCGGCGTCGAGGTAGAACTGGTTGTACCAGTCGCGCATCTGATAGAGCGGGCCGTCGCCTTCGCAGAGGAGCGGATTGTCGATGCGGGTCTTGCTGTCCCAGATCGCCACGTCTTCATAGAACGCCGCCTGCGCCTGGGCCACATAGGCGCGCGCGATCTCGAGGTTCTGCTCTTCGGAGATGCCGGGAATCTTCTTGACCATCACGCCATAGCGCAGCTCGAAGCTGTTCATGTCGATGGGCACGTGGCAGTTCAGCAGGATCGAGTGAATCGGATGGCCGCCGCTTTCGCCCGTCATTTCCGTGATGTGATACGCGGGGCCGAAATAGGTGGAGAGCGCGATCAGTTCGTCGCCGCCCAGGCGTTCGCTGCGGCCCACGAGCAACTGCGTGGCCTTGTGGTCTTCGAAGAGATTGGCGAAGTAATCGACCGGTGCGCCGTGCACGGTCGCGAAGTGGGCCATGTCGGAGATGTTGTCCACCAGCTCGCGGCAGTTGGTGCCGATCACCATTTTGTCGACGACCCAGTCGGACCACTCGTCCGACTCGCAGGCGGGGATCGGCGGAATCGCCACGCTTTCGGGCGGCTCGGCGCCTTCGGGGTCGTGCCAGATGAAGAGCAGCTTGTTTTGGACGCTGGTGCGCCATGCGCCGATCTTTGCTTTGGGCGGAATGCGTTTGCAGTAGGGGATGGATTGGCACTGGCCATCGCCGTTCCATTGCCAGCCGTGGAAGGGGCATACCAGTGTGTCGCCTTCCACGCGGCCGGTCGAGAGGTCGGCGCCCATGTGCGGGCAGTAGCCGTCTACTACGTGGATCTCGCCCGCCGAATCGGCGAAGGCGGCCAGGCGCTGGCCGAATACGTTCAGCGTGTGCGGCTTGCCGTCCTGATAGTCGCTCGCGAGGCCGAGGCAATGCCAGCCGCGGGCATAGCGCTGGGTGAGCGGATGCGCTTCTATTTTGTAAGGGCGTGCGGACATTGATGTTCTCCTTCTATGTTTTGTGCCGCACTGGGGTGGTGTGCGGCGCTTGCTGTGCGTAGTGAGGGTTGCTTATGGGGGGTGCCCCCCTTCGCTCTCTTTTAGCGTTTTTAGCTTTCCGTTCCTGAGTTTTTTCTCGCGGGTTGTTGCGAATTGGCCTTAACTTGTTTTCGCGGCGGGCCGCAGGCGTTGCCCCTGTGCGGGGCGGCACCTACTTTTCTTTGCAGCCGCAAAGAAAAGTAGGCAAAAGAAAGCGGCTCACACCGCCAGTGTGACGCTGTCCACCACTGCCCTCCAATCGGAGCGGCTCCGGGGCGTCTGTCACCACTCGCCCCAAATCGGAGTGACCAAGGGCTCATACCTCCGGCGGCGCTGCGCGCGCCGTGGGGCACAACCCAAACCAGTGGGTTGCACGTGTATTCGTAGAACTCCTGCATATACGCCTGCACTACGTCCGGTTTTCCTTGCAGACCCTTCCGCACGCGCGTAGCGCGCAGCGGGAAGGATGAGCCCCTTGTCACTAACGCGGAGTGTGCGAGATGACGGATGCTCCGGAGCCGCTCCGATATAAGGTTAGTGATCCACTGCGTCACACTAGCGGTTTGAGCGGCTTTCTTTTGCCTACTTTTCTTTGCCGCGGCAAAGAAAAGTAGGTGCCGCCCCGCACAGGGGCAACGCTTGCGGCCCGCCGCGAATACAAGTTAAGGCCAAGGCTGCCAACAAGCCCAATCAAATCTGAATCGCGCTCTCAGGGCCGCGCATGAGCGGCCTCTTCCACACTAGCGCGACGCGCCGCACTCGTCACACTCCCCACGCGACGCTCGGCGCGCTCCACCCCCAGCCACGCGGCCAGAGCCGGCAACAAAAACACCGCACCAAACAGGTTCACAAGGAACATGAACGCCAGCAACACCCCCATATCCACCTGGAACTTGAGCGCGGAACCCGCCCACGTACCCACACCAATAAACATCGTGGCCGCAGTAAAGAGCGCTGCCGTCCCACGCTGCCGCATGGCCTCCCCAAACGCCTCGGGCAAGCTCGCCCCCGCACGCACCTCATGCTGCAAGCGCTCGTAGAGATAGATGCCGTAATCGACCCCCACCCCCACGCCAAGCGTGATAACCGGCAACGTAGCCACCTTCAACCCAATCCCAAGCTTCGCCATCACGGCATTACAAAGAATCGAGACAATCGTGAGCGGCACGATCACACACAGCACCGCACGCCACGACCGGAACGTCACGAGACACAGCAACGCGATAGCCCCAAAGATCGACAGCAACATGGCGATTTCAGCATCGGCAACGGCCTCGTTAGTCGCCGCCATCACCCCCACATTGCCGCCCGCGAGCCGGAACTCCACACCCTTGGTCTCGTCCTCCGCCGCGAAGCGCTTGATCTCATCAACAATGTGCGCAATCGTGCGACCTTCATGGTTATCCGTGTAGATCAACACCTGGATCGCCTGGCAGTTCTCCGTATTCATCCCGTTATCGGGATCGAACGCGCTCGCCCCCTGCGTAAGGCCATCCGTCGATCGCGGCAGCGCCGCCCACCTCGGATTGCCCTCGTTGAACGCGGCAATCGACACCTTCGCCAGCGATGGCACGCTCACCACCGACTGCACGCCCGATACGCCGCGCATCTGCATCTCGAAGCGCTCGATGGCGCTCATCACCGGGTAGTGCAGGCACGCGTCGTCGTAGCCCTGCGTCTCCACGATCACGGCCAGCGCGTCCACGCCAATGTTGTACTGGCTCGTGATGCGCGCGTTATCCACGTTGTAGCGCGAGTTCGTGCGCAACTCCGGTGCACCCGAGCCGATGTCGCCAATCTGCAGGCCACGCGAAGCCTCGGCACCGTAAGCGAGCAGCGCGAGCGCCACCGCGAATACGCCAAGCGCCGGCAGCGGCCGCGCGAACACGCCAAAGCGCGCCCAGCCGCCTTCCTTGCTGCGCACCGCGCTGTGCTGCGCACGCGCGAGCGCGCCGCGCTCCAGCTTCGTGTACGAGAGCAGGATCGGCAGGAACACCTTGTTCGTGATGATCATCAGCAGCACGCCCAGGCACGCGGTCACGCCAAGCTCGCGCACGATGTCGATGCGGATGCGCATGATCACCATGAAGCCCAGCGCGTTCGTGAGCAATGCCACGGTGCCCGGCACGAACAGCTTGCGGAACGCGTCACGCGCGGCGTCGACCGAGGAAAGGCCGGTGGCCAGCGCCTGCTTCCAGGCGTTGGTCATCTGCACTGCGTGCGAGACGCCAATCGAGAAGATCAGGAACGGCACGAGAATCGACATCGGGTCGATGCCGAGGCCGAGGATCGGCAGCGCGCCCAGCAGCCACACCACCGGCAGCAGCGCGACGCACAGCGCAAGCGCCGTGGTCTTCAGCGAGCGCGTATAGGCGAGCAGCAGCGCGGCCGTCACGGCAAACGCAATGCCGAAGAACACCATCACGCCCGCGATGCCCGCCTCCACGTCGCCCACCAGCTTCGCGAAGCCGATGATGTCCACTTCGACGTTCTGGTTGGCGTAGCGCGCGCGGATCTGTTCGAGCTGCTTGGCCACCGCGCCATAGTCGAGCCGCTTGCCCGTGGTGGGATCGGTCTCGCGCAGTTCCGCGCGGATCAGCCCGGCCTTGAGGTCGTTGCTCACGAGACGGCCGATCTGGCCCGAGCGCGCCACGTTGCGGCGCACCTTCGCGAGGTCGGCGGGATTGGCGCTGCTGAACTGGCCCGGCACGACCACGTCGCCGCGAAAGCCCGCTTCGGTCACTTCCGTGTAACGCACGTTCGGCGTGAACAGCGAAAACACGCGCGAGCGGTTGACGCCGGGGATGAAGAAGACGTCGTCAGTCGCGCGGCGCAGTTCGTCCATGAACTGCTCGTTGTAGATGTCGCCCTGGCCTTTCCAGCGCAGGCTCACGAGCACCGTGTTGGCGCCGGGAAACGCGCTGGCATAGCGGTTGAACACCTGCATATACGGGTGTTCCATCGGGATCATCTTGTTGAAGCCCGGGTCGAGCCGCAGCCGCGTGGCCGAGAGGCCAAAGGCGGCGGTCAGCGCCACGCACACGGCGAGCAGCACGAGGCGGTGGCGCATGATGGCGCCGGCGCAGCGGTCGACGAAGCGCGCGAGCGCGGAGGAACGGGTAGAGGCGGTCATGGTGCGTCTCACAACGAATGGCACAACGGTTCGCAGTGCCAATTGCACTGCGATCTAAGGCAGCGGGAAGAACTCAACGCGCCGCGGTCTCAGGAAGGTGCGTGCGGTGGCGTGTTCGAAGGCGCGTTGGACGGTGCGTCAGGCGCAGTGCCCGACGGTGCGTTCGAGCCCGCAAGCTTCGCGGCATTCGCGAGGTCGCGCGGCGCCGGCACGGTCTGCGCGGGCACGGTCCAGCGCGTCACGCCCGCCTCGCCGGCCACCAGTACGCGGCTCTGGCCTTCGTCCAGCACGGCGGCCAGGCTCTGCACACCGCCCGCCTTGCGTACGGCGTAGTGCTCGCCCTCGTCGTCGGAGGTGACGATGGCGCCACCCTGCCCGACCAGCACGAGGCGCCCGCCCGGCAACTGCGTCGCGCCGAAGTACGAGACACCCACGCCGCTGTCGATATGAGCCCATGTCTGTCCGCCGTCCGTCGAGCGCACCACGTTGCCGCGCATGCCGTAGGCGAGCCACGTGCCGTCCGCGAGCGGCAGCACGCCGAAGAGCGAGCCCGCATACGGCGAGGGACGCTTGTCCCAGGTCGTGCCGTCGTCGTTGGAGACGAGCAGCGTGCCCGTCTCGCCCGCGATCACGATGCGCCCCTTGCCGTCGCCCGCAATCGCGTTGAGATGGCGGTCGCCGGTCGGAGTTTTCCCGGCAGTCCAAGTCGCGCCTTCGTCGTGCGAGACGAACAGTTGTCCGAAGCTGCCGATCACGAAGAGCGGCCCGTTCGCCTGCCCCCAGATCGCCAGCAGCGGGTCGGAATGGCGGTGGTCGAAGTGGGTTTCCTGCCAGTGCTCGCCGCCGTCCACGGTGCGCAGGATCCAGCCGTCGTGCCCGACGGCAACGCCGATGCTCGGCGATACGAAGAACACCTGGGTGAGCGTGGACGCCTCGTCGGGCGTGACCGCGGCGCGTCGCCAGCTCTTGCCGGCGTCGTCGCTGAGCAGGATCACGCCGCGCTCGCCCACGGCGACCGTGCGCGAGCCGGCCTGGGCCAGGCCATTGATCTGCAGATGATTGGCCGCGATGGTGCTGGCGGGGAAGGCGGGCAATGGACGCGGCGAGAACGCGAAGAGCGCCGCGCCCAGCACCGCCGCCGACATCAGCAGGCCCGGAAGCGTATTTTTCACGGAGTGTCTCCTCCTGGTGTGACTACTTTCTGTGACTGCTTTCTATGACTGTTTTCTGCTACGTTTTTCTGCTGCTATTGCGCGTGCTGCATGGACTGCGCTGCGTGCTTCGCGGTCTACGCCGCGATTTCGAACAACGCCGCCGCGCCCATGCCGCCGCCAATGCACATCGTCACGACCGCGAGCCGCGCGCCGCGCCGCTTCGCTTCGATGAGCGCATGCATCGTCATGCGCGCGCCCGACATGCCGAACGGGTGGCCGAGCGAAACCGCGCCGCCGTTCACGTTCAGGCGCTCCATCGGGATGCCGAGCTTGTCGCGGCAATAGATCGCCTGGCAGGCGAAGGCCTCGTTGAGCTCCCACAGGCCGATGTCGCCCACCGTGAGCTTGTGGCGCTCGAGCAGCTTCGGCACGGCGAAGACGGGGCCGATGCCCATTTCGTCGGCTTCGCAGCCAGCCACCGCGATGCCGCGGAACGTGCCCAGCGGCGTGAGCCCGCGCGCACGGGCGCTTTGCGCGCTCATCACCACCACGGCGGCGGCGCCGTCCGAAAGCTGTGAGGCATTGCCCGCCGTGATGTATTCGCCCTGCGCGACGGCTTCGCCGCCGCTCCATACGGGCTTGAGCGCGGCGAGGCTCGCGGCGCTCGTGTCGGCGCGGTTGCATTCGTCGCGTTCGGCGCGCACGTTTTCGTGGCCCGTGACGTTGCCTTCTTTATCGAAGAGCGCGCGGCGCACGTCGAGAGGCACGATCTCGGCGTCGAAGCGCCCCGCCGCCTGCGCCGCCGCCGTGCGCTGCTGGCTCACGAGTGCGTAGGCGTCCTGATCGGCGCGGCTGATGCCGTAGCGGCGCGAGACCACCTCGGCCGTTTCGATCATCGCCATATAGGCGGCGGGCTGCTGCGCGAGCACGCTTTCGGCGCGGGCGCGATAGCTGTTCTTGTGGCGGTTCTGCGTGAGCGTGATCGACTCCACGCCGCCGGCCACGACAATGTCCGCGTCGCCGCAAGCGATGCTGCGCGAGGCCACCGCGATCGACATGAGCCCCGACGAGCACATGCGGTCCAGCGCCATGCCCGGCACGCTCGCGGGCAGCCCGGCGGCGATCGCCGAAAGCCGCCCGATGTTGTAGCCCTGGGTGCCCTGCTGCGCGGCGCAGCCCATGATCACGTCGTCGACCTCGCGGCCTTCGAGGCCTGCGCGCTCTACAGCCGCGCGCACCACGTGGCCGCCGAGCGCGGGCGCCTCCGTATCGTTGAAAACACCCCGGTAGGCTTTGCCGATGGGCGTACGCGCCACCGAGACAATCACGGCTTCGTTCATCGAATGCGTTCCTGTTTTTCCCGTGTCTGGGACTGAATCAATCTGAAACCTGAAATCAGAAGTAGTAGCGGCTGATGGTGTCGGCCACGCAGCCCGGCTTGGGCTCGCCCTCGATCTCCACGCTCACGCGTATCCACGCCTGCACGCCGCCTTCCAGCGCCTCGGCGCGCAACAGCTCGCCCACGCCGCGCACACGCGCCCCCACGCGCACGGGCGCCGGGAAGCGCACGCGCTCGCAGCCGTAGTTCACGCCCATGCTGGCGCCGTCGATGCGCACGATCTGTGGCAGGAAGTAGTTGACGAGCGAGAGCGTGAGATAGCCGTGCGCGATGCAGCCGCCGAACGGGCCGCCGCGCGCGCGCTCGGGGTCCACGTGGACCCACTGATGGTCGAGCGTGGCATCGGCGAACTGGTCGATGCGCGCCTGGTCGATCTCGAACCACGGGCTCGCGCCGAGGCGCTCGCCCACCGCTTCGAGCAGCTCGCCCGGTTGCGCGAACACACGCACGGGCGTGACGGGAGCCGTAACGTCGAGCGTGCTCATCATGCGTGCTGGCTGCTCACGGAGAGCACTTCGCCGGTCAGATACGACGCGTAGTCGCTTGCGAGGAACACCATCACGTTTGCCACCTCCCAGACTTCGGCGGCGCGCCCAAAGGCTTCGCGCGACGCCAGTTGTTCAAGCAGTTCGGCCGGAGCCGACTTCTTCAGAAAATCGTGTAGCGCAATGCTCGGCGCCACCGCGTTGATGCGCACGCCATGCGGCGCCGCTTCCAGCGCCGTGCAGCGCGTGAGCGCCATGACGCCGGCCTTGGCGGCCGCGTAATGCGCCTGCTCCGCCTGCGCGCGCCAACCCAGCACCGACGCGTTGTTGACGATCGTGCCGCGCCCGCGCGCCTGCATGTGGGGCAGCATCGCGCGCATCATGCGGAACGTGCCGGTAAGGCTAATGTCGATCACGCGCGACCATTGCGCATCGTCCATATCGACTAGACGGCAGGAGCCGCCGAGGCCCGCGTTGTTGATGAGCACGTCCACGCCGCCCATGCGCGCCTCGGCGTCGGCCACCAGCGCCTGCACCTGCTCCTCGTTCGAGACGTCGGCGAGGCGCCCGTAGATGGCGTCCAGACCCGTTTCCTCGCGCAGCCGCGCGACCGCTTCGGCGAGGCGCTTTTCGTGGATATCGGAGATGAAGAGCGCGCGGCAGCCTTCTTCCGCGCAGCGCTTCGCGGCGGCGAAGCCGATGCCCGCGCCCGCGGCGGCGGTGATGAGCACCGACTTGCCAGCGAGCAGTTGATGACCCGCCACATAGGGCGGCGCAATGGCAAGACCGTGTGGAGCATTCATGCTTGACCTCGGGGTTCTTTGGGCATGCCGAGCCCGCGCTCGGCCATGATGTTGAGCTGGATTTCGTTGGTGCCGGCGTAGATGGTGTCGGCGCGCGAGAACAGGAACACGCCCTGCAGGCGGCTCAGCTTCACGTCGTTCGCATCGACGAAATTGGCGCGCTCGCCGAGCACGTCCATCGCGAACTGGCCCAGCTCGCGGTGCCAGTTCGACCAGTAATACTTGTAGATGAGCGAGGACTTGTCGGGCGTAGCGGCAGCGGATGCGCCGTCGCCCGCGCCCGCCAGCATGCGCAGCGCGTTGTAGCGCATCGTGCGCAGCCCGGCCCACGCCTTCGCGATGCGCGCGCGGATGGCCGGGTCGTCGGCCACGCCCGCCTCGCGCGCCGCGTCGATCACCCAGTCGAGCTCGCGGATGAATTGCATCTGCTGGCCGAGCGTGGAAATGCCGCGCTCGAAGCCGAGCAGCGTCATCGCGATGCGCCAGCCGTCGCCGGGCTCGCCCACGAGATCGGCGGCCTCGGCGCGCGCGCCGTCGAAGAAGACTTCGTTGAATTCCGCGCCGCCGTTCATCTGGCGGATCGGGCGGATCTCCACGCCGGGCTGGTCGAGCGGCACGAGCAGGAACGAGAGCCCCTTGTTGCCGCGTGATTGCGCGTCGCTGCGCGCGAGCACGAAGATCCATTCGGAGTCGTGCGCGAGCGAGGTCCAAACCTTTTGACCGTCGATACGCCATGCGCCGTCCGGTTGGCGCTCGGCGCGCGTGCGCACGTTCGCGAGATCCGATCCCGCGCCGGGCTCCGAATAGCCCTGGCACCAGAACTGCGTGCCCGCGAGGATGCCGGGCAGAAAGCGCGCGCGCTGGTCGGCGTTGCCGCAGGCGACAAGCGTGGGGCCGAGCAGCCCTTCGCCGATGTGCCCCATGCGGCCCGGGCCGCCCGCGCGGGCGTATTCCTCGTGGAAGATCACCTGGTCGGCGATACTCCAGCCGCGCCCGCCTGCCTCCACGGGCCAGCCGAGTCCCGTCCAGCCGCCTTGTGCCAGCTCGCGCTCCCACGCCTTGCGCAGCTCGGGGAAGGCGTCTTCGTCGCCGGGGCCGCCGCGGTAGCGCAGGCAGGCGAATTCGCCGGCGAGGTGCGCAGCCATCCATGCGGCGATCTCGGCGCGCAGACGCGCTTCACGGCTGCCGCCTTGTTCGTTGAAATTCGAATCGATGCGTGCGTTCATGCGCTCGCTCCTGCAAGAACCGCAGCGGCAACGGAGTCAGCAGCATCGCAGCGCGCACTGTCGATCACGTGACGCGCGAGCCAGCCATAGAGCCAGGGCGTCGAGCCGAACAGCGCCCCGGACGCTTGGGCACGCTTGAAATAAAGCTGTGGATCGTACTCCCAGGTAAATCCCACTCCGCCGTGCAGCTGAATGGCTTCCTGCGCGCAGAAGCGGAACGCGTCGTTCGCGCTGGCCTTGGCCGCAGCGATATCGGCGTATTGCTCGGCTGAGGGCGCGCCTTGCACCGCGTCCCATGCCGCCGCCGCGCCGAGCACCGTCGAGCGCGCCGCCTCCACCGCCACGAGCATTTCCGCGCAGCGGTGCTTGACCGCCTGGAACGAGGCGATGGCGCGCCCGAACTGCACGCGCTCGGCCGTGTAGGCGAGCGTGAGATCGAGGCATTGCTGCGCGCCGCCCAATTGCTCGGCGGCCAGCGCGAGCGCCGCGAGCCATGCCGTTTGCGCGAGTGCATTGCGCACCGCCGCGCCGCGCGCGAGGCACGCAGCGGGCGCCACGTGCACGTCGTTCAGCGCGATGCCGGCGAATGCGCGCGTGGCGTCGAGCGTCGCGAGCGGCGTGCGCGTCACGCCCGCGTGCGCCGTTTCGACCGCGAAGAGCGCGATCTCGTCGCTGCCGCCATCGGCCAGGCGCGCGGGCACGAGCAGCAGATCGGCCATCACGCCGTCCAGCACGGCGCTGCACGTGCCGCTCAGGCGGAATCCGTCCGCTGTAGCGTGTGCTTCCACGGTCGATGCCTGCGCGGGCAGGCTCCCGCCCTCATCCGCTTCAAAAGGCAACGCATGTTCGATCGCCAGCGCCGCGCGCGTCTCGCCCGCCGCGATGCGCGCGAGCCAGCGCACGGCCTCCTCGCTGCCCGCATCCGCTGCGGCTTCGCTCGCGCCGATTTCGTCGCCGGTGCAGCGGGCCAGCGCCTGCGCGGCCAGCACGGCAGTGCCGAAGTACGGCACACAGGCGAGCCGCTGCCCGAGCTGCTCCATCAGCAGCACGAGCTCGGTCGCGCCCAGACCCGCGCCGCCCGCGCGCTCCGGCACGCTCAGGCCGCACCAGCCCAGCTCCGCCGCCACGGTCTGCCAGAGCGCGGCGTCGTAAGCCGCATGACGCTCGATCACGCGGCGCACGTCGGCCGATGCGCTCTGCTGCGAGAGCACTTCAGCCGCGCTCTCGCGGATCATGACCTGCTCTTCGGTCAGTACGAGGTCCATGGCGTCAGCTTCCATAAACGCGCTGGGCCGGCCGCGCCTGCGCGAGCAACTCCGTCACCGCCGCGCCCACTTCGCCCGCGGGCCAGCGGGCGCCACGGTCCACGCTCGGCCCCGTGCGCCAGCCCTCGGCCACCGCGATCATGCCGCCCGAGACCTCGAACACCTGCCCCGTGACCTCGCCCGACGCCTCGCTCGCGAGCCACACGACCAGCGGCGCGACGTTGGCCGGGTCGAAGGCGTCGAAGCCGCCGTCCTCGGGCTTCTTCATCACCTCGGCGAACACGGCCTCGGTCATCGCCGTGCGCGCCGCCGGTGCGAGCGCGTTCACGCTCACGCCGTAGCGCTGCAGCTCGGCGGCCTGCATCAGCGTGAGCGCCGCGATGCCGGCCTTGGCCGCGCCGTAGTTCGATTGCCCGATCGAGCCTTGCAGCCCCGCGCCCGAGCTCGTGTTGATGATGCGCGCCGCCACCGGCGTGCCCGCTTTCGCGGCGTCGCGCCAGCCGCGCGCAAGAATGTGCGCGAGGCAGAAGTGACCGCGCAGATGCACGCGCATCACCGCGTCCCAGTCGTCTTCGGTCATGCTCGTGAACATGCGGTCGCGGCAGATGCCGGCGTTGTTCACGAGTGCGTGCACCGTGCCGAAGGCGCTCTGCGCAGCATCCACGATGCGCTGCGCCGTGTCCATGCGCGTGATGTCGTCGGCGTTCGCGATCGCGCGGCCACCCATCAGCGCGATCTCCTCGCTTACTGCTCGCGCCGCGTCTTCGCGCACGTCGTTGACCACGACTGCCGCGCCCTGCTCCGCCAGCGCGAGCGCATATGCGCGCCCAAGCCCGCCGCCCGCGCCCGTGACGATCACGGTCCGTTCCTTGCAGATTCCCATGCCTGACCTCTCGTTGTGTTGCTCTTTCTGCGGCTTGCGTGGATCAAGCTCGCGTGATGTGCGTCCCGTCCCCGGAGCTGTTTTTTTACGCCGTTCTCGACGCCGCGCTCAAAGCCGCTCGATGATCGTCACGTTCGCCAGCCCGCCGCCTTCGCACATCGTCTGGAGTCCATATCGACCGCCCGTGCGTTCCAGCTCGTGCAGCAGCGTCGTCATGAGACGCGCGCCGGTTGCGCCCAGCGGATGGCCCAGCGCGATCGCGCCGCCGTTCGGATTCGTGCGCGCCGCGTCATAGCCCAGTTCCGCCAGCCATGCGAGCGCGACTGAGGCGAACGCCTCGTTGATCTCGACCACGTCGATGTCGTTCATCGAGAGGCCCGCCTTCTTCAGCGCGTGGCGCGTGGCGGGAATGGGCGCGGTCAGCATCCAGAGCGGATCGTCGCCGAGCACGCTCAGGTGATGGATGCGCGCGCGCGGCTTGAGGCCGTAGCGTTGCAGCGCGTCTTCCGAGACGATCAGCAGCGCCGCCGCCGCGTCGCAGGTCTGGCTCGACACGGCCGCCGTGAGCGAGCCGCCCGGCATCAGCGGCTCGAGCGAGGCCATCTTTTCGAGCGAGGTATCGGGACGCGGAGTCTCGTCGCGCGAGAGGCCGAAGCACGGCACGACCTCGCGCTCGAAGCGCTTTTCCTCGATGGCGGCCACCGCGCGCCGGTGGCTCTCCAGCGCATAGCGTTCCATCGCCTCGCGCGAGAGGCTCCAATGATCGGCAATGCGCTGGGCTGCGTCGAACTGCGAAACCGGCGCGTCGCCAAAGCGCGCGCGCCAGCCCGCGCTGCCCGAGAACGGGTCGCTGAAGCCGAGCGGCACGGCCGCCGTCATCGCGGAAGAGATGGGGATTTGCGTCATCGTCTGCACGCCGCCCGCGATCACCACGTCCTGCGTGCCGCTCATCACGGCCTGCGCCGCGAAATGCACGGCTTGCTGCGAGGAGCCGCACTGGCGGTCCACGGTCACGCCCGGCACCGTAAGCGGCAGGCCGGCGGCGAGCCAGCAGGTGCGCGCGATATTGCCCGCGAGCGGGCCGATGGTGTCCACGCAGCCGAACACGACGTCGTCGTAGTCCGCTGCGGGAATGGCGTTGCGCTTGACGATCTCCTGCAGCACGAAGCCGCCCAGGTCGGCGGCGTGCACCGGTGCGAGCGTGCCCTTGCGGCGGCCCGTGGGCGTGCGCAGCGCATCGACGATATAGGCTTCTTTCATGGTCACTCCAGTTCGAAAGTGCGCGCGGGGCCGATGGCCGTACCCGCGTCGATGAGCGTGCTGGCCACGCGCTCGCGATGGAAGGTGGCGTCGCCCCAACTGCCCGCGAGCGCCCAGATGCGCTTGACGAAGATCTGCAGGTCCAGCTCCCACGTGTAGCCCATCGCGCCGTGCACCTGGATGGCGTGGCGCGCGGCCAGTTGCGCGGCGGAGAGCGCGGCGAGCTTCGCGTGCGAGACGTAGAGCGCGCGTTGCGGGTCGTCCGTGGCCAGCGCGCAAGCCGCGCGATAGACCACCGGACGCGCGAACTCGTAGCGGATCGCGACATCGGCGAGCAGATGCTTGACGGCCTGATACGCGCCGATGGGCTTGCCGAACTGCTTGCGCTGCGAGGTGTAGTCGATGGCGGCGTCCAGCACGCGCTGCGTGAGGCCGAGCAATTGCGCGGCCACCGCGAAGACGCCGTGGTCGAGCGCGGCGTCGAGCAGCGGCGCGGCGCTGGCGGCGTCCGCGATGCGCGTGGACTCTCCCGGCGTCCATTCCAGCTCGAAGATGCGCCGCGAAGGGTCCACGCTTTGCACCGCCTTGCGCGTGCATGCCGCCGGCTCCACGCGATGCAGCTCGCCGTCACGCTCGCACAGCAGCACGTGGGCAACGTGCGCATCGGCGACATACGGATTCACCGGATGCCCGAGCGCGACGCGGGCGTTGCCCGCCGCGATCTGCGCGAGCAGCGTGTCGCGCCAGTCGCTCGCGGGCAGCCGGTTGAGCAGCGCGACCGTCACGAACGAGGTGTCCATCAGCGTATCGGCCCCGCCGAAATAGCCCCACGTCTGCGCGAGCAGGGCCCATTCGGCGGCCGACATGCCGAGGCCACCCTGTTCTTCCGGCACCGAGACGGCCGTCATGCCCTGCTCCGCCAGTTGCGCCCAGAGCCGCTCCGAGCGCCCGGTTTCGGTCTCCCACAGTTCGCGGAGCAGTTCCGGCGTGAGCTCGGTCATCAGAAAGCGGCGCGCGGTATCGGCCAGCGCTTCCTGGTCTTCGTTGAATGAAAAGTCCATATGTCTCCCTGTCGACCAGAGTTGGAGCAAAGCTCCTTACTCTGGTCCCATGCAAGGCGGTCGATTCTTCGCGCCGCATCATCAGCATTCCGAATCGAATCTCTGGCGGCAGCCAACCGCTTCGTCGATGTTGTTCGCTAGCCGCGCGGCATGCCCAGCATGCGTTCGGCGACAATGTTGCGCTGGATCTCGTTGGTGCCCGCATAGATCGGCCCGGCCTGCGCGAACAGGAAGCCGTCGAGCCAGTTGCCCAGGCGCGCGTGCGCCTCATCGCCGTGCGGCACCACTTCCGCCTGCGCGCCCAGGATATCGAGCGCCGTCTGGTGCATGTGCAAATCGAGCTCCGACCAGAACACCTTGTTGGTGCTCGATTCCGCACCGATGTGCCCGCCCTTCTGCAAGCGGCTCGCCGTCATATAGGTGGAGAGCGCATAGGCTTGCGCATCCATCCACGCGGCGGCCACGCGTTCGCGCAGCGACGGGTCGCGCCGCGCCGCCTCGGGATTGGCGAGCAGCAGCTCGCGCAGCGCCTCGGCCGTGCGCTGGAAGCGCGCCGGCGAACGCAGCATCAGGCCGCGCTCGAAGCCCGCCGTGGCCATCGCCACGTGCCAGCCCATGCCTTCGCCCGCGATGCGGTTGGCCACCGGCACGCGCACGTCGTCGAAGAAGATCTCGGCAAAGCCGGTCTGCCCGTTCAACTGGCGGATCGGCCGCACGGTCACGCCCGGCGCGTTCAGCGGCACCATCAGGAAGGTCAGGCCGTGGTGGCGCGTGGACTGCGGGTCGCTGCGAAACAGGCCAAACAGCCAGTCCGCCCATACCGCGCGCGTCGACCAGATCTTCTGCCCGTTGATCACGTACTCGTCGCCGTCACGAAACGCGCTCGAGCGGATCGCCGCCATGTCCGAGCCCGCGTTCGGCTCCGACCAGCCCTGCGCCCAGACGTGCTCGCCCGAGGCCATCGCGGGCAGGAAGCGCGCCTTCTGCTCGTCGGTGCCGAAGTCCATCAGCGTGGGGCCGAGCAGGAAGATGCCGTTCTGGTTCACGCGCATGGGTGCGTCGGCGCGCCAGTACTCTTCCTCGAAGATCAGCCACTCGATCAGGTCGCAGCCGCGGCCGCCCAGCTCGCGCGGCCAGGTGACCATGCTCCAGCGGCCCGAGTGCAGCGTGCGCTCCCACTCGCGATGCGCGGCGAAGCCCGCTTCGGTGTCAAAGCTCGGCAGCGGCTTGCTCGGCACGTGTTCGGCCAGCCACGCGCGAATTTCCTCGCGAAACGCGCGTTGTTGCGGTGTGTAGTCGAGCTTCATGCGCGGCCCTCGCCCGGTTGTGCCGTATCGAAGCGCGCCTCGCGCTTTTCGACGAACGCGCTGCGCGCTTCGGTCGAATCGTTCGACATGTAGGCCTGCAGCGTGAAGCCTTGCTCCCAGCGGTATTTGTCTTCCAGGTCGCCGTCTTCCACGCCGTTGAGCGCCTCCTTGGCGAGCGCGAGCATCGTGCCGCTCTTCTCGGCAATGCGCTGCGCGAGCTCGAGCGCCGCGTCGCGCAACTGCTCGCGCGGCACGACGCGTTCCACGGCGCCGAGGCGCCACGCCTCATCGGCGCCCACCATGTCACCCGTGAAGTACATCGCGCGAACCTTCTGCACACCGAACATTCTTTGCAGATGCGCGCCGCCGCCCATCGCGCCGCGGTCGATCTCGGGCACGCCAAAGCGTGCGCACTGCGAGGCGACCACGATATCGGCCGCGCCGCAGATACCGATGCCGCCGCCCAGCACGAAGCCGTGCACGGCCGCGATCACGGGCTTCGGGCTGCGGTGCACGGCGCGGAACGTCGCGTAGTTGCCCGCGTTCACCGCGACGATGCGCTCGGGATGCGCCGAAAGCTCCTTGATGTCGACGCCCGCGCAGAAGCCGCGCCCCTCGCCGCGCAGCACGATCACGCGCACGCTCTCGTCGCGGCCGAGCGCGTCGATGGCGGCGGCGAGCGCGTACCAGTCCTCGCTGTCGAGCGCGTTCACCGGCGGGCGATCGAGCGTGAGCTCGGCCACCGCGCCGTGGTTGCCCACGCGAGCGATCGAGAACGCGGGCTGCCGTCCGCCCTGGGCGGTGGTGGCCACGGTCGCCCCGTTCGTTGTTCCGTTATGGCTTGCTTGTGTCATGTCCCCCGTCCCTCTTCTCGTGAATGGGTCAATGCTTGAATGCTTCTAGCGCTGGCGTTGATCTCGTCAGCTCATCGTCTGTCCACTACGCGCGCACCGTGGCGGCGTCCGTATGCGTGCTGTCGGCACGCATCGCCGCGAGCGCATCGAGCCGCTCGCACGCCTCGCGCACGATGCGCAGGATCACCGCCTCGCACGGCTCGATCGCGCCGATCATCGCCGCCGCCTGCCCGCCCGGCAGCACACCTTCGTCGGGCTGCCCCTCGACGATCGCGCGCTGGATCAGGTACGGCGCGTTCGCGGCCATCAGCGTCTGGCTCGCGGTATAGCCGTGCTCGCGCAGCGCCTTGACGCCGAGCGAGGCCATCTGCGCGAGCGAGAGGCCGTTCTGGCGGCGCCACGCCTGGGCCGTGCGCAGCGCGAAGAGCGTGCGGCGCACCGGCCCGAGCGACTCCAGATGCAGCAGATACGGGTTGTCGATCATGCGTTGCGGCAGGCCGTCGAGCGCCGCCGAAACGCGGATCTGCGCCGGGTCCTTCACGGCCACGTAGCGCGAGAGCGTCTCGCGCGGCACGGGCGATTCCTCGGTCATGAGAAAGCGCGTGCCCATGGCGATGCCGGCTGCGCCGTAGCCGAGCGCGGCGGCAAGGCCGCGTCCGTCGAAGAAGCCGCCCGCCGCGATCACCGGCACCTGCAGGGCGTCCAGCACGCGCGGCAGCAGCAGCGTGGTGGGCACCGAGCCCGTGTGGCCGCCGCCTTCGGCGCCCTGCACGGTCACCGCATCGGCGCCCAGTTCCACGGCTTTCGCCGCATGTTTAGGAGCACCGACCGTCGGGATGCACAACACGCCCGCGTCCTTGAAGCGGCGGATCGTCTTCGCATCGGGGCCACGCCCGTAGCTCACCGCGCGCAGCCGGTGGCGAATCGCGAGATCGACCACCTGCGCCGCGTTGGGCTGGAACATATGGAAGTTGATGCCGAAGGGCCGGTCGGTGAGCGACTTCACGCGCAGGATCTCGGCTTCCACACGGTCCGGTTCGAGCGTCGCGCCGGCGAGGAAGCCGAAGCCGCCCGCGTTGCAGGTGGCCGCGACGAGGCGCGCGTCGGCCACCCAGCCCATGGCCGTCTGCACGACCGGATAACGACAGCCGAGCAGGTCCGTGAGCGGCGTGCGCAGTTCGCGCGGTGTTTCGGCGCCCAGCGCGTTCATGACGTGCTCTCCGGCGCGGCTTCCTTCGTTTCCGCATCAGGCGCGCGCTGCGACTGCGCCATCTTGCGCGCGTCGTAGCCGCCCAGGCGGTCGCCGCTCACGAGCTCGTTGTGCGCGTGCGCGAAGTGATGCCAGGCGAACGCGGCGTCCATCGCCGCGCGCTTGCCCTGCAACTCCTCCACGTGATTGAGCGCCTGCTTCGTGAGCGCGAGGCCCAGGCGCGGCATCGCCGCAATCTTCGTGGCCATCTCGTAGACGTTCTCGCGCAGCGCCTCGCGCGGCACGAGGCGGTTGACCATGCCCATCTGCTGGGCGCGCTGCGCGTTCATGCGCTCGCCGAGGAACAGAAACTCCTTGGCGATGCGCGGGTTCAGCTCATAGGCATGCGCGAAATATTCCACGCCGGGAATGCCCATGCGCACGACGGGATCGGCGAAGAAGGCGTCCTCCGAGGCGACGATCAGGTCGCACACCCATGCGAGCATCAGCCCGCCCGCCACGCAGGCGCCCTGCACCATCGCGATGGTGGGCTTGGGCAGGTCGCGCCAGCGGCGGCACATGCCCAGATAGACCTCCTGCTCGCGCGCATAGAGGAACTCGCCGCCCTCCTTGTTCACATGGTCGTACCAGAGCGACTGGCGCTCGAACGACGTGTCGATGTCGCGCCCCGGCGTGCCGATGTCGTGCCCCGCCGAAAAGTGCTTGCCCGCGCCCGCGAGCACGATGACCTTCACGGCGTCGTCGTGCGCCGCGCGCTGGAACGCGGCGTCGAGCGCATACGTCATCTTCGAGTTCTGCGCGTTGTGATACTCGGGGCGGTTCATCGTGATGGTGGCGATGCCGTCCGCCACCTCGTAGAGCACGACTTCCTCGTTGTGCGAAATACTGTCCTGCATGATGGCCTCGCTTCGCTTCATGCGCGCCGCGGCGCGGGATTGTCGCGCAGGATCGCTGCGCGCAGGTTGTGCGGATCGAGCGCGCGCACGATGCGCAGATCCTCGGCGCTGGGCGGCGCGGTCGTGCCGATATCGTCGGCGGCCGCGAGCGGGAAGCCGGTGGCTGCCTGCACTTCGTCGAAGCTCACGCCCGGATGCAGCGAGCGCACGCGCACGGCGTGGTCCGGGCCGCCGAAGTCCATCACGCAGAGGTCGGTGACGATCGCGCGCAGGTCCGTGAACGCGCGCATGCCTTCGATCTCGCGCGCCGGGTTGTAGCCCACGCTGCAGACCATGTCGACTTCGCCAGCCACGAAGGTGCGCGTGCTGTGGCCCGCCACGAAGAACGAGTTCGCGTGGTTGATGCTGTTGCCGGGAAAGCCGCGCGCGCCCAGCAGTTGCGTCTTCGGCTTCGCGTAGTCGCTGCCGAGGCACGAGATATTGGCCTGCCCGAAGCGGTCGATCTGCGTGGGCATGACGAGCGCGTGGCGGCGTCCGTGCCACACGCAGTCGAACACGCGCTCGTAGGTCATCCAGCCGCTCGCCGCCACGCGGTACGAGGCGTCACGCGGGCCCAGCGGCACCGGCGTTTCGACGAGGTAGGCCTCGCCGTCGGTGAGCATGAGGCCGGCGTTGTAGGCGAGGCGCGCGAGGCCGGCGGCGAGGCGCGGGCCCGTGCCGATGCCGGTGGCGAGCACTTCGCCGTCATCGCGCCAGAGTCTGGCCGAGGCGACGATCATCAGCTCGGCGAGGGAATAGTCGATTGCTTCGTTCACGCTCGCTCCTTTTACAGAATCGGCAGCGGCAGCGCCGCCACATGGGAGGGACCGCCCGCGCCCTGCAGATACGCGTGCTCGTTCGGGCCGACGACGTCGCGCAGATACGCGGCGGTTTGTTCCGGGCTCGCCGCTGCGGCGCTATACGCCTTCAGATGCGGCAGATCCCAGCCATAGGCCGGCGCGCACGAAGTCGGGTGTGCGCCGCACGGCGCGTGCACCACGCCCGTCACGAGCGAGCGCTCGAACGGATTGCGGCGCGCCGCTTCGAGATCGGGGCCTGCGAGCGACTCCGCCAGCGTCTCGCAGCTCACGAAGGTGCGCTTCGCGGCGCGCGCGAACCAGGCGTCGAAGAACGGATCGGGACCGTCGATGCGCGTGTTGCCCATGGCATCGGCGGCGTTCACGTGCAGCAGCGCAGCGTCCAGTTCGATGGCCGGCATCGCGAGCAATGTTTCGGCATCCTCATAAGGCGAACGAACCGTGCGCAGATGCGGCGCGTGGCGCAGCAGATCGGTGCCAAGACCCACACGGGTGGGCAGGAACGGCAGGCGCGCAGCAGCGGCGCGCAGGCCCAGTTGCAGGAGACCCTCGTCGAGCTCCCAGACATCGATGGCGCCAGTCTCGCGTGCGCGGCGGAAATGCGCCTCCAGCGGAATCACGTCGAGCGAGACGAAACCGAACACCACCTTCTTGACCTTGCCTGCGGCGCACAGCAGGCCCACGTCGGGGCCGCCGTAGGCGACCACGGTGAGATCGCGCAGCGAGGAGCGCGCGATCTCGCGCACGAGCGCCATGGGCTTGCGGCGCGGGCCCCAGCCGCCGATGCCGATGGTCATGCCGTCTTCGAGCTGCGCGACCACATCGCGCGCGCTCAGGCGTTTATCGAGCGTTTTCATCAGGGTTCCTCAAAATCCGATGCTGAAGTCGTGGCCCCAGAGGCTCACGCGTGTGGCTTCATAGACGCTGTGCTCGCGCCAGTCGACCTGCAGGCCGCCATAGCCGTATTCGAGGTCGAAGCCGCCCGGCGTCTTCATGTAGAACGAAGTCATCTGGTCGTTGCAATGACGGCCGAGCGTGGCGGACATCTTCACGCCGTGCGCGGCGACGCGGTCGAGCGCGCGGCCCACGTCGTCCATCGAGGGGACTTCGGCCATCACGTGGATGCAGCCCGAGGGGACGGCGAGATCCATGATCGCGAGGCTGTGGTGGCGGGCGTTGCCGCAGTGCAGGAAGTGGATGCGCTTTTCGGGCTCGGCCGGATCGGCGGAGAAGCGCACGCGGTAGATGTCCGAGAGTGCGAAGCCCAGTACGTCGCGCAGGAAGGCGTCGGTGGCGTCGAATGCCGGGGCGGGGAGCACCGCGTGGCCGAGGCCCATGGCGCCGGTCACGAAGCCGGGCACGCCGACGGGCGAGACGAAGCGGCGGAAGTCCGAGCGCACGCCCCAGAAGAACTCGTGGCGGTTGCCGGAGGGATCAAGGCACCAGACCATCGACTGGACGCGGCGCAGCGCGGTTTCTTCAGCAGTTGCGCGGCGCGGTTCGACGCCCGCTTGTTCGAGCCGCGAGACGAGTGAGGCGAGTGCGGCTTCGTCGGCCAGCTCCCAGCCCGAGGCGAAGTAGCGCTCTTCGCCGCCCGGCACGATCAGGTAGCGGTAATCGCGCTCGTCCATCTTGAGGTATAGGGCGCCGCTCGCCGCGTCGACAGCTTGCATGCCCAGCACGTTCTGCGCATAATCGCGCCACCTGCCCATGTCCGCCGACTGCACGACGACATAGCCCAGCGCCCGCACATCGCTCATCTTGTCCCTCCAGAAAGCCCGTTGTAGTGAGGTCTATTCTGGCCGCGCAGGGCATGTGTAACATCGTCTGTTGAGACTATGGGGTGGGGGCCCGGCTGGGGCGGGCTGTTTTGGTTTTGGCCGTTGTTATGGCGCTTTGGCCTTAACCCGTTTTCGCGGCGGGCCGCGGGCGTTGCCCCTGTGCGGGGCGGCACCTACTTTTCTTTGCAGCCGCAAAGAAAAGTAGGCAAAAGAAAGCGGCTCAAACCGCCAGTGTGACGCCGTCCCCCACTGCCCTGTATTTCGGAGCGGCTCCGGAGCATCCGTCACCTCGCACACTCCGCCTTAGTGACAAGGGGCTCATCCTTCCCGCCACGCGCTACGCGCGGGCAGAAGGGTCTGCAAGGGAAACCAGGTGGGCTGGTCGGCGAATGCGCTGGGGGTGCCACCCGGTAGTGCGCGAAGGTGCAAACCGGTAAATGCGCCGGAGTGCTGATCGGTGAATGCACGGGCGTTCTGGTTGGCGAATGCGTGGGCAAGCCGCCGAACGAATACGTTGGAGTTCTACAAATGCGCGTACACCCACTGGTTTTGGTTATGCCCCACGGCGCGCGCAGCGCCGCCGGATGGATGAGCCCTTAGTCACTCCGCCATACGCCGCGTGGCGACAGACGCCCCGGAGCCACTCCGATATAAGGTTAGTGGTCCACTGCGTCACACTGGCGGTTTGAGCGGCTTTCTTTTGCCTACTTTTCTTTGCCGCGGCAAAGAAAAGTAGGTGCCGCCCCGCACAGGGGCAACGCCCGCGGCCCGCCGCGAATACAAGTTAAGGCCCACACCCCGCGCACCGCGGGAAAAACCTACGCGCAAGCGCCCTCCCTCAACTGATACTTGAGCACCTTGCCGGCGGCGCTCACGGGCAGCGCCTCGACGATCTCAATACGCCGCGGCACCTTATAGTTCGCCATATTCCGGCGGGCCCAATCGGTGAGCGAGGCGGCATCGGCGTGAACACCTGCTCGCAGCACGACATAAGCGTGCCCCACTTCCCCGAGCCGGGCGTCGGGCACGCCCACCACGGCAACCTGAGCGACAGCCTCATGCGCTGCAAACAGACGCTCGATCTCCGCCGGATAGCAATTAAACCCACCCACAATAAACATATCCTTGATGCGGTCCGTCACCCGCAGATAGCCGCGCTCATCCAGCGTCCCGAGATCCCCCGTATGAAGCCAGCCCTCATCATCAACGGTCTGCGCGGTAGCCGCCTCATCATTCAGATAGCCACGCATGACGTTATAGCCCCGCACCCAGACCTCGCCGGTCTCACCCGGCACCAACGCTTCCCCATCCGCCCCCGCGATCCGCACCTCCATACCCGGCATGGCACGCCCCGAGGTCTGCGCGACCGTAACAGCATCGTCACCATGACGGCACAGCGTAGCAAAGCCGCAAGACTCCGTAAGCCCATACCCCGTAAGCACAGTCTCGAAGTTCAGCTCCGCGCGCATGCGCTCAACGAGACTCGGCGCGATGGCGGCCGCGCCCGTCACCGCCACGCGCAGCGAAGAAAGATCGAGCTCCGCAAGCCCCGGCGCTTCAAGCAGCGCGTGATAAAGCGTGGGCGGCCCAGGCAGCACAGACACGCGCTCGCGCACCACCCGCTCGAGCACCTCCCGCGGATCGAACACGAGATGCGGCAGCACCGTCGCGCCGCTCGTGAGCGCCGCGAGCCAGCCCGCCTTGTACCCGAACGCATGAAAGAACGGGCTCACAATCAAATAGCGATCGCCCTCGCGCAACTGCGCGATCTCGGCCCACCCGTGCGCCGCGCGCACGTTCTGGCCGTGCGCCGTCATCACACCCTTCGGGCGCCCCGTCGTGCCCGAGGTGAACATCACGTCCATCAGCGTGTCGGGGCCCACCTGCGCTTCGCGCGCGCGAAATGCTTCGAGTGTTGTCTGCGGAACGCGGGCGAGGAACTGCTGCCAGCTCTCGTCGCGGCCGTCGGCGCCTGACGCGCCGCCGAACACGATCACGCGCTCCAGCGTCGCGGGCCGATGCGGCGCGAGCATCGCCGGATAGTCCTCGCCAAGGAACGCGCCGCAGCTGAACAGCATGCGCGCGCCGCTGTCCGCGAGGATCGCGCCCGCTTCAAGGCCCTTCATGCGCGTGTTCACGGGCACGAGCGCTGCGCCCACGCTCTGGATCGCGAGCGCGGCAACGATCCATTCGGTGAGATTGGGCGCCCAGATCGCGACGCGCTCGCCCGCGGCGATGCCGCTGGCCATCAGCGCGCGTGCGGCTTCAATGCGCGCGGCGTCGAGCTGCGCGTAGCTCAGGCTGCCCTCGGGAGTTTCGATCGCAATGCGCGCGCCGTAGCGCGCCGCGCCGCGAGCGATCAGCGCGGGCGTCGTCAAGGTTTCGTGGGGCGTCGTTTGGTTGGGCGTCATCTGGGGACTCCGGAAATACATGCGCCGCCGCAACACGCGTGGCAGACCACGGGCGAAGCGGCGGCGCTCAAGGCCAGGAGCAGCGCATGCACGGCGTGCACGCGCGGCCCCTAATCGGGAAACACGATGCGCAGCTCGGCACTCGCCGGCGTCGCGCTGCACGCGAGCGTCCAGCCAGCGGCGCGCTCTTCGTCGTCGAGCACGCCGTTCTCGGCCAGCGTCACGCTGCCCGCCTCCACGCGGCACATGCATGCGCCGCACAAGCCGCTGCGGCACGAGCTGGGCGGCGAGAGGCCGGCGCGCTCCATCGCGTCGAGCAGCGTCTCGTCGGGCTCGCAGGTGAATTGCACGCTCGCGCCGTCGAGATGCGTTTCGACGTGTGCGGCTTGCGGTGCGGCTTCGGCCGCGGCTTTAGCGGGCTCGCTGGCTGCGCTTGCCGTCTGCGCGGATGCCTCCGGCTCGGCGGGCCGAGCCGCTGCGGACCTCTCCTTGGCGGGCTTGTCAGGCAGCGACGCAAAGCGCTCCACATGAATCTTCGCGCGCGGCAGCCCGAGGGCGAGCATCGCCGCCAGCGCGCTCTCCATGAAGAGCGCCGGGCCGCAAATGAAGCACTCCTGATGGCTCCACGGCCGCGCCAGCTCTTCGAGGTGGCGTTGCTGCGGCACGCCCTGCACGCTGTCGAGCCAGTGGATCACGCGCAGCCTGCCCGGGTGCCGCTGGGCGAGATCGCGCAGCGCCGCGCCGAAGATCACCGAGGATTCGTCGCGGTTTGCATAGATCAGCGTGAGCATGCCGCGCCCGCCCACCAGCGCGGCCTTCAGGATCGAGAGCACCGGCGTGATGCCGCTGCCGCCTGCGAACAGCAGCAAGTCGTCGTCGAGCGAGCGCGGCGTGAAGACGCCCGCGGGCGCCATCACGTCGAGCTCGTCGCCGGGACGCACGCTGTCGCACAGCCAGTTGGACGCGCGGCCGTCGCGCACGCGCTTGACCGTGATCTTCGGGGCCGCGTCCACGCCGGGCGCACTCGAGAGCGAGTAGCAGCGCTGCAGCGTCGCCTGCTCGCCCGGCAGGCGCAGCGTGAGGAACTGTCCGGGCCGGTACGCGAACGCATCGGTGAGCGCCGCGGGCAGCTCGAATACGAACGAGCGCGCATCGGCACTTTCGGCTATCACGTCGGCAACCCGCAGCCGATGAAAACGCGCTTCGGTCATGGCGGGTCTCAGGCAACGCCCATGATCATCTGCGCATTGTCGATGCGGTACTCGCTGCCGTTGATGAATCGCGATTCATCGGAGGCGAGGAACAGCACGAGCTGCGCGATGTCTTCAGGCAGGCACATGCGCGCGTGCGGATCGACCGACTCGGTAAGCTGCGCGCGGCCCGCTTCGGCCGAGCCGAAGAACGGCTCGGTCATCGGTGTGAGGATGCCGTCGGGGTGCACGGTGTTGGCGCGGATCTTGTAGCCCTGCTGCTTGCAGTGCGCCGCAATCGCGCGCGTCATGGCCGTCACGGCGCCCTTGCTCGCCGAGTACGCGCAGAACATGCCGAGCCCGCCCAGCGCCGCCACCGACGACATGTTGACGATCGCGCCGCCCTTGTCCTTCATCGCGCGCACGGCCGCCTGGCAGCCGAGGAAGTAGCCCTCGGCGTTGATGCGCATGATGCGCTGCCAGAGTTCGAGCGGCGTGTCCTCGATGCTGCCCAGTTGCAGGATGGCCGCGTTGTTGACGAGCACGTCAGGCGTGCCGAACTGCTTTTGCGCCGCGCCGAACACGTCGTTCCAGCCCGCCTCGGAGGAAATGTCGTGGCGCACGAACAGCGCCGCATCGCCGATCTGCGCAGCCACCGCGCGGCCCGCTTCCTCGTTCACGTCGGTGAGCACGACGCGCGCGCCCTCGGCGGCGAACAGCACGGCATCGGCCTTGCCCACGCCGCTCGCGGCGCCCGTGATCACGGCGATCTTGCCTTTGAGTCTGTCTCCCATCTTCGTTCTCTCTTCGTCAGTGTTTCAGTGTGTTTGTGGATAAAGCGGAATGACCTTCGCGCCGGTTCGACCCGGCGTGCCCGCTGTGCTTTGCTTCGCGGCGGGTTGCGCGGCGGCGTGCTCGCGCTCGCGCGCGGCCAGCACTTCGCGCGCGCCCGCACGGCCCGCCTGGCGGCCCGACCAGATGCAGTCCGCCAGCGAAAGGCCGCTCACGTAGTGATTCGAGGCGAGGCCGCGCGCGGCGCGCCCCACCGCATAGAGGCCGGCGACAACGCCGCCTTCGGCGCGCAGCACGGCGTTGCTCGACTCGTCCACGCGCAGGCCCCCCAGCGTGATGGCCGGGCACGGAAACGTGCGGCTCGCCGCCGAGATGTCGAGCGCGTAGAACGGCGCCTCGCCGAGCGGCGCGAGCATCGCGGCGGACTTGCCAAAGGCCTCGTCGCGCCCTGCTCGCGCGGCGGCGCGGTAGGCGCTCAGCGAGCGTTCGAGCGTGGCGGCATCGGCGCCGATTTGTGCCGCGAGCTGCGCGACAGTTGCCGCGCGCCTGCGCCCGGCAAGCATCAGCATCAGCGCGGGCACGCTCTGGAACGCCCACAGGCGGCCGCGCAAACATTCACGCAAGGCCTCGCGCACGAGCGCGGCGTCGAGGATCAGCCAGGCGCGACCGTCGCGCGTCTCGCACATCGCGTGGCCGAGCGTGGCGCCGTAGACCTCTTCGTTACAGAAGCGCTCGCCGCGCGCATCCACCACGCAGCCGCGCGCCCATGCGAACGGCGGGTTGATGAAGCGCCATGCGGAGACGCGCTCCATGCTGTCCGCGACACCGCCCGCCGAAACGCCGAGGCGGATGCCCGAGCCGTCGCAGCCGGTCGTGCCGAGGCGCCAGTTGGCGAGATAGCGCGGCGCGTGCCGCGCGAGCATCTCGCGATTGAAAATGAAGCCGCCGGTGGCCAGCACCACCGCGTCGGCGCGAATATCGAGCGGACGGCTCGCGCGCAATTCAAGCCGATGGAGCGCGGCGCGCAAGCGGTCGGCGAGCGCGGGCAGGCCGTTGTGGAGCTTGTCGGCCCAGCGCGCGAGGCGCGCGTGCTGGCGCTGCGCGCGGCCCGGCTCGACGCGCCAGACCTGTGCGCCGATCACGCGGCCCGTGGCATCGACGATCAACCGCCGAACGCCCGCATGGCGCAGGATCTCGATGTTGGGCTCGGCCTCCACTGCGTGACGCAGCGTCTCGAAGAGCACGCGCCCCGACATGCCGCGCCCCTTCGTGCGATGGCCGCGCGGCGCGGGCGGCACGGCGGGCGCGTCGCCCACGGCCTCGTTGCCCGAGTAATAGAGAAAGGCGCGCTCGGGCGGATAGGAGGTCTTGCGCTCGGGCATCGCCGCGCCGAAGCGCACACCCTGCCGCTCGAGCCACGCGAGTTGCGCGACGCTGCCGTTGCAGAAGCGTTCGAGCGCGGCCTGCGAGACCGCGTCGCCGACTTCGCCTTGCAAGTAGGCCGCCATCGCCTCGGGCGTGTCCGTATAGCCCGCCTCGCGCTGGTAAGGCGTGCCGCCGCCCGCGTAGACCACGCCGCCGCTCTTGGCGCTCGCGCCGCCGCCCTCGAAGCGCTCGACGATGCGCACGCGCGCGCCCGCCTGTGCCGCTTCGAGCGCCGCGCACGCGCCCGCCGCGCCAAAGCCCGCAACGAGCACGCCGCAGACATCGTCCCAGCGGTGCGCGCCGGCGTCGGCAACGACGAGCGGCGGCTCCACGGGCGTCGCGCTCGTGTTGGCCTCGACGAAGACGCGTGCATTCGCGGCGTTCATGGTGCGGGCAGCGCGCGTGTTCATGCAGTTGCGCAGCGCGCGAGCGCGGCCGGCGCCGCGGCGGCCGGTGCCGTGCCCGCCGTGGTATAGACGCCGTCCACGTACACGAGCGGATCGATCTCGCCGCTCATCTTCACTTCGAGCAGGCGGCCGATGAACACCGTATGCGTGCCGTAGTCGAAGCGGCCGTCCTGGCGGCACACGAGGTTGGCCTGCGCGCCGTGCAGATACGGCACGCCGTCCGCCGAGCGCTGCCAGTCGCCGGTGGAGAAGCGCTCTTCGCCCTTCAGGCGCCCGCTGCAATCGATCGCGATGCCCTGCTGCTGCGCTGCCAGCAGGTTCACGCAGAAGTCCGCGCCCGCTTCGAGCGGCGGATAGATCGACGAAGACCGGTTGATGCAGATGAGCAGCGAAGGCGGCTCGGTCGACAGCGAATCCACGGCGGTGGCCGACATCGAGTAACGTCGCTCGCCGTCACAGCAGCTGATGACCGTGACCGAGCGCGCGAGACGGCGCATCGCGAGCAGCATGTCGGCGCGCAGCGGTTCGGGGGAAAGTTCGCTCATTGTGTGACTCCACGAAGCTCGCGGCCTTGTTCGGCGCCTTGACGAGCGTTTGATGCAGATGATACGGATACCGAAGCTTCTGCTCCGGCGGGAACGGCATCGGCGAGAAAGTTGGCGGCGCGATAGCCGAACGTCATCGCGGGTCCGAGCGTCGAGCCCGCGCCGGGATAGCTCGCGCCCATCATCGAGGCGCTCGTGTTGCCGATCGCGTAGAGGCCCGCGATGGCGCTGCCGTCGTCGCGCAGGACACGCGCGTTCTCGTCGGTGACGAGGCCGCCCTTGGTGCCGATGTCGCCCGCGTCGATGCGCACCGCGTAGAACGGCCCCTCGCCGATGGGCGCGAGACACGGGTTCGGCTGCACGGACGGGTCGCCGTAGTAGGTGTCGAAGACGTTGCCGCCCTTGCCGAATTCCTCGTCCACGCCGCTTGCCGCGTAGCGGTTCATGCGTTCGACGGTCTCGCGCAGGCCGGCCGCGTCCACGCCGATCTGCGCGGCGAGCCCATCGAGCGAGTCCGCGCGATGCAGCAGCGAGCGGAAAGCAGCGGGAATGCGCGAGTCGGGCATCATCGAAGCGGGCATGATCGGGCCGCACGGATAGCGCTTGCGAAAGCGCGCGTCGAAGACCATCCAGGCGGGCACGCTCTTGCCGGTTGCCGCGTGGTCGCGATACATCGCGGGCACGAACTCCGAGTACGGCGCGGCCTCGTTGACGAAGCGCTTGCCGAGCCCGTTGACGATCACGCAGCCCGGCAGGTTGCGCTCCACGAACAGCGCGCGCTGCTTTTCCTCGCCTTCCACGCGCACCGTGGGTGCGCCCCAGACGTGCTCCATGAGCGCGAGCGCACCGCCCGCCTGCTCGCCGGCCACGATCGCGTCGCCGGTGTTGTACGGCGGCGTCGCGCTCCATTGCGCCTCGGTGGGCTGCGGCAGGTAGCGCTCGCGCAGCGCCTGATTGCGCTCGAAGCCGCCCGCCGCGAGGATCACGCCGCGCCGCGCGAGTACGCGCACCGGCTTGCCCTCGCGCTCGGCCACGACACCCGCGATGCGGCCGTGCTCTTGAATCAGCTCGCGCATCGGCGTGGAAAGCCACAGCGGCACCTTGCGTTGGAGCAGCGCGTAGCGCAGGCCGCCCACGAGCGCATTGCCGAGCGTGAGCCGCGTGTCGCGCCGCGAACGCAGGCGCGCGCCGATATTGAGCCAGTAGCGCCCGAACTCGCGCAGCGCGAGCGCGATGAAGCCGCGCTCCTTCGCGAGCAGCACATGCGCCTCTTTCGAGGTCACGGCCACGCGCCCGCCAATCAGCGTGCCCGGCGACGGATCGCGCAGCCGCGCGAACTCGGCGCCCAGACGCGCGCCGTCGAACGGCAGCGGATCGAGCGCGCGGTAGCCGGGCATTGCGCCGGGCTGGTTCTGGAAGTAGTCGGCATAGCGCGACAGCGACTGATAGCGCACCGGCGTGCGCGCCTCCAGATAGCGCAGCATTTCGGGCGCGGTATCGAGGTACGCGTCGAGGCGCGCCTCGCTTGCCGCGCCTTGCGTGCAGGCTTCGATATAGGTGCGCGCGGCCTCGCGCGTGTCCGTGCCGCCTTCTTCGGCGATATGGTGATTGCACGGCACCCAGATGCCGCCGCCCGACACCGCCGAAGTGCCGCCATACTGCGCGCTCTTCTCGATCACGAGCACCGAGAGGCCGAGATCGGCGGCGCGGCACGCGGCCAGCAGGCCGCCGGCGCCGGAGCCGACGATCAGCACATCGAACGTTTCAGTCTCCATGGCCCGATCGTTCATGAGCACCGCCTCAGATGAAGAAGTCGGTGTTCGTGCGCCCAAGCATCACGGCGCCGAGGTTCTGGCCGAAGCGGTCGAGATTGTTCGCGTAGTGCGCGCGCGCCGCATGCAGGTCGAGAAAGCGCCGCACGAGCGGGTTGCGCTTATAGATGCCGTTGCCGCCCGCATAGCGCAGCAGCGCGTTGGCCGCCTGTGCGCAGCGCTCGGCCACCTGCGCCGACTGGTAGCGGAAATGCACGCGCCGCTCGATCGACACTTCGGGGCCGCCTTGCGCTGCCGCGAGCAGCTCGTCGAAGTTACGGTGCAACAGGACCTGCATCTCGTCGATGGCGACCGCGGCGTTGGCGCAGGCGCTCTGCGCGCCGGTGTCCTCGCTGGTCTTGCCGCCGCTGTTGGCGCTCACGCGGTTCGTCGCGTAGGCGCGGAAGTCGTCCACGGCTCCTTGCAGCGCGCCGATGCACGCCGTGCAGACCGCGCGCACGAAGATCTGCGCGAATGGCAGGCGAAAGAGCGGCGCATCGTTCAGGGCAAGACCGGGGCTCGTTCCCATCATGCCGTCCACGGCCTTGTGCGTGCGGTACTCGGGCACGAACACGTCGTTCACGATGATGTCGTGGCTGCCCGTCGCGCGCAGGCCCAGCACGTCCCAGTCCTGCTCGATCGTGTAGTCGGACTTCGGCAGGAGGAAGGTGCGGTATTCGGGCGGCTCGCCCGCCTTGGCCGGCGGCACGAGTGCGCCGAGGAATACCCACTCGCACAGCTCGCTGCCGCTCGAGAATTTCCAGTGGCCCGAGAGGCGGAAGCCGCCTTCCACGGGCGTGACCTTGCCCACCGGCATATACGTGGAGGCGATGAGCGTGGACGAATCCTTGCCCCAGACGTCCTGCTGCGCGCGCTCGTCGAAGAGGGCGAGCTGCCAGTTGTGGACGCCGACCACGCCGTACACCCACGCGGTGGACATACAGCCGCTCGCGAGCGCCATCTGGATCTCGAAGAAGGTCTGCGGGTCCAGTTCGTAGCCGCCGTAGCGCTTGGGCTGGAGCACCTTGAAGAAGCCCGCTGCCTGCATGTCGGCGATGGTCTGTGCCGGGATGCGCCCGGCGGCTTCGGCCGCGTCCCCGCGCTCGGCCAGCACGGGCGCGAGCGCCTGTGCGCGCGCGATCAGTTCGGCTGCAAGGGCATTTGATTCCTGGTCTCGGTGCACCGCTGTCTCCTATGTCGTCTTCTTCGGTGGCGCCACGCGCCACGATGGTTCGTCGTCGATTCGATTTGCTGGTGCGCCCGCGCCCGGCTCAGGGTCCCTCGGGACCGCCGCCGGACGCCGGCGCGTGCGCTGCGGCGCCGCTCAGGCGACGGCGCGCGCCTTGACGCGGTTGAAGTACGGAATCACGTGCTCGCCGATATTGCGGATCGATTCGAGCGCCGCCTCGTGCGGGACCGTGCCCATCTGGACGAGGAACAGCACTTCGTCGACGCCCGCTTCCTTCAGGCGTCCTACGTAACCGATGCAGTCGTCCACCGTGCCATAGGCGTGGTTGGGGTTCATCATCGAGAGCGCCGGGTCGCTGAAGTCCACCACGACCTCTTCCGAGGCGAAGCGCGAGCGGATCACCATCTCGCCGGTATCGGCCTGCACGAGGTCGTCGCCCCACTTCGACGGATCGGGACGCTCGCCGCCCGTGTACCAGTACGCGAGCGACTCCATGAAGTAGCGCTGACCGCGAATGCCGATCTTGCGGGCCTGCTGGCCGTCGCCGAGCACGATGGCCGGGCATAGTGCGGCAAGGTGCTCGGTGGGGCGGAAGCCGACCTGGTCCTCGGCCTTGCGGGTGCGCCAGGCCTCGCGATAGAGCGCGTTTTTCTTGGCCACTTCGTCCGGGCCGCCGAAGCCGAGCACGAGCGCGCCGAGACCGCGCTGGCCCGCGCGCAGCAGGGCGTCGCTGTTGGTGCAGGCCATGTACATCGGCGGATGCGGGTCTTGATACGGCTTCGGGTGGATCGGACGCTTAGGAATCTTGATGTACTTGCCGTCGTGCTCGATCTCGTCCTGCACGAACATCTTCGGCACGAGATACATCGACTCGTCGATCATCGGCTGCAGCTCGTTGAGGTCGTAGCCGAAGGCGCCCGCCTCCTGCTGGCTGCCGCCCTTGCCGACGCCGAAATGCACGCGGCCTTCGGAGAGGATGTCGAGCAGCGCGACGCGCTCGGCCACCTTGATCGGGTGGTTCATCGCGGGCGGCAGGCAGACGACGCCGTGGCCGAGACCGATGCGCGTGGTGCGGCCGGCGAGATACGCGAGGAAGGTTTCCGGCGCGCTCATGTGCGCGTAGTTGGTGAGCGAGGTGTGCTCGACGCACCAGACGGTGTCGAAGCCGACTTGCTCGGCGAGCAGGGACTGCTCGAGGGTCTCCTTGAAGACGCGGCGGTCGCCCTCGCGGGAGGCATCGGTCGTCTGCGCTTCGTAGATCAGAGAAAACTTCATCGCGGGTGTCTCCTTGTTTGTCGGGCGGGGGCGGCGGGTGCCGCGCTGCCACTGCCGGTATGATTCGTGACTGTCCACGAGATGAAGTTTCTGTTCGGAGCGCAAGCGGTGCATCGTCTGTTTGGATTACCGATGGGGCCCGCCTTGGGGCGGGGTGTTTTGGTTTTGGCTGTTTTTTTGGCGCGTTGGCCTTAACCCGTTTTCGCGGCGGGCCGCAGGCGTTGCCCCTGTGCGGGGCGGCACCTACTTTTCTTTGCAGCCACAAAGAAAAGTAGGCAAAAGAAAGCGGCTTAAACCGCCAGTGTGACGCCGTCCCCCACTGCCCTTTTAATCGGAGCGGCTCCGGAGCATCCGCCACCTCGCACACTCCGCCTTAGTGACAAGGGGCTCATCCTTCCCGCCACGCGCTACGCGCGGGCGGAAGGGTCTGCAAGGGAAACCGGGTGGGCTGGCAGGCGAATGCGCTGGGGGTGCCACCCGGTAGTGCGCGAAGGTGCGGACCGGTAAATGCGCCGGAGTGCTGATCGGTGAATGCACGGGCGTGCTGGCTGGCGAATGCGTGGGCAAGGCGCCGAGCGAATACGTTGGAGTTCTACAAATACGCGTACACCCACGGGTTTTGGTTATGCCCCACGGCGCGCGCAGCGCCGCCGGATGGATGAGCCCTTAGTCACTCCGCTATACGTCCCATGATGGCAGACGCCCCGGAGCCACTCCGATATAAGGTTAGTGGTCCACTGCGTCACACTGGCGGTTTGAGCGGCTTTCTTTGCCTTTGCCGCGGCAAAGAAAAGTAGGTGCCGCCCCGCACAGGGGCAACGCCTGCGGCCCGCCGCGAAAACAAGTTAAGGCCAACGCCCCGCGCACCGCGGGAAAAAAAAGCGCGACAAGCGCGCCGCTCCTCTAGTCCGAACAGACATGGCGCGCAGCCATGCTCAAGCTAGTATCGAGATATGGCAACACCACGCCATACAAATTCAAGGGGAAGATTCAAATGAAGGCTTCGATGATGCTGTACCCGGTGGAGGCGATCGAGACATCGCTGCCGTTCTTCGTAGACGGCCTTGGTCTCACGATAAAAATGCGCGACGGCGAGCGCTATTGCGCGCTGGAAGGCGGCCCACTGACGATCGCGCTAGTCGCCGGCGACGAACGAATCGTCGAGCGCCCCGCGCTAACGTTTCGCATTGCCGAAGATGACGATCTCTACGCAGCCATGGAGCGCGTGGTCGCCACGGGCGCAAGCGTACGCGTGCCGGTGCAACAGGGCCCGCACGAACTGCGCGCGGTACTCGAAGACCGCAACGGTGCGCTACTCGTGCTCACACAAAAACATGCGACGTAAAGCGCAAAAAGGCGGCCACGCCAATGAACGTGACCGCCTTTTTCGATTGCAAACATCGCGCATTAGCGCGCGAAAAACCACTGCGCAATAAGCTAGAAAGCGCGCCGCGCTTCAACCCAACGGCACGACGCTACCAAGCAGTATCCGCACGAGCGTGGCCTGCCGCGTGACACCCGTCTTCGAGAAAATCGAGCGCAGATGCGCACGCGCCGTGTTCTTGCTGATGCCCAGTTCCTCCGCAGCCTCTTCGAGCGTCAGCCCGTTAGTCAGCAAGAGCGCAAGCGAGGTCTCCGCAGGCGTCAGATCGAACAGCTTCCTCACGATCTCCTGCGAGCGCTGCGATTTGCGGTCCGGATCGCGCAGGAACAGCACCGTCGCAGGCCGGCGGCGATTATCTTCCGACCAATCGGACAGCGGCACGGTCCGCACCAGCACGCCCAGCTTCGGGCGGTCGCCGCTGCGCGTCACGGGCATCGCCTCAACCAGCGGCCCGGCCGTGCCGAAGTGCCCCATCATCGCGTGGCGGATCAGCCGTTGCAGCGTGCGGTTCTCCTGGCCGTCCATCGCCTCGATGTTGCCGTGCGCCATGCGCAGGCCATCGCTTTCCGAGAGGATTTCATCGGCCACGCTATTGGTGTTCATGATCGCGCCGCTCTCGTCGAGCGTCACGATGCCCACCAGCATGCGGTCGATCGCGCTCGCGTAGAGCGTGCGCTCCGATTCCACCACGTCCAGGCGCGAATGCAGCTCCACCGCGCGGCGCAGGTGCGGCAGCAGGAGCGCGCAAAACGCCTTGTCGCGCGCGTTGAAATGCGCGGCGCCGTGCTTGCGGCACACCCGGAAGCGGCACTCCACGCCCGACTCCGTGCGCAGGTCGGCACCCATGATGTAGCGCACGTCGGCAGGCTGCAGGAACTGTTTGTACAGCTCGCTCGAGAGCCAGCCGGTCTCGCCGAACACCTCGTCCACGGTCACGACGCGGTCCGCCGGCAGGCCGACGAACGGGTCGAGCGAATAGTAATAGTCGTTATACGAAGCCTCATCGGGTATGCCGCTTCCCGAGGCATGCACCATCAGCCCGCGCCGGTCGCTAGACGGCGAGCGCAGGATCAGCGTGGCGTAGTTTGCGTCCAGGTGCTGCCGCACCAACTCGAGCGCCCCCGACCATGGCACCGCTTCCAGCGGCCCCTGATACACGCGCGCCATCAGCGCGCTGAACTGCGAAATATCGACGCCAGCCATGACTCCGGCGTCCTGGCCCTCTTCCGGGGCCCATCTTGTCTCCATCAACACGGTCTCCGTCCTCCATGCCGCCCAAAGCGACGGCCAACTTTACGGGGCTGTCTCGCCGCCGGCATCGGGACATTCCCCTAACCGGCATACGCGCCCTTGATTTTCTGCTCCTTCACGCCCTGGCTCTTTCGCGAGTTTTTTTGGGGATCGTGCGCGAGTCCGCGTGGGCCGTGGCCTTGCCGTGACCGATGCCGGCACGGCCCACAGTCCCGTTGAGGAACTGATCAAACATTACGCCGTTCGCGGCCCGCGCCCCTCGTCTGATCGGACGATGCAAGGGTTGCGCGCAAAGGCTCCAATGCGCTCAATGGCGCCGCCATGGCGCACTTTTCTCATCACGCTTTCCATCAGGGAGACACCCCGCATGGCGCTCGACCCACAGGCCGCCGCACTGCTCGCCTCGTTCGCCGGCATGCCCGCCCCCGATTACAGCCGGCTCGACGCCACCAGCTACCGCGCGGCAATCGCGGCGGGCGGCGGCGCGGCCAGCGCGATCGGCCCTGGCGACGCCATTGCCGCCGAGGAAGACCTGACGCTGCCCGGCGCGGCCGGCCCGCTCGCCGCGCGTCTCTATCGTCCGATCAAAGCAGAAGACGCGAGCGACCAGGCCCTGCCGCTGCTCGTGTTCTTCCACGGCGGCGGCTTCGTCGCCTGCGGGATCGATACACACGCCAATATCTGCCGCACGCTCGCGGCACGCGCACGAACGCTCGTGCTTTCCGTCGATTACCGGCTCGCGCCCGAGGCACGCTTTCCGGCCGCCGCGCAAGACGCGATTGCGGCGGTGCGCTGGGCCGCCGCCCACGCCGCCGAGCTGGGTGCCCGTCCGGGCGCGCTCGCCGTGGCCGGCGACAGCGCGGGCGGCAATCTGTCCGCCGTCTGCGCGCAGCAGTTGCGCGGCGAAGTGGCGATCGCACACCAGTTGCTGCTCTACCCCGTGCTCGACTGCGCGCACGAGCATCCCTCATATGAAACCTATGGCAGCGGCCATCTGCTCGACGCGGGCCTCATGCGCTGGTTCAAGGATCAGTACTTCGAGCCGCAAGCGGATCGCGCCTCGCCGCTCGCGAGCCCGCTGGGCGCCGAGCAGCTCGATCAAGTTGCGCCCGCAACCATTATAAGTGCCGAATGCGACCCGCTGCGCGACGAGGGTGAGCACTACGCGGCGCGCCTCGCGCAGGCGGGCGTGCCCGTCACGCTCGTGCGCTGGCCGGGGCAGATGCACGGCTTCGCCAGCATGCTCGGTGTGCTCGATGCCGCGAGCGCCGCGCTCGACCTGGGCGCCCGCGCGCTGCGCGCGGCGCTGCATCTCTGACTTTCACGCGCCAACACCCCATGACCGACACGATTCTCGCCACGCACGCCAACGGCGTGGTCACGCTCACCTTCAACCGGCCCGACGCGCTCAACGCGCTTGGCGAAGCGATGGCCGTCGAGCTGTGCTCGAGGCTCGAGCGCCTCACGCAGGAGCCTGGCGTGCGCGCCATCGTGCTGACCGGCGCGGGCCGCGCCTTCATGGCGGGCGGCGACGTACGCGCGATGCGCGCCGCCCTCGACCTGTCGGCCGCGCGGCGCGAGCGCGCCATCGGCAAGCTCGTGCGCCACGCGCAACGCGCGGTCGAGTTGATCGCCCACTCGTCCAAACCGGTGCTGGCGAGCGTGAACGGCGCGGCGGCGGGCTACGGCCTCGCGCTCGTGGCGGCCTGCGACGTGGCCATCGCCGCGGACGACGCCACCTTCACCTCGGCGTACAACCGCCTCGGCACCTCGCCGGACGGCGGCGCGACCTTCACGCTGCCGCGCCTGATGGGCACGCGCACGGCGGCCCAGTGGCTCTATTTCGACGAGCGCTACAGCGCCGCCGACGCGCTGCGCGTGGGCCTCGTGAACTGGGTCGTGCCCGCCGCCGAGCTGGCCGCGGCCACCTGCGAGCGCGCCGCGCGCCTCGCCGCGCTCTCGCCTGCCGCGTTCTCGCACACCAAGCACCTGATCGCCGATGCGCCGCGCCACTCGCTCGGCGCGCAGCTCGTGGCCGAGCAGCGCGCCTTCCTCGCGTGCACGGCCCACGCCGATTTCCGCGAAGGCACGAGCGCATTCACGGAGCGCCGCGCCCCGGTCTTTGGCGCCAATGCCGAGCTGGCCCCGCACGAGGAGCAAACCGCATGAAACTGGCCGACACCCCTGCCATCGTCGAAGAACTGCGCGCCGGGCGCATGGTGATCCTCGTCGATGAGGAAGACCGCGAGAACGAAGGCGATCTCGTGATTGCCGCCGACTGCGTCACGCCCGAGGCGATCAATTTCATGGCACGCCACGCGCGCGGCCTCGTCTGCCTGACGCTCACGGCGGAGCACGCTGCGCACCTGCAGCTGAGCCCGATGAGCGCGAACAACGGCACGCAATACGGCACGGCCTTCACGGTGAGCATCGAGGCGGCGGAGGGCGTGACCACGGGCATCAGCGCGGCCGACCGCGCGCACACGATCCGCACGGCGATCGCACCGGGCGTGCGCGCCGAGCATCTCGTGCAGCCGGGGCACGTGTTTCCGATCGTCGCGCGTGAGGGCGGCGTGCTGGTGCGCGCGGGCCACACCGAAGCCGGCTGCGATCTTACGGCGCTCGCGGGCATGACGCCTGCCGCTGTGATCTGCGAGGTGATGAACGACGATGGCACGATGGCGCGCCTGCCGGAGTTGATGAACTTCGCGCGCGAGCATGGTTTGAAGATCGGCACGATTGCCGATTTGATTCGGTATCGTAGCGAGCGTGAGTCGCTCGTTGAGCGCGTGGCGTCGCGCAGGCTTGCTACGGCGTGGGGGCCGTTTGAGGCGATCGAGTATCGGGATCGCGTGCGTGGTGCGAGCCATCTCGCGCTTGTGCGGGGTCAGCCTAATGCTGAGGTGCCTACGCTCGTGCGTGTGCAGGAGCGTGCATCGCTGGTTGATCTGCTCGATGAGTCACCGGGCGCGCACGGTCTCGCGCTGCATGGCGCGCTCTCGCGTATTAGCCAGGCGGGTTGCGGTGTGGCTGTGTTGCTCGATTGCGCATTGCGGACGGGTGTGCGGGAAGTGGGCCATCCGCTTGATGGCCATGGTGCGGAGCCTGGTAACCGGCATTACGGTATTGGGTCGCAGATCCTGCGGGATCTCGGGCTCTCCAAGCTCAATGTGCTCGCTACGCCGCTCAGGCTGCCCGCGCTATCCGGGCATGGGCTCGAGATCAGTGCGTTTATTCCGCTTGGGGATTTGCCGGATGCGCCGGTGCGGCGTGATGATCCTGTTGATGTGATTCGGGCCGCTGCATTCGCGAGTTGTGACTCGCGTAGGCTCGTTGAAGTGTAGATTTTCTTCTCGCTTCGCTATGCTTGATTTTGCCTTAACTTGTTTTCGCGGCGGGCCGCAAGCGTTGCCCCTGTGCGGGGCGGCACCTACTTTTCTTTGCAGCCGCAAAGAAAAGTAGGCAAAAGAAAGCGGCTCACACCGCTAGTGTGACGCAGTCCCCCACTGCCCCGTATATCGGAGTGGCTCCGGAGCGTCTGTCGTCACTCGTCGTTTATCGGAGTGACTAAGGGCTCATACTTCCGGCGGCGCTCCGCGCGCCGTGGGGCATAACCAAAACCAGTGGGATATACGCGTATTCGCAGGGAGCCAATGTACTCATATGAGAGCACTCTCGTATATCAGTAGGATTCCAGCATATTCGCCCGGAACCATTCCTGCACAATCGCCAATGCGCCCGGAACTACTCCCGCGCAATCGCCAGCACCACGCCCGGTTTTCCTTGCAGACCCTTCCGCCCGCGCGTAGCGCGCGGCGGGAAGGATGAGCCCCTTGTCACCAACGCGGAGTGTGCGAGGAGACGGATGCCCCGGAGCCGCTCCGATATACAGGGCAGTGGGGGACGGCGTCACACTAGCGGTTTGAGCCGCTTTCTTTTGCCTACTTTTCTTTGCGGCTGCAAAGAAAAGTAGGTGCCGCCCCGCACAGGGGCAACGCCTGCGGCCCGCCGCGAATACAAGTTAAGGCAAAAAGTCAATAACGCACAAAAATTAGAATTCCAAAATAAAATTTTTTAAATGTCTTCGCCAGAAATCTAATTCCGCCGCATTCCGCGGCACCATAATCATGGAGCACCCAGGCATGTCCAAACAATCCCGCCCATACATTGCCCTCGTGACCGGCGCTTCGCGCGGCGCAGGCAAAGGCATTGCCCTCGCACTAGGCGCCACCGGCGCCACCGTCTACGTGACAGGCCGCTCCCAGCATGAAGGCGACGCGCCCCTACCCGGCACCATCCACGCAACCGCTGCAGAAATCACCCGCCAGGGCGGCCGAGGCATCGCCCTCGCCTGCGACCACGCCGACGACGCCCAGGTCGAAGCCGCCTTCGCACGCATCCGCGAAGACGAGGGCCGCCTCGACGTGCTAGTCAACAACGCAACCGTCCTCCACGACGAACTCATCCGCCCCGCGCCGTTCTGGGAAAAGCCACTGGAAATGGTCAACATCCTGAACGTTGGCCTGCGCTCAGCCTACATCGCGAGCTGGCACGCAGCACGCATGATGTCCGCGCAACGCGACGGCCTGATCGCCTTCACCTCGTCGTTCGGCGCAAGCTGCTACATGCACGGCGCGGCCTACGGCGCACAAAAAGCCGGCGTGGATAAATTCGCGAAAGACATGGCAGTGGACCTGCGCCCCTTCAACGTAGCAGCAGTGTCGATCTGGATGGGCATGCTCCAGACCGAGCGCACCGCCCGCGTAATCGCTGCACATCCCGAGCAGTACGCCGGTTTCAGCGAGCTAGCCGAAAGCCCGCAATTCACGGGACGCATTGTCGATGCGCTCTATCGCGATCCGCAACGCGCGCAGAAGTCGGGCCTCGTGCTCGTGGGCGCCGAGCTCGCGCGCGAGTATGGCATTACCGATATCGACGGTCGCCAGCCCCCTTCGCATCGCGAGCAACTGGGCGGCCCAGTGCAGGCACATCCAGCCATCGTTGCGTAAGGCCGGCGTTTCGCACTATGGCAAACGGGCGGATGACGCTCCACGCGCATCCGCGCACCAGGCCTCCCACATGTGCCGATAAGCGGCCTCGACGTTGCGCGCGAAACGCGCGCCGTCCATGAGCGGCGAAGCCTCCATGCGCGCACGCAGCTCCGCGCGCAGCACGGCGAGCCGTGGCAGGTCACGCGCGAGCGCCGTCACGATGTCGACGTAGTCCGCATCGTTGTCCGCCGCCAGTTCCCGTAATCCCAGATTGGCCAGCAGGCAAAGCCCGGCGCGGCTCAGCGCCGTGCGGCCATAGCGGGTGGGAACCGGCACGCCCATCCACAAGGCGTCGAGACTCGTGGTGTGGCCATTGGCAGGAAACGTGTCGAGCGCGATGTCGATCTGGTGGTAAGTCCGAAGATAGTCGGTGCGCAGCTGAAATCCCACGAAGCTCACGCGCGCCGCATCAATGCCGTGCGCGGCCAGGCGCGCGGCAAGCTGCTCGCGGGCTCCGCCAGGCGGCGCCATCAACACAAGCCGCGCATCGGGCAGCGCCGCAAACACGCCGGACCAGAGCGACAGTGTTGCATCGGTGAGCTTGGATGGATTGTTAAGGCATCCGAATGTAATGTGCCCGGCCGAAAGTGCCGGCAACGCGTTCCCCTCCACGCCGGGCGCAAGCGCGTCGTAGCACCAGAAAGCGTCCGGCAGGCGCAGCGAACGTTCCGTGTACTGGTCGTCCACGCGCGGGTCATCAGGCGGATCGATCCATGGGTCGGTCAGCCGCCAGCCAATCGACGGGCTACCCGTCGTGCCTGGGTATGCGAGCCACGCCACTTGCACAGGCGCGGGCCGCCGCGCGAACAACAAGCGCCGCGCGCCGTCCATGTGCATCGTGAGGTCGACGAGAATGTCGATGCCGTCGTCGCGAATCTGCTGTGCAAGGCGTGCGTCGTCGAACTCCCTCACGTCGTGCCATCCGTCCGCGTAGCTCGCGAGGCGCGCAGTGACGTCGTCGCGCTGCGCGCTCAGCGCATAGCAGACGATCTCGAAGGCCGAGTGATCGTGATGGTCAAGGAGCGGCGTCGTGAACAGCGACTGGCAATGGTTGCGGAAGTCCGGCGAGACATAGCCGATGCGCAAGCGCCGCGCGGGGTCGGGCGGGTTCGCATGGCGCGCGCCTTCGCTCGCGGCCAGCAGCGCCGCCTCGTGCCGCGCCGAGAACTGTTCGGCCTCGGCGCGAATCGCATGTCCGTCGTCCACGGCGAACATCAGCGAGAACAGCAGATTGCTGTTTGCGCCGATATGACCGGGATCGCAGGCCATCGCCCGGCGATAGCAGGCAATGGCCTCGTCGATCCGGCCCGCCTTGCTGCACGCGTTGCCGAGATTGATATGCGCATCGGCAAAGTCCGGCTTCAGTTCGATGGCGCGCGTAAGCGCGGCGCGCGCCTCGTCGTGCCGGGCGAGCTTGAGCAGCACGTTGCCCAGGTTGCTCCACGCGGAGACTCGGCGCGGATCGAGTTCGACTGCGCGCTCGAGCACCGTCCTGGCTTCGTCGATGCGCGTCCCACCGCTCAGGATCGCGCCGATGTTCGTGAGGATCTCGACCGAGTCCGGTGCGAGCGTGCGAGCATCCTCGAGCACGGCCAGCGCTTCCGTGGTGCGCTTGCCCGCCAGCATCACCTTCGCCAGATTATTCCAGGCGTTCGCGTGGTTCGGCGCGAGAGCCACCGTGCGACGCAGCACGGTTTCCGCGCGCTCGAGCTCGTTGGCGCTCAGCAGCATGGTCCCGTAGTTGAAGTGGATGGCGGCATGCTGCGGCGCCAGCGCGAGCGCGCGTTCGAACAATTCCGACGCCCGTGCGGTATCGCCCGCTTCGCCGTACAGGTGGCCGAGGTTGTTCAGCGCGATGGGTGAGCCCGGCCGCAGTTCGAGTGCGCGCTTCAACGCGTAGATGGCCATGTCCCGCTCGGCGGCGCCAACGCAGGTCATGGCGAAGCCCACCAGAAACACCGGGTCCTCGCGCGACACAAGTGCGCGGCCGATCAGCGCCCTTGCTGCCAGGCGGTCGCGACCGATCTCGAGGAGGCCCGCGAGATGCAGCGCATCAGCGTCGTGTGGATCGGCGGCAACGAGACGCTCGCACATGGCGCGCGCGGTTTCGGTTTCGCCGCGTTGCCAGGCGGCTTCGGCGGCGGCGAACGTATCGCCGCTGACTTCGGGGGTTGGGGGCGTGGACATGGTCGCGGAATCTTCCATCAGGGCCAGCAAGCTCAGTCGCGCGTTCGGCCGCGACTGCGGGCGCCGATGTTAAGCAAACTGCGATCTCAAAGCATCCAGAACTCGCTTAAGCGACGAGCAGCGTTCTGAAATTTCGATGGCGTTTGCGGTGAGTCAAATTCCATGAACGTGCAGGCGCGGCGATGGGGGCCTTTCCGCGACTGCCCAGCGGCCTTTGCCGGACCCGGTAAGCGCCGCGCCAATGGTACGGTCTGCGCCAGGTCCCCGGTATTCGGCTTCCTCATGGCGCTCGACCATTTCAGCGATCTTCTGGCCTTTCTCGCCATTGCCTGCGAGCGCGACGACATAGGCGTGCGCCTCGGCGACCAGGTCGCCACGCTTGACCCGGCCCCGCTCAGCCGGCCTTGCGGCCCTCGACCGGATAGCCGGGATCGGTATAGCCCGGCGTCGACGCGTGGCCCGGCGGCACGAGGCTGTCGATGAACTGCTCGTCCTCGGGACTCAATTGAAGCGCCAGCGCTTCGATGTAGCTGTCCCAATGCGCCTCGGTGCGCGGCCCCGCGATCGTCGAGCTCACGAGCCGGTTGTTGAGCACCCACGCGAGCGCGAACGCAACCGAAGTCGTGCCGCGTTGCGCCGCGTGCGCCGCAATCCGCTGCGCGATGTGCAACGACTCGGCGCGCCACTCCGTCTGCTGGATGCGCCGGTCGCCGCGCCCCGCGCGGCTGTCCGCGGGCGGCGGCGCGTCCACCGCATATTTCCCGGTCAGCACGCCGCGCGCGAGCGGGCTGTACGGGACCACGCCCAGGCCGTAATGCGCGGCGGCGGGCAGCTGCTCGACTTCGGCACTGCGATCCACGATGTTATAGAGCGGCTCGCTCGCAACGGGCCGCTCGATGCCGAGCTGGTCCGCAATGCGCACCACTTCGGCGATGCGCCAGCCGCGGAAATTGGAAAGCCCGAAATAACGCACCTTGCCCTGGCGGATCAGATCGCCCACCGCCCGCACGCCCTCTTCGAGCGGCATATCGGCCAGGGCGCGATGGAAATAGAGCACGTCGATATAGTCGGTGTTCAGACGCTTCAGGCTCGCCTCGACCGACTGGAAGATCCATTTGCGCGACTGCCCCTGCTGGTTGGGACCCTGCGCCGGGCCCGCTGGATAGCCGAACTTCGTCGCCACGACCCAGTCGTCGCGGCGCGCCGCGATGGCGCGGCCCACGATTTCCTCGGAGCGGCCTGCGTGGTAGACGTCGGCGGTATCGATGAAATTGACGCCCTGCTCGAAGGCCTTGTCGATGATGCGCGTCGCTGTCGACTCATCGGTTTCGCCGCCGAACATCATGGCGCCGAGACACAACGGCGAAACCTTCAGGCCGCTGCGGCCCAGATAGCGATAATCCATAACCCAAAACTCCAGAGTGGCTGCACGTCGGATCGACGGCGAGAACGCTCATTAGAAACCAGCGCGCCCTTCGGATAAAGGTGGATAAACCGCATGCGTTCATGAATGGGGTTCATCAATCCCCATGCAGGCGCGCTCTGAGCGGCGAGGAGCCGCGCCTGCAATCGCCGCCGGCCTCAGCGCCCCACGCCCACCGCACCCTCTACTTCGAGGTCGCAAATCTGCGTTTCGTCGTAGCCATATTCGCGCAGCACCTCGACGGTGTGCTCGCCGTACAGCGGTGCGGGACGCGTGTGCGTTGTCGGGCCTTCCGAAAAGTGGACCGGCAAGCCTATGCCCTTGAACTGCCCGCTCACCGGATGCCCAGTCTGCACGATCATCCCGCGCGCGATGGCCTGCTCGTGCGAGGCCGCCTCGGGCACGCTGAGCACCGGCCCACACGGCAAGCCGATCTCGTCGAAGAGCGCAAGCCACTGCGCCGTGGTGCGCTCGCGCAGGCGCACACTCAGGATCTCCACGAGCGCAGCGCGATGGGCAAGGCGCCCCGCGTTGGTGGCAAAGCGCGCGTCGTCCGCGAGCCCGGGGATGGCGAGCGCCGCAACCAGCCGCTCGTAATTGCTCTGATTCGCCGCGCCCACATTGACCCAGCCGTCGCGCGTTTCGAACGCCTGATAAGGCGCGCTCGTGGGATTGGCCGAACCGGCCTTTTCGAGCACGGTGCCATCCGCGAAGTAATTGGCGAAAGCCCAGTACATCTGCTGCAAGCCTGCTTCGAACAACGAAGTATCCACCATCTGCCCGCGGCCCGTGCGCTGCCGGCTCGCCCAGGCGGCGCAGATGCCAAGCGCCGCCAGAATGCCCGCGTTGATGTCCGTGACCGGCGCGCCCGCCTTGATCGGCGCCTGCCCCGGCTCGCCGGTCATGCTCATCAAGCCGCTCATGCCCTGCGCGATGAGGTCGAAGCCGCCCTTGTCCGCGTACGGCCCGCTGCGCCCGTAGCCGGAGATCGCGCAATAGATGAGCCCCGGGTTCTCGGCCTTCAGCGTCTCGTAGCCCATGCCGAGCTTTTCCATCGTGCCGCGCCGGTAGTTCTCGGTCACGACGTCGGCGCTCGCGAGCAGACGCCGCAGCACGGCGCGGCCGCCCTCGGTCTTCAGGTCGAGCGCGATGCCGCGCTTGCCGCGATTGACCATCATGAACGAGGCCGACTCGCCGCTCGCGAGGATCGGCGCGAAACGGCGGCAGTCGTCGCCGCCCGGCATCTTCTCCACCTTGATGACCTCGGCGCCCATGTCGGCGAGCATCATGCCGCAGACCGGCCCCGACATGATGTGCGCAAGCTCGATCACCTTCATGCCCGCGAGCGGTCCCGTGCGTGCGCTTGCGTTTGATTCGCTGCGTCGCGTGTCTTCCATCTCTCAGCGTCCCTTGAATTGCGGCGTTTCCTTCGCGAGAAACGCCTGATAGCCGATGCGGAAATCCTCGCTGCCGTAGCACGCGAAGCCCTCGTCGCGCTCGGCCTGCGAGAGCGGCGCGGAATTGCGCGCGCGGCGCACGAACTGCTTGTGCCAGCGCGCGACGAGCGGCGCGCCCGCCGCAATGCGCTGTGCCGCGGCGAGCGCCTCCGCACTCACCTCGGCGTCGGGCACCACGCGCGTGACGAGGCCTTTGGCAAACGCTTCGCGCGCGTCGAGAATGCGGCCTTCGAGCAGGATCTCCAGCGCCACGGCCTCGCCTGCGAGGCGCAGCAGCGCTTCGAGTTCGGCATGCGCCATCACGAGCCCGAGATTCTTGATGGGCGCGCCGAAGCGGCTCGACTCGCCGCAGATGCGCAAATCGCACAGCGCCGCCAGCTCCAGCCCGCCGCCCACGCAAATGCCGTGAATCATCGCGACCACGGGCACCGGGCAAGCGTCGATCAGGCCAAGCGTGCGATGCATGAGCGCGCCGTACGCGCGCGCCTGCTCGACGTTCGAGCGGTCGGTGGCGAACTCGCCGATGTCGTTGCCGGGCGAGAAGGCCTTTTCGCCTGCGCCGCGCAGCACGATGCAGCGCAAGCTGTCATCGGCGGCAAGCGCCTCGAAGGTGTCGCCGAGCGCGCGCCAGAGCGTGCGCGTGAGCGCATTGAGCTTTGCGGGGCGATCGATCGTCACGATGGCGATCGCGCCGTCGCGTCCGGTGCGCTCCGTTTGAATGGCGCCGTGAGTGGCGGTATCGTCGTTCATGCGCGTTCCTCGCAGAGGGATCGTTTCCGGGAACGGCGCGCTCACCTCCGCGCGCCGCGTTTGACCTCCTCGCCCGCAGGCTCAGGCCGTCGTGTGTGCATGTGCACCGTCGACCGGGCCCTCCGCGCTGTCGAGCGCGCGGTCCGGGCGCATCGTGAACGAGAGCACGATGCCCAGCGCCATGATCGCCATCGACACGGTAAACGGCAGGTTCCAGTTGCCGGTGCGGTCGATCAGCCAGCCGCCCACCACGGGGCTCACGATGGCCGCCGCGGCCGAGCCCGTGTTCATGATCCCGCTCGCGGTGCCGGCGTGCCTGGGCGCGATGTCCATGGGCACGGCCCACATCGGCCCGATGGTCATCTCGTTGAAGAAGAAGCCCGCGCTCAGGCACAGGGCGGCCAGCGTCACCGTCACGTTCTGCGCGAGCAGGATGGGCGCGAGCGAGAGCAGCGTGAGCAGCATGCACACGCCCACCATCACGTTGCGCGCGAGGCGCAGGTTGCGGCTCTTCTTGAGGATGCGGTCGGTGACCGAGCCGCCGAGCCAGTCGCCCAGCACGCCCGCGAAGAACACGCCCGAGGCGAACAGCGCCGACTTCGCCAGGTGCATGTGATAGTTGTGCAGGAAGTACTGCGGAATCCAGCCGAGGAACAGCCACAGCACCCAGCCATAACAGAAGTACACGGCCGTGACTGGCGACATGCGCGCGACGAGCCGCCGCCACGGCACCGGCGCGCGCTCCTTCGCGCCGGAAAAGCGCTCGAGGCCTTCGCACTCGGCGGCGGTGATGCGCGGATGCGCGCGCGGATCGTCGCGGAAGTACCAGATCCACAGCACGGCCCAGATGAAGCTCGCGACACCCGTGACGATGAACGCGCCACGCCAGCCCGACATCAGCATGAGCCAGACGATGAGCGGCGGTGCGATGGCATTGCCGATGCGCGAGGCGGCGTGCGTCGTGCCCTGCGCGAAGCCGCGGCGGTTCGCCGGCATCCAGTTCGACATGGCGCGCGTGGCGGTGGGGAACGTCGCGCCTTCGCCAAGGCCAAGCAGCAAGCGCGCCACGATCATGGAGGCGAAACCGCTCGCGAGACCGGTGAGCACGGTGGCGCCGGCCCAGATCACGGCGCATATGGCGAGCGTGCGGCGCGGGCCGAAACGGTCGCCCACCCAGCCGCCGATGATCTGGAACAGCAGATACGGATACGCGAAGGCGGAAAACACGATGCCGACCTCGGTATGCGAGAGATGAAGCTCGGCCGCGAACTGGCTCGCAGCCGTGCTCACGTTGACGCGATCGACATAGGTGATGAGGTACATCGCGCACAGCAATAGCAGCACGCGTGTGGTGGCTCGGCGCAACATCATCGTCTCCTTGCTGGAAGTGTTCTGGCGCGGCGCGCGAGACGTGCGCTCGCGGCCCGCTTCGCCTCGCGGCGGGTACTTCAGGACTCCGGATGTTTCGACTTCTGTTTCGGGCGCACGGGCTGCCGCCCCTGTGCCGCTCGCAGGCGCTTCAGCGCGGTGGACTGAGTGCGCGCTCCAGCACCTGGGCAACGTGCAGTGCACGCGCACTGGCACCATCGGCGATCTGATGGCGGCAGCTCGTGCCATCGGCGACCACCAATGCGTCGCCGGCTGCCTGCGCGGCGCGCACCGCGGGCAGGAGCGCCAGCTCCGCCATCGCGAGCGAGGTTGCGTAATGCTCGCGCTCGTAGCCGAAGCTGCCCGCCATGCCGCAACACGACGATTCGACCTGCGCGAGCGCGAGTCCCGGGATCCAGCCGAGCACCGTCTGCACCGGCGTGAACGCGTCGAACGCCTTCTGGTGGCAATGGCCGTGGACGACGGCACGTGCTTCAGGCAACGCATGGAGCTTCAGGTCGAGGCGCCCCGCCGCGCGCTCGCGCACGAGGAATTCCTCGAAGAGCAGCGCGTGGCGCGCGAGCTTCGTGGCGGCCTCGCCGAAACCGTAGGCGGTCCATTCGTCGCGCAGCGTGAGCAGGCACGAGGGTTCCAGCCCCACGATGGGCACGCCGCGCTCGACCCAAGGGATGAGCGCATCGAGCGAGCGGCGCGCCTCGGCCTTCGCCTGATCGACGAGACCCGCCGCGAGAAAAGTGCGCCCACAGCAGAGCGGGCGCTCGCCGGCCACGGTGTTCAGGCGCACCGTGTAGCCCGCCGCCTCCAGCACGCGTTTGGCGGCGCGCGCGATGCCGGGCTCGATATAGTTGTTGAACGTGTCGACGAAAAGCAGCACTTCGCGCGCTGTCGAAGCCTTCGCCACATCATTCGCCATCGCCTCGGCCGTCCCGGTGAACGGGCGCACGATGCGCGGGAACGCGCGCTCCGGCGCGAAGCCGATGCGCCGCTTGAGCCAAGCCGCCACGCGCGGCAAGCGCTCGATTGCAGGCAGTGCGCCAGGCACGCGGCTCGCTAGCGGCGCATAGCGCGGCAGGTACGCAACGAGCCGCTCGCGCAAGTCCAGGCCGTGCGCGCGCTGCCATGCCGCGCGCGCCTCGATCTTCAGGCGCGCCATATCCACGCCGGTCGGGCAATCGCGCTTGCAGCCCTTGCACGAGACGCACAGGTCGAGCACATCCTTGACGGCGCGGCTCGCCAGACCGCCTTCGGCCTCTCCACTATTGACGCCGCCAGCGCGCTCCATGGATTCCAGCTGCCCCGACAAGGCAAGCCGCAACGTATTCGCACGCCCGCGCGTGACATGCTGCTCGTCGCGCGTGACGCGATAGCTCGGGCACATCGTGCCCGCGTCGAATTTGCGGCAGTGGCCGTTGTTGTTGCACATCTCAACGGCCTTCGCGAGCCCCTCGCTCGCGTCGCCGCCCGAACCCGGCGCGCCCTCGGCGCCCGTCAGCGGATCGCGCGTGACGTTCCATGTCGACCAGTCCAGCGCGGGCCGCCACGCGCGCTCGCGGTAGCCGGGCGCGAAGCGGAAGTTCGCGGCCTCGTCCATCTTCGGCGGATGGACGATGCGGTCCGGGCTCATGCGGTTCGCGGGATCGAAGAGCGTCTTGATTTCGGCAAAGGCCGCATTGATGCGTGGTCCGTACTGCCAGGCAACCCATTCGCCGCGGCACAGGCCGTCGCCGTGCTCGCCCGAGAACGCGCCCTTGTACTCGCGCACGATCTCAGCGGCCTCTTCGGCAATCGCGCGCATCTTCTGCGCGCCGTCGCGACGCATGTCGAGTATCGGGCGCACGTGCAGCGTCCCCACGCTCGCATGCGCGTACCACGTGCCCTCCGTGCCGTGGCGATGGAACACCTCGGTCAGGCGGCTCGTGTAGTCGGCGAGATGCTCGAGCGGCATCGCGCAGTCCTCGATGAAGGAGACCGGCTTGCCGTCGCCCTTCATGCTCATCATGATGTTCAGGCCCGCCTTGCGCACGTCCCAGAGCGCCTTCTGCGCGGCCGCATCGGGCATCTCGACCACGCTGCCGGGCAGGCCCAGATCGCCCATCAGCTCCACGAGCTGCGCGAGGCGCGCAAGCTGGACCTCGCGATCGTCGCCGGCGAATTCCACCAGCAGCACCGCCTGCGGCGTGCCCACCAGTGCGCGCTCAATCACGGGCCGGAATGCGGGATTGTCGAGCGCAAGGTCGATCATCGTGCGATCGACGAGCTCGACCGCGCTCGGCCCGAGCTTGACGATGTGCTGCGTGAGCTCCATCGCCCCGTAGAAGGTGGGAAAATTCACCACGCCCAGCACCTTGTGGCGCGGCAGCGGCGCGAGGCGCAGCGTCAACTGGCGGCTGAACGCCAGCGTGCCCTCGGAACCCACCAGCAGGTTCGCGAGATTCGGCTCGCCGTCGCGCTCGAACGCGAGCGGGTTCTGGCAATCGAACAAGTCGAGGTTGTAGCCGGCCACGCGGCGCAGCACCTTCGGCACACGCTCGCGCAGTTCGTCACGCTCGCGTTCGGCAATCGCGCGCACGCCCTCGACGAGCGCTCGCGTACGTGCGTCGCTGGACATTTCGTATAACTTACCGAAACCGGTCTCGTGGCCATCGGCGAGGATCGCGTCGATGGCCGCCACGTTGTGCACCATGATGCCGTACTCGATCGAGCGCGAGCCGCACGAGTTATTGCCGGCCATGCCGCCTATCGTGCATTGCGCGCCCGTGGAGACGTCCACCGGAAACCACAGGCCGTGCGGCTTGAGCCACGCGTTGAGATGGTCGAGCACCACGCCCGGCTCGACCGTCACGGTGCGCGCTTCGGCGTCGAAGGCCACGATGCGGTTCAGCCACTTGCTCGTGTCGATCACGAGCGCCTCGCCCACGGTCTGCCCGCACTGGCTCGTGCCGGCACCGCGCGCCAGCACCGGCGCACCCGTATCGCGCGCGATGTCGAGCGCGACGCGCAGATCGTCCTGGTCGCGCGGCACCGCCACGCCAATGGGCATGATCTGGTAGATCGACGCGTCGGTGGCGTAGCGGCCCCGCGAGGCGCGGTCGAACAGCACGTCGCCGCGCAATTCGCGCGTGAGCCGCGCGGCGAGCGGGGTGAGCGCCGCACGCGCGGAAGCAGGCATGAGCCGGATAGGCTGAACGAGCGGTTTGGGTGTGGACGTGAGCATCGGATAGTCGGTCGAAACGTCGGGCGTTCAAACGTCGTGCATCGGTTCGTCGCGGGTTGCGTGCATCAGCACACTGGCGAGGCGTGAGCTCACGCCACCGCCTTCAGCCGCGGCGCGCTCTCATGCTGCGCGAGGTAGTCCATCGCCGCGCCCACGCCGCTTTCGCGCAGCGTGACGCCCGCGAGCCGCAGCCCCATCTCGCAGCCCGCGAGCGCCGCCATCAGCGCGAGATCGTTGCAGTCGCCGAGGTGGCCGATGCGGAACATGCGCCCCCTCACCTTGCCGAGCCCCGTGCCCAGCGAAAGATCGAAGCGTTCGTAAATGAGCTTGCGCACCGCGTCGGCATCCACGCCGTCCGGCATGATCACGCCCGTAAGGACCGGCGAATACACGGCCGGGTCCACGCATTGAATCTCGAGCCCCCATGCCGTTACCGCCGCGCGGCACGCGGCCGCCAGCCGACGGTGACGCGCGAACACATTGTCGAGCCCCTCGCCCAGAATCATCTCGAGCGCTTCCGAGAGGCCATATAGCAGGTTCGTATTGGGCGTATAGGGCCAGTAGCCGTCCTTGTTCATTTCGACAATCTCGGCCCAGCTCCAGAACGCGCGCGGCAGCAACGCTCCGCGGCTCGCCTCCAGCGCCTTCTGCGAGATCGCGTTGAAGCTGATGCCGGGCGGCAGCATCAAGCCCTTCTGCGAGCCCGACACGGTCACGTCCACACCCCATTCGTCGTGCCGGTAGTCGGCGCATGCGAGGCCCGAGATCGTGTCCACCATGAACAGCGCCGGGTGCCCCGCCGCGTCGATGGCGCGGCGCACGGCGGCGATATCGGAGGTCACGCCCGTCGAAGTCTCGTTGTGCACGACGCAGACCGCCTTGATCGCATGGCCCGTGTCCGCGCGCAGACGCGCCTCGATCATGTCAGCCTGCACGCCGCGCCGCCAACCTTCCACGCCGGGCAGGCCGAGAAACTCGGGCTTCAGGCCCAGGCTCTCCGCCATCTTCTTCCACAGCGTCGCGAAGTGGCCGGTTTCGTACATCAGCACCGCGTCACCGGGCGAGAGCGTGTTGGTGAGCGCCGCCTCCCACGCGCCGGTGCCCGAAGCGGGATAGATCACCACGGGCTGCGTGGTCTTGAAGATTTTCTTGATGCCGTCCAGCACCGAAAGCCCCAGCGCGCCGAACTCGGGCCCGCGGTGGTCGATGGTCGGATAGCTCATCGCGCGCAGGATGCGGTCGGGCACGGGGCTCGGGCCGGGAATCTGCAGGAAATGGCGGCCGGCGGGATGGAAGTCGAGTTTCAGCATGAAGAGGTCCCACGTTCAAGGAAGGTCGGAAGTACTTCAGTCGATGCCACCCGATTCAGCCGAAATGGCATTTTGCATGCAAAATACTTTAGTCCACCGCTGAGCAGATGCAAGGTGAAATTGGCCGGAATCGGCCCAGGGGAAACCCGGCGGTGCGCCGCAACCGAGCGCCGGCGGCAGCCAGGCTAGAATGAGGGCAAGTTGGACGATGGGGTCTCGTATGCAAAATGCAGACATTCCGGACGCGCAACTCGCGTCCGCACAACCTGACGCGCCGGAGCTCGCGCTGCCGAAGCTCGCTCGCCAGCGCCTGCACGACACGGTGGTCGACCACCTGCGCGAATTCATCGTCGAGGGGCAGCTCGCGCCCGGCGTGAAGCTCAACGAGCGCAAGCTGTGCGAAGTGCTGGGCATTTCGCGCACGCCGCTGCGCGAGGCCCTCAAGGTGCTCGCCGCCGAGGGGCTCATCGAGATCTCGCCGAACCGTGGCGCAACCGTTGCGCAGCTGAGCGAAGCCGAGATACGCGACATGTTCGAGCTCATGAGCGGGCTCGAGGCGTTCGCGGGCGAGCTCGCGTGCGAGCGCATCAGCGAAACGGAGCTCGCGCAAATCAAGGCGCTGCACGCGGCCATGTTGCTGTGCCGCGCGCAGAACGACCTGTCCGGCTACTACTCGCGCAATCACGCGATTCACGACCTCATCAACATCGCGGCGCGCAACGCGGCGCTGCGCCAGACCTACGTGACGCTGAACCGGCGCCTGCAGGCGCTGCGCTTTCGCTCCAACTTCCAGACCGCCAAGTGGGACAGCGCGATACGCGACCACGAGGGCATGATCGCCGCGCTCGAAGCGCGCAACGGGCCTGCGCTCTCGAAGATCCTGCGCGGCCACCTGCTCGCCAAGCGCGATGCCGTGCTGGCCGAGCGCACGCTCAGCGTCGCAGGGATGAGCCGCGAGAAGTAGCGCGCACGCGCGAGGCGACGTTCATCGGCTCGCGCACCCATCGTCAATTTGCCTCGAAAAGCAGGGTTCGATTCGATCGGGAATTGATACCCATCCGATTTATATCGTCATCCCGATTATTTACCCGATATGACACGTTCAGGCACATTTGCTGCGATCGTTGACCACGATGTCAATCATATCGATCGCCCCCCATGGTAGACGCGCTCAATCGATTGGCCTATACTCAGCCTTCATTCACAAAAAGCATGATCTCGTGCGAGACGTGATGTAACTGCGGTGATGCAGCTTCGTACTTCGTTGCGTACGCATCCGTTTCGCCACATCAAAGGGGCCACCGGCCCCAGCGGCCTGGGCCTCTGCCCTCCGCATCCATGCCGTCCTCGCAGGACGGTGCCCTGCTTCAGCGCGCACGTGCCGTTTCATTGCGTCGCTGGGCTGAACATGACAATCAGACGAACGCACTAGCGCGTTCACTCGACTGCCCGTCGCACACCGTTGCGGCCGGCAAGGACTGTTTCCGTCAGTTCAATCGCGGCCATGCCGGGATTACGAACTTCCATCGCGGCGCCATCTGGCGTCTTCGCGGCGTGTGCGCTCGTGCGCGCCGCACCGAGATCGAGGGGGCGTATCTTCATGACTCGACGCACTGTCCAACTGCTGGGCAGCCTGATAGCCATAGCCGTCATCGCATGGGCGCTCGCCCGTGGAATCGGCGCCGAAACGTTTCGCAGCCATGCGGGCGATCTCGCTTATTACGCGTGCCGTCACATGCTACTGGTTGCCTGGTCCATGGCGCTCGCCATCGTCGTGGGCGTGCCTGCCGGCGTGATGCTGAGCCGGCCGCGGCTTCAGCGCCAGGCCGAGCGCTTCATGCAGATCTTCAACATCGGCAACACGATTCCGTCGCTCGCCGTGCTCGCCATCGCGCTCGGTATTTTCGGCATCGGCGATATGCCGGCCATCGTCGCGCTGTTCCTTGCCTCGCTGCTGCCCATCACGCGTAACACCTACGAAGGCGTGAAAAACGTGCCCGCGGCGCTGCGCGAAGCCGCCAAAGGCATCGGCATGACCGGCTGGCAGTCGCTCACCCGCGTGGAGTTGCCCAACGCGCTGCCGATCATCGTAGGCGGCGTGCGTACGGCGCTCGCCATCAACGTGGGCACGGCGCCGCTCGCCTACCTGATTGGCGCGGACAGCCTTGGCTCGCTCATCTTCCCCGGCATCTATCTCGACAACCAGCCCTTGCTGCTGCTGGGCGCCTCGCTCACCGCGATACTCGCGCTCGTGCTCGACGGCCTCGTCGCGGCCGGCAGCCGCCAGTGGATCGTGCGTCGCGGAGGTGTTGCATGATCGCCTTTCCCACCGCTCCGTTCATATTTCGCAGTGCGATTCGATCGATCATGCGCCTGTGTGCCGTGGGTACGCTGTGCGTGGCCGCAAGCTCTTCGGCGTTCGCCGCCAAGCTCGTGCTGGGCGCGAAGAACTTCACCGAGCAATACGTGCTCGCGGAAGTGACGGCGCAGTACCTCCGCTCGCGCGGCTACGACGTGGAAGTGCGCTCCGGGCTCGGCAGCACGCTCATGCGCAGCGCGCTGGAGAACGGCCAGTTCGATCTCGTGTGGGATTACACGGGCACGGCGGCGCTCGTCTACGACAAGCTCAAGGACAAGCTCTCCCCCGAGGACATGTACCAGCGCGTGAAGGCACTCGATGAGCCGCGCGAGCTCGTCTGGCTCGATGCCTCGCCGCTCAACGACACCTACGCAATCGGGCTGCCCAGCCAGTTCGCCCAGACTTCCGGCATCAAGACGGTTTCGCAGCTCGCCGACTATCTGAAGACCCAACCCGATGCGAAGCACATCGTGTTCGGCATGGACGCGGAATTCGCGAACCGCCCCGATGGCCTCAAGCCGCTGCTGGACACCTACGGCATGCAGTTCAGCCGCTCGCAGATGAAGCAGATGGACCCCGGACTCGTCTACACGGCGCTGCACAACAACCAGTTGAAGATCGGCCTCGTCTACACGACCGATGGCCGCGTGAAGGGCTTCGGCATCGTGCCGCTCGATGACGACCGACACTTCTTCCCGCCGTACAACGCCACGCCCGTGGTGCGCAAGGAGGCGCTCGAGCACAACCCGAAGCTCGCGGCGCAACTCAACGCGCTTTCGGCGGCGCTCAACAATGACGTGATGCAGGACATGAACAAGGCCGTGGACCTCGACGGCAAGTCGCCGCGCGACGTGGCCGACGCCTTCCTGCGCACGCATCAGCTGCCTTGAAGGAGATCTCATGAACGTATTCGACTATCTCGCTTCGAGCTGGCCCGATCTGTTGCAACTCACCTTGCAGCACATCTGGCTGGTAGGCATTGCCGTGGGCTGCGCGATCGTGGCGGGCGTGCCGCTCGGCATCGTCATCAACCGTCACGAGTGGCTCGCGGGCCCGCTGCTCGGGCTCGCCACCATCGTGCTCACGCTGCCGTCCATCGCGCTGTTCGGCCTCATGATCCCGTTCTTCTCGCGCTTCGGCCAGGGCATCGGCGCGGTGCCGGCCATCACGGCGGTATTCCTCTATTCGCTGCTGCCGATCATGCGCAACACCTACCTGGCACTGCGCAACGTGGACGCCGGCATCAAGGAAGCCGGCACGGGCATTGGCATGACCTCGTGGCAGCGCCTGCGCCTCGTAGACTTGCCGCTCGCCGTGCCCGTAATTCTCGCTGGCGTGCGCACCGCGGTCGTGATGAACATCGGCGTGATGACGATTGCCGCCGTGATTGGCGCGGGCGGCCTCGGCACGCTGATCCTGCGCGCCATCGGCCAGAGCAGCATGATGAAGCTGCTGGTGGGCGCGGTGCTCGTGAGCGTGCTCGCGATCGTCGCCGACCTGCTCCTGCAGTGGCTGCAGCGCGCATTGACACCGAAAGGAGTGCAAAAGACATGATCGAACTCGACAAACTGACCAAGACCTTCACCCAGAAGGACGGCCAGCCCGTGCGCGCCGTCGACTCCGTGAGCCTTGCGGTGGCCGAAGGCGAAATCTGCGTGTTCCTCGGCCCCTCGGGCTGCGGCAAGACCACCACGCTCAAGATGATCAACCGGCTCATCGCGCCGACCTCGGGCCGCGTGCTCATCAACGGCGAGGACACGTCCGGGCTCGACGAAGTCGACCTGCGCCGCCATATCGGCTACGTGATCCAGCAGATCGGCCTGTTCCCGAACATGACCATCGAGGAGAACATCACGGTGGTGCCGCGCCTGCTCGGCTGGGACAAGAAACGCTGCGCCCAGCGCGCGCAAGAGCTCATGTCGATGGTCGCACTCGATCCGAAGCAGTATCTGAAGCGCTATCCGCGCGAGCTCTCGGGCGGCCAGCAGCAGCGCGTGGGCGTAATTCGCGCGCTCGCCGCCGACCCGCCCGTGCTGCTGATGGACGAGCCGTTCGGCGCCGTGGACCCGATCAATCGCGAGTCCATCCAGAACGAGTTCTTCCAGATGCAGCGGCAACTGAAGAAGACCGTGATCATGGTGAGCCACGATATCGACGAGGCCATCAAGCTCGGCGACCGCATCGCCGTGTTCCGGCGCGGCCAGCTCGTGCAATACGATCACCCCGACACGCTGCTCGCGCGCCCGCGCGACGAATTCGTCGCGCAGTTCGTGGGCCAGGACAGCACGCTCAAGCGTCTGCTGCTCGTGAAGGCCGGCGACGCCGCCACGCAGCCCGAAACGGCGCGCGTAGACACGCCGCTCGCGCACGCCTTCGCGGTCATGGACGAAGCGGACTGCCGCTATCTGACCGTGCTCGACGAAGCGGGCCATGCGCTCGGCTATGTCACGCGCCGTGCGGCGCGCGGCGGCGACGGCGCGTGTGGCGAGCGCGTGACGCCCTTCGCGGCCAGCGTCTCGGTGGACGACAACCTGCGCATCGTGCTTTCGAAGATGTATCAGTTCAGCGCTTCGTGGATGCCGGTGCTCGATGCCGATGGCGCGTGGATGGGCGAGATCACGCAGGACTCGATCGCGGCTTATCTGAGCTCGGGCCGTTCGCGCCAGCAAACGGGCCAGCCACCCGGCGGCGCGGTCGGCGTGATCCCAGCCGGCGCGGTTGCATGAGCGCCGCCTGAGTGCTGCGACTCGACTGAGGCAGCACACGCCAGCTTTGTGCGGGCGGGCGCCGCGTGCGCTTTCTTAAGTGTTTCCTAAGTTTCGCGTAAGCATAATGTCTGGCTGCGAAACACGCCGTGTACGCGGCGCTCCGGGCTTCACTCATGAAACGCACGTATCAGCATCGCGGCCATACCCTCGACGTCAGCGTCGAAACCGTCTGCCGCACCCAGGAAGGCGCCGCCGCCGCGCTCGACCATATCGCCCTGCTCCTGATTTCCTCAGACGAAAAGATGCCGTTCGCCTCGCTGCGCATCGACCGCGCGGCGGGACGCGCATTCGCTTCGGAAGCGGAAGCGCTGATGGGCGGCTATAGCGTGGGCAGCAGCATCGTCGACAGGCTCATCGACGACGGCAAATGGATCACTGAGGAAATCGCCAGCGCCGCGCCTTGATGCGCGCGCGAACGGGCGGATTGCTTCGGATACCCGAGCAAATGGCGACTCACGAGGGCAAATGCGTCTCGATGCCGTCGAGCGCCGCGCGCCGTTCGATCCAGCGCACCGCGAGCACCGCTGCCGACACGAGTGCGATCACGCCGAGGCGAAAGTCCAGCGTCGCAAACGAGATCGCCGGCACGCGCAACACCACGATCGCAACGAAAACGACAGCTTGAATGAACATCGTCGTAAGGGCGATGACGAGCAGATCTGCACGCAACCGTGCAAAGGACGGCGGCTTCATGGCGGGACTCACTCCAGAGCGGGCAGGCGTTCGGCGCGCATTCGCCGCCACGGCGTGGAGCCGATGCTGCGGCGATGCGGGCAATGATCCGGTGGCTAGCAATGAATGGATCGCCACCGGGCCGCAACGATCTTAACGAAGCCTGGCTGAAGAGAACCTTAAGCGCCTTTCGAGGCCCGTGCGCACGAACGGCTTACGCCATAGCACCATGAAAGCCGTTCGTTAGCACGCCGTTTTCATCCCGCAAGAAAGCGCTGCGCGAGCCGCACCCATGCCGCCGCGCCGAGCGGCAGCACCTGGTCATTGAAGTCATAGCCGGGGTTGTGCACCATGCAGCCGCCGAACTCGCCTTCACCATTGCCGAGCAACATATAGCAGCCCGGCACGGCCTTGAGCATCCACGCAAAATCTTCGCTGCCGTTCAGTCCCTTCGGCGCCTGCACGACCACGTTCTCCACCCCCACCAGCTCCGTGCAAACCTGTTGCGCCAGCAACGTTTCATCGGGCGTGTTGACCATCGGCGGCGTGAGCTGCCGGTAATCGATATGGGCCTCCACCCCGTGAGCCTGCGCTGTGGCCGCCACGATCTCGCGCACGCGTTGCTCCACGAGTTCGCGCGTCTCAGGCCGTGCCGCGCGAATGTTGACGCCTAGCGTCACTGTCTCCGGAATCACGTTGTGCGTGGCGCCGCCCTTGATGAAGCCCACCGAGACCACGGCGGTGTCGTCGGGCGCGACGTTGCGCGCGACGATCGTCTGCAGCGCCGTGATGAGCGCGGCCGCCGCCACGATGGGGTCCTTCACGCGATGCGGCATGGCGCCGTGGCCGCCCACGCCCTTGAGCGTGACGTCGGCCACGTCGGACGACAGGCTCACCGGCCCCTCGAGCACGCGGAACGTGCCGGCGGGCACGCCCGGCATGTTGTGCAACGCGTAGACGGCGTCGCACGGGAAGCGCTCGAACAGGCCGTCATCGATCATCGCCTTCGCGCCGCACAGGTTCTCTTCGTCGGGCTGGAAGATGAGGTTGAGCGTGCCGTCGAAGTCGCGCCGCTCCGCCAGCGTCTTGGCCGCCGCAAGGAGAATGGCCGTGTGGCCGTCGTGGCCGCACGCGTGCATCTTGCCCGCGTGCTGGCTCGCATACGGCAGGCCGGTGTTCTCGACGATGGGCAGCGCATCCATGTCGGCGCGGATGCCCAGCCGCCGCTTGCCCGTGCCCGCCTTCAACTGCCCCACCACGCCGCTACGCCCGATCCCCGTGTGCACTTCATAGCCCCACTTCTCGAGCAGCATCGCCACGAGCTTCGCCGTGGCGCCCACTTCGAAACCCAGTTCGGGCTGCGAATGAATCTGGCGACGAATGCCGATGAACGTTTCGGCGTCGATTTCGATCTCGGGCAGTAGCGTGGGCAACAGTTGAAACGGCGTAAGCGTGGATTCGCGCTTCATGTCGGTGGCGTCCTTGTGATGTTGGTTAAGTTCAGAAGGCGCAATGGCGCCTGCCGCGTGTTCAGTCGACGCGGCGCTCCTCTATGCGCCAGACCGCGAGCAGCGTCACGAGCCCGCACGCGACCATGTAGAGCGCCGGAGAAAGCGGGTTGCCGGTCTTCGCAATGAGCCAGGTGACGATGAACTGCGAGCTGCCGCCGAACACCGTCACGCCCACGCTGTAGATCACCGAAAGGCCGCTCGCGCGCACCGAGGCGGGCAGCATTTCCATGAGCACGAGCAGCATCGGCGTCGAGCCGAGATTCGAAGCCGCCGTCAGCAGCACCGAAAGCGCGAGCACGAGCGGCACGCTGGGAAAGCGCGTCATGAGCCAGAACGCCGGCACCACCGCGATAAGGTTGAAAGCGAGCGAGGCCATGACGAGCGGCTTGCGCCGCGTGAGGCGATCGGCGAGACGCCCTGAGACCAGCGAGGCGACCAGCATCGTGATGCCAGTGGCGCAACCCGAGAGCAGCGAAAGCGAAGGCGGCATCTTCAGCACGCGAATCATGTAGGTAGGCATGAAGAAGACCACGAGATACATGCTGACGGTGCCGGCCGTCACCGCGAGGATGCCCTTGAGCACCTTGCTGCCGTGCTCGCGCATGAGCGTGCCAAGGGGGCTGGGCGCATCGGGCGCGGCCTCGTGCGTCTCGTCGAGCTTCGCGCGGATATAGAGGCCCACCGGCGCGATCGCGAGGCCGCCGAGGAACGGCAGACGCCAGCCCCAGCTTTCGAGCGCATGCGGCGAGAGCGTGGCGTAGAGCATGGCGCCCGTGAGCGCGCCGATGAGCGCGGAGATGCCCTGGCTGCCCAGTTGCCAGCTCACGCGAAAGCCGCGCTGCCCCACCGAGCCCGACTCCATCAGCATGGACGTGGCCGCGCCGATCTCGCCACCGAGCGAAAAGCCCTGCAGCAGGCGCCCCGCGAGCAGCACGAGCGAGCCGTAGACGCCGGCCTGCGCATAGGTGGGCGCCAGCGAGATGCACAGCGTGCCCGCCACCATCAGCGCGATGGTGAGCGTCATCGCGGCCTTGCGCCCGCGCCGGTCGGCGTAGCTGCCGATCACGAGGCCGCCGAGCGGACGCATCACGAAGCCGATGCCGAAGGTGGCCACCGCGAGCAGCAGCGAGCCAAAAGGACTGTCCGAGGGAAAGAAGAGCCGGCCTATCAGGAGCGCGAAGAAACTGTAGACCGTGAAGTCGTACATTTCCAGCGCGTTGCCGATCGAGCATGCGGCGATGAGGCGGAACTGGCTCTGGCGTGCCGGTGCGTGGCTGGGAGCGGCGGCGTGCGCGATGGCGCCCGTATCGTCGGCGGCGCTGAGCGTAGCGTCATTCATGGCGGATCTCCGCAAGCAGGGTTGAACGTCGCGTTCGTGGCAAGCGCCGTGCGCCTTCGGCGTGCCCCTTCATGCGCTCATGGCGCGCATGCGGCCGTGTTGACTTCCATGCAAACGGCAGGCGCTGGTCGATATTCAGGCAAGGTTCACTTTTGAAAGAAGTGAGAAATTTTTATCGTGATAACCAGATAGAATCACCGTCATAACCATCGTGCAGCGGCCATCGGGATAAGTACCGACGCTCATCGGCCCGCGAAGCGCCCGTCGGGCGACGCTCTGGAGGAATCATCGGATGAAACTGCACCAGTTGCGCGTGCTGCTCGCGCTCGCGCAGCACGGCAGCATGCATGAGGCGTCGCGCAGCCTGCACGTCTCGCAGCCCGCGCTTTCCAAGGCGATCGCCGAGCTCGAGCGCGAGCTGGGCGTGACGCTCATCTCGCGCTCCGTGCGCGGCGTGAGCCTCACGAATTATGGGCGCGCGCTCGTCAAGCGTGCGAGCGTCGTCGAGCACGAGTTGCGGCATGCGCTGGAAGACATCGAATCGATGCGCGGCCACGCCGAGGCGCAGCTCAATATCGGCTTCTCGGCGGTGGCCTCTAGCGGCCCCTTGCCGGAAGCCATCGCCGCGTTTCGCGAGCGCTTTCCGGCCGTGGCGATCCGCGCCTACGAACTGCGCCCGCAGCAGATCCTCGAAGGCCTGCGCGAAGGCCATCTCGATCTCGCGCTCATCTCCACGAATAGCGGCCCCGGCACCGGCGCGTTTCAGTGGGAGCCGCTCTTTTCGGTAGGCATGCTGGTGGCCGCGCGCCCCGGCCACCCGCTCGCGCGCACGACGAGCATCCGCTCGCTCGTCGATGCGGAATGGCTCACGCTCGATCCGCTCGACGACCCCGGCAGCCCGCTCGCGAGCCTGATGCGTCTGCACCGGCTGGAGATGCCGCGCAATGTCGTGCAGAGCAGCTCGAACCTGCTGGGCTTGCAGCTCGCCACCTGCACGGATCTCATCAGCGTGTGGTCCGATTTCGTGTTCTATGGCCGCACCGGCCCGCTCGCGCTGAATCCCGATGCGCTCAAGCCCCTGCCGATCCGCGATGAATTACCGGACTATCACGTCTTCATGGTGTATCGCTCGCCCGATCTGATGACGCAGACCTGCCTCGAATTCAGCAAGGAGATTCGCCATCGCGGACGCAAGATGGTGTCGCCGCGTCTCGCGGCGCAAGCGGCGGCGCGCGGGCGCAAAGGAAGTGGCGCGCAGACGTAACGAAGCAACGCGGGGCTGAAAATCAGGCACTCGGCCGGGCTATCGGCACAAGCGCCCGCGCACGCAAAACCCCTCGATTCAGGCCTTGCGCGGGCCATTCAACACGAGCCGCGCTTCCAGGCCGCCGCCCGGGCGGTTGTGCAGCGAAAGCTGCGCCCCCATTGCGACGGCCAGTTGACGTGCGATCGCCAGGCCGAGGCCCGTGCCGCCCGTGCCGCGGTTGCGCGAGGTTTCGAGCCGGTAGAACGGCTCGAACACCGCTTCTAGCGAGGCCTCGGGAATGCCGGGCCCGCGGTCGAGCACCGAGATCGTGACCTGAGCGTCGCCCGGCCCCTTGATCAGCGCAATCTCCGCCGCGCCCGCGAACTTCAGCGCGTTGTCGACGAAGTTGCCCACGATGCGCTTGAGCGCCTGGGCGCGCGTGACCATCGCGAGCGGCGCGCGCGTCTCGTAGCGCACGTCGCTGCCGGCATCGGTGTAATCGCACACGAGGCTGTCGAGCAGCGCGTCGAGGTCCACGCGCATCGGCACTTCGGCCGCGCCGTGCAGCGTGCGCGCGTAGGCCACGCCCTCCTTCACGAGCTGCTCCATTTCCTGCAAGTCCTGCCTGAGCTTCGTACCCTGGGTATCGTCGTCCATGACGTCCACGCGCAGGCGCATGCGCGTGATGGGCGTTTGCAAGTCATGCGAAATAGCCGCGAGAATCTGCATGCGCTCGGCCATATAGCCCGCGATGCGCGCCTGCATCGCGTTGAAGGCGCGCGCGGCGCGTGCCACCTCGGAGGGGCCGTCCTCTTCCAGATGCTCGGCCTTGAGGTCGGGACCGAGCGCGTCGGCGGCGCGCGCGAGCGCATCGAGTGGACGCGTCGCGATGCGCACCGCAAGCCAGCAGCACACGGCCAGCACGACGAGCTGCACGAACAGCACGAGCGGCAGCCAGCGCGAGAGCGGCAGCGACGGTTGCGGACGCACGTCGATGGTGAGCGGCGAGCCGTCGGTCAGACGCAGATGCACCTGCAGGTGCTCGCGCTCGCCGGGAATCGCATTGGCCGTGAGCGCATAGTGCTTGCCGATGCCCTTCTCGATGGCCGACTCGTAGCGCCGCGAGAGCTGCGCGTCGGGCGCGACGCCGGGCACGCCCGGGCCGAGCACGAAGGTGTAGCTGCGCCGCGCGAGGCGCGGCAGCCAGGCGGCACGCTCGGCCGGCGGCAGATTGTCGAGCAGCGCCACCGAGCTGGCTACCTCGCGCTCGACGTAATCCATCATCATGTTGGCCGTGGTCTCGTCGCGCTCAGTGAGCGTGAGCCAGACCGACAACGTCTGAGCGAGCGCGAGGCCCACGCAGAGAATCAGCGCGAGCCGTGCGAACAGCGTGCGCGGCCAGCGCAGGAGATGGCGTCGCGCGCCAGCGGCGGCGGTGTCGCCGCGCTGCGCATCATGGCTTGCCGTGCTCATTGCGGCCCTTCGATCACGTTCACGGCCGCCGAGAACACATAGCCCTCGTTGCGCAGCGTCTTGATGTAGCGCGGCTCGCGCGCGCCATCGCGCAGGCGCTGCCGCAAACGGCTCACGAGCAGGTCGATCGAGCGGTCGAACGCGTCCGCCTGGCGCCCTTGCGTGAGGTTCAGCAACTGGTCGCGCGTGAGCACGCGCTGCGGGTTATCGAGGAACACGCGCAGCAGCCGGTATTCGGCGCCCGAGAGCGCGACGAGCGTGCCCTCCTCGTCGAGCAGGTGGCGCGCCGTGGTGTCGAGCCGCCATTCGCCGAAGCCGAGCATCGACGCCGTTTCGCTCACCTGCATGCCCGGCGGCAGCATGCGCGCGCGGCGCAGCACCGAGCGGATGCGCGCGAGCAGCTCGCGCACGGCGAAGGGCTTGGCGAGGTAGTCATCGGCGCCCATTTCGAGGCCGACGATGCGGTCGGTCTCCTCGCTGCGCGCCGTGAGCATGAGCACCGGCACCGTGCGAAAACGCCCCGCACGCAGGTCACGGCAGAGCACGAGGCCGTCCTCGCCCGGCAGCATGAGATCGAGCACGATGAGGTCGGGCGCGCCGTTTTCGAGCGCGGCGCGCATCTCGCGCCCGTTCGCGGCCAGCGTCACGCGCATCTCGTTCTTTTCGAGGTAGTCGGCAATCAGCTCGCGAATGCCGCGATCGTCGTCGACGATCAGAATGTGGTCGCTCTTTTCCATGCGCCGATCATACTCCGCGCGTGGCGGCGCCTGTGCCGCTTCTTGAGCCGCCGCTCGAGCCGCCCGTGCCGCGCCCCAGCGACTTGCGGCCGCCATTGGGCGCGATCTTCTCGCGCCGCGTGAGCGTGGCGAGCGTGCACGAGAGCGGATGCACCGCCTCGGTCGCTAGACCGCCCGCCAGCAGCGCGAGCACTGCAAAGAGCCGCCTCATGCGTCCTCCACCACCGAAAGGCTCGCGCCGTCGTTCAGGCCGGCCTCCAGCGAGTAAACGTCCACGCCTTCGAGGCAGCCGAGATTCACGCGCCAGAGCGCGGGGTCCTTGCGCGTCTGATGAAAGGGATAGATGCCGCAATGCCGGCAGAAGTAGTGCTTCGCCACGCGCGTGTTGAACTGATAGAGCGTGAGGGCATCTTTGCCGCTCACGATGGTCAGCTCGCCCGCGGCAAACGGCGGCGACATGAGCGCGCCTTTGCGGCGGCACAGGCTGCAGTTGCAGCGCGAGGCGGGCGTGAGCGCGGTGCGGACCTCGAAGCGCACGGCCCCGCAGTGACACGAACCATGCTGGATCTCTGCATTCATGCTGCGTTCTCCTCGATGCGTCGATTGCGATGGATGCTTTATAGCGCAGCGCGCGCGGCGCCATGTATCTCAATGTATCTGTGCGTACGGCCGATACAAAACATTGCACGTTGGCGCCGATTCGCGAGTTTCCGCGTCGCGCAGGACGCACGGTATCAGATTCATCCGGCTTGCATGCCCAAGCTGCCATCGTCGAGAATGTGCGCTTCTCCCACTCATTGCCATGCCATGAAAATCGCCGCACTCTCGGACATTCACGGCAACCTCCCCGCGCTGGACGCCGTACTGCGCCATATCCGCTCGCAGGGTGCCGACCTGATCGTCAATCTCGGCGACATCGTCTCCGGATCGATCTCGCCGGCCGAGACCGCGGACCGCCTGATGGCGCTCGATCTGCCCACCATCCGCGGCAATCACGAGCGCCAACTGCTTGCCAACGATCTCGCGGGGATGAGAACGTCCGATCGCTTCGCACGCGCGGCGCTGCGCGCCGATCAGCTCGACTGGATCGCCCAGTTGCCGGCCACGCTGCGCATCGCGGACGAGGTGCTCTTGGTTCACGGCACGCCCGAAAGCGATCTCGATTATTTTCTCGAGACCGTGACCGAAGCAGGATGCCGCGCCGCCACTCAGGCGGAAGTCGAGCGCCGCGCGGGCGACGGCCCCGAGCGGCTGATTCTCTGCGGCCATACGCATGTGCCGCGCAGCGCGATGCTCGGCGACGGGCGTCTCGTCGTCAATCCGGGCAGCGTGGGACTGCAGGCCTATGAGGACGACCTGCCGTGGCCGCATCGGATCGAAACGGGTTCGCCGCACGCGCGCTATGCAACCGTCACGCGCACGAAGTCAGGCTGGGATGCCGAATTCCATGCGGTCGAGTACGACTGGGACGCGACGGCGGATCTGGCGCGCGCCAATGGGCGGCCCGACTGGGTGATGGCGTTGCGTGAGGGACGTTGTTGAAACAGCGTGTTGTCCGGCTCCAGCCACGCGATCTTCAAAACCCCTTGGCCGGGCGATCCACGCGTGAACATCCAGAACGAGCGCGGCAAGGCCAAGGTGTATCAGGTGCGACAGGTTCTTGAAGCGCTCGACAAACTGAAGGAAGGGTAACCATGGCCCACGATCACTACACCTACCGCATCACGTGGTCCCCGGAGGATAGGGAGCATGTCGGGCTCTGTGCAGAGTTTCCGTCTCTTTCATGGCTCGACAAAACGCCGGAAGCGGCGCTAACGGGCATCCGCCGGGTCGTCGCCGACGTCGTGCGCGATATGAACGCAAGCGGCGAGAAGGTCCCCGAACCCATCGCGTAACGCGCGTCAGCGCCCCCGCCTCGCCACCGCCAGCGCCCGCACCGCCACCGCCGCCGCCGCAACACCGGACGCCGCGCCCACCACGAGCGCCCAGCGCGGCCCCCAGTGGTCGGCCACCCAGCCCACCATCGGCGCGCCGATGGGCGTGCCGCCCAGCGCCACGGCCAGCCGGATCGCCATCACGCGCCCGCGCATCGAAGGCTCGGTAGAGAGCTGCATCAGGCTATTGGTCTCGGTCATCAAGGTCAGCGCCGCAATGCCGATCAGCACCAGCGCCGCACCGAACCAGCCATAGCTCGGCGCAACCGCAGCCAGTGCGCAGCCCACGCCGAACACCGCCGACGCGATCAGCAGCGAGCCAAAGCGCGGGTTGCTGCGATGCGCGCCGAAAAGCGCGCCCGTCACCGTCCCCACCGCCATCATCGAGGACAGCAGGCCATAGCCGCCCGCATCGGCATGAAAGACGCGCACGGCCATGGTGGAGATGAAGATCGGAAAATTGAGGCCGAACGTGCCGATTAGAAACAGCATCACCACGATCGCCTTGAGGTCCGGGCGCGCCCACACGTAGCGCAGGCCCGCCGCGAGGCTGCCCTTGGCGGGCTTCGCCCGCGCGCGCACGCGCAGCTCCTGCGTGCGCAGGCGCGTGAGCGACACGAGCACCGCCACGAACGACAGCCCGTTGAGCACGAACGCCCAGCCCACGCCCACCGATGCGATCACCGCGCCCGCCACCGCCGGCCCGATCATGCGCGCGGCGTTGAACGACGTCGAGTTGAGCGCGACCGCGTTGGCCAGATCGGCGTCGCCGACCAGTTCGGAGACGAAGGTCTGCCGCACCGGCGAATCGAATGCCGTCGTGCTGCCGAACAGGAACGCGAAGACGTAGACATGCCAGAGCTGCACCACGCCGGTAATCGTCAGCACACCCAGCGCGAGGGCGAGCACCCCGAGCGTGGCCTGCGTGATCATCAGGAGGCGCCGCTGGTCCATGTGATCGGCGGCATAGCCCGACCAGGGCAGAAAGAGCAGCTGCGGCCCGAACTGCAGGCCCATGACCACGCCCACCGCCGCCGCGCTGTGGTGCGTGAGGCCGGTCAGCACGAGCCAGTCCTGCGCGGTGCGCTGCATCCAGGTGCCGATATTGGACACCAGTGCGCCCGCCGCCCACACCCGGTAGTTGAAGCTGCGCAGCGAGCGGAACATGCCGGAGGCGGGGTCGCTCATGAGCCGCGCCTTCGGTTGTGGACGCGCCGATCGAGCCGGCCGGCCAGCGCGCGCAACTCGTCCGCGCGCGCGGGGTTCAATTCGGGGAAGGCATCGGCGTGTCGCTGGATCATGCACGCATTCTACGGAATATGAAGTCGACCTGAAATGGCGAGCTTCATACTTCGTTGCCGCGTGTCTGCGCGGCACGTCCATGCACAATAGCGCCGGGTTCTGCACGATGCGTGAAAAGCCGATGCCCCAAGCACCGCCGAGCGGCTAGCCCGCCTGGCGCCCGGCAAAGCGCACGCCCGGCGACGCCGGGTCGTAACTCCCGACGAGCGTGGAAGTCACGACACAACGCGTCGCGGCGATCTTCCACTTGCCGTCGATCTTGCGGTACTCATCTTCGTAATACGCCCCAAGCTGCGTGAAAGCGCGCTCGCGCGTGTCGAGCATCTGATAGTGCAGCCCCCACTTGCCGCGTGCATGCCGCTCGTCGATCACCTCGATCTGCGGATTGACGCCGTGGTGCATCTCCACGATATGCGGATGGCAGCCCAGCCGCTCGAACACGGCAACCAGCGCGTCACGGTCGTCGAATACGCCGATCGCCCCATAGTCGATGCGCACCGGGCCAGGCGCAAAGCACTCGCGCATGCCGTGCGGATCCTTCAGGTCGCAACAGGAGAAATAGCGCGCCTTGAGGCTGCGAATCGCGTCGGCGTCTTCGAGCGCGCGCAAGCGTGCTTCCAGCGTATCCATCGGGTTCATACGGTCTCCTGAGTTCCGGAAGAATCCGGATTCCGGAACCCCACGGTAAAGGCGCCCACGCAAGCGCGCATCGTCCAGCCGGACGATGCGCCGCGAAATCCGTCGACGGCTAATGTGGGAAACGGCACAGCGGTGGGAAACGGCACGGCGGCCCCTCTCTCGCCTAGCCGTCGATCCGTTTCATCGAGTGCAAACAGTCCTTGGCGAGTTGCTGATAGAGCCGCGTGCCCGCTGCCTTGCCCGCGATCTCCGCTTCGTCCAGAGGCCGCACGACGCGCCCCGGCACGCCCGCCACGAGCACGGCGGCAGGCACGTCCCAGCCCGCCTTGACGAAAGCGCAGGCCGCAACGATGGTTTGCCGGCCAATGATGGCGCCGTCCATGATGACGGCATTCATGCCGATCATCACATCGGGCTCGAGATGGGCGCCGTGCACGACCGCGCCATGTCCGATATGGCTGTTGACGCCCAGCCGGCAGGTCTCGCGAATGCCGACGTGCAGCGTGCAGCTATCCTGCACATTGCTGCCTTCTTCAATGACGATCGCCCCAAAGTCGCCGCGCAAGCTGGCGTGCGGGCCGATATAGCAATGCGCGCCTATGCTCACGTCTCCAATCACGACCGCGGAAGGATGCACATACGCGGATGCATCGACGCGAGGACGCATGCCGTTGAATTCGAAAAGCGCCATAGAGGACTCCGTTGCAGTTGAGGGCACCACCTTAACGGAGCCATCGATCAAATTCCAGCGTTCAATCGCTTCGCAGAGTGGTCGTCGCGTTCGTTCAGGTCCGCGAACACCGCGCCCTATCCTGTTCATTAGACGAAACGACGCCAGCCGGCCCGTGTGTATACTGAGTTCCGCGCCGGGCACTCGCACTGGCGCCCCGATCACTCAACGGCGCAGCGTCGGTCTATACGGATCAAAATGAAAGCCCCTTCCCAGCACAAGTCCAGGCGCGCGCTTCCAGGGCTGGATGTCCGCTTGCGCGACGAGTTGAGTCGGAGCGACGCCCACACGCGTGCAGCGCCGGTCGCTAGTGCCATTACCGATCTCCCCTCGGACAGTGCTACCGCGCTGTATCGCCATGTGATCGAGCGGCTCGAGGCGCAAGTGGCCCACAACGACGGCCACCCGCCGATGCGCAAGGAAGAAGTCGACATGATGTGCAGGTGCCTCGTGACCTGCCGGACGCTAGACGAAGCGATCCGCTGCGCCGCCTCGTTTTGCCAGATGCTCTATCCCCGGGCCGGAGCGTTGCGGCTGTCCGTGCAGGAGCACGAGTCGGTCTTCGAAATGGACTCGTTGCGCCGGACACGCAGCACCGGGGCAAGTCTTGTCGACGTAACGGGCCTGCTTTGCTATCTGCAGTTGTTCAGCTGGCTGATCGCACAACCGCTGCGCTTGACCCGGGTGTGGCTGGCTCACCCGAAACGCAGCGACGTCATGCCTTTGCTCGGTTTGTTCAATGCGCCGGTCACGGTGGATGCCAAAACGTACGGGTTCGCTTTCGAGACTGCATTGCTCTCGCGCCCAGTCGTGCGTCAGCCGGTGGAGCTGGAAGGCTTCCTGGCCCAATTCCCCTTTCAGATCGTCGATGCAGCACCCACAGTCGTTACGTGGGCACAAAAAGCACGTGGGATTCTGGATGGCGCGCTCGAGCGCGGACACGCGCTACCCTCGTTGCAGGACCTCGCGGAATGGTTTGGGCTCAGCGAACCCACATTGCGCCGGCGGCTCGCTGCCGAGGGCGTCAGCTATCTGACCTTGCGCGAACGCTCGCTGCGCGAGGCCGCTGAGCGCTGCTTGCGCGATACGGACTGGCCGGTCTCGCGCATCGCCAGTCATCTTGGCTTCGGCGGAGAAGAAGCGTTCAGACGCGCATTCGTGCGCTGGACAGGACGCGCACCCAGCCACTACCGGTCTCAAGTGCGCGCGCAGGCGTGAGTCCACGGATACGGACAACGCTGTCACAGGCAAACATTCAACGCTGTGGACATGACCACCTCCAACGCCAGTGGCGATGGCAGGCCGATGTATCATTCGCATGCGTACAATCATCCGACCGGCTTTACGATGCCGGATCGCAACATGAGGGAGAGGAATGGATCATCGGCTCGTCTATCTGCTGAACGTGGGGCAGCGACGCCTCCATCGCTGGTCGCAGGCGCGCACGTGGGCGGGCGGCGTGACGGCGGCACAAGCGGGCTTGCTTTTTTTTCTGGCGAAGAACGACGGCGCGCTGACCAATGAAGCCGCGGCCGCGCTCGATTTGAAGGCGCCAGGCATGAGCGGCCTCGTCGATCGCGCGGAACGGGCCGGACTCATCGAGCGTCATGCCGACGAGTCCGACCGCCGCGTTTCGCGCCTCTGGTTGACCAAAGAGGGACGAGCGGCGGTCAAGCGCTCTAAAGCCAGTCTCGCCGATTTGAACGCCAGGCTAACGGATGGGTTCACGGACGCCGAAATCGACATCGTGGCACGCTGGCTGACCAGCCTGCAGGACAAGTTCCCCGCTATCGACGAAGACGCCGCTTAAACAATCGCAGGGCGCGAGACGCGCCCTGCTTCACGCATTGACCGCGTAGCCTTTTATTGTCGAGCCAATTTCGTGAAGTCGGGCTTGCGCTTCTCGGCGAAAGCCGCGAAGGCTTCTTTCGCCTCTGCGCTCGCCAGCCGATCGGCAAAGACGGTCCTTTCGCTATCGATTTGCGCGACCAGCTGTGCCGCATCGCGCATCAATCGCTTCATTGCCGTGAGCGACCCCGCCGGGCGCGCGGCGATCTTCTCCGCAACTTTCCTCGCTTCCGCGCGCAGTTCCGCCGCCGAGGTCTTCCTGTTCGCAAGACCCCATGCGACAGCCGCATCGGCGGAAACCGGATCGCCTAGCGCGAACATGTCGAACGCCCGCACATGTCCGATCCGCAATGGCAACAGCAGGCTCGACGCCGCTTCAGGCACCAGCGCGAGATTCACAAAGGGCGTGATCAATTGCGCGTCCTCGGAGAGCAGCACGTAGTCGCAATGAAGCAGCATCGTCGTGCCCACGCCAACGGCCTTGCCCTGGACTGCCGCGACGATGGGCACCGTCGCCGTCGCGAGTTCCCGCAGGAAGCGCTCGACATGCCGCTCTTGCGGGCCGTTGCCTGCCGACTGAGCCGCGAATTCTCCAATGTCGTTGCCCGCGGTGAACATGTCCCCATCGGCCTGAAACAATAGCGCCCGGATCTCGTCATCCGCGTTCGCCCGCGCAACGGCGTCCGCGAGTGCGCCGTACATCTCGTTCGTGAGCGCATTCTTCTTGTCCGGCCGCGACATCGTTACGGTCAGCACACCCTCTAAAAGCTCTGCCTTGATCGCCTGCATCATTACCTTTCTCCTGAAAGCCAAGCGGCGTTCTTTCGGAACATCATCTTCGCAGATGATTCGCATACGAAGTATATTTAAATTCGCATGCGAAGTAAACATGCCTGAAATCGAAGCCGCCTGGATGGGTGCGCAGCAGCCGCAAGCTCGCGCCGAGCGATTCCGGGCGAGCTTGCGGCTGCGCGGGCGACCCTTCCGGCCAGCACGAGTGCGCATAAGCGGGTATCGTGTCGACTATCCAAAACCCGCACTCGCGCCCATGAATCCGGTCCAACGCCATCTTGTCTCCACACGTCTCGCACTGAAACGCACTGCTGCCATCGCCACGGCGTCTCTCGCCCTCTTCGCGGCTGGATGCGCGACGCCCACGAAGCAGGCCGGGCCCAGCACGCAGGCGCTACCGGCGGCGGCCGCTTCACTCGATGCCGCAATCGCCGGTCCCCAGCGTAGCGAGCGGGCCAAAGCGCGCGACGTCTATCGACATCCGAAGGAGACGCTGCAGTTCTTTGGCGTCGAGCCCACCCAAACGGTGCTCGAAATCGCGCCGGGCGGCGGCTGGTACACGGATATCCTGGCGCCGTGGCTGCACAACGGCGGCCATCTTTACGAGGCCCAATACGTCAGCACGTCAGCGGATCTGGCCGCCGAGGACCGCGAGACCGACACCGCCTTTCTGCACAAGCTCGCGGCGAACCCCGCGCTCTATGGCAACGTCAAGGTGGGCACCCTGCACGCCGGCGAATTCAAGGGCTTCGACGCGCAAAGCCAGTTCGACGAGGTGCTCACGTTCCGTAACATCCATAACTGGATCAAGGATGGCCAGATCGACGACAACCTGCGCGCGTTCTATGTCGCGCTGAAGCCCGGCGGCGTGCTCGGCGTCGAAGAGCATCGCGCGCGGCGCGGCACGACCGTGCAGCAGATGATCGATACCGGCTATGTGACCGAAGAGTATGTGATCGAGCATGCGCAGAGCGCGGGCTTCGTGCTGGCCGCGCGCAGCGAGATCAACGCGAATTCGAAGGACACCAAGGACTATCCGCACGGCGTCTGGTCACTGCCGCCCAGCTACAAGGGCGGCGACGTGGACCGCGCGCGTTATGCCGCGATCGGCGAATCGGATCGCATGACGCTCAGGTTCATCAAGCCATGACGCAACGCGTCAAGTATTCGATATCGAAACGACGCCTTGAAACGAAGCGTATTCTGAACGCCGCACGACAACGCGGATTGGGTTCTCGCGGCCGCGCCATGTCAGAATAAAGCCCTCGCCTCGACTCGGAAGGCTGTAGCCCACGCGCGCTCGTCATCATGCGGCCCCCCATCTCTCCCTCATTTCCGCAATCGGGTCACGTTCGCCAGAAGACCCGCTTGAGCGGATTCGACCCGCACACCCTGCGCGAGGCGCTCCAGGAGGGTGTGCTGGAGCACGTCCAGCTGGAGGTCGGACAATTCCGCGGCACGATCGCCCACAGTGCGAGCCGCGAGCTCCAGGTCGACTGGGGCAACTACAGCCTGTCTGTCATGGCGCGAGGCGCGCTCAACCGCAACCGGGTCACGCTGGGCATGTTGCTCAGTGGCAAGGGCGATTGGCGGCTGTTCGGCACCCCCGTCGAAAACGGGCTGCTGGTGGTCGCGCCGGAAGGCAGCGAACTGGTGCTCTGCCTGCCCACGCAACCGCAGTGGGTGTCCATCCAGGTGGAGCGCGAACGGCTCGACGCCATCGGCGTCGATCTGGGGCTCGCGTCGCGCAGCGGTGGTTCGCGCCTGACCGGATACAGCGACGCGATGATGCGTACGCTGCAGCATTGGTCATCTGTGCTGCTGGCCAACGGCGCAGGGACCGATGAGGCGAATGCGGAACTGGCGCTCGCGCACGAAGACATCCTTTCGGTCTTGCTCGGCGAGCTGAATGGCCGGCAAGCGGGCCGCGGCGCATTTCTCGATGCCGGGGAACGATGGCGGATCGTGCGGCGCGCCCAGGACTTCCTCGACGCCCAGCGTGGCCCGCTAGTCCGTATCGACGACCTGTGCCAGGCCGCGCACACGAGCCTGTCGACGCTCGAACGCGCCTTTCAGGAGGCGTTCGGCTGCAGCCCGCGCCGGTTCCTGATCCTGAGGCGCATGTCGGCCGTCCGGCAGGAACTGTTGCGCGGCGAACTCACGACCTCGGTGACCGAAGTCGCCACGCGTTGGGGCTTCTTCCATTTGGGCCGCTTTGCTGTGGAATACGCGAAGCTCTTTCACGAACGTCCTTCGGACACCTTGCGCCAGCCCATCCATGGCGCCGGCCATACCTGGGATTTCCCCTGACACCCACGGCTGCGTGCGCAACTTGCCGAAAAGTGGATAGTCGATCCGGCGCGCCTGCTCCAGACTTCCTCATCGGTTAAGGCCGGCCCGCCCACAGCAGCCTCTCGTTCAGCCGCATGCACGTATGACGATGCGCCGCTGGCGTGCTGGCGCCCCGGGCCCGGTTCCATAACGACAACCCGACAAGCGCATATCGCTAGCGGCCCCGGTCCAGGAAATCACGGGCAGGCCGGACTGCATTGCGCCGGCGTCCTCCGTTATCTACCTGCCTGGATATGCATACTTCTTTCGACTACATCGTGATCGGCGGCGGGTCTGCCGGGAGCACGCTCGCCAGCCGTCTGAGCGAAGACCCCCACACCACCGTCTGCCTGCTTGAAGCCGGGGATTCGGACAAAAGCGCGCTGATCCAGATGCCCGCGGCCGTGGTCGCCATGTTGCCGACGCGCCTGCATAACTGGGCGTTCAAGACCGTGCCGCAAGCGGGCCTCAACGGACGGCGCGGATATCAGCCGCGTGGCAAGACTCTTGGCGGATCCAGTTCCATCAACGCCATGCTGTATGTGCGCGGCGATCGTTGGGACTACGACAATTGGGCGGCGCAGGGCAACCCGGGCTGGTCGTTCGGGGACGTGCTCCCCTACTTCAGGAAATCCGAGCATAACGAAACGATCGACAACGCGTTCCACGGCAGGGGCGGCCCGCTCAATGTGGCGGATCTCCACGCTCCCAGCCCCATCCATCAACGATTCCTGCAGGCCGCAGTGCACTGCGGCGTGCCGATCGTTGCGGATTACAACGGAGTGGATCGCGACGGCGCCTTCATGTACCAGGTCACGCAGAAAAATGGCGAACGTTGCAGCGCGGCCAAAGCCTATCTCACGCCCAACCTGGCGCGAACCAACCTCATGGTCATGACGGGCGCGCGAACCGAGCGCTTGCTGCTGGAAGGCAGCCGTGCCATTGGCGTGCGCGTCAAGATTGGCGGCGAGACGCGAGACCTCAAGGCCAATCGCGAAGTGATCCTGAGCGCCGGCGCCTTCGGCTCGCCGCAAATCCTCATGCTTTCCGGCATCGGTGCCGGCGCTCAACTGCAAACCATGGGCATACCCGTGGTGCACGATCTGCCCGGTGTGGGCGAAAACCTCCAGGACCATATCGACTACGTCTACAGCTACTCGATGGCGGGCAGCCCCGAGACATTCGGCATGTCGCTCGGCGGCAGTGCGCGTGTGGTCAAGGGGATTGCGCAATGGCGCCGCGAGCGCAAGGGTTTGATGACCACGCCCTACGCCGGCGCGGGCGCGTTCGTGCGCAGCAGCCCCGATGTGCCGGCGCCCGACCTCCAGATGATCTTCGTGGAGGCCATCGTGGACGACCACGCTCGCAAATTGCATCTGTCACATGGCTTCAGTTGCCACGTCGACGTTCTGCGCCCGAAGAGCCGGGGCAAGGTGACATTGGCCACGACCGATCCCTTCGACGCGCCGCGGATCGACCCGCGCTTCTTTTCTGATCCCGCGGATATGGCCGTCATGCTCAAGGGCGCGAATCTGCAGCGCCGCATTCTCGAGGCGCCGCCGCTGAAGGCGTTGGGCGCGAAGCCGCTCTATCCCGTCGACCAATCCGACCAGCGCGCCGTCGAGCAGGATATCCGCAACCGCGCCGACACCCAGTACCACCCGGTCGGCACCTGCAAGATGGGCAACGATCCGCTCGCCGTCGTGGATGCCCGGTTGCGCGTCCACGGCATCGAGGGGCTGCGCGTCGTGGACGCCTCGATCATGCCGACTGTCGTCAGCGGCAACACCAATGCTCCCACGATCATGATCGCTGAAAAGGCTGCCGATATGATCCGCGCGGCTTCGAAGCAAGCTGCGGCGTAGCACTGCTATCCCGCTCCGGCCCTTCTACGGAAGTCGTCTCGCGGGGCTTGCGCTCGTCCCGCCCAATCCGTTCGAGCTCACGGGCGATACGCTCGCCCAGCACTGTCGCTGCAGAAACACGTGCCCCGAGAGGCGTTAGAACATCGGATGCGCATCCGGATACAGCGCCGTCCTGAGCGCGAACCCTCCCAGCACCACGAAGATGATCGCGGCAAGCACATGCACAGCCTTGGTCGGCAGCCGGTCGGCAAACTTGTGACCAAGGTAGATGACCGGGACGTTGGCGAGCATCATGCCCAGCGTCGTGCCTGCCACGACGCCAAAAAACTCGTGAAATCGCGCAGCCAGCGCGACTGTCACCACCTGCGTCTTGTCGCCCATCTCCGCGAGAAAGAACGTCACGACCGTCGTGCCAAACACGCCCATATGCCCCTTTGTGACGGCATCGGCATCGTCCAGCTTGTCCGGAATGAGAATCCAGACGGCCATCAGCGCAAACGAGGCGACTACGGCCCAGTTCATGACATGGGGATTGATGACATTTGCGAGCCACGCTCCCAGCGCGCCCGAGAAGCCGTGATTGACCAACGTTGCCACGAAGACGCCAAGCACGATCGGAATGGGCTTGCGATAGCGGGCCGCCAGGACGAGCGAGAGCAGTTGAGTCTTGTCGCCAATTTCGGCGAGGGCGACCACGCTGGTCGATACGAGAAAGGATTCCATGGGGATTGTCGTTACCGGGCCGCGCAGTCAACACGCGATGACACACATTCCCGCGACCCGGCCAGGTGGGAATGTACGTCATCGGTCTTGCCAGGCTTGCGCTGCACACGCCATGTCGCCAGTCGGCCGACAAGTATGTTGACGTGCGCCTCCAGACATCGCGTCCAGAGCGGCTACTCCCCGAAGAGTGCCGCGATTATAAGAGCGGGACGCCTGAGGGCGCAAGTTCGTTTTTAGTATACCCCCCTACCCTATCTGTGCTACAGTGCGCCCGCTAACGGGAGAACAGGCATGAGCCATACGATTCGCGAAAAGCAGAAGCTGCTTAACCGCATTCGCCGGATAAAGGGGCAGGTTGAAGCCATAGAGCGCGCGCTCGAGGAAGAGCGCGGCTGCATGGATGTGCTGCAGCAGGTCACCAGCTGTCGGGGGGCGATGAACGGGTTACTCGCCGTTGTGCTCGAGGACCACATCCGCACCCATCTGGTCGACGCCGAGCCCGCCGACGAACACGGCAGCGGCACCGAACAGTTGATCGAGGTAGTCCACAGCTACTTCAAGTGAGCGCAACATGAGCAACTTTACGAACGACGCCTTCGGGGCGGGACACGACCACATTTTCCTGGGCGCCGCCCACGCGGACAACGAGCGCAGGACCTGGATGGTGATTGCGCTGTGCAGCGCGATGATGGTGGCCGAGATCGTCGGCGGCAGCCTCTTTGGCTCCCTCGCGCTCGTCGCCGACGGCCTGCATATGTCGACGCACGCAGGCGCGATGCTGATTGCCGCTCTGGCCTACACGTACGCACGCAGGCACGCGACCGATTCCCGCTTCGTCTTCGGCACCGGCAAGCTGGGCGACCTCGCGGGTTTTACGAGTGCCATCGTGCTGGCCATGATTGCCCTGCTGATTGGGTATGAGGCCGTTTCGCGCTTCTTCTCACCGGTACCGATCCACTTTGGCCAGGCCATTCCCATTGCCGTGGTTGGCCTGCTGGTCAACCTTGCAAGCGTGTGGCTGCTTAGCGGCGACCATCACGGGCACAGCCATGGACATAGCCACGGGCACAGCCACGGGCATGGGCATGAAGGCGAGCATGGCCACGACGACGAGGTCCAGCGTGTCTTCGGCACCGCCGGCGTGTTTGCGGTGTCGATTTTCGAAGATGGCGTCCCGCCGGTGTTTCGTATCACGCCGGAGACAGCGAATTCGAAGCTCACGTCCGATAGTGTCTCTGTCGTAACGATTCGCCCGGACGGCACGCGTCAGACGTTTGCATTTGCCGAGCGCAACGGCTATCTGGAATCGAAAGAGGACATTCCTGAGCCGCACGCATTCAGGGCAGTTGTCCGCCTGCCCGATGGCGAGCACGAAATCGAGTTCGAAGAGCACGACCACGGTCACGACGACGCGCACGATGCCGCGAGCCGCGACCACAACATCCGGGCTGCCTACGTTCATGTGATCGCCGACGCGGCCGTGTCGGTGCTGGCAATCATCGGCCTCGTGCTTGCGCGCGCGTTTGGCTGGCTCTGGATGGACCCGCTCGCGGGCGTGGTCGGGGCGCTGGTGATTGCGAACTGGTCATGGGGCTTGATGCGCGATACGGGAGGCATCCTGCTGGACATGAATCCGGACCGGCGCATGGCCGAGAACGTCCGTCATGTCATCGAGGACAATGGCGACACCGTACTCGACCTCCATCTGTGGCGTGTCGGCCCCGGGCACATGAGTGCGATCGTATCGGTCGTCACCCATGAAGCCCAACGCAACCCGGACTTCTATCACGCGGCGCTCAAGCGCTTCAGGGGACTGTCGCATGTGACGGTCGAAATCAATCCGACCCGCGCCGCGGCCTATTGATGGCAGCCAAATCGCCTTGCATCGATGTATGCGCGTTCGACGGTAAAACCGGGCTCTGTGTCGGCTGCCTTCGCACTCGCGAAGAAGTCCGGGACTGGAAAAAGATGACCGACCATCGGCGCCATCAGATCCTCAACGACCGGTCCCGGCGACAGGCCAAGGTCGCGCGCTAGACGCCGGCAGCCGCACCCGGTCAGGCCGGATGCGGTCAAGCCGGATGCGGGCGAACCGGTCACGGCGCGGCCGGTTCGCCCGTGACGCAGCGGATGCGGATCACGCCCTGTGTCCGCTCAGTGACAACAAACCGTCGAAGCGGAGCGAAAGCCTGGTGCGCGGTCTCCACTACATGCCCATGCCCGTCCCTCCGCTCGTGCCAGTGCCGGTACCCGAACCTGTGTTCATGCCTGGGTTCGACGTCGGAATCACATCGATCCTTCCATAGACGCCATCAGCCTCGTCATTCGGCCCCGCCGCGAAGAACAGCGTATTGGAAGGCTGACTGCTGAGGTCGTTGCCGAACGCGATGCCCCACAGGCCGCGCTCGACGATCGGACTGCCGTTCGACCCATTGAGCGGCCCCATCGACAGGCCGCTCGATCCATTGAACGCGTTGATCGTGCCGTCGCCAAAATTGCCGATCAGTATCGCGCCGCTCATCGAGCCAAAGTTGCCCGGCGCTTGCGCGATACCCCAGGGCGCGTTGAGCACGCCGCCCGTCGCGAAGCGCTGCTTCAGGTTACCCGCCGTGTCGTACACATCGACCATGCCGAGACCCGCGCCCGCGACATCGTCGTGTTTGGCCGCATCCTGCATCGCGTAAGTGACGAACAGACTCGAGCCGATCGCCCGTATGCCGAACGGCGCAAAGCCGGCTGGGATCGCCGGGTCCGTGAAGGCGTCCGGCATCGCGACCTTGGTGAACGTCGTATTGAAGACGTCGATCTTGTTGTTATGGAAGTCGGTCGCGTAAAGGAAGTTGCTGCCATTCATCGCTGCCAGCGCGAGACCCTTGTACACGGCGCCGCCCGTGCCGTCGTCGTACATGACGAACACGCTGGTCGGCCCGACGGCGGGTGCCCACGCCGTGATGGTGCCGCCCTCGCCCGCAAAGATGAATGCGGCGACATCGGACTTGCCGTTCTCCGTGACAGTAAAGCTTTGCGTGCTGTTGAAGACAATGCCGGTGGGTGATGCTGGGCCGTTCTTCCCGTCGGGTATCGCGACGACCAGCGATTGCGGCACGCCGTTGCCGTCATAGAGCGTCGCGACATTGGTGCCGTTGTCCGCGACCCAGGCGAATCCGTTCGGATTGAAGGCGACGCCCCAAGGATTCTTCAGATTCGCATCCGTGTGCGCGGCGGCCACCGCGCCATCCGATACGAGCGCCGTCACAGCGAACGACGACTGGACCGGCGGATTTGAAGGGCTCGAACTGGAACCGCCGCCGCCGCATGACACGAGCGTCGCGATGGCCGCTGCGCATGCTACGACGCCGAACACGTCGACTGGAGACTTCATGACCGTACTCCCTGTTCTGTCCAAAGGACGTAACGTTTCTGGAACGAGGAGAATGCGAGGTTTATTCCGGCAACGGAGGGTTTATTTCCCGGGCGATCTCGTGTAATTGCAATGGCTGAACCGGCTAGCTAAAAGCGAGTGGCATACAACGCACAACCCACGTGGCTATTCCTTTCGCACAACCAAAAAATGGGAGCACGCATGAGCGTGCCGGACGCAATCAGCGTCACCCGGTGTTCTGCACGATGGTCCATTGCCTGCGCGTTCATCCTGGAATACGCCACTTGCGGTTCACGTTTACTGCGCATACAGCCCCCCTGCAGGAAGCGCATATGCCGTTGCTCAGGCAGGGCCGTCCGCGTGCTCGACAAAATGGCGTACGGCAATCGATCGACGACCGACGGGCACACTGTTTTGATTCGAAGGAGATTGCCATGCGTCTCGCTTACGGAATCGCTGTTCTCATCGGTGCAGCCGCGCTCGGCATGACATCGCATGCCAGCTATGCACAGCAAACCGTCAAGGCCATCCTGCTATCGACCTCCATACAGCTCGACACCCATAACGTGAAGCCCGGTCGCGTCACAATCGACGTCAAAAATGCCGCGGACAACAATATGGAGCACGAACTCGTGGTACTCAAAACGGACCTCGCCGATGACGCACTGCCGCTCAGCAAGGGCCAGGTGCCCGAGCAAAAGCTCAGGAAAGTGGGGGAAGTCGAGGATATCGCACCAGGCAAGAGCAAGCACATGTCATTCAGGCTCACGCCCGGACACTACGTCCTGATCTGTAACAAGCCCGGACACTATGCTGCAGGCATGCATACCGCACTCGCCGTGACGCCTTGACGTCATGGCGCCGTGAATCGGCAAACGGCTTCGGCGCCCACCTGCTCTTATGGACAGAATGGCTCCGAGCGCCGCCCGATACTTCGGGCGGCCGGGATCGGTCTTGTGCCGTGCCTTACGGGATGATTGAACGACCCTGGCAGGTCAATTTCGCCTTCAGGAACAGCGGAATAAAAGGCGCACACGGAACGTTTTTTCTGCACACAGTCCGTCAGGTTCCATGCGCGTGCAGCGCGCCCGAATTTTTCGATGCCATGCCGCGTTGATATCGATCCGTTCCGCGTTTTTCACGAGTTCTCTAAAAACGATGAACCGCGCGTTGTTGATAGCAGTGAGTTGTCCCTATGAGCGACGATCTCAAGCCCATGGCCGCGTCCGGCTCCAGCGAGCCGGTGCTGCATGCGCTATCGGCCTTCGTCGACAACGAGTTGCCGGCAGCGGAACGCTGGGCGCTGGCAGATCGCCTCGCCGTCGACCGGTGGGCTGCATGCTCCGTCGCCCACTATCGCGCACAGCGGGCTGCCTTGCGGGTGCTGTTTGCTGCTGATCCAGCCGCGCAGGCGAGCGTGCCGTGCGTGGTGCTGCGCGCGCGCACAATCTGGTGGCGCCGCGCGGCGTTCGCCGCCTGCTCGCTCGCAGCCGGCACTGCCCTTGCGGGACTTGCCGGTGCAATTTTTTGGCAGATTGCGCCGCCGAACGCGCAGATGTCATTCGCCGAGCAGGCTGACCTCGCTTATGTGGTCTACGCGCCCGAGCAGCGTCATCCGGTGGAGGCGGGGGCCGCGCGCGAGGGGGCGCTCGTCGACTGGCTCTCTAAACGCCTGAATCATCCGCTCTCCGCGCCGTCGCTCCGGGAGTACGGCTTTGTACTGCTGGGTGGGCGCCTGTTGCCTGGCACGGCCGGGCCAGCCGCGCAACTGATGTATGAGGACGGGAACGGTGCGCGGCTTTCGCTTTACGTGAGTCCGGTCTCCCAGCGCGAGATGGACATCCGCCTCTTGCGCGGAGGCGATCGCCGTACGTTCAGCTGGGCAAACGACCACATCGGCTATGCGCTCTCCGGCCAGATGGCGGAGGGTCCATTGCGCAGGATAGCGGTTGACGTCTGCCGCGAGCTTGGCGGACATCCCGAAAAGTGGGGGTAGCAGTTTGCGAGATCGCCATCCCATTCGTCGGCGAGGCACGACCATGCGTCGTGTCAGCCCATGCGCAACCGCGATCGTAGCGTTCGCCTGCGCTGCGTGGGCAACTGTCGGGGTGAGTGCCGATCCGTTCGACGCGTCCGTGCCGTCGGTACAGTATCGGCTCGATCCGCACCGTTCAGGTGTCACCTTCGACGTCACGAACGCCTGGCATGCGAAGCTCACCATGCGCTTCAGCCGCATGCGCGGCCAGCTCGACAGGTTCAAGGGGGATGGCGCGGGCCGCGTCACGGTGACAATCGACGCAACCAGCCTTGAAGCGAGCGAGCCGTTCGTCGCCGGAACCGTCGAAGGCGGCGACATGCTGGACGTGGCGCACTATCCGGCCATTCGCTTCGTGAGCACGCGGTGCGAGCGCACCGGTACCGCCACGGCACGTTTGGTCGGCGATCTGACTATCCGGGAAACGACGCGTCCCGTTGCGTTCGCGGTGACGTTCGACGCAGACCCGCGTGATCCGCCGGGCGTCCCCAGAACACTGACTATTTCCGCCGACGGCCATTTCAGCCGGACCGCGTTCGGGCTGTCGCGATGGTCCTCCGCGATCGGGGACGACGTCCACATGAGGATCCAGGCCGAATTCGTCAGGGAACGGCCGGGTCCGTGAGTCATTCACGGCCTCGTCGAAACGTGCGGATGGTCATGTGAAGAAAGGATGCGTGCGCGCACGCCGTCGCCAATATCGAGTTCCGGCGCGAAGGCGATCCGCGCATCGGCAGGCAGAGTCAGACATGGGTGAAGATGCCGGAAGGTTGGCGTGTGGTGAGCGCCCATGTCAGCTGGATGGAGGGTCAGGGCTTGTTCACGCTAATAACAGGCCCTGGCATCCAGAATGGCTCGCATACCCGCTCATTCGCATGAGTGGCGGGTATGCCGGTGGCGGCCGCTACTCGACCGAATCATTCACGTCGGTGAGCCGGATCATGTGCGGACGGACTTGCGTTTCGTCGTTTGCTTCGTCGTCCGCTTCGTCCTCGACAGGAGGATGGATAAGCGCGTCGAGACGCGCGCGCGTCGCGAGGAACTCCGGCGAATTGAACTGCGCATAGCTGCGTGGGCGTGGGACCGGCACCTCGATCAGCTCCTGCACCTCGCCAGGATGCGCCTTCAGCACGAGAATCCGGTCGGCGAGAAAAATCGCCTCGTCGAGATCATGCGTGATGAACAGGATCGTGACGTCCACATTGCGCCAGATATCGAGCAGATGCGCCTGCATTTTCGAGCGCGTCTGCGCGTCGAGCGCGCCGAACGGCTCGTCCATCAGCAAGATCCCGGGCCGATTCGCGAGCGCGCGCGCAATCGCCACGCGTTGCTTCATGCCGCCGGAAAGCTGGTGCGGATACGCGTCGGCGAACTTCTCCAGCCCGACCAGATCGAGCCATTGCAGCGCCTCGCGCTCGGCCTGCGCTGCGCCCTGCCCATTCATACGCAGTCCGAACATCACGTTCTTCTTGACCGTGAGCCACGGAAACAAGGTATAGCCCTGGAACACCATGCCACGGTCCGCGCCCGGACCGCGCACGGCCTGCCCCTTGACGCACACCTCACCGCTCGTGGGCGTCTCCAGACCGGCGAGAATGCGGATCAGCGTGGATTTCCCGCAGCCCGATGGCCCGATCACGCAGACAAACTCGCGCCGGTGCGTCGTGAAACTGATGTCGGCAAGCGCGGTGTGCTCGCCCTGGGGCGTGGCGAAGCGCTTGGTGAGATTGCGCACTTCGAGAATCGGTTCGCGCGCTTTCAGGCGCTCGAAGCGCGCGCGCACCGCATCGGACTGGAGGAGATAGTCGGGAACGGTCTTCGGATTCAACATGATGCAAGTCCTTGAGAGTCGATGCGACAGACGGCGCTGCCGGGTACGCGCTTACGCCTTCAGCGTGCGGTCCCACGGAAAGAGCCTGCGCCCGATGAATGCGAGCACGAGATCGGTGCCGAGTCCGATGATCCCGATCATCATGATCGCCGCGTACACGTTGTCGAAATGCTGGTAGCGCGCCTGCTGCGTGATGTACCAGGTGATGCCCGAGCTCGTGCCCACGAGTTCCGCGACAATCAGGTACGTCCAGGCCCAGCCGAGCAGGATGCGCTGGTCGCGGTACAGGTCGGGCAGGACGCCCGGCACCACCACGTGCGTGAGCAGCTTCAGGCGCGTCGTGCCGAGCGTCATCGCCCCTTCGAGCAGGCCGTATTCGAGCTTGCGCGTGGTGTTCGCGATGATGAGCACCTGCTGGAACAGCGTGCCGATCACGATGATGGCGATCTTCGGCGCATCGTAGATGCCGAGCACCGCCACCATCAGCGCACCGAAAGCGGGCGCGGGCAGATAGCGGAAGAACTCGAAGAACGGCTCCTGCAGGCGCGCGAGCGCGCTGTAGGTCCCGCAGACGATGCCAAGCGGCACGCCGATCGCCGACGACAGCACGAAGCCCCAGAAGATGATCTGGATACTGTGCCAGAGGCTCTGGTGCAGCCACACGCCGTCATGTGAAGCGGGCGGCGTGGTGAACGCCGTGTAGAACGCCTCGAGCACTTCGTGCGGTGCCGGCAGATAGACCGGATTGGCCGGCACGCCCGCGGGCAGCGCGGCGTGCGACGCGCGCGCATGCGCGAGCTCGTCGGCGAACACGTCCTTGTCCACGCGCATGCCGGACTGGAAGTAGTCCACACTGCCCGGCTGCGTGACGAGCACCTGCGGATGCCAGACGAACGGCACATAGCTCACCACGCACCACACGAACAGCGGCAGCAGGAACGCGCCGATCCCCAATATCCACTTGCCGCGCGGCGACAGCTCGCGGCGCACGGCTAACCATCCGGTCTGGCTGAATTCGGCCATGGCGTTCTCCTCTTGCTCCGTTACTTCAACGCGCCCGTGAGCGACGGCTCGATATAGGCGTTCACGTCCTGCGAGGTCTTGTAGACCTGGTACTTCACGTTGAACGCGTCGGCGGCATGGCTCGAGCCATAGAGCGAGCGGAAGCCATCGCCCTTCGCATAGGCCTGCTGCGCCTCCGGCAACGTCAGCAGCTTCGTGCCCTTGAGCAGCGGCAGATACTGCTGCGGCGTGAGGCCCACGCGCGCCGCCATGATCTTCACGGCATCGCCCTGGGTGGCCGGGTCGTCGATATAGCGCACGACGCGATACCAGACCTTGGTGAGCTTCTCGTAGTCGTCGCGATGCGCCGCGAGGCTCACGGGATTCACCGCGAGCACGTCGTAGATGAGGCCCGGCTCGTCGGCGGACGTGAATACCGGCCGCGCGCCCGGCACCTGGCGCAAGGCTTCACCGGCATTCGGCTGCCACGCCGCGATGGCCGAGACGTCCGACGAGCCGAGCACCTGCGGGGTCTCGTTGGTCTTCGCATTGACGAGCGTGACGTCGCTCTCCTTCATGCCGGCGCGCTGGAGCGCATCGAGCAGCAGCAGGTGATCGACCACGCCGAACTCCACGCCGATCTTCTTGCCCTTCAGGTCCTGGATGCGGCGCGCGGGCGGCTTGGCCACGATCATGTCGTTGCCGTTCGAGTAGTCGGTGATCAGCGCCATGACGTTCTTCGCGCCGTTCGCGCCCATCGTCAGCGCGTCGCCGTTGGTGACGAGCACGGCATCCAGCTTGTTCGCCGCATACGCATCCATCGAGGCCGCGTAGTCGAACCATTCGAACTTCACGTCGAGGCCGGCCTCCTTGAACCAGCCCTTGTCGATCGCTACCTGCCAGGCCACCCAGCCGGGCCAGTCGCTATAGCCGATGCGCAGCGGCGCGGCGCTTGCGCTCTGGGCGTGCGCCGCGAAGAAGCCGGTGGCGAGCGCGAGGGCGCCCGCCGCGCGCTTCAAGCGCCGGCGCAGGGTGAAAAGTCGGCTTGCGGACGTGACGGGTGCACAAACGCTGCGGGTCGTCTTCATGGCAAATCTCCTGGATGAGTGCAACATTACATTTCTTTGGATAACTGATGATTTCGTTACGCCCCGGCCTCGGCGAGGCCAGCGGCCTCATGCGCGCGCCAGGCGCGCCAGCCGCCGTAGCCGGTGATATCGGCTGTGCCTTCCAGCGCCGCGTGTTCGCACAGGAAGCCGAGCACGGGTTCGCCGTTCGCGAGCTCGAGCGTGCCGATGCCAAGCGGCGCGGGAATCAGCGCGACGAACGAACCGAATGCGGCGGCCGGCATCGACCAGACCTCGACCTCGATCGCCGCGCCGCCCTCATTCACACGGAGGAGGCCGGGCTTCGCGGGTGTCTTGACGTCGCGCTGCGGTAGCACGTGGAGGCGATATGCCGGTGCGGTCGTGGTCGTTCCAAGCAGCGTCGCGCCACGTTCGGTCAACTGTCCGTTCAACGGCTCGCCGCTCAGGTGCGCGCCAACCACGGCGACGCGGATCGTCTCCGGTCCGGCTAACGCTCGGCTCGCACCCGGCGCAGGTTCGGCGGGTTCCTCGAGCCACGCCCGCGCGAGATCGAGCAGTTGCGCGTCTTCATGCGCGCGGCCCACGAACGTCACGCCGAAGGGCTTGCCCTCGTGTGCGCCCTCGCCGCCCGCACCCGCCGGCACAGCCAGCGCCGAAAGATCAAGGAGATTCACGAAATTCGTGTAATAGCCGAATCGGGCATTCACGCCGATGGGATCGGCCTCGAGCGCTTCCACCGTCGCCGTGGTGGGCGACGTGGGCGTCACGAGCGCGTCGATCTGCGTCCAGACATGGCTCGCGGCCTCGCGCAGCGTCGCGAGCCGGTCGAACGCCGCGAACGCATCGGCGGCGCTCCAGCGCGTGGCGCCGTCGATAATGGCGCGCGTGACCGGATGCAGCGCGTCGGGATGCGCCTCGAAGAACGGCCGGATCGCGGCCAGGCGCTCGGCCACCCACGGCCCCTCATAGAGCAGCCGGGCGGTGGCGAGAAAGGGCTCGAAGTCGATCTCGACCAGCTCCGCGCCGGCCGCGCGCAGCCTCGCCAGCGCGCCATCGAACGCCTGCGCGTACGACGTATCGCCGTAAAACTCGAGCTGCGTTGTACGCGGTACGCCAAAGCGCACGCCGCGCAGTGAAGCGCGCGAGCGCGCATCCGCCGGTGGCGTCCATTCGCGCGCATGCGGATCGCCCTCAGCCGTGCCCCGCGCGCAGTCGAACACACGTTGAGCGTCGTTCGCCGTGTGGGCGAAGATCGACACGCAGTCGAGCGAGCGGCACGCCGGCACGACGCCCAGCGTGCTCAGCACGCCTTTCGTCGGCTTCAGGCCGAAGAGGCCATGAAACGCAGCAGGCACGCGTCCCGATCCGGCCGTGTCCGTCCCGAGCGAGAATGCGGCGAGCCCGAGCGCCACCGCCACGGCGGAGCCCGAACTGGATCCGCCGGACGCATAGCGAGGATCGAGCGCATTGCGGCAGGCGCCGTACGGCGAGCGCTGCCCCGAAAGGCCCGTGGCGAACTGGTCGAGGTTGGTCTTGCCCACGGGAATCGCGCCCGCCGCAATCAGCCGCTCGACCACGGGCGCGCTCTGCGCCGGCGTGTAGGCGAATTCGGGGCAGCCCGCCGTGGTCGGCACGCCCGCGAGATCGATGTTGTCCTTGATCGCGAACGGAATGCCATAGAGCGGCAGCGAGGCCGGATCCTTGTCCGCCAGCGCATCGGCATAGCGCATCATCTCGTCGCGCGTCAGGGCCCGGATCCAGACCCGATGGGGGTCGTCGCCCGCCGTGCGGGCCGCGATCTGCGCGACGAGTTGCGCCGGCGTCAGCGTGCCATCCCGATAGCGCGCGCGCAGCGCGGTAATCGACATCGTTTCAACGGGCAGGGTCTGCGGTTTCATTGACATGCGGCCTCCTCGCCGCTCACGGCATTTGCGTTCATGGCATCCGCGCGGATCACCATCAGGCGCTGACCCGCCACGACGGCATCCCCCGCCGCGCAGTCGAGCCGCTCGATCACGCCATCGGCGCTCGCGGCCACCGTCACTTCCATCTTCATCGACTCCAGAATCGCCACTTCCTGACCCTCCACGACACGCTCACCTTCGGCCACGAGCAGCTTCCACACGCTACCCGACACGTCTGCGCCAATTGCACGGCAGTCCTCATCGAGTGCGGACGCATCGCTCGACGCCCCCGCTTCCGCGGCTTCCTGCGCGCCGGAGTCGCCCGCATAGCCGGCCTGCCCCGCCACTCGCCAACGCTCGCGCTCCGCTTCGAACGCCGCCTGCTGCGTGGCCTTGAACGTTGCGATCGAGGCGGCCTCGTCGCGCAGGAAGCGCTCGTATTCGCCGAGATCAAACACCGACTCCTCGATGCGCAGGCGGCGGCGTCCCGCCACGAAGTCGCTGCGCCACGCCTCGAGCTCGGCTTCGCTCACCTCGTAAAAGCGGATCTCGTCGAAAAAGCGCAGCAGCCACGGCTTGCCCGCCTCGAATTCCGCGGTGGTCTTGTAGCGGTTCCACATCTGCACGGTGCGGCCCACGAACTGGTAGCCGCCGGGACCCTCCATGCCATAGACGCACAGATAGGCGCCGCCGATGCCCACCGCGTTCTCGGGCGTCCACGTCCGTGCGGGGTTGTACTTCGTCGTCACGAGCCGGTGGCGCGGATCGACGGGTGTCGCGACGGGGGCGCCCAGGTAGACGTCGCCGAGCCCGAGCACGAGATAGCGGGCGTCGAACACCGTGCGCTTCACGTCTTCGATACTGTCGAGCCCGTTGATGCGCCGAATGAATTCGATATTGCTCGGGCACCATGGTGCGTCGGGGCGCACGGACTGCATGTAGCGCTCGATCGCCACGCGCGTGGACGGGTCGTCCCACGAAAGCGGCAGATGGACGATACGGTTGGGCACGCGCATCGCATCGACGGCTGGAAGCTGTCGTTCGGCATCCTTAAGATGCTCGATCAGCCGCTCGCGCGACAGCAGCTTGTGGTCGAAATGAACCTGCAGCGAGCGGATGCCTGGCGTGAGGTCGATGATGCCCGGCAGTCGATGATCGGCCAGCCAGTTCATGAGCGCGTGAACACGAAAGCGCAGCTTCAGGTCGAGCACGGGCGGCCCATACTCGATCAGCAGATTGCGGTCGCCCGAGCGGCGATAGACCACGCCCACGCCATCGCCCGCGCGGCTGTCGCTGTACAGCACGCACTCGCGCACGCCGTTGTGCGGGGCGGGCTCGGCGGGCGCCGGTGCGGGCGTGGGTACGGACGCTTGTACCGGCGCGGGCATCGGGGTGGGCACCGCGGTGGGCACGAATCGCACCGTATCGCCGGGACGCAGTTGCCCGAGCTTCCAGAGGTCGTCGGCGACAACCGTGACAGGACACACGAAGCCGCCGAGGCTCGGGCCGTCCGGACCGAGAATCACGGGCATGTCGCCCGTGAAGTCCACGGCGCCGATCGCATAGGCGTTGTCGTGGATATTCGACGGATGCAGCCCCGCCTCGCCGCCGTCCGGGCGCGCCCACTGCGGCTTGGGCCCGATCAGGCGCACCCCCGTGCGGCTGGAGTTGTAGTGAACGGTCCAGCTTGCCTCGTAGAGCATCGCCATGTCGGCGGGCGTGAGGAAGTCGGGCGCACCATGCGGGCCGTCCAGCACCGCGAGTTCCCACGCGTGCGTGAGGCGCGGAGCGCGCGCCGCGTCGAGCTTCGCACCAGCCTCGCCGTGTCCGGCCTCGGGCCCGAGGTGCAGCACGTCCCCCTTGCGCAGCGCACGGCCCGCGTGGCCGCCGAACTGGCCGAGCGTGAACGTGGCCTTGCTGCCGAGATAGTCCGGCACCTGCAGCCCGCCCTTCACGGCCAGACACGCGCGCACGCCCGCGCCGGTCACGCCGCCGAGCTTGAGCACGCTGCCCGCGCCCGCGCGCACCACCTGCCACTGCGCCACCGGCTCACGGTCGAGCGTGGCGGCAAGCGGCGCGCCGCCCAGCACGAAGAGCGTCTCCGTGTTGAAACGCAGCGTCGCGCCCACCATCGTGAATTCGAGTCCGGCGGCCTCGGGCGCGTTGCCGATCAGTTCGTTCGCGAGCCGGAACGACAGGTCATCCATCGGGCCCGAAGGCGGCACGCCCACATCCCAATAACCGAGTCTGCCCGGCGCCTGCTGCACGGTGGTCTGCACGCCGCCGTCGAGCACATCGATCGTGTGCGGCGCGAACACGAAGCGGCCCAGAAAGCCCGTGGTCTGCTCGCCGGCCGCGAACGTCGCCGATCCGGCAATCGCGCGCAGGTAGTCGAGATTCGTTTCGATGCCGTAAAGCTCCGTGCCGCCCAGCGCCTCGCGGAGGTGGACCAGCGCGGCCTCGCGCGTCGCGCCCGTCGCGATGATCTTCGCGAGCAGCGGATCGTAGAACGCGCTGACTTCGGTGCCGGCCTCGACCCACGTATCCACGCGCACGCGCGGCGCGAAGGCCACATGGGTGAGCTGGCCGGAGCTCGGCTGGAACTGCTTGTTCGGGTCTTCAGCATAGACACGCACCTGGATGCTGGCCCCACGCGGTTCGCGCACCAGCGTATCGAGCGGCGCGAGCGTGCCCTCGGCCTCGCGAATCATCCATTCGACGAGATCGACGCCCGTGACTTCCTCGGTCACGCCATGCTCGACCTGCAGGCGCGTGTTGACCTCGAGGAAATAGAACGCGCGCGTATCGGCATCGAACACGAACTCCACCGTACCCGCCGACGCATAGTTCACGGCCTTCGCGAGACGCACGGCCGTTGCGTGCAGCGCGCTGCGCTCCGCGTCGGTGAGGCCCGGCGCGGGCGTTTCCTCGATCACCTTCTGGTTGCGCCGCTGGACCGAGCAGTCGCGCTCGCCCAACGCGATCACGTTGCCCGCGCCGTCGCCGAACACCTGCACCTCGATATGGCGTGCATTGCCGACGAACTTTTCGAGGTACACGCCCGCATTCGCGAAGTTGGTCTCGCCAAGCCGAGCGACCGAAGCGAAGGCCGCTTCGAGCTGCGCGGCGTCGCGGCACAGCGACATGCCGATTCCGCCGCCGCCCGCCGTGCTCTTGAGCATGACCGGATAGCCGAGCGAGCGCGCCGCTTCGAGCGCCGCATCCACGTCGGGCAAAAGCCCTGTGCCCGGCAGCAGCGCCACGCCATTCGCCTGGGCAATTTCGCGCGCCGTGTGCTTGAGACCGAACACCTTCATCTGCTCCGGACGCGGGCCGATGAAGCGGATGCCCGCCGCTTCGCAGGCCTGCGCGAACGCGGCATTCTCGGACAGGAAACCGTAGCCCGGGTGCACCGCCTGCGCCCCCGTGCGCCGCGCGGCTTCGAGTATGGCCTCTGCGTTCAGATAGCTCGCGGCCACGGGCGCCGGGCCGATGCAGACGGCCTCGTCGGCGAGCATCACGTGCATCGCATGGCGGTCCGCTTCGGAATAAACCGCCACCGATGCGATGCCGAGCCGCTTGAGCGTGCGAATCACGCGGCACGCAATCTCGCCGCGATTGGCAATGAGGATCTTGTCGAACGCCATCATGCCTCCCAGACGAGGAGGCGCACCGGCGTGGGGTTGTAGCCGTTGCAGGGATTATTCAACTGAGGGCAGTTCGAGATCAGCACGGTTACGTCCTGTTCCGCGCGCACCTCCACGTACTTGCCCGGTGCGGAAATGCCGTCTTCGAACGTGAGGCCGCCCTGCGGCGTGACCGGCACATTCATGAAGAAGTTGATGTTGCTGACGATGTCGCGCTTCGTGAGCCGCGCGCCCGCGCCGCAGGTGCAATGCGTGATCGCGTTGAGGAAGCTGTCACGGCAGCTATGCATGTGGCGCTTGTCGAGCGCGTAGCGCACCGTGTTGCTCTCCGCCGCGCACGCGCCGCCCAGGGTGTCGTGGCGCCCGCACGTATCGGCGACGATGGTCAGGAGTGCGTTGTTCTGGTTCGACATCAGCACGCTGCCTGCCGTGAGATACAGGTTGCCTTGCGTGCGAATCGTGTCCTGCGCGCTGTAGCGCTCGGTAGGATCGGCGCTGCTGTAGAAGAGCGTGTCGACGGCCTGATTGCCTTCGAGGTCGACGATGCGCAGCGTCTCGCCGCGCTTGAGATCGTAGAGCCACGGCTCGCCGGCGCGCAGCGTGAAGTCGTAACGTGCATCGCGCGCGTCGCGCGTGCTTTCGATGATGGTCATGGCGGTTCCCTCAGGCGAACAGGCGGTCGGTGTTTTCGAAGCCACGGCCGTTTTCTGGGCACGCGGTGCGGCACGGATCGTCGGTTGGGGCCGTCGAGTCGGCGGGATAGGCGCGCCATGCGATCAGCTTCACGGGCTTCGGCGCGTAGTCGCTGCGTGGATCGAGCGGATGCGGCGCGGTCGAAAACGCAGCGAGCGTGTTCATCTCGAAGCGCAGATCGAACGCGGCGCCCGCCGGCGAGTGCCCTGACACATACGCGAGTGCGCCGTCGTCGGCCACGGCCACCTTGCTGAAGAAGTTCACGTTCGCGGCGAGGTCGCGCCCCGAGAGGCCGTATTTCGCGAGTTCGAGCACGAGGCTGTCGCGGCCGTTGCGGATCATGTCGTTGCGATGCGTCTGGTAGTGCGTCTCGCCATATTTGCGTGAGAACAGCACGGCGTCGCCCACGCCACCCAACGGATCGTGCCAGCCCAGCGTGTCGCCGGTGATCGAGGCGATCACGCGGCCCATGTCGCTATAGAGCGCGTGGCCCTGGGTGAAATGCGCCGTGTGCTGCGCCTTGAGCGTGTCCGCCATGTTGTAGCGCTCGAGCGGATCTTCCTGGCGATGGAAGACGGCCGAAAGATTCGCGCCGCCTTCGATATCGACGATGCGCAGCGCAAGTCCACGGCGCAATACGCCGGACCAGTGCGCGCCCGCGGGAATCACGGTGGTCCACAGCGGCGTGACGATGGGCGGCAACGCCGCAAGATCGGAGGAGTAACGGGACGGCATGGAGGCTCCTGGTGTCGAAAGGAAAAAGCGTGAGAGGGCGACCGAACGACATCGCGACCTCCCGGGCTTTTATCCCTCCGTGGAGCCCCGCCGCCGCCTTGCCATCAAGGTGGGAGACGAGACCGGATTGCTCTCGGACCAGGCATCGCACGCGAGACTGCACGGCGACCGGAACCCTAGCGATCCTAAGATGATGCAAATTGCTTCGCACCTCTCGCGGCACAGATAAGCCAGATCCATGCCAGCACAACGAGAGGCCGATCCGAAAACGCGCACAGGCCGGCGGGCTGTACGCGTCTCGGCGTGCCGCGCGGAAAGTTCGAGCGGCACTTACAAAGCTTGCAGTTGATTGGCGCGCGCTCGCGGGGCGTGCAGTGCACCGCCATGAAGACACTGCACCACGTCGAAGCATCGAGGCTCAGCCGCCGGGGCCGCAGGCAGGGCTTGCGCGATGGCATGGCGATTGCATTCCTGCCCGATAGACCGTCATCTGGAGTGCTCTCATGCCATTGCTTGCCCGCCTTCGCCGCCTGCTCTACGAGATCATGGCCTCGCGCTTCATCGAGTTGAAGCGACCTGAATGCGCGTGCGAGATACCGCGGACGGAACGGCGAGTCCGGGACTGAGACCGCCATTCGCGTCAATCCAGTCGAAACTCGACATGGATTTTGTGATGCGCCTGACGCACCGACACGCCGTTGTGAGTCGCCGGCCGGTATCGCGCGGCTTGCAGATAGTTGCGCGCCGACTCGACGAAGTCGTCGCCGCCTTCGACGGACACCAGGTGGCAATCAGACGTTGATCCATCCGCTTCGATCGCACAGTCGAAGTCCACGCTGCCCTCGTGCTCCTGATCCCGCATCCGGGGCGGATAGACGAGCGGCTTGCCGGCGATCGGCCTCGCGCTAACCTCCGTGTCCGGAACGGACGGCGCCGTCGCAGCCGGCACTGCCGCTGCCACCGGCACGGCCGTCGAAGGCGGCCCGGCCGTCTGCGTCGGTTGCGCGGGGGCAAACGGCGCTGGCTGCACCGGTGTCGGCTGCGGGGCCGCCCGGCGCGGCTGGATGGCGGGCCGTGGCGGCGCTGCCGCCGGCAGCTTCGGCGCCGGCTTGGCCACCGCCCTCGGCACCGGCTTCGGCGGGGGCACCGGGACCGGCGGCGGGGGCGGCGGAGCGATCATCTGGATCTCGATCGTCCTCGGCGGCGCCTCGACCGCGGGGCGGCCCGCATGCATCAATGCGAGCAGAAGCAGCGCATGACACAGCATCGAGCCGGCAAGCACGCTGGCGCGCATGGATCGGATCTCCCGCAACGAAGCGAAGTCAATGCTCAACATCCTCGGCCACCAGTCCAACCTTGTCATAGCCTGCATCCTGAAGACGGTTCATCACATCCATCAGCTTTCCGTACATCAAGCGTTGATCGCAGCGCACGAAGATCCGCTGCGAGCGATCGCCCTTCGCGGCCCGCGTCACTTCGGCCACCAGATTCGCGGCATCCACGTGACGCTCGCCGATGAACAGCGAGCCGTCTTTCTGCAGCGAAACGTAGACGGGTTCGACGGGCGGCGGAGGCGGCGCCTTGTCGGTGGCCGGCGGCAGATCCACCGGCACGCTGACCGTGGCGAGCGGCGCCGCGACCATGAAGATGATGAGCAGCACGAGCATCACGTCCACGAACGGCGTGACGTTCATTTCCGCGTTCTGCTGATACGCGTGGCGCTTGATGGGGCCGTTGCCCCCGACGGTCATGCCCATTATCCGATCACCTCCATCTCACGCGACACGATGGTGGACAGTTCGCCCTGGAAGCTGTCGAGCGTGCCGGTGATCTGGCTGATCTGGCGCGCGAACTTGTTGTAGATCATCACGGCCGGAATCGCCGCGAACAGCCCGATTGCGGTGGCGAGCAGCGCTTCGGCAATCCCGGGCGCGACGACCGAGAGGCTCGTCGCGTGGCTCGCCGCAATGCCGATGAAGCTGTTCAGGATGCCCCACACCGTGCCGAACAGGCCGATGAACGGCGCAGTCGAGCCTATGGTCGCGAGGATGCCCATCGAGCGCGACAGTTCCTGCATTTCGCGCTCCTGAGCGAGCGTCGCGGCCACGACCATGCGCGACATCAGATTGTCGGCCTGATGCGGCGTGATCGCCGCGCCGCGGCGATTGGCCTGGAACATGTCCCATTCCTCCTTCGCGACATGCCACATCTTGCCGACGGGCGAAGGGGCAACGTCCGCGGTCCGCTTCGCAATGTCCTCGACGGCCCGCACGCCGCGAATGCTCGCGATGAACTGGCGCGAGCGCCGTTGCGCGCGCCCGAGCACGACCGACTTCTCCGCCATGACCGCCCAGGTGACGACCGAGCACAGGATGAGAAACAGCATCACGCTCTGCACGAGCATGTCGGCGTGGCGGAACATCTCGATGACGTTCAGGTGCGGCACCGGCGCCAGCTCCGTCTGCGCATGCGCACACGTGGATGCCACACCCGCCAGCACGGCGGCGAATACTGGATCACTACGCTTCATTTCAGTACTCCTTGCGAAAGATTGACATCGGGGGCCTGCATCGAATCGACCAGCTTCTCCAGATGCTCTGCGTACGGCGGGCGCAGCGTGGAGAACTCGGCGCTGGCAGGAATCAGGTGGCTCGTGATCCGCGCATCGGCATAGCGGTGCAGGTACATCGTCGGGGCCTCGAAGGCCAGCGTGACGTCGAGGCGGGTCCAGTCGAGGCTCATATGCGCCTGATACCCGCAGGCGGCCGGCCCGACGAGCAGCGGGATGCCCTGCGTCGTGGTCGACGCGCTGCGGTGCGTATGTCCGGCCATGATGCCGATGATGTTGTCGTGCGTGCCGAGCGTATCGAGCAGCGCGTGATACCAGTCACCGCCCTTCTCGAAGAATTCGAGCTGGGAAAGGCCATCGATCGGCGGGTGATGCAGCGCGACGAGGGTCGGGCGATCGCGGTGCGCGGCGAGGTCGTCTGCGAGCCACGCGAGCCGCTCGTCGCAGAAATGTCCCGCGATCTTGCCTTCCTGCAGCGTGTCGAGCACGAGCAGATCGAGATCGCCGAGATTCACGCGGTATTGCACGAATGCGCCGCGCTGCGCCATATAGGGTTCGTTGCCGAACACTTCGAGGAAATTGGCGCGATTGTCGTGATTGCCGAGCGCCAGATACGCCGGAACGTCGATTTCGTCCAGCATGGCGCGCAGCGCGGCGTATTCGGCCACGCTGCCGTGATCCGCCAGATCGCCGGTCAGCACGACGGCGCGCGGTTTCGGTTCGAGCGCGCCGACCCGGCTCAGTGCGTGCGCCACATACTTCGTATTGTCGGTGCCGTTGTGGCCCAGCGTGCCGGGTTCGACGACGTGAAGATCGGTCAACTGAACGATGAACATGGTGGTTGTGCGGGAATCAGGTGAGTGGTTATTGAAGGACTTCGCCGGCATGGGCGCATCCTTGCGCAATGCTGGCTTCCGGTTGGGCGGGCTCGATGCCGCGCGACAGCAGCAGCGACACGCCGGTGAAGATGGCAGGCAGCACCGCGAACGCGACACGCACGATCTCGTTGCCGGCCAGGCGGCCGTGCGCCGGATCGAAACCGAGGCGCGACAGCGTCCAGTAGATGATGCCGATCGCGACCGCGCCGGCGATCTTCTGCCCAAGCTGAAACACGGCGAATGAAGTGGCCGCGCTGTCGTCGCCGGTCTGCTCGGCATGACGGTGGATCTGATCGGCCACCACGGAGCGCAGAATCATGTACTCCGCACCCCACGTCAGGCCGCGCATGACCATGAACACGACGAGCGGCGCCAAATGCCCAGCCGGAATCAGCAGCGCGGAAAGCGGCACGAGCGTATCGATAACGAGCACGACCCGCAGCGCTTTCGACTTGCCGAGCCGGCGCGTCACGCGCAGCCACAGCGGAATCGACACGAGGCCCACCACCGTCTGCACGAACAGCAGGCTGGTCGCCCAGCGGTCGAGGCGCAGCGCATACATGACGAAGAACACGTAGAGGCCCGTATTCGCGGCTTCCGAGCAGCCGATCAGCGCGTTGAGCACGCCCACGCGCAGGAAGTCCGGCTGCCTGAGCCAATGCGCGTAATGCCTGAGCGCGGCGGCGACGCTTCGTGTGCGACGCGTGGCCGTGGCCTGCACCTCGGGCACGTACGCGAGCAGACCCACGACGGCCGCGGGCGTGAGCACGACATAGAGCAGCGCCAGCGCATGCAGCTGGCCCGCCATGTCGCGGTGCAGGACGCGTTCGAGCATGCTGGGCAGCAACGCCGTCAACGGTACCGCGGCGGCGGTCATCCACATCATCATCGCGACGATGCGCGAACGCTCGTGGTAGTCGTTCGAGATTTCCGCGCCCCATGCGTGATAGGGGATCAGGAACACTGTCACGCCAACGTAGAACACCGTCAGCGCACCGAGCAAATAAAGCGGCGTCACGGGGCGGGCCGGCGAAAACAGCAGCCAGATGCCGGCGACGAGCAGCGGCACGCTCGCGAACAGCCACGGACGCCGGCGGCCCCAGCGCGTGTGCGTGTGATCGCTCATCCAGCCCACCACGGGATCGATCAGCACGTCGAGGAATCGGCCGAACATCAGGATCTGCCCGACGACCGCGAGGCCGAGCCCCAGCGTATCGGCGTAAAACGGCTGGATCAGGAAGGACAGCGGCACGAACAGCGAAGCCGAGACGAACGACGGCAGCCCCATCGACACCAGTTGCCGGTTCGTGAGCCGCGATAACGGTACGGTTCGCATGATTTACTCGCCTTCGCCGAGCCAGGACGCGCGCAGCGCGTCGATGCCGCGCCGGGCTTCGCTGTCGGACGAGAGATACGCCAGCGCGCCGTCGAATTCCGCGTCCACCGTTTCCAGCGCCGCACGGATGTAGCGTTCGTCCGCAAGCAGCAGCGGCATCGCCCGCTGCGCGTCGGCGGCCGTGTGCGATGCGTCGGCGTCCGGGCGTGCCGCGCGTCGCGCAGCCACGATGGCCTGCATCGCCGCATTCGATTGCAGATAGTCGGCAACGACCTGGTCCCGGCCCACGCCGATCGCCTCCAGCAGCAGCGCGACGGCGATACCGGTCCGGTCCTTGCCCGCCGTGCAATGAAGCAGGACGGGACCGCTGGCCGCACGCGCGACATGCACGACCACTTGCTGGAACTGCGCCTGACGATGGCGCACCAGATCGCGATACATGTCGATCATGAAATCCGCGTCGAGCGCGTACGGAGCCTCGGCGGGCGACTTGCCCTGCGCGCACGGCAACTGGCTCGGGTGGAACTCGATCGCGATGCGCTCGATGCCGGGAGACAGCTCGCCCCCGCTTTCGTGAACCTCGTTCGCATCGCGAAGGTCGATCACGGTTTGCAGGCCGAGCTCGCGCAGTGCATCCCACTGCGGCGCGCCGCACCGCGACAGATCGCTCGAGCGGTAGATACAGCCGGAGCGCGTCACGAGATCGACACCTGCCGCATAGCCGCCGAGATCGCGGAAATTCGGCGCGGCAGCGCGCACCATTTCTATCTGTTCGGAATCCGAATTCATATCGTTCATGGTAGTCAGCGTGATTACATTTCGTAGCGGAGTTGACCGATGATCATCCGCGGTTCGTTGGGTACGACCATGTAGGTCGAAGGATCGGCCACGAGCGACGGCCGTTGTCCCATCAGCGCGCCCTGGCGATTGAACAGGTTGTGCACGAGCAGTGCCGCCGTCCAGTGCTGCGTCGGCCGGCCGAGTGCGATGCGGATGTCGAAGAGCGGCATCGCGTCGGCCATCAGCTCGCTCGAATCGGACACCTCCGTGTAGTAGGAGGACTTGTAGGTGCCCGTGAAGGCCGCGCTGAATTCGAAGCCGGGCTGGAACGTCGTGTGGTATTCGACGGTGCCGGAAAAGCTGCTCGGGGGCGCATTCAGGAGCGGGCGGCCGGACAGGTTCTGGCTGCACACCGACGTTTTCGACGCGAGCAGCTGGTCGATCGAACAGGGCGCGTTGTCGAAATTGGTGTAGTGCGCGTCGAGGTACGCGTAATCGGCGCTCAAGCTCCAGTGGGACGTCACATGCCAGTGCGTGCCCAACTCGATCCCCTGCGACACCGCGCCGGCCGCGTTCATCGTGTCCGTGGTGCCTTCGGCGTTGATCGCCGACACCTGCAAATCGCGAAACTGCGTGCGGAACAGCGCCACCGACACGTCGGCCGGACCGAGCTGGGTTTTCGTGCCGAGCTCGAAGGCCAGCGCCTTTTCGGGGCCGAAATTGTTGAGCGTGGAAACCGACGTTCCGGGCGCATAGCCGCCCTGCTTGAAGCCGGTCTGCACGACACCGTAGAGAAGCGTGGCCGGACGCGGGCGATACTCGAGCCGCACGGACGGCGTGACGGAATCCTCCGTCTCCGACTGATTGATGGCGGGCGTGCCGGCCGGGCTGAAGATCGTGTTGTAGACGCCGGTGTAGGTCTTCGAAAGCAGCTGTGCGATGGTGAGGCCCGGCGCCACGAGCGCATTCGGCTTCGGCAGCACGCTGCTGAGGCTGGCCACGGAACCGAGCGCAAAGCCGTTCGCATCGGTCGGGTTGAAATACTGATTCATCGAGACCGAGTCCTGCGAGAAGCGCAAGCCGCCAACGATCGTCCATGCCGGCTGGAAGCGATAGCTCGCCTCGCCGAACAGCGCCCATGAGTGCGAGTTCTCACTGAAGCCGTTGCCCGGCGTCACGACCGTATTGGCGGCCGCGAGTCCGGCAGCGTTCGGCAGCAGGGCCGCCGGTATGCCGCGCGCGAGCAGCGCGCTCTGGATGGCGTTGCCGACGCTCGCGAAATTCAGCGCGCTGTAGCCCGTGTAGTTCAGCGTGGTCTGATCCGCGTAGAAACCGGTGATGAAGCGGAACGGCTTGTCGTCGGGCGAGGCGAGGCGAATTTCGATGTTCTTCGTCGCGAGGGTCATCGGATCGTTCTGGACGATCGTGTTGATCGGCAGCGCGTCCGCATAGCTGATGCGGTTGTCGAAGTGCGAATAGCCCGCGGTCGCCGAAAGCGTGTAGCCGGAATCGAAGCGATAGCTGGCGTTCAGCGCGCTGAGCCATGCTTGCGGCCCTTGCGTGTTGTCCACGTCGAAGAGGCCCGTCTGGTTCGAAATCTGGCGATAGAGCTGGCCGGACGGAATGCCCTGAAACGCGGGGTTGGCGAGATCCTTCGGGCCGATATATTGCAGCTCGCGGCCGACACCCAGCTCCTTGTCGTCAAGGAATTCGAGCTTGCCGGTCAGCTTGAACTGCGAGTTCGGATGCAGATCGAGCGTCAGGCGGCCGGCGTTCGTGTTGTAGCCGCCACCGTCGTAGTGATCCGGCGTTTCGTTCTCGATATAGCCGTCGCTCTGCCGGTGGTAGGCGGCAACGCGCATGCTCAGCACGGGTGAAAGCGGCCCCGAGAGGACAGCCGTCTCCTCCGTCGAGGCATACGAGCCATAGCTGGCCTGAACGTAGCCGGTCCAGTAGTCGGTCGGGCGGGCGGTCTCGATGTTGATGACGCCGGCGATCGTGTTCTTGCCGAACAGCGCGCCCTGGGGCCCGCGCAGCACTTCGACGTGGTCGAGGTCGTACAGCGGGAACATCGCGTCGCGCGCCTTCGGCAGATAAACGCCATCGACATAGACACCGACCGAGCTTTCGAGCGTATCGCCGCCCGCGGTCCCCAGACCGCGGATCGTGATGATGTCGACGTCGCTCTCCTTCGTGTACGTGAAGTTCGGTACGTAGTTCGACAGCGTGGACAGGCTCTGGACCTGCTGCTGCTGGATGAACTTGCCAGACACGGCCGAGACGGACGCCGACACGTCGCTGAGCTTTTGCTCGCGCTTTTGCGCGGTGACGACGATGTTCTCCGAATCGTCGGTTTTGGTTTCGTCGGCGTTCGCAGCTGCCGAACCGGCCATGGCGACGGCCCAGGCAATGGCGGTAACGGACAGCGTGACGGGGGCACAGCCGCGGCGAGTGTGCCGCTTTCCGGATTGGGGTGCTGCCTTCAACACGATCACTCCTTGGGCATACGGACAGTTGCGAAGTGCCACGCACTTTAGCGGGTGATCGTGACGGCAATGTTACGGTTGTACCAAGTTAGAATTTCCTGTTAAACATATAAAAACCACTTAAATTCATGGCGATAGTTGATTTTTCGATACACTGAAGATACAGTTGCACCTAGTTATTTTGCGCATCACGCGCGCCGATCTTTTCACAAGGAGAACGGACGTTGGGGCTTCCACAGCAGGCAGAAACCGTCAGCAAACTGATCGCAGCCGGCATGACGATCCTCGGTACGTCGGGCGAGACGGCCGTCACCATTAGAAACGTGGCGGCCGCGGCAGGCCTGTCCGCGCCCACGGTGCAGCGCCACTTCCCCGCCAAGGAGGATTTGCTGCTCGCCCTGCACGACGCCGCGCTCGAACGCGACGCAGCGCGTCTCGCCCAGCTTGGCACCGTGTTGCCGGCACTGGGACCGCGGGGCATGGAGGGGGCGCAGGCCATTGCCTGCGCGCTGATCGCCGACTCGTGCGGCGCGAATGCATCCGACACCCTGGCGCGCGTGGCCGCGCTCGCCAGCATCGCCCGGCGCGACGGCGCGCGATCGATGGCGCGTCGCTGGGCAAGCCGGCGCCAGGCGGTGCTGGCCCAGGCGCTGGCCGGCACGGTTGCGGCGCCGCGACGCGACGCGCGGTTCCTGCTCGAATACCTCACCGGCGTGGAGCTGCTTTCGCTCGGCTGCCGCCGGCATCCGATGATCCCGATCCTCAACGCCGAACTCGTGGAGCACGGATTTCGCGTCGCCATCGGGCAGTCTCGCGCCCAATGCCCTGCCTGGTTCCGATACTGCGCATCACAGGTGCTGCGCGAACGTCATCAGGAGAACCAGGCATCGCAAGGCGGCCGCACCGCGCACGCGCGCGACGTGATCCTCGCGGCCAGCGCTCGCATCCTCGCGGAGCACGGGCCGGCGGAATTGACCCATCGAGCCGTTGCGAAAGAAGCGCAGATTGCCCCCTCGCTGGTGAGCTACCACTTTCGTTCGAAGAACGATCTGCTATACGGCGCCTACCGCTATATTCACGACCGGTTCGCCACCGCCCCCGTCCCGGCGACGACCTCGCCCACCCGCGCCACGCTGAACGTGGTGATCGATACGGGTGCGGGCGCGAAACCCGCCTATGTGGCTTCGCTGGAAACCATCATCGCCGCGGCGTACGACAGCGAGCTCGCGGACTTCGCGTGGCGCACGCGCATGACGCGAGGCGTCTACTATTTGCACCCGGAATGGAGCGATCAGGACGAACTCAACGCCACCGACTTCAGCGTCCATGCGTTTTCCGTGTGGACGGTCGGTGCGACGTTGCTGGCGCAGGCGTGCTGGACAGGGAAACGACGGGAGCAGTGCCTGCACAGCCGCTTCGCGGAAGCCGAGCAACGGTTTTCGACGGGTCGGCTATAGAAAGGTCAGGCTTCCTTGTACCCCCTTATGCGACCGCGCCGGCAACAAGGAATCCATGTCAGTTTTTTTGATAATATTTTGACCACGACTCAAATTCTTTAAGCACGATCTCCGATTAAATGATCGACGCTCGCCAGCTCAGATACTTCACTGCCGTGGTCGAGGAGTTGCACTTCGCGCGGGCGGCCGATCGCCTGAATGTCGCCCAGTCCGCCTTGAGCGCCCAGATTCAGCGCCTCGAACAAGACCTCGGCGTGCGCCTGCTCAACCGCAACAAGCGCCAGCCCGTCACCCTCACCGACGCCGGGCGCCTCTTCCATGCCGAAGCCATAGCGGCATTGCGCCATATCGAACGCGCGGACCAGATAGGCCGGCTGGCGGCCCGAGGCCTCGCGGGCATTGTGCGGATCGGCTACGTGGCGTCGGGCGTGTCTAGCGGCGCCCTGTCCGGCATGCTGCGCGATTTCCGTATTTCCCATCCGAATGTGCGCGTCGAGGTCGTGCCGATGGAAACGCCACGCCAGTTTCAGGCGTTCGACGGCGGCGAAATCGATATCGGCATCGTGCGGCCGAGGCGCCAATATCCGCCGGGCATTGTGGCCACGATCGTCCATACCGAGCACCTCATGGTGGCGATGGCCGACACGCATCCGCTGGCGACGCGCCGCAAGCTGGTTGCGCGCGACCTGAAGGACCAGAGCTTCATTTCGCCTCAATTCGACGAGGACGAGGGATTCGGCGAGGTGCTCTCCGCGCTCGGCACGGCTGGCGGTTTCGCGGCCTTCCTCGACTATCGCGTGCGGGACTTCATCTCCGGGCTCGGTCTGGCGTCCGCCGGCTATGGCGTCGCCGTGGTGCCCGCATCGATGTCCTGCATCACGCAGCCCGGCCTGTGCTACAAGCCCATCGCGGACTTCGCGTTTCCCGTCCACCTCGCATTGGCAAGCCGCCGGCGGGAACTCTCCCCCGCCGTACGCGCTTTCGTTAAAGCGGCGCTCGCGCGCTCCAGCCAGGCAGAGGCTTGATCCGGGCCCTCAGGCGAGCGCGTCGCGGGTGATCTCGTCGACCGAGCGCGTGCCGAGCATCGCCATGTTCCTGTCGACCTCGTCGCGCAGCAGGCCGATCGCGTGCCGCACACCCGCTGCGCCGCCAATGGCCGCGGCATACATGAACGGGCGCCCGACGAACACGAAGCGGGCGCCGAGCGCGAGCGCCTTGAGCACATCGGCGCCACGCCGCACGCCACTGTCCATCATCACGACCAGATCGTTGCCAACGGCATCGCAGATTTCCGGCAGCACCTGCAAGGGCTCGACCGCGCCATCGAGCTGGCGTCCGCCGTGGTTCGAAACGATGATGCCGTCCGCGCCGATGGACACCGCGCGCCGTGCGTCGTCGACGTGCAGGATGCCCTTGATCACCAGGTTGCCGCTCCAGCGCGCGCGAATCCGGGCGATGTCCGCCCAGGACAGGTGATCGCGGCCCGTGGTGTCGCGGATCGCCGACGCGGACAGCATCGGCGATCCGCGCGTCGCGAACGAGTTTTCGAAGTGAGGCATGCCGTGCTTGATCAACGTCCTCAGAAACGTGCCGCACAGCCACCGAGGCCGCACGAGGCCGTCCATCGCCAGGCGCAGCGTCGGCCGCAACGGCAGCGAGAAGCCGGTGCGGACGTTGTTCTCGCGGTTCGCCCATACGGGGATGTCGACCGTGACGACGAGGGTCGCGAAGCCCGCGGCCTGGACCCGGTCGATCAGCGCATCGCGGCGTGCGGCATCGCCTGGCAGATACGCCTGAAACCATGTGCCCGGCGCGGCCGCATGGACCGTTTCCATCGGAATCAGCGAGGTGCCGCTCATGATCGCGGGGATGTTCTCGCCCTGCGCGGCCTGCGCCAGCGCGATGTCGCCGCGATACGCGGAGAGCGCGCTGATCCCGATCGGGGCGATCCCGAACGGCGACGCATAGCGGCAGCCGAAAATCGTGGTTTCCTGCGAGCGGCGCGCGACGTCGACCAGCACCTTCGGCCGGAATTTCAGGCGCTCGAAGGCGGTCCGGTTCGCAGCGAGAGACAGCTCGTCCTCGGCGGCGCCGGAAATGTAGCCGAACAGCGGGCGCGGCAGGAAACCCCGCGCCGCCACCTCGAAATCGGCCAGCGAAAGGATCTTGCGAAGCCGCGCCGGCGCATCCTGCTTCACGCCGTACGCGGCCTCGCTTTTCTGAGCGGCACGCGGGAGCGGCGGGAGGTCCGCGGCGCCGAGGTGATCTTCCATCTGTCTCTCCACAATCGGATGCTTCAAAGGGCTGAACGCGCGCGCCCGCATCGCGGCACGCAGGCCGCCTGCCGGATCGGGCGCCGCCTGCGTCATTGAGCGAACGTGCCTCGCTGCCGCATCAATTCGCGAAAGAGCGCTTCGTTGCGTTCGAACGGCGCGCGGCCGTGGAGATAAAAATAGTTGTTCAGGACAACCAGGTCCCCGGCCGGCAAGACGACTTCCTTCGTGCCCGCCGAAGCCTCCATCGATGCCGAAAGATCATGCAAATAAGCGGCCTCTTCCCGGTTGGCGGGCTGCACGAACTGGTCGATGAACGACAGCGACAAGCCGAATTCGCTCTGAAAGAACACCGGGCGCTCGACCCTGTCGCTGACGTTCTTGGAGCCCGGCGCCTTGTACAGGAACGGCCGGGTCGCGAACTTGTGGTTCACGAAGCGCTCGCGTTCCTCCCAGTCATCGAGATGCAGGAAGCGCGACTCGCCGCCGATCGCGTTCTGCTCGGCGAACTTCATCATCAGCAGCCAGTCGGTTGCCTCGGTGACGAACGTGCCGTCGGTGTGCATCGTGAACAGGCGGTAGGCCTGGCGCAGATAGGAGTCGCTGTCGTCGGTATGCCTGACGACGAAGCGCGCGTAGTAGGTGCCGGACATCGAGTCGTGATTGCTCGGCCCGAGGATGTGGCCGACCGCCGTGCCGAACCTGACGTAGTCGGCAGGGTCCTGCGAGAGCCCCTGAAGGCCGATGGTGAAACCGCCGTGGTCGCGGTTCTTGACCAGGTCGACCAGGGTTCGCGCGAACGCGTTGCCGACGCGCTTGATCAGCAGGTCCGCGAGATGGAAGCGCATGTACGGCACGTACTCGAGATTCTGGACATCGACAGGCCGGGCGTCTTCCAGGAATTGAGCAAGCGCGTCGCGCTCGGCGCTCACGTGGACGATTCGATGATGATGCGGATGCGGCGACAGACGAAACGACGGTTGGCGCGTAGCGGAAAGCGGGTCGGCGAGCGTGAGTTCCATGGTGTTCTCCGTTGAGTCGAATGACGCCATTTGAGCGCGCTTTTTTAATAACATCCATCTGGTCATGGCGAATCTTTATTCGCTTATTCAGATTAAATGCCGGTAGCTCTCCGCGCGAACGCTGCGTTTGCAAGTCACGGTCACCTATCTGATTTCACGTTGCGATATATCAACATGCAGATTTAGTATTTGTGTTTTGCATTCTGGAAGGTTAAGAATGCATAAATCGCATTCAAGAGCGGGCCCGCCCCCGCCGACTGACTCATGGAACTTCGCCAGCTCGAAGCCTTCGCTGCCGTGATGACAACGGGCAGCATCACTGCGGCCGGCCGCCTGCTCGGGCGCTCGCAGCCCGCGATCACGCGGCTGATCCAGGATCTGGAGGCCGAGATCGGCTATTCGCTGCTGACGCGTAACGGCCCGCGTGTTTCCCCCACCGAGCAGGGTTTCCTGCTCTACGAGGACGTCGAGCGCATGCTGGCCGGCATGAAGCAGGTTCGTGACCGCGTGAGCGAGATCGGGCGCGGCGACACGCGCCCGCTTCATATCGCAGCGACGTCGGCGCTCGCGGCCGGTCTCCTGCCCGCAGCGCTCGCCCTGCCCGGTCCCGCGCATGACGCGCCGAAGATCCAGCTGCGCAGCATGTCGCCCGAACAGGTCGTTCACGAGGTGCTGACGGGCGCCGCCGATATCGGCGTGACCAGCCTGCCGCTCGAGCATCGCGGGCTCGTGGTGCACTGGATCGGCGAATCCGCCTGTGTCGCCGCGCTGCGCCATGACGATCCGCTCGCCGCCCATGCGCGCGTGCCGCTCGCCGCATTCGCCGGCCGCCGCATCGTCACGATGCAGAACCCGTACCGGCTGCGCCGCCGGCTCGATCACGCGTTCGCGAGCGCGGGCATCGCGCCGGCGGCGCTGATCGAAACCAACTCGTCGCTGAATGCGCTCGCCGCCGTGCGCGCCGGGCTCGGCCTCTCGGTGCTCGAGCCCGTGACCGCTTACGGCCTGCCGCTCCCCGATGTCGCCGTGCGCCCGATCGACGCCGCAATCCCGTTCTTCTTCGGGGTCGTCACGCGCGACGCGAAAGTGCTGTCGGCTGTCGCGGTGGCGCTCGTCGACGCGCTCGCCGATGCCGCGCGCGCGCTGCTCCCCGATTTCGTCCGGCATGCGCCCAGCGAACATGCCCAAGTCCTGCAGTCGCTCTACGGCGACCTGCCCGATCCGAAGGAAACCCCGTCACCATGAACCCGCCGATCGACCGTCCGACCGACTGCCCGACCGACCGACCCGCGGGCCTCGCGGCGCTCGAAGCGCGCCTGCGCGAGGACCTCGCCTGGCTCGAATTGCCCGCCAGATCGTGGGTGCCGCCGTGCACGCACGAAGGCCGGCCCGTCGTCAGCGTCGCGATCGTCGGCGGCGGCATGGCGGGGCTGGCGGCCGCCGCGTCGCTCACGCATCTCGGCGTCGACGCGGTGATCTTCGACCAGTCGCCGCAAGGCTTCGAAGGCCCGTGGGCGACGACCGCGCGCATGGAGACGCTGCGCTCGCCCAAGCAACTGACCGGCCCGGCGCTCGGCCTGCCCGCGCTCACGTTCCGTGCGTGGTTCGAGGCGCAGTTCGGCAGCGAGGCCTGGCGCGCGCTCGACAAGATCCCGCGCCTGCAGTGGATGGACTACTTGCGCTGGTATCGCGACGTCCTCGGCCTCGACGTGCGCAACGATCACCGCATCACGTCGATCGTGCCGCATGACGATGGCAACGGCGACGGCGTCGTCGCGCTGTCGGTATCGCACGCGGGCCGCGACGACGTCGTGTACGCGCGCCACGTGGTGCTCGCGACGGGACGCGACGGTCTTGGCGGCCCGAGCGCGCCGGCCTTCGCGCAGGCGTTGCCGCGGCGCTTCTGGGCGCATTCGTCGGACGACATGGACTACGCCGCGCTGCGCGGCAAGCGCGTTGGCGTGGTTGGCGCCGGGGCATCGGCCATGGACAGCGCCGCGACCGCGCTCGAGGCCGGCGCCGCGTCGGTCGACCTGCTGATTCGCCGCGCCGACATCCCGCGCGTGAACAAGGGCAAGGGCGCGGGCAACCCCGGGCTCACGCACGGCCATGCCACGCTGCCCGACACGTGGAAATGGCGCATCCGCCATTACGTCAACGTGCAGCAGGTGCCGCCGCCACGCGGCAGCACGCTGCGCGTGTCGCGCCACGCGAACGCGCGCTTCAACCTCGGCTCGCCGATCCTCGACGCGACCGTCGCCGGCGACGCGCTGCACGTGCGTACGCCGAACGGCCTGTTCGAGCTGGATTTCCTCGTGTTCGCGACCGGCTTCAGCATCGATCCGGCCAGCCGCCCCGAATTCGCGTCGTTCGCGCGGCACATCCGCACCTGGAGCGATCGCTATACGCCGCCCGCCGGCGACGAGGACCGCGAGCTCGCCGATTCGCCCGACCTCGGCCCGGCGTTCGAATTCCGCGAAAAAACCCCGGGTGCGTGCCCCGGGCTCGAGCGCATCCACTGCTTCTGCGCGCCGGCGACGCTCTCGCACGGCGCGCTCTCCGGTGACATTCCGGCCGTCAGTGACGGCGCCAAGCGCCTCGCGCTCGGGCTCGCGGCCGCGCTCTATCGCGACGACATCGAGCTGCACTACGCGAATCTCGAAGCGTTCGACGAGCCCGAAGTGTTCGGCGACGAATGGACGCCGGCTGGACCGCCCGCCGCACTCGCCACACCCGCCGCGCCCGCTGCGCCCGCCGAACCCTCCGCACTCCCCGAGCCGGAGCGCCTGCCATGAGCGCGTGGATCCTGCGCCGCCTGCTGCAGGCGGTCGTCGTCCTGTGGCTGATGACCGTCGTCGTGTTCGTGGGCCTGCACGCGATCGGCAACCCGGTCGACATCCTGATCGGCGACGACGTCGACCAGATCGACCGCGCCCGCATCATCGCGCGGCTCGGCCTCGACCAGCCGCTGTGGCGGCAGTACCTCGCCTTCGTGAACGGCGCGCTGCACGGCGATCTCGGCAACAGCTTCGTGTACAACGTGCCAGCGATCCGGCTGATTCTCGAACGCCTGCCCGCGACGCTCGAACTGGCGTGCGCGGCGCTCCTGATCGCGATCGCGATCGGCATTCCGCTCGGGCTCTTCGCGGGGCTGCGCCCGCAGCATCCGCTCGCGCGGCTGCTGACGGCGGGCAGCATCGTCGGCTTCTCGCTGCCGACCTTCTGGGTCGGGCTGATGCTGATCATGACCTTCTCGGTCCATCTGGGCTGGTTGCCGGCGAGCGGGCGCGGCGCGACGGTGCCCGTCTTCGGCGTCGCGTGGTCGTTCCTGACGCTCGACGGGCTGCGCCATCTGATCCTGCCCGCGCTCAACCTCGCCCTCTTCAATATCTCGCTCGTGCTGCGCCTGACGCGCGCGGGCGTGACCGAGGTGCTGCCGCAGGATTTCGTCCGCTTCGCGCGCGCCAAGGGGCTCTCGCCGCTGCGCCTCGTGCTCGTCCACGTGCTGCGCAACACGCTGATTCCGCTCGTCACGGTGCTCGGCATCGAGTTCGGCTCGACGATCGCGTTCTCGGTCGTCACCGAGAGCGTGTTTTCGTGGCCGGGCGCCGGCAAGCTGATTCTCGACAGCATCAACGCGCTCGACCGGCCCGTCATCGTCGCGTATCTGATCGTCGTGGTGTCCATGTTCGTGACGCTGAACCTGATCGTGGATCTGCTGTACCGCTGGCTCGATCCGCGCGTGCGCCTGGAGGCTTCCGCATGACTACGTCCGCTCCACAAGCTCCCGTGCCCGCCGCGCGCGCGGCCGCCGCGCCGACGCGGCGCGAATCGCCGTGGCGCCGGGCCATGCGCGACTTCGCGCGCTCGAAAAGCGCGTTGTTCGGACTCGCGTTGCTCGTCGTACTGGTCGCCGCCGCGCTCGCCGCGCCGTGGATCACCCCGCAAAACCCCTATGACCTGATGCAGCTCGACGTCATGGACGCGCGGCTGCCGCCGGGCTCCGCGAACGGCGCAGCGACGTTCACCTACTGGCTCGGCACCGACGGCCAGGGCCGCGACCTGCTCTCGGCCATCGTCTACGGACTGCGCATCAGCCTGGGCGTGGGCGTCGGCTCGGCGCTCGTGGCCGGCATCATCGGCACGCTGCTCGGGCTCGTGGCCGCGTATGCGGGCGGCAAGGTCGACGCGCTCATCATGCGCATGGTCGATCTGCTGCTGTCGTTCCCGTCGATTTTTGTCGCGATGATGATCCTCGCGTACATCGGCAAGGGCATCGGCAACGTCGTGCTCACGCTGATCGTGCTCGAGTGGGCCTATTTCGCGCGCACGGCGCGCGCGCAGGCGCTCGTCGAGACGCGCCGCGAATACGTCGAGGCGGCGCGCTGCCAGGCGATTCCGGGCTGGCGCATCGTGGTGGGCCACATCCTGCCGAACTGCCTGCCGCCGCTCATCGTGGTCGGCTCGCTGCAGGTCGCGCGGGCGATCACCCTGGAGGCGACGCTGTCGTTTCTCGGGCTCGGCGTGCCCGTCACCGAGCCGTCGCTCGGCCTGCTGATCGCCAATGGCTACCAGACGATGCTCTCCGGCGAGTACTGGATCAGCCTCTACCCGGGCCTCGCGCTGCTGGTGACGATCGTCGCGATCAATCTTGTCGGCGACCGCCTGCGCGACCTGTTCAACCCGAGGAGCCAGAAATGAGCGCACCGCCGTTCTCGTTACCGTCCTCGTCCCAGCCCTCGCCCCCGACGCTCGAGGTCCGCCATCTGCGTACGCAGTTCGACACGCGCGCCGGCACGCTCACGGCCGTCGACGACGTGTCGTTCACGCTCGCGCCCGGCCGCATCATGGGGCTCGTCGGCGAATCGGGCTCCGGCAAGTCGGTCACGGGCTTCTCGATCATGGGTCTCGTCGACGCGCCGGGCCGCATCGCCGGCGGCGAGATCCTGTTCCAGGGGCGCGATATCGTCGGGCTGCCGGCACGCGAGCGGCGGCATCTGCAGGGCAACCGCATCGCGATGATCTTCCAGGATCCGATGATGACGCTGAACCCGGTGCTGCGCATCGACGCGCAGATGACCGAGGCCGTGCGCGCGCATCGGCGCGTGTCGGGCGCACAGGCGCGCGAGCTCGCACGCGACGCGCTGGCCGCCATGGGCATTCCGAGCCCGGACGAGCGGCTGCGCGCGTATCCGCATCAACTGTCGGGCGGGATGCGGCAGCGCGTGGCGATCGCGATTGCCATGCTGCACCGGCCCGATCTCATCATCGCCGATGAGCCGACCACCGCGCTCGACGTGACGATCCAGGCGCAAATCCTCTGCGAGGTGCAGAAGCTCGTGCGCGAGCATCGGACCGCGCTGATCTGGATCACGCACGACCTGTCCGTCGTCGCCGGGCTCGCCGATGAGCTCGCGGTGATGTACGCGGGCCGGATCGTCGAGCACGGGTCTGTCGACGCGGTCCTCGACGCGCCACAGCACCCCTATACGGTCGGCTTGATCGCGAGCCTGCCGAGTCTGAACCAGCGTGGCGAACGGCTGCGCCAGATTCCCGGGATGACGCCGAACCTGCTCGCGATGCCGGCCGGCTGCGCGTTCGCGCCGCGCTGCGCGCAGGCGAGAGCGGCCTGCGGCGTGCGCCCCGAATTGACCGAGACGCGGCCTGGCCGCTTCGTTCGCTGCTTCCATCCGGGCGCCGCGCAACTCGCCAGGGAGACCGCATGAGCACGCCCCGCAGCCATTCCGGCGCGCCCCTCGCCTCCCCCGCGCCTGCTGTGCCGGCGACGCCTCGCGGCCATGCCGCCGACGCGGCACCGCCGCTCGTCGCGCTGAACCGCGTAAGCAAGCGCTTCGGCGGGCGCCGCACGGGCCCCGCGACGCGGCTGCTCGAACGCGTGGGGCTGGCCCACCCGCCCGCCGTCGTGCACGCGATCGACCACGTCGATCTCGCCGTGCAGCGCGGCGAAGTGATCGGCCTCGTCGGCGAATCGGGGTGCGGAAAATCGACGCTCGGCCGGCTGCTCGCGGGCCTGCTTGCGCCCTCGGAAGGCGAGGTCCGGCTGGCGGGCCGCCGCGCCGAGACGCTGTCCGCCGCCGAGCGGCGCGCCGCGCGCCTGAAGACCCAGATGATCTTTCAGGACCCCTATGCGAGCCTCAATCCGCGCCTGCGCATCGATCGCATCGTCGGCGAAGGCGCGCGCGTGCACGGCCTTACGGACCGCGCAGGCTTCGACGACTACGTGAGCGCGCAACTCGAGCGCGCCGGGCTCGATCCCGCGCTGCGCGACCGCTATCCGCACCAGTTCAGCGGCGGGCAGCGGCAGCGGATCGGCATCGCACGCGCGCTCGCGGTGCAGCCCGAGCTGCTCGTGTGCGACGAAGCCGTCGCCGCGCTCGACGTGTCGATCCAGGCGCAGATCCTGAATCTCTTCATGGATCTGCGCGAGCAGCTCAGTCTCACTTACGTCTTCATCAGCCACGACCTTGGCGTGGTCGAGCATCTGTCCGATCGCGTCGTCATCATGTATCTCGGGCGCATTGTCGAGAGCGCACTCGCCGACGAAATATTTCGGCACCCGAACCATCCGTATACGCGGGCGCTGCTCGCCGAGATTCCCCGCATCGACGTGCGCCACAAGACCTTCGCCGCCCTGAGCGGCGAGCTGCCGAGCCCGCTCGCGCCGCCTTCCGGCTGCCATTTTCATCCACGCTGCCCGCACGCGATGCCGCGCTGCAAGACCGAGGCGCCGACGCTCCGCAGCATCGCGGTCCGCCACCTGAGCGCGTGCCATCTGAACGACGCAGCTTGATCTCCCCCTTTTCGACAAACCGGCACTCCCCTTTCACAGGATCCTCCGACATGAAACGTCTCCTGCTGTCATCCGTCGCCGCGGTGCTGCTGTCGGCCGGCATGGCCGCCGATGCGCAGACGCTGCGCATCGCATTCGCCGACCCGCTGTCGTCGCTCGACCCGCAGCTCAACAACCATGCAGGCGACCGCTCGGACGATCTGCACTTCTGGGACCTGCTCGTCGAGAACAAGTGGAACAAGCTGCAGCCCGGCCTCGCGGTGAGCTGGAAGCCGCTCGACGCGAAGACCTGGGAGTTCAAGCTGCGCCCGAACGTGAAATGGCAGGACGGCACGCCGTTCACCGCCGCCGACGTGATCTTCTCCTACCAGCGCGCGCGCAACGTGCCGGGCAGCGTCGCCACGTTCGCCGGCTATCTGCGCACGATCGACTCGATCAGCGCGCCCGATCCGCTCACGCTCGTCATCAAGACAACGATCCCTAACCCCGACCTGCCGCTGAATCTCGCATCGGTCCATATCGTCAGCAAGCACATCGGCGAGAAGTCGACGACCGACGACTACAATTCGGGCCGCGCGATGGTCGGCACCGGGCCGTACAAGTTCGTGTCGTACACGCCGGGCGACCGCGTCGAGATGGTCCGCAACGACCAGTACTGGGACGGCAAGCCGCTCTGGGACAAGGTCGACTACCGCTACGTGAACAACGCAGCCGCGCGCACGGCCGCGCTGCTCGCGGGCGACGTGGACGTGATCGATAAAGTCTCGGCGCTCGATATCGCGCGCCTGAAGCAGGCGCCGAACGTGACCGTCTATCCGTATCCAGGCCTGCGCGTGATGCTGCTGCAGCCGAGCTTCCGCGACGGCCCGAATCCCGACATCACCGACAACGACGGCAAGCCGTTGCCGAAAAACCCGCTGCTCGACGTGCGCGTGCGCCGCGCGCTGTCGCTTGCGATCAACCGCGACGCAATCGTCACGCGCATCATGCAGGGCACGGCGAGCGTCGCGAATCAGTGGATGCCGAAGAACACGTTCGGCTATGACCCGGCCGTGAAGGACATTCCGTTCGACGCGGCGCAGGCCAAGAAGCTGCTTGCCGATGCGGGCTACCCGAACGGCTTCAAGCTCGTGATGCACGTGCCGAACGACCGTTATCCGCAGGGGCCGGAAACCGCTCAGGCGGTCGCGCAGTTCTGGATGCGCATCGGCGTGAAGACGCAGGTGGATGTGGTGCCGTGGTCGATCTACGCGAGCCGCGCCGGCAAGAACGAGTATGCGATGTCGATGCTCGCATGGGGCAACGGCACCGGCGAGGCCAGCTATGCGCTCGTGAACGTGCTCGCCACCGTCGACGCGAAGAAGGGGCTCGGTGCTTCGAACTGGGGCCATTACAGCAATCCGGCCGTCGATCAGGCGCTCGATGCGGCGACCGAAGAGTTCGATCCGGGCAAGCGCGAGGCAATCCTGCGTCACTCGGTCGAGCTCGTGACGAACGACGTCGGCGTGATTCCGCTCTTTCACTATCAGAACGTGTGGGCTGCGCGCAAAGGCCTGAAGGTCTCGCCGTACACGAGCGACCGCACCGTCGCGATGCAGGTCACGCAGGTCGGCAAATGAGCGGCGCACACGCACTCTCGCTCACCGTCATGCCCGCCGACGCGCTGATCGACGTGCCGCGCCGTATTGTGCTGCGCGGTGCGCCCGCCGGCGCGCGCGTGACGATTGCGAGCCGCACCGAGCGCGCGCATGGCGCGCTCTGGCATGCCGACGCGACCTTTGTCGCCGACGCGGACGGCGTGGTCGACCTGTCGCGCGACGCGCCCGTGTCGGGCAGCTACGCGTCAGTCTCGGCGCTCGGACTCGTGTGGTCGCAGACGCCTGTCGACGGCAGGAGCCGCGACGTATTCCCGGCTCCCGTCACCGCCCCGCTCGTGACGGCGCTCACCGCGAGCGTCGGAGACGCTTCGGTGTCCGCACGATTCACGCAGCGGCTCGCGGCCGAAGGCGTGACGCGCCGCGAGATCCGCGAGCAAGGTCTCGTCGGCACGCTCTATCTGCCGCCCGGCGCGGGACCGCATCCTGCCGTCATGGTGCTCAACGGCTCGGGCGGCGGCCTCAACGAGCCGCGCGCGGCGCTCTATGCCTCGCGCGGCTATGCGGCCTTCGCGCTCGGCTACTTCAAGGCGCCGGGCCTGCCGGACTATATCTCGAACACACCGCTCGACTATTTCGAGCGCGGCCTGCACTGGCTGCGCGACACGGTGCGTCCCGCACACGATTTCGTCGCGCTGTCCGGACAGTCGCGCGGCGGCGAACTCGTGCTGCTGCTCGGCGCGACTTTCCCCGAGCTGGTGTCGGCCGTGATCGGCTACGTGCCGAGCGCGCTCGTGCACAGCGCGCAGAACGCAGCCGATCCGGCCACCGGCCGCGAAGGCCCGACCTGGCTGCTGAACGGCAAGCCGCTGCCACACATCTGGGAGAACAACCGCACCGCCAGCTGGGCGCCGTACGACGAAGGCCCCCCGCCGCACCGGCACGCCCGCGCGATGCTCACCGCGCTCGACGATCCGGACGCGGTCGAGCGCGCACGCATTCGCGTCGAGCGCATTCGCGGGCCGGTGATGCTGCTCTCGGCCGGGGACGACGGATCATGGCCGTCGAGCCGCTACTCGCGCATGGTCGCCGAGCGGCTCGCCGCGCACGGTCATCCGCATCCGGTCGAGCATCTCGATTTCGAGCACGCGGGGCATGCAATCGTGTTCCCCTATGTGCCGACCACCCAGCTCGTCTACGCGCATCCCGTGTCAGGCCGGGTCAGCACCGGTGGTGGCGAGCCCGCTGCGAACGCGCGCGCCGACGAACAATCATGGGCCGCGGTGCAGGCCTTTCTTGCGCGCGCTGTCGCCGCGCAAGCGGCCTGCACGCCCTCTTCCGATTCACGTTCCGGGGATTCTGATGACACACACCTTTGAAGGCGAGACGACCGATCTGATCGATCGCCTTGCCGGGCTCACGCCCGGCTCGGCCACGCACGCGCTGCGGCAGCGGCGCGACAAAGTCGCGGTGGCGACCCAGCAAAGCCATGACGCGCTATTCGACCCCGCGCTCGAAGGGCTGACACTCGCGGAGCGGCTGCTCGTTGCGTGCTACGCGAGCCGGCTGACGCCATCGGCCACGCTCTTCGCGCACTACCGCGAAGCGCTCGAGCAGCATAGCGTCGACGCGGCTGCGCGCGCGGCGGTCGAAACCGGCGCGCCCGACGATATTTCCGATGCGCGGCTGCGCGCGATCCTCACGTTCACGCGCACGCTGATCGAGAACCCGGTGGCCGGCGACCAGGCCGCGCTGCAAACGCTGCCCGCCGCCGGGCTGACGACGCCCGCCGTGGTCGTGCTCGCGCAACTGATTGCGTTTCTCTCCTACCAGACGCGCGTCGTCGCGGGCCTGCAGGCGTTACATCAACTGGAGACGACGACATGACCGACCTCATCCGCTCGCACGGCTTCACCAACGAATCGCTCGATTGGGATGCCTGGCTCGACGTGGTCGACCTCGAACACGCGACACCGGAGCAGGTCGCGGTGCTCGAAGAAAGCCACCCCAAAGCCAAAGTATCGGACTACTACCTGTTCCTCGTGCATCAGCCCGAGATTCTCAGGCAGCGCTCGGCGGCCTTCAACGCGATCATGTATGCGCCCGGCGGGCTGCCGCGCGCGGAGCGCGAGCTATCGACCACGGTCGTCTCGCGTATCAATGGCTGTGTGTACTGCGCTTCCGTGCACGCTCAGCGCTTCGAGCAACTCGCGAAGCGCAACGACGTGATCCGGCAAGTGTTCGACGAGCCGCGCGACGCCGGCACGACTGAGCGCGAACGCGCGATCGTGGCATTCTCGATCGCGCTTACCGAGCAGCCGGGGACGATTGACGCCACGCAGCTTCGCGCGCTGCGCGATGCCGGCCTCGACGATGCGGAGATCCTCGACCTGATCCACTCGGTGTCGATCTTCGCATGGGCGAACCGGCTGATGCTCAACCTCGGCGAGCCGGTTTTCCCCGAGGCGCGGTGAGGTCCAGCGGAGCGCTGGCGCCGATGGGCTTGCGCCTGGCGCGACGTGCCTTTCCTTTGTTCGCCAGGACAACTCAAGGCCAATTGGCGCCATGAACTGGTGTAAACAGCATGGCGCACCAAAAACAACAAGCCATTGATTCGTAATGGCTTTATGCATTCGATGCCAGGCCGCGGATGCCTGTGTACAGCTAGCATTTCCCCCAGGGTGACACTTTCCGCACGCCCGTACAAAAATATCCTTCATCTGACAGACACCCCGGACGCCCTGGCAATCCCATGGTTCGTGGAGAGAGAATCGGTGAACGAGCATCGGCCTGAACTTGCAATCCGAAACCGTCTCGCGGCGCGCCGTCGTACCCGCGCGCCCAGCTCTCCTCACCGGCATGGCGTCCCTTCCTGATTTACTGCTGCAATCCCCGTAACGACGTTCATGTGACGCGTCGACACCGGCCTCGCGCTGCAAAGCCAGGCCGGCAACTCGCACGGATGGCGCCCCTGCGCCACGTCCGCGCGAACTGACGCGCCACGCCAGCAGGGGGCGAATTCCGTTGAATCCCGTTGTTTCCAGGCCACGTCACTTAATCAGGATGCCATAATGTTAAATCGCAAGACGCTACGCAAGACACTGCTCGCCGCCGGACTCGCCGCCATGGGGATGACGGGCAGCGCCGCCTATGCGCAAAGCAGCGTAACGCTCTATGGCATCGTCGACGGCTCGCTGCTCTACACCAGCCACACGATGAACATGCAGACCGGCCAGAACGCGGGGCATCAGTTCTCGTTCACCGACAGCGGCATGACCGGTTCGAGTTTCGGCATGCGCGGCGCGGAAGACCTGGGCGGCGGCATGCGTGCGGTCTTCATGCTCGAAAGCGGCATCAGCGTCGCGAACGGCCAGTTCGGCAATTCGAACGGCAACCTGTTCGGCCGCCAGGCATGGGTGGGCCTCGACAGTTCCTATGGCTCGCTCAAGGCCGGCCTCCAATACTCGCCGTTCTTCCTCTCGCTCTACGACACCGACCCGCGCGGCATGTCGTATTTCGGCAGCGCCCTCGTGAGCTACGTGAACAACGTCTATGTCACGGGCCTCTTCAACAGCAATTCGATCACCTATACGTCGCCGGAAATCTGGGGCGTGCAGGCGTCGGGCATGTTCGCATTCGGCGGCGCGGCGGGCGACTTCCAGGCGGGCCGCCAGTACTCCGCGAGCCTGCGCTATCACCTGGGCGGCCTCACGCTCAGCGGCGCGCTCTACGACGGCAACGCGGGCGGGACCGCCGCCACCACGCCCGTGCCGAGCACCGTCGAGTTCGTGGGCCGCACCCTCGGCGCGAGCTATCGCTTCGAAAACAGCCTCACGATTTCGGCCTCGTACGCGCTCTACAAGGTCGCCCACTCATTCGACAACAGCGTCTACTCGGGCGGCCTCAGCTACTTCGTCACGCCCTACCTCGATGTGAACGCGGGTGTCTACTACACGCGCGACGGCAACGAAGGCGCGAATCACTCGATCCTCGCCTCGAGCGGCGTGCAGTTCTTCCTCTCGAAGCGCACGACCCTCTATGGCCAGGTCGGCTATGTGAACAACCACGGACGCATGGACACGGGCCTGTCGATCAACAACGCACTCTTCGAAGTGTCCGGCTCGACAGTGGGCGCGAGCATCGGCATCCGCCACATGTTCTGATCGGGGCACGGGCGGCCCGCGTGGTTCAGACGGGCCGCCCCGCATGATCGCGTGCGCGAGTCAGACCTTCATGCCGGGCTGGTCACAACGGGCGCCTGGCTCTTCAAGCGCATTGCCGCGCACCTCTATTCCTGTTCAAGATTGATTCATTCAGTCCAGACATCAGAAATAAATTCTGCATAGTGGAATTTATCGAGACAAAAATAGAGCGTCAAGGCCTGGACTCCCCCCCTCATACAAGGCGTATTTTTGCCTCATTCATGTTATCCGGATAAGAAACTACCGCCGCGATGGCCCGCGCGCATCAGTCTGGTACTTTCCCCAGGCTGACTGCACTGCAGAATTCATTGCCAAATTGAGCCTTGCCAATATGCCAGGCAAGCCTGTCGCAAAGCAGGGCGCGGCAGTCCAATCTCCGTCCTTCACCCCGGCGCCCGATCGCGCCGTGCGCCGAAGGCACGTGTTCGGGAGGTCACGGTGGATCTGTTTTTGCAGCAGGTACTCAACGGCTTGACTCTCGGAGGCATCTACAGCCTCGTCGCGCTCGGCCTCACGCTCGTCTACGGCATCATGGCCGTGCCCAACTTCGCGCACGGCGCGTTCTACATGGTGGGCGCCTTCGCGGCCTTCTACCTGAGCACGCGCTTCGGGTTGGGCTACTGGAGCGCGATGGCCGCGGCCGCAGTGTGCGTGGGCGTGCTGGCCGTGCTCGCGGAACGCCTCGTCTTCTATCCGCTGCGCAACGCACCCGAGCTCGCGCCGATGATCGCCGCCATCGGCCTCATGCTGTTTCTCGAGGCCGCCGCGCAGGCGCTCTGGGGCACCGACTTCCATCGCATGTCGCCGCCGTGGCCCGGCGTGCTCGACTGGAGCGGCGTGATCGCGCCCATCCAGCGCCTGTTGATCATCGGCGGCGCGTTCGGCCTCGTGCTCGTGCTGCAACTGTTCCTGCACCACACCGTGGCCGGCTCGACGATCCTCGCGGTCGCGCAAAACCGCGAGGGCGCCGCGCTCATGGGCATCGATCCGCGCAAAGTGGGCATGGCCACCTTCGCGCTCTCCGGCGTGCTGGCCGCCGTGGCCGCCGCGCTCTACGCGCCGATCAACCTCATCTACCCCGCCATGGGGCAGTTAGTGATCCTCAAGGCCTTCGTCATCATCATCCTCGGCGGCATGGGCAGCGTGCCGGGCGCCGTGGTGGGCGGCCTCATCATCGGACTCGCCGAAAGCTTCGGCGCCTTCTACGTCTCGCCCGACTACCAGGACCTGATTGCCTTCGTCCTGCTCGTGGCGATCCTGTCGCTGCGCCCGCAAGGGCTCTTTTCGAGGGAGATGCGCGCATCATGACGAACCCGCCCAACTCGCCCAACACGCGCTATCTGGGCTGGATCGCGCTTTTCGTGCTCGGCGTGGCGCTGCCGTTTCTCGTGCGCAACGACTACTCGCTCACGGTCATGTCCACGGCCTATATCTTCGCGCTCGCGACGGTCGGCCTGAACCTGCTCACCGGCTACACCGGCCAGTTCAATCTCGCGCATGGCGGCTTCATGGCGATTGGCGCCTATACGGTGGGCATTCTCACCGTCGACTATCAGGTGCCGTTCTGGGTTGCATTCGCGCTCGCGGGGGGCGTGAGCGTGGTGCTGGGCTTCTTCGTGGGCCTCATTTCGCTGCGACTGAAAGGCAACTACTTCGCGATCTTCACGCTCTGCGTGGGCTACATCATCTTTCTCGTGATCGAGAAGTGGGACAGCCTCACGCATGGCGTGGTGGGCATCATCGGCATTGCCGCGCCGCCCGATATCGGCCCGGTCTCGTTCGAAAGCCCACGCGCGCTCTACTACCTGACGTTCGCGTTTCTCGCCGCCGGCATGTGGCTCATGCACCGCATCGTGAACTCACTCGTGGGCCACACGTTCGTTGCGATCCGCAACAGCGAGCATCTGGCCCAGGCGCTGGGCATCGACCTCATGCGCACCAAGATGCTGGCGTTCCTCATCTCCACGTTCTATGCCGGCATTGCAGGCGGACTCTACGCGGGCTTCGTGCGCTTTCTCGGCCCCGATCTCGCCAGCATCGGCCACACCTTCGACATGACGATGTATATCGTGGTGGGCGGCATCGGCACGCTCGCGGGGCCGCTGCTGGGCGCGATCGCCCTGCCGTGGCTCACGCAGTCGCTGCAGTTCATGCAGGACTATCGCTTTCTCGTGTTCGGCCCGCTCCTCATCGTGCTGCTGATCTTCCTGCCGCGCGGCTTCGTGGGCCTCTATCAGAGCGCGCGCAGTCGCAGCGCGGTGCGCCGCCTTCCCAGCGCCACCGCGCGCCGCGCCACGAGCGGAGACGGCCATGCTTGAGATCTCCACCCTTTCAAAACGCTTCGGAGGCCTCACCGCCGTGAGCGACGTGAGCACGCGCATCGAGGAGGGCCGCATCAACGCCATAATCGGCCCCAATGGCGCGGGCAAGACCACGTTCTTCAATCTGATCAGCGGCATGTACCGGCCCAGCACCGGCACGATCCGCCTGCGCGGCCAGGACGTGACCGGCCTGCGCGCCGACCAGATGGCGCGGCTCGGCGTGGCGCGCACGTTTCAGGCCACCGCGCTGTTCGAAACCGCTTCGGTGCTGGAGAACCTGATCGTGGGCCACCGCCTGCGCACGCGCTCGGGGCTCTGGGACGCGCTGCTGCGCACGCGGCGCTGCAAGGCCGAGGAACGCATCTGCCGCGACAAGGCGCGAGACGCGCTCGATTTTGTCGGGCTCGCCCACCTCGAGGCACGGCCCGCGGGCGGCATCACCCAGGAAGAGCGCAAGCGCGTGGCCGTCGCCCTGGCGCTGGCGACCGATCCGGCGCTCCTGCTGCTCGACGAGCCCGCGGGCGGCGTGAACCCCGAAGAGACCGACGGCCTCGCGGCGCTGATCCGCAAGATCGCGCGGCGCGGCATGACCGTGTGCCTCGTCGAGCACAAGATGAGCATGATCATGAATCTCGCGGACAAGATCATGGTGCTCGACCACGGCGAGAAGATCGCCGAGGGCACCCCCGCTGAGATCCGCAAAGACCAGGCAGTGATCGACGCCTATCTCGGGAGCGACCATGCTGACGTTCAATGATGTGAGCCTCGACTATGGCGGCTTTCGCGCGCTGCACGGCATCACGCTGCATGCGGGCGAAGGCGAGCTCGTGGTGCTGCTCGGTGCGAACGGCGCAGGCAAGAGCTCGATCTTTCGCGCCGCCAGCGCGCTCACGCGTGCGAGTGCGGGCCATATCCGCCTGAAAAATGTCGATCTGGTCGGCAAGCGTCCCGCCGATGTGGTGCGCGCGGGCGTGATCCACTGCCCCGAGGGCCGCAAGCTCTTTCCGGCCATGTCGGTGCTGAAGAATCTGATGCTCGGTGCGTATCTGCACCGGCGCGACCGCGCGGGCAATCGCAAGCGGCTGGACGAAGTGCTCGAGCTCTTTCCCGATCTCGTCGGCCGCAAGGACGATCCGGCGGGCTCGCTCTCCGGCGGCCAGCAGCAGATGGTCGCGATCGGCCGCGCGCTCATGAGCCGCCCGCGCGTGCTGCTGCTCGACGAGCCTTCGCTTGGCCTCGCGCCGCTCGTGGTCAAGCAGACCTTCGAGGTGATCCAGCGCATCAACCGCGCCGGCACCACGGTGCTGCTCGCGGAGCAGAACGCGCATGCGGCGCTCAAGATCGCGCATCGTGCCTATGTGGTGGAGTCGGGGCGCGTGGTGCTCGAAGGCACCTACGAGAGCCTCGCCGGCAACGAAGCGGTGCGCCGCGCCTACGTAGGCGGCTGAATTCCCCGCGGCCCGTGCTGCGTTCGGCGCAGCGCGGCGTCTTTCAGGCTGATCCAGCAAATAGCCACAGTGCTTCGCAGTTCTCATCAGTTGTTCATTGTCACCCCTTCGAGGATATGTTCATGACCATCAGGAAGCTGCCCCTCGCGCTCGCCGTCTCGCTCGTCTTTGCCGCCCCCGCCATGGCGCAGGAAACCGCCGTGCATATCGGCTATTCCGGACCGCTCTCCGGCGGCGCCGCGAAGTATGGCCAGGAGGTGCTCGAAGGCATGCAGATGGCCGTGGCCGAAATCAATCAGGCCGGGCTGGTGGTGGGCGGCAAGAAGGTGAAGCTCGACGTTGTAGCGCTCGACGACCAGTACAACCCGAGCGAAACCGCCATCAACGTGCGCCGCCTCGTGCAGGAGGACAACGCGCCCGTGGTGCTGGTTCCGCACTCCGGCGGATGCTACGCAGTCCAGACCATCAATCAGCAGCTCAAGGTGCTTCTGCTCGGCTACACCAGCGTGCCGCAGCTCGCCGCGCGCGGCAATCCGCTGACCATCCGCATTCCGCCCGAGTTCACCTCGTACACCCCGGCGTTCGTGAAGTACGAAATGAGCAAGTACGGCAAGGAGGTGGCCATCGCGAGCACCGACACCGACTACGGCAAGGCCTGGACCGCCGCATTCAAGCCCGCATGGCAGGCCGCGGGCGGCACGATCGTCGCCGACAGCCCGCTCTCATATAACCGCGCGACGGACTTCTACAGCGGCGTGAGCCGCGTGCTGGCCGCCAAGCCCAAGGTGATCTTCGTGGGCGGCCCCTCCGAGCCCACGGGCCTCATCATTCGCCAGGCGCGCGAACTGGGCTTCAAGGGCGGCTTCGCGGTCATGGACCAGGCGAAGCTCGACGAAGTCGCGAAGATCGCGGGTGGCTATGGCGCGCTCGAAGGCTCGATTGGCGTGATGCCGGTGGGCGACGATCCTTCGCCCGACGCCAAGGCCTTCGTCGCGCGCTTTGCCAAGACCCATGGCGGCCGCATGCCGACCCAGGAAGCCTCGCTCAACTACACGGCAGTCTGGGCGACCGCGCAGGCGATGAAGCTCGCGGGCACGACCACCGACGCCGCCGCGATCCGCAAGGTCTTCGATCAAGCCGTCAAATCGCAGCCGCCGCAGAACAATCCCAATACGCTCTCGGGCGTGGATGCACGCGGCGGCATGACCATGGGCCGGCCGGTGGTGGCGGTGGTGGAAGGCGGCAGCATCAAGTCCCTGCCCGACACAGCGCTCGCCGCAGCGAAGTAATGGCGGCAAGCCCGCGCGCAGGCATCATGCCCTCGCGCGGACTTGTCTTGACGATCAAGCGTTCGATGACTTGAAGCTTTCGCGCAATTCGCGCTTGAGCACCTTGCCGATCGCGCTGCGCGGCAGCGTGTCGACCACCACCACCTCGGCAAGCCGCTGCATCTTCCCGAGCCGCTCGTTGGCCCACGCCGCGATCGCCTGCGCGTCCGACGCGGCCGTCTCGCGCAACGTGACGAAAGCCACGGGCGTTTCGCCCCAGCGCTCCGAGCTCACCCCCACCACGGCAGCCTCCGCCACCTCGGGATGCGTGAGCAGCACCTGCTCGAGATCGCTCGGATAAATATTGAAGCCACCCGAGATGATCATGTCCTTCCTGCGGTCCATGAGCACGAGAAAACCGTCCTCATCGAAACGGCCGACGTCGCCGGTGCGAATGAAGCGCTGGCCGTCACGGTCGTACCATTCGGCCTCGCTGGTTTTCTCGGGCTGCCGGTAATAGCCCGTCATCATGGTGGGCGAGCGCCCCACGATCTCGCCGATACTGCCAGGCTCCAGTTCCTTGCCATCAGGATCGATCAGGCGCATCTCATGGCCAGGCATCGGGCGGCCCACGGTATGGAGCTTGTGCGGAAACTCGTCCGCGCACAGCTCGCACGAAGCGCCGCCTTCGGTCATGCCGTAGAACTCCGTGAGGCTGCCCGGCCAGCGGCGCAGCACGTCCTCCTTGAGGCGCGCGCTGAACGGCGCACTCGTGCAGGACTTCGAAACGAAGCTCGACAGGTCGTAGCGATCGAAATCGGGATCGGCCAGCAGGCGCTGATACTGCACGGGCACCAGCATCGTATGCGTCGCGCGATGGCGCTGCGCCAGCTCGAGATAGCGCTTCGTCTCGAACTTCGGCATCAGCACGACGGTGCCGCCCAGCGCGAGTGTGGGGAAAAAGCTCACGAGCGTGGTGTTCGAATAGAGCGGCGTGGAGATCAGCGTGACCGCCTCGGGACCGTAGCCGCGCGCAACGGTGCGCAGCGCGTAGGCAAAGCGCATCGCATGCGACTGGACGATGCCCTTGGGCAGGCCCGTCGTGCCCGACGAATAGATGATGTTGAAGGCCCATGCGGGCTGGATCTCGATGTAGCGCGGAGCCGTCCCGCGCGGCGCGAGCCAGCCATCGAGGCCGGCGGACTCCCCGGTGTCGCCCTGCGCGTCCAGCAACACCGTGCGCACCGTGGGCGGCGTGGCCGCGCTTTTCAGCGCTTCACGCACCGACTCATCGAGAAATAGCACGCGCGCGCCGGAGTTCTCGATCATGCCAGCGAGGCTGTCGGGATGAGAGGACGGCGCCAGCGGCGCGACGGCCGCGCCCGCGCGCAGCGCTCCGAGAAACACCGCGGCATACCACGGCGACGCGCCCGCGCAGATGGCCACCACGTCCTCGGGCGCGATACCGTCGCGTTGCAGCGCGCTCGCGCACTGGTCGATCATCGCGTCGAATTCCGCGTAGCTATAGCGCTTGTCGTCGCAGATCAGCGCGGCGCGCTCGCCCTGCTCTGCCGCCCATTGGCGGATTTGCTCGCCTATGCTCACGAAGGGCGCGTCGTAGGGGCTTGAAGAAACGTTCATGTCGTCGTGCTCCGCTGCTCAAAGATAGGCCGCGAGTTCCATCTTGGCGATCGCATTGCGATGGACTTCGTCGGGGCCGTCCGCGAGCCGGATCGTGCGCGCATTCGCATAGGCGCGCGCGAGGCCGAAGTCGTCGCTGACGCCGGCGCCGCCATGCGCCTGGATGGCCCAGTCGATCACCTGGCACGCCATGTTGGGCGCGGCGACCTTGATCATCGCAATCTCCTTGCGCGCCGCCTTGTTGCCGACCGTGTCCATCTTCCACGCCGCATGCAGCACGAGGAAGCGCGCCTGATCGATGAGGATACGCGCATTCGCAATACGCTCGCGCGTCACGCCCTGGTCGGCAATCGCGCGGCCGAACGCGGTGCGCTTCGTCGTGCGGCGGCACATGGCTTCGAGCGCCCGCTCGGCGCGGCCGATCAGCCGCATGCAGTGATGGATGCGGCCCGGCCCGAGCCGCCCCTGCGCAATCTCGAAGCCGCGCCCTTCGCCGAGCAGCACATTGTCCACCGGCACGCGCACGTTCTCGAACAGCACCTCGGCGTGGCCGTGCGGCGCGTCGTCATAACCGAACACGGGCAAATGACGCAGCACCGTCACGCCCGGCGTATCGAGCGGGACCAGCACCATCGACTGGCGCCGATGACGGTCCGCGCCCTCGGGATCGGTCTTGCCCATGAAGATCAGAATCTTGCAGCGCGGATCGTTTGCGCCCGAGGTCCACCATTTGCGCGCATTGATCACGTAATGGCTGCCATCGCGCTCGATGCGCGCCTCGATATTGGTCGCGTCCGACGACGCCACGGCCGGCTCCGTCATCGCAAAGCCCGAGCGGATCTTGCCCTCGAGCAGCGGCGTGAGCCATGCTTGCTGTTGCGCCTCGCTGCCGTAGCGCAGCAGCGTCTCCATGTTGCCGGTGTCGGGCGCCGAGCAGTTGAACGGCTCAGCGCCAATCGCCGAGCGCCCCATGATCTCGCACAGCGGCGCGTATTCCAGATTCGTGAGGCCGTCCTTCGACTCGTGCGCGGGCAGGAACAGATTCCACAGGCCGGCGGCGCGTGCCTTCTCCTTGAGCATTTCCATGACCGGCGCGGGCTGCCACGGATTGCCCGCGCTGCGCGCCGCATCCATTTGCTCGGCGAACAGCTTTTCCGCCGGATACACGTGCTCGCCCATGAATGCCGTGAGACGGGCCTGCAATTCCTTTACCTTGCTCGAATATTCGAAGTTCATAAGCCTCTTTCCGCGAGAATAGTCAGACTGTGTATCGGGTGCGCAGCGATGCGCCTTGCCGTGCTAGCGCAAGGCATCCACCGCGCGTGCCAGCGCCCAGGCCTGCTCCGCAAGCGGCCGCGTGCGCTTGCCGGTCTCGAGCGCGAGCGCGCTCGACGCGTTGCCCTGCAGTGCGCGCGCCATCACCCCTTGCAGAATGCCGACGAGTCTGAACATGTTGAAGACGAGGTAATAGCCCCAGTCCGTTTCCGAAACTTCCGCATTGGATGCGTGCGCAACTTTCTTCAGATAACGCTGCAGATAGGTTTTTTCGTCGGGAATCCCCAGCGCGGCCAGATCGAGCCCCACGAGACCACGCCGCGCGCCCGCCTGCATATGCCAGATCATGCAGTGGTAGGCAAAATCGACGAGCGGATGGCCCAGCGTGGAAAGCTCCCAGTCGAGCACGGCGAGAATGCGTGGCTCGTGTGGATGAAAGATGACGTTGTCGAGCCGGTAGTCACCATGCACGATGCGGCGCTCGTCGCCGGCGGGCATGTGCTTCGGAAGCCAGTCGATCAAATGGTCGGCCGCCTCGATGCGCTCGGTTTCCGAGGCGCGATATTGCCTCGTCCAGCGCGCCACCTGGCGCTCGATGTAGTTGCCCTCGCGGCCGTAGTCGCCAAGGCCGATCGCGACGGGATCGACCGAATGCAGCGCGGCGATCACGCGATTCATCTCGTCGTAGATCGCGCTTCGCGCCTCTGGGGCCATGCCCGGCAGCGCCGCGTCCCAGAAGATGCGGCCTTCCACATACTCCATGAGGTAGAACGGCGTGCCGATCACGGCGGCGTCCTCGCACAACGCGTAGGCTCTCGCGACCGGCACCGGTGTTTGTGCGAGCGCACGGATCACGCGATATTCGCGCTCCACGGCGTGCGCGGAAGGCAGCAGCGCGCCCGGCGGCTTGCGGCGCAGGACATAGCGCGCGCCGCCCGCCTCGATCAGGAAGGTGGGATTCGACTGGCCGCCCTTGAACTGCTCGACCTGGACTCTGCCCGCGAAGTCGTGGACATGCTCGCGCATCCACGCGGCCAGCCGCGCGGCGTCGAACGCGTGCGCGGGCGCGACCGGGCGAGTCCCGCTGAAACTCGTCTGGAGATCGATGCTCATGGAATCGAAGGGCCTCCCTTTGCGACACGCGCTGCGCTTGGGGCGCAAGTTTGCCGCCGTAAGATCATTCCGCGAAGCAAACGCAAATTCTGCACTGCAGAAATGCTAACGCGAGCGGTTTGGGTGTGTAAAGCGCGGAAATGCGTCGACGGATCGGGAAAAACCCCAGTGGTGGGGCAGCGCAACGCGAGCGAGGCTTGCGGCCGATCAGTCCAGTTGCAACGCTCGAAGATTCATCGGGCATCGGGCATCGGGCATCGGGCATCGGGCATCGGGCATCGGGCGATTGGGCGATTGGGCGATTGGGCGAGCCGGTTCAAGCCGTGTTTCGAGTGGGGAATATGAGCGGGCACGAACGTGCCCATTGATGCATTCAAGCGATCCGCAGCAATGTAGTTGGACGCCGCGCTATGTCGAAGCTGCACCAATTAATCTGTATAACGAATTAATTTAGCCGAAATGAAAGGCGCAAGCAGACCACTTGCGCCCGCGCGCTTCAGCGCCCCGCGATAGCGGCCTCCAGCTGCGCGATCATATGCAGCAGCCGCGGCTTCACCTCTTCCAGCAAGAACTCACGCGTGAGCGAAAACGACGGGCCGCCCACGTTGATGGCCATCACCGGCAAGCCGCCACCGGGCTCGAACGCTCGGGCGATGCCGTTCACGTCCTTCTGCCACTCGCCGAACGAACAGGTCACGCCGAGTTCCTCGTGATCGTGCACGCCCTGCTCGATGCCGCGCTTGATGCTCGGCCATGTCACGTGGTCGAGCTCGCGGATCTGCTCCATCACGTCCTCGCGTTCGCGCGGCGCCACGGCGGCCAGCCACGCGCGCCCGATGGCCGACGTCGCGAGCGGAATGCGCGAGCCCACGTCGAGCGTGAGTGCCAGCGCGGCGGTGCTGCGGCAGCTTTCGATATAGAGCATCGAGAGGCGGTCGCGCACGCCCAGCGAAACGGTGCCGCCGGAGAACTCGCACAGCTCCTGCATCATGGGCCGCGCGAGCTTGCGCACGTCGAGGCGCGCCAGCATCGAGCTGCCGAGCGCGAGGCACGCCGTGCCAAGGCGGTAGCGCCCGGTGTCTTCCAGATGGATGAGGTAGCCGAGCTTCGTGAGCGTCATCGTCAGACGCGAAACCGTCGAGCGCGGCAGCTTGCAGCGCTGGGCAATCTCCTGATTAGTGAGCGAGGTGTCGCCGCCGCGGAAGCACGCGAGGACTTCGAGCCCGCGAGCCAGCGCGGTCACGAAATGGCGGTCTTCCTTGTGAGCGCTTGCTCGGGCCGGTTTCTGCTTTTGCGCGGTTTCGGACATTGCGATAGTGGGTAAGGGGCGCGGAGGCCCGCGGCCTCGGCTCGGACGCGGAATTATATTCTGTATCGCAAAATTGGCAGGGGGCGTCAATGGGTGGGAAGCCTTAAGTACGTCTGCGCGCGCCGCCCGGTGCGGCTCCACCCGCCCCCCTCACTGCCGGAATGTGCGAGCGCGAAATTGAACCACAAGAACCGGATAGCCCCGCGCGCCACCCGTCCCTAGACTCGATTCCAGCATTCAGGCCGTCTCCTGCGCGCCGTCAAGCCGCCTGCTTCGAGCGCGACATTCCCAAGCACTACCAGGTAAATTCGCCATGCAGGCATCGGGAACCGAATCATGGACCATCCGCACACGCAAACCGTTGTCAGCCGTCTCTCGCACGCGAGTCTCGCCGCGCAATTCAGCGAGCAGATGACCATCGCCGTCATTCCGATCGCCGCGGTCGTGGCATTCGGCGCCACCGCGCAGCAGACCGCGGCGCTGCAGGCCGTCAATACGCTGCCGTTCCTGCTGCTCTCGTTGCCCGCCGGCCTGATCGCCGACCGCGTGCGCCGCAAGAACCTCATGATCGTGACGGAGCTCCTGCGCGCCGCCGCCCTCTTCGTGCTGTTCGCGCTCTTCTGGCGCCACGCGCTCACGCTCGTCACGCTGGGCGCACTGGGATTCGCCATCGCCACCGGCACGGTCGTGTTCAGCGTGGCCGCGCCTTCGCTCGTGGCCGCGCTCGTCGATGCCGGCGGCCTGCTCGCCGCCAACCGGCGCCTCGAGATCGCACGCAGCATCGCCTATACGGCGGGACCGTCGGTGGGCGGCATCCTCGCCGGCTGGGGTTCCGGCCGCATCGCCTTCCTCGCCGCCTTCGCGCTCTCGCTCGTCAGCGCGGGCTTCATGACACGCCTGCCCCGCGAGGCGCGCCGCACGCCCTCGGGCAGGCACGTCGCGCAAGAACTCGCGGATGGCCTGCGCTTCATCGGCCGCAACCCGTGGCTGCGGCCCATCGTGGCGACCGCCTTCGTGTTCAATACGTCGTGGTTCCTGCTGCTATCCGTGTTCGCGTGGTATGCGATCCATCGACTCGGATTCGGCGCGTCGGAAGTGGGTTTCGCGCTCGGCGTCTACGGGTTCGGCATGGTCGCGGGCGCGTTTCTCTATAAAAGCCTCGCCAAACGGCTCGCGTTCGGCCGGCAAATCCTGCTCGGCCCGTCGAGCGCCGCCATCGCCGCCGTGCTCATGGCGAGCAGCGCCCTCGCGCACGCGAAGGCGCCGGTATTCGCGGCGTTCTTTCTGTTCGGGTTTGGCCCCATCGTGTGGACCATCTCCACCACGTCGTTACGCCAGATCGTCACGCCCGGCGACCTCATCGCGCGCGTCTCCTCGGTCATCATGATGGCGACGTTCGGTGCGCGGCCGCTCGGCGCCATGCTGGGCGCATGGCTGAGCACACGCTTTGGCATCGGCAGCTGTCTTATCGGCGTGCTGATCGGCTTTGGCGCGCAGCTTGCGATCATCTCGCTCTCGCCGCCGGTGCGCCTGCGCTCGATCGCTACGCTGAGCGAGGCGGCGGCAGCCGCCACGGCTTGAGTCGGTCTGCGCGCCGCGGCGCCTCGCATCGGCCAATATCGCTGGAAACTCAGTTAGAGAAAATCGCCAAATTTGCAATAAATCTCCACGTGGAGATTTTTTATAGGGCGCGATCGACGCGCGAGGCGGCGTCGGCGTCATCGAGGTCGTCCAGATTTCGGCCGCGCGTCTCGGGAATGCAGTACGTCGTCACCACGCCGATGAGGCTCAGGACCGCCACATAGGACGCCAACGGAATCCAGGCGAGCGCGGTGCCGTGCCCCGCGCCCCAGTGCGCGGAAGTCCACGCGATGATCGACGCGCCCACGAGCGGCGCGACGCCGCCCGCAATCACCGCCGACACTTCGCGCCCCACCGCCACCCCGGCGTAGCGGTGCTGAGCGCCGAACAGTTCGGGCAGCATCGCCCCTTGCGTGGCGAACATGCCCCACACGCCCGCGAGCGTCACGCACAGCATGACGATGCTGGCCGTGGCGTTGCCGAGGCTCAGCACCCACCACGTGGGAAAGGCCAGCGCGAGTTGATAGAGCGCGAACGCCCGATAGGTGGGCACGCGCCCGAAGCGGTCGCTGAGCATGCCTGCCAGCGGAATCACGAACGCGCCGGAGGCGCCGGCAAGCAGCAGCGCAAGCGGGCCGATTTGCCCTTTCAGGCCCGTTGCGGTGGCGATGTAGCTGATCGCGAGCGACTGGTAGATCGACGATCCGCCGTTCTCGGCCATGCGCAGCCCGATCACCTTGAGGACCGTGGGCTTCGAGTGGCGCATCAGGTGGCGCAGCGGGCTTTCCTTCACTTGCTGGCGCGCTTCGAGGCGCGCAAACGAAGGCGATTCGCGCAGGCGCAGCCGGATCCACACCGCCACCGCGATGATGACCGCGCTCAGCAGGAACGGCACGCGCCAGAGCGGCGTCTGCGAAAGGTCTTCTACCCGCACCAGCGCGAAATAGATGGCCGCGGCCATCACCGTGCCCAGCAGCACGCCCATGAACGGCAGCGCAGCGAAGTAGCCGCGCCGCCGCGGCGGGGCGAATTCGGCCATCAGCACTGCGGCGCCGGCCTGCTCGGCGCCCGCGCCCAGGCCTTGCAGCAGCCGGCAGCCGACCAGCAGGACCGGCGCCCAGATGCCGACGCTCGCGTACGTGGGCAGCACGCCGATGAGCGTGCTGGCGACGCCCATCAGCAAGATGGTGGCCATCAGCACGAACTTGCGCCCGTAGCGGTCGCCCAGCGCGCCGAACAGCACGCCGCCCACGGGCCGGATTGCAAAGCCGATGAAATACGCGCCGAAGCTCGCGATGAGGCCCATGGCCGGGTCGCTGGACGGAAAGAACAGCGGCCCGAAGATCAGCGCGGAAGCCAGGTTGTATAGCGCGAAGTCGTAGTATTCGAGCGCGCTGCCTATCGAGGCCGCCCAGGCTGCGCGGTAGAGGTCCGCGGAGGAAACCTGGGACTGCGCATCGCTTGCGCGTGTGCCTGGGCACGGCTGCGCGCCGGCAACGGAAATGGACTGCTGTTTCATGTCGTCTCCTTGTCGATCAGCGTTGGCACTTGAATGCCGACTCTGATCCCGTGCAAAGCTCCATATGGAGTCCTTGCGATATGCGTCGCGGCGCCTGCGAGGCGAGCACGATGCACCTGGTCCGGCTCCCGTCTAACGCGGAATCAAACATCCGGGGTCATGCATGGCCTGCAGACCGTTGGGCCCACAGGAACGTGCGCTACGCGGTGTTGCGGCTGACCCGCTCGATCTCATCGAGCAACGCGGCGCGCATGACTTCGAGAGGAGCGGCCCGGTCCGTGTACAACTCGATCTGACCGCAGAATTGATGCAGCATCATGTGCGTGCCATCGATGGTCTTGCAGCCTTGCTCGGCCGCGTCGCGTATCAGGCGCGTGCGCACCGGCAGAAACGCGGCGTCCATCACGAGCAAATGCGGCGCGAGCTGGTGCGGTGCGAGCGGGCTCGCATCGGGGGCGCGAAAGCCAGCCGCCGTGGCGTTCACCACGCCGTCGAAAGCCTGTGCGTCGAAGTCTTCCAGCGCGCCGCCGAAGCGCAGGCCAAACGCGTCGGCCAGCGCCTTGCCGCGCTCCGTGGTGCGGTTGAACACGGTCACGCTCGCGCCCGCGCGCTGCACGCCCCATGCGATCGCGCGTGCTGCCCCACCCGCGCCGAGCAGCGCGATGCGCTTCCCCGGCAGCGTGGCGACCTCTTCTAGCGCACGCACTGCGCCCATGCAGTCGGTGTTGTATCCCGTCAGGTGTCCAGAGCGATTGTCGATAGTGTTCACCGCGCCAATTTCGCGCGCGGTCTCATCGAGGGCATCGAGGTGCGGGATGACGGCCTGCTTGTGCGGCATCGTCACGTTCATGCCGCGAATGCCTAGCGTGCGCACGGCCTGCACGCCCAGCGCCGCGTCTTCGACGCCGAAGCTGACAAACGTATAGTCGAGGCCAAGCGCGCGGTAGGCAGCGTTGTGCACCTTGACGTTGAAGGTGAATGGCTGGCCCGCCAGCGAGCCGCAAAGTACGGGAATCGAGTGAGGCATGATCGATGTGAGGCGTGAGGAATAGCTGGTTATGTGGTGGTCTTTGTCGACATGAAGACTCTCGCGGATGCTGGCCGATACGCCGGCATCCGCGGACTGCGTGACTAGCGTGGCGCTCACACCACGCTCGTAAGGCCGCCGTCGACGAAGAGGGTTTGCCCGTTCACGAAGCTCGACGCCTCCGATGCGAGGAACACAGCAGCGCCACAGAGTTCGTCCACGCGCCCCCACCGGCCCGCGGGCGTGCGCTTGCACAGCCACGCGCTGAACTCGGAGTCATCCGCGAGCGCGCGGTTGAGGTCGGTCGCGAAATAGCCTGGCGCCAGCGCGTTGACCTGAATGCCGTGGCGAGCCCAGTCCGCGCACATGCCCTGCGTGAGCATGCGCAACGCGCCTTTCGACGCGGCGTAGGGCGCGATCGTGGGCCGCGCGAGCGCGCTTTGCACCGAGCTGACGTTGATGATCTTGCCGCGCCCGCGCGGCAGCATGTGCCGCGCGACGGCCTGGGTCACGTGGAAGACGCCGTCCAGATTCACGCGCATGAGCGCATTCCAGTCGCTCGCGGCAAATTCCTCTAGCGGCGCGCGGCGCTGGATGCCCGCATTGTTCACGAGAATGTCGATGGGGCCGATGCGCGCCTCGACGTCGTCGACGGCGCGCGCGACACCCTCGGCGTCGGCGACGTCGAAGACCGCGATCTCGGCTTCGAAGCCTTCGTCGCGCAGCCGGGCGGCCACGGTGGCGGCCTGCTCCTCATTGCGACCGTTGATGACCAGCGCCGCACCGGCCTGCGCCAGGCCGGCCGCGAGCGCAAGGCCGATGCCGCGGCCCGAGCCCGTGACCAGTGCTCGGCGCCCATGCAGGCCGAACAGCTGCAAAGCGTTGCTGCCGGATGTCTCCTTGCTGTATGTCTCTTTCATGATTATGTCGCGTCATATGGCTTACACGTGAGTTCACCGCAATCGGCCCGCCCGCGCCAATAGTCTTTCGTGACCTTGTTATCATGTATTTTGATAACCAACACCCAGACCACGGGCAGCCACGCCCGCACGCGCGGCCACAAAGGATCGACATGGAACTGAAGCACTTGCGCGCCTTCGTGGCGCTCGCGGAGGAGCTGCATTTCGGACGCGCGGCCGATCGCCTGTGCATCGTGCAGCCCGCGTTGAGCATGCAGATCAAGGCGCTGGAGGAGGAATTGGGTGTGCGCCTGTTCGAGCGCGACCGCCACCGCGTGGCCCTGAGCGAGACCGGCACGATCTTTCTGCCCGAAGCGCGCGCCACGCTGCACCAGGCGGCGCGCGCGGAGCAGACTGCGCGGCGCTCGGCGCGCGGGGAAGTCGGCACGCTGCGGGTGGCCTTTGTTTCCTCGGTGTTGCCGCGCCTGCTGCCTGCGCTGATGCGCGCCATGCACGCGCGCTATCCGATGATCGCGCTCGAATTGAAGGACATGTCCACGCCCGAGCAAATTGCGGCGCTGCAGGACGGCAAGCTCGATTTCGGGCTGATCAGGCTGCCGGTGAGCGGCAAGGACCTGGAAATTCGCGAAGTCATGGAAGAGCCGTTCGTGGTGGCTGTGCCCGAGGACCACGCGCTCGCGCACAAGGCGCAGATCCGCCCCGCCGATCTGCGCGGCCGCCCCGCTTTCGTGCTCGCGCGACGCTACGCGCCGGGCCTCTATGACGAGATGCTGCTGGCGTTTCGCCAGCAGCGCGTGTCGCTTGAAATCGCGGCGGAGTTGGGCGAATACACGACCATGCTCGCGCTGATCTCGGCGGGACTCGGGATTGGCGTGATTCCCGCGCATGCCGCCATGGCGTTGCCGCCCAAGGTGGTCGCAAAGCCGCTGGACCTGCGCGACCACCGTACCGGGATCGGGCTCGCATGGCGCGATCTGGATAGCCCTGCGAAGCGGCTGTTTGTTGATGTGGTGGAGACCTGTGCCCGCGAGGCGTAACATGCATAGTCGTGACGACATGCATCACGTTCGATGGAGATTGCCTTGCCAAATTCAACGCTTGAACTCTATGTCGATACGCAATACGCGAGCCCTTACGCGATGTCGGTTTTCGTGGCGCTACACGAGAAGGGGCTGGCCTTCGAGTTGCTCGGCGTCGACCTTGAGAAGCAGGCTCAGCACGCGCCGGGCTTCGCCGCAACCTCGCTCACGCAGCGTGTGCCCACGCTGATCCACAACGGTTTCGCGCTTTCGGAATCGACCGCGATTACCGAGTATCTGGATGAGGCGTTTCCCGAGCCGCCGATTTATCCCGAGGATCGGCAGGAGCGTGCCCGGGCACGTCAGGTGCAGGCCTGGTTGCGCAGTGATCTTCTGCAGCTGCGTACGGAGAGGCCGACTGAGGTCGTGTTTCGTTATCCGATTGATATGCCGCTTTCTGCGGTGGCTAAGGAGAGCGCGCGGAAGCTCTTCGCGGCGTGTGAGACGCTGCTCGGGCATGGGCAGCCTAACCTGTTCGGTGAGTGGTGTATTGCTGATACTGATCTCGCGTTGATGCTCAATCGACTCGTGGTGAATGGCGATGCGGTGCCGCCGTTACTTGCGGATTATGCGAAATATCAATGGCAGCGGCCTTCCGTGCAGCGATGGATGGCGTTGGGGCGGCCGCCGATTTGATCGTGTGGCGGCTGCCGCCAGCGGCGCCATGCGGGGCCTCGGGCTGGCGCACCTGGGCTTTGAATGAGCGTTTTGGAATTGTTATTCCTCGTGTGGTTCTTTTTGGCTTTGGCCTTAACTTGTATTCGCGGCGGGCCGCAGGCGTTGCCCCTGTGCGGGGCGGCACCTACTTTTCTTTGCAGCCGCAAAGAAAAGTAGGCAAAAGAAAGCGGCTCACACCGCCAGTGTGACGCGGTCCACCACTGCTCTTCTTATCGGAGCGGCTCCGGGGCATCCGTCACCTCGCACACCCCGCGTTAGTGACAAGGGGCTCATCCTTCCCGCCTCGCGCTACGCGCGGGCGGAAGGGTCTGCAAGGAAAACCGGGCGGGATACCAAGCGAATGCGCGGGGGCGCTTCCGACAAATATGTTGGACTCCTACTAATTCGCAAGAGTGCTTACATTTAAATGCACTGGGTACTCCTGATTTGCAAGAGTGATTGCATGAAAATACGCTGGAGCTCTACGAATACGCGCGCATCCCGCTGGTTTTGGTTATACCCCACGGCGCGCGAAGCGCCGCCGGATGGATGAGCCCTTAGTCACTGCGCTATACGCCGCGTGGTGACAGACGCCCCGGAGCCACTCCGATGGACAGGGCAGTGGTGAACAGCGTCACACTGGCGGTGTGAGCGGCTTTCTTTTGCCTACTTTTCTTTGCCGCGGCAAAGAAAAGTAGGTGCCACAGGGGCCTGCGGCCCGCCGCGAATACAAGTTAAGGCCAACGCCAAAAAGAACCACACCAAAACCAACTTTCAAACACGCCCGAAGAACTCACTCAAACAACTTCATAACATCATCATAAAGCGCCAGCGGAACCCGAACCCCATCACGCTCGCTACGCTCACGCGCCTCAAACCTTCTCTGCGACGGCAAGCGCGCCCCTTGCCCCACCACCGCATCAAATAGCCGCTCGGCCCTTTCCTGCCCCGCCTCATAATCCGCGCCAAGAAACCGCCGCGGATCAATCGCGATCACCAACTCGCCATGGCAAGGACTCGCCCCCGCCCCCTCATCGAATGCCTGCGACTCCATACTCGTGAGATCGCCAATCAACGCGCCCGCCAGCAACTCCACCATGGCCGCCAGCGCCGATCCCTTGTGACCGCCAAACGTCTGCATCGCGCCTTCGAGCGCGGCGCGCGCATCCGTGGTCGGCTTACCCTCAGGATCGATCGCCCAGTGCGAAGGAATGGGCTTGCCCTCGCGCGCATGCAATTCGATATCGCCACGCGCAATCGCGCTGGTCGCAAAATCAAAAACGAACGGATGCCCATGCTCGCGCGGCCACGCGAAAGCGATCGGGTTGGTGCCGAACACACCACGCGTGCCGCCTGCCGGCGCGACCCAGCTATGACTCGGGTTCATCGCAAGGCCAACAAGACCGTGCGCCGCAATCGCCTCCACCTCAGGCCATAGCGCCGAAAAATGAAAGCAACGATTGATCGCCATCGCCGCGATTCCCTGCGTGCGGGCCTTTTCCGCCAGCACCGGCAACCCCGTCTCGAACGCCAGCAACGAAAATCCGTAATGCGCATCCACGGCGAGCACGCCCGGCGACACATCGCGTAAGGTGGGCTCCGCAACCGGATCGACCTTGCCGCTGCGCACCGAGCGCACGCATCCAAGCAAACGGTAGATGCCATGCGAATGGCATTCGTCGCGCTGCCCCTGGGTAATGACGCGCGCGATCGCATCCGCGTGCGCGCTCGACAGGCCGTGATGCATGAGCGCCTTGCGCGACAACGCAAAGAGTTCGTCGAGTGAAAGCGTGACACTCGCTTTTTGATTAGTCATCCAGACTTTCCTCCCGATGAATCACTCCCTCCACGCGCCGCGTAAGGCCGAGCGGATTCCCCTCGCGCAACGCCACGGGCAACAATCCGTCCGGCAAATCCTGATACGAGACCGGCCGCAGGAAACGCTCGATGGCGCGGCTGCCCACCGAGGTCGTGCGCGCATCGGTGGTCGCCGGAAACGGGCCGCCGTGCACCATCGCATGCGCGACTTCCACGCCGGTGCCGAAGCCGTTCGCCAGGATGCGGCCCGCCTTGCGCTCGAGCGTGGGCAGGAGCATGCGGCAGGCTTCGTGATCGGCGGACGCGAGATGCAAGGCCACCGTCAATTGGCCTTCAAGCGCCTTCAGCACGCCATGCAATTCTGCCAGATCCTTGCAGCGCACGATGAGCGATGCCGGGCCGAAAACTTCGTCGCGCAACGCCGGGTCTGCGAGGAACGCCTCGGCCGTGGTCGCAAAAAGCGCCGCCTGAGCGTCGAAGCGGCCGCCCTCCGTACCGCGTGCGAGCCGTTCCACGTTGGGATTCGCGGCGAGACGTTCGACGCCCCTGCGATAGTTCGCGTGAATGCCGGGCGTGAGCATCGTCGCTGCGCCGATGTTGCCGAGCGCAGCGCCTGCGGCCTGTTCGAATGCGCGCAAGGGCTCGCCTTGCACGGCCAGCACGAGCCCCGGATTCGTGCAGAACTGTCCGGCCCCCAGTGTGAGCGAGGCGGCGAACTGCTGCGCGATCGCCGCGCCGCGCGCCGCCAGCGCGCCCGGCAGCAGCACCACCGGGTTGATCGAACTCATCTCCGCATAGACCGGCACCGGTTCGGGGCGCGCGTTCGCAATCTTCATGAGCGCCACGCCCGCCGCACGCGAGCCCGTGAAGCCCACCGCCTTGACGCGGTGATCGGCCACCAGCGCCTGGCCGATAGCAACCCCGCTGTCGAACAGCATCGAGAACACGCCTTCGGGCAGGCCGCACGCCAGAACGGCGCGCTGGATCGCGCGCCCCACGAGTTCCGAGGTGCCCGGATGCGCGCTATGCGCCTTTACGATCACGGGGCAGCCCGCCGCCAGCGCCGATGCCGTATCGCCGCCCGCCACCGAGAATGCCAGCGGGAAATTCGACGCGCCGAACACCGCCACCGGCCCAAGCGCGATGTTGCGCAATCTCAGGTCCACACGCGGCAGCGGCTTGCGTTCGGGCTGCGCGGGATCGATGCGCGCATCGATGAAATCGCCGTTGCGCAGCACCGATGCAAAGAGCTTCAGTTGGCCGATCGTGCGCCCGCGCTCGCCTTCGATACGCGCGCGCGGCAAGCCGGTTTCGGCCATGCAGCGTTCGATCAGCGCGTCGCCGATCGCGTTGATCTGCTCTCCTATGGTTTCGAGAAATGCCGCGCGTGTTTCCAGACGGGTTTCGCGGTACGCATCAAAAGCGCTCTCCGCAAGCGCACAGGCGCGCTCGAGATCGTCTTGCGTCGCACCGCCGAATGCCGGCTCGAGCGCCTCGCCCGTGCGAGCGTCGACGCCATGAAATGCGCCGTTCGTGCCTCGCACGCTTGCCGCGCCGATCAGCGACTGGCCGGTCAAGGTCATGTTGCCCCCTGCAAAAGACAACCGGGCCCGCAAGGCCCGGTTTCAAAACGAATGGGAAGTCAGGCTTTACAGACCCACGTCGGGCAATTGCGGGCGCGTCGCGAGCGCCTTCTCCACGACAGCCTTCACATGCGCGAGCGCTTCGCCTTCCAGCGCGAGGCGCGGTGGACGCGTGAGCGCGCTGCCGCGGCCCACGAGCTCTTCGCACAGCTTGATGCATTGCACGAGGTCGGGGCGCGCGTCGAGGTGCAGCAGCGGCATAAACCAGTGATAGAGCGCGAGCGCCTCATCGAAACGCTTTTGCTTGGCGAGGCGGAACAGCGTCTCGCCTTCCTTCGGGAACACGTTCGACATGCCCGAGACCCAGCCCTCCGCGCCGACCGCGATGCTCTCGACCACCACGTCGTCGAGGCCCGCGAACAGCACGAAGCGGTCGCCCACGGCGTTGCGCAAGTCGATGAAGCGGCGCGTGTCGCCCGAGGAGTCCTTGAAGCAGACGATGTTTTCGCAATCCTGAATGGCGATCAGCACGTCGGGCGTGACGTCGTTCTTGTAGATCGGCGGGTTGTTGTAGACCATCACCGGCAGGTCGGTGCTCGACGCCACCGCGCGAAAGTGCGCGGCCGTCTCGTGCGGCTTGGCGGAGTACACGAGCGCCGGCATCACCATCACGCCGTCCACGCCCACGCGCTGCGCTTCGCGCACGGTCTGCCGCGCGAACTCGGTGGTGAACTCGGCCACGCCCGCGATCACCGGCACCTTGCCGCCCGCCGCGTCGCGCGCGGCCTCGATCACGGCCAGCTTCTCGCTGGTGTTCAGCGAGGTGTTCTCGCCCACCGTGCCGCACACCACGAGGCCCGAGACGCCGTCCTTGACGAGGTTGCTCACCACCCGGTGAGTCGCATCGATATCGACCGAGAAGTCCGGCTTGAACTGGGTGCTGACGGCGGGAAACACCCCGCTCCATTGGATCGCGTTGCGGCTCACAGTGACAATCTCCTTCGTTGAATGAATCGCGCCAACACGGTGTGGCGATGTGAAGAAGTATCGCTATCCAGCAGGCGTAAAGCTTGGGGGCTTTCGCGACTCAAAAAGACGAAATCGGCACAATGGGGCACGCCAGCGCGAACGCGTGAGACGTGCATGTGAACCGTATCCGGGACAACCCTAGGATATTCGCGCGCGAATCTTGCTTGCGCAGAGCATTGCGGCCTGTCGGCCAGCGCGCCAGCCCGCCCGGTTAATCCGCGTCGCCCGGTTGCGGGTGCAGCACCGCCCGATATTGACTCGGCGTCAGACCCACGGTCGCCTTGAACTGACGCGTGAATGCGCTGTGATCGTTATAGCCGCAGCGCGTGGCGATGTCGGTGATGCTAAGGTCGCCGGCCAGCAGCTCGGAGGCGGCGTCGAGCCGCGTCTTCAGCAGCATCTGGCGCGGCGTGAGGTGGAAGATCTTGTGGAAGTAGCGCTCGATCTGCGCCACCGACATGTCGATGAGCGTGGCCAGGTGCGAAAGCTTGAGCGGCTGCGCATAGTTGTCCTGGATGTATTTCGCGGCGATGGCGAGGCGCTGATACGCGGGGTGCGTGCCCTCGGCCGCCTGCAGGTCGCGCGAGATCCCGGCCACGCCCAGCACGCGCCCTTGCGCGTCGTGCAGCGGCACCTTCGAGGTGAGGCACCAGCCCGGCTGGCGCCCCGGGTAGAGATGCAGTTCGAGCTGGTCGATGAGCCGGCTGTTGAGGCGCACAACGGCTTCGTCCTGCTCCGTGTAGATGCGGCCGAAGCGCCTCGGGAAGACTTCTTCCGCGGTCTTGCCCAGCAGCGCGCGCTTGTCCTTGAAGCCGCAGCGCGCGGCGAGCGTGGCGTTGGCAATCACATAGCGCGCCTTGTCGTCCTTCACGAAGAAGACCACGTCGGGCATCGCGTCGAAGAGCGGCTCCAGCAGCGAGAAGTGCGCCACCATCTGCGGCAGCGTCGTGTGTTCGTTGGCGGTGGGCAGAACCAGTTCAGGCATCGCAAGGCGTGACGAGTCGGAATCGGCTCGATTATGCCTTTGCAGTGCATGCTTGCGTATCCCCGAAAGAAAATCGGGCGGCGGCGGCATTCGCGCGCTGCCGCCCAATGTCTGTGCAGATGCACAGGCCTTCCGTTATGCCGCGCTCTCGGCTTCGAGCAAAGTGCCGATACGCGCGGGCGAGAACGGCGGGCGCTGGCCGTTGCGCGGCCACCCAAAGCAGAATGCCGCCGCTTCGCCGCAGATCTTGCCCTGGCACGGCCCCATCCCGCAGCGCGTCTGCAGCTTCGCGTCGCGCCATGAGCGATATTGTGCGGCGTCGCCAAAGCGCACGTCTTCACAGCGACACAGCACCGTGTCCGGCGCGGCGAGCGTGCGCAATTGCGGATCGAGCGCGAAGGCTTCGTGCATGCGCGCGGCAAAGCGCCGATAGCGCGCGCGTTGCGCGAACAGCGTGCGTGCCTGCGCGTCCTCGCCGAGCGCCGCGTGCGCCGCAATGCGGCCTTCCACGGCCGCCAGCTCCATGCCGCCCACGCCCGTGCATTCGCCCGCCGCATGGACATCGGCCAGCGACGTGGCCTGCAAGTCGTCCACGGCGATGGCGGCCACGCCCTGCAATTCGTCGATCCTGCATCCGAGCGCGGCGCCCACGAGCGTATTCGGCACGAGTCCATAAGCGCAGGCAAGGCGGTCGCAGTCGATGCGCATTTCCCCGCTTCCGGTGCGAATCCGCACGTGCGTCACCTGCGTCTCGCCGCCCGCCGCCACCACGTGCGCGCCGCACAGGTACGGCGTGGCGCGCAGATCGAGGCGCATGCGCAGCGCCTGCACGAGCTTCGCGGGCGTCGCCACGAGCCCGGCCGCGAACTGACGCACCGCATGCGGCGGCGCTTGCTCGACGATCGCCGCCACGCGCGCGCCATGCACGCGCGCCGTGACGGCGGCGGCCCAGAGAAGCGGCCCCGTGCCCGCGATCACGATGCGCTCGCCCCGCACCGGCATGCCGCCCTTCACGAGCGCCTGCAGGCCGCCCGCGCCGGTGACGCCCGGCAGCGTCCAGCCCGGATACGGCAGGAAACGCTCACGCGCGCCCGTTGCCACGATGAGCTTGCCGTAATCGACCGTATAGCCGCGCGCCGCATCTTCAACCAGCAACTGCCGCGCGCCGGTGGCCTGCACGACGCGCGTGCTGCTCATGCGCGAGACATTGGGCAATTTCGCGAGCGCCTCGATGGCCTCGCGCGCGCGGCCGGCCGGCCGATGCTGCGGGCCCTGGCGCCAGATCTGGCCGCCCGGCAAGGCGTTGTCATCGACGATGCCGACGCGCGCGCCCGCGTGCGCCGCCACACGCGCCGCGTGGAGCCCCGCCGGGCCCGCGCCAATGATCAGGATATCGAAATTCATTCGGCGGCTCTCCCCGTGACCACCTGCATGCCCTCCGCACACAGGGTCTGGCAGGCCAGCCGATGCCGCACGCCATCGATCGTCACGCGGCATTCCTGGCACACGCCCATGCCGCACAAGGGTCCGCGCAAGGCACCGCTCACGGAGCGGCGCGTGACGAGACCTGCATGACTCGTTGCAAGCGCAACGGCTGCCACGACCGAGCTGCCGCGCGCCACGCTGACGCTGCGGCCATCCACGTTGAGTGTAATCGTCTCAGACATGCGTGGCTCCCGTCGACGCGCCACGCGTGGTGGCCGGTGCCGCTGCGTATGTCGAAAAACGCGCCGGCAAATACGGGCTCGCGTCGATCCGCAATATGTCCGGCACGCCAAGCATCTGCGCGGCGATCAGCTTGCCCGTGGCCAGCGCGGTGGTCACACCCAGCCCCTCGTGCCCCGTTGCGAGCCACGTCGATGGGTGGGAGGCGTCGTCGGCAAACTGCGCGGCGGGGCCGATGAGCGGCAGGCCGTCCGTGGTGGCGGGCCGAAAGCCCGTCCAGGCGCGAATCGCATTGAGTGACGGCAGCTCCGGCAGATACTCGGCGGCGCGGCGCAGCATGCGCGCGAGGATGGCCGGCTCCACGGCGGGATCGAGGCTGTCGAACTGGCGCGACGAACCAATCAGCAATTGCCCCGTGGGGCGCGGCTGCACGTTGAACGCCACCGAAGTGCCGGTCGCATTGTGCGCGCTCTTGATATAGCCGAGCTCGAGCACCTGGTGGCGCACCGTGCCCGGATAGCGATCCGTGATGAGCAGATGCCCTTTCTTTGCCTGCATCGGCAGGCCGGACAGCAGCTCGGCGGCCTGCAGGCCGTTGGCGATCAGCACGGCGCCGGCGGCAAGCGTCTCGCCATCGGCCAGCACCACGCCCGCGCGGTCCACGCGCGCGACTTGCGTCTGGGGCCTGCACGTCAGGCGCCCTTTCACCGGCTGCGCGAGCAGCCATGCGGCGACAGCGGGCGCGTAGACCACGCCGTCGTCGGGAATCAGCATGCCTCCTTGCAAGTCTCTGCGCAGTGCTGGCTCCGCCTCGCGCACCTGTTGCGCGTCCAGCATCGAGCACGCCACGCCCTGGCTCACGAGCGCCTGCTGGCGCGTCTGCGCGAGCGCCAATTCTTCGTCGTCGGCGGCCACCCACAGCGTGCCGCAACGCACGAAGGCCTCACGCTCACCGAGACGCGGCGCGAGATCGAGCCACAACTCGCGCGACCACGCCGAAAGCGCGAACTCCGCGGGCGAATCGTCCATCACCACGAGGTGCCCCATGCCCGCCGCGCTCACGCCGCCGCCCACACCCGCGCGTTCGAGCACGAGCACGTCGGCGCCCTGCTGCGCGAGCTCGTACGCGCACGCCGCGCCCACGATGCCCGCACCCACCACGATCACATCGGGACAGGAAGCCATCGCCTTCGTCACGCGCGAATGCCCCAGGCGAAGGGATCGTCGTCGCTGAAGATCAGTTTGGACTCCGCGCTCACGTGCGCCGTGCCGCGGATGCTCGGGCGCACGCAGCCGGGCGCGAGGTCCGCGCCGGTCTCGTATCGCGCCTCGAACACGCTGCCGACGATGCTCTCCTGGCGCCACTTCGCGCCCGGCGCGAGCAGGCCGTCGGCCGCGAGGCACGCGACTTTCGCGCTCGTGCCCGTGCCGCACGGCGAGCGGTCGTACGCTTTGCCGGGGCACAGCACGAAGTTGCGGCTGTCGATGCCGGCCTGGTCCGAATGGGCGAACAGCTCGATATGGTCGATCAGCGCGCCGCCTTCGCCCGTGATGCCGTTGGCCTCGAGCGCCTGGCGAATGGCCCACGACGTTTCCGTGAGCGACTCCACATTGGCGAATTCGAGCTGCTGGCCGTGATCGGAGACGAGGAAGAACCAGTTGCCGCCCCAGGCGATATCGCCATGGATGCGCCCGAGGCCGGGCACGTCGAGCGGCACGCCCTGGCGGTAGCGGTACGCGGGCACATTGCGCACCGTCACGCTGCGGTCAGCGTGCAACTCGGCCTCGACTTCGCCCACGGGCGTTTCGATGCGGTGCACGCCCGGCGCGATGCGGCCCAGATGCGCGAGCGACACGATCAGGCCGATCGTGCCGTGCCCGCACATGCCGAGAAAGCCCACGTTGTTGAAGAAGATCACGCCTGCCGAGCAGCCTGGGTCGTGCGGCTCGCACAGCAGCGCACCGACCATCACGTCAGAGCCACGCGGCTCGTTGACGATGCCGGCGCGCACGCGGTCGAAGTCGCGGCGGAAGATCTCGAGCCGCTCGCTGAGCGGGCCGCGGCCGAGCTCGGGGCCGCCTTCGGTCACGAGCCGCGTGGGCTCGCCGCCGGTATGGGAGTCGATTACGGTGAGTGTTTTCATGCCGACAATCGTAGGTCTCGCCCGTCTGGCCGTCTTGTTCGAACGGCTCAACGGCGGTGACGATTTCGGCATAGCGCGCGCCGGACCTGCCCGAACTCCTCCGGGTATTCCCGGCCGCAAGGCTCAGACGCCCGCGCCGCCCTCCGCGCGGGCGCCGCGCACGAACAACTGGCGCAGCCACGCCTGGCCGTTCACGATCAAGAGACCCACTAGCACGAGTGCCGAGCCGGCGAGAAAGGCCGCGTCGACCTGTTCGCGCAGCAGCATCACGCCCATCGCCACGCCGAAGAGCGGCGTCATGAACGAGAGCACGCCAAGGCGCGCAGCAAAATAGCGGCGCAGCAGCCAGAACCAGACGAGGTAGCTCACGAAAGCCACCACGGTGGTCTGGAAGACGAGGCTCACGAGCGCGAGCGGCGCGCCGTGAAACCGGGTCTGGCCGGTGGCGAACGCAAACGGCATCAGCAGGAGAAAGGCGCACGCGAGCTGATAGAAGAGCGTCTGCGTGGCGGGCGCCTCGCTCAAGCGGGTGGTGCGCACGACGACCGTGGTCATGCCCCACGCCACGCCGCCGCACAGGGCCATGAAGTCGCCGAGCAGCCAGTTGGCGCCCGCCACGCGGCCCCCGCCCACGAGCGCCGGCCCGAGAAAGGCGACGGCGATGCCTGCGAACGCGAGGCCGATACCCACCCACTGAAGGCGGGCTAGACGCTCGTCGGGCAGCTTCAGATGCAGGCCTATGGCCGCGAACATGGGCGCGGTGTAGAGCAGCACGGCCACGTGAGAGGCGTTGGTCCAGCGCAGCGCTTCGGCCACGAACAGGAATTCGAGCGCGAACAGCACGCCCACCACGAGCCCGGAGCGCAGCGCGAGGCCGGGCAGCCAGCGCTCGCGCGCGATCAAGCGGTTGAACAGCCAGACGAGCACCGCCGCGCCGCCCGAGCGCACGCCCACCTGCATCATGGGCGTGATGTCGCCGGCGACCGACTTGATCGCCACCTGCTGGAAGCCCCAGATCAGACACAGCGTCACCATAATGGCGATTGCCGCGCCATCCACATGCTTTCTCATTCCGGACCCGCCGAGTTTCATTCTTGACCGACGTAGTATTCCCGCGTCACGTTCAAGTCATATAGCGCAAAACTGACAACCGATAGCGACAGACCGCCAGAGGGGCGCGCTGGCGCCCGGTGTTTCGCGCGCCGTTTTCTGTATGTGTGGGCTGGTTCTGTATATGCACGCACGCATAGATTTACATAGCAAGTCGCGATTGACTGTCTAGAATGTGTGAGTGCAAGTGCAGCGACAAAAGCGGTCTGTTCAGACAAAACATCCCGTAGCGTGACGTTTCCATTCCTTCAATGGAGGCATGTCCATGGCGTGCCTGAACGAAAGGATTGTCGGTGCAATCTGTCTCCTGCTGAGCGGGTATGCGCTCGCGGACGGTCCGATCGCGGACGCGCCCGAGGAGATGACGGTCGCGAGCATTGCCCCCATGCCCGTGGAGATCGTCGCGCCCATTCCCGGGCCTCAAAACTATCTGCAACGCTATGAATTCCAGTATCAGGCGCAAGAGCATGCGCCTTTCGATACGCAGTTGACGAACTTCTATAGCGCTCAGGTTACGCATGACTTTCGGTTCGGTGGCGGGAAAGCGGATCCAACGCCGGGCCCGGTGCCGCAGCAGACCTCCAGCGAACTCCATCTGGGTGGGCCGCCTGTGCCGGCACTCACGATCAGCCAGTTGCCGGACACCACTTTGACGATTGGTGCGCAACCGCAGCGGCGGTTGTCGCTGAATGTCGATGATTGGGTGTTTTCTGCTACCGCGCGTGTTGCGATTCTGCATTCGCATAGTACGGGGGCGACGCTTTCTGTTCGGCGGGGATTTTGAGGGCGGTTTTTTGGGCCTGCCTGGCCCGGTTTCGGGGGCTCTGGTTCGGGCGCTCTGTTTCGTGCTCATTGCCCGTTTTCGTGTGTTGGCCTTAACTTGTTTTCGCGGCGGGCCGCAGGCGTTGCCCCTGTGCGGGGCGGCACCTACTTTTCTTTGCCGCGGCAAAGAAAAGTAGGCAAAAGAAAGCGGCTCACACCGCCAGTGTGACGCCGTCCCCCACTGCCCTGTAAATCGGAGCGGCTCCGGGGCGTCTGTCATCACTGGGCGTATAGCAGAGTGACTAAGGGCTCATCCATCCGGCGGCGCTGCGCGCGCCGTGGGGCATATCCAAAACCAGTGGGATGTACACGCATTTGTTGCGCTCAAATATATTTACTCGGCAACTCGCCCACATATTCGCCACCTAGTACACCTGTGCATTCACCAGTTAGCACCCCAACGCATTCACCGGCTAGCATCCCGGCGCGTTTACCGGTTAGCACCGCCGCGCATTTACCGGGTGGCGCCCCTAGCGCAATCGCCGGCCCGCCCGCCCGGTTTTCCTTGCAGACCCTTCCGCCCGCGCGTAGCGCGTGGCGGGAAGGATGAGCCCCTTGTCACTAACGCGGAGTGTGCGAGGTGACGGATGCCCCGGAGCCGCTCCGATAAGAAGAGCAGTGGTGGACCGCGTCACACTGGCGGTGTGAGCCGCTTTCTTTTGCCTACTTTTCTTTGCGGCTGCAAAGAAAAGTAGGTGCCGCCCCGCACAGGGGCAACGCCCGCGGCCCGCCGCGAATCCAAGTTAAGGCCAACGCGCCAAGCGTCCCACCCACCCATCAATACTTCACTTAAAAATCAATCTTGGCATTCAAACTCACGGTCCGCGGATCACCCGGCGCAATATAGTTATCGTACTGGAACATCCAGTACCTACGATTCGTAATATTATCGATAGCGGCCCGCAGCGTCACATCATGCCCACCAATGCGCGTCATATAATTCGCGCCCACATTCACGAGCATATAACCCCCCGTCTCCAGGTTACCAGCCGGACGCACCTCAGTGTTACCCGTATACTTCGCATCAGCACCCAACCGCAGCCCCGGCACAAACGGCACGTCATAAGTAACACGCCCCGCCGCAACAAACTGCGGCGCACCTGCCACACGCTGGCCGTTATACTGCTGCCCCTTCGCATACCACGTATCGAGCAGCATGACATCGCCCGACACCTGCCAACTGCGCCCGAGGCGCACGCTGCCACCCGCCTCGATACCTTCGTAAATCGAATCGCCATCCTGCGTAAGCACGTTCTGGCTGTTCGCGTAACTCGCACCGCGCTCGATGCGGAACAGCGCCGCGTTCGCGCTCCAGCGCGCATGCTCGCTCTTGATGCCCACTTCATACTGGCGCGAGCGCAGCGGCCGCAGCACCGACCCGCCGTTCGCATAAATATCCGAAACGATCTGCCCCGGCTCCAGCGACTCCACATAGCTCGCATAGAGCGTGGTCTGCGGCTCGAGCTTGTACATGAGCGCAAAGGTGGGCGTGATAACGCCGTTCTGCCCATACGCCGCCGTGGTCGCGCCGGATTCCGCAAAGGACTCCTGATCGTAATTCGTATAGCGAAGGCCCGCGAGCACCGACCAGCGGCTCGTTATCTCCACCGTGTCGCTCACGAACAGCGACTTCTGGTTGATCTCGCTCGCGCGGTACTTCTGCAGGCCGCTGCCCGAGTAATAGCGAAACGGGTTAGGCTCGTAGAGATTGCCCTCGCCGAGCGTCGTGATGACCGTGCCCTCCGCCGTGCCGTAGTCGTTGGTCTGATGCTGGACCGCCGCGCCGAACACCAGTTGATGCGTGAGCGGCCCGGTCTTCACCTTGCCTTCGAAGGTGCCCTGCCAGTAGATGTCCTGATGGCCTTCGTCGCCGTTCCAGCGGTTATCGGTGTAGTTCCCCGCCTGATCGAGCAGCGTCAGCGTGCTCTCGTTGCGGTCGCGCGTCGACTTGCTGTAGCTCGCCGAGGTATTGAAGGTCCAGTCGGGCGCAATCTGGTATTTGACGCCGGCCGTGTAGAGCTGCAAGTTGGTGTTCAGATGCTGGTCGGTGCCGGCGAGCCAGTTGGTGCCGCCGCTGATCGTCGCGGGCAGGCTCGTGGCCGTGTAGCTGCCGGTGTAGATGGCCGGCGTCTGTCCGCTCGAACGGCTTTGCTGATAGATCGCGTTGAAGTAGACCTGCAAGTCGCGCGTGAGCTGCCCGTCGAGCGCGAGCGCCAGCGAGTTGCGGTTGATGTCGCCCGCGTTATAGGTCTTGCCCGCCTCGTGCGTGTAGTTGATGCGCGCGCCGAACATGCCATCGGGGCCGAAGCGGCGGCTCAGGTCGACGTGCTGGGAGAGCACGCCATCCATCCGGTAGCCGAGGTCCAGGCTCGTGACCGGGTCCTGGCCCGGCTTCTTCGTGACGTAATTGACCATGCCGCCCGGCTGCGCGAAGCCGTACATGAAACCGCCGAGGCCCTTGAGCAGCTCGACGCGCTCGAGGTTCTCGTAGGGCATCGTAATGCCGTATGAAATGAACGGATTGCCGTCGATGCGAAAGCCGTTCTGCCAGTCGATGGGCAGGCCGCGAATCGTGATGTAGGTGGCCCACGCGCTATAGGCGTTGCTGTTGTCGGACACCGAGGCGTCGCCGGCGAACACGTCGCCGAGCTTGTTCGCCTGGCGGTCGGCCAGATCCTCGCCTGTGACCACCGTCGTCGAGAATGGCGTGTCCAGTTGCGAGCGTGTGCCGAGCGCGCCGTTGGACACCGGCGTCTCCAGATGCAGCGGTGAGTCGGTCTCGGCGGCGGCGTTCACCTTCACGGCAGGCAGCGACTGCTCGCCAGCGGACAATGCCGTGCCTGATGCTGCCCCACCGGGCGTCGCGGCGGCGGCTCCACTCGTGGGCTTCGCCTGCGCGGCGGCGCCCTCACCAGCTGCGGATTGGGCAAAGGCGGACTGGGCCGCGGCGGCAAACGCAAGCCAGGCGGCAATCCGCACTGGACGGTGGAGCCTGCGCCCCGTATGGCGTGTGGTTGATTGGTTCTTCATATCGGCCAGAGTTGGGGGGCGCCTCTCGCCCCGTAATATAAATACGACTCATTCGCATTACATATCGGGCGGCATCTTAGCAAAGGCTTTCGCCTTTTGAAAGCGTCTCGCATAAATTCGTCAGGTTGGCTTGCCCGGCGTCGTGTCAATCTCCCCAACGGCCGCAGGGTCTTTCGTATGAAGATTTTTCATAAAAAAGCGACCGAAGACGCTTCGCTGGCATGCCCCGGGCGCAGTGCGGTCGATCCCGCTCGCGTGCCGGTGCGCTCGGGCTTTCAGGACCCTGCGCGGTGACGGTGCTTCATGCCTGATGGATCAACGCATTCGTTTGACATCCTAAAGAACTCGCTTTTCGCCCTTGCCATGACCGATTGAGTTTCCTATGATTCGCAAACACGAATCGTTCTCATTTACATCGTTCAGACGCCGGCTCGGGCAAACGTTTCCTGCGCCCGGCACCGGTGTCGGCTTTGTGACTGTCCTTCCCGTCTTCGTCCATCGATGAGGTATCGCAACATGGTCCTGTCCGGCCCGAGTGAAAACTCAATCATGAGTACACCTAATGTCAAACCGAAAGCCCATTCACGGCCCGCGCCCGGCTCCGGCGTGCTCGATTTCATCGCCATCGGTCTCGGGCCGTTCAACCTGAGTCTCGCGTGTCTTGCCGAGCCAATCCGCGACCTGCGCGGTCTGTTCCTCGAACGCAACGAGGACTTCGACTGGCATCCCGGCATGCTGATCGACGACACCACGCTGCAAAACCCCTTTCTCGCAGACCTCGTGAGTCTCGCCGACCCGAAGAGCCCGTTCAGCTTCCTCAACTACTGCAAGCAGGAAGGCAAGCTCTATGCGTACTACATTCGCGAGCGCTTCTATCTGAGCCGCGCCGAATACAACCGCTACTGCAAATGGGCGATCCGCCAGCTTTCGAGCATCGCGTTCGGCTCGCTCGTGGAGAGCGTGGAATACGTGGAATGCGACGGCGGCGAAGGCCATTACGCAGTGCGTGGACGCCACGTGCGGACCGGCGCGCCGTTCGTGCACCGCGCGGCGCGTCTCGTGATCGGCGTGGGCTCGGTGCCGCAGTTGCCGTCGTGCTGCGACGAGGCGCGCGAGCACTGCATTCATAGCGCGCACTATGTGGCCCGCAAGCGCGAACTGCAAAAGAAGCGTTCGATTGCCGTGATCGGCAGCGGCCAGAGCGCCGCCGAGATTTTCTACGACCTGCTCAAGGAGAGCGACGAGCACGACTATGCGCTCACGTGGATCACGCGCTCGCCGCGCTTCTTCCAGATGGAGAACACCAAGCTCACGCTGGAGATGATCTCGCCCGACTACATCGACTACTTCTACAACCTGCCGGACAGCGTGCGCGAGGGCATCATCGCGAGGCAGGACAGCCTCTACAAGGGCGTAAACGCCTCGCTCATCAACCAGATCTATGACCTGCTCGACGACCGGCGCAGCCGCGCGGGCTGCAGCGGCAATCCCGCGCGCCTCATCACCAATTCCGAACTCACAGGCTGCCACTACGACCGCAACGAAGCGCGCTTCCAGTTGCGCTTCGAGCAGCGCGACGAAGGCGTGCAGTACACGCATGCGACCGACGGCGCGATCTTCGCGACCGGCTATGGCCAGAACGTGCCGGGATTCATCGATGGCATACGCGAGCGCATCCGCTGGGATGACAAAGGCCGCTACCGGCTCTCGCGCAATTACGCGATCGACGTGAACGAACGCGACATCTTCGTGCAGAACGCCGGCCTGTACAGCCACGGTCTCACCAATCCCGACCTGGGCATGAGCTGCTATCGCAACTCCTGCATCCTGCGCGAGCTCACCGGCGTGGAGCACTACAAGATCGAGCGGCGCATCGCGCTGCAGGACTTCTCGGTGCCCGATACGGAAGCGTTCGTGAAAGCGCCGCTGGAGACGCAATGAATCTGCGCAATACCATCATCCTGATGACGACCTTCGCCGTCGTCAGCGACGCGATCCTGATTCCTTTCTATCCGCAGTTCTTCGCCGCACGCTACGGCGTCACGAGCCCCGTGCACGCGGGCGCGTACGTGGCGTGCATCTCCATCGTCGTGATGCTCACGCTGCCCGTCTGGGCACGCATTGCGAAGCGCCTCGACGCCATGCATCTGCTCGTCTACACGCAGTGCGCGGCAGGCGTGCTCTCGGTCGCGAGCTATTTCGCGGCCACGGTGCCGCTCTTCTGGGTGCTCTCGCTCGCGATGTTCATGTGCAAGAGCAGCTATCTGCTGATGTACCCGTACATGATGCGGCTCGAAGCGAAGGCATCGCATGCGCATACCATCGGCGTGCTTTCCGTGGTCGTGCACTTCGGCGCGATTGCGGGCGCCGTGGCGGGCGGCCTCGTCATGCAGGTGTGGGACGCGCATTACTGCATCTTCGCGATGGCCGCCGGCGATTTCGTACAGATGGCGATCTGCATGCACCTGATCCGGACGCATGGCATCGCGCGGCGCTGCCGCTTTTGGGTCGATGCTGCCAATGGTGCCGCGGCGCATGCGGTCCGCCCCAGCCTGCGCGAGCGCATGCCGATTTTGCGGCTCGCGCTGCTCATGCTCGCGTTCGACTTCTGCGTCTATCTGATCCGGCCGTTCATGTCGTCGTACTGGCAAGACGTGACCGGCTCGTCGAGCGAGCTTGCCTCGGGCCTCGTGTTTGCGATTCCCGGCATGGTCGCGCTGGCCGCGCTGCGCATCAACAAGCGCCTTGCCGCGCGTGGCAAGCGGCTGCCCAATCACATGACCGCGAACCTGCTGCTGTGCACCGCGGGCATGCTGCTGCAAGGCGTGGAAGCGCCGCTCGCGATCGTCGCGGGCCGGGTGATATTCGGCTGGGCGCTCTTCCAGATCGTCGTGAAGCTCGACGTGACGATGTTCGCGCTGAGCACGCCCGCCTCCTATGCCGCCGACTACAGCGTCATCAACTTCTTCCAGAACCTGGGCGTGCTGCTCGCTTCGTTCGCGGCGGGCGCGATCGTCGATACGACCGGACTGCGCGCGCCGTTCTTCATAGCTTCGGCGGGTCTGCTGTTCACCGCGTTGCTGGGCGCCTGGCTGCTCGATCGCCCGCGTGCCGATGTATCCGATGTGTCCGATCCGGCGCGCCTGCCCGCCGAGCGAGCCCATTCCCGCGACCTCACCGACTCAGGAGTCACCGCCCGTGCGAACTGACATTGTTGCCGAAGAAATCGCGCTGAATTCAGCGCCGCCACGCGCCGCCAGCCGCGTCTCCGCCGCCACCCGCGCGCGCCATGCAACGCATTGCGCCAGCCTTGACGGCTTCCAGATTCGCCCGCTCGATCCGGAGCGCGACGCGCCCACGCTCCAGCGCTGGTTCGTCGAAGAGCGCGCCGCGTTCTGGAACATGCGCGAGAAGAGCGTGAGCGAAGTGGCCGCGTTCTATCGGGCCATCGAAGACTCAGGCCATGCGCGGGCCTGGCTCGGCCTGCGGCACGGCGCACCCGCTTTCCTCTTCGAGAGCTATGACCCGGCCCACGACGAAGCCGGCGAGCACTACGAGGTACTCGCGGGCGACCTAGGCATGCACCTCTTCGTCGGGCCGGCCGGCACGCCCGAGCCCGGCTACACGCGCCACGTCTTCCGCACGCTCATGACGTTCCTGTTCGAGCAATTGACCGCCGAGCGCATCGTCGTGGAACCCGATGCACGCAACACCCGCATTCATACGCTCAATCGCGCAATGGGCTTCGTCTACACGAGAGACGTGCCGTTCCGCGAAAAGACTGCTTCGCTCGCGTTCTGCACGCGGGCCGATTTTTACGCCGCCATTCAACAGGACTTCTAAAAGGACGCCGTACCATGACCCAACTCCTCGCCCGACCGTCGATGCAACACATCCAGCTCGCGCCGCCTGAAGCCGCCGCGCATCTCACGCCCGAAATTTGGCGCGCAGCGAACCGCATGCTGGTGCGCAAGGCCATCGCGGAGTACGCGCATGAACTCATCATCGAGCCACAGCGCACCGGAGATGCCCCAGGTGTTGGCTACGCGCGCTACGCACTGAAATCCGACGACGGCACGCGCATCTACACGTTCGAAGCGCGCCTGCTCGCGCTGCGCCACTGGAGCATCCGCCCGGAGACGATCGTCTGCACCGAGGGCGGCGCCGAACAGCCGCTCGATGCGCTCGCGTTCATTCTCGACGTGAAAGCGCGTCTTGGTATCAAGGAAGAGATGCTGCCGATCTATCTCGACGAAATCAGCAGCACGCTTTACGGCGCGGCCTACAAAGCCCTAAAGGCCGGCCCCGATACGCTCGAGCTGCTGAGCGCCGACTTCCAGGCCATCGAGACCGCCATGAGCGAAGGGCATCCGGGCTTCGTCGCCAACAACGGACGGCTCGGCTTCGACGCCGGCGACTATCGCGCGTTCGCGCCGGAAGCCGCTTCGGCCATCCAGGTGATCTGGCTCGCCGTGCACAAGGACAACGCCGCGTTTCATTGCGCCGAAGACCTCGACTACGAACGGCTCATGAACGAAGAACTCGGCGCGCAAACCATTGCGCGCTACCGGGCCATCGTCGAGTCGCGCGGCTGCGATTTCGACGACTATCGCCTGATGCCCGCGCACCCGTGGCAGTGGTTCAACAAGCTCTCCATCGCGTTCGCGCCCTACGTGGCGACAAATCGCATCATCTGCCTCGGCTACGGCGACGACCGTTATCTTGCCCAGCAATCGATCCGCACGTTCTTCAACGTCTCGGACCGCTCGAAGCGCTATGTGAAGACGTCGCTGTCGATCCTCAACATGGGCTTCATGCGCGGCCTCTCGCCCTACTACATGTCGGGCACGCCCGCCATCAACGACTTCATCAAGGGCATGGTTCAGAACGACCCGTATCTGCGCAGCAAGGGCTTTACGATCCTGCGTGAAGTGGCGTCGATGGGTTTTCGCAACCGCTACTACGAGGCCGCCGTGCAGGCGGACAGCCCCTACAAGAAGATGTTCTCCGCGTTGTGGCGCGAGAACCCGCTCGCGCTCGCCGGCGATGGCCAGCGCCTCACTACCATGGCCGCGCTGTTGCACACGGACCGCCACGGCCGCGCGCTGCTGCCCGCGCTCATCGAAGCATCGGGGCTCGGCGTCGAAGCCTGGCTCGACCGCTACATGGAGGCCTACCTCGCGCCGCTCGTGCATTGTTTCTACATGCACGACCTCGTGTTCATGCCGCACGGCGAAAACCTCATCCTCGTGCTCGAAAACCACGTGCCGGTGCGCGCAATCATGAAGGACATCGCGGAAGAATCTGCAATCCTCAATAAAGACGCGAAACTGCCCGATAGCGTGAAGCGGCTTGCGGTGGACGTGCCTGAAAACGTCAAGCTGCTGGCGATCTTCATCGACGTATTCGACGGTTTCTTCCGCTACGTGAACCAGATTCTCGTCGAGCACGGCTGCTGCAGCGAGGACGTGTTCTGGAACGCCGTGGCGCGCTGCATCGCGCGCTACCAGAGCGAGCATCCGGAGCTTGCGCAGAAATTCGCCGACTACGACCTGTTCGCGCCCGAGTTCCTCCACTCCTGCCTGAACCGCCTGCAACTGGGCAACAACCTGCAGATGGTCAATCTCGCCGACCCCGCCGGCAACCTGAAGATGGCGGGCAATCTGCGCAACCCGCTCGCTGGGCGGCGTGACGTCCAACAGGCGTTGCTCGCGGCAGGCAAGCGCGCTGCCGTCGAAGCGGTAGCAGCATAAGCATGACGGCGAACCGCGCACTGGAGGACATGCTGCGGCTCGCTGCACGCCTCGTGCCTGGCTTGCACGGCGTGGTGCGGGCACAACCCGAAGCGCCACCCGCTCATTCCGTGCAAGACCCGGTGTACGTATGCCCCGCACCGCGCGCGGAGGAGGGCAACCGCGCCGCGCTCGATGCCCTTTTCGCGTACTGGTCCCGGGCCTGGCCCGAGGCTGGGCGCGCCTACTGGGCGTCGCGCTGCTGGGGCATCCTGATCTGGCAGCCCGTGTATCTCAGCGTGATCGGCGTGCATGCCGCGCAGCGCGTGCTCTCGCTCGCCGCGCTCGCGCAACCTGTTTCCGAAGGCTGGACGCGCGAGGTACAGCTGCCCGATCATGCGCCCACCACAGGCGATACCGAAGGGCTGATCGCGCACGCCGCGCGCGAGATTGCCGCGTGCTGCGCCCAGATCTACGCCGACCTCACGCCCGTGATCCGCGTGAATCCCGCTGCGGCGCGCGGGACACAAGCCGACGTGGTGCTCGCCGCCCTGCTCGCGGCACGCAAGATGCGGCCCGAGTGGAGCGACGCGCAGGTGGACGCGCTCGGCCGCCAGTGGCTTGCCGCGCTCGATATCGAAGGCTGCGGCGGCTACTTCGCCTTTGCACGCAGCGACGGCTCGCACTCGCTCGCGCTCGAGCGCAAGACCTGCTGCTACCACTACCGCCGCCGCGACGGCGAAATGTGCAGCACGTGTCCGCGGCTCGCGAAGCACGAACGCATCGTGCGACTGAATGCCGAACGGGACGCCGCGCTCGAAGCATGAACAGGCCGGCGCCTGGCGTCCAACAGAAAGGAATCAATCGATGAACGACATCAGCAACCTGACGCATCTCGCCCCGCCGCCCGATGCGACAGCGGGCCCATTGCAACTGCCCGCCAGCGCCTATTTCGACGAGGCGCTATTCGAGCGCGAAATGGCGCGCATCTTTGCACAATCGTCGCTTTATGTGGGGCACGCGCAGTCAGTGCCGGAACCCGGCGACTGGCGCCACCTGCCGCAAGACGAAGGCGGCCGCATCCTGGTGCGCGATGCGTGTGGCGCCGAAGGCGTGCAGCTGCTCTCCAACGTATGCCGCCACCGGCAGGCATTGATGCTGGGAGGCCTGCCAGGCACGGGCAACGGCGGCGAAACCGTGAACGCCATACACGCGCGCGGCAATCTCACGGCGACGGGCGGCAACATTGTCTGCCCGCTGCACCGCTGGACCTACGACGCGCGCGGCGAGCTGATCGGTGCGCCCGAGTTCGAGCGCAAACCCTGCCGCAATCTCGAACGCTTCGCGCTACGCCATTGTCACGGACTCCTCTACGAAGGACCACGCGATCCGGCGCACGACATGGCCAGCGTATTCGCGCGGCCCGAGTTCGATTTTTCCGGCTATGTGCTCGACCACGTGGAAACGCACACCTGCAGCTACAACTGGAAGACCTTCATCGAGGTCTATCTGGAGGACTATCATGTCGCGCCGTTCCATCCCGGGCTCGGGCGCTTCGTGACCTGCGAAGACCTCGACTGGGAATTCGCCGATACGTACAGCATGCAGCGCGTAGGCGTGCACGCAGCGCTTGCGCAACCGGGCTCGGAGGTGTATCGCGCGTGGCACGACCGCTTGCTCGACTATCGCGGCGGCGAGGCGCCCGAGTTCGGCGCGATCTGGCTCGCGTATTTCCCGACCCAGATGATCGAGCTGTATCCGCACGTGCTCGTGGTCTCCACGCTCTATCCGAAGGGGCCGCAAGAAACGCTCAATGTGATCGAGTTCCACTACCCCGAGGAGATCGCGGCCTTCGAGCGCGAGTTCATCGAGGCCCAGCGCGCCGCGTATCTGGAGACGATGATCGAAGACGACGAGATTGCCGAGCGCATGGACGCGGGGCGCCTTCGCCTCGCCCGGCGCGGCGTGAGCGACGCCGGGCCGTATCAGTCGCCGCTCGAGGACGGCATGCGCCATTTCCATGCGTGGTACCGGCGCGCGCTCGCGGGGTCGGCGCTTTAATTCTGGCTTAAGCCTGCGCTCGCATAGTCCAAAATGACTCCCTCCGGGAGTTGCATGAGTCTTTCGTTTTGATTCGAGCGGTATCGATCGAAGGAGCCACGAAAATGCGATTACGTTCGTACCTGGCACTGGGCGCACTGGCGCTCGTCCCCGTGCTGGCGCTTGCCGGTAAGGCGAGCGCCCAAATGGATGCGCAGCACGCCGCGCAGCCGATGTTCGTCAACGTCAACGGCCAGGCGGTGCCGGTGAAGGCCGAAACCCATGTCGTCAACACGGTGGCAGGCCCGATGAAGGTCAGCACGTGGAGTTGGCACAGCCCGCATGGCGGCGCCAGCTTCGAGATGCAGACGAGCATGGGTGGCGCGCCGCCTGCGATCGCGCTGCGGCAGATGCAGGCCGCTCAGGCGCAAATGGTGGCAATGCAGCAGCAAATGATGGCCGTGCAACAGCAGATGATGGCGCTCCAGCACGCCGCGTTCGCAGGCGGGTTTGCCGTGCCGGCGCCGCAGCACGTGGTCTTCGCGGTGCCGTTGTGGGCGATGCCGGACCCTGTTGTGATCGTGGAACCGGCGCAGCGTGCCCCGGTTCCGGCCGTCGCGCCGGCGAATACGCCGGCACGATCGCCTGGGATCAAGGCGTAACAGGTTGAGGTTGCTCAACGGCTCGCCTGATGCGTGTTGTCTGTGAAGCCGCCGGCGCTTGCCGGCGGCTTTGTTTTTGGGCTGAGAAAACCTGACTCGGCTACGCCATACAGTGCAGAGCGCGTCGACCAACTCCGACCACGCATCACGAAGGCAAGCGCCCCCTCACGAATTCGCCTCGCCCTCCTCACGGCACAGCCATCCACGCGTGCGCCCCCCGGTTCCCACAGCCTCTTCCGCCACTTCGCGCCACCAGCGCTCGCCGCGATGTGGCGCCGCCAGGTCGAGCCGCTCGCCCATGCGCGGCGTCGCCAGCGACACACCACGCGTAAGCGCCAGTCCCGTCACGCGCTCGAACGGTTCTTGCCAGCGGTGCATCGCCAGATCGAAGGTGCCGTTGTGGATCGGCACGAGCCAGCGGCCGCGCAAGTCGAGGTGCGCCTGCACCGTCTCTTCGGGCTGCATATGCACATACGGCCACTGCGAGTCATAGGCGCCAGTCTCGATCAGCGTCACGTCGAACGGCCCAAGACGCTCGCCGATCTCGCGGAAGCCCTCGAAGTAGCCCGTATCGCCGCTGAAGAACACGCGTAGATCGCCATCGGCGATAACCCACGAGGCCCACAGCGTGCTGTTGCCGTCGAACAGACTGCGCCCCGAGAAGTGCTGCGCGGGCGTGGCCGTGAACGTCAGCCCCTCCACCTCAACGCTCTGCCACCAGTCGAGTTGGCGTATTTTCGCTGCGTCGACACCCCATTCGATCAGCCGGTCGCCCACGCCCAGCGGCGTGAGAAACACGCCCGTGGTGGCGGCGAGCGCGAGCACGGTCTCGCGGTCGAGGTGGTCGTAGTGATCGTGCGAGAGGATCACGCCGCGCAACGGCGGCAGGTTCTCGAGCGCGATGGGCGGTGCATGAAAGCGCTTCGGCCCCATGCGCTTGAACGGCGAAGCGCGCTCGCCGAACACTGGATCGGTGAGCCAGTACTCACCGCGCAGTTTCATAAGCAGCGTCGAATGGCCGAGCCGGTAGAGGCTGCGATCGGGCGCGGCTTCGAGGTCGGCACGGCTCAGCGCGTCGACGGGCAGCGCGCCCGCCGGCATCGTGCCCTGCGGCTTCCTGAACAGCACGTTCCAGGCGATGCTGAGGCCCTTCGCGAGCCCTTCCACCGGGCGCGGACGCACATTGCGAAAACGCGTGCCGTCGTGCTGCGGCGAGCCGCCCGACATGACGCGCGAGCGGCGCGCGGCGGCGAATCCGAGCATGCGGTCGAGAAAATCGGGGATCAATGCCATGGCGTCTTCCGGCAAGAAAAGTAGACTCTACAGTGTAGTTTATTTTGGATAAAAGTAAACTGTTCGGTGTAAAATTCTTGTATGGATCAGAACGCCTCCCCCCAACGCCTGACCGACCGCAAGCGCGCCGCCATTCTCGAGGCGGCCATCGAGGAATTTCTCGCCGCCGGCTACGACGCCACCAGCATGGACCGCATCGCCGCCCGCGCGAACGTCTCGAAGCGCACGGTCTATAACCACTTCCCGAGCAAGGAGGCGCTGTTTGCGGCCATCCTGCATCGGCTCTGGGACGCGAGCGCGGGCAGCGCGCCGCCCGCCTACCAGGCCGGGCAGCCGTTGCGCGAGCAATTGCTGGCGATCTTGCTGCGCAAGCTGCGCCTCATGACCGACGAGTCGTTTCTCGCGCTTGCGCGTGTGGCAATCGGGGCGGGCATTCACTCGCCCGAGCGCGCGCGGGACATGGTGGCGCGCCTCGGGCAGCGCGAAGAAGACGTGACCGTGTGGATCCGCGCCGCGGCCGCCGACGGCCGGCTGCACGTCGACGACCCGCTGTTCGCCGCGCAGCAGTTGCATGGGCTCGTCAAGGCGTTTGCGTTCTGGCCGCAAATCACGATGGGCCAGCCGCCGCTGGGCGAAGACGAGCAGCAGCAAGTCGCGCAAGCGGCCGCCGACATGTTTCTCGCGCGCTACGCGTAACGCGTGCTCAGCGCTGCGCTTCGCCGAGTTCCCGCGTTTGGCGACACAGCAGGCAGGCAGCGAGTAACGCATCGGTCCGACGAGCGATGCCGCAGCGAACCCAGGTCCGATGCAAGACTAAAACATAGGATCCGCACGATCCATGTTTCTCACAAAACATCTGCACTCCGAAATAACTGATTGGCGCTCTGACCCAATGAGCACGCGGCGTCGCTTTCGTGCATAACGATGGCGCGATCGTGCTATGCGAAGCCATCCCGAATCGGATCTCATCACTCGGGGCGATCTTGAAATGGCCGATCCCGCCATTTTCTTTATGCGGAACCGCGCCATTATCAAATGCGCATGGATTGACCCTTGACGCCCTTTCATGCGCAAACGAGACTTTGAGCGTTGTACTGCAATCAAGTGCTTGACAATGGAGACGACATGCAGGTATCGAAGGACGCAAAATTAAGCAGTGGACTCAAGCAGCGCCACGTGACAATGATGTCGATTGGCGGCGTGATCGGTGCGGGCTTGTTCGTGGGCTCGGGCCACGCCATCGCCGAAGCCGGCCCGGCGGCGCTGCTCGCCTATGTGTTCGCAGGCACGCTCGTCGTGCTCGTCATGCGCATGCTGGGCGAAATGGCGACGGCGCAGCCCGACAGCGGCTCGTTCTCCACCTATGCCGACCACGCCATCGGCCATTGGGCCGGATTCACGATCGGCTGGCTGTACTGGTGGTTCTGGGTGCTGGTGATTCCGATCGAGGCCACCGCCGCCGCCACGATCCTCAACACCTGGTTTCCCTCCATCGCGACCTGGGTCTATGCCCTCGGGATCACCTTCATCCTGACCGTCACGAACCTCCTCTCGGTCAAGAACTATGGCGAATTCGAGTTCTGGTTCGCGCTGATCAAGGTCGTCGCGATCGTCGTCTTTCTCTGCATCGGCGGCGCGGCCATCCTCGGCATCCTGCCGCATTCGGGCGTGTCGGGCGCGTCGCGCCTCGTGGGGTATGGCGGCTTCATGCCGAACGGGCTAGGCGCCGTCTTTGCCGCCATGCTCACCACGATGTTCTCTTTCATGGGCACGGAGATCGTCACCATTGCCGCTGCGGAGTCGCATAACCCGCGGCAGCAGATCGTGCGCGCCACCAACTCGGTCATCTGGCGCATTTCGCTGTTCTATTTCGGCTCGATCTTCATCGTCACGGCGATCGTGCCGTGGACCGATCCCGGCTTGACGTCGCAGGGCTCGTATCAGCGCGCCATGGAATTGATCGGCGTGCCGAACGCGAAGGCGATCATCGACGTCGTCGTGCTCCTGTCGGTCGCAAGCTGCCTGAACTCGGCCCTCTATACGGCCTCGCGCATGGTCTATTCGCTGTCCGTGCGGCACGATGCGCCCGCGCTGCTGCGCAAGACCGACAAGGCGGGCACGCCGCGCGCGGCCGTGCTCGCCTCTACTGCGTTCGGCTTCCTCACGGTGATCGCGAACTACCTGGTGCCTGAGCAAGTGTTCAGCTTCTTGCTGGCAACCTCGGGCGCCATCGCGCTGCTCGTCTATCTCGTCATCGCGGTCTCGCAGCTTCGGATGCGTGCAAAACTCGACATCGCCAAAGACGGCCTGCAGTTGAAGATGTGGTGCTTTCCGTGGCTGACGTGGGCGGTCATCGCGTTCATCTGCGTCGTGCTGACCGTGATGCTCGTGGGTCAGGACCACAGGATGGAGGTCGGCGCAACGGCCGCCCTCGCGCTCTGCGTGGTCGCGGCGTCGTGGTTGAACCGCCGCTATCGCCAGCGCCAGATGCACATGCAGCCTGCGCAAACGTCGGCGCGCATTCAATAAGGCTTATCCGGCTGCGAAAGCCAACCCTGCCAGCCCCGCCAGCAACCCGGCGGGGCTGGACAGCAGCGCCACAAGCCAGGACACTGGATACAGTCGGGCAAGCCCCCACGCGCACGTCCAGCGACACATCGAGGCCGCAACGATTCTGCGCGAAACCTGAGAATAGCGCTGCCTGGAACAGGAGATGAGAGGATGAACGAGCTTCCCGCCATTTTTCACGATCCGGGCGTCGAAGTCCTGCGCGCCGATCTCGCGCTCGCGCTGCGCGCGGCGGCGCATTATGGTCTGGGCGAGGGCGTCTGCAATCACTTCAGCGTGGCGCTTCCCGACGCGGATGGCCTGTTCCTGCTGAACCCGCGCGGCCTGATGTGGAGCGAGGCGGAGGGCGACGATATCGTGATCGTCGATGCGGCCGGCTCCGTGGTGGCCGGCCGGCACGAAGTGGAGCCAACGGCCATGTTCATCCACGCCGCGATTCATCGCATCGCGAAGAAAACCTGCGTGCTGCACACCCACATGCCGTATGCCACGGCGCTCACGCTCACCGAAGATTGCGGGCTCGACACCACGCTCTCGCAGAATGCCATGCGCTACCACGGCCGCGTCGCGCTGGACCGCGACTATAACGGCCTCGCGCTCGGCCCCGAGGAAGGCGAGCGCATCGCGCACGCGCTGGCTGGCAAGGACATCGGCTTCCTCGGCAATCACGGCGTCGTGGTGTGCGGCGAGCGCATCGACTATGCCTTCGACGATCTCTACTACCTCGAGCGCGCCTGTGCCTCGCAGGTGCTCGCACGCTCGACCGGGCGCGCGCTGCGGCCCGTGGCGACCGACCTCGCGCAAAAGGTCGCGAATCAGATGCAGAGCGAGCGATTGCAATCGGAGTTGTTCTTCGCTGCCTTGAGGAGAACCCTCCCCGCCGGCGCATAATCGAAGCTGCGGCCGGGCGCTCGATCTTTGCGCCCTGCTACGCGGCCGCCGCACCCTCGCCGTACGCCATTCGCACCAACTCGCGCCTGTTCGCCCCCGTTCACGCCATGCAGAAATCGCGCCCGCCCGCCGCCCATACGCGCAACGTGCTGCAGCACGTGAGCCCGCCGCCGTTCGTCGGCACGCTGCCCGTGCCGGTCTATTTCCGCACCGAGCACATGCCGTCACACGCGCGCTATCCGACGATGCGGCATCCGTGGGGCGAGTTCGTCTATTCGTTCAGCGGCATCACGGAAGTCACGACCGGCGATGAGTACTTTCTCGCGCCGCCGCATATGGGCCTGTGGATCGCGCCCGGCACCGAGCACATCGGCTTCAATCATGCGGAGACCGTGCACTGCTCGGTCTATATCAGCCGCGAACTGTGCACCGCGATGCCCGCGCAAACCTGCGCGATGATGGTCTCGCCGCTCGTGCGCGCGATGCTCGATCATCTGCGCGCGCTACCGCCCGCCGGACACGACGGCAGCGAGTCGCCTTCGCGCGCGCGCCTGCTGCGCGTGCTGGTGGACCTGCTCTCCACCTGCGCGACCACGGGCAGCTATCTGCCCCACGCGGACAACCCCGAGTTGAACGCCGTGCTCCAGGTCTTCCACGACAATCCCGCCGACAACCGCCCGCTCGCCGAACTGGCCGCCGCCTTCCATATGAGCGAGCGCACGCTGATCCGTCACGCGCAGCGCGAGCTGGGCATGTCGCTGACCGAGTGGCGCGCGCGCCTGCGTCTCGTGAGCGCGTTGCCGCTCCTGCAGGCCGGGCGCAGCGTGGAGTCGGTGGCGCTCGATCTCGGCTATGCGACTTCGTCGGCGTTCATCGCGATGTTCCGGCGCCTCACGGGCACGAGCCCGGGGAAGTTCGTGGCCCGCCCTGCAAATATTCAGGTATCCGGATGAAATTGCGCGCAAGGCGCGATTGAGGAATGAGTATTGAGGCAAGGCGCACGCCGCTCCTTGCACGGCGGCGCCCGATACGCTCAAGCGGCGCGCAATGCCTCCGAGGGCCGCATGCCGAACATGCGCCGATAATCCGTCGCGAACTGGCTCAAATGCCAGAAGCCCCACGCGGCGGCCACATCCTGCACCGAGCCGGCTGCGCGCCCGCACAGGTCGCGGCGCGCGCCGTTCAAGCGCAGCGCGCGCAGATAAGTCGCGGGCGCCATGCCGAGCACGTCCTGAAAGCAGTACTGCAACGTGCGGCGGCTCACGAGCAATTGCTCGCAAAGCTCGGGCACGCCCACGGGCCGGGAGCGATGCGCGAGCACGTAGTCGCGCGCCTGCGCGACGATCCAGCGCCGCCGCGAGGCTTGATCGACGCTCGCGTCCGCCTGGGCATCGTCGGCCGTGCATGCGTCGAACAGCGCCGCCAGCAGTTCGGCCTGCAGGTCGTTGCGCGCGAAGTCCGAAAGCGGCGCCAGCGCGTGAGTGGTGCCATCCGCATCGCTCAGGCGCTGCGCGAGCAGCGCGCACAGATGCGCGAGACGCCCCGCGCCCGCCTGCACGATGGGGGTATCGGGCAGCCGCGCGTCGAGCGGCATGCGTTCGACGGTCTGCGCATAGTGGCGCAGCACCTCGCCGCGCACCACCACGCCGTAGATCGAGAACTGCGCGGGGGTGACCAGTTCGAATTCCACGTTGCCGGGCCGCACGGCGAACGCCTGGGCGCCGAACGGCTGCGCGTCGATGCGCGCCTGCCGGTCGCGCGCGGCGGGAATGCCGAACCAGTACGCGTCGCCGCGCACCTCGCACGCCTGGCGCAGCGTGTGGCTCGTGGTCTCGCAGAAGACCTTCATGGTGTCGAGCGGAATCTCGGTGAGCGTGCCGACGAAGCGGCCCGCCGCGAGCTGGTCGTAGGTCTGCCGCCAGCCGACGAGATTGCGTGCCTGTTCATCGGCGTCGTGCGCGACGCTCACCACGGCGTGCCCCGCCGGCGCGTGCGCACCCTGCGCGCTCAGGCGCGTGTCTTCGGCCGTCTGCTCCAACGGCGTGGCCGTGTGATCCATGGGGTTCTGAACCATGGGGTGCCTCCTTGCGCAACCTGTCTGTCGAAACGATTCGCGCAGGAGATGCAATATCCGCGCCAGATCGTGCGGCCATGCGGGGATGGCTCGCGGCGCGCGCGGCGGCGCATTACGCGCTCCGCTTCAAGCGGCGGGTGCGCAACCGCGGCGCACTGCGCTCGCTTCGATGTTCAACAAATGCGCATTATCGGCGCAGCACCACATGCACACCAATGCGGTGCAACCATAGGTTGACGCACGATTGTGGCGCGAATGCGGGGCGCGAACAGGCACGCGCGGCGCAAGGATCGGGGTGCGTTACGCCATGGGGCGGGATTGCACCGCTCGCGACAGGCTTGCAACAGGCTCACGCAGGCGGGCCTAAACGGATTCGATCCGTTCCGCCTCATGCGCCCCGGGCAGGAGCGCGTCGCTGTCGTCCTTGAGGCCCACGCCGGTCAGCCCGAGCCGCCGCGCGTGCGTGAGCAGATAGTGCAGCTTGTGCGCGGCCCCCTCGTACGGCAGGCCCTCGGGCCGCACGTTCGAGATGCAGTTGCGCATTGCATCGTGGCAGCCCACCTTCGGCGCCCAGGTGAGGTACACGCCCAGGCTGTCGGGCGAGCTCAGGCCCGGCCGCTCGCCAATCAGCATCGCCACGAGCTTCGCGCCCAGCAATTCGCCGATCTCGTCGCCGAGCGCGACGCGTGCCTGGCGCGCCACCACCACGGGCCCGACACGCCAGCCGCGGCCCGCCGCGGCATCGGCGTCCAGACGCTCGCGCACGGCCTGCAACAGCGGCAAGGCCTGCTTCGCGGCGGCAAACGCCGAGAGTCCGTCGCCGACTACGAACACGATGTCGGGGCCCTCTTTGCCTTCATGGCCCGCTCGGCCCGCATCGGCCAACGCCGCGCGGCTCTCGTCCGAGAGCCGCCGCCCGAGATCGGGGCGCCGCAGGTAATGATCGCGGTCGGGCGCGGCGCTCGCCGCCCCGAGCGTCGCAAAGCCCGCGCCCTCCAGCTCGCGCCGCAGCGCCTCGGCGTCGAGCGGCTGATGCACGGCATCGCGCGCCTGCGCGTGCGAGAGATTGAACGCGAGCAGCGGCGCGGTCGGCAGGCCGTTGCCCGCGCGGCCCAGCGCGATGCGCGCATTCGTGAACGCCTTGAGGCCAGCCCATGGATTCTTTTCGACGGCGTCGCTCATGCGCTCACTCCCATCCATTCATGGGCGCCCGCGAGCAGCGGCACACGCGGCGAGGTGGGCAGCAGCGCGCCTTTCGCGTCGGCGATCTCCATCGTCTCCAGCCATTCCTCGAACTCGGGCGCGCGCCGCAGCCCGAGCAGATCGCGCACATAGAGCGCGTCGTGAAACGACGTGCTCTGGTAGTTGAGCATCACGTCGTCGGCGCCCGGAATGCCCATGATGAAGTTGATGCCCGCCGCGCCCAGCAGCGTGAGCAGCGTGTCCATGTCGTCCTGATCGGCTTCGGCATGGTTCGTGTAGCAGATATCGCAACCCATCGGCACGCCTAACAACTTGCCGCAGAAATGGTCTTCGAGCCCCGCCCGAATGATCTGCTTGCCGTCGTAGAGGTATTCCGGGCCGATGAAGCCCACCACCGTGTTCACGAGGAACGGCTCGAAGCGGCGCGCGACCGCATAGGCACGCACTTCACAGGTTTGCTGATCGACGCCGTAATGCGCGTTGGCCGAGAGCGCGCTGCCCTGCCCCGTCTCGAAGTACATGAGGTTGTTGCCCACGGTGCCGCGCTTGAGCGAAAGCGCCGCCTCGCGCGCCTCGCCGAGCAGCGCGAGCGAGATGCCGAAGCTCGCGTTGGCCTTTTCCGTGCCCGCGATCGACTGGAACACGAGGTCGACGGGCGCGCCCTTCTCCACGGCCGCGATCGTGTTGGTGACGTGCGTGAGCACGCACGATTGCGTCGGGACGCGGTAGCGCTCGCGAAAGCCGTCGATCATCGTCAGCAGCTTGACGATGGCGGAGAGGCTGTCGGTGGCCGGATTGATGCCGATCATCGCATCGCCGCAGCCGTACATGAGGCCGTCGAGCATCGAGGCGGCAATGCCCTTCACGTCGTCGGTGGGATGGTTCGGCTGCAGGCGCACCGACATGCGCCCGGGCAACCCCACCGTGTTGCGAAAACGCGTGACCACGGGGCGCTTCTTCGCTACCGCGATGAGGTCCTGGTTGCGCATGAGCTTCGAGACCGCCGCCGCCATCTCCGGCGTGATGCCCGGCCCCACGCGCTCGAGCGTTGCGCTGTCCGCCTCGGGCGAGAGCAGCCAGTTGCGGAAATCGCCCACCGTGAGATGCGAGATCGGCGCGAACGCCGCCGTGTCGTGCGTATCGACGATCAGGCGCGTAACTTCGTCCTCCTCATAAGGCACCAGGGCCTCGCTCAGGAAGGTCTTGAGCGGCACGTCGGCGAGCGCCATCTTCGCGGCGACGCGCTCCTCCTCGCTCGCCGCCGCCACGCCCGCGAGCTGGTCGCCGCTGCGCAGCGGGCTCGCCTTGGCGAGCAAGGTCTTGAGGTCCGCGAACCGGTACGTGCGCGGACCGATCGTCTCCGTATAGGACATGACTTCAGCTCCAGTCTTGCAATTTCCACCCGCTCATTCTTCGAGCAGCGCGCCTTGGGGTTCGATCGGCGCATCCGTCTCGAGGTCCGGCTGGGCGCTCGAAGCCGCGTCGCGCTGGGTGCGGGTGGCCAGGAAATAAGCATAGCCCACTGCGAGAAACAACACGAAGATCAGGGCCACGAGCGCGTTGTAATAGACCATGGTGGCGAGGCACACGACCGCGGCGGCGAGCGCGAAGGCCGGAAACAGCGGATAGAGCGGCGCGCGGAACGGCCGTTCCATATTGGGCCTCGTGCGGCGCAGCTTGAAGAGCGCCGCCATGCTGATGATGTACATGACGATGGCGCCGAACACCGACATCGTGACGATGTTCGCGGTGAGCGTCTGGCCGGCGAACTGGATCAGCTCGTCGCTGTAGATGGCCGCGATGCCGACCACACCGCCCGCGAGGATCGCGCGATAAGGCGTCTTGAAGCGCGGATGCACCTTGGCGAGCCAGGCGGGCAGATAGCCTTCGCGGGCCAGCGCGAAGATCTGGCGCGAGTAGCCGAGGATGATGCCGTGGAACGACGCGACGAGCCCGAACAGACCAAGCCACACGAGCATATGCATCCAGCCGCTGTGCTCGCCCACGATGTACTTCATGGCCTGCGGCAGCGGGTCGTTGATGTTGGCGAGCTTGGTCCAGTCACCCGCGCCGCCCGCGAACACCATCACGCCCACGGCAAGGACCACCAGCGTGAGAATGCCGGTCACGTAGGCAATCGGAATCGAGCGCTTGGGGTTCTTCGCTTCCTCGGCGGCCATGGCCACGCCTTCGATGGCGAGGAAGAACCAGATCGCGAACGGAATGGCCGCGAACATGCCGTGGAAGGCGCCCATCGAGAAGTGATCGTTGCCCGACCAGCCGCCCTTCAGAAAGTGCGCCCACGCAAAGCCCGGCGACACCACGCCCATGAACACGAGCAACTCGAAGATCGCGAACAGCGTGACCACGAGTTCGAAGGTCGCGGCAATCTGCACGCCCACGATATTGAGCGCCATGAACACGAGATACGCGCCCATGGCGGCGTGCTTGGGCTCGAGGCCGGGAAACTGCACGTGCAGATACGCGCCGATGGCCAGCGCGATGGCCGGCGGTGCGAACACGAATTCCACGAGCGTGGCCGCGCCGGCTAGATAGCCGCTGGCCGGGCCGAATGCGCGGCGCGCGTAGGCGAAGGGGCCGCCCGCGTGGGGAATCGAGGTGGTGAGCTCGGTGAAGCTGAAAATGAAGGTGGTGTACATCGCCGCCACGAACAGCGCCGTGACGACGAAGCCCAGCGTGCCGGCCGTCGCCCAGCCGTAGCTCCAGCCGAAGTACTCGCCGGAAATCACGAGCCCGACAGCAATGCCCCACAGCTGCCACGTGCCGAGCGTCTGCTTGAGCGCTGGCGCGGCGCCGTGGCCTTTCGAGTCTGCCTGCATGGTGTTTTCTCCTCCTGGATGGCCCGCGCGGACAGGGCCGCAGGGGATGTTGGAGACCATGCTAGAGAGTCATTAAACGACGTGTTATCGAAAATCGGCAATTGGGCGAGGCTTTCGTTTTGCCTACGCAGCATCGCCATTCAAACTCTCGGAATTATCTTATTTACGATAAATATCGCTTTCACCGAAGATTGGTCCGTCATCCCACATGCATCCGCAGGGCAATGGGAATAGCAGGCACCGTATTGGTGTGACGAAACGTTGGCAAAACCGCATCGAGCACAGGCTAACCACGACTGGAGGCGTTATGTTGCGGCGTTATCTATGCATCGGCGACGCGCCCGAAACTGGCGGAATGATCACGCCTCACCCAGGTCGGCCATACACAATTCGTGGATACCAGGCAGCGATCATAGGCGGCGAAGCATTTTGTGCAGCTTGCAAGACTACCGGCAAGATTACGAAGGCTGGTGGCCCGCGTCGCCACATTCATTGCGGCAATGAACTCGCGCTGGACGGCGACATCCTGTTATGCGGATGTCCCACACCACCGCGTATCCTTGCCACCAGGCAGAGCATTGCGTGGCATGAAGACATGGGGTACGGACGGGGGCAACGCGGTAGCGCGCAGGATATAGAGCCGATTCCGCTACTGTTGGTCTTCGATGAACAGGTCCAACCCGTCGGACACGGCGCAAGCACCGGATATCCGTACTTCATCGAAGCGTCCGACGGACAACAGTTTGCCGGACGCCTTGACGAAAGCGGAGCGCTGCCGCGCGTCAATACGGCATTGGAGGATAGCTACAAGGTCTATTGGGGCGAGGAAGCCCTGACTCATCAGGGATGGAAGTAATGCCGAACCAAACGACGATCGTCAAAACGAATCCGACGCGCGGTTCGATAAAGACAGTAGAGCTAAATGCTGTGACGTTTCAGCAGTTGTGGGACAACTATCCTTACGGAGATCCGTACGACAACTCGGCATATGCAAATCAATGCGCGATTCGCTTGAGTGTCACGCTTCACCGCGTCGGAATCGAGATGAAGTCATTTTCGGAAAAGTTGATAAAGCCGCAATCGGGTCAAAAGCAGATTGGACGGATCTTGCTAGAAGGAAAACCCACGGCGACGCGAGCCGATGAAATGGGAGAATGGTTGAAGTTGCAGCCGTTCGCTGGATTGCCAATGGCAGAAGATATCACTGGGCACGACTGGGAATCCAAAGTCAAAAGCCGAACGGGTATCATCCAGTTCTCCCGCTATTGGGCACGAGATGGCGAATCCCGTGAAAACGCCAGTGGCGGACATATTGATCTATGGAATGGCTCGCGCATGACGATTAGTGGATTTTGGGATGGCTTGGCGACTGTTGGCCGCTACATGGGTTTTCAGTCATTTCGACCAAGGGCTGCTGTGCTATCTCTCCTGAGCTATTCGGACCTTCGCGATGCAAAGTCCATCCTGTTTTGGGTAATCAAGTGAGGCGATCGGGCGTCGCGATGATTGGCCTATTTTATGGGCTGCTTCTTACGTGGGCATGCTTATACGTGTTCAGCCACATTAGTTGGCCGCATTATCCCCACAGACCGGTCGCCGGATGCCACGAGCTAGGCAAGTGCGCGATGCCATGGTGGGATGCGGTGCTCATACTCGCGTACCTATTGGGTCCTGCAGCCGCTATGGGCCTGATTAGCGCAATCGCGTGGCAACGATGGCCCGCTTTGAAATCGGTCAGGTGGCTTCTAGGCGCATCCTTCCTGACGGCTGGACTCTATGCCGCCGATTTCATCTCACAGGCATAGGGTAGATTGATCTGGGCAAGGACTTCGGTGCGCAGCCTGCCTTTGATTTTCCCTGCCTCACGAGACTGCATCCGTTCGATCCCTTAAGCTTTCCCTAAGTGTTTTCCCTGCACAATGCGCCGCAAGTCTGCCGCGCGTGCATTGCTGCGCGGTGTTTTTGCCGCCTTGAGCCGGCGCCGCGAACCTTGCCCACCTCGCGCGCCGCCGGCCCCGTATCGAGGAACGCACGTTGTCCCGCACGCTTTCCTGCTTGCCGCCCTTTGCGCGGCGTGTTGGCGCGTTGCCGCGCGCCGCGCTTTGCTCCGCCGTAGCGGCGGTCTTCCTGCTCTCGGCTTGCGCCGTCTATCATGCGCAGCCCTTGCCGTCGGGCGACACCTTGCTCACGCAAGACGACGTTTCGCGCGTGCAGATCGATCCCGCAAAGATGCCGCTGCCCGAGCTCGCCGCGCACCGCTTCGACCCCTCCGCCGGCTTCGACATGGAAGACGTCGCACTGCTCGCCGTCGCGAACAATCCCGATCTGAAGCTCGCGCGCGACGATCTCGGCATCGCTCAGGCGCAAGCGTTTTCGGCAGGACTGCTGCCCGATCCGCAAGTGAGCATCTCGAGCGACTACCCCGGCGCCGCCGGTTTTTCACGCGCGTTCAGCTACGGCCTGAGCATGGACGTGATGGCCATCATCACGCGCAGCGCGAACAAGCAATCCGCCGACGCCACGGTGCGCAAGACCGACCTCGGCCTGCTCTGGCAAGAGTGGCAGGTGGTGGCACAGGCGCGGCAGCTCTATGTGAAGGCGCGCTTCCAGGACGAGACGCTGCCGCTGCTCGCCCAACAGGCCGAACTCGCGCACACACGCTACGCACGCACCGCGCATGCGGCCAGCGAGCACAACGTGAGCGCCGACACCGCGACCGCCGCGCTCACGTCCTGGGAGGACGCGCGCAAGCAATACGCCGACATGCAGCACGCGCGCGAGCAGACGCGCCACGACCTGAACGCGTTGCTCGGCCTCGCGCCCGACGTGGATCTGCCGCTCAGCGGCGCGGCTATGGTCGAGCCGCCCGACGCGTCCACGCTCGACGCGGCCGTGGCGGCGCTACCGAAACGCCGCCCGGACCTGATCGCGCTGCAGGCCGGCTACGAGGCGCAGGAGCAGAAGTATCGCGCGGCCATCCTCAATCAGTTTCCGAGTCTCTCGGTGGGCTTCACGCGCCAGCGCGATACTTCGGAGATCTACACGAGCGGCTTCGCCATCAATCTCACGCTGCCCGTCTTCAACCGCAACCGCGGCAACATCGCCATCGAGCAGGCCACGCGTCAGCATCTCGCCGACGAATACCAGAACCGCCTGAACGCCGCCTACGCCGATATCGCCCACCTGCGCGCCGATAGCGCGATCGCCGCGCAGCAACTCGCGCAGGACGAGGCCGCACTACCCGAGCTCGACCGTGCGGCGGCGCACGCGCACGACGCCTACGCGACGCACGACATCACGCTTGGCCAATACGTCGATGCGCAAAGCGCAGCGCTCGCGCGCCGCGTCGATGCCGCCACCGGGCGCGAGGCGCTCGCCGAGCAACGCATCGCGCTGCAAGCGCTGCTCGGCAGCGCGATCCCCGATCCCTATGGCGATGCGCGTGCTGCGGCCAGCACCGCCGCGCCTGTCGCCTCCGGCGCCTCCACCGCTTTCGATAACGCACAAGACACCGCGCTTGCCCCGGCAAACGCCGCCACAAACGCCACCGTTACCCGCTGATGCCCATGCAAGAACGCACTTTCTCCCTGCGCGCCACCGCATCCATCCTGTGCGCCGTCGGCGCGCTCGCAGCGGGCGGCACACTTTTCCACGCGCGCATCGCTCACGCCGAGGCCGACGCCGCTGCCGAACCCGCGGCCTCGGTGGCCGTGCAGGTCGTGCCGGTCTCGCGCAAGCCCGTCTCCCAGCAGGTTGTGGCCTATGGCGTGGTGGGGGCAGCCGGTGCGAACGCCGTCACCGTGAGCCTGCCCTATGTCGCGCGCGTCACACGCGTGCTCGTGCAGCCGGGCCAGACGGTCGCGCGCGGCGCCCCGCTGTTCGTCGTGCAGGCCGATCCCGGCGCGGTGGTCGCGTTCACCCAGGCGCAAAGCGCAGCCACGCTCGCGCGCGGCGAGCTGGCCCGCACCCAGGCGCTCTATCGTGATGGACTCGCCACCCAATCACAGCTCGCTGCCGCGCAGAAAGCGCTCGACGATGCCCAGCAGGCGCTCGCAGCGCAGAACGCGTCGGGCATCGCGGCGGGGGCGAAGACCGTTGCCGCGCCCGTGGCCGGCGTGGTCTCGCAGATGAGCGCCGCGCCCGGCGACCAGGTGCAAGCGGGCACCGCGCTCGCACAACTTGTCGGCGCGAATGCCGCTGGCGCACACGCCGCGAATGTGGCACTGGGCGTCGAGCCCGCCGACGCGGCGACGATCCGCGCGGGCGACCGCGTCGTGCTCCATCCGCTCTCGGCCGCGCAGCAGTCGGTGCAGGCACAGGGCCAGGTGGCCATGGTGGGCGCCGCCGTCGACGCGCAGAGCCAGCTCGTGAATGTGGGCGCCAGCGTGCCGCTCGCAGGCACGGCGTTCCTGCCGGGCACCCGCGTGCGCGCCGAGATCGACACGCAAACGGGCACCTGGTGGGAAGTGCCGCGCGCCGCCGTCCTGCAGGACGCGCAGGGCCAATACGTGTACCAGGTGATGCCGGGCAACAAGGCGCACCGCGTGGCCGTGACCGTGAAGGTCGAGCACGGCGGCAGCTACGGCGTGGACGGCGCGCTCGACGCCGCGCGCGGGCTCGTCGTGAGCGGCAACTACGAACTGGAAGACGGCATGGCCGTGCGCCCAGCCAAAGCTGAGCAAGGCGGCGCACGATGACTTTTGGCCAATGGATGCAGCGCCACCGGCGCTCGCTGCTGTTCGTGATCGCGCTGGGCGCCATCGCGGGCGCGCTCACCGCCCTGCGCCTGCCGATCTCGCTCTTTCCGAACGTCTCGTTCCCGCGCGCCGTGGTGTCGCTCGACGCGGGCGACCGCCCCGCCGAGCAGATGGCGACGCTCGTCACCATGCCCGTGGAGGAAGCGCTGCGCCGCGTGCCCGGCGTGCGCGACGTGGAGTCGACCACCAGCCGGGGCTCCGCGCAAATCTCGCTGAACTTCGACTGGGGCACCGACATGGCGCAGGCGACGTTGCAGGCGCAGTCGGCCATCGGCGAGATCCTCGCGACGCTGCCGCCGGGCACCACCATGCAGGTGCGCCGCATGGACCCGACGGTCTTCCCGGTGCTTGCCTATAGCCTCACCTCGTCGCGGCTCTCGCTCGCGCAGCTCTACGATCTCGCGCAATTCCAGCTGCGCCCGATGCTCTCCTCCGTCGAGGGCGTAGCGCGCGTGGACATCACGGGCGGCGCGCGCGACGAACTCGAAGTGGCCGTCGACCCCGCGCGTCTCGCCGCTTACAAGCTCTCAGTGGCCGACGTTTCGCGTGCCATCGGCGCGGGCAACGTGCTGATGGCGACGGGCCGCATCGAGGACCACGACAAGCTCTATCTCGTGGTGGCCAACGCGCCCGTGAACGGCATCGACGCGTTGAAGAACGTGGTGGTATCCACGCCAGGGCCGAACCAGGTGAATCAGGTCCGGCTCGGCGATATCGCCACGGTCTCGCAGGGCACGGTGCCGCAGTGGATACGCGTCACGGCCGATGGCAAGGATGCCGTATTAATCAACGTCTACCAGCAGCCCGGCGCGAACAGCGTGGCGATGGCGAAGGCCATCCGCGCGCGGCTCGCGAGCTTCGGCAAGCAGATGCCCGCGGGCGTGCATCTCGCGAACTGGTACGACCAGAGCGAGCTGGTGGTCGCCTCGGCCACCAGCGTGCGCGACGCCATCATGATCGGCGTGGTGCTCGCCGCGCTCACGCTTTTCGTCTTCCTGCGCAACGTGAAGATCACGGTGATCGCCGTGGCGCTCGTGCCCGTCGTGATGGCCGCGACCATCCTCCTGCTCGACGTGTTCGGCATGGGCTTCAACATCATGACGCTCGGCGGCATGGCCGCCGCCGTGGGCCTCGTGATCGACGACGCCATCGTGATGATCGAGCACATCGCGCGGCGCATGCGTGAAGCCGGCGCAAACGCGTTCCATGGCCGCGTGATGAGCGCGGCGCTCGAATTCACGCGGCCGCTCGCGGGCTCCTCGGCGGCCACGCTCATCATCTTCGTGCCGCTCGCGTTTCTCTCGGGCGTGACGGGCGCGTTCTTCAAGGCGCTCTCCATCACCATGGCCAGTGCCCTGTTCATCTCGTTCCTCGTGACGTGGCTCGCCATTCCGATCCTGTGCGACCACTGGCTCACCGCGAAAGACGCTGAAGAGCACAGCGAAACGCGCTTCGCCGCGTGGCTCAACCGCCGCTATGCGCAGCTCGTCGCCACCGTGAGCGCGCGTCCCGTGTGGGTGCTCGCGCTCATCGTGCCGCTCGTCCTCCTCGCCGCGCTCGCCTTCACGCGCGTGGGCAGCGGCTTCATGCCATCGATGGACGAAGGCGGTTTCGTGCTCGACTACCACACGAAACCGGGCACCTCGATCACCGAAACCGACCGCCTCATGCAGCAGATCGAGGCGATCATCCGCGCCAATCCGAACGTGGCCACCTACTCGCGGCGCACCGGCGCGGGTCTCGGCGGCGACCTGAACGAGCCGAACAAGGGCGACTTCTTCGTGCGCCTGAAGTCGGGCAAGCGCGAGCCCATCGAGACGGTCATGGAGGAAATCCGTTCGCAGATCGAAACACAGGTGCCGGGCGTGAGCATCGAGCTCGCGCAGTTGATGGAGGACCTGATCGGCGACCTCACGGCCGTGCCGCAACCCGTGCAGATCAAGATCTATTCCGACGACCAGAACGTGCTCGACGGCACCGCCGAGCGCGTGGCCGCGCGCATCGGCAAGATCCCGGGCATCGTCGACATCGACGACGGCAGCAACCCGGCCGGCGACGCCATTGACCTGCACATCCGGCCCGACGCCGTGGCGGCCGAGGGCATGGATGCGCAGGCCGTCGCGCAGCAGGTGAACGACCTGCTCGACGGCAACGTGGCCACGCAGTACCAGGACGGGCCGAAGAGCATCGGCGTGCGCGTGCGCGCGCGAGGTGCGCTGCACATGACCGACACGGCGCTCGGCCAGTTGCCGATCCGCGCGCCCGACGGCCACGTGTTCGCCCTCTCGCGCGTGGCCGCGCGCGTGACGGTGAGCGGCCAGCCCGAAATCAGCCGCGACAACCTCAAGCGCATGGTGGCGGTCACGGCGCGCATCGACGGGCGCGACCTCGGCTCCACCATCGCCGATGTCCAGCGCGCGCTGGCCGACCCGAACCTGCTGCCGGCGGGCGTCTACTACGAACTGGGCGGCCTCTACCAGCAGCAGCAGATCGCCTTCAAGGGGCTCATTGCCGTGTTCGGCGCGGCGGTCGCGCTCGTGTTCGGCCTGCTGCTGTTTCTCTACGAGCGCTTTCGCGTGGCGCTCGCCGTGATGGCGATGCCCCTGCTCGCGACGGGCGCGGTCTTCATCGGCCTGTGGGTGACCGGCATCGAGCTGAACATCTCCGCGATGATGGGCATGACGATGATCGTCGGCATCGTGACCGAGGTGGCGATCTTCTACGTCTCCGAATTCCAGGGCCTCGTGCGCGACGAAGGCGTGCCGGTACCCGAGGCGCTGCTGGCCGCGGGCCGCAACCGGCTGCGCCCGATCGCGATGACGACCATCGCCGCGATACTCGCGCTCTTGCCGCTCGCGTTCGCGCTGGGCCAGGGGTCCGCGATGCAGCAGCCGCTCGCGGTGGCGATCATCTCGGGCCTGATCGTGCAGATGCCGCTCGTGCTGCTGGTGCTGCCGGTGCTGCTGCGCCTGTTGCTGGGCGCGGGCCAACCCGGGAAGCCCGACAAGCCTGGCGCGGCGTCGCGCGAACCGCATACGAAAGGCTGAAGCGCGAGGAGACGAGGAGGACTGTGCCATGAGCGCGAATGAGCGACAATTGCAGACAGAAGAAGCGACCTGGAGCACCACGATGCGTCTCTTGCTCGTCGAAGACGACGAAATGATTGCCGAGCCCGTGCTCGACGCGCTGCGCCGCGAAGGCTACGCCGTCGACTGGGCGAAGGACGGACGCGAGGCCGAGCTCTCGCTCGCCAACGATGTCTACGACCTCGTGCTGCTCGACCTCGGGCTGCCGAAGAAAGACGGCGTGAGCGTGCTGGCTGCCTACCGGCGGCGCGGCGGCGACGCGCCGATCCTGATCCTCACCGCGCGCGACAGCGTGACCGACCGCGTGAGCGGACTCGACGCGGGCGCCGACGACTACCTCGTCAAGCCCTTCGACCTCTACGAGCTTGCCGCGCGCGCCCGCGCGCTGCTGCGGCGGCGCACCGGCCGCAAGCAGCCCGTCTACACGCATGGCGACCTCGCACTCGACCCGGCCGCGCACGAAGTGACCAAGGGCGGCGAGCCAGTCTCGCTCGTGCCGCGCGAGTTCGCGTTGCTGCACGTGCTGATCGAGGAGCCCGCGCGCGTGTTCACCAAGGCCGAGCTTGAAGAGCGGCTCTACGGCTGGGGTGAAGAGGTGGGAAGCAACACGATCGAAGTGCATGTGCACAGCTTGCGCCGCAAGATCGGCGCGGAGCAGATCGTCACGGTGCGTGGCGTGGGATACCGGCTGAAGAGGGGCGAATGAGATCGATCCGCCGCCGGCTGCTGGGCTGGCTGATCTGCGGGTTTGCCGCCGGGTCCGTCGTAGCGGGCTTCGGCATCTTTCAGACCGCGCACGACGAGGCGAACGAGCTGTTCGACTACGAACTGCGCGCTGTTGCGCTGTCTCTGCCGTCCAATCTCAAGGAAGGCCACACGGACCACGCCGCCCCGGACCTGCAAGGCATTGCCGACGACCGCATTCTCATCGAGATCTGGGACGCCAACGGCAAGCCGATCTACCATACCTCGCACGACGCGCCGCTCTCGCGAGAGTCGGAAGGATTCCATACGATCGAGCGCGCCGAAACGCACTGGCGCACCTTCGGCGTGCAGCAGCCGGAGCGTTTCGTGCAGGTCGCGCAGCCGATCTCCGTGCGCGAAGCGCTCGCGCTGCGGCTTGCGCTGCATACGCTGTGGCCGCTCGCGCTATTTGTGCCGGTAGCCATCGTGCTCGTGCTGCTCGTGGTGGGGCGCGGGCTTGCGCCCGTCGGCGCGCTTTCCGCGCTGCTCACCGCGCGCTCGCACACCGTGCTGGAACCGATCAAGCTGGACGGCTCCGTGCCGATCGAGCTGCGCCCGCTGGTGGAGGCGCTCAACGGCTTGCTGCAGCGGCTGAACACCGCGTCGCAGGCGCAGCGCACCTTTATCGCCGACGCCGCGCACGAATTGCGCTCGCCGCTCGCGGCGCTCAAGCTGCAATTGCAGGCCGCGCTGCGCGACGGCACGCTGTCGGGGGAGCCGCAGACGACCGGGCGCATCGAAACCCGACTGAACCGCCTCATCCGGCTCGTGCAGCAATTGCTGACGCTCGCGCGCGAGGACGCGCAGCCGACGCTGCCCGTGGCCGTGGTGAGCCTCCGGCGTCTGGGCGAGCAGGCCATTGGCGACTTTTCACTGCTTGCGGAGGAAAAGGGTATCGACCTCGGTCTCGAAGTGCGCGCGCCTGTGACTGAAGACGACGCCTGTAATGTGGCGGCGGATCCGCATGGGCTCAACACGTTATTGAACAATCTGCTCGATAACGCGATCCGCTATACGCCGCGTGGCGGCAAGATCGATCTCGTGCTTACGCGCGCGGGCGAGCAACTGGGGTTCGAAGTCGTGGACAACGGACCCGGTATTCCTGAGGAGGATCTCGGGCGGGTGCTCGATCGCTTTTATCGCGCGAATCATGTGCCGGGGACGGGTAGTGGCCTGGGCCTCTCGATTGCGATGCGCATCGCGCAGCGTCATGACTTGCAGCTCGTGCTGCGCAATAATCCGGGCGGGCGCGGGCTTACCGCGGCGGTCAGTGGATTGCGGCCACGTGTGCAGGTGGAGGCTGGCTCGGTAGCCTGAGGTTGGGCGCTGGCGCGATGCCTTGGCGCCGAGCTGTAGCGCCGTTGCCGCAAGGCTCAAGTTTCGGCGTACGCTGCCGATATATAGCTGGATGCCGTCTCAGTCCCCGCGGCGGCGCGCGATATCGAAGCGTTTCCGAACATGTCCTGGTTCAATTCTTCGCGGTTCGTGAAGGCCCTTGGCCTGGCGATACTGCTGGCTTTGTTCGCGTCGAACAGGAGTGCCGAGCCTGCACCGGCTTCTATGGTCGTGAGTCTTGTTGTTCAGCAGAGCTGTCTTGTGGTGGAGGCTGATGGGGCTGATGCGCCCGCCGTTAGTTGCCTCCATGGTGAGCCTTTTCTCGTATCGCGGGGGGATGCGCCGGTGGCGCATATCGGGTCGGGGGTGCAGTATGCCGGGCGGCGCGGCGGCGCGGCGCTTTGGACTGTTACGTTCTAAGTGGCTTTTTTTGAAGGGCCTTCTGGATTCGCTTTTTTGCGGGTTTTAAGGCCGTTGGCCTTAACTTGTATTCGCGGCGGGCCGCAGGCGTTGCCCCTGTGCGGGGCGGCACCTACTTTTCTTTGCAGCCGCAAAGAAAAGTAGGCAAAAGAAAGCGGCTCACACCGCCAGTGTGACGCCGTCCCCCACTGCCATTCATATCGGAGCGGCTCCGGGGCATCCGTCACCTCGCACATTCCACGTTAGTGACAAGGGGCTCATCCTTCCCGCCACGCGCTACACGCGGGCGGAAGGGTATGCAAGGAAAAACGGGCGGGCTAGCCGGTAAATGTGCGGAAGCGCTGACCCGCAAACGCGCACTGGGGTTCTAACCGGTAAATGCGTTGGGGTTCTGACTGGTAAATGCATTGGGCTGCTTATTAGTTAATGCGCGGGCGTGCTGGCTGGCGAATGCATGGGCGAGCCGCCGATCGAATACGCTGGAGTCCTCCGAAAACACGTGCGCCCCACCGGTTTTACTTATACCCCACGGCACGCGCAGCGCCGCCGGATGGATGAGCCCTTAGTCACTCCGCTATACGCCGCGTGATGGCAGACGCTCCGGAGCCGCTCCGACTTACAGGGCAGTGGTGAACTGCGTCACACTGGCGGTTTAAGCCGCTTTCTTTTGCCTACTTTTCTTTGCGGCTGCAAAGAAAAGTAGGTGCCGCCCCGCACAGGGGCAACGCCTGCGGCCCGCCGCGAATACAAGTTAAGGCCAACGGCCTTATACCGCGCAACAAAAATGGCGACTTGCTCGCCAACAAACCCCATCAAAAATAGATCGTCGCAGTGATCGTATCACTGTAATTACCCGGTAAGGGAGTACTCTGAGCAGGCACCTGCCCATATACAGTGAAACTCTGCTGCGCCCCCGTGCCGGTACCGGCAGCCGTAACCGTCCCCCCCGTACCATCCCCCCAGGCACTGCTATACCCCGAATCCAGGTACAACTGATAATTCACGGCGCCTCCGCCACCCGACCGCTGCATGGCGCGCGCCGCCACACTACCGCTAGCGCCCCCATTAAGCGCGATCTTATACGCATCGCCATTCGTACACTGCGCCGTAATCGCCCCGGTCGCCCTCAACTGCGAACTAAGTACACCCGCCGATCCAAACGCCACGTTCGTCGCGCTGATGTTGCAATTATTGATCACATTGGCATTAACCGAAAACGCAAAAGTGCCCCCGGTCGAAGTAAGCGACGCACACGTAGGCGCCACCAGCAAATAGAACTGATAGTTGATCGACGTAGTATTCCCACCAAACGTCTGCGAGTACGTCGTGCTCGCATTGTTGACAGTAGGCACCGCAGGCTGCGCCGCACTGATCTGCCCGTACACGGTCACGGTCGTGGTCAGCGTAGTGCCACTCGGCTTGGCCATGATGAGCGAGATAGGCGTCGTGCCCGAATAGATCGATCCCCACGGCTGCGTGTGCGCAGCGTCGCGATAGAGGTCGTAAGTGAGCGCGTTCGTCCCGTTCGTGAGCGAACGCGGGCTCGTGCCCCCCAGGTTCAAACAAACGAGCACATCGGGCGTAAACGTAATCGCGGGCCACGTGCAGGTCACGTTGATGCTGCTCGTAGCGGACACCGCAGCCCCCGCGATAGGACTCACCGAGCCGAACGAGACCGGCGTTGCCGAAGCCGAGCAAGTCTGCGCGCGCACGCCACCCGCCGCAAAGAGCAGCGCGAGACACACGCCGAACATGAGCAGCGCGCGCTGCATGGCACGGTTCAAGGCGCTCCCCCCTGCGATTCGGGCTGCGGCTCGCGCTGCAATATCGGTTGCGAATTGGGCTGCAATTCAGACTGCGATACCGGCACACCCGACCTCTGCAACCGGCAAACAAGCGGCCCGATGGTTTGCAGCGTCTCGCCCTTACCCGGCGCCCACGCGAACGATACTTCGCAGCGCTGCGAACCATCGTCGATCAACAGATGATTCTCGTTCGAGAGACCGTCGACAAACGTGATGCCGTCGTAGCCAACAATCGTGTCGTGCCCGCTCTCCACGTGATGCACGCGCGCGCCCACGGGCAGCGGCTTGCCCGCCGCGTCGTGCACGACGATCGACGCCGCGCGGTAGCGCGTCACCGCGAAATGCGCGAGCACGCCCGACTGCGATTGCGGCACCGCATCCATCGACGTGTCGGCAATATGCGCATCGGCAGGCAGTTTCATGGTGTCGATGGCAATCTGGTTGTGCTGATACGCGTTGAGGTCCGGGATCAGCAGATGGCCGCCGCCATCGGTTGCGCCAATCACGCGGTTCTCATGCAGCACCGGTATGCCGCCAACGCCGTCCGTCGATACGAGCGCAAAGCCGTCGTCGATGCGCCGCGCGGGCTCCACCGTGCCATCCATCATCACCAGCGCACCGGTCAGGTCGAATGCGCCGATCGTCTGGCTGCCGACCTGCTGCACGGAAGCCGTGGCCTCGCCGTAACGGCCCAGGTATTGCAGTTGGCCCTGGCGGTATGGCGTCGCGCCCGTGCCGCCCGCCTGCACGCCCCAGCCCCAGCCGCCCGCGTAATCGGGCGGCCGCAGCGCGTTGACGTTCCAGGTGGACGCGCCGTCCTGGCGGCCCACCGTCGCGTTGACCGAGGTATTGCCGCCAAGGCCGATGCTCGCGGAAAGCAGCACGCCGCGCGAGTCGCGTTGATGAAAGTCCTGGTACGCACTCAGGTTCAGCGAAACCAGATTGCCGAAGTTGAAGGTCCACGAAACCGAGCCGATCTTCGATACCGGCGCCGTGGGTATCTTGTAGCCGATATAGCTGACCGAGAAGGTCTGATTGCGCAGGAAGGGAATCGCCAGCGTGACGCGATCCGTCGCGCTCGGCACCGGCGTGCCGTCGCGCGCCGCCAGATCGCCATAGTTGCCGTATGCGCGGATCGTCTGCGCGTCGATCGAGACGCGCGGCGAGACGTATTGATAACCGAGGCTCAACTGTGTGCCGGAGAGCTTGCCCGCGCTGCCGGACAGCGAGCCGTTGAGCACGCCCGCCGAGCCAAGGCCGAGCAGCGCGCCGCCGCCCGCGTTGAAGAGCCCGCCAGTCGCTTCGCCATGCGCTTCGAGCGTCAAGTGATCGTTCACGCCGTGCCGCCACGATGCGCTCACGGCGGGCCGCGTGTCGTAGTCGAACGAATCGAGGCCGTAATTGCGCCGCAGGAAGCCCGCCTCGAACGAATAGCTCGACAGGCCCGGCGCCATCAGGCGCGTATCCACGTAGAGCGGCACCGAGGTCGCGATCGTGCGGCCCAGTGCGTCGTGCGTGATGACCGTGGCCTGCCCCGCGCCCGTGATGCCCGGCACGTCGTTGATGATGAACGGCCCGCTCGGCACGTTGCTCGTGTACTGGCGCACGCTGTTGATATAGAGGTCGACCGAGGTGGGCACGACCGCGCTGCCCGGCAGCGCCGGCACGGGAAAGGTCACGAGGTCGGGCCGCAACGCGAAGTTGCTGCGCCACTGCACGCCCGCCATGCGGATCGAGCGCGTCCACGCGAGCGACGAGGAAATCGTGTCGCCGAGCTGTGTGGTGCTCAGGTCGGCGGGATTCGACATACTCCACGAGGTGTCGTAGCGCACGTAATCGCGGCGGTCGTGATAGAGGTACGCGATGCCCGTATTGCTTAGCACTCCATGTGGATCGAAATAGCGCTCCTCGCTCCACAGCGCGAATTCGGAGGCGGTGCCGCCCTGCGCGTACGCGTCGTAGTTGAACACGAAGCCGCGCCCGGAGGTGGCCTGCGGTGTAGCCGCCACCCCGCGCGTGTCGAACTCGAAAGGCTTGCGGATGGCGTCGGGAATCTGCAGCTCGAGTGTCTGTCGTGCCGCGTCGTAGCGGTAGCGCAGGCCGGGCAGCGTATCGAGATCGATACTCGCAGTGTCGGCGATGCCGAGCTTCGAAGTCGCCACGCCCACCTGCGCGAGGTCCTCGCCGGTAGCGAAGAAGTGCCCGCCAAGCTGCCTGAAATGCACGATCTGCGCGGTGTGCTCGCCGTTCACTTCGACTTCGAGATACAGGTCACGCGTATCCATCGCGCCGGCGTTGATCAACTGTCCCTGCGCGTGCGCCCCCGCGCTCAGGAACGCCAGCAGCGCCGCCACCGACACCACGCGCCTCGCCAGGCCAGCGCGGAAGGCGTCTCGAGTTCGCTTCATGCTTCGTCGTTCGCTTCATGCTGTTTTCCGGCGTGTGCCTTATGGGCCATTGCGTTGCGGGCCATCACCTGATCGGTCATTAGCCGCCCTGCTCGACCTTCACCGTCTCCTCGACCGGCCGCGTGTTGACCGTCGCCCGCACCTTGAGCTCGCCGCCGAACTTCGCATCGGGCGGCACCGGCACGCTCCACTGCCGCCCCTGTCCGGCGAGCGCGTAGCCGAGCAGCCCGCGCGTCACGTCCCAGCGGTGGCCGCTCGCGTCGAGAAGCTCAACCGCGGCGATCTGCGCGCGCGTCGTGCCGGCGTTGTCAGCGCGCAGCGCGTAGCCTTGCGCGCCATGCACGAGATGCCACGCGAGCAGCGGCTGCGCGGCGCGGCCCGCCGGCGCCTCGACGAACACGGGCACCGAATAGCGCAAGCGGATCGTCACGCCTTCCGCGCCTGCCGTGCCCGGCGAGGGCAATTCGTCGATCAGCAGGCGATAGCTGCGCTCGCCATCGGCAATCCCGACGGCGCCTGACGCCGCTTGCGCCGGCTGAGCGGCCCCAGTGGCCGCAGCGGAAGAGGACGTGTTCGCGCGCACGAGGCGCACGAGTTGATCGCCATGCGGCGCGATCTCGATGAGCGGGGGACTCGCGATGACATCGGCGGTGGGCGTGAGAACGTCTTCGCCGTGCGCCTGGCCCCACTGGAATACGCGCACCTGACCATAGAGCGGCGTATCGCCGGGATTGCGCAACGTGAGGCCGGTGGCGTTCTCGCTCGCGGAGAACTCGATCGTGACGGGCGAGATCTGCAGCGTGGCAGCCTGCGCGGCAGCGCCGAAAAGCAGCGCCAGCGAGGCCGCCGCCGCGCCGCGCGCGACGTGACGAGCAAGCCGCAGCTTCAAAAGTAAACCGTCGCGGTGACTGTGGTCTGATAGGTATCCGGCTTCGGCGTGGATTGCGCCGGCACCTGGCCGTATACCGTGATCGATTGCGCCGATCCGGTGCCCGTGCCCGCCACCGTGTTGGTGCCCTGGGTGTTGCCCCAGATCGTCGTATGCCCGGCATCCTGATAGAGCTGGAAGCCAACGGTGGTGCCGGTGTTGCCCGTGGCCGTGCCCGCCATGAGCCGGCTCGTCACGGTGGACCCGGCAACGGTGCCGGCGTCGAGACCCACGTTATAGGGCGTCGTGTTCGTGCAAGTCACGCTGAGCGTGCTCTGCTGATTGACTGCCGTGGAAAGCACCCCGTTGGTGCCGAAGCTCAGCGGATTCGCGGAGATCGCGCAATTCGCCTGGAGTGTGAGCGTGACATTGAAGGTGGCCGTTGCCGTGCCGTTCGTATAGGTCGCGGCCTGCGCGAGCGGAACGACAGGCAAGACGGGCATCAAGGCAAACTGCGAGCCGACTAGCGCGGCCACAATGTGTTTTCGTTTCATCGAATTTGCTCCTGCACACGAATGCGATTGCGCATACGACACCGGGATAGCGAAACAGCGGATTAAGGACCTAAATGAATCGACACTTTATTTATACGAACAATGCCACACCCCGTTGAGGACAATTACATCCTGTTACAGAGAGACCATGCACATCGAATAGCGCAGGTAATCCGTGCTGAATTCGATGCAAGCTCAACCAAGCGGGAATTTTTTACTGACATAAGCGCATGCTTTATCCACGGCCCGCATGCAGGAGTCCCCCGCGCTTTCGAGCGGGAACGCAGCTTGCTCCGTGCCGGCAAACCATTCGATAATTGGGCGGCTCATTGCGTAATAGCCGCGAAAGAAACTACGCGAATCATCCAAATGAAACCGCTCCATTCATCGAAGACCGCCACACACTAAAGGAATGCCGCATGTACATCGCCATGAATCGCTTCAAGGTCGCGCTGGGTTCGGAAGCCGCGTTCGAAGACGTCTGGAAGAACCGCGACACGCATCTGAAAGAAGTGCCGGGCTTCGTCGAGTTTCATCTGCTCAAAGGCCCGCAGCGCGAAGACCACGTGCTCTACGCTAGCCACACGATCTGGGCCAGCCACGCCGCGTTCGAAGCGTGGACGCGCTCCGACGCCTTTCGCGCCGCCCACCGCAACGCGGGCAATGCCGGCCAGAGCCGCCCGACCTATCTGAGCCATCCCGAGTTCGAAGGCTTCGAAGTGGTGCAGACCGTCAAATGACGCCCAGCCGGGCGCGCGAGGGCCCATGAGGAAGAAGACCGCCAGCCGCATTGCCGAAGGCCAGCCGTTCCCGTTCGGCGCTACCTGGACCGGGAGCGGCGTGAATTTCGCGCTGTTCTCCGCGAACGCCACCCGGGTCGAATTGTGTCTCTTCGACAAGACCGGCCTGCGCGAAATGGAGCGCATCGTGCTGCCCGAATACACCGACGAGGTCTGGCACGTCTTCCTGCCCAACCTCGCACCGGGCGCGATTTACGGCTACCGCGTGCACGGGCCGTACGAGCCGCAGGCGGGGCATCGCTTCAATCCGCACAAGCTGCTGCTCGATCCGTATGCGAAGGCGCATGTGGGCGCGCTCAAGTGGCATCCCGCCGTGTTCGGCTACACGCTCGGCAGCCCCGACGCCGACCTTTCCTTCGATACGCGCGACAGCGTGCGTTACGTGCCGCGCTGCCGCGTGGTCGACCAGACCTTCAGCTGGCACCACCCGTTGCGCGAGCGCGTGCCGCGCGAACGCGCGATCCTCTACGAAGCGCACGTGCGCGGCTACACGCTGCGCCATCCCGAGGTGCCCGAAGACGAGCGCGGCACCTTCGCGGGCATGGCGCATTCGAAGGTGCTCGAGTACATTCGCGGCCTCGGCGTGACCTCGGTCGAACTGATGCCCGTGCATACCTTCCTGAACGACGCGCATCTGCTCGAGCGCGGCCTGACCAACTACTGGGGCTACAACACCATCGGCTTCTTCGCGCCCGATCCGCGCTATTCGGTGGGCGCGCAAGGCTCGATCGACGAGTTCAAGAACATGGTGGACCACTTCCACTATGCGGGCCTCGAAGTGATCCTCGACGTGGTCTACAACCACACCGCCGAAGGCAGCGAGCTCGGCCCCACACTCTCGTTTCGCGGTATCGACAACGCCTCGTACTACCGGCTCGTGGCCGACAATCCGCGCTATTACATCAACGACACGGGCACGGGCAACACGCTCAATCTCTCGCATCCGCGCGTGCTGCAGATGGTCACCGACAGCCTGCGCTACTGGGTGCTCGAAATGGGCGTAGACGGCTTTCGCTTCGACCTCGCGACGATCCTCGGGCGCGAGCCCTATGGCTTCGACGAAGGCGGCGGCTTTCTCGACAGTTGCCGCCAGGACCCGATACTCGCGGGCGTCAAGCTGATTGCCGAGCCGTGGGACTGTGGACCGGGCGGCTATCAGGTGGGCGGCTTTCCGCCGGGCTGGGCCGAATGGAACGACCGCTTTCGCGACACCGTGCGCGGCTGGTGGAAGGGCGACGAAGCACAGGCCGCCGACCTCGCGACGCGCCTCGCCGCGTCGGGCGACCGCTTCAACCGGCGCGGGCGCAAGCCGTGGTCGAGCGTGAACTTCGTCACCGCGCACGACGGCTTCACGCTGCACGACCTGGTCTCGTACAACGAGCGCCATAACGAGGCCAACGGCGAAGAGAACCGCGACGGCCACGCCGACAATCTCTCATGGAACTGCGGCGCCGAAGGTCCGACCGACGACGCGCAGATCCGCGCGCTGCGCGAGCGCCAGAAGCGCAACTTCCTCGCGACGCTGCTGCTCTCGCAGGGCACGCCGATGCTGCTCGCGGGCGACGAATTCGGCCGCACGCAGCACGGCAACAACAACGCGTATTGCCAGGACAACGCGACCAGCTGGGTGGACTGGGATGGTATCGACGAAGACGGACGCGCGCTCGCCGAGTTCGTGCGCAAGCTCACGACGCTGCGCCACGCGCTGCCGGTGCTACGGCGCAACCGCTTTCTGACCGGCGAGCATAACGCCGCGCTCGACGTCACCGACGTCGAATGGCTCACGCCTGCGGGCGTGCCGCTTACCGTCGAGCAATGGGACGACGCGCAGATGCGATGCTTCGGCATGCTGATCGATGGCCGCTCGCAAACGAGCGGCATCATGCGGCTCGCGTCGGACGCGACCCTGCTCATCGTCCTCAATGCATATCACGACGTGGTGGACTTCACGCTGCCCTCGGTGCCGGGCAACGATCAGTGGAGCTGCCTGATCGACACGAACCAGCCGGTGCGCGACGAGCTGGAAGACTTCGAGGCCGGCGACGTCTATCAGGTAACGGGCCGCTCGCTGCTGCTCTTTGCGCTCCATGCGCGGGGCGCGACGCAGCGCGTGTTCCAGCGGCTCGAGCAGGATCTCACGAGCTGAGCGTCACGCGCCCGGCGCACGCTCACTCGACGGCCCAGGGCATGGGCACCGTTGCGCCGTGCAGCGCCCGCATGCGCGCGTTGCCCTGCACGAAAAACGCCTCGGGCGCCGAGCCCTCGTTGCCGCCCAGCCGGTAGTGCACCGTATAGCGGCCCGTGCCCGTGAAGCAATCCATGCCGTGCGCCTGCACGAGGCGCACCAGAAAGCGGCTGTCGCCGCCCCAGCCCCACAGCCAGAAATGCGAGGCCTTCATCAGGAAGTCGGTGCGGAAAAAATAGCAGCTCGTATCGATGAGGCAGCCGCTCACGCCGTCACGTGGGCCAAGGCTTTCGCAGTCGTCACGGCAGACGAAGCTGCCGTCCTTGCGATGGACCGCGCGCAGCGCATACACCATTTCGTAGGGCGCGGCCGGCCGCGACTCCAGCGCGGCGATGCACGAGGCCACGTGGTCGGGACGCAGCCAGTTGTCCTGATCGAGCATGATCGCGTAGTCGTTGTTCACGAGATAGCCTGCCGCGCACATCACGCGCGCGCCGTACCAGTGCCCGCGCTGCGAGGCCGGGATGCGGCTCGTGCGCGCGCCGCCCGTGTTGAACGGCAGCACCAGCGTGTGCACGCGCGCATCGTCCGGCAGCACGAGGGGCCGCGCGAAGGCCGGCCCGTCGAAGATCACGAGCACGTCGGTGGGCACGGTCTGGTCGAGGACCGATTGAATCGCGCATTCGAGTTCTGGTGCGCCGGTCGTGGGAATGACGACGATTGCCGGGTTCATGATGGCGTGAATGGAATGGCCTGGAAGTCAGCCATATTCCTCGCATGCCAGGTCCTGCGGAACCAGAGAATTCCGAAAGCTGGGCGACCACTGAACCGTGCACGCAGCGCGCTTGCGCGTGCCCTCGCGCTTGCGTCAAAGCTCGCTGTGCTTGGTCGCGTTGCCCTTCGCCTTCTCGACCGGATAGCGCGTCTCGTTCAGACGGACCTTGTCGGCCGCCGCCTTCACGAGATCGAATCCGGCCGTATGCGCCACGAGCAGGAGGTAGATGAACACATCGGCGCATTCCTGCTCGAGGTGCGCGCGGCCAGGCGGATCGGCAAGGAGTGCCGCAATTTGCGCGTCGCCCTTCCACTGGATCGTTTCGAGCAACTCGCCGGCCTCGATGCTCGTCGAGACGATCAGGTTGCGCAGCGTGTGAAACTGCTGCCAGTCTCGCGCATCGCGGAACGCGAGGACTTGCTCCATGAGACTGTCGAGCGGCGTGGGAGCAGGCGTGGTCTGGGAGGATGGAGTCATTGCGGTGTGGTGAGGCGCGAGAAGGGCGGGACCCGCGCCCGGCAGGGCGCGCAGCCAGGATTGTACCGCCATGCCGCCAGCCGTCGTGGCGCCGCACGCACGCCCACCTGCTGATCGCGCCGCATGACTCGCGGCTCATTGCTCGGCCAGCACCTCGCGTGCTGCACGGCATGCAAGGCCCGCAAATTGGTCTAGATGGTTAATCGGGTTAACGGCAGCGGCGCGGCAAACCTTACCCCGATGTAAATTGGCGCGCGCTCGTACGCCTGCAAGCTGGCGTGCGCGAATGCCTGCAGGGCGGCCGCGCCGCAAAAGCGCACGGACGTGCACAGGTCACGGCGCCGGGCCCACGGTACGCGATCACTTGTCTGCCGGGCTTCGGCCAGGCTTGGGCCTGCGGGTAAATCCGGGTTCAGCCCGCCTTGCGCGGCCATTGCGGCGCTTTCGCAACACTTCCGCAACGCACTTCGGCAATTCCATTCCACTGCTTCGGATAACGAATTTATTTTAAACAGCACGCTGATCGAACCCCTCAAAAAAAGGTGTTTCGACGGCTTCAGCAACGCGTGCCGCCGCCGTAAAGATAGCCACGATTCGTGTGAGCGCAACCATCATGAGATCACTCTCACAAGCAGCAAAATTTACGCCGCGCCACGCCGTCGCCCTCGCCGCCCGCCTCGCGGGCAGCCGGTCCCGGGCCGCGAGCGCGGCGCCGCGTGCGCGCCGCAGCGGCGCACGGTGCACCCGCCACGTGGGCGCGGCCACCAATTTCGCGACGCGGCGCCTGCTCGCGCGCCATCGCACGCGCCGCGCCTGAAGCGCACGGCACAGAGCCCATTGATTTTCAGGAAGCGAAGGAAAACATCATGTTTGTCGCAATCGGCTGGATCCTCGTACTCGGATCGGTGATCGGGAGCTTCGTGGGCGTGGGCGGCCACCTGCCCGCGCTCGTGCAACCGTTCGAACTGCTATGCATTTTTGGCGCGGCGATTGGCGCCTTCGTGGTGAGCAACCCGCGCGCGACGCTCGGCAAGACGCTCAAGGCCCTGCCGACCTGCTTCAAGGGCGGCGGCTATACCAAGGCGCAGTATCTCGAGCTCATCGCGCTGCTCTACGAGCTGCTGCAAAAGGCCCGCAAGGAAGGCATGATGGCGCTCGAAGCCGACATCGAAGCACCGGAGAACAGCCCGATCTTCCAGAAATACGCACGCGTGCTGGCCGACCATCATCTGCTCGACTTCATCGTCGACTATCTGCGCATGATGTCGAGCGGCAACGTGAACCCCATCGAGATGCAGGACCTCATGGACGAGGAGCTCGACACGCACCACGCCGAGGTCTCGGTCGCGCCCAACGCGATCCAGAAGATGGCCGACGGCCTGCCCGCCTTCGGCATCGTGGCCGCCGTGATGGGCGTGGTGCACACGATGGGCTCGGTCGGCAAGCCGCCCGCCGTGCTCGGCGAGATGATCGCGGGGGCGCTGGTGGGCACCTTCCTCGGCATCCTGCTCGCCTATGGCTTCGTCGGCCCGCTCGCCGACCTGCTCAATGCCAAGGGCCGCACCGCGTCCAAGCCGTATCAATGCGTGAAGGCCGTGCTGCTGGCCTCGCTCGCGGGCTATGCGCCGCCGGTGGCTGTGGAGTTCGGCCGCAAAGTGCTCTTCACCGCCGACCGTCCGAGCTTCAAGGAGCTCGACGATACCGTGCGCGCGACCAAGACTGCGAAGGCCTGACCCTCAAGGGAGACAACAGATGGCCGAAAGACAAGCGGGCGCACGCGGTGCCGGGGACAGCGAGAGCAGCAAGCCCAGGCTCGTCGTGCGGCGCGTGAAGAAAGGCGGCCACGACGGCCACCACGGCGGCGCATGGAAGATTGCCTATGCCGACTTCGTGACGGCCATGATGGCGTTCTTCCTGTTGATGTGGCTGCTCGGCTCGACCTCGCAGTACGACCGCGACGGCATCGAGAAGTACTTCAACACGCCGCTTTCGACGATGCTGGGCGGCAAGCCCAATTCGGCGAATCCGAACCCGAGCGTGATCGAAGGCGGCGGCCACGATCTCTCGAACCAGGTGCCGGCCATTGGCGGCGCGAACGCGCAGCCCTCGGCCGCGCGCGCGGTGCCGGTCGCGGTGAAGCCCAGCATGAATGCCGAAGCCTCGGCCAACGACAAGGCGCGCCTCGCGCAACTGAAGGCGCGGCTTGCGACGCTGATCGAGCAGAAGCCCGCGCTCAGCGCATTCAAGGACCAGATCCGCGTGACGATCACCGACGAAGGCCTGCGCATCGAACTCGTCGATTCGCTCAAGCGCCCGATGTTCGCCACGGGCAGCGCGAAGCTGCAGGACTACGCGTACGCGATCCTCGTGGAGATCGGCAGCGCGCTGAACGACGTGGACAGCGGGGTCTCCATAGCCGGCCATACCGATTCGGTGCCGTACTCGGGCGGCCTCGCCGGCTATTCGAACTGGGAGCTCTCGAGCGAGCGCGCCAACGCGGCGCGACGCGCGCTGGTGGCGGGCCACCTGCGCGAAGACCGGCTCTTGCAGGTGCGCGGCCTCGCCGACGTGCTGCCGCTCGACACGGGCGCCGCCGACAGCCCGTTGAACCGGCGCATCAGCATTCTGGTGATGAACAAGGCCGCCGAGCGCGCCTTCTTCGAGGACGCGAGCCGCTATGCGGTCGGGGGCCCGAAGGTGGAACCGGCTTTGTAGAAGGGGCAGAACGGTGAAGGGCGCCTGGTGGGGCGGCGCCTGGAGAGGCAAGCGATGCGGGACGGCCGGGCACTGTAGTTGCGGCGCAACAGGTCAAGTGAAGCGTTGGATGACCTGCAAAGCCCGCTGGGCGCCGCTTGCCGCCCGGCGCGATTACAAGAACTGAGCGGTTTACCTCGCTTTGCTCGCGAATTTGTCCCACGAATGGCCACCGTAGACTAGTCTTGCATTCAAACGAACGATGGGGAACGCAATGAACATAACGAACTGGATTGTCGTGCTCGACTGCGCCTACATGGAGTATTCGAGCTGGCGCGGCAAGAATGTGTATCGGCGCACGGTCGCGTACGACCGCGTCGTGTGGTGCTGAATGGTACGTGTCACCTTCGAGCGCTTACTCTAACCATTGCGGGTTCCAGACGACTTCCCAAAGATGTCCATCGGGGTCCTGAAAATAGCCTGAATAGCCGCCCCAGAACGTGTCGTGTGCGGGCTTGACGATGGCAGCTCCAGCCGACGCCGCTTTTGCCATCACCGCATCCACCTCGGCTTTCGAAGAGACGTTGTGGCCCAGGGTCAGCTCGGTTGCGCTGGCCGGCCCCAGCGCCAGCCCGGTGTCATGGGCGATGCTCTTGCGAGGCCAAAGCGCCAGACGAAGGCCGGGTTGCAGCTCGATGAACACCACGGCCCCATGCTCGAATTCCTTGCCGATAATGCCTTCGGTGGCGAATCCCAGCCCCTCGCGGTAAAAGCGCAATGAAGCGTCGAGATCGTCGACGCCAAGCGTGATGACGGTGATGCGGGGTTTCATGCGTTCGATGCTCCTTGTGCGTAACGTAGCGTGACTGCAGCAGGCAGGCTGCAAAGCGTACGCTCAGGGCGCAACGAAGTCCATTGGCGCGTTAACGATCTGCGCCATGAGTCAGAGCCGCAGCGCTGCACCTCCCCTCAAACGACGCGAACATCGAGCTCGCCAAGCCCTTCCACGCCGACGGTGAGCGCATCGCCCGCCTTTACCGCGCCCACGCCTTCCGGTGTGCCCGTGTAAATCACGTCGCCGGGCTCGAGGCGGAAGAACTTCGAGAGATCGGCGACCGTCTCCGCCACCGACCAGATCAGATGCGAGACGTCGCTCCGCTGCTTCGTTTCGCCGTTCACGGTGAGCCAGAGGCCGCCGCGCTCGAAATGCCCGACTTCGCTGGCCCGATGAATGGGCCCGAGTGGTGCCGAACGGTCGAACGCCTTGCCGATCTCCCACGGCCGGCCCATTTCGCGCATCTTCATCTGCAAGTCGCGGCGCGTCATGTCGAGCCCGACCGCATAGCCCCACACGTGCTCGAGCGCATCGGCCACGGCGATGTCCGAGCCGCCTTTGCCGATCACGGCCACCAGTTCGGCCTCGTAGTGATAGTTCTGCGTTTGCCCCGGGTAGGCGAGCTCGAGCGTTTCGCCGTAGTTGACCGGCACGACCGCATCCGCGGGCTTGCAGAAGAAGAACGGCGGCTCGCGGTCGGGATCGAAGCCCATCTCGCGCGCATGGGCCGCGTAATTGCGGCCGACACAATAGACGCGGCGCACCGCATAGCGCGCCTGGCTGCCCGCCACGGGTACGGCGATGGGGGCTTGCGGCTGAAAGACGAATTCCATCAAAAACGGCTCCTGAATGTGAACGGAGACAATCGGCAACACGCGGGCGCGCGTGGCGCCCAGTGTTCATGAGGTTGGTGCTTATCGCACCACGTGCACTAGTCGCGCTGTTCGCGCAGCAGATTCAGCGCGGAAAGAATGGGCCGGTCCGAATAGCTGAACAACACGCAATCGCTCTGCGCCTTCAGGCTCACGGGTTGCCACGACGGCACGACGAAAACATCGTGCGGCGCGAACTCGAACGTTGCGTCGCCGATCTGTGCGCAGCCCTCGCCCTCCACCACGCAAAAGATCGTCGCGTCCGTCGTGCGATACGTCTTGCCTGAGAACCCCGCCGGCAGGTACTGCATGAACGTCGCCATCGTGGGCATCGGCCAGCCGCCGGTGACGGGATTGACATAGCGGAGCTTGACGCCATCCCACTCGTCGATCTCGCCATTGCGGTAAAGCGTGTCGAGCGCCTCGCGGCTGCGCTCATAGGGATAACTGAATATCGGCGATGTCGGGTTATCCACCACGTGCCGGACCGGCGCCATATTGTGGCCGAAGCGCGCGAAGCTGTGGCCTTCGGGGCGCGTCACCGGCTGCGTCGGCTCGGAATAGCTTTGCGCGAATCCCGCATCGAGCGCGCCGACGATGGGAATGTCAAGCCCGTCGAGCCATACCACCGGCTCGCCGCCCTCCGCGCTCAGCGGGTTGCCGTGGTCGTGCCAGGTCCACGAAGGCGTGATGATGAAATCGCCGGGGCGCATCGTGGTGCGCTCGCCGTCGACGGCCGTCCATGCGCCCTGCCCCTCCACGATGAAACGCAACGCCGATTGCGTGTGCCGGTGGCTGGGTGCCACTTCGCCGGGCAGGATCAATTGCAGTCCCGCATAGAGCGCGGGCGTGATGCTCGATTTGCCCGGCAAGCCTGGGTTCTCGAGCACGAGCACGCGCCGTACGGCCTCTTCCGCGCTGATCAGCGCGCCTGCCTCCATGACGAGGTCGCGGATCTGCGCGTACTTCCAGATGGCCGCGCGCGCCTGCGGCCGTGGCGCGGTGGGCACGAGGTTGTGCAAGGACTCCCACAGCGGGGCGAGCTGCTGCGTCGAAAGCTGCCGGTAGTAGGCCGCGCGCTGCTCGTTGCGCGAATTTGCCGTCATGCGTGTCTCCTCATGTGTGTATCGTTCCGCAGCGCGGGTTGGAAGCGGTGCATTCGCGTCGCACGCTCGCTCTATGTCATGCGAGCGCCGACGCAACTACCCCTGCGAACGCAGCTCACCCCACCTGCTGCTTCGCGCGCATATCGTCCAGATGGAAACCCGCGACGCTGCGATACTGGTTCGCGATCTGACTCAATTCGTCCACGCTCACCACGTCTTCGATACGCTCGAAGCGCTGCCCCTGCGTGCGCTCGTAGACCACCTGCAGGATCTTGTCCGGCGGCGCCTTGCGGTTCATCAGCACGACGTCGCCGGTCGCCTTCACGCGTTCCCGGTCGTACGCCTGCAGCGCCTCCGGGCAAACGCCCAGCTCGCCGCAACGGTCGGCCAGCACGCGCGCATCGACGATCGCCTGCCCCGCGCCGTTCGAGCCACGCGGCACCATCGGGTGCGCCGCGTCGCCGAGCAGCGTGATCCGGCCGAAGGTCCAGCGCGGCAAAGGATCCTGATCGACCATCGGATATTCGAGTATCGTCTCGGTCTGCTCGATCATCGCAGCCACGTCGAGCCAGTCGAACTTCCAGTCCGCAAACGCCGGGAAGAAGTCCTCCAGCCGGCCCACGCCGTTCCAGTCGCGCCGCGCCGGCTTCGGCGCCTCGATCTCGGCAACCCAGTTGACGAGCTGATTGCCCGCCGCATCCACGTTCTCGCGGATCGGGTAGATCACCATCTTGCCGTGCTTGAGCCAGCCGGCGCGCACCATGCTCGCGCCGCTCAGGAACGGTGGCGCCTTGATGGTCCCGCGCCACATGTTCACGCCCGAATAGCGCGGCGCGCCCTCGTCGGGATAGAACTGCTTGCGAATGACCGAGTGAATGCCGTCGCACGCGACGATCGCGCTGCCGCGCACACGATGCCGCCCACCCGCGGCGTCTACGAACTCGGCCGTCGCGCCGGTCTCGTCCTGGCTCGCGCCCACGCATCGCCGGTCTGTGAGCACGCCGTCGGGGCCGAGGCGCTCGCGCACGGCCGCCAGGAGGATGGTTTGCAAGTCGCCGCGATGAATCGAGAACTGCGGATACGGGTAGCCCGCGTGGCGGCCCGCCGGCTCGCGATAGATCAGTTGACCATGGCGATTGAAGAACGCGGACTCGCGCGTCGTCACCGCCACGGACGCCAACGGCTCCAGCAAGCCCAGCTCCGCAAGCTCACGTGTTGCATGCGGCAGCAGATTGATGCCGACCCCGAGCGGCTTGATCTCGGGCACGGCCTCGAATACGCGGCACGCAATGCCCGCCCGATGCAACGTCAACGCAAGCGTCAGCCCGCCAATGCCCGCGCCTACGATGAGTACCTCGCTGTCCTTCGTCATCACTTTCCTCTCTTCCGGTCTGCACAATCAATATGACAAGCAATCCTTATCGATTCACCTGCTTCGAACCTGTACGGCTCGCTCCCTGTTCCGGCAACCGGACGGCGCGCTGGCCCCTGACGCGCGCCGCCCTTGCGCGACTTACTTCGCCGGCGCGGCGTCGAAGCCGTACAGTTGCGAGTCGATGCGCGGCACCACGTGGATGCCCGAGCGCGCGGCAAAGGTCGAGACCTGCAGGTGCGTCGGGATGATGCCGACCTCGTCATGCAAGACTTGCGCGGTCTGCCGGTACAGCGCTTCGCGCTTCGCATCGTCGACCGTCGCAAGCCCTTCGTTCAGCGGCTTCCAGAAGTTCGGCGAATCGTAGGTCTGGATGTTGATCTTGCGGAACGGATTGTTGGTCGGGTTCGAGAACAGAGATTCGAGCTGCACGCCCATGTCGCCGGCGTCGGCGCCCCAGCCGATCATGAAGAAGCCCAGCTGGAGCTGGTTGACGCGCGAGATGAAAGTCCCCATCGGCTGCGTTTCGACGCTCGTATGGCAGCCGATGCGCGTGAGCATCTGCGCCACCGCCTGCGCGAGCTGCGAGTCGTTGACGTAGCGGTCGTTCGGCGCGAACAGCGTCAGCGAGAAGCACGCCGGGTAACCCGCCTCGGCCAGCAGCTTCTTCGCTTCATCGGGCTGGTACGGATCGGGCGGCAAGGCCGGGTTGTAGCCGAACATCGTGCTCGGCACACTGTTCTGCGTGGCCACACCGAGGCCCTTGAGCACGCGGTCCACCAGCAGCTGGCGATTGATCGCGAGCGAGAACGCGCGGCGCACGCGCACGTCCTTGAACGGATTCTTGCCGAGCGGCTTGCCGTTGTTGTCGGTGACATACGGCGCGTTGTCGGCGAGCTGGTTCATGACCCAGAAGACCATCAGCGTGCTCGGCTTCGTGTAGACCTGCAGATTCTTGTCGGCCTTCACGCGTTGCACGTCGGCGCTCGGCACGTCGATGACCGCATCCACGTCGCCCGAGAGCACCGCCGCCACGCGCGCCGCCGCATTCGGCAGGATACGCACCGTCACCTTGTCGTAAGCAGGCTTCGGCCCCCAGTAGCTGTCGTTGCGAACGAGCTCGACGCGGTCGCCGCGCACGAAGCGCGCGAACTTGTACGGCCCCGTGCCAACCAGCCCCTTGCCCGTTTCGAAGGCTTCGCTCTTCACGCCCTGCGTGTCCTTCTTCGAGACCATGAAGATCATCGAAAGATAGTTGGGCAGCACGGCGAGCGGCCGCGACGTCGTGAGCTTCAGCGTGTATGGATCGACCGCCTCCGCCTTGACGATGTCCTTCGTGAACACGCCGAACGTGGCCGGCGAATTCGTGAGCGTTTCAGGGCGTTGCAGCGAGTACACCGCGTCCGCGGCCGTGAACGGCGTGCCGTCCTGGAACTTCACGTCGTGGCGCAGGCGGATCTCCCACGTCTTGTCGTCGAGCGGCTTCCACGACAGCGCCAGCCCCGGCTGCAAGCGGCCGTCGGGCGACAGGTCGATCAGCGGCTCGAACACATTGCGCGCGACATTGCGATTGCCGGGCAAATTGGCGAACTGCGGGTCGAGCGACGTGACGTCCGCGCTCACGCCGTATTTGAACTCCGCCGCCCCCGCTGGCTGCTGCGCGAATGCGCCCAGCGCGATCACACCGGCTGCCATTGCCAGCCGCCACTCCCGCCACCTTCTTGCCATCTTTCGTCTCCTGTGTGTGCGAAACCCGCAAGGGTAACGCTTTATTGAGGGAGCCACGACCTGCTCCCGCCAGCACCCGCATCGCGACGCTTCCGGAACCGGGTGCAAAAAATATTTCTGTATAACTATATTATCGTTATACACTTTGACCGAAGTCAAGCAGCGTGTGCGGTCCTCATCGGCACGCAACGCGCGCTCGATGGGCACTGCCTGCAAAAGCGCAATGCCCGCAATGGTTGTGTGGCGCAGGACCATCAACACACAAGCGCGCCACAGAAAGCGCAGCAACTCGAGGCCGAACTGGCCCACACTATCCACATAAGGAGACAATCGATGAAGAAGACCCTCGCGGCCCCTCTCGCAGCCGCGGCGCTTTGCGCCTTTGCTTCGGCCGCACATGCGCAGAGCAGCGTGACGATCTACGGGATTCTCGACGCGGGCATCAGCTACGTGAACAACACCGGCGGGGGCGCGGCGTGGCGCATGGATACCGGCGTGCAGCAGGGCAACCGGCTCGGCTTCATGGGCACCGAGGATCTGGGCGGCGGCTTGAAGGCGCTCTTCAAGCTCGAAAACGGCTACGACCTGAACACAGGCGCACTCGGCCAGGGTGGCATCTTCGGGCGCCAGGCCTACGTGGGGCTGTCGAATCGCATTGGCACGCTGACGATGGGCCATCAATACGACTTCATGGGCGACGTGATCGGCAACTACTCGATCGCCTATGTGGCGGGCGTCTACGCGTTCCATCCGGGCGATTACGACCGCGTCTCGGGCGACCGGCTCGACAACACCGTCAAGTTCGTGAGCAACAATTTCGGCGGCTTCACGGCCGGTGCGATGTACGGCTTCGGCAACCAGGCCGGCGACTTCCATCAGAAGAGCTCAATGAGCTTCGGCCTGACCTACGATAATGGGCCGCTCAGCCTCGGCGCCGCCTATACGGACGTCAACAACTTCCAGATCAACCCGGCCAGCGACCTGGGCGTCACGTCGATCTTCGGGCAGCCCGTGACCGGCTCGTTCGTTGCCGACAGCCTGAAATCATGGGGTGTGGGCGGCAGCTACTCGTTCGGCAAGTTCGGCGTGATGGCGAACTACACGGGCACGCGCATCTCTTACCAGGGCAACGGCGCAACGCTGAGCACCGTGGAAGGCAGCCTGCTCTACCACTTCACGCCGGCGCTGGTGGCAGGCGCGGGCTATACGTGGACGAAGCTCGAAGATTCGCACTGGGGGCAAGTGTCGGCGGGCGTCGATTATTTCCTGTCCAAGCGCACCGATGTTTATGTCGAGGCGAATTACGAGCAGGCGAGCGGCGACGACACGCATGCGGCCATCCTCACGCTCGCGCCGTCGAGCACGAACAAGCAGGTGGTCGCGCGCATCGGTATGCGGCACAAGTTCTAGGCGAGGCGAAAGCGCGGTTCTGCGCGCTTTGCTTTGATAAGGCAACGCCGGCGAGAGCCGGCGTTGTTGTTTGTGCGTGGCCTGCGCCCTGGCCCGCCGTTTAAGACCTCAGGTGATGGGTTGAACCCATTGACTCCGCCATTCCGGCGCTTCAAAGGGCTCCGCGAAATACTGGGTCTCGTGGACAACTTTGGCGTCGCGAAACTCCATGATGCTGACCGTGTAGAACGGACGCCCCTGGTAGGAAATGATGTACTCCGTAACCCAAAGCGCGCCGCTCCCCTGGATTCGCCGAACAGTAAAGCCCGATGGCTTGCCTGGATGATGGCCGCGCAGCGCCTGCAAATTCAGCCGCCCGACAATTCGCTCGCCCGATTGGGGATAGTCGCAGATCGCGTCGTCATCATAGATGTCGTGCTCTGCCACAAGATCGCCAGCCGCCGACGCGCGCCAATGTGCATCCAGGGCGTCACGGATTTTTGCTTCGTCCATGGAATACCTCCGGCTCAAGGATTGAAAACACGTATTTTCATCCTCTCATAAGGACTCGCACCGCACCTTCCGAAACCGATACAGTGGCTTATGCTAACGCGTTTCCTGCATGCGTAGCCTCGCGTTTCGAGCGTTTCGTCTGACATTTACCGCTGCACCTTCACTCCACCAGGCATACGCACTCGCTGCGCTTTACGACCGGCGAGATCGTCGAGAACGTAATGGGCCGCCAGCACCTCCAGCGCTGGCGACCAGGGCAGCGCGATAACTCGACTAGCGCAAGCCGAAGATCAGGACTTTCTTCCCCTCGAAGTATTCCTGCACACCTTGATCGCAATTCGGTGGGCACGCGGTACCGTCAGTGGTCGACGCGGCCGACGGGGAGCTCGCCTTGTAGACAACGCCTTTGATGAGCGTCCCATCGTCTGCAATGACGATATTCAGGTCGGTTTCGACACCGGCTGGCACGGGTCCGCCAGCGGTATAGACGGTTTGCATCGTGCCGGTGCAATCGGAGTTCACCGTGTAGGTGCCGGTCTGATACGGATTAAACGTAATCTGCCCGCCTTTGGGCACCCCGTTGATACTCCCGAAGTCGGTGCGTGCGTAATGGCCCACGCCGTCGAATGTGACCAGGGCGACGTCATCGAAGATCAACGGGGATGCGTACGTATGCAAAACATTACCCACCAGCAATCCGAGAATCTCTCCGTGACCGTTAAACGCAAACGGTCCCTTTAGCGTTGCGTTCGAGCACAGGCCGCCGGCCTGCGCGGTACCAGCGAGCGAGAAAAACACCAAAGCCGTTGCGGACAAAACGCTTAAATGCTTGATCTTCATGTTCATCTCCTTGTTACCGAGAATCAAGCGCTAAACATCACAGCGCACTGAGGTCTATTGCATGGCTAAATTAGGCGCCTAATTCAAACAAATGAATTAAATATGGCCGTATCGATACCTGGCTGCTGCTGTACGCCGTGCCAGCGATGAGAGAACGAGACGCTCCCGGTGTGGCCGTGCGTTTCGGTGTGTGAGGAGAGATAGCGCAGCGGTGGGCCAACGCAATGAATGGTGCAACGCTTCACCAAGCCGTCATATTTCGCTCGGTTTCGGCAGACACGTGCAGAAGGGGCGGCACGAAAGTCCGCACAAGGGTGACTTCGTGAGTCAGCTACGCTTCAAGGTCGCGTAGCAAATTGAGTTTAATCCATGAAATCCGCCGGTGCCAATGAATAGATCGGCATCGCACCGGCGGTTGAACCGTCATTCGATCACTCGGCCAAATGACAAGCCACGAGCTGCCCATCGCCCGTGCTGCGCAGCTCGGGCGCGCGCTGCGAGCAAAGCGCAATGGCCTTGGGACAGCGCGGGTGAAACCGGCAGCCCGACGGCGGATTCAGCGGCGAAGGAATCTCGCCCTCGATCGCGCAGAACGTCTTCTTGCGCTTGTCGAGTGCGGGCACCTCGGCGAGCAGCGCCTGCGTATAGGGATGCCGCGGCTCGCGATAGACCGCTTCCGTGGGCCCCGATTCCACAATGGTGCCCAGGTACATCACGACGATGCGATCGGCGATATGGCGCACCACGCCAAGATCGTGGCTGATGAAGAGATAGGTCAGCCCGAGCTCCTCGCGCAGCCGGATGAACAGGTTGAGCACCTGCGCCTGAATCGATACGTCGAGCGCGGCCACCGACTCGTCGCAGACGAGGAACTTCGGATTCACCGCGAGCGCGCGCGCGATGCCGATGCGCGCGCGCTGGCCGCCCGAGAACTGGTGCGCGAAGCGGTCCATCGCGTCCGGCGAGAGCCCCACGCGCTCAAACAGCCCCGCCACGAAATCGCGCGCCTCGCTCTTGCGGATCAAGCCATGCACGTGCGCCCCTTCGGCAACGATGTCCACGGCACGCATGCGCGGATTCAGCGATGCATAGGGGTCCTGAAAGACCATCTGGATGGCGAGTTCCGTGCGATTTCGTTCGCGCCGGCCGAGCGTGGCGAGATCGACGTCCTGCCAGAGCCGCTGCCCGCTCGTGGGCCAATAGGCGCCCGCCACGAGCCGACCGACCGTCGACTTCCCGCAGCCGGATTCGCCCACGAGCCCCACGACTTCGCCCTTGTCGATACGCAGGCTCAGGTCCGTCACAGCCTGCACGCCCCTGGGCGGTTGTCTGCGGGTCAGCGTGTTGACGAAGCGCCCGATCGCGTCCTGCCTCGGTGCAAATGTCTTCGTGACGTTGCGCAATTCGAGCAATGCGCTCATGCCATCTCCTCGTGTGCGTCGACAATCGGGCGGATGCAGCGGAACGTATGTCCGGCCTCGCCAGCGGTTTCGGGTATCTCGTGCGCGCATTCAGGCGCGGCGTGGCCACAGCGGGTGCGAAACGCGCAGCCCTCGCCCGCGTTGATCAGCGAAAGCGGCGCGCCCGGAATCTGGCGCAGCATGGCGCCTTTCGGATTGCGGCTCGGGATCGAGTCCATCAGTCCGCGCGTATATGGGTGGCGCGGTGCGTCGAGCACCTGGTCCACGCTGCCCTGCTCGACGATGCGGCCGCCATACATCACACAGACGCGATCGACGAGCCCCGCCACCACCGAGAGATCGTGCGTGATCCAGATCAGCGCGGTGCCGCGGTTGCGGCACAGTTGCTGGATCTCGCCCAGGATCTGCGCCTGGATCGTGACGTCGAGCGCCGTGGTGGGCTCGTCGGCGATCACGACGTCGGGCCGGTTGATGAGCGCGATCGCGATGGCCACGCGCTGGCGCATGCCGCCCGAGAACTGATGCGGATACGCGCGCAGACGCTCGTCGGGTGCCGGAATGCCCACCTGCACGAGCGCTGCGCGCGCCTCGTCCAGCGCCGCGCGCCGGCTCATCTTGCGGTGCGCGAGCACGGCCTCGACCATTTGCGTGTCGATGCGCAGCACCGGGTTCAGCGTCATCATCGGGTCCTGGAAGATCATCGCGATGCGGTTGCCGCGAATGCGCCGCCACTGCGCCTCGCTCAAACCGCGCAGCTCCTCGCCCGCGAGCCGGATGCTGCCGCCCACGATCTTGCCCGGCGCGTCGATGAGCCCCATGATCGAGTAGCCCGTCTGAGACTTGCCCGATCCCGATTCCCCCACCACGCCGAGTATCTCGCCGCGCCCGACGCTGAAGCTCACGCCGTTCACGGCCCGCACGACACCGCGCGGCGTCGTGAAGTGCGTGCAAAGATTGTCCACCTGCAATGCGGGCGCGTTCATTTCTTCAACCTCGGATTGAGCACGTCGCGCAGCCGGTCGGCCATGAGGTTCAGGCACAGCATCAGGACGAGCAGCGCGACGCCGGGAAACACGCTGATCCAGTACGAGCCGGACAGCAGATAGTTGTAGCCGTTGGAAATCAGGAGTCCGAGCGAAGGCTCGGTGATCGGCAGGCCGAGGCCGAGAAACGACAGCGTGGCTTCGAGCGAGATCGTGGTCGCCATCTGCACCGTCGCAACGACGAGCAGGGGCGGCACGCAGTTCGGCAGCACGTGGCGAAAGAGAATGCGCGTGTCGCTGAGCTTCAGGCACCGCGCCGCCTCCACGTACTCCTTGCGCAATTCCACGAGCGCCGAGCCGCGCGCCGTGCGCGCATACACGGCCCACTGCACGAGCACGAGCGCGTAGACGATCTTGTCGACGCCCTTGCCGAACGCCGCGATGAACACGAGCGCGATCAGGATCGAGGGAAACGAAAGCTGGATGTCGGCAAGCCGCATGATGAACGCATCCACGGCGCCGCTGTAGAACGCGCCGAAGAGGCCGAGCGCCACGCCCACGATCATGGCGAGCACCGTGCAGGCCACGCTCACGTAAAGGCTCGTGCGCATGCCGTAGAGGATCGCGGAGAGCATGTCGCGGCCCTGGTCGTCGGTGCCGAGCCAGTAGATGTGGTGGCTCATGCCGGCGTGCGCGAGCGGCGGCAACTGCGAATCGCCGATGTCGAGTTGCGCGAGATCGTACGGATTCTGCGGCGCCACCCACGGCGCGAGCACCGCCAGAACGGCGATCGCGAGAAACAGCACGAGCCCAGCGACCGCGAGCTTGCTCTGGCTGAATTCGGCCCAGAACGCGGCGATCTGGCCGCCCATGCGTGCGGGACGCTCTGGCCTGGCCAGCGTGACCGCTTCAGTGGACGGCTCGGTCATGGCCGTGCCTGTCGTGTGTGCCATGTCATTCCCCTTGTGCCGCGACTGAAATGCGCGGATCGAGCAGCGAATACAGAATGTCGACGACGAGATTGATCAGCATGTAGATGGCCGCAACCGTCAACAGATAGGCGATCACTACGGGCCGGTCGAGCCCGTTGATCGAATCGATCAGCAGCTTGCCCATGCCGGGCCAGGCGAACACGGTTTCCGTCACGATCGAGAACGCGATCAGGCCGCCCAGGTTGATGCCGATGACCGTCACGAGCGGAATCATGATGTTCTTGAGGATGTGCACGCCGACAATGCGCGACGCGCTCAGCCCCTTCGCACGCGCGAACTTCACGTAATCCGTGAGCGCCGCTTCGCGCGTGGACGAATACGCGAGCCGGATGATGAGCGCGATATTGAAGAGCGCGAGGTTGAAGGCGGGCAGGATCAGATGCTTCCAGCCATCGAGCGTGAGAAAGCTCACCTGCATGCCGAGCAGCGAGCGCGTGGCGCCGCGCCCGCCCGACGGCAGCCAGCCGAGCAGCACCGAGCACACGAGGATCATGATCAGCCCGACCCAGAAGGTCGGCAGGCTGAAGCCGATCGTCGAGGACGCGGTGATGAGGCGCGAGGACAGCTTCTCGGGGCGCAGGCCCGCATACATGCCGAGCGGAATGCCGATCACGATGGCCATCAGCATCGCGATCACGCTCAACTCGAGCGTGGCCGGCATGCGCGCCAGGATCATCTGCGCCACGGGCGCGCCGGTCAGGAACGACGTGCCGAAGTCGCCATGCAGCGAATGCGTGAGGAAGTGCCAGTATTGCAGCCAAGCGGGCTGATCGAGGCCCAGCGCAGCGATGATCTGTGTGCGCATTTCCGGCGTCGCGCTATCGGGGACCATCAGCGCAATGGGGTCGCCCACCACGTAGACACCGGCAAAGACCAGCAGCGACATGGCCCAGAGCGCGAGTACGCTCTGCAACAGCCGCCGCAAAATGAATTCAAGCATGGAATGTCTCGCTCCATCGGGGAAATGCGCCTGGCGCGCGGGTCGCATCGCGCCCGCCGCTGCCGTCCGGCACCGCGCAAGCTACGAAGCAGTGGCAAAGCGCGGCCGGTATTTTGATATAACTATAATACAGTTTAAGTTATGCGACTTGTATTTTCTGTTCCGAATGTGCGGCGCGGGTGCCGTGCCTGATGTGAGTGAGGCATCGGCGCCCGCGGGCACATCACGCATTAACAGCCGTCAGCTCGCGCAGCGCGGCGAAGAAGCGCTCGTTTTCCTCGGGCAGCCCTACCGTGATGCGCAGCCATTCGCCCAGACCGTAGTCGGTGATCTTGCGCACGATGATCCCGCGCCGCAGCAGCGCGTCGAACAGCTCCGCCGAGTTGCCCACCTTGATCATCACGAAGTTGCCCTGGCTCTCGACGTAATCGAGGCGCAGCTCGCGGCACACTTCGTAGAAGCGCGCCATGCCTTCGCGGTTGAGGCGCCAGGACTCGTCGAGGTAAGCGCTGTCGTCGAGCGCCGCAATCGCAGCGGCCTGGGCGAGCGAGTTCACGTTGAAGGTCTGGCGCACGCGGTTCAGCAGGTCGGTGACGTGCGGCGTCGCAATCGCGAAGCCCACGCGCAGGCCCGCCAGGCCGAACGCCTTGGAGAAAGTGCGCGAGACAACGAGGTTCGGATAGCGCCGCACGAGCGCCGCGCTGTCGTAGCGCAACGCGGGCTCTAGGTACTCGTTGTACGCCTCGTCGAGCAGCACGATGACATTGGCCGGAATACGGTCGAGGAAGGCGCAGAGCGCCGCCTCCGTAAAGAACGTGCCAGTGGGGTTGTTCGGATTGGCCACGTACACGACACGCGTCGATGCGCTCACGGCTTGCGCCATCGCATCGAGGTCATGACCATAGTCCTTCGCGGGCACGGAGACGAGGCGCGCGCCCGTTGCCTTCACGGCGTTCTGCCAGGCCATGAACGCGTATTGCGAGGAGACCGCGTTGCAGTCGTCGTCGGCGCGCGCGGGCTGCAGGAAAGCACGTGCAACGAGTTCGAGGATGTCACTGGACCCATTGCCGAGCGTGAGCCAGTTCTTTTCGACGCCGTACTTGCGTGCGAGCGCAACTTTCAAGGCGTGGCCATTCGGATCGGGGTAGCGCGCGCCGCCGTGGATGATGGAGTCGATCGCGGCGCGCGCTTTGGGCGGCATGCCGAGCGGATTTTCGTTCGAGGCGAGCTTGATGATGCTCGCTTCGGGCAAGCCGAATTCGCGTGCGGTTTCTTCGATGGGCTTGCCTGCCTGATACGGTTTGAGCGAGCCAATCCAGGCAGGCGCCATGGGGCGCAGTTCGGTAGTCATATGAGGCACCTTTGCGGTGCTGCGTCGGGCGCAGCGGTCAATGAGCGGTGCGCGGCACGCGCCGCGCGCAAATAATCAGGAAAGCGAGTGGTTAGAGAAACTTCGTCGGCCAGATGATCGTGCGCCAGATGTGCGCGGAAGGACTGTTGTCGAAGCCGAGGCCTTCCTTCGGCTGGCGGAAATTTCGGCCGATAATGTCGACGAAGTCGTCGAGGCTCACCTTCGCGTTCGGGTCGAACGAGTACACGTCGTGGAGGGTGATCGAGCGGCTCGACATGTACCACTTGTGATTGCGCGCGTATTCGTAATCGCGCTTGATGTATGGCTCGGGTTCGTAGGCGTCGCCGAAGTAGCGGATATAAGCCTCGGGGTAGGCGTAGCCTACCGACTCGTCTGCGAAGAAGCGCAGCGCCTGATGGTACTTGATGGCCCAGCTCACTTCTTCGTCGACGTAGGCCGCGATCATTTGTGCGCCCCAATAGCCGTGGTCGCCGCGGATGAAGCCGGCCACGCTGATGTCGTGGAGCAGGCATGCCAGCACGATTTTTTCGCTTTGGCCGGCTTTTAGGGCGTGGGTCGCGCTTTGTAGCACGTGGTTTGCTGGGCCGAAGCGGTGCTTGAAGAAGTCGAAGAGCGTGGGGTTCTCCGGCATCTTTGCGAGGCGCGGGTCGTCGCCCATCATGAAGTGGCCTGCGCCGGGTGGCGGCGGGACGGCTTGTGTCGGGTCGCGGTCGCCCGCTGTGTAGATTACCGACTTCACCACTCGGCGGTCGAGATCGGCGATCATCTGGTGCTCTAGCGCGTCCGCTCGGTCGGAGAGCGTGGCTCCATGTCCCGGTTCAATTGGGCTCGTCATTGCGTTGACTCCTCTATTTGAATGTTTTGATGCTGTGATTTCTAGATTCTTTTGGGGTGCTTTTCTGTTTTGGCCTTAACTTGATTTCGCGGCGGGCCGCAGGCGTTGCCCCTGTGCGGGGCGGCACCTACTTTCTTTGCCGCGGCAAAGAAAGTAGGTGCCGCCGCGACCCAACGCCTTGTAACGCCCGCACCCCAACCGAATCTCAATCCGCTCCATACCATCCAGCGCGCTGCGCGCGCTCATCTATTCCACCCATAGATATCAAGCGTAGCTTCACCGTTCGATATACGCTCGATAATGTTCGCCTCCTGCGCCTCGCGCTCACGCGCCGCATCAAGCGTGGCACCTAGCGCCTCCTGCGCGACTACCACAACACCATCGGCATCACCCACCACCAAATCACCAGGCCGCACAGGCACCTCCCCAATCCGCAACGGATGATTAATCCAGCCCCGCGCCGCAAAGTCCTTGCTCGTACCACGAATACACAGCCCCCGCGCAAACACCGGAAACCCGATCTCGGTGAGCAAATCGGCATCGCGCACACAACCATCGATCACGAGCCCCGCAATATTGCGCCGACGCGCCGCCGTCGACATAACCTCGCCCCAGTACCCGGCCTCATGAAAATCGCTCGTATAAACAACAAGCACATCGCCCGGCTGGGCAAGCACCAGCGCCCGATGCAACCACAGGTTATCGCCAGGCGGCGAATGCACGGTAACGGCCGGCCCGCACACTCGGAACTTCGGGTTCACCGGCTTGATCTGCGAAGGCAGCGCACCGCGCTTGCCATTCGCCTCGAGCAGCGTGGCGGCGGGAAACGCACGGGCCGCACGGACGCGCTCGGCGTCGGGCCGCTCAATCGACGTGCTCACATAGGCCGAATCGATGAAAGGGTAAGTCATGCTCTCTCCTGCTGGATAGTCGGGCAATTGCCTGGCGAATGAACCTGCAAGCGGGCACCGGCAGCGCGCACGTCAACGCGCGCACTTGCGGTGCGTGCTCCGCATCAGGCCCCCACTTTGGTTTGCAGCGCGTGATAGCGGTGCTCGCGGCGCGCCTCGTCGAGCCGCATGCCCGCGCGCGCGGCCGCGCGAATCGCGCTCTCCGCCGCTTCGATTTCTTCGGCGGCCGCCAGCACACGCTCCTCGTGCACGCGCGGAATGACGATCACGCCATCGGCGTCGCCCACCAGCAGATCGCCCGGCATGACGCGCGCCTGGCCAATGTTGACCGGCACCTGCATGCTCTCGACCTGCACGCGGTCCTTGCCCGTGCGCATCCAGTGCCCCTTGCTGAAGACCGGATAACCGAGCGAGAGACACAGGCTCACGTCACGGCAGATGCCGTCGATGACCGTGCCCGCGATCTTGCGCCGATGCGCGATCTCCGTGAGGATGTCGCCCCAGACCGTGCAGTCCTCGCGCCCCGCGTTGTCGAGCACCAGCACGCTGCCTTCCGGCACGTCGTCGATATAGTCGCCCACGGTGCCTGGCGGCGTGGTCGGCGGCCCGTACAGAATGGTCCAGGCGCGGCCGCACAGCCGGAAGCCGGCGTCGCGCGGCTTGATGCCCGTGCACTGCCCGACAATGCCGAACCGGTCCAGCGCGTCGCTCAAGGTGGCCGTGTCCAGGCGGCTCGCGCGCGCCCTGTTGTTGTCGCTCGTGTCGCTCTTTTCGTTGATGTCGTTCATCTCGGTCCTCATCGCTGCAGCATGTTTTCGTAGTCGGCGCCCATCACTTCGGTGATCGGCATGCCGCCCAGCAGGCGCTTGGCCATCGCGGCCTCGCGCGCGGCGATCTGTTCGGCGGCCGCCAGCACGCGCTCGATGTCGCGTGCCGCGATAAACACCACCGCGCTGTTATCGGCGATCACGTAGTCGCCCGGTTGCACGCTCACGTCGCCCACCGTGACCGGCACGTTGGTGCCCGCCTCGGCCACGCGCTGGCGCGCCGTGAACGCCGTGAGCGCACGCGCGAACACCGGAAAATCGAACTGGCGCGCTTCGTCGATATCACGCACCGGCCCTTCGGCGATCACGCCCTCGATGCCGCGTACCGCGGCGCCCAGCGAGAGAATGCCGCCCCAGCTGCCCGCGTCGATGCCGCTGCGCTGCTCGACCACGATCACGTCTCCGGGGCCCGCCAGTTCCACCGCGGTCGTGCCCAGGTGGCGCGGCGCGCCGTGCTGCGCCGCGTGCGTCTTGTCCACCTCATGCGCGGCCACCAGCTTCACGGTCACCGCGCGGCCCGCGATGCGCCGGCTCGTGGCGCGTTGCGCGAGACCCGTGACCGTGCCCGCGAGGCCCAGCTTGTCGAGCGCGTCCGACACCGCGCAGCAATCGAGGCGCGCAAGACGTGCTACGTAATCCTTACTTTCCTGCATTATCATGTTCTCCATTGCATGCGGTTGCGGCTAGCGTGGCACTTCCCAGCTCGCGAATGCCATGCCCGATCCGGTCCCCGCCTCCGAGCGGTAGCAGGCCACGTAGTCGACCAGCGTCATCGCCAGACCGGCCTCCCGCGCGATGCCAGCGAGCGGCAGCCAGCTCTTGATCTCCGCCGTATTGCCGTTGAACCAGGACTCGGGGATCTCGCGCAGCGTGGCTTCGTTTCCGCTCGCCAGCGCCTCGAGCACCTGGCGGTCGAACGGCTCGTCCACCACGAAGTGGCTCATGCCGCCCGACGCGACCACGGCCACGCGCAAGTCCTCGGGCAAGGCGCGAATCGCCTTTGCGAGCGCGCGCCCGAACGCGAGGCAGCGCGCGACGCGCGGCTGATTCGGCGCCACGCCCACGTTGAGGAACACGGGAATCGACGGCGGCGGCGCGTCGCGCATCACGCGACGGTAGACGAAGCCGAACGCGTGCGGAATGCCATGCTGACGATCCTCGCCGCCGGGCAGCCTCGAGGAGACGGCCACGTCGAAGTGCTCGCCAACGAGCGTCTGCACAAGTTGCAGCGCCGCCTCGGGCGCACCGGGATAGGTCGCGCCGCCCGGCGGGCAATGCCCGTCCTCGGCCTCGGCCACACCGGGTGGCAGGCGTAGCCGCTGCGCTTCGCCAAGCGGCTTGTTCTCGATCTGCGCGCCCGTGAAAACGGTGATGGCGGGCGTGAGATCCTCCTTGAAAACCTCGCGCTGGTCGTTGCCGAGCACCACGACCAGATCCGGACGCAGCGCCGCGAAGCGCTCCGCCAGCGTATCCAGCGCCCGCTGGCAGGCTTCGTATTGCGCCTGTTGCGCATCGGGCGCAACGGGCGCCGCGAAACCGGGCGCGCGCGCATCGAGCAATTGGCCGTAGTCGTAAGCACGGCCGCGATACCAGTGCGCCGGATTCTTGCGGTCGGCCCCGGCCCGCAGATGCCAGAGCTCAGGCGGCATCGAAAGCAGCGGTCCGTGGGATGTCGCGATTGCGCCGATCAGCGTTGCCATGCGAGAGCCTCGTCGACAGTTGCGTAGTGAACGTTCATGGCGCTTCAGCGGCTGGCCGCCGGTTCGTCGAGCCGGAACACCTTGCGCGCGTTGCCCTCGAAGATCTGCCGCTTCTCGGCCTCGGTCAGCCACTCGAAGCTTTCGATCACGGGACGGGTGTCGTCGAGCCAGCGGCCCGTCTGCGGATCCTTCACCGTGCCCACGCCAGGACGCTCCGCACCGAAGATGCAGCGGTCGGCGCCCACGGTCTTGATGAGCAGGCGCAGCGCCTCCTCCGAGTACAGCACCGTGTCGTAATAGAGGCGGCGCAGGCTGTCGAGGAACGGCTCGCTCGCGCGCCCCGGGCGCAGCGAAGGCGCCTGGAAGCGGCCGAACTGATAAGGCACCGCGCCGCCGCCGTGCGAGACCACGATCTTCAGCTTCGGAAAGTCCTGGAACACACGCGAGCGCGCGAGCGCCATCACCGCAATGGTCTCCTCGTTGATGAAGTGCAGCGAGTAGTTGTGACGCTCCGAGCGGCAGCCCGCCGAATGCAGGTAGGCCGCCACGTCGAGCTCGACGAGTTTTTCATAGAGCGGATACCAGTACTCGCTGCCGAGATCGGGCACCTCGTTGGTCGCGAGCCCTTCGCTCGGGTCGCTGTTGAGCAGCATGCCGACCATGCCCAGCTCCTTCACGCAGCGCTCGAGCTCCGGAAGGCAGCGCGTGAGCGGCTCGCCCCACGCCTGCGGCAGGCCACCGATGCCACGAAACGTCTGCGGCATCAGGCGTGCCTGCTGCGCGATCATGTCGTTGGTTTCCTCGGTGAACCAGTGCACGATCTTCGCGGGCCGCTCGCTGTGCATCATCTGGTACGGGCGCGGCGAAATGAGCTGAAGATCGGTGCCGATCTCGCGCAATTGCTCGATATGCGAGCGCGTGCCGAAGGTGGGCGCGTTGAGCACGGCGAGCATTTCGTCGTCGCTGACCTTCGCGCTGCCGCGGCCATGCGCGCCGCGATGGGAAACGAGTCCGGCTTTCCAGACGTAGAGGGAATCCGGCGCGGTAACGTGCGCGTGGGCGTCGATGATCATCGTGTCTCCGTAGTGTTGTGAGTGAATTCGGGCCGCCGCCGCCCCTCGAGGGGACGGCCTTCGGGGCGTGCCGTGTCGGCGCTGGCCCGGTGCAAGGCCGGCTCGGCGAGCCATGCCGGAATGAAGCTCGCGCGCACGATGCGGATGCGCTCCTGCATCAGGCGGCGTGCGAGAGCCGCGTCGCCGCGGCAAATGGCGTCGAACAGCCGTGTGTGCGAAGCTACTACGCGCACCGCCGTATCGGCGCTCGTGTAGATCGCGAGCAGCGGCGTGAGCACGAAGCGCAGCGCCTTGAATTGCGCCAGCAGCACGCGATTGCCCGACGCCTCGACCAGCGCCTCGTGAAAGTGCAGCGAGGCATCCGTGAACCCCGTGAGCGGGCCGCGCGCGTCCTTCACGGCCTGCAGCGCGGCGGCCAGCGCCGCGCGATGCTCCGGCAGCAGGCGCTGAGCCGCCTTTTCCGCCGCGAGCACTTCAATCGCCATCTGCGCGTCGAACACCTCCAGCGCGCTGGCGCCAATCAGGCTCAACTGGATCGAGAGCGCGTCGGCGAAGCGCTCGGGGTTCGCGCTGGCAATCCACGCGCCGCCCTTCGCCCCCATGCGGATCTCGACGATGCCGACCGCCTCGAGCGTGCGCAACGCGTCGCGCGCCGCCGTGCGGCTCACCTGGAACTGCTGGGCGAGCGACGCCTCGCTGCCGAGAAAGTCGCCGGCCCGCACCTGATTCGAGAACAGCGCCGCACGCACCTGCGCCGCGATGCGCCACGAGAGCTTCTCCGTCTGCACGGACTCCCAGAGCGCCGGCGCGAGCCGGGCGTGTTCGCCAGATGCCTTGTCGTGGTTCATCAGGTATCCGAAATAGTTTGCGTGGTTCTCGTCGCACTCGGCGCAGCGAGACGGCGCGCTCAGGTGCCGTCCCGCCGCCGTCTCATCGTCCTATCAGGACACGGCCTGCTGCACGAACTTCGTGACGAGATAGGCCTGCAGCCCTTCCACGCCGTTCTCCGAGCCGATGCCGCTTTCCTTGACGCCGCCGAACGGCACTTCCGGCCCCGACACCAGCATGCTGTTAATGCCGATCATGCCGGCCTCCAGCCCGTTCGAAAGCTCCAGCGCGCGCCGGTCGGAGCCCGTGAACGCGTAGGCCGCGAGGCCGTAGTTCAGGCGGTTGGCGCGCGCGAGCACTTCCTCGACGGTCTTGAACGAGCTGAACGGCACGACCGGCCCGAACGGCTCCTCGTTCATGATGCGGGCCGTTTCCGGCACGTCCACGAGCACCGTGGGCGCGTAGAAGTACCCGGGCCGCTCGAGCCGGTGGCCGCCGAGCGCGAGCCGCGCGCCGTGCTCGAGCGCGTCCTTGACGAACGCATCGGCGGCGGCGAGCCTGCGTGCATTGGCCATCGGGCTCGCATCCACATCGACTTCGAACGCAGAGCCCAGGCGCAGCCCCGATGCCACCTGCACGAAACGCTCGACGAACGCCTCGTACACGGCCTCCTGGATATAGAAGCGCGTGGGCGAGATGCAGGCCTGGCCGGCCTGGCGGAACTTCGCCTTCGCGAGCATAGTGGCGACGCGCTCGACGTCGGCGTCGTCGCAGACGATCACGGGCGCGTGGCCGCCCAGCTCCATCACGAGCTTCTTGAGCCCGTTGGCCGCCGCGAGACCCGCGAGATGCTTGCCCACGGGAATCGACCCCGTGAAGGCCACGGCCTTGATGACGTCCGAGGTAATCAGATGCTCCGACACCTGCGCCGGCACGCCAAAGACGAGATTGAGCACGCCCGGCGGCAAGCCCGCGTCCTGAAAGCAGCGCACCATGGCGGCCGTGCAGGCGGGCGTTTCCTCCGCCGCCTTCAGCACCACCGAGCAGCCTGCCGCGAGCGCCGCCGCCACCGTGCGCGCCGGAATGCGCACCGGGAAGTTCCAGGGCGTGAACGCGGCAACGGGGCCGACCGGCACTTTCATGACGAGCTGGCGCGAATTCGCGAGCGGTCCCGGCACGATGCGGCCATAGGCGCGGCGCCCTTCCTCGGCGAACCACTTCACGATGTCCGCGGAGCTGTGCGCTTCCTGCAACCCGTCGGCCAGCAGCTTGCCGTGCTCGAAGCTCATGAGCGTGCCGATCAGCTCGGCGCGCTCGTGCATCAGCGCGGCGGCTTTTTCGATGATGGCGGCGCGCGCGGCTGCGCTCATGCGCGACCATGTGGCGAAGCCGGCCGCGGCGGCGGCAAGGGCGTCGTCGAGATCGGCCTGGGTGGCGAGCGGCACATGGCCGATCACCTGCTCGTTCGCCGGGTTGACGACAGGCTGGGTATCGCGCCCTTCGCAGCGCCATTCGCCGTTGATGAACAGGCCCGTCGGGAAATCGTAGCTTCTCGGTTGCATCTGCGTCTCCAATCGTTCTGATGTCGCTCGCCGGCGCGGTCCTTCATGCCGCGCTGCAGCCCTCATTCTCCAATGCCCATCGCTTCGAGAAAAGCGTTGCGCACGCTCTCTGGCTGCCCGGCCTGGAAGCGGAAGTCCTGGAGATGGTGGCGCCACAGCGGGTGACGCGCGAATTCGGCGCGCGTCATGCCTTCGACGAAGGTCGCACGGGCGGCGATCGGCAGCTCGACGCACTCGTTGAGGCGCGGATCGCGGATCGTGCCCTTGGGCTCGCCGCCGCTCGCGATCACATCGAGCTCCTCGAGGAAGCGGCGCCGCAGCATGACGATGCCACGGTCGCTCGCACCCAGGTTCTCCTTTGTGCGGTCGGCGATCACGCCCTGCCCCGCCCACGCGACGAAGTCCTGATTCATCACATGGCTCGTGATCCAGCGGCCCGTCTGGGGATCGGTGACGGGACCGTGCCAGGTCGGGATGTGCTTCTGCACATAAGGCTCGCTTTCCTTCGGCACGCGCGTGAAGGCCCACGTCACGCTCAGCGTGCGGAAGTCGTCGACCGGCACGCGCCATTCGAAATGCTCACCCAGAAAGAACGCGTTCGGCCACAGGCACACGCGGCCGACCGACCACAACGGATCGTTCTCGTCGGCGTCGCCGCGCAGGCGCTTGTAGACGAAGCCGTAGTCGAACTCCTCGAAATCGAGCTGCCGGTGCGCAGCCGAATACGGTCCCGTCTCGCCATTCAGGCGCGTGGTCCAGTTGTTGTGCATCCATTCGAAGTGGATGGGATCGATCGAATTCTCCTGGCATTGCAGCCAGTTGCACGGCACTTCGGAAATCACGATCTGGACGAAACCGTTCTTCCACGAGAACGGCTCCCAGTTCGGCACGAGCGGCGCGGGCTGCGGCCCGAGATACGCCCACAGGATGCCGGCCTTCTCCGCCACCGGATAGGCCTTGATCTTCACGCGCTCCTTGAGCTTCACCTGGGGATTCGCGACGTCTTCGTACGGCTGCTCGGTGCATTTGCCCGATTCGTTGTAGAGCCAGCCGTGATAGTTGCAGCGCAGGCCGCATTTCTCGACGAAGCCGTACGCGAGATCGGCGCGCCGATGCGGGCACTGGCGGTCGACGAGACCGTAGTTGCCGCTCAGGTCCTTGTACAGCACGAGGTCCTCGCCTAGCAGGCGCACCGGCTTCACGGCGACCTCGTCGAACTCGCTCACCCCGGCAACCGGCATCCAGTAGCGGCGCAGCAGTTCGCCCATGGGCTCGCCCGGACCGACCTTCGTCAACAGCTCGTTCTTCTCTTGGGACAGCATGATTTCAAGTCTCCATTGTTTCCGGCTCGGCCGAAGCTGTACATCGAAGGCCATCCGGTTGTTCTGCACCGCCCGATCGGTCCTGCCCTTCCGATCGACCTAATGATAATACATATTGAACATTAGAGAAGTATCTTTCTTGATGGACCGATACCTGGCGCGCTTGCCGATGTCGTTTTACTTAATATATATTATAGTTATACCGAAACGCAACAAGAACTCGCGCCGGCGACGGCGGACGATCGAGGAAACAGCACGATGAAGCAGGTCAGGCAAACGCTAGCGGTCCGGCTTCGGACCATCCGCCACGAGGCGGCGGCCATCAATACATACGAATTCGAGGCAGGGGACGGCGCGGCGCTGCCGCCCTTCACGGCGGGCTCGCATATCGATCTGCACCTGCCCAACGGCCTCGTGCGCAGCTACTCGCTGTGCAACGACGCGCGCGAGACGCACCGCTATGTCGTGGGGGTGAATCGCGACCCCGCCAGCCGCGGCGGATCGAGTTGCGTGCACGACGCATTGCGGGTGGGCATGACGCTGACGATCGGCGCACCGCAGAACAACTTCCCGCTCTTCGAAGCGGCGCCGCATACCGTCTTCATTGCGGGCGGGATTGGCATCACGCCGATCATGAGCATGATCCGGCGGCTCGACGCACTCGGGCGCTCCTGGGAGCTGCACTACTGCACGCGCACGCCCGAAGCCACGGCGTTTGCCGACACCCTGCGCGAATATGGCTCGCGCGTGCAGTTCCATCACGACGGCGTGCCCGGCGGCGCGCGCCTGGACCTTGCGGCGCTGCTGCTCCGGCACGACCGCGCCACGCACTTCTATTGTTGCGGGCCGGCCGCGATGCTGAACGCCTTCGAAGCGGCCGCCGCGCCGCTCGAAGATGCCACGCGCTTTCACGTCGAATACTTCGCCGCGCAGGAAGCGCCGGCCGCCAATGGCGGCTTTACCGTGCGCCTTGCGCGCACCGACCGCACGATTGCCGTAGAGGCGGGCAAGACCATTCTGGATGCGCTGCTCGCGGCGGGCGTGGACGTGAACTACTCGTGCTCGCAGGGCGTGTGCGGCGCGTGCGAGACGCGCATCGTGGAGGGCGTGCCCGAGCATCGCGACATGGTGCTCACGAAGGCCGAACGCGAGGCCAACCGGTCGATGATGATCTGCTGCTCGGGCAGCAAGAGCGCGTCCCTCGTGCTCGATCTATGACCCGCCATGCGTTGGCGGTTATGGCATCCACGATGCAAACTGTATAACTTTATGATGGTTCGAAGCTTGTGCTAACATCGCGCAAGCTATTCCGGCCCCGTTCATGCTTGCATGCATTGGCGGTGGCCGGTCACCGTCATAACGTCAAGGCCGTGGAGATCCGAATTGAAAAAAGGCAACGTCGAGGGGGCGCCGCTGTGGGAGCCGGTGCAGACGGAAACCTTGTCATGGCGCATCGTCTCGCAGGTGCGGGCGGCCGTGTTTTCCGGGCAGCTGAAGACCGGTGATTTTCTCGGCAGCGAAACCTCGCTGTCGACGCAATTCAATGTGAGCCGCATGGCCGCGCGCGACGCATTGCGCACGCTCGAAGCGGTGGGCATCGTGCAGATCCGCATGGGCGCCAAGGGCGGCGCGTGGATCGCGCAAGGCAACCCGGAGCGATTTGCCGATGCGCTTGCGATCCAGCTGCATCTGATTGGCGTGAGCGGAGAAGAAATCTTCGATGCGCAGATGGCCATTGAGGTGACGTCCGCCGAGCTGGCGGCGCAAAACGCCACCGACGACGATTTCGCCAAGCTGCGCGGCATCCTGGCCGAGCTGGACAAGCTGCGCGACGACCCGCAGGGCTTCACGAATGCCTCGCTGCGCTTTCACGAGGCCATCGTCGAGGCGTCGCACAACCGGGTGCTGCTCGCGCAGTTCCGTGCGCTGCGATTCGTGCTGCAGCCGCTGCTCGCGCCGAACACGACGAACACCATCGCCACGCGCGTGATTCGCTCGCATAAGCAGGTGTTGAACGCCATCGAGGCGCGTGATGGTGAAAAGGCGCGCGAGATCATGCAGCAACGCGTCAAGGTGATTCGCGCCCGCGTGCTCTCGGGCACCGCGCAGCAGTCCGAAGACGAGGAGTAATGCGCGCGCGGCGGTGCTGTCGAGGCGGCGCCGCGCTTTGGCGTTTCATCTGATCTCAGCCTGCGACCGGCAGCGTCTCGATTGAATAGGCGTGGCGCAGCGTGCGTCTGAGCACCGGGTCCTCGAGCACGATTTCGAACGCCTGCGCCGCGCGGATTCCGCCGATTGCTGCAAGCGTGCCGCAGAGCATTGCGGTGCCGTCGTCGAATTGCCCGCCTCGGCTTGCGAACTGTGCAAGGAGATCTTCAGGACTGCGCATCGCTGTGACCTTGCCTTCCTGATAGAGCACGCGCTCGCCGTTGATTATCGCGTAGGAGCGTAGCAGTAGTGCGTCCCAGTGGTCGGTTATGTCGTCGAGGCGCCATAGTGTATCCGCGCAGGGCTTTTCGCACATTTGCTTGGATACGGTGATTCCGTAGGTCTCCACCTGGCGGTCGGTGTGGTCAGAGGCTATGCCGATGTAGGTCTCGCCGCCTTCTCTCACTAGCATGAATTCTGCTTCGCCGCTGCTTTCTTCCCCGGTTACCTGGATGCATGGGGTCGTGGTGATGCGGTCTGCCGAGACGCGGTAGAAGACCGGTGTGTAGGGCGGTCGTTTTACGCCTAGCGCTTCGAGCTCGCGGATGTGGTTTTCCATCGCAATGGTGTCGCGGCCTGTCCAGCCCGCTATGATCAGGTTCTTTATCGCTATCGCGCGGTTGGTGTACTTTGGTGTGTTTTCTTCAATTTTGAAATTGATGGTTTTCATGGAGGGTTCCCTTTCTCTGGGTGAGGGTTTTTAAATTGTGATTTCTTTTTTGCTTTCAGCGATTTGCCTGTTTTTTTGGCCTTAACTTGTTTTCGCGGCGGGCCGCAGGCGTTGCCCCTGTGCGGGGCGGCACCTACTTTTCTTTGCAGCCGCAAAGAAAAGTAGGCAAAAGAAAGCGGCTTAAACCGCCAGTGTGACGCCGTCCACCACTGCCCTGTCCATCGGAGCGGCTCCGGGGCATCCGTCGCCTCGCACACTCCGCCTTAGTGACAAAGGACTCATCCTTCCCGCCACGCGCTACGCGCGGGCGGAAGGGTATGCAAGGAAAACCGGGCGGGACTCCCGGCGAATGCGTGGGCAACCTATCTAGTGAATGCGCGGCCTACCTGGTGAACGCAAGGCGTGCTGCCTGGCGAACGTGCAGGCGTGCTGTCGAACGAATACGTTGGAGTCCTATAAAAATGTGTGCATCCCACCGGTTTTGGATATACCCCATGGCGCGCGCAGCGCCGCCGGATGGATGAGCCCTTAGTCACTCCGCTATACGCCGCGTGGCGACAGACGCTCCGGAGCCGCTCCGACATACAGGGCAGTGGGGGACTGCGTCACACTAGCGGTGTGAGCGGCTTTCTTTTGCCTACTTTTCTTTGCCGCGGCAAAGAAAAGTAGGTGCCGCCCCGCACAGGGGCAACGCCTGCGGCCCGCCGCGAAAACAAGTTAAGGCCAACAAAACCAGCAAGGCGCCGAGCGCAAAAAAAGCGCTTTAAGGAGCTTGCCTTACGACGTTCTCGATCCGAGCCAGGCACGATGCCACAAGCTCAACGGCACCGATGCAGCGCTCCACGAGCCGCGCTCGCAATACGCCGAGCGCGTGCACCATGATCAAGCCGGATCGTAATAGTGAATTTCCAGCAGCACACAACCATCGTTCGACCTGAACGGACCATGCCACGCGCCAGGCGGACGCACCGCATAGGTATAGCCTTCAAAGGGCTTGCCGCCCTGCCCGTGCTCGTCATTTCCAACGGTCAAGTCGCCCTCGACGAGAAAAACCTCTTCCCAGTAGTCGTGCACGAACGGCTTCTTCGTAAACAGCCCGGCGGGCAGGCGCAGCAGGCGCGTGCGGCTCCCGCGCTTGTTATCCGTATCAAGTTCGCCGGAAAGAATCAGCTCCTGCGCGCCCGAATCCGGGTCGTAGCCCTCGGGAAGCCGCCAGCCCTTTGCCATGTCCAGGCCATGAAACTCGTCATGAAGTTTGTTGATTGCCATGTGTCTCTCCTTGGTGGAATCAGAATTGCATAGATGGGCGCTCAGGCCGCACGCGGCGCCTTCGCCAGCTCCTGATCGAGCGAATAGCTCGACAGCATGTTGTCGACGAGGCCCGTGGCCCGGTGCCAGTCGTAGGTTCGATAGGCGTGACCCTTGGTCACGAACGACGCACCGGCGTAGAACAGCTCGTACTGGTTGTGGCGCGAGGCAAACTCCGAGCCAACGGCGTCCCAGGCGAGCTTGAAAAACTTGACGCGCTCTTCCGAGCTGCACACCGGCGACTTCTGGGTCTTTTCGATGATTCGCAGCAGATCGGGATTTTCGAAGTCCTGAATGCTCGACGGCAGCATGATCATCCCGCCGCCCGCAAGCTCGCGCAGTGTGTTGAGGATCTTCGAGTAAAGCTGCTGCGTCAGGACCTGCGAGCTGTACAGCATGTTGCGATCAGGCACGTAGTAGCCGTTGACCACGGTCCCCTTCGCCTCCATCCCATAGACGTACGCCTCGACCATGGAGGCTTCCGCCGAGAGCTGGCCCAACGCCTCGCGAACCTGCGGGAAAGTGTTCGTGCCGTTCACTTCCGAGATCTTCAGGCCGAGCCCGACCAGGAAGCGCAGCTTCGTCATCAGACGCACCTGGCATTGGTAGTTTTGATAGACGTGCGCCGGCGTGGCGTGAAACTGCTTCGCGCACATCGCAACGTCGCCGGCGATGAAAATGCGCTCCCAGGGCACCTTGACATCGTCGAAGTACAGCACCGCGTCGTTTTCGTCGTAACGGCTCGACAGCGGGTTGTCGAATACCGACGGCGCGTGCTCCTCGTACGACTTGCGCGACATCACCTTCATGCCCTTCGCGTTCATGGGCACGGCGAACGAGAGTGCATACATCTCGTCGCCCTGGCGCAAGGGCTGGATGCAACTGCAGAACACTTCGTTGGCCATGATGCCGCTCGTCGCCAGCATCTTCGCGCCGCGCACCGTGATCCCCTCGGCATCCTGGTCCACAATGCCCACGGCCAGATACTTGTCTTCCTGCTCGTGCGCCGACTTGGCCTGGTTCGCCTGCGGATTGACGATCACGTAGGTCAGGAACAGATCGTTGTCGCGCGCATATTTGTAGTAGTCGCGTAGCGCGCCGGCACGCGCCGTGTCGTATTGCTCGAACACGTCGATGCCCATGACCATGCCGGCAAGGCAGGACGCAACGTGGTCCGGCGAGCGGCCCATGAAACCGAAATGGAGTTCCGTCCAGGCTTCGAGGGCTTCGCGCCGCTCGACCAGTTGCTCGTATGACGCCGGCAGTTCCCAGATCCGGCTCACGCGCCTGCCGGTGTCGGGAGACGCGAAGGTCATCTTCTCGACGTTTTCCGGGCGTGCCTGGAAATCGTAGAGATTCGCGTAGCTGCGGATGGAATTGCGGAACGCGGGATGCGAGGTCACGTCGCCTACCGGCTTGCCATTGAGGTACACCTCGCGCCCGTCGCGCAGCGATGCAATATGTTGAGTTCCATTCTTGATCACGATCTTCTCCAGGGTGAGTTCGTCTGCGGTTTCAGGCCGATGCGCTCTGCACGGCGTCGAGGGAGCGGTAGCGTCCGCCAAAGAAAATCAGGGGGCGGCCGTGAGGGCGCGCCCGATGACGCGTGACGCGGCCAACGAAAATCACGTGGTCGCCACCGTCGTGTTGTGCATACGGCTCGCATTCGAAGGTCGCGAGCGCATCGGGCAGCAGCACGGCGGCATCGCGCTCGCTCGCCCCGCCATTGCGCCAGCTCCATTTGTCGCCGTTTGCCTTTGCGAAGCGGTTCGACATCTCCTGCTGCGTCTCTTCGAGCACGTTGACCGCATAGCTGGGCGCGCTGCACAGGTCGGCGAGGCTCATACTGCGCCGGTCGACCGAGAACAAAATCAGCGGTGGATCGAGCGAAACCGAGTTGAACGAGGCCACCGTGATCCCGATCGGATGCCCTTCTTGCCGCGGTGCGGTAATGACCGCCACGCCCGTGGCGAACATCGACAAAGCCGTCCGGAATTGCCGCTGGACGTCGACGCTCCCTTCAGGCTGTGCTGCTGTGCTGCCCATTTCGCTCTCCTTGTTCCGCCGCCTTGCGCCCCGGTTCCTCACGGCTACAAAGCGAATTAATTTAGCTTTGTTGAATAGCTATTATTAAAGTCAAAACCAGACCAGCGTGCAAGTTGGCGTTTACCACTACAAGAAAGCTTTGTTTAAAAGACAACCCTACTCGCCGAGTGGGTGTTCGCGGAAGCGGACGAAAGTGCGCCTACACTTCGTTGCGCGAGCTGACGCTCGCCGAGCACGATACCGCCGAGGGAGCACGATTCATGCAAGCCAAGACAGACTCACGCCCTATCTACATGGACTACAGCGCGACCACGCCGGTCGACCGGCGCGTGGTCGAGAAGATGGTGCCCTTCCTTCACGAAGATTTCGGCAATCCTGCCTCGCGCAGCCACAGCTATGGCTGGACCGCGGAGGAAGCCGTGGAAACGGCGCGCAGGCACGTGGCCGAGTTGCTGCACGCCGATTCGCGCGAGATCGTCTGGACCTCCGGCGCAACGGAGGGCAACAACCTCGCGATCAAAGGTGCGGCGAACTTCTACAAGGGCAAGGGCCGCCATATCGTCACGGTGAAAGCCGAGCACAAGGCGGTTCTGGACACGTGCCGCGAGTTGGAGCGGCAGGGCTTTGACGTAACGTACCTCGACGTGGGCGCGGATGGGCTGCTCGACTTCGAGACCCTGCGCGCGGCACTGCGCGAGGACACCGTTCTCGTATCGGTCATGATGGTGAACAACGAGACGGGCGTCGTGCAGCCGATTGCCGAGATTGGCGCGCTGTGCCGTGCCCGAGGCATCGTCTTTCATTGCGATGCGGTGCAAGCCGCCGGCAAGATTGCCATCGATGTCAACGCGCTCGGCGTCGATCTGCTGACCGTGACGGCACACAAGCTGTACGGCCCCAAGGGCATTGGCGCGCTCTACGTGCGCCGCAAGCCGCGCGTGCGCATCGAGGCCCAGATGCATGGCGGCGGCCACGAACGCGGCATGCGCTCGGGCACGCTGCCCACGCACCAGATCGTCGGCATGGGCGAAGCGTTCAGGCTCGCGAAGGAAGAGATGGAAGAGGAAAGCCGGCGAGTCGGCGCACTACGCGACCGGCTTCTCGCCGGCCTGACGAAACTGGACGAGGTCTACGTGAACGGGCACCTCACCCGGCGCATTCCTCACAACCTGAATGTGAGCTTCAACTTCGTGGAAGGCGAATCCTTGATCATGGGGATCAAGGGCGTAGCGGTATCGTCGGGGTCGGCGTGCACTTCTGCTTCGCTTGAACCGTCGTACGTGCTGCGCGCGCTCGGGCGCAGCGACGAGCTGGCGCACAGCTCGATACGCTTTACGCTGGGCCGGTTCACGACCGAAGCGGAAGTCGACGAAGTGATCAGGCAAGTCAGCGAGACCGTGGTGAAACTGCGCGCGCTGAGCCCGTTGTGGGACATGCACCTGGAAGGCGTCGACCTTGCGACGATTCAGTGGGCCGCGCATTGAGCCCGCATTGAGGCAGACATGGCGGCGAGACGCGATGGTGCGCCGCCATGGCCGGCTTGCTGCGGGCGGGGAAGCTCGCTCAGGGCTTTTGCTGGCGAGCGATCATATGCGTCAGGTCGAGCGTTGCGCGGTCGCCGTTGCCCACCAGCCGGTCGACAACCGAGCACAGCGCCTTGAATTCGGTCTTCGTCACGCCTTCGAAGAGGACGTTGTTGATGGTCTGCTGATTCTCCGCCAGCTCGCGCAGCGATTTCCAGCCGGCCGTCGTGACCGTCAAACGCATCTTGCGCTTGTCGTCGGGATCCGAGCGCTTGTCGATCAGGCCGAGCTTCTTGAGCTTGCCGGTTTCGAGCGTGACGAACGCGCCGCTCAGGTGTAGATGGTCGGCGAGCCGGTTGACGGTCACGACCTCGTCGTCCGACAAATGAGAGATGGAGACGAGCAAGGAATACTGAATGCCGGTCAGGCCGACCAGCGCGCCGAATCCGTCGCGGATCGACAGCAGGCGCGCCGCGAACGGCAGCAGCCCGTTGATCAGATGGCGAAATTCCCGGTCGCTGCCGTCGACGAGGCAGGCGGGGTTGGTAATCGTCAATACGGACTGATCGTGCTGCTTTGCCATGTCGCTCTTACTCCCCGACTGCTTACGTGGTTACCTTTGCGACCTAATTATAGCGCAAAGGCAGGCCCCTCCCGCACCAGCGTGGTGCATACTTGTGGGCGCCCAAGCCCTGGATTCATGACATGACCTCACTGCCCACCTCAACCGTGCAGACTTTGCTGGAAGGCTATTTGCATGCGAAGGACCAGAACCGGCCCGAGTTGATTGCCGATTGTTTCGCCGATGACGCGGCGTTGACGTTTTCGATTGCAACCGATGAGATCGATTTTCCGCGTAGCGTGAGTGGCGCGACTGCGATTGCGAAGACGCTGGTGGCTGATTTCGGTGAGCGGTTCGATCGGTGTCGCACTTATTATGTGTGCGACGAACCTGTGGTGGATGCAGACGGCGTCTGTGTTATGCCTTGGCTCGTCGTGATGAGAGAGAAGGAGACTGAAGCGCTTCGGCTTGGTAAGGGCGCGTATCGGTGGAGAATTGGCCGCTCGGCCGGAGGTGTGGACAGGATCGTCGCGCTGCATATTCATATCGAACGTATGGATTCGATCGGGGATGCGGGGTCGGTCAAGCTGAGCGCTTTGCAGGAATTGCTGGGTTATCCGTGGCTGCCGCCTGAGATGTTGATGCGCGGTGTGCAGGCGTTTGCTGGGGCCTTTCCCCATGCGGAATTCGCCGCGCTGTTTGAGCGGCCTTCGGAGAGCGATTTCTTGCTCAACGATATGTGAGTATTTTGAAATTTTGATTCGTTGGTTATTGCGTTGCGCTCCGCGCGTTGGCCTTAACTTGTATTCGCGGCGGGCCGCAGGCGTTGCCCCTGTGCGGGGCGGCACCTACTTTTCTTTGCAGCCGCAAAGAAAAGTAGGCAAAAGAAAGCGGCTTAAACCGCCAGTGTGACGCAGTCCCCCACTGCCCTTCTTATCGGAGCGGCTCCGGGGCATCCGTCGCCTCGCACACTCCGCCTTAGTGACAAAGGGCTCATTCTTCCCGCCACGCGCTACGCGCGGGCGGAAGGGTCTGCATGGAAAACCAAGTGGGTTGCCTGGCGAATGAGCGAAGGTCTGCATGGAAAACCGGGCGGGCTGCGTGGCGAATGCGCGAAGTTCTGCCGGGCAAATTGGCGATTGCGCAGAAATGGTTCCTGGCGAATATGCTGGAGTCCTACTGATACGCGAGAGTGCTTCCCTATGAATACGCTGGAGTTCCACGAATACGCGTATATCCCAATGGTTTTGGTTATACCCCACGGCGCGCGGAGCGCCGCCGGATGAATGAGCCCTTAGTCACTCCGCTATATGCCGCGTGGCGACAGACGCCCCGGAGCCGCTCCGATATACAGGGCAGTGGTGGACTGCGTCACACTGGCGGTTTGAGCGGCTTTCTTTTGCCTACTTTTCTTTGCCGCGGCAAAGAAAAGTAGGTGCCGCCCCGCACAGGGGCAACGCCCGCGGCCCGCCGCGAATACAAGTTAAGTCGCAACGCCATAAAGCACCGCAACAAATCAATTCCCAAGCGTGCGCGGCACGCTCAACTTCACTCCCAGTGAGCCACGAGCGCACGCTCGTCATCCAAAGGCCGCAACCTCGCATAGAACACGAGCGAAAGCATGCAAAGCACAATAGCGACTTCCAAAGCGGCACGCGTACCCGAAGCCTCCATCAACTCGCCCCCGGCGATCGACCCCACCCCAAATCCAAGCGCAAGAAATCCCGGCGAAAGCGCAGCAAAACGCCCCACAAGATCATACTGAGGGATCGTAGCAAAGATCAGCAGCGCACCACCGGTCCAGCAAACGATGAACACGACCGAGCCAAGCGCGAACGACAGCGGCGAAGGCGGCAACGCGAGGGAAGCCGCAGCAACCACACACCCCGTGAGATTGAACAGCGTCCAGCGCCGCAAGCCGCCCCCTACGCCAACCTTCGGCATAAACCAGCAAGCAACAAGACTCACGAGATTGGCGGCCGCCAGCACGATGGAAATATACGAACCGCGCAATCCCGCATCGGCGCCAATTTTCTCCAGGAAAGTCCACACGACCCCCACGCCGCCATACAACGCAAACAGCGCTACGAGCGAGAGCAGCGCGCCACCCTTGTCAACGCGCCCTGCCGCTCTCTGTTGCGGCGTCGACAGCGTCTCGCCACGCTCGAACCGCCCTGCGACGCAAGTGAACGGCACGGAAAGCGCAGCCACAAACGTGAAGACGCCAGCCGCGCCCCATGCGGCGCCCAACGACGGAATCACGAACGCAAGCAACGCCATGCCCCAAAGCACTTGCCCCATCACCAGCATGCCGAGATGCCGCTCGGGCGTGCTCGTGTACGAGAGATATCGCATCGCAATGCCATTGAGCGCCCCCGATCCCACGCCCGCCACGCAGCGCAAGAGCGCAAACGCAACAAACCCGTGCACGCCGAGCGTCGCGAGATTCGCGGCTGCCGCCAGCATCGCGGCGGCAACAAGCACGCGCCGAACCGGCTGGCGTCCCAGCACGAACGCCACGAGCAGCGCGCCGCACGACATGCCGAACACTTCGGCGAAGACCGCGATGCCCAGTGTCGCCTCGCCGAAGGCCCAATGCTGAGCGACCTGTCCAACCACCGCGGGCAGCCCCATGAACACCGTCGGCGAGAACACGCCGAGGGCCACCATTGCCGCGACGAACGCAGACTGCGATCGTCGTGTGCCGTTTTCCTTATTCATTGCACCATCCTGTCTCGAGCCAGAGCACTGTGGCCCCGACCGTCTCCTCTACACGCGCGCAGCGCTGCGCCGCGCGCGTTACTTCGAAAGCACCTTCGTCTTGACCCGGTCCCCCGGATCACGCGCGGCGCGTCACGCGTGCAGCGCCTCCCGCACGAAATCGCCCTGTGCGTGCGTGACCTCGCCGTTCATCATCGTGAGGCCGACCTCGACCTTGCCGATCTCGTACTTGCCCACCTCGAACAGGTCGCGTTCGAGCACGATGAGGTCCGCGCGCTTGCCCACGGTCAGCGAGCCGATTTCGTGCTCCATGCCAAGCTGATACGCACCGTGGATCGTGTACGCGGCAATCAGCTGCGGGATGCTCAGGCGCTCGTTGATGTCCGGGAACACGGGCGCATCGGGCTCGCCGGCAAGCTGGCGCGTGTGGCCCGACTCGATGTGCTCGACGGGGTGGTGCTGGCATCGGCACTGGCAGGCCAACCCATCCATGCCGATGGACACTGTCACGCCCTCCTCGATGAAGGTGCGGAACTTGTACATGCTGCTCCAGCGCTTCTCGCCGTAGAACTCGCGAATCGCCTTCGTATAGGTGTCCACCACGCCCCATTGAAGCTGCGTGTTCGCGAGCACGCCCAGGCGACGGAAACGCGGAATGTCGGCCGGATGCGTGAGGAACGCATGCGTGATCACGTGGCGACGATCGCGCGGCGGATTGAGCGTGTTGGCGCGCTCGATCGCGTCGAGCGCGCCGCGCACGGCTGCGTCGCCCACGCAGTGCGCCATGATGTCGACGCCGTTGCGGTCGGCCTCCAGCACGAAGCGGTTGAAGTCCTCGATCGGCGTGTTCGGCTCGCCGCAATAGTGCGGCCGGTCCGCATACGGTTCCAGCAGATAAGCCGTATGGTTCATCTCGGTGCCGTCGAGAAACAGCTTGAGCGTGCGCGCCTTCACGAGCGGCGACTGATAGCGCGCGCGATACTCGAGGATCGTTTCCACAGGGTCGCGCGTCGCCTCGATCGCCGCATAGCTGCCCACCACGCGCAGCTTGAGCGCGCGGTCGCGCTCCATGCGCATCAAGGTCTCGTACAGCCACGTTTGATCGCCGCTCGGGTCGATGAAGCCGGCATCGAAGACGGTCGTGATGCCCGCCGCCACCAGCTTCTTTTGCCACTTCACGAACGAGTCGTAATAGAGCTCGCCCCACGGCGGCAGAAAGCCGGCAGCGGAGAGGCGGCGCATGAGCAGCGAATAAGCGGCGCCGTCGACGATCACGCCCGTGGGCTCGCCCGACACCGGATCCTTTTCGAACCAGCTCGCGCCTTCTTCGACAGGCGGCGTGGATGCGTCGATCCCGCCAACCTCGAGCGCCTTCGAGTTCACCCACATCGTATGAAAGTCGGTCGAAAGCAGGCATACCGGGCGATCGGCGCAAATCGCATCGAGCGTCTCGCGATTGAGCAGTTCGGCTGGCATGGCCGCCTGCACCCAGCCCATGCCGATGATGCTTTTCTCGTGCGGATGCGCCTCGACGTAGGCACGCAGCGCGTCCAGCACCTGCTGCGGATCTTCGAAGTTGATGAACGCCTGCGCGGCAAATGCCGTGGTGGAGAAATGCCAGTGCGATTCGACGAAGCCCGGCAGCATCAACCGGCCGCCGGCGTCGATCGTGCGCGTATGCACACCGGCAAAGCGCTGCGCGCCGAGCGTATCGCCGACGAAGACGATCCTGCCCTCGCGCACCGCAACCGCGTTCGCCCAGGGACAATGCGGATCGACGGTATAGGCCCGTGCATTCGTGAAAATGACGTCGGCCGGCGTCTCCTTGTGTTCGTTCTGTAGATTCATGGCGGGATTCGATGTGGAAATTCAACGTGCCTTTAATCGAAGGCAGGCGACAAAGGTATCGGCTCGCTCCGCCCAGGTATGCCCTACTCGAAGGAGGGCAACCCGCAATTTCCCGCGCGGCGCGCGCGGCTGGGCCGGCCCGGAAGAGCCCCTGCGCATCGCGCCAATACGGCGGATGGGGCCGGTTGTCACCCGCACGGCCGCGGATACTGGACGAATTCACGGATTTTGGTGGCGCGGGCTTTCTGATAATGTTCCGCGCAAGACTGACAAGACGACAGACCGGGGGTGACACCATGCAACTGAACGTCGACCCATTCAATCAAAGCGCCCGCTACCTCAATGTGCCGATCAGGTCGATGGGCGAGGTCGTCGAAGCCGTCGGCCTGCCGCACTTCGTGCGCCGCCTCACGCTGTTTCTGAACGATCTCGTGCCGCTCGACTATGTGCACGTCGAGCGTTCGCGCCTCGACAGCCGCTCGCCGCTCGGTTATCGCAGCGAGTGGCTCGGCAGCGGTGCCGTAGACGAAGCGCAGTCCGTCGTCGACGATGTGATGTCGCTCTACTACGAGCGCTTCCAGGCCCTCGATCCGCTATTCGCAGACATCCGGACCACCGTGGGGACGCACCTCGTGGTGCGCGACATGAGCCAGGTGCCCGCCGGCGAGTTTCGCGAACGGATCTTCGACAGCCGCGAGGTCGCCCACGAGTGCGTGCTGACGAAGAGCGACCGGCGCACGCAATGCTCGCTCGCGCTCGTGCGCCGCGATCATCTTCCACCGTTTTCGCTCGCAGACCTGAATTATCTGAGGCACCTCGGCGACCTGCTTTTTCCGCTGCTGGAGCTGCACGCGTCCACGGCTGCGATCAAGCGGACCACCAACGCCGTGGTCGATACCGATCCGCTCGCGCTATTCGACACGCGCATTGCGAGCGACGGCATCCGGCTATCGAAGCGCGAATACGACACCTGCAGGCATTTGATCAGGGGGCACACGGTGCCGGAGATCGCGACGATTCTGGGCGTGCTGCAAACGACCGCGAAATCGTATGTGCAGCGCGCGTTCGCGAAGCTCGGGGTGAGGACGCGGCGCGAGCTGGCGCAATGGGCGTTGGGGCAGCCTGCACAAAAGGAGCGTGCCGGCTGAATGCACGCGTATGCGTTATGCCTTCACCACCGCCAATCCAGCCTCCTCGATCGGGCGAATCAATCGGGCGGGCGCGGCCGCGTCCACGATGAGCGTCTGCGCGAGATCCAAATCGCCGATGCGGTATTGCGAGGCCGCATTGAGCTTTGACGCGCAGGCCAGTACAACCGTCTCCGCCGCACGCGCCGCGAGCGCCCGCTTGACGTACGCTTCCTCGTAATCGCCGGTGCTCAGCCCGGCCTTCGCGTGCACGCCGGTCACGCCCATGAAGTACAGGTCGGCATGCACGTGTGACATGGCCTCCACGGCGGCCGCGCCCACGCTCACCACCGAGTGCTTGTAGAGCTTCCCGCCGATCAGCACGACTTCCACGGCCGGATGCGCAGCCAGCGCGACGGCGATGCTCGGGCTGTGCGTGACCACCGTTGCCACGAGATCGGGCGCGAGGCATTGCACGAGCAGCGCGGAGGTCGTCCCGCCGTCGACGATCACCACCTGGCCGGGCTCGATCATGCTCGCCGCCTTGCGCGCGACGCGGCGCTTGGCGTCCACGTCCATGTCCTCGCGCTCGGCAAGCGGCGCGATCGCAGCCGAAGCAGGCAAAGCCCCACCATGCACGCGCTGCACCCGCCCCTGAGCCGCCAGCTCGCGCAAGTCCCTGCGCACCGTGTCTTCCGACACGCCGAACCTCGCACTCAGCTCGCCCGCCAGCACCTGGCCGTCGCGCGCCAGCGCTTCCAGGATGGCCTTCTTTCTTTGATCTGTCAGCATCAATTGCACGAATTTTCTTGAAACTACACGAGTCTGCACGTTACCATGGGCCGCATTGAATGTCGACCATCGCCTGGAGCCGCCCGTGACCGCCACCCAAGACCGAGTCCGTATCGTCGAAACTGCCGTGCTTTCGGACAATTGGTACGTGCTCAAGAAGATCACCTTCGATTTCCTGCGCCGTAACGGCACGTGGCAGCGCCAGAGCCGCGAAGCCTACGACCGCGGCAACGGCGCAACGATCCTGCTGCACAACCCCGCGACCGGCAACGTCGTGCTCACGCGGCAATTCCGCATGCCCGTATTCATCAACGGCCATGACGGCATGCTGATCGAGGCGGCAGCCGGTCTGCTCGACGATGCCACGCCCGAGGCACGCATATGCGCCGAGGCCGAAGAAGAGACCGGCTTTCGCGTGCGCAACCTGCGCAAGGTATTCGAAGCCTATATGAGCCCCGGCTCCGTCACGGAAAAGCTCTACTTCTATCTGGGCGAGTACGACGACGCCGGACGCACCGGCCACGGCGGCGGCATCGAGGACGAAGGTGAGGATATCGAAGTGATTGAAATGCCGTTGCACGATGCACTGGCCGCAATCGAGCGCGGTGAAATTGTGGACGGCAAGACCATCATGCTGCTCCAGTACGCGGCGCTGCACGAATGCGCGAACGGCCACCAGCGCTAATCCCCAGCCGCTACAATGCCCGGCAGGATTTCAATCTGGATAGAGCCCCATGTACATCGTCTCGCTGACCTACACCGCCTCGCTCGAGCGCATCGACGACGCCCTTCCTGCCCATCGCGACTGGCTCGACGCACAGTTCGCCGCCGGCAATTTCGTGGCAGCGGGGCCGAAGGTGCCGCGCGACGGCGGCGTGATCCTCGCATCGAACATGGAGCGCGCACGGCTCGACGCCCTGCTCGCGACCGATCCATTTGCCGAGCAGGATCTCGTCGTCTACGCCGTCACGGAGTTCAAGGCCACACGTCTCGCGCCGGGCCTGAACCTGCCGCGGCCCGAGGCCCCATGAAAGTCGAAAACTCGGAACTCGAAGCCTTCGTCGCCGTGGCGGAGCTCGGCACGTTTCATCGCGCCGCCGAAAAGCTGCACCTCACGCAACCTGGGCTCTCGCGGCGCATCCAGAAGCTCGAGCAGGCGCTGGGCGTCGAGCTCTTTCACCGCACCACGCGCAGTGTCACGCTCACGGGCGTGGGCCGCCAGTTCCTGCCGATGGCGCGCGAGCAGATCGCGCAGCTCGGCATGATGCTCACCTCCATTCAGGAGATCGCCGAAAAGCGCTACGGCAAGGTGCGTGTCTCGAGCATCCCCACCGTGGTGGCACGCCTGCTGCCCGACGTGCTGCGCCAGTACGCGCGCAAGTATCCGCAAATCGGCGTGCAGATCCTCGACGGCAATCACGATTTCGTGCTCTCGCAAGTGCGCGCGGGACTCGCCGAATTCGGCGTGAGCCTGCATCCCGGCGACGACGAAGACCTCGTGTTCGAGCCGCTGTTCGAGGACCGCTACGTGCTCGCCGTGCACCGCGACGACCCGCTCGCGCAGGCCGAATCGCTCACGCTCGGCGACCTGCGCCACGCAAAGCTCGTGATCGGCGGGCGCGACAGCGGCAATCGTCTGCTGCTCGAAATGCTGATGAGCCAGGAGTCCGTACGGCTGCGCTGGTTCTACGAAGTCGAGCACATCTCCTGCGTGGCCGCGCTCGTTGCCTCGGGCGTGGGCTGCGCGATCCTGCCCGAAAGCGCGGTGGGCGAAACGGGCGCGCTCGCCTCGCCCGCCGTACGCGCCGTGCCGCTCGCGAGTCCCGCGATCGCCCGCACGGTGGGCATCGTGCGCCATCGCACCGTCTCCATGTCGAGCATGGCGGCCGACCTGTGCGCGCTCGTGAAGGCCGCTGTGGCCTAAAGTGGCGGCCTGGCACCGTAGCCTGGCACGGTGGCCTCACGCAGCAACCTCACGCAGCTGCCTGAAATCCGCCGGCTCGCGTTTGCAGGCGCTCCCCCTGCGCACGGTGGACCGTTTGATAGCGTTTGCGCATGAATCGCGAGCAGACTCGCATTGGACGCCCGCAAATTGGCCACCGACGATACGGTCAAGCACAGTGCCAATAGCAAGGAGCCTCCATGCATTTCGACGTCATATTGCGCCACGGCGAGCTGATCGACGGCACCGGCGCGCCCCGCTTCAGCGCCGACGTTGGCGTGAGCGGCGAGCGCATCGCTGCCATCGGCGATTTGAGCGGCGCAACGGCCACGCACGAGATCGACGTTGCGGGCCATATCGTCGCCCCCGGTTTCATCGACAGCCATACGCACGACGACGCCTTCGTCCTGACCGACCCCGGCGTCGAGCCCAAGATCTGCCAGGGCGTGACCACCGTGGTCGCCGGCAATTGCGGCATCAGCCTCGCGCCGCTGCGCGCGGAACGTGAAGTCCCGCAGCCGCTCGATCTGCTCGGCGCGTGGCAGGCATTCCGCTTTCCCTCTTTCGCCGAGTATCTCGCCGCGCTCGACGCCACGCCCGCCGCCGTGAACACGGTAGCGCTGGTGGGCCATTCGACGCTGCGCGTGCGTCACATGAGCGATCTGCAACGCGAGGCCAACGCCCATGAGATCGCCGCCATGGCCGTCGACGTGCGCGAGGCGATGAGCGCGGGCGCCTTCGGCGTGTCGTCGGGCACCTTCTACCCGCCCGCCGCCGCTGCAACGCAGCAAGAGCTGATCGACGTCTGCGCGCCGCTGCGCGAGACGGGGGGCGTATTCGCCACGCACCTGCGCGACGAAACCGCTGAAATCATGGCGTCCCTCGAAGAGGCCTTCGCGATCGGCCGCGCGCTCGATGTGCGCGTCGTGCTCTCGCATCACAAGGTTGCCGGCAAGGAGAATCATGGCCGCTCGGTGCAAACGCTCGCGCGCATCGACGCCCAGCGCACGCTGCAGCCGCTGTGTCTCGACTGCCACCCCTATCCCGCCACCTCGACGATGCTGCGCGCGGACCGCATCCGCCAGTCTTCACACGTGATGCTCGCCTGGTCGAAGCCGCATCCCGAGCTCGCGGGGCGCGACTTTCACGAGCTGCTGCCGCGCTTTGGCGGCTCCATCGAAGCCGCCATCGAAGCGCTGCGCCCGGCTGGCGCCATCTACTTCGTGATGGATGAGCGCGACGTCGAGCGCATCTTCCAGAACGAGATGACGATGGTGGGCTCGGACGGCCTGCCCAACGACACGCGGCCGCACCCGCGCCTGTGGGGCACGTTCCCGCGCGTGCTGGGCGAGTTCTCGCGCACGCGCGGCCTGTTCCCGCTCGAGGCGGCTGTGCGCAAGATGACCGGACTCACGGCCGAGCAGTTCGGCATCGAAGCGCGCGGGCACCTGAAAGTGGGCCACTACGCCGACCTCGTGGTGTTCGATCCCGCGCGCGTGATCGACCGCGCGACCTTCGCGCAGCCCACGCTGCGCCCCGAGGGCATCGAGCACGTCTTCGTCAACGGCCAGGCCGTGCTCTCGCACGCCAAGCCAACCGGCAATCGACCCGGGCGCGCGCTGCGCCGCCAGCAAGCGGGCGCGGCTTCGGCAAGCGCACCCGCCACGCCGCCGAACGCATCATCGAACACATCGTCGAACGCAACCCCAAACGCAACCGAGCACGCCTGACGCGTGCAACCTGGCAGGGAGTGATCATGGCAAGTACCGACGGGGCGGCTCGCCCGCCCGGCATGCAGTCCGGCGCGCATCCGTATGCGAGCCTCGACGCGCCCGACATCGACACGCTCTATGCCAAGCTCACGCGCCGCATCATTCCGCTGATCCTCGTGTGCTACTTCTTCGGCTACCTGGACCGCGTGAACGTGGGCTTCGCGAAGCTGCAGATGGTGAACGATCTTCAGTTATCCGAAGCGTCATACGGCGTGGGCGCGGGGCTGTTCTTCATCGGCTACCTGCTGCTGCAGATCCCCGCGGGCGGGCTCGTCAAGCGCATCGGCGTGAAGAAGTGCATTGCGGGCTCGATGCTCGCGTGGGGCCTCGTCTCCATCGCGACGCTCGCCACGCGCGACCAGACCAGCTTCTACGCGCTGCGCTTCCTGCTGGGCGTGACCGAGGCGAGTTTCTTCCCGGCCGTGATCGCTTACTTCAGCGTGTGGTTTCCGTCGCGCCGGCTCTCGAAGGTGATGGCGCTGCTGTTTCTGGCGATGCCGCTGGGCGTGGTGATCGGCGGACCGCTCTCGGGCTGGATCATGGACGCCGCGCACGGCGGACTTGGCCTGCGCGGCTGGCAGTGGATGTTTCTGATCGAGGGGCTGCCTGCCGTGCTGCTCGGCTTCTATCTGCTCGCCACGGTCACCGAGCGCATCGACGACGCCCACTGGCTCAGCGACGCTGAGAAGCGCATGGTCCACGCCGAGATGGCCACGGAGGCCGAAGGCAAGCGCGCGCATCTGGGCGCCGCGCTGCGCGAGCCCACGCTGTGGCTGCTCTTTTTCACCTCGTTTCTCTACAACGTGGGCAACTACGGGCTGATCTTCTGGATGCCCACCATGATCAAGGCGCTCGGCACGCTCAGCAACTTCGCGATCGGCCTGATCAGCGCGGTGCCGTATCTCGTGGCATCCATCGCGATGGTCGCGAACGCGCAACATTCGGTGCGCACCGGCGAGCGCCGCTGGCACACGGCTGCGCCCGTGATCGTGGGCGGCGTGGCGCTGCTCGCGAGCGTGGGCATGCGCGCGCATCCGGTGTTGGCCGTGGCCTGCCTGACCGTGGGCGTGGCCGGCATCATGAGCACGCTCGCGATGTTCTGGAGCCTGCCTTCGCGCATCCTCGCCGGCGACGCGGCTGCTAGCGGCGCGGGCCTCGTGAACATCGGCGCGGCCGTCGCGGGCTTCGTGGGACCGTCCATCATGGGCTACCTCAAGGGCCTCACCGGCAGCACCGAGGTGGGCGTCGCGCTGCTCGCGCTAGCGCTCTTCAGCGCGGCGGCGCTGATCCTCGCGATTCCTCGCCGCTTCATGGGACGCGCATGAACGCGGTGCCGCTGCCGCGCGATGCGCGCTCGCTGGCCCACGAGGTCCGCGCGGGCCGCGCGAGCGCCGAAGCACTCGTACGCGCCGCGCTCGCCGATATCGCCGCGCGCGACGCACAGCACAACGCCGTCTCGATGATCTTCGAAGCACGCGCGCTGGACGACGCGCGCCGCGTGGACGCCGCCGTGCGTGCGGGCCGCGATCCTGGGCCGCTCGCGGGCGTGCCATTTCTGGTGAAGAGCAACTTCGACGTGGCCGGCTACACGACCGTGGCCGGCTCGCCCGCACGGCTCGCGCTGCCGCCTGCGCAAGCGGACGCCACGCTGGTCGCGCGCTTGTGCGCGGCGGGCGCGGTGCCGCTGGGCGCCACGCACATGGACGAACTCGCGTGCGGCGCCACCGGCGAGAATCCGCACTTTGGCGCGGTGCGCCTGCCCACAGATCCCACGCGCATGACGGGCGGCTCGTCGAGCGGCTCGGCCGCGGCCGTCGCGGCAGGCTACGTGGCGCTCGCGCTCGGCAGCGACACCAACGGATCGATCCGCGCGCCGGCCGCGCTATGCGGCGTGTGGGGCGTGAAGCCCGATAACGGCCGGCTCGCGATGCAAGGATGTCTGCCCTATGCCACGTCGCTCGACGTGGCGGGCGGCTTTGCGCGTAGCTTCGGCGATCTCGTCGCGCTTTATGAAGCGCTGCTTGGCGCGCAAGGCCATGCAGAGGCCGCACGTGTACGCGCCGCAATATCCAGCCAGCAGCCGTTGCGCGTGGCCGTACTCACCGGAGGCTTCGAGCAGTTCGCCGATGCGCACGCACGCCGTGCCGTGCAGCGCGCTGCTGCGTGCTTCGAGCATGCCGAGCCGGAGCCCGTCGAAGAAGCCTTGCTCGAAGACGCACGCGCCGCCGCGCTCACGGTCTCCAACTACGAACTGGCACGCGCGCATCGCACGCTGCTGAACGCCGATCCCTCGCACGTCTCCGAACGCCTGCGCGCGCGCATCGTCACGGGTCTTTCGACGAACGAAGCGGCCTACGCACGGGCGCTCGTGCAGCGCGCAACATGGTGTGAGCACATGAGCCCCCTCTTCGCGCGCTACGACGTGCTCATCGCACCCGCCACGCCTTGCGCGGCCCCGCGTTTCGCCGATGCCACTGTCGACGTGAACGGCACGGCGCTCGAACCCGCAAAGATGCTTGGCCGGCTCACGCAGCCCATTTCGTTCGCGGCGCTGCCTGTCGTGAGCGTGCCTTGCCACGCGCCGGGCGAGCTGCCTTCGGGCATGCAATTGATCGGCGCGCCCGGTACGCTTGCCGCGTGCTTTGCCGCTGCGCGGCGCATCGCCGTGCAGCGCGGCGAAGACGTGGATGCCATCTGACGCCACGCGGTTCGCAGGAACGGTAGCACCGATTCAACGCCCTTATTGCGCCTGCATCATCCCCGACCAGACGATCTCCAGCTCCACGCCAATCGAGCGCGCGAGGCCGTCGAGGCCCGGAAACAGCGAGGCGTTCGTGATGTTCATGCGGTAGAGCCACTTCATGGCGTCCATGCGGATGCGTGCGGGCAGCACGATCTGATGCAGCAGTTCCTCGTTGCTTTCGTAGCCGTCGAGAATGGCCTGCAACGGCCTGTCGATCACGCCGGGCACGACGAAGGTGCCGGACTGCGCGACGAGCCGGTCGTCCATTTCGGTGGGCTCGCCTGACCAGAGAATTTCGTTGGTATTGCAGAAGAAATAACGTTCGAAGTGATCGGGCACGCGGGGGTCGATCACGTCGCGCGTGAGCACCGGATCGGCTTTCGGGCGGGCGCGGTTGTTCCAGAGCGCGGGGGTATTGAGCGCGTAGACGGCGGCGTCGCCGGTCGCGCGTTCGAGCGCGAAGAAGGCCGCCACGAACGGGCTCTTCGTGAAGTCCAGCAGGCGGGTGGGCGCGCCGTGGTGCTGCATGAGCGCGAGACAGCGCAGATCGTCGGCGAGGATGGCGGGATGCGCGAGGAAGTTGTGTGCCTTGCGGCGAAACACGCGGATTGCGCGCTCCTCGCGTGCGCGCCATTGGTTGCGGTCGTCTACGAAGTCGCGCATGTAGCGCGAGAGCGAGCTCTCCAGCCGCCACTGGGCGTTTTGCTGCCCGCGGAATGCCCAGCCGTCGAGCTGGGTTGTCAGCTCCATGAACTGGTTCCAGTTGGTGAGTTCGGTGGTTTGCATGAGTGGTGGCCTTGGGCGGCGCGGGGCCTTGGGGGCGATTGTCTGGCGGATCGCGCGTGTGCGTGTGTGTGTGCGTCTGACACGCTATCACAGTGACGATTACATCGTGAAGTCATATGGTGCATCGGTGGCCCGTTGATGATGGCCCTTGCAGAGGGTCGCCCTGACGGCAATTGCGCGATTTGCTGGGCGCTAGTTGCCCTGGACTTTTTTTTGTTGGGATTCTTTGTGGCTTTGGCCTTAACTTGTTTTCGCGGCGGGCCCCGGGCGTTGCCCCTGTGCGGGGCGGCACCTACTTTTCTTTGCAGCCGCAAAGAAAAGTAGGCAAAAGAAAGCGGCTCACACCGCCAGTGTGACGCCGTCCCCCACTGCCCCGTCCATCGGAGCGGCTCCGGGGCATCCGTCGCCTCGCACACTCCGCGTTAGTGACAAAGGGCTCATTCTTCCCGCCACGCGCTACGCGCGGGCGGAAGGGTTTGCAACGAAAACCAAGTGGGCTGGCCGGCGAATGCGCGGGGGGTGCCACCTGGTAAGTGTGCGAAGGTGCGAACCGGTAAATGCGCGGGAGTGCTGATCGGTAAATGCGCTGGGGTTCTGACCGGTAAATGCGTTGGGGTGCTGACTAGTGAATACACGGGCGCGCTGGCTGGCGAATGCGTGGGCGAGCGCCGATCGAATACGCTGGAGTCCTACGAAAACGCGTGCATCCCACTGGTTTTGGATATACCCCACGGCGCGCGCAGCGCCGCCGGATGAATGAGCCCTTAGTCACTCCGGGTGACGGCGAGTGGCGACAGACGCCCCGGAGCCGCTCCGACATACAGGGCAGTGGTGAACTGCGTCACACTGGCGGTTTGAGCGGCTTTCTTTTGCCTACTTTTCTTTGCCGCGGCAAAGAAAAGTAGGTGCCGCCCCGCACAGGGGCAACGCTTGCGGCCCGCCGCGAAAACAAGTTAAGGCCAATCTCACAAGACCGAAGAATCACGTTGCGCCAGCAACCACTTCTGATAGATAACAAATTCGGGCGCAAGCCCAAGACCATCGACTCGAGTCCAACTCACATGAGTATCATCCGTACCAGCCACCAACTGCGGTACAGCAAACTCCACTCTCTCCATCCCCGGCCGATAGGCCTCATTCGGCCAAAACACGGGCATGATCCGGCGCCCTTCCATCTCATCACGCAAGGCGGCGGGCCCGCCCTCATCCGTCACCACATCACATTGCGCCGCCCAATCGTGCGCATCCCACGCGAGAAACACGCCGGCATTGCCGGCAGCATCAAACGTAAGCACCGCATTCTGCTCAGGCCGCCAATAATATTCAACAATGCGCTCACGCTGCGCGAGCGCCTCCAGCACCTCGGCCGTGCGCTGGTCCGCATAAGCCGCCCCCACGCCGTGCACACCAATATGCCCGCGCCCCGCACAAAACTTCCGCTGCGCATTCCCAAGCGCCTGAGCGAGCTTGCGCGTCATACCCGGGTCCGACTTCTTCAGGTAAAAATGAATGAGCCCCGCATTGAACGCGTCCACGGCATGCGATTCGTCAGCAGTGCCCGTAAGCAGAATGCGCGTGCAATTCGCGTCCTTCACCGAGTCGAGAAACTCAAGTCCGTCCTGACCCGGCATGTCATAGTCCACCACAATGGCCGCAACGTCCGCGAAGCGGCTCGCGTCAGCCATCACATCCTGGCCCAGCGCATTGCCGCCGCGCTTCTCGAACTCCGACCACGCCTCGCCCGACATCGGGCTATGGCCCGCGCCGCTTGCGCCGTGCGCTTCGATGAACGCGCGCGCCTCGGGCTGCGAGGTGAAGAAATGATGCGTGTGCGCATTCGGAAAGAAGCCGCGAAGGGCGTGTAGAAAATCCGCGCTGTCGTCCAGGAAGACCACAGATACGGGGTAGAAAACCGGCTGTCTGACGATGGAACTCATGTAATGGCCTCTGTTCGCGCGACAGGCCTGCGGCAGGACTCGATGTGCCCCTCGATCTGTACCCCATCGCGCTGATTCGACTCGCGATTCATCGCGCATCGCTCCGCAACCCGTAGCTGCCAGATTATGCGGCCTCGCGGGCGCGCCCCGCAACCGCCGCACACGCTCCGGACGATGCGTAGCCCGTTTTCGGACGCGCGTAATCGTTTGCGCGGGCATCCAGCTGCGCGTTTGCATACAAGCCTGTGCGCACGGGCCCTCGAGGATCTCCCCGACTATGTGATGAAGGCGGTATTGGCAAGCCGGGAAGCCGACGAGAATTGGCCCATGTCCTCAAACATCGAAGGCATGCGTGACCGCCGCCAGCGGCCAGTTCCATCTGGAGTACTTCAATGAATGCCCGTGAATCGATCCCTGCCGTGCTTTCCCGTGGCACCCACGGCTTTACCGACGAAATCATGGAAGCCACGCCGAGCAAGACCTTCCATCATGTCATCGACATTTATCTCAAGGACTCGAATGCGTTCATGAACACTTACTTCGCCCGCTACTTCGAATGGCAGGGCATTTGCCGCGAGCGCTGGTTCCACGAATGCATCGACAATAATCTGCTCGCGGCGGGCGGCGTCTTCGTGACCAAGCGCGCGCACCAGGAATATGTGCAAGAGACGTTTCCGTTTCAGCGCGTCGATTGCTATCTGAACACCTTCCAGGTACGCCAATGCTCCGCCTATCTCGTGTTTCGCTTTTGCGTGGACGGGCGTCCCGTTTCGCTCGGTTACCAGCAAATTCTCTTTGCCGGCACCGACAAGCGGATTCGCCGTTTTCCGCCGGGGATCATCGAGCGCGTCAAGGAATATGAGCTCATTCTGCCCGCAGGGGCAAACTAAGGCCCTATTCAGCCTTGGCCAGGCTGGATTCACGTCGTATTCAGGCCGTTAGTGACTCAACCAGTCACTCAACCCATGTAGTCCTGCCCCGCCGGCCACCGGCGGGGCCTGGCCGCCGGATCGCGCAGCGCGCGGTCGGCGGCCGATCCCGGTTCGGGCAGATGGAGCGTGAAGGTGGTCGCCACGTTGGGCTCGGACTCGCAGGCGATCGTGCCGCCCAGCGCCTCCGCTACGCGCCGGCAAAATGCGAGCCCCATCCCCGCGCCCTTGCCGTGCGATTTGGTGGAATAGAACGGCTCGAAAATGTGCGGGAGCACGTCGGTGCCAATGCCGGGGCCGTTATCGGAGAAGCGCAGCACGCAATAGCCGCCCTCGCTCGTCGCCGCAATCTCCACACTGCCGCTGCCGCCCGAGTGAATCGCAAACAGCGCGTTCTTCAGCAGATTGAAGAGCACGAACACGACCAGCGAATCGGAGCCCGAAAACTGCAGCTGCGCGTCGATCGGCCAGACGTTGACCAGTTCGCGCTCGCCGGGGCGGAACGGAAAGCGTTCGAGCGCGGCGTTCACGCAGGAGCGGATCGAGTAGGCCTCGAAGCTGCGCCGGTCGAGCCGGTCGAGCGTGAACGAGGCGAGCGACATCTCCACGACGGTGCTCGTGCTGTCCACCTGGCGCTGTATCGAAGAAGCCAGCGAAGAAAGGCGCTCCGACTGCCCCGGGTAGAGGCCATCCACGCAGAGCTGGTGCTGCACCGCCAACTGGTAGCCGCGCATGAGCTCTGGCAGCACGTTGCCGATTTCCTCGGCGTGCATGCCGATGGCCGCCAGCGGCGTGGCCACCTCATGCGCCACGGTCGCCGCGAGCAGGTATGGCCGCATGAGGCCGTAACGCACGATGGTCACGGCCAGTATGCCAAGGCTCACGGCGATGAAGACAGCGCCCACCGGATAGAACCCAATGCCGTAATTGACCGCGTAGTCGGTAGCGGCGAGCCCATAGAGACACAGGCTCAGCAAGCAGAGATCGAGCAGCTTGCGGCGGTCGTGCGCCTCGGTCTGGCGCCGCGCCGCCAGCAGCAGCCACGCGCTGCGCAGCGCGAGCAGCACGGTCTGCGCGACGTGCACGGGATGCAGCAGCCCCGCCCGCGGATACTTGCCGAAGTAGAAAGTGCCATAGCCCGCGACCACTTCGTCGCTCACCGCCAGCCCCATGGCAAGCACGATGCACAGGCCGTACGACGCGAACAGCAGCGGGCGCTCGCTGCGCCGCGCGGCCACTTCGATCACGAAGTGATAGAAGGTCGTGGGCAGAAACAGGATGAAGAGATAGCCGAACTTGACGAGCGCGCCGGCGAGCTCGGGGTCCGATGTCTGAAACAGGAACGCCCAGGTGCCCTGCCAGACGAAGGTGGTCCCGCACATCGACGCAAAAGGCAGCGAAAGGCGCGTCACGCCTTCCGTGAGCAGTACGTACACACCGAACCCGAGAAACAAGGCGGATACGAACGCGGGCAAAATCGAATACATAAATTTGTCGCGTGAATTCTTGTTATCGTCGAACGGCGCGTGGCGTGGTCGCGCCGGGCAAGGCTCCTGTTCCGGCACTCGCACGCCGCATGTCAAACGGCTTCGATGCCGCGGCCGCACGCCCCTTTTGTCCGCTCATGCGGCTTTGGGAGCGTCCCCGTGCGACCCTTCCAGTCTTCCTGCCTGCCGCCGCCCGCGGCGCTTCACGGCCTGCGTATCGCACACTGAAACACGGCGGCAAGCATGCAACGCGCATCACGCAAGGGGGCCCGAAAGCCGCCTCTGTGCAACGGCCATGGGCGGCGCGTTGATCCCGGCAATTATCGCCGGGATCGACGACTCCTGGCTGAAATTCCGCTTAACCCCAAGCAAAGATGCGCAACGAATCGCCTGTGCGGCGCAAGCGGCGCTCCGCCCTGGCCCCCGCCGTCAGTCCCGGGCGTGCGCCTGGCCGCCTGGCTCGGCGCCGCCGCCGAAGCGCCGCCGGTATTGCGCGGGCGTCACGCCCATATGCTTGATGAAGGCGCGTCGCAAAGTGTCGGCGTTGGCGAAGCCGCAGCGGACCGCCACGCGCTTGGGCGCCTCGCCGTGCGTTTCGAGCAGCTCGCGCGCCGCGTCCACGCGCACGGCCTCCACCCACGCGGCGGGCGTGATCCCCACCTCGGCCTGGAACAGGCGCGCGAAATGGCGCGGGCTCAGCCCCACGCGCGCCGCGAGTTCGGGCACGCGGTGCGCGAGCGCCGGATTGGCAGCTACCCAGCGCTGCACCTCCTGTAGCGCGGAGCGTCCCGCTGGGCGCGTCTCCCCCTTGCGGCTGAACTGTAACTGGCCGCCTGGCCGCTTGAAGAACATCACGAGCTGGCTTGCCACGCGCATGGCGATCTCGCGCCCCAGATCCTCCTCGACGAGCGCGAGCGCCAGATCGAGCCCCGCCGTGACGCCCGCCGCCGTGCGCAGCTTGCCGTCGCGCACGTAGAGCGAATCGGCTTCGATGGAGACCGTCGGGCACGCCTGCGCGAGCGCCTCCACCGCCGCCCAGTGCGTCGTCAGCCGGCGCTTGTCCAGCAGCCCGCTGGCCGCCAGCGCGAACGCGCCCGTGCACACCGAACCGTAACGCCGCGCGCGCGCCGCCGTGGCGCGCAGCCACTCGAGCACGCGCGGCGCGAGCTGGAGCGTGGCGGCGTCGGGCGCGCCGGCCACGAGCAGCGTGTCGATGCGCTCTCGCGTCTGTCCCGCCACCTCGTCCGGCAAGAGGCGCACGCCCGAGGAGCTGCGAATGGGTCCCGCGCGGCACGCGATCACGCGCAAGTCGTACACCGTGCGTCCCGCTTCCGTATTGGCCTGGGCGAACACGTCGAGCGGGCCACTCACGTCGAGCAGCTGCACGCCGGGCAGCGCAAGAATGGCGACGATTTTGGGCATAAGGGGTCAGGCTCCGGCAGGGGCGCGGCGCACGCGTGACAGCGCGTGGATGGCGCCTGGACCGCCACGCAGCGCTTGCGTCCGGTTCTCGCACGAAATGGCAGAAAACGACGTTTTACGTCGATTAAGGACAATGCTATCACGGACCACAATGGATTCCATCTTCCCCCCCTCGATGGAGTCCAGCCATGAGCCTCGACCTTGCCGGCGTCGCCGTCCCCGACAGCCAACTCGCACGTGAAATCACCGAATTTGTGCGCGACACCGAATCGCCGCTGCTGTTTCACCACTCCAGCCGCGTCTACTACTTCGGCGCGCTGGCCGGCCTGAAACGCGAGCTGAAGTTCGACCGCGAGCTGCTGTACGCGGGCGCCATGTTTCACGACGTCGGCCTCATGCACTCGCACAGCAGCGAGCACGAGCGCTTCGAAGTGGACGGTGCGAACGCCGCGCGCGACTTCCTGCGTGCACGCGGCATCGCACAGCACGATCTCGATCTCGTGTGGACCGCCATCGCCCTTCACACCACGCCTGGCATTCCTCAGCATATGCATCCCGTGATCGCACTCGTCACGGCGGGCGTGGAGATGGACGTGCTCGGCCTCACCTACCACGAGTACAGCGACGCGCAACGCGAAGCAGTCGTGCATGCGCATCCGCGCACGGAGCACTTCAAGGAAGACATCATCCAGGCGTTCTACGACGGCATTCGCCACAAGCCCGACACGACCTTCGGCAACGTGAAGGCCAACGTGCTCGCAGACAAGGACCCGCATTTCCACGCGGGCAACTTCTGCAGCGTGATTCGCGGCTCCGCGTGGCGCGCCTAGCGGCGCTCGCCGCGCTGGAGTGGCTTGTTGCACGCCTGTAACCCGCAGTGACGGCAGCCGTTCCCGGCCACCTGACGCAATGCTATCCTTGACGGTCGCCCCTAGCCGGCAGCTCGGCCGGGGCGCAACCACACAACCTGGAATGGTCGGGGATACCATGCAGCGCAGCGCGAAGGGCACGGCAGGCCGCACGCGGCCCGACCGTTTCTCCAGCATCGTCATGAAGCGGCCGCGTCTCGTGGTGACGCTGTGCTTTGTCGGCGCCATGACGCTCGTGACCATCGTGGGATTGCGCCAGCTCTACAACACCGCGCGCAACGACCTGCAAAACCGCCAGCGCGACCTCGAAGTGCGCGCCGTGGGCGTGGATGCGCTCATCGACTCCGAGCGCCGCCGCCTCCTGTTTCTGCGCAATTACGCCGAGCACGTGCTCGCCTCCGAGAGGCAGCAACGCATCGGCATTCAGAACCCGGCCGTGCAAACGGTGCTCGGCGAAATCTCGCAGCCGGTCTGGCAAACTCCCGGCTCGCTGGGCGGACCGATCGTGTATGGCACGAACGCGGCCGGCCTCGCGGGCCTCGACGGCTTTCATCGCGACGCAGCCTTGCTGCCCGGCGACATTGCGCTCGCCCGCACGCTCAGCCCGCTCGTGGAAATCAGCCAGCACGCGGATGCCGTGCAGAGCACGGTGGCTTTCATCTCGTCGAATGGCGTGTTCGTGATCGCGCCCGAGCACCAGGCCCTGAGCGTGCCCGAACTGCTGCGCCGCTTCAACACCATGAATTACTACCGCGGCCAGTTGCCCGAGCGCAATCCGAACCGCGACGTACTCTGGACGCCCGTCTACAGCGGGCTGCAAAAGGGCGAGGCCATCTCCACCTTGAGCGCCCCCGTTTATTTCGGCAACCAGTTTCGCGGCGCCGTGGTGATGGACATCACGCAGTCTCGCCTGCTCTCGCTGCAGCTCTCCACCGGCGCGCCAGTCGACGAAGAGGGCGATCCCGTTGAGTTCGGGCTCCTGAACACCAACGGCAGCATCGTGTACTTTCGCAACGGCGTGTTGATCGACGAGCGCCCGGCGCGCTTTAGCGCGAGCCTCCTGCAAACGGCCAAGGCTTCAGTCGACAAGTGGATGCAGCGCGGCTCGGGCTATATCGAGCGCAATGGCCAATACCTGCTCTATCGGCGCATCGGGCAGTCGCACTGGATGCTGATGGCGGCCACCAGCAACGCCGAGCTCACGCTTGCCACGGCGCGCCGGGTGCTGAGCAGTCCGCTGATTGCCGCGTGGGTCGTGCTGGGCGTGTTGCTGGTAGGAACGCTGCGCATCGTGACCAACATTTTCGGCCACTACGTGGAGGCGAGCGAGCGGCTCGAGACGCTCGCCCGCAGCGACCCGCTCACGGGTCTCGCGAACCGGCGCCGCTTTCAGGAGGCCTTCGCTGAAATGCTCGAACGCGCGAACCGCGCGTCGCAACAGCCCGTTGCGCTGGCTGTGCTCATGCTCGACATCGACTTTTTCAAGCGCGTGAACGACCGCTTCGGCCATGCAGCGGGCGACCGCGTGCTCACCGTCCTCGCCGGGATCCTGCGCGCGAACCTGCGCAGCGTCGACTTGCCTGCGCGCACGGGCGGCGAGGAATTTGCCGCGCTGCTGCCCGATGCCGATCTCGCGACGGCCACCGCCGTGGCCGAACGCGTGCGTCTGGCGGTCGAGGCCCATGCGCGCGACGCAGCGGCGCCGGCGAGCGCCGCGCATCCCGAGGCCATCGCGTTCACGGTTTCCATCGGCGTGGCCACCAGTCCCGCGGACTGCCGCGCCGACTACGAAGCGCTCATGCAAGTGGCCGACCGGCGGCTCTACGTGGCGAAGGAAAGCGGGCGCAACCGTGTAGTGGACGTGGACGCGCAAGTGCCGGACGCCCGCGCATAACGCAAGTCACGCGCGCAGCGTGCACGGCATGCCTGGCATGTCCTGCATGCTCAACGTGCGAAGCCGATGCCGGCTTCGCGCGGCATCGCCGGCACGTGCCTTACACCGGCTAACGGTTGACTCGCGGCGGCCTTGCTGAAGACGGCGCTGTCGTAGCCGCGCCCCGCGAAGCGCACGACATCGACGAGACTGAATCCCGCTGCGCGATAGAACGCAAGCAAGTGCGCGGCGGGGAACGGCGTGTCGAGCGCAAGTTGCGTGCATCCGCGCGCGGCGGCCCAGCGCAACGCGAAGGCGAGCAGCGAGCGGCCGATGCCGCGGCCCTGCCAGGCCGGCTCGATGCCGAACTGATGCAGCGAAGCCACGCCGTGCTGGCGATACTGCTCGCAAAGTGAGTCGCTATCGCGCCCTTCGATCGTCATCGTGCCGACGACGCGGCCATTGCATATGGCCACGAAGCAGTCGCCCGCCAACGCCCTCGAACGTGTGGCGCTGGCCGCCTGGTCCGCGCTCGCGCAATGCAGGCCGAGCGACGCGAGGCGCGCGTACGCGCGATGCAGCAGTTGCGTGAGACGCTCCCACGAGTCGCGCTGCGGATCGAAGCGGCGCAGCACCAGCCGGCCGATGCCGGGTTGATTGCAGATGATCCGGTCGTCGTGGCGCTGCGTGGCGTGGCGTGTCGACATGGCCTCTCCAGTCGTTTCTGTGCTGCCAAGTCTAGGTTTGCACGCCAGGGGCCACAAGAAAAAATGTCGTAAAAAAACGGTTGAAATGGGCAAATGCGGCGGTACGCGCGCATACCGCTTTCGCAGCGGACCGCCCTGCGTGCCAAACAAACAATCGATGGGATAATGCGCGCAGACCGACACCATGGAGAAATGGAATGGCGCACACGGAACATCACTACACCGTAACGGTTCAATGGACCGGCAATCGCGGCAGCGGCACCTCGGGCTATCGCGACTATGACCGCGACCATACGATCGAAGCAGCGGGCAAGGCCGCCATCGCCGGTTCGTCGGACCCCGCGTTTCGTGGCGACCGCGATCGCTGGAACCCCGAGGAGCTGCTCGTAGCCTCCGCCAGCGCCTGCCACCAGCTCTGGTATCTGCATCTGTGCGCCGATGCGGGCATCGCGGTGCTCGCCTATGTCGACGAGGCGCAGGGCACCATGATCGACAGTGCGGAGGAAGGCCGCTTCAGGGAGATCGTGTTGCGCCCGCGCGTGACCATCCGCGCGGGCGACAACCGCAGCCTCGCCGAGCAACTTCATCATGCGGCGCATGAGAAGTGCTATATCGCGAACTCGGTCAATTTCCCGATTCGCTGCGAACCCATCATCGAAACCGCAGACGCGGCGTGAACTACACGGCGTCCTCGCGCCGGTAGCCTGTGGCGCCACCAAACAGGGCCGCGCGCTGGGACCAGTCATGCGTCTTTTCCCACAAGCGCAGGACGTCCATGGCTTCCTTGCGGAATTGGGCGTCCTGCTCCGGCGTCGCCGTAACGGCAGTCAGTTCAAGCCGATGCCCGGACGGATCGAAGAAGTAAATCGAGTACAGGAAGTCGTCGTGAACCGTCGGTCCAACGACCGGGATGCCCCGGTTAGCGAGCGACTCCCTGGCGCGATCGACGGTCGCCTTGTCCGCCACCCGAAAGGCAAAGTGCTGAACCCAGTCCGGCGTCACTGCGTCTCTTCCCGACGGTTCACCCTCGTCTGCCGGCAATTCGAAAAAAGCAATGCAGGCGCCATCCTCCATTTCGAAGAATATATGGATGTGTGGGCTATAGATGCCCGTTGAAGGCACATGATCCTCGCCCATCGCGTGGATGAACTTCAGACCGAGCGCCTCGGTGTAAAAGTCGACCGTCTCCCGCGCATCCCGGCAGCGATACGCGGCGTGATGCAGGCCCTTGCAAAGCATGACGCCTCCTCCTTTCAGTTCAGATACGTAGCTTGGGCACCGCTCATCGTGCCGCCGGCACGAAACGCTGATCGATTGCACCGAAGATGGACCGGCCTTCATGATCGACGTGTTCGATACGCACGCGATCTCCGAAGCTAAAGAACGGCGTGGATGCCTTGCCGTCACGCAAAATCTCGAGCGCCCTGATTTCCCCAATACACGCGCAGCCGGCAGCTTCATCCTCGTTCGACACGGTGCCGAGCCCGACAATCGTGCCCGGCTCGAACGCGCGCGTCTGGGCCACGTGGGCGATCAAATCGCCATAGTGAAACGGCGTGTCGATCCCGGTATCGATATTGCCAACCCACTCACCCCGCACCGAGCATCGCATTCTCCCGCCCACCAGCCCATCGTGCCAAAGTGCGCCGAGTTCGTCGGGCGTCACTGCGATGGGGCCCAGGCTCGAAGCCGGCTTGCCCGTGAGAAAGCCGAAGGTCCGCTTCAGTTCGCCGGGAATGAGTGCGCGCAACGACACGTCATTGAGCAGAACGAAGAGCCGAATATACGAGCATGCGTCCTGCGCGCCGACGCCCATGGGGACCGCCCCGGTGACCGCAGCGATCTCCGCCTCGAAGTCGACGCCAAGCGCCTCCGATGCCACCGGGATGTCGTCGTTCCAGCCAAGAAAGCCATGCGAAATGCCCTGGTAGACGAGCGGCCTTTCCATCAGATCGTCCGGAAGCGCCTCGCCACGCGCGGCACGGTTGCGCTTGATGTGGCTCACGTAGGCGGCGCCGTCGAGATACTGGTAGCTGCGCGGCAAAGGCGGTCCCAGTTCGTGCCACGCAACGGGAAACGCGTCTTCGACATCACCGGCATTCAGCGCCGCATAGATTGCTTCGAGCTTCGGTGCGGTACGCTCCCAATCGTCGAGCGCGGCTTGCAATGTGCGCGCGATGGAACTCACACGTACCGCGTGTTCCAGGTCCCGACTGACCACCACCAGTTCACCGTCCCGACCGGAACGCAATGACGCCATTTTCATATTCGTTCAAGCTCCTGATCAAATACATCGTAGATGCGACTTCATGTTTCGATCATAGGCGCGGCGCGAAGCAAGACGCTGTCGATTTCCATCTGATGAACATGACCTGCAACCGGGCATTTGCTGGAACGCGAAATTTCGTAGAGAAGCCGAGGTCCTGCCGAAAATCACGGCGCTGAACGACAACTCAAAAAACGACGGCCTTGGGCATCTCGTCCAGCAAGAAGTCCATGAAAGCGCGCACTGAAGGCAGAATCCCGTGCCGAAACGGGAGCAACGCCGTAAGCGTTGAATCGCCTGCGGACCAGTCCGGCAGGACCGGCGCCAGCGTGCCCCGGGCCACCTCCTCGCGGCATATATAAGCGGGCAACGCGACAATACCCAGGCCTTGTTCCGCCGCCGATTTGAGTACGAGCATGTCCTCGCTCACCAAGCGCGGCCGAAGCGGCATGACCTGCTCCGCGCCATGCACATCACGAAGACGCCATTCGACTCGTACACCCTTTCGTGCCATGAATAGCGCGTGGTGTTCACTCAGCTGTGAGGGGCTGGATGGCATACCATGCGTCGCGAGATACGGGTTTCCGGCGAACAAGCGCCAGGGCGCGGAGGCTAGCTCCCTGCCAATCAGGCTGGAGTCCGGCAGCATGTTCGAATGCGCCCGTATCGCCAGATCGAAATTCTCCGCCACGAGGTCGACCGGTGCATCGGTGACATGCTGGACCAGGCTGACCTTCGGGTACCGCGCGAGAAATATCGGCAACAGCTTGTCCGTCGCGAACTGTGCAGTCGCCGCCGCAATGGTGAAGCGAATCGTCCCGCTGGGTTCGAGCTGCCCGTCGCGCACGGCCGCTTCCGCCGCCTGCGCCTGCTTGAGCATCAATACCGCGTGCCCGTAGAATTTTCGGCCAGCCTCCGTCACATTGAATTGTCTCGTTGTCCTGTTGATCAAGCGTGTGCCCAGCGCGGCTTCGAGTTGCTGGATGCGAAAGCTGACCGTCGATTTCGGCACGGAAAGGGCCCGCGCCGCGGCGCTGATGCCCTCGCGGTCGACGACATGAACGAAATAGTAGAAGTCGTTTAGATCCAGCATGATGCGGACTCCCTGAAGATCGAGCGCCGTTGCGCAATACCCATCGCGCAGCGTCCTGAGCACCATCTTAGCGGCCCGAGCTAACCGGTTCGCCCCTCGTTTCCGGGATCCATCGTCCACCGGATGGGAAGACGCGTGCGCGGTCCAGGCGAGTCCCAATCGAGAGACCCGATCCGGGCCCGGTACGCTGCCAGGCGCGGTCGTCCCATCTGTGGGACGCAATGTCCAACCGGGTGCGTTTGTCGTGGCCGCGCCTCCCACTACTATTGACGGCAAGAACACACGGGGCCGCCCGCGGCTCACCCGCACGGCCCCGTCTCCCGCTCATCTCTCATGAAAGTGGACTGTCATGCTCACTCATTCGATTCGTATTACCAAACCCGTCAAAGGTTCGCCACACAACATTGGCCGGCACTTCTCCGCTTCCAGTTTCCGCCACACCCAGTTTGGTGGCGCCATGGATCCCTTGCTCATGGTGGATCACTTCAGGATGACCGAGCCCACGTTCGGCCCCCATCCGCACGCCGGCTTTTCGGCCGTGACTTATCTGTTCGAAGATTCACGCAGCCCCCACCTTAACGCCGATTCGATCGGTAACGAACTGCCCATCATGCCGGGCTCGCTGCACTGGATGGTGGCCGGGCGAGGCGTGACTCACGACGAATGGCCCGGCGGCGACGATCCCGAGGTCCACGGGCTGCAATTCTTCGTCGACCTGCCGCCCGCCATGAAGTCCGTTGCGCCTTATGCCGTGCACCTCGAATCCGCGGACATTCCAACTTTCACGGCGGATGGCGCTCGCGTGCGTGTCATCGCCGGCGAACTAGGCGAAGTCCGTTCGCCTGTCGTCCTGCCACAGCCGTTTTCGCTCTTCGATGGTTTCCTCGACTCAGGCGCGGATCTGGATTTGCAGATCGAACGCGGATGGGGTGCGTGGATCTACGCGATAAACGGCACACTGAACGTGAGCGTTGAACACGCGAGCGAAGTGCTCACCGAAGGCGCCGCCATCGCCCTTGCCGGTTTCAGCGGAGCCGAACAGTTGAGCATTACCGCCCGCACCGGCAGCCATTTCGTGATGCTGTGCGGCGAATCGGTGCGCACGCAGCCTTGACGTGGTGAAACTACCCCTTTTGTGACGCCTTGAACTGCGAAGCGGTGAACGGCGTCTTTCTGATCCGTACTCCGGTGGCATGAAAGATGGCGTTGCCAACCGCCGGTGCGATCGTCAGTGCGGTGGGTTCGCCGGCCCCTACCGGCGGTTGGTCCTCGCGGTTGATCAACGATATCTGGACCTCCTGCGGGCATTCGCTGAAACGGACGATCGGATAGCTCGCCCAATCCAGCGTGAGCATCGCCGTCGCGCTAAAGCGAAACTCCTCTTTCATCGTGCGGCTGATCGTTTGTATGACACAGCCCTGAATCTGATTGCGAAGGCCATCCGGATTCACGATCAATCCGCAGTCGTGGGCAACGAATACGCGCGACACTCGCGTTTCGCCAGTCTGCGCGTGTACGGTGACACAGCATACTGTCGCGACGTAGGCGCCACCGGGCTCCAGTCGTGCGAGCGCCATCCCAACGCCCTCCTTCTCTGCGGCATTGGCTTGCGCCGCGGCCGCTCTGCGCGCGTTCCAGTTCGAGATGCGCCTCGCTTCCTCGAGTACGGCTTTCGCCCTCTCGTCAGTCAGATGCGCGAGGCGAAAATCTATCGGGTCGCGTTCGGCCAGCCTGGCGAGTTCGTCCATGGATGACTCGTTCGCAAATGTATTCGCTACGGCGCCCAAGCCTCGCAAGGCGGAAGGACGCAAGGGTCCATCGGGCAGCCAACGCACCGTGACCCTTTCGTTGGCGAAACGATAGAGCGTGCGCGCGCAATGGTCACCGCCAATGCGTACGGGCTTCGGTGCGCGCCCCATCAACCTGCCGGGCAAAAGATTGCCCGCGCTGCCCATCGGCCGGGAGATGTGGGTCGGTGTCGATATCGTATATATCCACTTGTCGATGTTCCCCTCAGCGTCGAGGCTCGCTTGTATCCGCGCTTCGGTGGCCGGGCCTTTGGGATCCCAGCCATGCTCGTCGTTACGCATCCATTGAACCCGCACTGGCCGCTTCAGCGCTTGCGAAAGGAAAGCGGCCTCCGCGGAAGCGTCGTCCGCGCCATTGTGCCCATAGCAGCCCGCGCCTTCGGTCCACACGACGCGAACCTTCTCGCGCGGCAGGCCGATGAGCTCCGCGATGGCGTCGCGCAACGGAAACGAGCCTTGCGTGGCGGACCACACTGTCGCGGAGTCCGCCTTGACGTCGGCAACGCCACACGATGGGCCGATCGAGCCATGCGTCTGGTAGGGCGTCCTGTAGGTCGCGGCCAGCCGTTTCACGGCCTGGCTGTTGCTGCCCTCGGGGTTTCCGTTCGTGCGCAATACCTCGTCGACACTGGGCTCCGAACGCATCGCGTCGTACACGAGCGCACTATCGACGCCAGCTTTCCGGGGCGACCATTCGAGCGCGAGCGCACGCGACGCCAGCACCGCCTGAAACTCCTCCTCGCACACAACGGCCACGAAATTGCCTTTGACGATCATGTCGATGAAGCCGGGCATCTTCTCGACGCTTTTTCGGTCCACCCGGGAAAGCGTCGCGCCGTCTATCGGCGGATGAATCACCCGCGCGTGCACCATGTCCGGCAAGCGGATGTTCTGCAGATAGATGTGCGAGCCATTCACCTTCGCCGGCAACTCCACACGCGGCACCGCCGTGCCGATGACCGAAAACCTGGAGGATGGCTTCAGCACTACCGTTTCGTCTACCGTCAACGAGGTCCAGTCGTCAGGAAGCACATCGACATACGCCAGCGACCGCGCGGGATTGGAACGGTCGTATACGTGCCCCGCCCGTGTCGCGAGCTGCGCGGGTGCCACGCCCCATACCGCAGAGGCCCGTGCGACGATGTGGGACCGCGCGGTGGCCGCGGCCCTACGCACGGGCAACGTACTGGTCTTCATCGTCATGCTGCCGACCGTCGGCCCCTGATCGACTGCGGTCGCTGTGTCCCCCATCAGCACGATCACGCGATCGACCGGCACGTCCAGCTCCTCTGCAACGAGTTGCGCAAGCGCAGTCTGCACCCCCGTGCCCAACTCGACCTTGCCGGCATACAACATGACGTTGCCCTGCTTGTCGATGACAAGCCACGCCGACACGCGCGCGGCGTCCTGCGACTTCCCGCCGGCCGGCGCATCCCTAGCCGCTGGTCCCTCTGAAACGACGGCATTCGTGCTCGCCGCCCAGATCAACGCCGATAGCGGAAGCATGAATGAAATAGCGAGTCCCCCACCTGTCTTCAAGAACTGCCGGCGCGTAGTCATGTCAGTGGGCCCCGGCAGCGTCCGCGACGGCATCGAGTATGCGCAGATGCGTCCCGCAGCGACAAAGATTACCGTCGAGCGCAGCAATGATTTCCGCTCTCGTGGGATCTGGCCTGGCGTTCAGCAGGGACGCTGCCACCATCACCATGCCGTTGATGCAGTAGCCGCACTGCGCCGCCTGATGCTTGACGAACGACGCAAGAATGCGATTGGGCGGCGTCTCGGCGGCCAGCGCCTCGATCGTCGTAACGGGCTGCGTGACGGCCGACACGGGCAGCACGCACGAGCGAACCGCATCCTTTCCCAGGTGCACGGTGCAGGCGCCGCACTGCGCGAGGCCACACCCGAACTTCGGGCCGTTCAGCCGCAGTTCGTTGCGCAGCACATAAAGGAGCGGGGTCTCGGGACTCGAAGTCACCTCATGCGATACGCCGTTCACCACGATCGTTTGCGCCATGTTCCCTCCATCGGGCAAATATCCCTGCCTTCAGCCGGTATAGCGCAGCAAGAAGTCGCGCAACGGTCCGTTGACGAACTGCGGATGCGTGAGATTGGGCGCATGTCCGGCCCTGTCTATGGTGACGAATCCCTTCGCATTCGGCAATCCTTGCGCGAGCTCGCGGCCATGCGCCATGTCGATGGCACGGTCCTGACTGCCGTGGAAGACAATCGCAGGACATGTGATGCTTCCCAGTTGTGGCGTGAGGTCGTCGCGGCCGGTCAATGCATCGACGGGATAATCGATGCCCGATCTCGACATGCCCCGCCAGGCGCCGACCCAACTGGACGCATCGAAACGCTCGCCGATAAGCAGCCCGCTCAGATCCGCTGCCAGCGGTTCGGGGCCGCTATGCCTCCATGCCGCCTTTAACTGCGAGAACGACTCGATGACAGGCGGCGCATCCACGCCCGAGCGTGTCGAGATGAGCGCCAGCGCGCGTACCCGGTCGGGCTCCAGCAGCGCCGCACGCATCGAAACAAAGCCCCCCTGTGACATGCCCACCAGTGCCGCCGCGCCAATTTCCAGATGGTCGAGCAGCGCGAGCAAGTCGCGCGCCGAATCCCAGAATGAAAATGGTTTGCCAACCTCACCGGTTTTCCCGAACCCGCGCTGGTCCCAGACGATGCAACGAAAGTCATCGACAATCGACTCGATATTCGTATCGAACATCGACCTGTCCATCAGAAAACCATGTGAAAAGACGACGGCAGGATTGCTCGCATTGCCTCGCTCCTCGTACCACAGCCTTACCCCATCACGATCGAAAAACGGCATGAGCAGCCCCCTCCATGCAACTTGCGCAAAATTCAGCAATTGGTCTTGAGGCGATTCTATGTTTTGCGCTTCGCTTCAACTTACCGGATCATCCCAGTTTTCACTGCGGTTTCAGGGAACCGATATACGCTGCGACGGCCTTGATCTCGTCGTCTGATAGCAGCGGTCCTATCGTGGTCATCGCCCTGCCTTTTCCGCCACGGCGGCCGTTCTTGTAGTTCTCCAGTTGCGCGCCGACGTACTCAGGGTGCTGGCCCGCGAGACGCGGAAACAAACCGGCCACGCCGGCGCCGTCCACGCCATGACAGACCGCGCATGCCGGCGCACCGCCGCTCGCCCCCCCCGTATAGACCCTCTCACCCAGCGCCGACGATGAGGTCACAACCTCACGCTGGTTATTCGGCGCTTGTGCCGCGTAATAGGCCGCCAGCGCCCGAATATCCGCATCCGAAAGATCGGCAACCATGGACTCCATTACGGGACTATGGCGCATGGGCGGACGACCGTCCAAACGCTTGAACATTTCGAGCTGCTGTTGAAGATATCCTGGAAACTGACCGGCAAGACGCGGGTACGCACTCGCGGTGCTATTGCCGTCTACGCCATGGCACGCGGCACAGCGCGCCGTCACCAGTTCGTGGACACGGGTCGTGTCCTCTTGCGCACGAACGGCCACCGCCGGTAACAGAAGCACACCGGCCACGAAGACATTCGATACTATGCGGGAAAGCACTGAATACCTTTTCATTGACGTTCAAATTCACGCTGTTTACCGTGCTTCAGATTAGCTCGGTGCGGTACGTCGATCTGGCCGGAATATCCGCTTACTTATCGAATAGTCCTGCTAATCGATCAGGACTGCACCGCGATATGTGTCACTGTTTTTTGGAGTGCAACATGCAACACCGTGACGACCTGTCGGGTGAGACTGGCAAGTCTGCCTGCATCGTTCAAGGCCCGTTTGGACGAGCCTCAGTCAACTTCACCCGCCGGGCACTCGTCGCCCATGCCCATGCGCAGTATCAGCTCCTCTTCAAGCTTGGCGGCGGTGACAGTTACTTTCGCATTGGCGACGCGCCGCACGTGCTAGGCGACGGCGGGGCCATCCTGATCAACCCATGGGAGTCGCATTCGAAAGCGGATTCCATGCATCATCCTTCCGTGGTCCTGTCGCTGGTGATCGAAGTCGACTGGCTCGGGTCCGTGCTCGAGCTTCCGTTGAGCCGCGAAACGCGCATTTTTCCGTGCTCGAACGTCATCTGCACGCCGGACGTACGACACCATGTCGACCGATTGTCCGCCGCTATTACGAATCCGTCCGTTGCGAGCCAGGATGCTTCTCAAGCGATCTTGCGAGATCTAATGCGGGCGGTGGTCCGGGACTTTGCCAATCCCGCGCTCACGATGGGCTTGCGCGCCTCCGGCAAGCCAGCCGACTTCCGCATCCGCAAGGCGCTCGACTATATCAACGCCAATGTCGACGAGAATCCAACCGTCGCGACGGTCGCCGCCTATGTTGGCATGTCGCGTTCGCGATTCTTCGAACAGTTCAAGAACTGCGTAGGCATTCCCCCCCAGCACTACATCGACTGGACGCGCATGACGCTAGCGATCAAGCTCCTCAGCTCCACGACGAGGCCGTTGATCGACATCGCACTCGAACTCGGCTTCGAAGAGCACAGTCACTTCACCCGTTTCTTCACCCAGCATATGGCCGTTCCACCCAGCGAGTTTCGACGCAATTCCGTCGTGGTCGACACGCCGCCCAGTGCTGGCGCCGCTTCGGCATGACGCGATTCTCCGGGTACTGGCGCTGCTGGCCCCATACGCGCCCAGCAGCGCCCGTTCAAGCGCACGAACGAATCGCTATGGCAAACTTCACTTGCCGTCGACAACCGCCACGCCCTGAATCTCGATCATCGATTGCCCCATCAATCCATCCACGGCAATCAACGCGCTACCCGGAAATTTCCCGTCCGGGAAGAATTCCTTGCGGATATCGGCGAAATGCTTGCCGTTACGCACGTCGGTGATGAACACCGTCATGGAAACCACGTCGCTCAGCTTGGCGCCCGACTTGCGCAGTGTTTGATCGAGCAGCGTAAAAGCGCGTCGCGCCTGAGCGTCGAAGTTGGTGATCGGCTTGCCGTCGGCATCGAGATGCCCCGTTTGACCCGCGAAGTAAATGGTCTTCTTGGGGCTGTCGCTCGACACAGAAAGCGAATAGGCGCGCGCCTGAGTATCGGGCGTGGTGACGTAGTCCTTCGCCTGACTCGATGTTGCGGCCAGGCACGCAGCCGCCGACACAATGAGGGTCGCCATCTTGCCGGTGAATTTAAACTGTTTCATATCTCTCTCCTAAAATGGATCGTTAAATTGCTTGGGAAATAAAATCAGGCGCGCAATCGGGGTAGCAGAGCAAGCGCGTTGTCCCGCCCGATCAGGCGCAGGCGATGTTCGTCGAAGACACCGCACTCGGTCAGATTTTTCACGTGGTCGACCACCGTCCTGAACGGATAGTCCGTGCCGAAAAGGATTTGCGAATCCGGAACGACCTTCGTCAACGCGCCCATCGCCGTGGCGTTCGAGGTTTGTGCCGTGTCGTAGTAGAAGCGGTCCAGTTCGTACTTCAACCCGTTGGGCAGCTTTTTGGCGATCTGCGGGCTCTTCGCCCAGCCAATGAACCGCTCGATGAGGAAGGGCATCGTGCCGCCCGCATGCGAGAAAATGATGCGCACATCGGGGTAGCGTGAAGCCGTGCCGCTCGCGAGTATCTCCGCGATGGCGCGCGTCGTATCGGTCTGGTACTCGACAACATTGGGCGACACCGCCGGCTGCAAATTGCGACAACAATCCGCCGTGGTCGGATGCGTATAGACGAGCGCCTTGCGCCGGTTCAATTCCGCAAAGATCGGATCGAATGCGGGATCGCCGAGCCACTTGGTCCCGTAACTCGTATACAGGCCGATCCCGTCCGCCTTGAGCACATCGAGTGCGTAAGCGATTTCGGCCAGGCTGCCTTCGACGTCCGGCAGCGGCAGCGCCGCGAACAGCCCGAACCGCCCAGGATATTGCGACACCAGCTTCGCCCCGTATTCGTTGCATTCACGCGCGAGCCTGCGCGCGTTGGCCACGTTGCCGAACCAGATGCCGGGATTGCTGATCGACAGCATCGACGTCGCCACGCCCGCCTCGTCCATCTGCTCGATCGAATGCTCGACCGTCCAGTTCGCCAACGCCCGGCGCGGCGTGGCCGACGCACCGGGTACGGCATCGTCGTCCGGAACCTGTACCAGGTAGCCCGGCGGGACGAGATGGTGGTGGACATCGATCCAGTTGCGCTTTTGCGCAACGCCGCTCGCACTGCCCTGCGCCTTCACCTTCACCGCTGGCACGCCGAGCGCGCTGCTGGCCGCCAATGCGGCGAGTCCGGTGAAGAAGCGTCTGCGCTCCGGGGCGCAAAGCTCACATCCGCCGTTCGTCATTTCCCGCCCACCACGGCAGTCGCCTGAATCTCGATCAGCGCATTGGGGATACCGAGGTTGCGAATCGCGATCAGCGCGCTAGCCGGGTACTTCCCGGGCGCAAAGAACTCCCGGCGTATATCGGAGAAGCGCTCTCCGTTGCGCACGTCGGTAATGAACACGGTCATGGATACGATGTCGCTGAGTTTCCCGCCGGAAGCCTCGAGCGTCTTCTGGATTCGCTGGAACGCCGCGCGCGCCTGACCGTCGAAATCGCCGGGTAGCGGCTTGTCTTTGAGGTCCGCGACATTCAACTGGCCCGCCAGATAGATCGTCTTCCCGCCTTGTGTGTCGACCGACAGCGAGTAGGCCCGCTTGTCGGTGTCGGGGCTGGTGATGTATTCATTGGCTTTCGCCGATGCCATCAATGTCATGGTCGAGACAGCGGCGACTGCGATCGCCGCGGCGAATGACTTCGTTTTCGAGCAATACATGTTGCGTTCCTCTGTGGAAGTAAAAGCACAGCTTTTCTGATGGGGAGCGCCGCGCTATGCGTGACCCTCGCCGTCGCCAGACCGTGTACGGCTGGCGATTTGATCGCGCAGTTGCGGCATCAGGAGCGACTTCGGCAACATCCCGTGTACCGCCTTGGCGGGAATCACGCTGTAGGCACTCGCAACCTGATCGGCATACTGCGTAATGCGAAAACTGCCGGCCATGCTGTAGATCGCGTAGGCTTCGACCTCGTCTATGCCGGCCGTAGATGCCAGCCATCGGATCATGTCGCGCAGGCAGGACCGGAGCGCATCGGCTATCGTTTCGCCAAAGCCGAGGCCAATCCAGTGCGTTGGCGTTTCCGCCATCGGTCCGGGCAGGGAGGCGCGCTTGTGCAGGATGTACTGAATCTGCAGGTCTTCCATGGCCGTCTCGATCGTGGTCTGGTCCACCTGGCCGTCGCCTTGAACAGCATGCGAGTTGCCGGTCCAGATCATCGCGCCCTCGCGCGATACCGGCAGGAACAGCGATGTCCCGGCCACGAGCTCGCTCAAGGCAAGATTGCCGCCATTGTTGCCTGCAAGGATCGCACTCCTGATTTCATCGGTAGCGGGCGCAGTCGCCATGAAACCCTGAATGGGCCGCAAGGGAATCCTGATCCCCGGTGCAAAGTCCGCGTACTGCCGAGCCTGATCGAAGCGAAAATACTTGAGGTAGGGCTTCGAGAAGTCCTTCGGCAGCGCACCGACGCCCATCGGCGCGGCATTCCAACCCCAGTCGATCGGGCGCAGCTTGAGCATCCGGCATTCGATCAGGTCGCCTGGCTCGGCGTCCTTTACCGCGACTGGACCAACCAGCGAGTAGGGTCCTTGCGGATACTTGCGGCGGATCGGCTCGCGCTCGGCAAAGCTCATCCCATACTTCGCTTCATTGCCCCAGTTGATCCACGTGTTGACGTATCGAACCACGTCACCCGACTCGATAGTCACAATCGCTGCGGCCTTGGGGTCGACTACGCCCACCCGCACCGTCTGCGCATTGGACTCGACCACATGCTGGCGTCCGTGTGGGGTATCGCTGGCCGTTGGCGCCGCCAGCGCCCGGCCGGCCAATGGCAGCGCAACCCCGAGCAGCCCGAGCGAGCCGCCCAGTTTGATGGCGTTCCGGCGGCTCAGTGACGGTGTCCCTTCGGCGTGGCCTTGATCGATCGCGCTCATTGCAGCGTATCCGTCGCATCGATCGCCGCAATGCCGGCACGAATCGCGAGCTCGTCCTGTTCGGAAGGCGCCCCACTCGCCGCGATGGCGCCGATGAGTGCGCCATCCTTGTAAATCGGCAAGCTGCCACGCGCCGGCAGCAGCGGCGCGCCGTAGCCAAGAGATGCCACATTGCCCCAAACCATCGGGTTCTCCGCGTACCGTCGGGCGAGCGCATCCCCGGGCGTGCCGCCCGTTGCGGCGACCGCGAACGCCTTGCCACGCGCCACCTCGATCGTCACGAACCCCGCGCCGTCCATCCGCGCGGAGGCGACGACGTGTCCGCCGGTATCGAGCACCACGATGCTCAATTGAAGGCCTCGCTCCTGCGCGAAGGCCATTGCCGCGTTGATCGCCTTGCTTGCCTGTGCATAAGATATGACCGGGCGTGTAAGCGCTGCGCTCGAATCGCCGTGACTGGTGTTGTTCATTGCCTTGCCTCCTGATCGTTCATAACAACGCATTCGATACCTGTATCGTGAAACTCGGGCGCGTTCCGTCCTTGCCGTAAAGTCCGCTTTTTTAAGCCGATTCAGGCAGGCGGTTCGGCAACACGCATGGGATAAAGGCATTTAAAAATCTGCATTCCTGATCGTATACACTGTCAAACCAACGTATACCCGTGGTGCACGAGGGGCAGCTCGCGGATTCGCTCGCCCGTGGCGGCAGCAATTGCATTCACGAGCGCCGGAATCACTACGGAGATCGGAGGCTCACCCACTCCACCCCAAAATCCGCCCGACGGCAGCAACAGCGACTCGACCTTCGGCATCTGCTTCATCAACATGACCGGGCAGTCCGAAAAATTGCTCTGCACCACCCGCCCCTCCTTGATGTTGATCTCGCCAAAGAACGCCCCGCTGATCCCGAATACCGCGCAAGATTCGATCTGCGCGGCCACGGTGTCGGGATTGACGATGTACCCGCAGTCGATTGCCACGATGACGCGCTCTACCTTCACGGCCTTGTTCGCGGATACCGAGACCTCGACTGCGCCCGCGACAGCGGTGTCATCCATCTCGTTGACCGCGACGCCAAAGGCCGCCGTAGTCGCTTCGCCTTGCCGCCGCGCTGCCACCACCGCTTCCAGCAACGTGGCGGTCCGCGGACGCGCGGCGAGCATCTTGAGTCGAAAGGCAACGGGGTCTTGCTTGATCAGCGCACAGACTTCATCGATAAAGCACTCGCGTGCGAATGGATTCTGCGAGTGGTAAACACTGCGCCAGAATCCTGCTGGCACCGCGGTATTGCGCATGGCGTAACGAATATCGAGGTTGGGTATCGCGTACGGCATGTCGCGGAATCCATCGGTTGGCATCACATCGATGCCGTTCTTTAGCGCCGCCGGACGCAACACCCCAAGTACCGAAGGGGACGCAACGTCCACGCGCCAGGCGGAGATCTGCCCGGCGTCGTCAAGCGCCATACGCTGACGAACAACTGATGCCGGTCGGTAGAAGTCGTGTTGCACGTCTTCCTCGCGCGTCCAGACCATCTTGATCGCGGGGCCTTGCATCGCCTTTGCAATCAACATGGCCATTCGAACGTAGTCCTGACTGATGCCGCGTCGGCCAAATCCACCACCCAGATAGAGCCGATGAACCGTGACGCTCTCGGGGGGCACGCCCGCGATGCCCGCTGCAATATCGAGCGATATGTCGGGCCCCTGCGAAGGGGCCCAAAGGTCCACCTTGCCATCGGCAACACGCGCGGTGCAGTTCTGCGGTTCCATCGTCGTATGGGCGACGAACGGTGTGAAGTACGTGCTCTCGTACATCGGCTTCTCGCCGTCGAGCACGGCAGTTGCATTACCCTCCAGCCGAACCGTTTTCAAATCGCCTTGAAACCCTGCTTCGAGATATGCGCGAATACTCGCGTCATCCGTCTTCTCGTGCCCGCCGAAGTCCCAGGTAATCTTCAGCAGCTTGAGCGCTTCCTTCGCACGCCACCAGCTATCGCCAATGACCGTCACGAAGTTCTCTATCACGAGCACCTTTACGATTCCACGCCGGCGATCGACCACACTGGAGTCGACCGATACCGGCTTGCCCCCGAACACCGGGCACTGCGCCACGGCCGCGTAGAGCATGCCTGGCACACGGACATCCATGCCGTATTGCGCGGCGCCGTTGACCTTTTCGTGAAGATCGAGTCGCTCGTGCGCTTTGCCCAGGAGCTTCCATGCCGAAGGATCCTTGAGTGTGACGTCTTTCGGGACCGGCAGTCTGGCTGCGGCCGTCGCCAGTTCGCCATAGCCCAGATACCGTCCGCTCTTCAGGTGCGTGACCCGGCTTGCGGCCGCCGCGCACTCCGCTACGTCGACGCCCCAGCGCCGCGCCGCCGCCTGCTTCAGCATGAGGCACGCACTGGCGCCCGCGAGGCGAAGGTATTGCTGGGAATCGCGAACGCTCCGGCTATCCCCCGTGATCATGGTCACGAAGACACGTTTGCGCGCAAGATTCTCGGACGGCGAGGCAAAGACCATCCTCACGTCCTTCCAGTCGCATTCGAGCTCTTCGGCAATCAGCATCGGCAGGGCAGTCGCGATGCCCTGCCCCATCTCAACCCGCGCGACTTCTAGCGTGATATCGCCTTGCGTGGAGATGCGTATCCACGCGTTGATCTCGGTCTCGTCGTTGCTGAGCGCACTGCCGTTCGCACGCGCCGCGATAGCCGCCGGAAGATGAAAAACCAGTACGAGCCCCGTGGCGCCCACTGCCGAAGCTTTGAGGAAACGCCGCCGCGACGGACTCGTTGAATTGGAGTGAGCCGTCACACGCCGCTCCTTTCCCCGTTTCCAGACGCATGCGCTTGCGCATGGGCTTTCGTCCCGTTCCCGCCGGCGACCCTGCGGATGGCCTCCTTCACGCGCGCATAGGTGCCACAGCGGCAAATATTGGTCATCGCGGCATCGATCGCCGCATCGTCCGGGTGCGGGTTGCGCGCCAGCAGATCGGCTGCGGCCATCAACATGCCGCTTTGACAGTACCCGCACTGCGGTACCTGACTCGCTATCCACTGCGCCTGCAATTGCGGCCCTTTGCCCTTGAGCCCCTCGATCGTCGTGATCTTCCGGTTCTCTGCCGCCGACGCCGGCAGAACGCACGAGCGGACCACCTCGCCATCGAGATGAATGGAACAGGCACCGCAGATGCCCATGCCGCAGCCGAACTTCGTCCCGGTCAGCCCAATCTCGTCTCTAATGACCCAGAGCAGCGGCATTTCCGGTTCGACGTCCACGTCGTACGGCTTGTCGTTGATGGTCACTTTCATCGGCTTTTCCGCTCGTGCATAAACATCGGGGTTAGAAGTAGTGCCGCACGCCAGTCATGACGCCAATCTGGTTGATGCCCGGGCTGGCCGGAAAGACACTCGCAACGCCCACGGTGCCGTCGGAATGATTGCGGGCCATGCCCCCCTCGATGTACAGATCGGTGGCTTTCGAGAGGTAGTAGTGCGCGCCGAGCTTGAAATAGCTCCCGTCACGATCGGCAACCTTGTCGGCGAGGAACGTATAGTCCGCGACGAAATCGAGGTAAGGCGCCGCGTGATAGGTCCCCTCGACGGAGTAGAAGGTCTGATTCGTGCCGATCGCCGGGTTCTTGAAGTTCGCCACGTCGAGGCCGACCCGGAAAATGCTGTTGCTATACATTGCGGCCACCGTGAAAGAACGCGCGACCGTATCGTTGCCCGCCGCGCCGCCCGGATTATTTGCGTCGAGATAGGCGGCATTGACCGCAATCGGCCCATACGTATAGAACAGCGCTACGGAGCGCACGCGGCCAGCCCCAAAGTCGCCTGCCACCCCGCCGAAGCTCTGCATATACTCGGCGCTCAGCCCGTGGAAGGTGGGAGACAGATACTTGACGGCGTTGTTGCTCCACGTGTACTGCGCGCCGGTGATGCCCGTCAGGTTCTGATAGATCGTGTTGGATAGCGAAGCGAAATTCGCATAGCCGCTCGCGTCGGATCGATAGAGCACGTCCGCGAACGGAGTGAAGCTGCGTCCCAGCTGAACGGAGCCAAAGTCCCCTTTCAAGCCCACCCATGCGCCCCGGTCGAACATATACGTGCCCGAGGTGGCGGGCAGGCGTGCGTTCGTGAGCGCACCGTTGCCCGCGAGAAAGCCGGACGCCAGATAGAAGTACGTCGAATAGCCGCCGCCCAGATCTTCGGTTCCCGTGAAGACAATCTGGCTAGTTTGTATGGCGCCCGACTGGAAAGCCCACTGTGTACTGTTGTTCGCGCTCGCGCCCGTCCTGAATCCAATCCCTCCGTCGATGATTCCCGCAAGCGTGACGCTCGACTGCGCATTCGCGGTTCCGAACATCGGACACAAGACAACGGATGCCAGCAAGTACTTCTTCATCTCCTTCTCCCGTCGTGATCTTCGAATTGCTTTCGTGATTGGTGTAGGGGCACCTAGTTGTGGCAGCTAGCCCCGCTTCTGCCGCCACCTGCCCAAGGTATGCTGGCGAAATCATCGGCGTTGACCGGATAGTCCTGGAAGTTTCTGTTTAGTCAACCGTATTAATGGATTTGCAGCCTGTGATTGCATCCTTCTGTAGCAGGATCGTCAGATCGCGATCGACTCGTCCGCCTGAGACGTGCCCGTTCTCGATGTATGACGCCGCAGCAGCACGATCAGGCCAACCGCGCACAGGCAAGGTATGCCCAGCATCAGGTAGATGTTGCGAACGCTCCACTGAAGCATCAGCAGTTGCCCGGCGAACATGGGTCCGACAATCGAACCGATCCGGCCAACGCCAATTGCCCAGCCGATTCCAGTCGACCTGACCGAAGTCGGATACGACTCGGCCGCAACCGCTATCAGCCCCGCACAACTCGCGGAAAGGAAGAACCCGGAAAGCGCCGAACTCATCAACACGTGGCTTAGCGAGGAAGTGAACATCCCCAATCCGCCAACCGACAATGTCGCCCCGAGGAAACTCCATGCCAGGACTCTGAAGTCTCCATACCGCTGCATCGCCGAGCCAACGAGAACGGTTCCTGCGACCGCGCCGATGTTATTGACCAGTAGAGTCGCCGCGGCTGCAGACATCGAGAAACCGACACGCTGAATCAGCGTTGGTGTCCAGAACGACACGACGATCAACGCCATCCACGCCATGAAGCACAACGCCCACAGATAAACCGTGCAGAGTGCCCGGCCCGACTGGAACAGCTTTCGCAACGGCACGCCATGGGTCTTCTGCTCGTTGATCACGAAGCGAATGTTGTGCGCCACGTTGCTCCCCGTTATCTTTGCCACGAGCCGGCCGATCTTTCGTCCGGGTGCCCCGCGCTTGACGAGGAATCCCGCGGACTCCGGCAGGGCGAAGCCCAGCAGCACGGCCACGCCGAGGGAAATGCATCCGCCTGCGAGAAACAAAGCCTGCCAGCCGGCCGTATGGATCAAAGCCGTGCTAACAGCCGCACCCAACATGCCCCCCAGCGGAACCGCTGCCCATAACATCGTCACGAGACGCGTGCGCAGCCTCAAAGGCAAATACTCGGCTGCCAGCCCGATGAAACAGGGCGACGCGCCGCCCAGCGCGAATCCAACAACGAAGCGATAAAGCAAAAGCTCCGTGGTCGAGTGCGCCAGCGCCGTAAGCAGGGTAAAGACTGCGAAGACAGATGTGGCGCCAACGAGCACCCAGCGTCTGCCCAGCCAATCGGCGGCAGGACCGAGCACCAGCGCCCCGGCAAAGAAACCCGCCTGTGATGCGCTAAATACGGGTCCGAATCCGGCGACACTGACACGCAACGCATGTGCGATCGAGGCGGCAGCCGGCCCGAGCAGCTGACTATCGAATCCGTCAACCAGCGCGACCAGCGCGCAAAGTCCATAGACCCTGATCTGGAAGCGGCCCAGAGCACCTTCTTCGATCAAACTCGTTACATTCAGGACTTCAAATTGTCTTGCAGCGGAAACTGATTCCAAATGATGGCTCAAAGATGATCCCCTCAATCTATGCACTACACCAGGGTTACGCACGTTTCCGGCAGATCCGCAAAGCGGCGTAACCCTGGCCGAGTCTTCCTGCGCAGGTGATTAGAGGTGGTCGACCATCCAGTCGGCGATCAGGCTCACCGCCGGCTCTTGCCGGTCCAGCTGCACGTGCGCCGCGCCACCTTCCGCACGCGTGAATACACGCAGTTGCTTGTGCGACGAGCCAATTTCGCGGTAGAGCTTTTCCGCATCCGACAAAGGCGTCTGCTTGTCGTCCTCGCCGTGAACCAGAAGGATGTCGCACGAGATCTGGTGTGCAATGCCCTCGAGCGTGAACGGCTCGAATTTGCGCAAGACCTCATCGAAGTCCGTTGCCCCCACGATGTTGAGCAGATGCTTGCCCGTCGTCCCGAGCGCTGCCCGATAGTCGACCGTGGCGCTTGCGCCCGGCTTGAGATTGAGACGCCGCACCCAGACCGCGTGGTAGTCGTAGATTGCGCCCCAGGCCACACAGGCCTTGATGCGCTTCTCGAATGCGACTGCGCGCGGCGCATAGTAGCCCCCCATGCTCGCTGCGATCAGGCCAACCCGATCCGGATCGACAATGTCCGCACGGCTCTTCAGGTAGTCGTACGCCGCGCCCGCAGCCACTTCAGAATCGTGACGGGCCTTCAGGCCGTTCAGGCGCAGGCTTGCGCCCTGGCCGGGGTTATCGACTGCGAGGCACGAGATGCCACGCGCAGCGAGCGCCTGCGCCATGAGCACCATCTCCTCTTTGGTGCCATCGAGGCCATCCGAGAGGATGACGGCAGGCGCCGGGCCGGACGTGCCTTCTGCTTTGACGAAGTAGGCAAAAAGGCTCGTGTTACCGAACGGCACTTGAACGACCTCGATCTTGTTCGGCTGCAAGCGGCCCGCATCCCGGAAGCAGGCGAGATGGTGCTCGTATGAGCTTGCCGCGCGATCGTCGTCCGGATCGACAAAAGCCTCCGCCCATTGCCAATAATGCGCGGCACGCATCAGCGCCGCAGCGGCCGTCTCGTTCTTGCCCTTCTGAAGCGCTTCCCTGCCAATACCCTCCACCTGAACGGCGAGCCGCTTCCAGGCGGTGTGCCACGCCTCGTTGTCTCCCTGCGGTTCAACCCTGGCAGCGGCCTGGAGATCTTGAAGGGCCCAGTGAATTTCGCCGAAGTGACCACCGCTCGCAAGGCAGCGCATTACCGCGAGCGACCACATGTAGTTGCCTGGAAAGTACTGAAACATTCTGATGTCCTTATCTCTAACTTCGAAGTCGATTGAAGACCGGCGTTACGACAGTGTCCGCAACGGCAAGTCGGCGTTCATCGTAGGAAGAGACGGCACGGTGTGCTTACCGAAATGTTCCACGAATATGCAGATAGTCCTGTTGCCTCAGTAGCATGTCTTCAACTCTTCTCAATCTCGCGAGCCGGTACTAAACTGCCTCCGAATCGAAACTCACCCGCTTGAATATGGTCGCCTCCTCCAGATCCGTTGAGCGTGCGCTTCATCTCGTCCGTCTGCTTGCCTCCGCTGGGCGGCGCGGTGCCGCATTGACCGAACTGGCGTCCTCAGCGGCGCTATCGCATACGACCGTCCACCGACTTCTCCAGCGCCTCATTGCGGAGCGGCTGGCACTGCAACTGGAAAGCAAGCGCTATGCGCTCGGACCGCTTGCATTCGAGCTGGGGATCGCGGCCGCCGCGCAGTTCGACGTCTGGCAATTCGCGCGCTCACTGATCCGATCCTTCGCCAACGAGGTTGGCGATACCGTCTATCTCGTTGTGCGCAGCGCAGGCGAAGCGGTATGCATCGAGCGCGCAGATGGGCCATCGCCGCTGCGCGTGCTGACACTCGAGGCAGGAAGCCGGCGTCCGCTCGGACTCGGCGCGGGCGGACTCGCCATTTTGGCCGCGCTGCCCCGCGGCGAGCGTGAAGAAGCCATCAGGAGCGTCACGCCTGCGATCCTTTCGCAAAGCACGTTGACCCGTGCCGGCCTTTACGACGCCATCGATCGCTATCATCGCGACGGCTACGCACTTGTGCGCAATCGGGTCACGCTCGGAACATCGGCGGTCGGCGTTCACATCAACGACGCGTTCGGTTCTCCTGTCGCGGCCATTAGTGTCGCCGCGGTCGACTCCCGCATGGCTGCCAAACGTGTTCTCGCTTTGGCACGGCGATTACAAACGGCTTCGAAGCAGATTCAGCACACGCTGAAGGACTATCCGGTAAGCGTTCGGTAGCTTGCACGTTCACAATAGCCGTAAGCCCGTCTTTGAGTTCCAGTTGCGACTCTCTCCCAATGTTGAACAGGAGTACAAAATGAATACTGCAAACGTGTGTCGGCGCAATTTTCTGCTGGTCAACGTCACGGCAATCGCTTCGGCCGCCTTGCTCGCAAAGACTCCTGCTGCGCTCGCCGCGGACAATCAGGTTCGGGAAACCGACCCAACCGCACAATCCCTCGGCTATCGTGCCGACGCTACACACGTCGACAAGACGAAATATCCGGCGTACATCGCCGGCCAAAACTGCGCCAACTGCGCCCTCTATCAAGGTCAGGCCAACTCGAGCTCCGGTGCGTGCCCGATCTTCGGCGGCAAGATTGTCTCCGCGGCGGGCTGGTGTAGCGCATACGCCAAAAAGGGGTAATGGCTTCTCGATCTGCGAGCCCGCGTGAACACTCACGCGGGCTCCACGCAGTGCCTACGCAAAGGGCATCGCGAGCAATACCGAAACGGGAGCGGAGGAACGATTCTTCAGCGCCCGCCCCTCATTCGGAGCCAGTCTGCACGAGTCGTTGGCGCGCAACACCACCTCCCCTTCTTCCGTCTGCACCGTAAGCTCGCCCGCAAGCACGACGTAGTGCTTCTCGAGCGCCGAAGCGGACATCGTCGTATGCCCGCCGGGCTCGATGGTCGAAACACCTATCCACAGCGACTGCGCAGGACCGGCTTCATGGCCCTGCAGCCTCACGCAGCGTATGTCGAAATGGTTCTCCGGAAAATACTGTGGAGCCTGGTCGTAGCGGGTGACGTTCATGGCTTGAGCAGCACCCGGTTCGTGGAGCCCCGCAGCACGGCCTGATACGCGAGCGCCGCGTGTTCAATCGAAAAGACAAAATCCTTGTTGATTGGAAACGGCTTCAATGCGCCGCTCTCGAACGAGGGCAACAACCGGTCCAGAATCAGCGCGCCTTCGATGCTGTCGAGCGCCAGCGTGTCGATGCCGACATACGTATGCTGACCGCGATAGAACGCAAAGATATCGAACGGCACAGCCCGATCGACTGTCGAGATGAAGATCTGGGTCCCGCGCTTCGCAAGCGCCTTGTTGGCCTGCTCGAAATACGGGCTGCCGACCGTGTTGTAAACGATGTCGGCGCCATGTCCGCCTGTTGCCTCGCGCACGACCTCGTCGATGGACTGAGACGACGCGTCGATCATGATCACCTCGCCGCTCGCGTGGCCCACATAGGGCTCGGCGGTCCGCTCGACCCCGAACACCTTTGCGCCTGCCATGGTGGCGAGCTGGATGGCGGCCTGACCCACTTTACCGTTGGCGCCCAGCACGAGAACAACGTCGCCTTTCTTGACGCCACCTGCGCGGCGCAAGCCCTCGGTGGCGGTGACGAACGGCACGCCAATCGCGCCGGCCTCGTCCATGCTCAGGCTCGACGGTTTTTCGCGCACGCCTTCCGCCGGAACGACCAGAAAGCGCCCATGCGAACCGTTGCGGCGGATTCCGAGCTCACCGCCGCTGCCCCACACCTCTTTGCCGAGCAGCGCCGCCGGTCCCTCGATCACCACACCGGCATAATCGCGTCCCGGCGTGCGCGGCCAGATCGCATGCGGCATCGCACCCAGCACAGCCTTGACGTCGCTCGGATTGACACCGGCGCTATGCACCTCGATCAGACATTCTCCTGCGGCAACGTCGAGTGCGCCCTGATCGACGAATTCAAGTTCAAGCGCGTCCACACTGGCGCTCGGGGCGGTAACATAAACTGCGTTCATCGTTGATTTTCCTGGTAGCTGAAGATAACTAGATTCGTACTTTTGTATCGGCTGGCGAGCGTGACGTAACGCGCCGTCGTGGCGACCATGTCGTCGCGCTCCTTATCGGTCAGCGGGCGCACTAGACGCGCGGGATGCCCGGCCCAAAGCTCGCCGGAGCCGACCACCTTGCCTGGAGACAACAGCGCGCCGGCGGCAAGCATCCCGCCCGATCTCACAACGGCCCCGTCCAACACCCGGGCGCCGAAACCGACAAAGCCCCCATCCTCGATCGTGCAAGCGTGCAGAATGGCGCCGTGCCCCACCGTCACGTCATTGCCGACGAGGACGGGCAACCCGCCTGTCGTACCGTGGATAACCGTGCCGTCCTGAATATTGGTGCGCTCACCTATCACGATCTTCTGCACGTCCGCGCGCAACACGCAGTTGAACCAGATGGAGCTTTGCGCGCCCACCGTCACCTCGCCTATCAGCCGGGTGCCGCTCGCAACAAAGGCGTGCGGGTCGACGGAGGGTTCAATTGGCATCGAAATATTCGCATTCCTCATCGATTAAGCCCCAAAAATTCCCGCGCTTCTTTGGCCGTAGCCAGTTCGCCGCCGAGCGACAACACGATGTCCCGGGCACGCTCGACCAGCGCGGCATTGCTCGGCGCGAGCACGCCTCTCGAGATGTAGATGTTGTCTTCGAGCCCGACGCGAACGTGTCCGCCCGCCAGCCACGACTGGGCGACCATCGGAAACTCAAAGCGGCCGACACCGAACGCCGCCCAGGTGGCCCCGGCGGGCAGCAGATTGCGCGCATAGAGCAAGGTTTCGGGCGAGGCCGAGAATCCGTATTTGACGCCCATGACAAAGGTCCAAAGCCCCGGGCCATCCAGCACCCCGTCATCGATCAAATCGCGCGCGAGGTGCATATCGCCGGAATCGAAGATCTCGAGTTCCGGCTTGACGCCCGCTTCCCGAATCACCGCGGCCATGCGCTTGACGTTTTTCGGCGTATTGATGACGACGTCGCCGCCGGAGTTCATCGTGTTGAGGTCGAGGCTGCAGATGTCGGGGCGCAGCTGGAGAATGTGCTCGACGCGCTCCTCCGGCCGCATCAGCGTCGTGCCGGGCGCCGCTTCACGAGGATTGTCGTCGCTGGGAATGAAGCGACCGCCGGGCCCCGTCGTCAGATTGATGATGAGGTCTGTGTTCTCGGCGCGGATGCGGTTGATCACCTCTTCGTAGAGGGCGATATCCATCGAGGGACGGCCGGTCTTGGGGTCCCTGACGTGAATATGGACGACGGCGGCGCCCGCGCGCGCGGCGTCGAGCGACGCTGTCGCGATCTGTTCCGGCGTGACGGGCAGCCCTGGATGCTGCTCCGGCTTCGTCAGGTTCCCGGTCACCGCGCAGGTGATGATGGTCTTACGTGCATGCATAGGATTACCTCGGTACCGGTCCGGCTAGTTCAGCCTTCTGCCGCCGTCGACCACGAGGGTCGTGCCGGTGGTGAAGGTCAGGTGCGTGGCACAAGCCTCGATTGCGGCCGCGATATCGTCGGGCGTGCCGATCCGGCCGAGCGGCGTGGTGCCGGCCACTTTCTCGTTGAAATCGGCGCCGCGGCCGGGCACGAAGGTCGTGTCGACCACGCCCGGAGCGACGTTCACCACGCGAATGTGCGGCGCCAGCGTACGGCCGAGCGATACCGCCATGATGTCGAGGCCGGCCTTCACCGCGCAGTACGCGACATTGCTGCCAACGCCCGTAGTTGCCGAAATGGACGACACGTTGACAACGAGGCCATCGCCGGATGCGACCAGAAGCGCCCGGAACGCGCGGATCGCCGCGAATTGCCCGCGCCAGTTGACCTTGAACATTTCATCGATCAACTCGTCGGAAAGCGCGTCGAGGTCCGCGTGGCTGACCGGCTTGGTAAAGCCTGCCGCATTGACCAGGATATCGGCCTTTCCATAGCGGCCCTGGACATCTTGCGCGAGCGCGGTCAGCGTCGCGCTATCGGTAATCGACGCGAGCGCCGCCATGTGCCCCGCGCCCGGCAAGCCCGCTGCGATCTCCTCGACGGCCTTGAGATCGTTCATTCCCACCACGACGACGCGTGCGCCCGACGCGGCGAGCCGGTGCGCGGCCGCCTTTCCAATACCGCCTGCGCCGCCGATTACCACGGCAACCTTACCTTCAAGCATGTTGTTCACCATCTCATCTACCTCGGTCATTTGATGGGGGGCGTCGGATACGTCGAGACGCCTTCCCCAAGAACAAAAGAGCATTCCAGCGTGTAATACGGCTCCTGCGCCGCGGGATGCGGCCCGCTGCCCGCCTCACGGCGTTCGAACTTGCCGACCAGATCGCGCGTCACGCCAAATACGACGTCCGACTCCAGATACTCCGCGTCGTCGGCAAAAATCTGCGAAATGAGCGTGGAATAGCCCTCGGCAACGACAACGAAGTGAAGATGGGCCGGGCGATAGGGATGCCGCTGCTGGAGGCGCAGGAGATCGCCAACGGGGCCATGCGTGGGGACCGGATAGCCGGCTGGACGCACGCTCCTGAAATCGAAAGCCCCTCGCGCATCGGTGAAGAAGTGCCCGCGCAAATTCATTTCCGACTGTTGCGGATCCTGGTTCTCGTAGAGGCCGACCGGCGACGCTTGCCACACATCGACGCGCGCGTTGCGGATGGGCTCCCGGTTCGTGTCGAGCACCTGGCCGCTGACGAACAGCGGCGAGCCCGACGTCGTGCTCTGCACAATGCAATCGCCATTCTCGTAATGTGGCGAGCCCGCCCGGTAGAACGGGCCAAGCAGCGCCCCCCCGGTGCGCTCCTCGTGCGCGGAGTTGTTCAGCACCTTCACCAGCGTCGAAAGCCCGAGCACGTCCGCGAGCAGCACCACCTCGTTATGGCTGTCCGTGCAGGTCAGCCCGACCTGCCTGATGAAATCCAGCCCTTGCTCGAACTCGTCGTCGGTCAGCTTCACTTCATGCAGAAACGCGTGGGCGTGCTTGACCAACGCATTCAGAATTTCCTTCAACCGCGGATTCTCTGTGTTCTCCATCGCCGCGTGGACGATCCCTGTTATCGACGCAGCATCTGTCACGATGCTGCTGCGCTGCTCTAGCCTGGCCATACCCTATCTCCTCTGCAATCGATTGCATCATAAGACCCAAAATCCCACATGTCAAAGCGATTTTGAAGATTCACATCGATGCCACGCACCGCATATTGCCCCTCTTTTGCATTGAAATTCGGGGGCAAATAGCCTATTCGTGGAAATCTTGACGTGGGAGCTAGCCGCATCGTAACATGCAATCGATTGCAATGCACAAGGAGATACACTTGCACTCCCGTCTGACTACGCTAAAGATTCTCGGCTTTGAGGGGGCGTTCAACCTGCCGCTTTGGGTGGGCGAGCACCAGCATCTGTTCGAGAAATATGGCCTGAGCACGCGCTTCGAATACGTGAAAGGCTCGGTCGACATGATCAACCGGATGAACGCTGGCGAGGCTCATATCGCCTTGACCAGCGTGGACAACGTGATTGCCTACACGGATGGCCAGGGCGAAACCGCGGATGGCAGCGCCCCCGATCTCGTCGCGTTCATGGGCGGGGATCACGGCTTTCTTTCGCTCGTCGCACGGCCGGACGTGGCGTCGGTTCGCGAGTTGAGGGGCAAGACGCTCGCTGTCGACGCGCTGACGACCGGCTTCGCGTTCGTCTTGCGCGAGATTCTCCAGCTCAACGACATTGGCTCCGATGAAGTGAAGTTCGATGCCGCGGGCGGCACGGGCAACCGATATCGCGCGCTGGTGGCCGGCAAACACGACGCAACCCTGGTTCGCACACCGTTCGAAAAGCTCGCCGAGCGGCAGGGATTCAAAACGCTGGCCTCGGCCGCGGCACTCTTTCCAGGCTATCTGGGCACCGTTGGCGCTGTGCTCGAGTCATGGGCGAGCGCAAACCGGGAACCGTTGATCAACTTCATTCTTGCGTACCGCGAGGCATTGACGTGGATCTTCGACCCGCGCAACGCCCCGGCGTGTTGCGAACTCCTGCGCGCCCAGTTTCCCGACCTCTCCGATGCCGACGCGCGCGCCGTGCTCGACGAACTCGTGCACCCCGCACACGGCTTGATCGTGGATATGGAAATCGAAGACGCCGGGCTCGCGCTGGTATCGCGCATACGGGATGCTCACGCGAGAACACCGCTCACTCGACCACGGGCGCCCTGCGTCGACCGGCAGTATCTCGGCGAAGCGCGCGCGTCCACGGCATGGGTACCCTGCTAACAGCATGAAGCGCCGGCAGGTGGAGTTGAACGTCAATCCACCTGCTCTTCCCCGCGCAACGCAGGTTCTGCCGATCAGTCGACGACCGCGATTGCCTGCACTTCGACGAGCATTTCCGGCTTGGCCAGACCCGCCACAGTAATCAGCGCGCTCGCGGGAAAGTTGTCGCCGAAAATCTCCTTGCGGACCTTCGTGAACTGGTCGCCGAATCTCGCATCCGTGATCGAAACCGTCATCGTCACGATGTCGGCCAGCGTCCCGCCGGCTTGTTCGAGCGTCTTGCCGATCCGCGCGAAGACCTCGTTCGCCTGCCCAATAAAGTCGCCCGCGAGCGATTTGCCGTTGGCATCTTCGACCACGGTCTGTCCGGCCAGCCACACGATCCTGCCGCCCTGCGTAATCACTGCGGGAGAAAACGCCCGCGCTTGTGCCGCATCCCGCTTGATGTACTGGCGGACCTGCTTTGAGGGTTGCTGCTTTTCCATGTTTGCCTCATTGATCAGTTCAATAAAAAACGCTTCACATGCTAGCCATGTGCTTCCAGGACACGGATCAGACGCGCCCCCTCTGCCCACAGCGGCTTCGGACGATGCATTGGGGCAGGTTGCCGATTTCAGTCCCCGGCCCCCTTGCCGCGCTGCCTGAAGCAACGCCTGGCTGGACACCGGTTGGCCATCCAAAACCAATACAATCGATTGCATTATTGATCGATGACAGCCGTGTTGTCAAAGGTTTGACAGCCCGATGGCCTCCCGTTGCATCTCTCCTATCCCCGTAATTCCGGGCTGATCTCCGGCGGGATTGAAACATCGGCCTCCCCGTAAACCCTAGTTTTCACATGCAATCGATTGCAATAAATTTCCCTCCGTAGGGCGAAACCTCGGCGGAGCGGTGTGGATCCCGCGGCGCCCGATCCAATCGAATGCGTTACACGTTACGCAACAGGAGCATCAGCATGGTGGTACGGCAATCAGTAACGGTCCGGTCGTTTATCAACGAGCGAGGCATGTCCGGGTTTCAGATCCGGACCTTTCTGCTCTGCTTTCTGATCCTGGTGACTGACGGTTACGACACCGTCGTCCTCGGCTTTATCGCACCGGCGCTCAAGTCTCACTTCGCTGCCAGCGCGGCACAACTGGCGCCGGTGTTTGGCGCCGGATTCTTCGGCCTGGCCGTTGGCTCGTTCGTCTTTGGCCCGCTGGCAGATCGCTTCGGCAGAAAGCTCACGCTAATCGGCGCCGTTTTAATTTTTGGTGTCCTGAGCATTGGTTCCGCGTGGTCGACGTCAATTGAAATGCTGGTTGCCCTGCGCTTCCTGACCGGGCTCGGCCTGGGCGGCGCGATGCCGAATGCCTATACGCTCGCGGTCGAATATAGCCCCGACCGCCTCCGCTCGACGCTCGTCGCCCCGCTTGGCTGCGGCATCTCCGCGGGCGGAGTTTTTGGCGGCCTCGTAGCTTCGCATCTGATCGGCCTGTTCGGCTGGCAATCCATGTTGATTCTGGGCGGGGCATTGCCGCTGTTGCTGGTGATCGTCCTGGCTGTCTGGCTGCCGGAGTCGATGAGCTACCTCGTCACGCACAATCGCCGGCACGAGGCGCTGGCGATCATGTCCCGCATTGCGCCGGACATCTCGCCCACCGAAACGCACCTCACGCTGGACGAAGCGCCGGCGCAGGGTTCACCGGTGGCCCATCTGTTGCAGTCGGGGCTGCGCGGCGGCACGCTGTTCCTGTGGGCCACGGGCTTCATGGCCTTGCTCGTGGTCTACTTTTTGGGGAACTGGCTGACGCTCCTCATTCAGGAAACCGGCGTCCCCTTCGGCCACGCATCGTTGATGACGGCGCTCTACCTGACGGGCAACGCCCTCGGCGCCGTCCTGCTCGGCTTTCTGATGGATCGCGCGAATCCGCACTATGTGGTGGCGGGCGCATTTCTGTGTGCGGCCGTCAGCCTGGCCTCGTTTGGCCATATCACGGGAATGCCGGTGCTGGCGCTCGCTGCGCTGTTTGTGACCGGAGTTGGAACGGGGGGCGCGATGACGGGCACCAGCATATTGTCCGCGGGGTTCTATCCCACGGTGGCGCGCGCCACCGGCGTGGCGTGGACGCTAGGCATGGGCCGCGTAGGCTCGATTGTCGGCTCGATGATCGGTGGCCTGATGTTGTCCGCCCATTGGCCGACCGCCGTCATGTTTGGGGTGGCTTCCGTTCCGGTTGCGATTGCCGCGATCTGTGTCTTCGGACTGAGCATCTATCGCCGACGCAATCCCGAGCCGGCGAGCGTTGTACTTTCGACGTCCTAGCCTGCTCGCAGCGCTTCAGTACGCCTCGTGCCACTCAATCCCGGATTGGCCATACGCAGCTTTTAATTAGCAAAACGAATTAATGTGATTATTGGAGACAGGACCGTCATGAAAATGAAATGGGGCGCGCTGTTGCTCGGCGCGGCGTCTGGGCTCGCCAGCGCACAAAGCAGCGTCACGCTGTACGGCATTATCGACAGCGGCATATCGTATTACGACCACGCGACAGCCAGTGGCGGCTCGGTGGTCGGCATGCCCACGCTGACTGGCGAAACGCCTTCTCGCTGGGGCTTGAAGGGCACCGAGGATCTTGGCGGCGGGTACAAGGCGTTCTTCGTGCTGGAGAACGGCTTTCAGCCGGGCACCGGTGCGCTCAATTACGGCGGCCGACTGTTCGGTCGTCAGGCGAATGTGGGTGTCAGCAGCGACTATGGCTCGCTCACTCTCGGCCGGCAGATGAACATGACGATGTATGCGATATCGAACGCCGATGTAATCGGGCCGTCGATTCATTCGCTGAACAACTTCGACTCGTACCTGCCGAACGCTCGCAGCGACAATGCCGTGGGGTACATGGGCAAATTCCATGGTGTTACGCTTGGCGCGACTTACAGCTTCGGCCGTGATGCGGCGGGCCCGGCGGGGCCGGCGGCAACCAACTGCGGGGGGCAGGTGCCGGGCAACTTCATCGCTTGCCGGCAATATACTGCGCTGCTTGCCTACGATTCCGCGAGCTTCGGTGTGGCCGCGTCATATGATGTGATGCGCGGTGGGGCCGGTGCTTCGGCGCCGCTTAACAACAGTGCCTATACGGATACGCATAATGTCGTTGACGGATATGTGGTGTTGGGGCCGACCAAGATTGGCGTTGGGTGGATCAGGAACAATGTTGCGGCCGCGACCCATCTGCAGACTGATATTTTCTTTGCGGGTGCTACGTACTTCGTGACGCCCAACCTTTCGTTCGATGCGCAGGGGGTGCGTTATCTGCAACGCGGGTCGGCAGGGAAGAATGATGCGAGTTCTACGTTGCTCGTTGCGCGTGCGAATTATCTGCTGTCCAAGCGGGTGACTGTGTATACGTCAGTAGGCTATATGTTTAATAGCGCGTTGGCCGCTAATCCGGTTGCTGCCGGAGGCACTGTTGGGGCTGGTTTGGACCAGCTTGGTGTGATGGTTGGGTTGCAGCATCGGTTTTGATCTGGATTGGCATTGCGTTGGCCTTAACTTGTTTTCGCGGCGGGCCGCAGGCGTTGCCCCTGTGCGGGGCGGCACCTACTTTTCTTTGCAGCCGCAAAGAAAAGTAGGCAAAAGAAAGCGGCTCACACCGCCAGTGTGACGCCGCCCCCCACTGCCCTGTCCTTCGGAGCGGCTCCGGAGCATCCGTCTCCTCGCACACGCCGCCTTAGTGACAAGGGGCTCATCCTTCCCGCCACGCGCTACGCACGGGCGGAAGGGTCTGCAAGAAAACCGGGCGGGCAGGCCGGCGAATGCGTTGGGGGCACCCGGTAAATGCGTAGGGATACTGACCGGTGAATGCCAGGGCGTGCTGGCTGGCGAATGCGTGGGCGAGCCGCCGATCGAATACACTGGAGTCCTACGAAAACGAGTGCATCCCACTGGTTTTGATTATGCCCCACGGCGCGCGGAGCGCCGCCGGATGGATGAGCCCTTAGTCACTCCGCTATACGCCGCGTGGTGACAGACGCTCCGGAGCCGCTCCGATATACAGGGCAGTGGTGGACTACGTCACACTAGCGGTTTGAGCGGCTTTCTTTTGCCTACTTTTCTTTGCCGCGGCAAAGAAAAGTAGGTGCCGCCCCGCACAGGGGCAACGCTTGCGGCCCGCCGCGAATACAAGTTAAGGCCAAAGCGCGAATTCATCGCGCCGCCCATCAAACTTCATTAGAAACAGAAGCGGCCCTATTCGTGCCGCCAGCCTTCGCAGACTTCCTGCCAGCGCCCTTCCGCGGCGCCCCCGTAGACCCCCGCACAATAAGCTTCGGCGGCAAAACCACATTCCGCGCCGGCCGATCAAGCGTTTCAATAGCCTGCTCAAGCAGATCGGCAGCCTGCCGCCCCATCTCCTTGTGACTAATACGAATAGTCGTCAACGGCGGCTCAACCATATCGACAAGCGGCATATCGTTATGCCCCACAATCGATATGTCTCGCGGACAATTCAACCCCGCTTCGCGAATGACATCGTACGCACCCAGTGCCAGCAAATCATTCGCGGCCACGATCGCGGTAATCCCGGGATGCGCGCTCAACAGCCGCCGCGCCGCCGCTGCACCTTGTTCACGCGTATAAGTCTCCGCGAACTCGGTGGGAGCCGAAGCCGCATCGAGACCATTGGCAGCAAGCGCATGGATAAAACCGCGATGGCGCAAATAACCCGTCGAATGTTCACGCGGTCCGCCCAGATGAGCGATCCGGCTGTGACCCAGTTCAACCAGATGATCCACAGCGAGTTGCGCGCCTAACAAGTCGTCCGATACCACGCCGGACAGTCGCGTTTCCTTCTCGGCACGATTGACCAGCACGCTCGGAACGCCCCGCTCGATGCAGAAGGTCACCAGCGGGTCGTCGCGGCTTGCCGTCGCGACAATGAGTCCGTCCACGCGCCGCGCGATCAACCCCTGAGCCAGATCGAGCTGCTTGTTGCTGTCGCCGCCCACATAGGCAACGATCACGGAGTAGCCGTGCTCGGAAAGACGCTCCGTCGCACCGGTCAGAATCGGCGTGAAAACATTGGTAGCGATATCCGGGACCAGGATGCCGACCAGCTTGGAGCGGCCGGTTCGAAGACTGGCCGCGACCGGGTCGAGTCGGTAACCCAGTTCTTCAGCCGCTTTCATGACACGGGCCACCGACTCGGGCACCACCATCGAGCGCGTCTCCGGGTTCAGTGCGCGCGAGACCGTCGAAACGTGCACCCCAGCCCGCTCCGCGACCTGCTTCATCGTCACGGTGCGCCGGTTATTGCCTGCTTGAGACGTGTTTGCTTTCACGACAGATCTACCTCCCCGCTTTTCCCATAGAAGGTCCCGAGCAATCACGACCTCTCCGTGGCCGGCTACTGCTGGATCGCACGCCCCCCCTTCCGAGTGAGTTCCTCGTGCCACGGCCAAGGCACATTATAAATAAGCCGCTACAAATTTTGCACAATCGATTGCAGAAAGAAGCGCAATCAGAGCAATCATCTGATTATTTTGCTGAGCGGCCACGGATGCGGGCTGGAGTCCAAAAATATCCGAATATTCCCGTTTTCCAAGGGTTTACCACGAAAAAACGCACTTCCTGACCGGCAACTCGCCGCCTCAAGTCACACCAAAAGCCCTTCGATTCAAAGGGCTTGAATTCTGCAATCGATTGCAATATAGTGGCTTCCAACGGGTCAATGATCCGCGCTTAGCGATCGAATCCGTCCCTGACGTGCGCGCCCTCACTGCGTAGAGCGCCTGTGACAAAGCCGGCCCGAAACCGGGCCGCGCGTGATCACGACAACGGCTTGCCGTGCACCTCAACACCGCTGCGTCAAAGGAAACGCCAACCCGGCGCTCACCAGGAACGACGCATCTTTATGCATTCGAATCTAAAGGAGTTGTTTGATATGGCCCTGACATCTATCGATAGATCCACCCTGAGCCGTCCGTACTGGAGCGCCATCGTCGATGGCAAGGCCGTGGAAGTCGACGCAAACCAGCCCGTCTTCACGGTTGAAGAAGCGGCAACCGGCAAGCCGCTTGGCAACGTCGTCTCTGCGGATGAACATCTCGTAGACCGCGTCGTGCGCAATTCCCGGCACGCTTACGAGTCGGACTGGAAGAACCGCTCGCCGCGCGAACGCGCGCAGCTGCTGCGCCAGGTTGCCGCCAAGATTCGCGAGCACGCAGACGAGCTTGCGGAACTCGAGGCCCGCGAAGTCGGCAAGCCCAAGCGCGACGCGCTGCGCTTCGATGTCTCGTACTGCCATGCCTGTTTCGACTATTTCGCGGGTCTCGCAGATACGCTTCACGGCGAGATCCTCGATCAAGGTCCGATTGAAGCGCGTGTCCTGTTCGAGCCGTACGGCGTCGTAGCGGCAATTCTGCCGTTCAACTGGCCGCCCATTCACTTTGCCAAGAAGTCCGCGCCCGCCCTTGCGGCCGGCAATACGGTGGTCGTCAAACCCGGCGAGCAAGCGCCGCTTACGGTGCTGCGTCTGGTCGAACTGGCCAATCAGGTGCTGCCCCCGGGTGTGCTGAACGTCGTTCCCGGTATCCACGCCGGTCCGGCACTCGCTTCGCACCCGAAGGTCGAGCGCATCAGCTTCACCGGTGCGACGGCCACGGGCCGCCGCGTGTTGCAGAGTGCGGCGGAAAACATCACCTACGCAACCATGGAGCTTGGCGGCAAGAACGCGCTGATCGTCCTCGAAGACGCCGACATGGACGTTGCGCTCAACGTCGCCATCGAAGGGATGTTCTACAACCAGGGCGAGGCGTGCACTTCCACCGCCCGTATTCTCGTGCACGAATCGCGCTACGCCGAGTTTGAAGAGAAGTTCGCGCGGGCAACCGAAAAGCTCGTGGTCGGCAACGGTCTCGACGCCAAAACCGACATCGGGCCGATGGTCGACGCCAGGCAACGCGATCGTGTGATGGGATATATCGATATCGCGCTTCGCGAAGGCGCAAGACTGGTCACGCAAGGCAAGCTGCCGGAAGACGAGCAATACAAGGACGGCTACTGGGTGCCGCCAACGGTTCTCGCCGACGTGACGCCAACCATGACGGTCGCACAGGAGGAGATTTTCGGCCCGGTAGCCTGTCTGATGCGCTTCAAGACCGAAGAGGAAGCCGTCGAGATCGCGAATGGCACCGCTTACGGTCTCACCGCCGCGATCTGCACGACCGATGAGAACCGTGCATGGAAGCTGGCGCCGAAGCTCGATGCAGGCATGATCTTCGTGAACAACTATATGCGGCGTGCGTTCCTTGGTTCGCCTTTCGGCGGTGTGAAAGGCAGCGGCTTCGGCCGCGAGAATGCGACGGAGACCCTGAAGGAATTCGTGCGCTCGAAGAATGTCCGCTTCCCGTCCGGTAAGGAGCCCGTACCGACCTGGCCGCCGAAGGACTGACCTGTCGATGCCATGAACAATGGCATCGACAGTGGCAACAACCAGGGGGCGCTGCCACGCGTGGCTCCGCTCGCGCGGTGGGGCCCCCAGACGATCAAGTGACGATGGAAGAGAGACAATGAAGAAAGTTCTTATCAAGAACGGTTACGTGGTAACGGTCAATCGGGAGCGCGAAATTTTCGAGCGTGGCGCGGTGGCTGTTACGGGCAAGCATATCTCGGGGGTCTATGCCCATGAAGATACCCCGACCGACGGATTCGACGAGATCATCGACGCAAGCGGTTGCCTCGTGATTCCCGGGCTCATCAATCTTCATCAGCATACGTGGTACTCGATGTTCAAAGGCATCGCCGACGGCTTGCTGCTGGAAGACTGGATTACCGACATTGTCTTTCCGATCGTCGCCAATCTTTCCGACGAAGCAATGCGGCTGGGCAGCTATCAATGCGGACTCGAAATGCTGGCCACCGGCACGACGACCTCGTTCAATCATTCGGTCACCGTAACGGACTCGAATACGGTGCGGGCCATCGTCGAACCCCAGGCGGAAATCGGCATCCGCCAGTTCTTCGGCAAGGAGCTGCGCTGCAGAAACGACCGCTTTGTCGAGCACCCGCTTTCCCTGGACGAATCGCTCGCAGCCGCCGAGGAAGAAATTCTCTACTGGGATGGCAAGCACGACGGCCTGGTGCGCATGGGCCTCGTTATCGAGGCGAATGCCCATTGGACGTCGTCCGGCATGAGCACCGAAGAGCTGATCGTGCGCGGCACGGAGCTGGCGCGCAAGCTTGGCGTGAAGATCAGCAGCCACATCGCGGCAGGCACGTTCTCGACGGAACAGGGCTTTCTCAAGCACCTGCGCGAAACCGGCCGAACCGACGTGCGCTACCTGATGCAGCTCGGCGTGCTCGATCAACAATGGATGCTGATCCACGGCATCCATTGCACAGAGCTCGATCTCGAACAGATGGCCCATGTTGGCGCCGGGCTGGTCTATACGCCAACCAGTGAAGCGATTCGCGGCGGCGGCATCGCCCCGGCCGCGAACGCGCTGCGCGCGGGCGTGCCGACCGCCCTCGGAACCGACGGCGCCATGGTCGACTACACGAACGACATGCTCGAGCAGGTGAAGGCCTGTGTGCTCTTCCAGCACCAGCGTCATCTGGATCCAACCCGGATGTCTTTCGAGCGCAGCCTGGAAATGGCCACGATCAACGGTGCGCAAGTGCTGGGCGTGGCCGATCAACTGGGATCGCTCGAGGCAGGCAAGCTCGCCGACATCGCCGTCTTCGATATGCGCAAACCGCACGTCGGCTCCTTGCAGCGTCCCCTTTCCGCGTTTATCGGCGCCGGCAAAGGCACCGATGCGAAGTACGTCATGGTCAATGGCGAGATCGCCTGGCGCGAAGGGGCGTTCACGCGTTGCACCGATAGTCGCGGCATTCTGGACAGCGTGGAGCGCCTCGCCCCCGAGATCGTTCGCAAAGCGGGGCTTTCATCGAGACTCGATCCGCAATGGAAACGTCTCGCGTATTGAAGGCTCCGACATGATCTGAACCCGCCTGCCAGCGCGTCTTCCTCAGCACTGCACAGCAATGGGAACGCGCTCCACCAGAAAGTCGACGAACGCCCGCACGGAGGGAAGCAGGCCCCTCCTCGAGGGCATGAGCAGGCTGATAGTCGCCACGCCCGCTGTCCATCGAGGCAGTACACGCACGAGCTGCCCCGTCTTCACCTCGGCCTGCCCCACGTATCCCGGCAACGCCACAATGCCGACGCTCTGGCACGCCGCGACTTTCAGCGTGGCCATGTCGTCGCTCAGCAGCTTCGGCTCGAAGGGAATCACTTCGGCCCGCCCGGCATCCGGCGATTCGAGCAGTCGCCACGCGTGCGTGTCGTGGCCACCGCCGAGCGCGACGCCGTCGTGCTCCGCGAGATCGGCGGGCGACCTGGGCACGCCCTTGCGCTTCAAATACGCCGGTCCGGCAAAGAGGTGCCAGGGCGTCGTCGCCAAATAGCGCTGGACCAGCGTGGAATCGGGCAGCGGCGTGGAATGCGCGCGAAGACACAAGTCGAAACCCTCCTGAAGCGGATCGACGTGCCGGTTGGTGGCGTGCTGAACGATACGCACACGCGGATACCCGGCCATGAACTTCGGGATCAACTCCGCCAGCGCCAATTGCGCGAACGCGACCGAGCACGTCATGCGTATGGTTCCGCTCGGTTCCGCCGTGCGTTGACGCACGACGCTCTCGGCGGCTTCGGCTTCCACCAGCATGGCGACCGCGTGCTTGTAAAACGCCTCGCCGACGTCCGTCACGACGAAGCGCCGCGAAGTCCGCTGGATCAGCCTCGCATCGAGCGTGGCCTCGAGTGCGAGGATGCGACGGCTCAAACTCGACTTGGGCACATCGAGCGCATGGGCCGCCGCGGTGATGCCTTTGTGTTCGACCACTTGCACAAAGTAGTAGACATCGTTCAGATCGAGCATCATCCCCCCTTTTAGGCACAAAGTCTCATGGATGGGATGATAAGTCCATTTTTCCTGGATTGTTCGGGGTTTGTCCCATGGCTATAGTCCATTCAAGCCCGAGACGTTGATCGACCGACCACGTGGACGGGCACGGAGCCCATCATGGATCGACGCCAATTCCTGAATCAGTCGAACGCCGCTGTCGCAGCCACCGTGCTCGCCGCGGGCACGAGCCTCTTCGGCGCAACGCAAGCCGCAGCCGCAACCCAACCTTCCAGCGGAAACAAGATCATGAACTCGACCTCATCTCACGTCCTCGAACGCCTGACCCGCGATAACGCAGTCCTGCTTCTCGTCGATCATCAGGTGGGCCTCTACACTGGCGTGCGCGACATCGAAACCCTGCAGCTCAAGCACAATGTCGTCGGGCTCGCGAAGGCGGCCCTCGCGCTGAAAGTGCCGGTGATCGTCACCACCACGACGGAAAAGATGTGGGGGCCGCTGATCCCCGAGCTGGCCGCGGCGCTGCCGGGCATCCGGCATATTGAACGGACCACCGTGAATGCCTGGGACGACCGCCGTGTGGTCGAAGCGATCAAAGCGACCGGCCGCAAGAAGCTCATCATCACCGGCATCTCCACGGACGTCTGTCTCGCGTTCCCGGCGATCTCGGCAGTCGCCGACGGTTATGCGAGTTACGCCGTCATCGACGCATCGGGTGGCTTCAGCCAGACGCAAGTCGATATGGGCGTGCTGCGCATGCAGCAAGCGGGCGTGATACCGGTTGGCTATTCGAATGTGGCCGTCGAGATGCTTGCCGACAATGCGGCGCCCGAAGCACAAGCCGTCTACGCCGCACTGGGAATCCCGTTCGCGGGTCTCGTCTTCGATCTGAAGCAGGCCTTTTCCAAAGGCTAAACGTGGTCGTCATGCACGGATGTGTCCGCATCGTTTGTCCATGAGCCGGGAGTCTGAATCCAGCACGCCAGACGACAAAAACACCGTCGAGTCCAAGCCGTAGTGTCAGAATAGATTTCCCGACAACTGACGGAGTGTGAAATGACCAGACCGCTCTCCTCCGAGGAAAGGCTCACCAGGCACAACGCAGTTTTGTTTCATGTAGACCATCAAGAAGGCCTCTACACCGGGGTGCGAGACATCGCCACGCTTGAACTGAAGCACAACGTGACCGGCCTCACCAAGGCGGCGCTCGCGCTCGGCATTCCTGTCGTGGTGACCACCACTACGGAAGGCATGTGGGGGCCCATGATCCCTGAACTGGCTGCTGTGCTGCCAACGCACAAAGTCATCGAACGAACGACCGTCAATGCCTGGGACGACCCACGGGTCGTCGAGGCCATACACGCGACGGGCCGAAAACACCTCATCGTGACCGGCATCTCAACTGACGTCTGCCTGGCTTTTCCCGCCATTGCGGCGCTGCGAGATGGCTATACGTCGTACGCGGTCATCGACGCCTCGGGAGGGTTCTCGCAAACTCAGGTGGACCTTGGCGTCGCCCGTATGGTGCAGGCCGGCGTGATCCCGGTAGGCTATTCGACCGTTGCCGTCGAACTGCTTGCCGAGAATGCGGCGCCCGAGGCGCAAGCCGTGTACGAAGGCCTCGGTATCCCGTTCAGCAATATGGTGTTTGGTCTGAAGCAATACTGGCAATCGTAAGCCCCAGTCCACCTGGCAGCCGATGGACACTGGCATTACACCGGCGAGCTTTTTGTGCAATGCGCTCGCCGGCTTCCTTTATCGCTCGTATTCGGCGCCCAATGCCGGCATGCGCTCGTTTTGAAACATGAAATACGTCAATCTGATTATCGTCTGTGCTTTCTTTTCCGCGGGAATCGTGAATCTGGCCGGACCTTCATTCATCCGCGCCGAATTTGCAAAATGGGGCTACCCGAACGGGTTCAGAGTCGCCATCGCGATCATCGAGTTGATCGGGTCGCTTGCCCTCCTCTTCGCAACGACGCGAATCGCCGGCGCTTCCATTCTGCTTGTGGTTATTTTGGGCGTGCTGGCTTCATTCTCCCGCTCGAGAGAATGGATGAAGATGCAGTATCCGCTCGTATTGCTCCTGCTTTTGATTGTCACTCTGAGCCAAACTTTTCCGTTGGGCTGACTGGCTCAGCTTCAATGCTTGCGAGGCGCTAACTTTCGGTTTCCTGACTGACGCCGCCCTCTATATAAGCTTTGAGTCCCGAAGCCAGCGCCGCAAACGTCACGGCGCAGCGAGCGCTCCCGCGCAAATCTTCATGCATGGCGACCCAAGTGTCCATCGTGAATGAAAACTCACTCGCGAGAATCCGGACCAGCCTCGGATCTTTTGCCGCCAGCGGCGCCTGGCACGCACCAACACCAAATCCAGCGCGAATCGCGCCCAACTGAGCCAGGTCGCTATCGGCTCGAAATGCAAAGCGGCTCCGCGAAAAATCTTTGACTTTCCCCTGGACCGAACGAATAAATGCGGTCTCCTTATCGAATCCAATGATCGTGTGGCGAGACAACTCGCTCATCGACTTCGGCACACCCTGTTGCGCCAGATACCGTTCATGGGCGTGCAGACCGACTTCGATCGCGCCGACGCGCTGCGCAACCAGCGCCTCCTGGACGGGCCGGAACATGCGTACCGCAATGTCCGCCTCACGAAGCAGAAGGTCCTCCACCTTGTTCGACAGAACAAGTTCAATGCTCAGCTCCGGCTGCTCGTTGCGCAGTGCGGCCAGTATCGGCGGCAGAACCTCGACGCCGATCACCTCGCTCGCCGTCACCCGCACCGTGCCGCGGACCCCGGTTCCGTGACCGCTCGCCACCCGGCGCAATGCGGCCGTTGTCGCAGCAAGACCGACGGCATAGGGCCTCAGCTCGTTGGCCGCATCGGTTGGCGAAAACCCGTCGAACGAGCGCGTAAACAGCTTGAGTCCCAGCGCCGCTTCGAGACTTTCGATGTGGCGGCCGACGGTGGGCTGCGTGAGGCCCAGCGCGCGCCCGGCTGCCGATAACGAACCCGTTTCCAGCACTTGCAGAAAACTCCGGTACCACTCCCAGTTCGGCTCGGTTTCGCTCATGATCCCGTTCAGATTTGATGCCATACATAAATGTATAGCCGGTACGCGCTTTTCGCCAATTTTTTATGCTCCGCGAGACGCGCAGAATGACGCCATCGACACCTTTGAAGCGGAGAATGGACATGGCGACGAGAACTCTCGAAACGGGCCGCACGGCGCTCGTGCTGGGCGTGGGCGGCGGCATAGGCGGTGAGGTTGCACGGCAGTTGGCAGGCGCTGGCTGGCGCGTTCGCGCGCTGCAGCGCGGGGTTGGCGCGGCGGCGGCAACAGACGCGACGGCCACCGCGAGCGCGGAGCGCGCCATCGAACGGCTGCGGGGCGACGCCATGGACCGCGAGGCCGTGCTGCGCGCCGCCGAGGGCTGCGACGTGATCCTGCATGCGGTCAACCCGCCGGGCTACCGACGCTGGGCCGATCTCGTGCTGCCGATGATCGACAACACGGTCGCCGCGGCCCAGGCCGTGGGCGCGACCGTGGTGCTGCCGGGCACCGTCTACAACTTCGGTCCGGAGACGCTGCCGCTCGTCGGCGAGGATGCGCCGCAGCGGCCGCGCACGCGCAAGGGCGCGATCCGCGTGGCGCTGGAGCAGCGTCTGGAAACCGCCTCGGCCCGTGGGGTGCGTTCGATCATCGTGCGCGCTGGCGACTTCTTCGGCCCGCGCGTGGGCAATAGCTGGCTCGCGCAGGGCCTCGTGAAGGCCGGACAGCCGGTGCGTACGGTACGCGAACCGGGCCAGCGCGGGGTGGGCCACACGTGGGCTTATGTGCCCGACGTCGCCCGCGCGATACGCGAGCTGATCGAGATGCGCGCCACGCTTGCGCCCTTCGCGCGCTTTCATATGACTGGCCATTGGGACGCGGACGGCACGCAAATGGCCGCCGCCATCTGCCGCGTGGCGCAGCGCCATGGCCTGCACGCGCAACGCAAGCCGTTCCCGTGGCCGCTGATCTACGCGTTGGCGCCGTTCGCCACGACGCCGCGCGAGATGCTGGAGATGCGCTATCTGTGGCGCGAGGCGCTCCAGCTCGACAACGCGAGGCTCGTGGCGACGCTCGGCCGCGAGCCGCATACGCCGCTCGATACGGCCCTCGAGGCGACGCTGGCCGGTCTCGGCTGCCTTGGCGAGACCCCGCATGGACTGGCCGCCGCGCAATGACGCTCGCGAAACAAGCGGCCGCGCGCCGCGTGGATCACCCATTCGCGACGCTCCATACCCATACTGCAAGCAGGCATACGCCCCTTGAGCCGACCGGGCAAAACCGGGCGGCATGGCCTGGATTATTGGCTCGCGCTAAAATGCGGCCCGTTCCTGCATGCATCTGCGAAATACGGAGAAGTCTGATGATTATCGAACCGCGCGTCCGCGGCTTCATTTGCGTGACGGCCCATCCCGTGGGATGTGAAGCCAACGTTGCGCAGCAAATCGAATACGTCAACGCGCAAGGCGCGATTGCCAATGGCCCGAAGCGCGTGCTGGTGCTGGGCGCGTCCACGGGCTACGGCCTTGCCGCGCGCATTTCGGCGGCGTTCGGCTCGGGCGCGGACACGCTGGGCGTTGCTTTCGAGCGCGCCGGCACCGACACCCGCCCCGCCACCGCGGGCTGGTACAACACCGCCGCGTTCGAGAAGTTCGCAGCGCAAAAGGGGCTCTACGCGAAGACCATCAATGGCGACGCGTTCTCTGACGCCGTGAAGCGCGAGACGATCGACACCATCAAGCGCGATCTGGGCCAGGTCGACCTCGTGGTCTACAGCCTTGCTGCGCCGCGCCGGACGCATCCGGTAACGGGCGAGGTGCACACGTCCACGCTCAAGCCCGTGGGCAAGACGCTGCGCATGCGCGGCATCGACACCGACAAGGAAACCATCAAGGAAACGGTGCTCGAAGCGGCAACGCAGAGCGAGATTGACGGCACGGTGGCCGTGATGGGCGGTGAAGACTGGCAGATGTGGGTTGATGCGCTGCTCGAAGCAGGCGTGCTGGCCGATGGCGCGAAGACGACGGCGTTCACTTATCTTGGCGCGGAAATTACGCACGATATCTACTGGAACGGTTCTATTGGCGCGGCCAAGAAGGATCTTGATCAGAAGGTGTTGGGTATACGCGCGAAGCTCGCGGAGCGTGGTGGCGATGCGCGTGTGGCGGTGCTCAAGGCCGTGGTCACGCAGGCTAGTTCGGCTATTCCCATCATGCCGCTGTATCTTGCACTGCTTTTCAAGGCGATGAAGGAAAACGGCACGCATGAGGGCTGTATCGAGCAGGTTTATGGGCTCTATCGTGATTCGCTCTACGGCGCAGCGCCGGTGCTCGATGAGGAAGGGCGTCTGCGCGCCGATTATAAGGAGCTTGCGCCGGAGATTCAGGCGCGTGTGAAGGCGGCCTGGGATCAGGTCACTGAAGAGAATCTTTATGCCACTACGGATTTCGTGGGGTATAAGGCAGAGTTTCTGCGTCTTTTTGGGTTCGGGGTCGAAGGTGTCGACTATGGCGCCGATGTTAATCCGAATGTTGCGATTCCGGGTATTGTGGAGATTTGAATTTTGGCGCTCGAGGCGCCTGATTTTGGTTGGTATGGCAACTAGTTAGGTCGGCGCGTTGGCTACGTTGGCCTTAACTTGTTTTCGCGGCGGGCCGCGGGCGTTGCCCCTGTGCGGGGCGGCACCTACTTTTCTTTGCAGCCGCAAAGAAAAGTAGGCAAAAGAAAGCGGCTCACACCGCTAGTGTGACGCAGGCCCCCACTGCCCTTCCAATCGGAGCGGCTCCGGGGCATCCGTCGCCTCGCACACTCCGCCTTAGTGACAAAGGACTCATTCTTCCCGCCGCGCGCTACGCGCGGGCGGAAGGGTATGCAAGAAAAACCGGGCGGGCTTGCCGGCGAATGCACTGAGGGTGCCGTCCGGTAAGTGCGCGGAGGTGCGGACCGGTAAATGCGCGGGAGTGCTGATCGGTAAATGCGCTGGGGTTCTCCCGGTAAATGCATTGGGGTGCTGACTAGTGAATGCACAGGCGTGATGGCTTGCGAATGCATGGGCGATCCGCCGATTGAATACGTTGGAGTCCTACGAATACGCGTGCATCCCACTGGTTTTGGTTATGCCCAACGGCGCGCGCAGCGCCGCCGGATGAATGAGCCCTTAGTCACTCCGCTATACGTCGCGTGATGGCAAACGCTCCGGAGCCGCTCCGATATACAGGGCAGTGGGGGACTGCGTCACACTGGCGGTTTGAGCGGCTTTCTTTTGCCTACTTTTCTTTGCCGCGGCAAAGAAAAGTAGGTGCCGCCCCGCACAGGGGCGACGCTTGCGGCCCGCCGCGAATACAAGTTAAGGCCAACGAGCCAGAATCGCGCCCCCGCACTATCAATGCGAATGCCTGGGCACCTCGGCTCCCCGGCAGCCGACCAGAAAATCGAAATCGCACCCTTCATCGGCTTGCAACACATGCTCGACATAGAGCTTGCGATAGCCGCTCGCATCAGCCGGCACAGCCTTGCTCGAAGCAGCCCAAGCATCGAGCCGCACACCAATCTCCGCATCGCTAATATCCACGCGCAGCGTACCCTTATCGCAATCGAGCTCGATCCAGTCGCCGTTGCGCACGATCGCAAGCGGCCCGCCCGCGCGCGCCTCGGGCGCCACGTGCAGCACCACCGTGCCGTAAGCCGTCCCGCTCATGCGCGCATCCGAAACGCGCACCATGTCCGTCACGCCCTGCGCGAGCAGCTTCGGCGGCAGGCCCATATTGCCCACCTCGGCCATCCCAGGATAACCCTTCGGCCCGCAGTTCTTCATCACGAGCACCGAGTCGGCCGTGACATCAAGCGCCGGGTCGCCAATGCGCGCCTTGTAGTCGTCGAAGTCCTCGAACACCACAGCGGGGCCGCGATGCTTGAGCAGCTTAGGCGAGGCCGCCGAAGGCTTGAGCACCGCGCCGTTCGGCGCAAGGTTGCCGCGTAGCACGCACAAGCCGCCATCGTGCACGAGCGGATTGCCGAGCGGACGGATCACTTCGTCGTTGTAGTTCGGCGCTTCACGCACGTTCTCCCAGATCGTGTGCCCGTTTGCAGTGAGCGCGTCGGGATGCGGCAGCAGCTTCGCTTCGCCCAGTTGCCTCAGCACCGCCGGCAGGCCGCCCGCGTAATAAAACTCCTCCATCAGGTAACGGCCCGAGGGCTGCAAATCGACGATGGTCGGCGTGTTGCGGCCTATGCGCGTCCAGTCGTCGAGCTCCAGCTTCACGCCAATGCGCCCCGCAATCGCCTTCAGGTGGATCGCCGCATTGGTCGACCCGCCAATCGCGGCGTTCGTGCGGATGGCGTTCTCGAACGCCTCGCGCGTGAGCAGCTTCGAGAGCTTGAGGTCTTCGAGCGCCATCTCGACAATTCGCATTCCTGATAAATGCGCGATCACGTAGCGGCGCGCGTCCACGGCGGGAATCGCGGCGTTGTGCGGCAGCGTCACGCCCAGCGCTTCGGCCATGCACGCCATCGTCGAAGCCGTGCCCATGGTGTTGCAGGTGCCCGCCGAGCGCGACATGCCCGCCTCCGCCGACATGAACTCGTGCATCGAGATCTTGCCTGCCTTCACCTGCTCGCTCAATTGCCATACCACCGTGCCCGAGCCGATGTCGCGCCCCGCGTGCTTGCCGTTGAGCATCGGCCCGCCGCTCACGACGATCGCGGGCACGTCGCAGCTCGCCGCGCCCATCAGCAACGCCGGTGTGGTCTTGTCGCAGCCGCACAGCAGCACGACAGCGTCCACGGGGTTGCCGCGGATGGCCTCCTCCACGTCCATCGACGCAAGGTTGCGCGTGAACATCGCCGTGGGACGCAGGTTCGATTCGCCGTTGGAGAACACCGGGAATTCGACGGGAAAACCGCCCGCCTCGTACACACCGCGCTTCACGTGCTCGGCCAGCTTGCGAAAGTGCGCGTTGCAGGGCGTGAGCTCCGACCAGGTGTTGCAGATGCCGATGATCGGCTTGCCCGCGAACTCGTGCTCGGGGATCCCCTGGTTCTTCATCCAGCTCCGGTACATGAAGCCGTTCTTGTCCGTGGTGCCGAACCACGCGGCCGAGCGGAGGCTGGTTTTGCGAGTGTTCATGGCGTTGCCCACTTAGTGAGAAAAACCCATAAATAACATGACTATATTAGCGTCGATGATCGGGAAAACGCTAATAAAAACGGCCCATACCGTTGCATATAGTTTGGCTATTCAAGCTTGCAAGGTGAGTGGCCGGCGGATTTAACCATAGCGGATAAACGCTGGCCTGGGATGGCGCGACCGACTCGCGTCACGGTCCGGCCTGTCCGGACCGGAGGGACGCGGGCGCAAGCGTCATGAATTAAACGAAGAACTACTAAGCGACATCGGAGACTCGCATGAAACTGGCTACTCGCATGGCAAGCGGCTTGATTGCCGCTGCCGCGGCTTTTTCGTTTGCGGCGGGCGTCGCGCACGCCGAGGACAAGCAAATCACGCTGGGCTTCGCCCAGGTGGGCGCGGAAAGCGCCTGGCGCACCGCCAACACCGTTTCGATCAAGGCCGCCGCGAAAGACGCCGGCATCAACCTGAAATTCTCGGACGCCCAGCAGAAGCAGGAAAACCAGATCAAGGCGATCCGCTCGTACATCGCGCAAAAGGTCGACGTGATCGCGTTCTCGCCCGTCGTGGAGTCGGGCTGGGAGCCGGTGCTCCAGGAAGCGAAGCGCGCGAAGATTCCCGTGATCCTCACCGACCGCAACATCGACGTGAAGGACCAGTCGCTCTATGTGACGATGATCGGCTCGGACTTCATGGAGGAAGGCCGCCGCGCCGGCAAGTGGCTCGAGGACCATTACAAGAACAATCCGGGCCCCATCAATATCGTCGAATTGCAGGGCACGGTGGGCTCCGCGCCCGCGAACGACCGTCACGCGGGCCTCATCGAGGTGATCAAGAACGATCCGAAGTTCAAGATCATCGCTTCGCAAAGCGGCGACTTCACACTCGCGGGCGGCAAGCAGGTGATGGAGGCGTTTGCCAAGACGTATGGCAACAAGATCAACGTGGTCTACGCGCATAACGACGACATGGCGCTCGGCGCGATCCAGGCCATGGAGGAAGCGGGCATGAAGCCGGGCACCGATGTGAGCGTGGTCTCGTTCGACGCCACCAAGGGCGGCTTCCAGGCGATGATCGCCGGCAAGATGAACGTGGATGTGGAATGCAGCCCGCTGCTCGGGCCGCAACTCATGAGCGCCGTGAAGGACGTGGTGGCGGGCAAGCCCTTGCCCAAGCGCATCGTCACGAACGAAACGGTGTTCCCGGAGAATGTGGCGGCGCAGGTGCTGCCGTCGCGCAAGTACTAACCGCAAGCAGGCGCCAGCACGCATGAGCCCCACGCCGTTGCTTGAAACCGTCGGCCTCACGCGCACGTTTCCTGGCGTGCGCGCGCTCGACGGCGTCGATTTCCGCCTCTTCCCCGGCGAGATCCACACGCTGATGGGCCAGAACGGCGCGGGCAAGTCCACGCTCATCAACGTGCTCACCGGCGTGCACGAGCCCGAGGCCGGCGAGATCCGCCTCGCCGGCCAGCCGGTGCGCTTCGCGACGCCGCAGGAAGCCGAGGCCGCGGGCATCCAGACGCTCTATCAGGAAGTCAATCTCTGCCCGAACCTCTCGGTGGCGGAGAATATTTTCGCAGGCCGCCAGCCGCGCAAGCGCGGCCTGATCGACTGGAAGACGATCCACCGGCGCGCGGCGGAGGCGCTCGCCGGGCTCAATCTCTCGCTCGACGTCACGCAGTCGCTCGACACCTACCCTATCGCCATGCAGCAGATGGTGGCGATCGCGCGCGCCGTTTCCGTCGATGCGCGCATTCTGATTCTCGACGAACCGACGTCGAGCCTCGACGAAGGCGAGGTCGCGCGCCTCTTCGGCGTGCTGCGCAAGCTGAAGGCGTCGGGCATCGCGATTCTGTTCGTCACGCATTTTCTTGAGCAGACCTACGCGATCTCCGACCGTATCACCGTGATGCGCAATGGCGAGCGCGAGGGCGAGTATCTCGCCGCCGATTTGCCGGTGCAGACGCTGGTCGCCAGGATGGTGGGCGTGAGCCATGCCGATGAGCGGCTCACCCACGGCGACGCGCCACCGCGCGAGCCCGGCACGCCGGAGGCGCACGCACAGGACGCCGCCGCGCGCACCGGCGAGCCGTATCTCGCCGCCGAGGGCATCGCGCGCCGCGGCGTGCTCAATGCGCTCGATCTCGAAGTGCGGCCTGGCCAGATTCTTGGCCTTGCGGGCCTGCTGGGCTCGGGACGCACGGAGACCGCGCGCCTCCTGTTCGGTGCGGAGCGCGCCGACGCGGGCGCCGTGCGCATCCACGGCAAGACCGTGAAGCTCGCCTCGCCGCGCGACGCGGTCCGTCACGGCATGGCGTATTGCCCCGAGGACCGCAAGAAGGAAGGCATCGTCGCCGATCTCTCGATCCGCGAGAACATCGTGCTCGCGCTGCAAGCGCGGCGCGGCTGGTGGCGCATGATCGGGCGCGCACGGCAGCGCGAGCTGGCCAATGCCTATATCGCACAGCTCGGCATCAAGGCGCGCGATGCGGAGCAGCCCATCGGCCTGCTCTCGGGAGGCAATCAGCAAAAGGTGCTGCTCGCGCGCTGGCTGGCGACCGAGCCGCGCCTCCTGATTCTCGACGAACCCACGCGCGGCATCGACGTGGCCGCCAAGTTCGAGATCATGGACCGCGTGCGCGCGCTCTGCGCGAAGGGCCTCGGCATTCTCTTCATCTCCTCGGAGATCAGCGAGGTAGTGCGCGTGAGCGACCGCATCGCCGTGCTGCGCGACCGGCGCAAGGTGGCCGAGTTATCCGGTGAGGCGCGCTCGGAGCGCGAGGTCTACGGCCTCATCGCTGGAGATCGCAAATGAATGTGCGCCCGCCTTCCGCGCTGCCGTCCGGTCTGCCCGCGTGGCTCGCGCTCGTGCTCAAGCATCCGCTCGTCTGGCCCGCGCTCACGCTCGTGGCCTTGTTTGCCGTCGACGTCGCGCATCGCGCGAACTTCCTCGCCATCACGCTGCTGGGCGGGCATCTGTTCGGCGCACCCGTCGACATCCTCATGCGCGCCGCGCCGCTCGTCGTGGTCTCGCTCGGCATGACGCTCGTGATCGCCACGCGCGGCATCGACATTTCGGTGGGCGCCGTGGTCGCGATCGCCGGCGCGGCGGCGGCCACCGTGCTCGCCGACGACCCCTCGCGCGTGGCCGCCGCGTTCGGCGCGGCGCTCGCCGTGGGCCTGCTCGCGGGCATGTGGAACGGGATGTTGGTGGCCTTCGTCGGCATGCAGCCGATCATCGCGACACTGATCCTCATGGTGGCCGGGCGCGGCGTCGCACAATTGCTCACGGGCGGCCAGATCATCCCGATCGGCGCGAAAGGCTATTTGTACGCGGGCGGCGGCTACTTCGCGCTGGTGCCCTGCGCCGTGTGGATCGCCATCGCCGTGACCGTGCTCACCGTGCTCATCGTGAACCGCACGGCGCTCGGGCTCTTCATCCGCTCGATTGGCGTGAATCCCGTAGCCGCGCGGCTCGCGGGGCTTTCTTCGCAGGCCGTCGTGTTTGGCACCTATGCGTTTTGCGGCGTGACGGCGGCCATTGCCGGCATCCTCATCAGCTCGAACGTGCGCAGCGCCGATGGCAACAACGCGGGCCTCCTGCTCGAACTCGATGCGATCCTCGCCGTGACACTAGGCGGCACCGCGCTCTCGGGCGGACGCTTCAGCCTCGCGGGCACGGTGCTGGGCGCGCTCATCATCCAGACGCTCACCTACACCACTTATTCGATCGGCGTGCCGCCCGAGGCCACGCTCGTCGTCAAGGCCGTGGTGGTGCTGTGCGTGTGCGTGATCCAGTCGCCCGCCGCGCGCGCGTTCGCCGCCCAGCAACTCAAGCGCATCGCGTTCGCGCGGCGCGCGCGGGCCTGAATAACGACTTCGGGACAACCGAGCATGAACCGCCCACCGCCCGCCAACGCCCCCCAAGCCCATGCAGGCACGCTCGCCGCGTTGCGGCGCGGCGTCTCGCGCTTCGTCGATCCGCGCGTGCTGCCCATCTTCGTCACCGTGCTGCTGTTCGTGGCGCTGTTCGGCTTCGGCTCCGTGATGTACACCGGCTTCTTCTCGCTACAGGTTTTGTTCGGACTCCTCGTCGACAATGCGTTCCTGCTGATCGTGGCCATCGGCATGACGTTCGTGATCATCTCGGGCGGCATCGATCTTTCCGTTGGCGCCGTGGTCGCGCTCACCACCATCCTGTGCGCCGTGGGCACCGAGAAACTACACTGGTCCGTGGCCGTGGTCGTGCCGCTCGTGCTGCTGTTCGGCGCCCTCTACGGCGCGGCAATGGGCGCGCTCATCCACTGCTTCCGGCTGCAGCCCTTCATCATCACGCTGGCCGGCATGTTCCTCGCGCGCGGCACCTGCTTTCTCATCACGACCGAGTCCATCCAGATCAGCGACCCCGGCTTTCACGCACTCTCGGAGTTCAGCATCCCCGTGGGCAGCGGCTCGCTCACCACGGGTTCGCTCACCGCGCTCGCCATGCTCGCGGCGGGCATCGTCATCGCGCATTTCACGCGCTTCGGGCGCAACGTCTATGCGATCGGCGGCAACGAGCGCTCGGCGCTGCTCATGGGCCTGCCCGTCGCGCGCACCAAGATTGCCGTCTACGCGCTCTCGGGTTTCTGCTCCGCGCTCGGCGGCGTGGTATTCACGCTCTACGTGCTCTCGGGCTACGGCCTGCAGGCCCAGGGCATGGAACTCGACGCCATCGCCGCGACCGTGATCGGCGGCACGCTGCTTACGGGCGGCGTGGGCTACGTGATCGGCTCGGTGTTCGGCGTGGGCATCCTCGGCACGATCCAGACCCTCATCACCTTCGACGGCACGCTCAGCTCATGGTGGACGCGCATCGTGATCGGCGCCCTGCTCTGCGCGTTCTGTCTGCTGCAGCGCGCCACCGAGCGCCACGCCGCGCGCCGCAAGTCCACCGGCGGCGGCAAGGGCACGGCGCATGCGCCCCGCGAGCGCGTGCAACCAACAGCGCCGCTCGATCAAACCAGGCTCACCGCCGCGCCGCCACGCGAGGCGTGAAGCCCAGCAAGCAGCGTCGTAAGCGCTTTGTTACCCATGCGCCCAATAGTCCGACTAGTTAGGGGTATACATGGATTAGGAGGCGCAACCGCGCTGCACTACCATTTTTGCGGTACCGCACGGCGCGTATCGAGCGCTTCCGGATCGGGGTTGCACATCGTCACGCCATAGCCCCATGCTGCGCCGCCCGGCGCACTCCCGGTGCCGTCCAGCATCTGCACGCGATCGACTCAACGTCGACCACATCGACCAACGAAGAAGAGAGCCGGAGGAAGACATGGCACAGCAACGGGATGACGACAAGGCAGGCAACAACAACGGATTGAACGCCGCGCGGCGGGGGCTGATGCAGGGCGCCGGGCTAGGCGCGGCGCTCTCTCTCATGAGTGCGCTCGGAGGCGGCGCGGGCGGCCTGATTTCGCAGGCGCAAGCGGCGGAAATGGCGTTTCCCTCGCACAAGAAATGGAAGATCGTGTTCGTCAATCACGTCACCACGAACCCGTTCTTCGTGCCCACGCAATACGGCATTCAGGATGCCTGCTCATTGCTCGGCATGGACTACCAGTGGACCGGCTCGGCCACCTCGGACGCGGGCGAAATGGTGCGCGCCGTGAATTCGGCGATTGCCGCTAAGGCCGACGCCATCGCCGTGCCGATCGTCGACCCAGGCGCCTTCGACAAGCCCATCCAGGCCGCGCTCGACGCCGGCATTCCGGTGTTCGCCTATAACGCCGACGCGCCGCGCGGCAAGCATAATCCGCGCCTCGCCTATATCGGCCAGGACCTGTATCTCTCGGGCTACCAGATGGGCGAGCGCATCGTGAGCCTCATCGACAGCGGCATGGTCGCGCTCTTCATCGCGACGCCGGGGCAGCTCAATATCCAGCCGCGTCTCGATGGCGCGAGCGACGCCATCAAGAAGTCCGGCAAGAAGATCGATATCCAGACCGTGGCCACGGGCGCGACCGTCAACGAGGAGCTTTCGAAGATCAAGTCGTTCTATCTGGGCCACCAGGACCTGAAGGGCATGTTCGCCGTGGACGCGGGCAGCACGCAGGGCGTGGCGCAGGTGATGAAGGAATCGAACCTGCCTTCGAAAGGCGTGCACGGCGGCGGCTTCGACTTGCTGCCGACCACGATCGAGCTGATCCACGAAGGCTTCCTCGACTTCACCATCGACCAGCAGCCCTACGTGCAGGGGTTCTATACGGTGATGGAGGCATTCGTGTTTCTCGCCTCGGGCGGCCTCGTCGGTCCGGCCGACATCAACACGGGCCTGAAATTCGTGACGAAGGCGACCGTCGATCCGTATCTGAACACGTCGACGCGCTATGAAGGCAAGACCACCAAGCCGCAAATCGTCCCGATGAACGGCGCAATCAAGTCGTGATGGATACAGTGAACGAATCAGGCAAGATCGAAGCGGTCCGCGCGCCCCGGCGCGCGGGCGTTTCATTCGCATCGCAATGGGCGCCCGAGCTGCGCATCCTGCTCGTGGCCGTGCTGCTGGCCGCCTATTTCGAATTCGCGAACCACGATTTCCTCCTCACCAACGCGAGCCTCGTCAACCTCTCGCAGTTCATCGCGCCGGTGGCGATCATCGCGTTCGGCGAGATCATGCTGATGATCGGCGGCGACATCGATCTTTCGGCGGGCATGGTGTTTGCGTTCGCGCCGTTCATGATGGTGTTCGCGAACGATGCGGGCGCGCCCATGTGGCTCGCCGTGATGGCGGGGCTCGTGGCCGCCGCGGTCATCGGCTTCGTGAACGGCGCTGTGACCGTATGGCTGCGGCTGCCCTCGTTCGTCACCACGCTCGGCACGCTCTTTCTCATCAACGGTATCACGCTCACGGTCTCGCGCGGCACGCCCGCCGCCACGCCGGGCTCGCCCACGTTCTCCGGCTTCATGGGCGCGTGGGGGTATAGCGAGATCCTCTGGACCGTGGCCATCGCGTTCGCGATGCACGTGCTCTTGCGGCACACCCGCTGGGGCCTGCACACGCAGGCGGCGGGCGCGAACCCGCTTGGCGCGAGCGAGGCCGGCATTCATGTGAACCGGCTGCGCCTTGGCAATTTCATCCTCGCCGCGGTGCTCGCGGGCTTCACCGGCATGCTCGAAGCCTTTCGCATCACCTCCATCGACCCGCAGGCCGGCGGCAACCAGATCATGTTCCTCGCCGTGGCCGCCGCCGTGATCGGCGGCACGCCGCTCACGGGCGGCTCGGGCACCATCGTGGGCGGACTCATCGGCGCGGCGGTGCTCGGCATCCTCAACGACGGCTTCACGCTCATCGGCATCAACGCGTTCACGTTCAACATCATCCTGGGCGCCGCGATTCTGGCCGCCATGATCTTCAACATCCACGTCGGACGCATTCGCCGCAAGGGAGGACGCTGATGGACGAGTCTCAAGCCGCCTCTTCCGGAACCGGCGCAGCCCCCGGTGCTACCGGTGGCACCAGCGCCCCGGACGCGCCGCTCGCGGTGCGCGGCGAGCGCCTCGTGAAGCGCTTTGGCGCGGTAACGGCGCTCGACGGCGTCTCGCTCACGCTCGGCCGTGGCGAGATTCTGGGCATCCTCGGCGACAACGGCGCGGGCAAGTCCACGCTCGTGAAGATTCTCACGGGCTTTCATCAGCAGACGGCCGGCACGCTCCATATCGACGGTCAGGAGACGCTGCTGCGCTCGGTCGATCATGCGCGCTCGCTCGGCATCGAATGCGTCTATCAGGATCTCGCGCTCGCGAATTCGCTGAGCATTTACCACAACATGTTCCTGAACCGCGAGATCGTGCGGCGCGGGCCGTTCAGGCTGCTCGACCACAAGCAGATGCGCGAGCGCGCCGCGCAGTGCCTCGACGACATCGGCGTGCATGTGCCTTCGGTGGACTTGCCTGTCGAACGCCTTTCGGGCGGTCAGCGCCAGGCCATTGCCGTGGCGCGCGCCGTGCATTCGAACGCGAAGATCCTGCTGCTGGACGAGCCGCTCGCCGCCATGGGCGCGCGCGAGGCGGGGCTCATCATCGACCTCGTGATGCGGTTGAAGGAAAAAGGCGGCCTATCCATTATCATGATCATGCACAATTATGCGCAGACGCTCGATATCGCGGATCGCATCATGTTGATGCAGCGAGGCCGCGTGACCTACGAACAGAAAAGTGCGCTCACGTCGGTGGCGGAGCTCATGGACATCGTGCGGCGGGAATACCGGGCCATGCGCGCCAACAGTACACACTGAGCGCACCGGGTCCGTTGATCCTATTGAGCGCACCGGGCCTACACAACAGGGGGAGTCGGAGCGTGCTGCCCACACCGGGCGCTCCGGCGGGACAAACATGGATTACCGCAATCTAGAGAAACGCAAGAGCATGCACGGACGCATCGTGCAGGAGCTCGGCATGCAGATCGTGAGCGGCAAGCTCGCTCCGGGGCAGCGCCTGCCCGCCGAGCCCACGTTGTGCGAGACCTATGGCGTGAGCCGCCCGGTGCTGCGCGAGGCCACGCGCGTGCTGGTGGCCAAGGGCCTCGTGGTGTCCAAGCCGCGCGTGGGCAGCGTGGTGCGCAAGCGCGAAGAGTGGCACATGCTGGACCCCGACGTGCTGTATTGGACCGTGAACAGCATTCCCGAAGGCGAATTCTTCCGCTCGCTCATGACGGTGCGGCAGATCATCGAGCCTGCGGCGGCCGCGCTTGCCGCCATTTCCGCCAACGATGAAGACCGCGTGCGGATTGCCGCTGCCTATGCACGCATGGAGCAGGCCAAGACGGCGGCCGATCTGCTCGAGCCCGATCTCGAGTTTCACCGCGCGGTCATGGCAGCCACTCATAACGATATGCTTGCGTATATCGGGAACATGCTGTCGCTTGCGCTGACCGAGTCGATCAAGCTCACGAGCCGGCATCCTAATACGCATGCGCTTTCGTTGCCGAGGCATAAGGCGATACTCACGGCGATCGAGAACCGCGACGCACTCGCGGCCAGGCAGGCGAGTGTCGTGCAGCTCGATAATGCTCGGGCAGATGCCAATATCATCTTGGGTGGCGCTGCGCTGGAGACCTGAGTGAGTGCTATCGTGGATTTTTTTTGGCGCGTTGGCCTTAACTTGTATTCGCGGCGGGCCGCAGGCGTTGCCCCTGTGCGGGGCGGCACCTACTTTTCTTTGCCGCGGCAAAGAAAAGTAGGCAAAAGAAAGCGGCTCACACCGCCAGTGTGACGCCGTCCCCCACTGCCCTTCCAATCGGAGCGGCTCCGGGGCATCCGTCTCCTCGCACACTCCGCCTTAGTGACAAGGGGCTCATCCTTCCCGCCGCGCGCTACGCGCGGGCGGAAGGGTATGCAAGGAAAACCGGGCGTCTTGCCAAGCGAATGCGCGGGAGTTCTGCAGTCTAATATGTTGGAGTCCTACCGATAGCAGCGGTTGCTTCCTTCAGGTGAATACGTTCGAGTCCTACGAATATGCGTATATCCCAATGGTTTTTGTTATGCCCCACGGCGCGCGCAGCGCCGCCGGATGGATGAGCCCTTAGTCACTCCGCTATACGCCGCGTGGTGACAGACGCTCCGGAGCCGCTCCGAAGGACAGGGCAGTGGTGAACTGCGTCACACTGGCGGTTTGAGCGGCTTTCTTTTGCCTACTTTTCTTTGCCGCGGCAAAGAAAAGTAGGTGCCGCCCCGCACAGGGGCAACGCCTGCGGCCCGCCGCGAATACAAGTTAAGGCCAACGCCACAAGGCACCACACCAAATCCCACTCAGCGACCGAACGCCTCGACTTCAACAAGCCGCCCAAGCAGAAATGCATCACCCACAAGCCGCAGCGGCCGCACATCCACATCTTCAGCCCCATGTGCGATAAGCCAGTAAAAGCGCTCATAGAGCGCCGCATATTCGCGCTCCGCCTCCAACTCGACCGGTTCACCGGCAACAACAAGGCGCTTGCCGCCTTCCACAATCGAGAGCAGCCCGTCCGTGGTTTCCACATCGATTTCCCATTGCTCGAACGGGCCGTGACGCCAGTCGAACTCGGCGCGCACCGGCACGCCGTCGGTATCAACGCAGTCGAGCTCAGCGGCAATAGGCGTCGCGCAATCGCCAGGCACATGCAGCGTCGCGCCGCGCAACACCACTTCGCGCGGCAAAATGCGCGTGACGATGGAAAGCGCATTAATACCGGGATCGAACACGCCGAGGCCACCCGGCTCCCAGATCCATTGCTGGCCCGGGTGCCAGCGCCGCACGTCTTCTCTCCAGCGCACGTGCACGGCGCGGATCGTACGTTGCGCAAGCCACGCACGCGCCGGCTCGACGGCGCGCGCGCAGCGCGAATGCCACGTGGCGAATAGCGTGCGGTTGTGCTGGCGCGCCAGCTCGCGCAGCGCTTCCACTTCGCTCACGCTCGCACCGGGCGGCTTTTCGAGCATCACATGCTTGCCCGCTTCGAGCGCGGCGCGCGCCTGCTCGTAGCGCACCTGCGGTGGCGCACAGAGCGAGACGGCGTCGAGCCCGGACTCGGCCGCGAGCAGCGCACCGATATCGGTGTAGTTGCGCACGTGCTCGACCTGCGCGTTGCGGCTCGCGCTCGCCACGAGCTCGAAGCCGGGATTGCCCGCGATGGCAGGCAAATGCTGGTCGCGTGCGATCTTGCCGACGCCGACGATGGCCAAACTATAGGACGCGTTCATGACGAGTCTTGCCTCTCTATCGAAATCATCCATTAAATTAATCTCGATGCCGAATCTATTATTTCCCCCAGCGCAGCACGAGCGGATCGAGCCGCCGTGCAATGGCGATCAGTTCGGCGCGCGCTTCGGGATGCATCGCTGGCAACGGATGGCGCGGCAGCTCGCATGCGATCACGCCCCCCTCCTTCATAAGCGCCTTGCAGGCCAGCAGCCCCGCCTGGCGGTTCTCGTGATTGATGAGCGGCAGCCACTTCTGATAGAGCGTGAAGGCTTCGTCAAGGCGGCCCGCGCGATGCGCCTCGATGATCGGGCGGATGCCGTCCGGGAAACCGCCGCCCGTCATCGAACCGGTCGCCCCGGCATTGAGATCCGCCAGCAGCGTGATGCCTTCTTCGCCGTCCCACGGCCCCTCGGCCGCTTCGCCCGCGAGGCGGATCAGCTCGCGCAGCTTGTTCGCCGCGCCCGGCGTCTCGATCTTGAAGTACGCCACCTGCTCGATCTCGCTCGCCATGCGCGCGAGAAACGCCGCGGAGAGCACTGTGCCGCTAGCGGGTGCGTCCTGAATCATGATGGGGATGTCAATGGCGTCCGACACGCGCGCGTAGAACTCATAGATCTGCTGCTCGGGCACGCGAAAGGTCGCGCCGTGATACGGCGGCATCAGCATGACCATCGCCGCGCCCTGCTCGTGCGCGCGCCTGCTGCGCGCCGCGCACACGTTGCTGCCGTAGTGCGTGGTGGTGACGATCACCGGCACGCGGCCCGCCACGTGCTCGAGCACCGTGCGTGTGATGGTTTCGCGCTCATCGTCCGATAGCGAGAACTGCTCGGAGAAGTTCGCGAGTATGCACAGGCCGTCCGAGCCCGCGTCGATCATGAAGTCGACGGCGCGCTTCTGGCTCTCCAGATCGAGCTCGCCGGTCTCGGTGAAGGTGGTCGGGACCACCGGGAAGATGCCGCGGTAGCGCGGCTCGATGCTTGAAAGACTCGTATTCATATCGTCAGTCCTGCCAGAAGGAATGCATGGGCTGTGGGATCGCTCACGCCGAACGCCTTGATAATGGTAGGCAACCAGAGCGACAAACCCTTCGATTTCAGCATTGGTATAAACACTGAAAACTATTTGGGATGGCAGGCGAAACAGGCTCGATTCGAGCCCCTGGTACGTGCGCACGCGGCTCAAGACGCGGCAATCGAGCGCCCGAGCCGGATACACTTGTCCGGCGTTGCGCCAGGCGGGCGGCTGATTACGCCCAATAGCACGCCGCGTTGCCCGCGAAACCGGAGAACCCTCATGCAAGACCCGAAAACGGCCACACCCGATTCCAGCGCCATCCGCGTCGCGCTCTGGCGCGCGCTGCATCTGGAAGTCGATGCCGAACCACACGTGCTCAACGACGCAATCGGCATGCAGCTTGCCGCGCCGGACGCGAACTGGCGCAATCGCCCCGACATGCATCCCGATGGCACGCGCGGCTATCGCGCATCCATCGTAGGCCGGGCGCGGTTCATCGAGGATCTCGTCGCCGCGCAGGCCGATGCAGGCGTCGCGCAATACGTGATTCTGGGCGCGGGCCTCGACACGTTCGCGCAACGTCGGCCGGAGATTGCGTCGCGGCTCCATGTGTATGAAGTGGATCAGCCCGGCACGCAGGCGTGGAAGCGCCAGCGGCTCGCCGAACTCGGTTATCGCGAGCAGGCGTGGCTGCGCTTCGTGCCCGTGGATTTCGAGGCAGGCGAATCGTGGTGGACGTTGCTGGCAAACGCAGGGTTCGATGCGAAAGCGCGCGCCGTGGTGGCGTCCACGGGCGTGTCGATGTACCTCACGCGCGAGGCGAATCTCGCCACGCTGCGCCAGATCGCGCAGCTCGCGCCGGGATCGATGCTCGCCATGACCTTCACGCTGCCGCTCGATCTCGTCGACGCTGCGGAGCGCGCGCAACACGAGGTCGTTTATGAACGCGCGCGCGCCGCGGGGACGCCGTTTCTCAGTTTCTTTCGTCCCGAGGAAATGCTTGCGCTTGCGCAGGAGGCCGGTTTTTCGAAGGCCGAGCATGTGAGCACCGCTGATATCGTTGCAAGGTATTTTGCGGGACGTAGTGATGGGTTGCGGCCGTCTACGGGCGAGTCGTTTTTGGTGGCGACGGTTTAAGGCGAAGCTAATCCGCCATATCGAGCATGAGAAAACCAACTTGCCGGAGCGAATATAGGCATTTGCGCCGGCTTGCCAACATGGCATTCGATCTTCGAAATAGATTTCCACTCTCAAGTTTCAAGATAAAATCTCTACGCGACAAGTGTTGCCATTCTTTGACAATCTTCCTCGCTTAATCCAATACATTTTCGATTCCCAAGCTCCCAAGGCATCCACACATCGAGTGTGCACCTGAAACATCCCGCATAATTCATGGAATCGATATAGACTCGAACCTGAATATCGCAGAGACAGAAAACAACTCATGACCTCATTGCTGCAACCGGGATATGCGCCATTCATAATGGCAATCGGGATAATGATCGCAGTCGGCGTGCTGGAAGGCCTCACGCTGTTGTTCGGATTCAGCGTAACCGGGCACGCAGGCAATTTCATTGAACACCACTTCGAGATCGATCACACGGGAGCTGGTGCCGAAACTGGCGTCGTCGCGCAGTTTCTGGGCTGGCTGCATATCGGCCGGGTGCCGTTTCTGATCCTGCTCGTTCTCTTCCTCACGGGTTTCGCGGTTACAGGCCTGTTGCTGCAATCGATCATGCAGGCGCTGTTCCACTTCATGCTGCCGCCCTGGCTCGCCGCCTGCCTGGCACTGCCCCTGTCCTTGCTGTTCGTGCGCAAGATGGGCAAGCCGATCGGCCGTCTCGTGCCGCAGGAAGAATCGAGCGCGCTATCGGAAATCGACTTTATCGGCCGGGCGGTGCGCATTGTCACAGGGCAAGCCTCGCAAGGCAATCCGGCCGAGGCGCGTTTCGTCGATGAATTCGGTCAGGCGCATTACGTTCGCATCGAGCCGGACGATGCAGGGCAGGTATTTGTACGCGGGCAAACGGTATTGATCGTCGCCCGCGTCTCGGGATCGTTGTTTCGGGCCATCAAGAGTCCGCGTCACGATGGATGAAGCGCGGCCGGCGGCGTATGCACGCCGGATTTCGTTGTTGCCATTTACGTTGAGAGTCGAATAAAGCAATGGATACGATCATATTCTGGGGGGCCATCGGATTGGCGGTGGTTGTCGGGCTGTGCCTGATCGGGCTGATCTTCGCGCGCCTTTATGTGCGGGCGTCGGCCGAGCGGGCGTTTGTGCGCACGGGCCTGGGCGGCCAGCGGGTCATCATGAGCGGCGGCGCCGTGGTGCTGCCGGTGTTCCATGAGGTCATTCCGATCAACATGAACACGCTGAAGCTGGAAGTCAGCCGCGCCTCGCGTGACAGCCTGATCACGAAAGACCGCATGCGCGTCGACGTCGTGGTCGCGTTCTTCGTGCGCGTCAAGCCCACGGCGGAAGGCGTGTCCACCGCGGCGCAAACGCTGGGCCAACGCACGCTCGCGCCCGAGAATCTGCGCGCGCTCGTCGACGACAAGTTCGTGGATGCGCTGCGTTCGACCGCCGCGCAAATGACGATGCAGGATCTGCAGGATGCTCGCGAAAAATTCGTGCAAGGCGTGCAGAACACGGTCGCCGAGGATCTCACCAAGAACGGGCTGGAACTCGAAAGCGTTTCGCTCACCAACTTCAACCAGACCTCCAAGGAGTATTTCGATCCGAACAACGCGTTCGACGCGGAAGGTCTCACGAAGCTCACGCAGGAAACCGAGCGCCGCCGCAAGGAGCGCAACGAGGTCGAGCAGGATACCGAAGTTTCCGTGCGTGAAAAGAATCGCGATGCGCTTTCCAAACGGCTCGAGATCGAGCAGCAGGAAGCCTTTATGAAGCTCGATCAGGAGCAGCAAGTGAAAACGCGCGCTGCAGAGCAGAGCGCGCGCATTACCGCCTTCGAGGCGGAGCGCCACCAGGAAGCCGAGCAAAGCCGCATTGTCGCGGAGCGTCAGGTGCAGGAATCGGAGATCGAGCGCGAGCAGGCGGTGCGTTCGCGCAAGGTGGAAGCCGAGCGTGAAGTTCGCGTGAAGGAAATCGAGCAGGCCAAGGTCACGCAGATCGCCGAGCAGGAAAAGGCGATCATCATCGCGCAGAAGTCCGAGGCGCAGTCTCAGGCCCAGGCGCGCGCCAACGAATCGCTTGCCGAGGCCGTGAAAGCGGAGCAGTTCGTCGAAACCACGCGCCGCACGGCGGAAGCCGACCGCACCAAGCAGGTCGCCCTGATTGAAGCGGCGCAGGAAGCCGAGACGAATGCCGTGCACATCACGACCAAGGCGCGGGCCGAACGCGAGGCGGCGCAGATGCAGGCCACCGCGATCGTCGAGTTGGCAGAGGCCCAGCGCAAGAAGGGGCTGGCCGAGGCCGAAGCGCAGCGCGCGCTGAACGACGCGATCAATACGCTGTCGTCGGATCAGACCAGCCTGAAGTTCAAACTGGCGTTGTTGCAGGCGCTGCCGGCGATCATCGAGCAAACGGTCGAGCCGATGAAGTCGATCGACGGCATCAAGATCATCCAGGTCGACGGGCTGAACCGTCAGGGTGCATCGTCTGCCGATGGCACGCCAGGCGCAGGCGGCGGGGCCGGCGCCGGCAATCTCGCCGAGCAGGCGATGTCGGCTGCGCTGTCGTATCGAGCGCACGCGCCGCTCGTTGATTCACTGCTCAAGGAAATCGGCCTGGCGGGAGATTCGCTGCAGTCGATGCTGCCGGGTGTGACGGGTGCACCGTCCGTTTCTTCGGCCCGCGACGCGCTCGACACCTAACTCAGCTCGCAAAACCGCAGCATATTCCCGAACGGATCGGCGATCTGCATCTGGCGGCCCCATGGCATCTCCTCGATGCCGGGCCGCGCGTAAGCGTACTGCTTCGCGGAAAGCTCGCGATGAAACTCGCCAATATCCTCGACTGGCAAGAAGAGCGCCGTGCCCGGCGTGCCGTCACCGTGATGCTCGCTCAGATGCAGGACCAGTGCGTCGCGATGGACCTGCACGTAAAGCGGCAAGTCCGGCTCGAAGCGATGCTCCCAATCGGCCTTGAAGCCCAGAAAGTCGATATAGAACGCATACGCTTTCTCCACCGAGAACATGCGCAGGATCGGAATGGGGGCAAGCAGTTTCATCGCGAAGCGCCATAGGGTGAGATCAAGCCCGCGCCGGGCGGCGCGGGTCTGCGCGATTATCGCCGTTGACGGCATTTCGCGGCGCGCGGTTGCCGCGCTATAGTCCCCACCTGAAGCGCACGTGCACTTCGCCGCCGCATCGACACACCCGCGCTTGAGCGCATCGCCGCTCGATCGCACCGCCGCACTGACTGCCCATGCAAACCGCTCTCCTCGCTCCGCGCCCGCTGGACGCGCTCGAACTTCCCGCCGATCTCGACGGCCGTGACGGCGCGAACCGCGCGCACGGACGCATGCAGATCGCAGCGGCGAACGACCTCGACGCCATCCGCGCATGGCTCGCGCGCGTCGCGGACTCGAAGGCGACCTTCGAGACCTATCGCAAGGAGTCGGAGCGGCTGCTCCTCTGGGCGATCGTGCAGCTCGGCAAAGCGCTTTCGTCGCTCACGCACGAGGATCTGGTCGCGTATCAGCACTTTCTCGCCGATCCCCAGCCCGCCGCGCGCTGGGTCGCGGGCGGCGGGCGCAAGCACGCGCGCGACGACGCGCGCTGGCGGCCCTTCTACGGCCCGCTCTCGGCGGCCAGCCAGCGCCAGGCCATGGTGATCCTCAACGCGCTGTTCTCCTGGCTCGTGAGCGCCGGCTATCTCGCGGGCAATCCGCTATCGCTCTCGCGTCAGCGTTCGCGCCGCGCGCAGCCGCGCATCACGCGCTATCTCGAACGCGAGCTGTGGGAGGACGTGAAGGCCTACGTCGAAAGCCTGCCGCGCGAAAGCGAGCGACAGCGCGAACGCCACGCTCGCACGCGTTGGCTCCTCACGCTGCTTTATCTGGGCGGCCTGCGCATTTCCGAAGTGGGCACGAACACGATGGGCGACTTCTTCGCGCGCCGCGACGGCGCGGGCGCGCAGCGCTGGTGGCTGGACGTGCTCGGCAAAGGCGAGAAACGGCGGCTCGTGCCCGCCACCGCCGAGATGATGGCGGAGCTCGCGCGCTATCGCCGCGAACGCGGTCTGCCCGCACTGCCCGCGCCGCAGGAAACGACGCCGCTCGTGCTGCCGCTCGGCAAGTCGACAAAGCCGCTCACGCGCGCGGCGCTGCATACCATCGTCAAGGAGATCTTCGCGGGGGCGGCGCAACGTCTGCGCGAGGCTGCTGCGCGCGAAGCGCAGGCCGATGGAGCGGCCGACGCGGAACACGCGATGCAACCGGCCAATGGCGTAGCCGATCCGGAACGTGCAACGCAAGCGGCCAAGCGAGCGCAAGCGTCAACCCGTGCCGCCGCCAGCGCGGCGCGCGCGGCGCGGCTCGAAAGCGCGTCGGCGCACTGGCTGCGGCACAGCGCGGGTTCGCACATGGCGGACGGCGACGTCGACCTGCGGCTCGTGCGCGACAACCTTGGCCATGCCTCGCTCAGCACGACGAGCCTTTATCTGCACAGCGACGACGACCATCGTCATCGCGAAACCGAAGAGAAGCACCGCATCGAGTGGTGAGCGCGCGGCCGCGCGTGCTTCAGACCAGCAACTGCCGCGAGAGCACCTCGCGCGCCTGGCTGACCGTCTCTCGCTCGCCCGGCAGCGGCGGCGTGAGCGAGAACACCGCCTCCGGCAGCGCGGGCAAGCGGTGCCGCGCGCCCAGCTTGACGAGCCCGTCCGTGATCGCCGACGCGCACAGGCAGCCCACGCCCAGCCCCGCCGCGAGCATCGACTGCAGGCCCGCCACGCCCGAGGCGCTATGCACCATCACATACGCGCGGCCCTGTTCTTCGAGCGAGCGCACGGCCACCTGATGCAGCATGCAGTCGCCCGGCAGCAGCACGAGCGGCAGCGGATCGGGCAGCGCTTCGGCAAGCGCGGGCGACGCAACCCATTGAAGCGGCTCGCGGCGCAAAACCCAGCGCACCTCGCCTTGCACCGGCCGGAACGGCCCGAGCGACATGTTCATCACCACGCCCAGATCGATCTGGCACCTCGCGTGCGCCAGCTCGATCTCGGTGCTCTTCATCGTGCTCACGTGCAGGCTCAGCTGCGGATAGCACTCGCGCAGGCGCGCGAGCATGCCCGCCACTTCGTTGGTGCGGAAGTAATCGGTGATGGCCACGCGCAGCTCGCCCTTGATCGCCTGGCCGCGCACTTCGTCGAAGGCGGCCTCGTTGAGCGCCACGATGCGCCGCGCGTGCTCCAGCAAGCGCGTGCCGGCAGGCGTGGGCTCCACGCCGCGCTTGCTGCGCACGAATAGCGGCACGCCCGCGCGCGCCTCGAGCTTGCGCATCTGCTCGCTAACGGTGGACTGAGAGAGGTGCAGCGACGGCGCGGCCGCCGTGAGGCTGCCTGCCTCGGCCACCACCGTGAAAGTCCGCAACTGGTCGAGTTCGAAGCCGCGCATGGTGCTCACCTATCCATCGAATAACTCGATGGATAGTACCACCTATTCCCGCTTTTCCGCTTGACGCGCCGGGCAGACAATGACGCTTCGAATGGTGCGGTGCGTCACCTGCAATCCGCTCCGCCGCTCTGTGCATGGCGCTGCGATTTAGCCCTCTTTTTCACAGGTCCATCATGACTGACGACACTCTCGCCGCCGAGCCGCGCGTTCTGTCTCCCGCGGCTACTGCGTCTCCCCCGCCGCCCCCGGCTCAGACCGGGGCCAGATTCCTGGCGCGCCCACGCGTGCCGATGCGCGCCGTCATGGCGGCTGGGCGCTCGTGGTCCTGCTGATCGGCGCGATCCTGCCGCCACTCGACTACTTCATCGTGAATCTCGCGCTGCCCGCGATCCACGAAGGCCTCGCGGCCAGTTCCTCGCAGCTCGAAATGGTGGTCTCCGCCTATGCATGCGCCAACGCCGTGGCACAGATCACGGGCGGGCGCCTCGGCGATCTCTACGGCCGCAAGCGCATGTTCATGATCGGCATGGCGGGCTTCGTGCTCGCCTCCACGCTCTGCGGGCTCGCAGCGAGCGGCACGATGCTGGTGGCGGGGCGCATCCTCCAGGGCCTCTTCGCGGCAGTGCTGGCGCCCCAGGTGCTGGCGACGATCCGCAGCGTCTATACGCCCCACGAGCAGGTGCGCGTGATGGGCCTCTACGGCTTCGTGTTCGGCGTCGCGGCGGTCGTCGGCCAGCTCGGCGGCGGCGCGCTCATCAGCCTGCATCCGTTCGGCCTCGGCTGGCGCGCGATCTTCCTCGTCAATTTGCCGATCGGCGTGCTCGCCCTCCTTGGCAGCTGGCGCTTCATTCCAGAGAGCCGCCCGCCGCGCGGCGCGCGGATCGACGTGCCGGGTACGCTCCTGCTCTCGCTGTTCCTGCTGATGCTCGTCTATCCGCTCACGCGCGGACGCGAAGAGGGTTGGCCCGCCTGGATGCTGCTGTGCCTCGCGGCCGCGCTGCCCATGCTCGGACTTCTGCTGCGCGTGGAAACGCGCAGCCTCGCGGCCGGCCGCGATCCGCTGCTCGACGTGCGGCTCCTGCGCAATCCGGTCGTGGCGCTAGGTCTCGCGCTCGCGTTCCTGTTCTATATGCTGAGTGCGTTCTTCCTCACTTACGGCATCTATTTGCAAAGCGGTCTGCAGTGGTCGCCGCTGGCCTCGGGGTTCGCAATCCTGCCGTTCGGGCTCGGCTTTCTGTCGAGCCCGCTCATCACGCCGCGTCTCGTTTTCCGCCTCGGCGGCTACCGCGTACTGACGCTCGGCTTCGCGCTCATCGCGCTCGGTCTTGGAACGGCGGCGGCGCTCGCGAACAGTGTGGCGCCGGGGCCGGGCTTCTACCTCGGACTCGCGGCGATGGGGATCGGCCAGGGGCTCGTGCTGCCCTCCGTGGTGCGCATCGTCCTGGCGGAAGTCGATCCCGCGCGTGCGGGCGTGGCCTCCGGCATGGTGACGGCGACGCTGCAGATTGGCGCGGCGGTGGGTGCCGCGACGCTCGGCGGCGTGTTCTTCGCGCGGCTCGGCCTGCATCCCGGTGCGGCCGATTACGTCGCCGGGTTCAGGACCACGATGTTCGCGCTCGTTGCGATTCTTTGCGCTTGCGTCGCGCTCTCGCTGGCGCTCGGGCCGATGCACCGGCGCTTGCATGGAATCGGGTAGCGGGCGCTGGCGGCATGCCATCCGGAAGTGGCATCCGCGGCCCAGGGCGGCAGGTCCGCTGCATCCGATATGTGCGCTAGCGCACATATCGCTCGTATGACGCGAGGATCAAATGTGAAACTGGAACCTCCCTGAACCGCGTTTTCGCACGTGCGGCTTCTGGCTGCGGCACGGCGAAAAACTTGCGCGACCACCCCGGTGGCTGGGCCATGTCGCATTCGAGGTCTGAAATGATGGACGAAGACTTATCCGGATTCGTCGATGAGCATGGCAAGACTCACGACCTCGAAGAACATATCGATGATCTCAAGAAAATCGATGGATTCAGACAGGAAAGCGCCCTGTTCCGTGCGAAAGGCAACGACGCGCTGAAGGACCTGATAGACGAGAAGGTGAAAATCAGTGACCCGACTCGCTACGAGCAAGCCAAAGCGGTGAGGGTCGCCCTTCAGGTCTCCCGTGCATTTGAGGAGCCTCCCCCATTTCTCAAGAAACTGACCTGGGTCGACGACTTCGTCACGTTAAGCAAAGACAGCCGGTCTGTACTGGTCGCGGCAGAATCGATGCGAGCGTTTGTCGCGACCAATGAACATACCTTGTCGAAACCCGTGATGCGCTGCTGGTACTGGATCGTGCGCGAGCTATTCACCGCTGCCGAACCTGACTGGGCAGTGGGCGGTGCAAGAGCAGGAGAAGGAGCAAAACAAGAAGCAAAAAAAGAAGAAAAAGAAGAAGAAAAAGCGAGTGCAAAAGCAGAAGAAAAAAAAGTCCCTGACGGGATAGTGACCGGTTATACGACTGCGCACTGCGTCTACGCGGTCATGGAATTATCGAACTCGCTGATGGCAACCTATGAAGTGTGCCGTTACCTGTCGGACGTTTCAAAGAAACTGAAAGACATCGCGGCGTCGAACGTTCCCCCTCAGTGGCAGGCCATCGAGAAGCAAAGGATCGCCGTGTCGTGCGAGAACACCTTGAAGCGGCAAGTGCCCTTTCTCGCTTTCAAGCTGGTCAAGTTCGATGATGGTAAAGGCAAGGAATCACTCACTGGCGAAACCGTTGCGCACTACGTTGACACGACCCTAAAGACTCACGTTGTACAGGCCTTGACCGATGTTCAAGAGGAACTCAAAGCGTTGGTGTGCGAGATCGAGAACTATCGGCAATCCGAAGGGAAACAGCAAAGCCGCGCGCAATCCGAATTGGGACATAGCATGGCTTTTGCGGGCATTCGCAATGCGGCGATCCGGGCAACCAAGGCGGTACGGGCGCTGAATGCGTGTGACAACCAGTGGGCCGTTGCGGGGGAGCAGTTCAGACTCGCAGGCCGCGCGCTAAAGGATCAATTGTCCGCGGCGAAGAAGTACCTTTCAGGCGTCATCGATCAACAGCTGGCCGCGAGCGCCCTGGGCGACGGCAGTCAATGGGAGCCTGCGGAGCTTGCGTTCGCAGCCCATGCCTATGTCGTTTTGACAAAGGATGAGCCGACACGTGACGATGAGCGGCTCCACAAGGCAGCGGCACTTCTGCAGCGCAGCTTCGCCGCCGACGGGACAGTCATGATCCGGCGGAGTTACCACTTCAACGGAACCACGGGCTTCCGGCCAGCCAATAGTGCCGTTGTAGCCGCCGCCGCGGACCTCCTGCGGGAGGTGAATTTTCCGCTCGATGTCAAGTTCGTCCCTCGCCTTTCGCGCTCGCTCATTCCACGTGCGACAACGACGAACGACGCCATTGACGGTTGGCGAGGTCGAGGCGGCAGGCTCGACATGCTCGAAACGGCATCCGCCGTCGAAGCGCTCGCATCGGTCAACCGCCTGCTTGACGACGGCATCAATCAAATCATCCTCGATCACTTTTCGGTGAAGTATCCGCAGCAAGCGGGATTGAAACTGGACGATTTGTTCTATCCGGATTACGGCCTCGCTTGCGACGCGCCCGAGGGCGCTCCCGTCAGCCCATTGGTCCGCCCGAGTTGCGCAATCGTGTTTCAGCAGATGCACGCCCATGTCAATCGCACGGGCAACAAGTCGCTGCACTCGCTCGTTTTACACGGCCCTGCGGGAACCGGAAAAACCACGCTCGTTGAAGCGCTTGCGCAGACCTGTGGTGTGCCCATGGTCGAGGTCACGCCTAGCGATCTGGCCAAAGGTGGCGAAGCGAAACTCGAACGGCGAGCGCGAACCGTTTTTGAGGCGCTTTCATTGCTGACCCATGTTGTCGTTCTCTTTGACGAATTCGATCCAATCTTGCGTCGACGAGATCCAACCGGGAAAGAGAAGTTCACCTACTTCTCTTTCCTTACGCCGGGCATGCTGCCGAAACTCAAGAACCTCAGTGAAAAGGGGAAAAAGCAGTCAGTCGCCTATGTATTGATTACGAATTTGCTGGGCACGCTCGATGAGGCGGCCGTCAGGAAGGGCCGCTTTGAGGAGAAGCTGGCGGTCTTTTCGCCGGATCCGCTCTCCCGGCTGGGCCGATTGACAATCCTGACCAACCAGCTGGCGGCCGCCAATGCCAAAGCTGCGCCTTTGCCGAACGAGATCAGATTGCGGGAAGTCGTCTACAAGACCGGAGGGCTTGGAATGCCCGCTTTGACCGAGGCTGGCTGGTACGTAAAACCTCGCAAAGGCAATACCGAAGACAGGTGTCCAATCAATTACATATTCGGGCACATCGACAAAATCGATCGATTACGTCTGGATACCACGGAGCCGGAAGACCGGTTTACCGGCGCGTTGCGGGGCGAGGGCAAGGCAGCCGAGCGCGAACGCGACCAGTGGCAATGGCTGCACGATTGGGACGTGGCCGTCGAGAAACTATCACCGGAGAAGGATCACGACGTTTTGGAGGAGAGGCCCACAAAGCTCACGCCTCCGGTGCGCTCAAAGGAAGACGGGAGATAGGCCATTGCCGCGGTGCGCGCCTGATCCAGGACGAGGCCAAACGACTCCGCCGCCGCTCAGCCCTGCTCGCGGGCCAGCGCCGACCCAATCTTCTCGCGATCTTCCGCGGTTGCCGGGTTGTAGACAACCATGCTGAGGTCCGGCCACCCATCCACTGCAAACGCCGAGTATTCGAACGAAAGCGGGCCCAGATGCAGCAGCGATGCCGTATCTTTCGCGGCCAACATTTGCATCCAGGGTTGCCGAGAACGGGTTTGTCCGCATTCAACGCGGCGCGCGGGCGGCCGTTAATCAGGTCATGGAGCAACGCAGCGGGTCAGATGACTTGCGGTCCCGCTCGCCGAGCACCATACCCTGTCCCCGTTCATTCTGGGACCATGCAGAGTCGAAGTTATGCGCGCCGGCGGGCAACTGTCGGCGCATTTTTTTTGCGCGGCGGGGTGTGCGGCACGGATGGCCCAGCCCGGCCCGGCTAGGCCTGGCCGTCAAAGAACGTCGGCGTGCGCCTCAATGCGCGTCGCAGCTGCCCATGTCCTCGTGCGCGAAATAAGGGGGCTCGACGCGTCCGAGCGCGTCCAGCAGCGAGCGTCCCGCCATCGTGAGCGACGGCAGGCGGTGGCCTTCGCCGCGCTGGACGAGCGCGACGAGCTGGCGTTCAAGCAAGATGTCGAGTTCGTGGCGGTTCATGTCGATCTGCTCCGGCGCGTGGCGGATCAGCATCAGCGTTGCAAACTCGTGAGGGCTCAGCACTTCATGTCTCCTGGCAATGCCGCAACCAGAGGGGCATAGGGCCGCATATGATCGTGCCTCAATGTGACATCCGCGTGACTGTCACATTCTCACATCCGCCTGCATTTGTGCGTGCATCTCCGGCCGTGCGGCGAGCGCCGCGCCGCATTCCTCCACGAGGTCGCGCAGCGTGGCGGCGTAGTGCGTGCCGGGATCGTCGGAGAGGCTCGGACCCTCTTCGCGCCGCACCGCCCTCACGCCCACGATGATCGGCACGGCAGGCGCGCGCTCGCGCAAGCGCCGCACGAGATTGCGCAGGTACGGCGGCGACTCCTGGGCGTCGAGCGACACCACGCAGATCGCGTGCGTCGCCTGCGCGTCCAGCATGGCCCCGCGCGTCGCGCGCATCTCCTCGTAAGTCGTCGCCGTGCAGGGGACGTTGCTGCGCGCGAGCAATTGGCAGACGATCGCCACCACCACTTCGTCGAAGGTGCCGCGCCCCGGCACGCACAGCACGATGCGGCCGTCTTTGGGAATCACCATGGGCGCCTCGTCGCCGCCATCGGCGGACGGGTGCCCGCTCGCGTCGCCGCCGGCGGCATGGCGCGAGTCGTCCACCGCTTCCAGATCCTCCACGATGTCGAGCAGCGCCTGATTGATGCGCGCGAGCTGCTCGGCGGGCAGCACGCCGCGCAGCACGTCGTTGCGCGCGAAGCGCAGGCCCTCGAACACCACCTGCTCGTAATAGTCGATGAGCGGCATCTCCACGAGCAGGCGGTCGGCCTGCACCAGCGCCTCGTGCGGGTCGTCGGCGAGCAGGCGCTGGTAGCAGGTCTGTGCGGGCGTGAGCGCCGGCTGGTCGCCGAGCAGGATGGTCAGGAAGTTCAGGCGGTCCACGTAGCGGCCGAGCGTGACGATGCACAGCGTGAGCGGCGTGGACAGGACCAGCCCGACCGGGCCCCAGAGCCAGGCCCAGAAGATCGCCGCCACCACCACCGCGAGCGGCGAAAGGCCCGCGCGGCGGCCGTAGAGCATCGGCTCGGCGAACTGCCCCGCCACTACGTCGACGACGATGAAGAAGATCAGCGTCGACACCGCCATGGTCCACTGCGGCTGAATTGCGGCGCCCAGCAGCGTCGCCAGGACCGCGGCGATCCAGATGCCGATGTAGGGCACGAAGCGCAGGAGCGCCGCGAGCGCCCCGAACAGCAGCGCGCCCGGCACGCCGATGCCCGCGAGCCCGATCGCGATCACGCCCCCCACCGAGACGTTCACCCCCAGTTGCGCGACGAAGTAGCGCGAGAGCCGTTCGGAGGCGTCGTTGATGGCCGTGGTGGTGCGGTGCAGGTCGTCGGAGCCGAACACGCTGATGAGCCGGTCGCGCAGGTCCTCGCGCTGGAACAGGATGAAGATGGTCACCACGAGCACGATGAAGCCCGTTTCGAGCGGCGCGATGGCCGGCGCGAACGCCCGGCGCGCGAGCTGCAGCGGCGTGGGCGCGGGCGTGTGGACCTCGACGGGCATCGGCTGCTGCGGCTGGTTGCGCGCGGCGCGCCCGCGCGGCTGCGGCGGCGCGGGCGGCGGCGTGGGCGTGATGCGCTGGAGCGCGGTGGCCGCGCGCGTCATCAGCGAGTCGGCGCGGCCCACGGTCTTTTCCTGCACCGTTTCCGCCTTCTCCATGATGGCTTCCTGGTACTGCGGCAGGTCGGCCGCAAGCTGCACGACCTGCGCGGCGATCAGCGCGCCCACGCCCGCCAGCGCGAGCACGGTGGCGAGCACCGCGATCATGATCGAGAGGAACTGCGGGATGTGCAGCCGGCGCAGCGCGTTCACGAGCGGCGCGAGCAGGAAGCTCAGCAGCACCGAGAGCGTGATCGGGATGAGCATGGGGCGCCCGAAGTAGAGGCCGGACACCACCACCACCCCCGTGACGAGCGCGGCGAGCGTGTGCAGCGTGGGCGTGCTCGACGCGAAGACGCGGTTGCGGCGGCCCGGCGTCAGTCCGTTCGACTGCTCGGGGTATGGCCTCTCAGGCGGGCTCTGGAAATTCATGGCGAAGCGTTGGCTGGTCCGGCGATCAGGTCAGACGCGCATCGGGCGCGCCTGAGTTCAGGGTAGTGCGTGCGGCGCCAGTCGGGCGAAAACTGGGCAACAGCAGACAAATAAATGCGGGCGAGTAGCGTAGCGCAGACGCGGCCCTGCTGAAAGGGGCCACGTTCAAGGCTTGCCGGCCTCCAGTTCCTGATTGTGCGAGGTGAGGAACTGGATCAGCCCATCGATGCCCGATTCCTGAATCTTGTCGTTGAACTGCACGCGATAGGTCTGGATCAACCATGCGCCCAGCACGTTCAGGTCGTAGAGCCGCCAGCCCTGGGGCGTCTTGTACAGCCGGTAGTCGATCTCGACCGGCTTGTCGCTCGTCTGCGCGAGCGTGCGCACGACCACGTCGGTGTCGCCCGGCGCGTTGCGCATCGGCGGGTACTCGATCTGCTGGTCAGGCTTGAGTTGCGCGAGCGCGCCCGCGTACAGGTGGATCAGCAGCAGCTGAAACTGCTCGGCGATCTGTTGCTGCTGCGCCGGCGTGGCGGTGCGCCAGTGCCGCCCCATCGAGAGCTGCGTGGTGCGGCGGAAATCGACATAGGGCAGGATGTCCCGGTCGACGATGCTGCGAATGCGCGGGATGTCGTCCGGCGCGATGGCCTTCGTGCGCACTTCGTCCAGCACCTGCTGCGTGGCCGTCTTGATGAGGGCCTGGGGGTCCGACTGGTCGACGCCCTGCGCGAACGCGCCCGCGCTGAAGGTGAACCCCACGGTGAACCATGCGAACAGCGCGCCCAGCAAAAAGAGCTTCTTCATGCGATTTCTCGTCCGTGTCGATTTTTGGGAGGCGGTGCTGCCGTGCGAGGCGCGCGCACGCCTGCGCGTCATGCCGGCCGACACTCAGTCTAATGCGTTGGCGCGCGCAAGGTGACGAAGCCGGAACAGGACGGGCCCGCAAGGATCAAGCCCCAAATTGCGGGTATCAGCGAAGATGCGTCGCAATATATATCACGTTGCGATACAATCCCGATCTCGAAAAATCCCCGGCACCTCGCCAGGGACGCAGATTCGCCCCTCCTTTTATCGCCATTTCAGCCGTGTCACGCTTCAGTATGCTTCGCTGGCTTATGCGTTTCGTCCCGTCTCCCGTTACCCTGCGCTGGCGTGAGCGCCTGCGCTCCGGCCTGGGCGCGCTGGTCGGCATCGCGGTCACCGGTGTCGTTTCGCACTCCCTGCTCGGCAACGCCTCGACCATCCCCTTCCTGATCGCACCGATGGGCGCCTCGGCCGTGCTGCTGTTCGGCGTGCCCGCGAGTCCGCTCGCGCAGCCGTGGTCGATCATCGGGGGCAATCTCGTTTCGGCCACCGTGGGCGTGACCTGCGCGATGTTCATTCATGATCCGGTGGAGGCGGCCGCCGTCGCCATCGGCGTGGCGGTCTGCGCGATGTTCACGCTGCGCTGCGTGCATCCGCCCTCGGGCGCCGTCGCCCTGACCGCCGTGCTCGGCGGCCCGGCCGTGCACGCGCTCGGCTACGAGTTCGTGCTCGAGCCGGTCGCGCTGCAATCCTTCACGCTGCTCGCCTCCGCGCTCGTCTATCACACGGCCACCGGCCACCGCTATCCGCACGCGGCGATGCAGCCCAAGGCCGCGCAGCCCGCGACCGCAGCGGGCGGCTTCTCGCGCGCCGATCTCGAAGCCGTGCTGCGCGAGCGCGACGAGCTGCTCGACATCGACACCGACGACCTCGAGGCGCTGCTGCGCGAAACGGAGATCCGCTCCTATGCCCGCAGCTTCGGCGAGCTCAATTGCGCCGATGTCATGACGCGCGATGTGGTCAGCATCACGCCGGCGACGACGGCGGGCGTTGCGCGCACGCTGCTCAAGCGGCACGACATCAAGGCGCTGCCCGTCGTGGATGCACACGGCCACGTGAAAGGCATCGTCACGCGCGCGGACCTCGCGGAAGAAGGCCTCGGCCGCCACCCGCTGCGCGCCCTGCTGCATACGCTCCGAAGCGGCTTCGCCGCGCATCCCGCCGATTGCGCGCTCGTGAGCACGATCATGAGCACGCACGTTCGCACCATTTCTGGCGCGACCCCGATCGTCGAGCTGCTTGGCGTCTTCGCGGGCCGGGGCCACCACCATGTGCCCGTGGTGGATGGCGAGCGGCGTCTCGTGGGCATCGTCACGCAGGCGGACCTGATCTCGGGTCTGTACCGGCAGGCCCAACCGCTGCAACGTCAGAGCGCCTGAGCCTCACGCAACCCGCAACGCGGTTACGCGTTGCGCAAGGCCCTCGGATGAGTCCGGCCACAAATATCACGTTGTGATATATTCGCATCTCGAATCGTAACGAGTTGAATTTCCAATGAAAAACCCATCGCGCAGTCTGACCAAGACCGATTTCGAGCAACTGTCCGAGTTCCGCTATCAGATGCGCCGTTTCGAGCGCTTCTCGGAACAGGCCGCCCAGGGCGAAGGCATCACACCGCTGCAATATCTGCTGCTGCTGCACGTGAAGGGCTATCCTGGCCGCACGTGGGCGACCATCGGCGAGATTGCCGAGCGGCTGCAGGCGCAGCATCACGGCGTGGTGGCGCTCGTCTCGCGCTGCGAGGCACTCGAACTGGTCGAGCGGCGCGTGAGCGAGCGCGATCGCCGCCAGGTGGAAGTGCATCTGCTCGACGCCGGCGAAAAGCTGCTCGCGCGCCTCGCCGAACTCCACCGCGCGGAGCTGCAATCGCTCGACGGCACCTTCACCGTTCCGCAAATCGATCTTTGACGACCATGCATCTCGACGATTCCCACAAGCGCGACTTCTCGACCAACGCGCGCCTGCCCGGCATCAGCGCGCTCGCCGCCTTTATCGGCGCACTGGCCACGCTCGCCGCGTTCGTGCTCCTGAGCCTCATCCACTGGTTCACGAATCTGTTCTTCTACGGCCGCTTCTCGTTCGCCGATCACTCGCCCGCGCTGAACACGCTTGGGGCCTGGGTCATCGTCGTGCCGGCGGTGGGCGGGCTGATCGTCGGGATGATGGCGCGCTTCGGCTCCGACAAGATCCGGGGCCACGGCATTCCCGAAGCCATCGAGGCCATCCTGTTCGGCAAGAGCAAGATGTCGCCGAAAGTGGCCGTGCTCAAGCCGCTTTCGTCGGGCATCGTGATCGGCAGCGGCGGGCCGTTCGGCGCCGAAGGCCCGATCATCATGACGGGCGGCGCGATTGGCTCGCTGCTCGCGCAGTGCGTGCGGCTCACCTCCGCCGAACGCAAGACGCTGCTCGTCGCGGGCGCCGCCGCGGGCATGACGGCCGTGTTCGGCACGCCGGTCGCCGCCGTGCTGCTCGCGGTCGAGCTGCTGCTGTTCGAATGGCGCCCGCGCAGCTTCCTGCCGGTCGCGCTCGCCTGCGCCGTGGCGGGCTTCGCGCGCGCCGCGTTCTTCGGCACCGAGCCGCTCTTCGCGATGCAGACCCCGACGCCGCATGCGCTCGCGCTGTTCTCGTGCGTGATCGCGGGGCTGCTCTCGGGCGCGCTCGCCTCGGGGCTTTCCGCCGCGCTCTACAAGGTCGAGGACCTGTTCGCGCACCTGCCGCTGCACTGGTCCTGGTGGCCCGCGATCGGCGGCATCGTGGTGGGCATCGGCGGCTTCATCGAGCCGCGCGCGCTGGGCGTGGGTTACGACGTGATCGGTGACCTGCTCCATCAGCACATCGTCCTGCAGGTGGCTATCGCCATCCTCGTGGTGAAGGCCGTGATCTGGGTCGTCGCGCTCGGCTCGGGCACCTCGGGCGGCGTGCTCGCGCCGCTGCTCATGCTGGGCGCGGGCCTCGGCTGTGTGCTGAGCCACGTGCTGCCCGGCAGCGACCCCGCGCTCTGGCCGCTCGTGTGCATGGCGGCGACGCTCGGCGCCACGCTCGGCGCACCGCTCACGGCCATCGTGTTCGCCTTCGGCCTCACGCACGACACCAACGCACTGTTGCCGCTGCTCACGGCCACGCTGTTCGCGCACGGATTCGCCACGGTCGTCATGAAGCGCTCGATCATGACCGAGAAGATCGCGCGGCGCGGCTATCACATCTATCGCGAGTACGGCGTCGATCCGCTCGAGCGCCATTACGTCGATGAAGTCATGACGCGCAGCGTCGAGACGATCGACGCCGCCGTGAGCGTGCGCGATGCGCTCGCGCAGCACTTCGGCCCCGCGCAGAAGCGCCGCGCCTGGCCGGTGGTGCGCGATGGCGCCGTGCTGGGCATGGTGGACCGCGCGATGCTAGAAGCGGTGCGCGCGGGCGATGCCGGCGACGCGCTCGACCAGCCGCTCGGCACGCTGCTCGCGCTGCGCGCGCCGGACGTGGCGCTGCCCGAGGAAACCTGCCGCCGGATCGCCGCGCGTCTCGCGGTGCATGGGCTCGAACGCCTGCCCGTGGTGTCCGATCGCGAATCGATGCGGCTCGTGGGGATCGTTTCGACCGCTGACCTCGTGAAGGTCTCGCTGTCGCATTTCGAGGAAGAGACCAAGAAGGAACGCTTCCGCCGCATCAGCATCGGCAACGCCAAGCGGCGCTTTCCGCCCGTGCGAAAGGCGGGTTGAGTGTTGGTAGATTCTTCGCGCCGGCGATGTCGGCGCGAATGAGATGGCCAGCCTGACCGAAACGGCCCGATCGGCTTACGCTGATCGGGCCGTTTCCTTTTTCGGGCGGTCATTGTGAGTCCACCGCGCTGCGCATCCCGCCAGCCGGCGTCGCTCAAGCCGCCCGTGCCTCGCCTGCCTCCGGCCTCCGAAAACGCTTTTCACATTACGGAATTCGCTGCGAATTTTCGCCGCAGAACTTTTCCGCCCCTTGAAAACATGTTTTACATGGCAAAATTTTACGCGCATCTCATTGAAAAATAAGCATAAATTGCGTCTTATGTCTTATATAAGACATAGCGCGAACGGCGCTACTATTTAGTCATGCAGTTCGCTTCGACAAGCGTGGCGGCACGCTCAACCTTCTATCAAACGCGCTTTGCTCCCAGGAGAGACACATGGCCCAGTATCAAGACGACATCAAGGCAGTTGCCGGTTTGAAAGAGAACCACGGCAGCGCCTGGAACGCGATCAATCCCGAGTACGCCGCCCGCATGCGCGCCCAGAACAAGTTCAAGACGGGCCTCGACATCGCGAAGTACACGGCGAAGATCATGCGCGCCGACATGGCCGCCTACGATGCCGACCCGTCGAAGTACACCCAGTCGCTGGGCTGCTGGCACGGCTTCATCGGTCAGCAGAAGATGATCTCCATCAAGAAGCACTTCAACAGCACCGAGCGCCGCTACCTGTACCTCTCCGGCTGGATGGTGGCCGCGCTGCGCTCCGAGTTCGGCCCGCTGCCGGACCAGTCGATGCACGAAAAGACCTCGGTGAGCGCGCTGATCCGCGAGCTGTACACCTTCCTGCGCCAGGCCGACGCCCGTGAGCTGGGCGGCCTGTTCCGCCAGCTGGACGCCGCCGCTGGCCCGGCCAAGGCCGCCATCCAGGAAAAGATCGACAACCACGTCACGCACGTGGTGCCGATCATCGCCGACATCGACGCGGGTTTCGGCAACGCCGAAGCGACCTACCTGCTGGCCAAGCAGTTCATCGAAGCGGGCGCCTGCTGCATCCAGATCGAAAACCAGGTGTCCGACGAGAAGCAGTGCGGCCACCAGGACGGCAAGGTCACCGTGCCGCACGAGGACTTCCTCGCCAAGATCCGCGCCATCCGCTACGCGTTCCTGGAACTGGGCGTGGACGACGGCATCATCGTGGCCCGTACCGACTCGCTGGGCGCAGGCCTGACCAAGCAGATCGCCGTGACCCACGCAGCGGGCGACCTGGGCGACCAATACAATTCGTTCCTCGACTGCGACGAAATTTCGGCCGACGCGCTGGGCAACGGTGACGTCGTCATCAAGCGCGACGGCAAGCTGCTGCGTCCCAAGCGCCTGCCGAGCAACCTGTTCCAGTTCCGCGCCGGCTCGGGCGAAGCGCGTTGCGTGCTCGATTGCATCACCGCACTGCAAAACGGCGCCGACCTGCTGTGGATCGAAACCGAAAAGCCGCATATCGGCCAGATCGGCGGCATGGTCAGCGAGATCCGCAAGGTCATTCCGAACGCCAAGCTGGTGTACAACAACAGCCCGTCGTTCAACTGGACGCTGAACTTCCGCCAGCAGGTGTATGACGCGATGAAGGCCGCGGGCAAGGACGTGTCGGCATACGACCGCAACCAGCTGATGAGCGCGGAATACGATCAGACCGAACTGGCGATCGCCGCCGACGAGAAGATCCGCACCTTCCAGGCCGATGCGGCGCGCGAAGCCGGTATCTTCCATCACCTGATTACGCTGCCGACGTACCACACCGCCGCGCTGTCGACGGACAACCTCGCCAAGGAATACTTCGGCGACCAGGGCATGCTCGGTTATGTGGCTGGCGTGCAGCGCAAGGAAATCCGCCAGGGCATCGCCTGCGTCAAGCACCAGAACATGTCCGGCTCGGACATCGGCGACGACCACAAGGAGTATTTCAGCGGCGACGCGGCCCTGAAAGCGGCGGGCAAAGACAATACGATGAATCAGTTCTGATACCCGCAGCACCGCAGGCAAAACGCCAACCTGGAAAGGTTGGCGTTTTTTTTTACCCGGTGAGGTGGCTTGCGGGGTTTGGATCGAAAATGGTCGGCGCTATCCCTGTTTCCAGACCCATGCCGCAGCCCGGCTGCCGCGGCGTGCAGCTTGTGTTATTTCCACTTTGAACCGATTGCCTCCAGCCCGGCCTTCTGCAGGTCTTCCGGCCCCATCACGACGCGAAACTCACAGTCGGCATTGAACGTGAGAAACCACGGCTCCGCGAAGGCGGGAATCTGGGACGGATCATCCAGGTTGATCACGAGGATGGCTCCGCGTCCTCCGCTTTGCTCAGTGAAATAGGCCGCTTCCGGTTTCGCTTCTTCAAGTATTTTCGCCATCACGGCCCCGATGGTGCCGTCGCGCACGAAAGCATTGAATGGCTCGTGGGGAATTCGTATGTTCAGAAGCATGCGCATGGACAGTCTCCTGGTTTGAGGTACGGAGAAGAGCCTTTCGAGCCTAAGCGATCCCGGCCATACCTTCAGTGGCTTAGGCAACACTCCTCACGCATTGCTGTGCAATGTGCGGCGCGCTGCGCCAGTGATCGCGGTCCTTGTACCAGGGGTGTCCGCGATAGTACCGACCCCAATAGGCTTCGATCGTGAACACCACGACCGGAACGCCGATCACCACGCTATAGCCGGGCAGGGGCTGGGTTCGTGACATTACACGACATAAATCGTCGATAGCGTTTATGCAGCGTCACCACGATACTCACATCCGTGGTACGGAAAACCATCCGTCGACGGGATAGCAGACTCGTCGCAAGACACCACAAGCTGCCGCGAAGCGATGGGCCGATGCGCGTGCCGACCAGATCCATACGGTAAGTAGTACCAACCATTGAATTCCGGAGTGGCGCGCTGACTGAGCCGTTAAGCGGCAGACGATAGCCGGAACGGATGCGCAGTCGGCAAATTTTCATCCATATCATTTAATCAGGAATACAAAGTGAAATCGGAAGACATATCGAATACGTTGCGTGCTTATGTTCGGCGCGACCTGCCGCAGCTCCTCTCAGGCGTCGAACGCTTTCGCCGCGACGTTTTTCCGTCGAGTCAGGCGCTGTTCGAGCAACTCGCACAGGGACAGGCGCCGCATACGCTCTTCATCACCTGCGCGGATTCGCGCATCTCGCCGGAGACGATCACGCAGAGCCAGCCGGGCGAGCTTTTTGTCTGCCGGAATATCGGCAACATCGTGCCGCCCTATGGCGAGACGCTCGGCGCCGTTTCCGCGGTGATCGAGTACGCCGTGCTTTCACTCAACGTGCAGCAGATCGTCGTCTGCGGCCATACCGATTGCGGTGCGATGAAAAGTCTGGCGGCAGAGGCTGCTCCATGCTGCCAGATGCCGAACGTGCACGCATGGCTGCGCAACGCCGAGGCCGCGCGCAGCATCGTCCGCACGAGGAGCAAGAGTGTCAGGCAGACGATCCGGGATATGGCCGAGGAGAACGTCCGGCTCCAGATTGCGCATCTGCGCACGCACCCCGCCGTCGCCGCACGACTCGCCCAACAACGCCTCGCCCTGCAGGGGTGGGTCTACGACATCGGTCATGGCGATATTGCGGTCCTCGACGCGCAGTCCGACCGCTTCATGGCGCTCGACGAGGCGCGCGAGCGCCTGGTGCGCAAGCAAAAGGTGGCGGCGTGATTATCCCGGGCCGCGCGTGTGTCGGGCAGCTCGTCCGCTATGTCGGACGGCCACTTGCGCTGTTGTGCATGTGGGATGTCGTCGTGACTGTCGCTTATCTCTGTGCGCCGGAATGGATCACGTTCCCGGCGTTGCCGCTGTCGCTGTTCGGCTCGGCGATCGTGGTCTATCTGAGTTTTCGCAATAGCGCCGCCTATGCGCGATGGTGGGAGGCTCGCACGCTCCTCGGCGCGATCGTCAACTACTCGCGCAGCTTCGCGCGAGAGCTCGGCGTCGTGCTCCCGGCACATGCGCATGCGCTGCGCAATACGTTGATCCTGCGTCAGGTCGCTTACGTGCACGCGCTCAGGATGCATTTGCGTCGCGAGCCGCCATGGAATGAGCTCAAAACACGGCTGCCCGCCGCCGAGGTCGAACGTTTGCTCGGTGTGGCCAATGTACCGCATGCCATCCTCTCGGAGACTGCGCGGATCATTGCGCACGATCTGGCGCTAGACGCCATGAGGCTTTCGATCATCGAGCACACGCTGCGCGAGCTGTCGAACGCACAAGGCGGCATGGAGCGCATCAGAAATACGCCGATTCCGCAGCAGTATGCGACCTATCCCACGTTGTTCACGCACGCGTTCTGCCTGTTGCTGCCGCTTGGGCTCGTTCAGACGCTCGGTGTGTTTACGCCAATCGGCTCAACGGGGCTCGGCTTTCTGTTGCTCGCATTGCTGCGCATCGGCGACGACATCGCCGAGCCATTTTCGAAGACGGTGAACGACGTGCCGCTCACGGCCGTGACCCGCACGATCGAAATCGATCTGCTCGACAGCCTCGGTGATGACCATGGCTTGAAGTCTCTGCATCCCGAAGACGGTGTGCTGTGGTAGCGCCTGCTGAGCATGAATGGGCAAATCTTGATCGGCCATTCAAGCGGCCGCGCCACCCAAAGTACGGACCTTCATGCCGTGTCGCCGTTCAACTCCAGTCGTCCATATCGTGCTTGATGGTGTGCCGGTTCGCGACGAGTGCGTCGACGCTCGGCTCGTTGTTCATCGCACGCTGAATGGCGAGTTTGGTCGCCTCATAGTTCGTGCGATACATGTCCTTCTTGTCGAGGTTCGTCTCGGTGGCACAGCGCGGATCGATCCATACGAGACTGACGATGCATAGCTCGTTGGCCTGGTCTTTTGGCAAGATGCCCTCGATCAGGCAATCGACGATCGCATCCGCCGTCGCCGATTGCACGACGCCACCGAATAGTTCGATGGTCGCCATGTCCTTGAGCGTCACCTTGGGAACGACAATCGTGGCCGGGCGCACCATCTGATTGCAGGCGCGGATCGCAAACATGGCCGTGTGCCCCTTGCTCTGCGCCATCATGTTGGCGAACGCATGACCGACGGGGCCATCGACACGCCCGATCAGGATTTCGGGCATGGCGTCAGTCACCTGGCCTGGCGCTGCGAAGACAGTGGCTTCACCAGCACGGAACGTCAAATCGAGACTCATCGTCAATTTTCCTGGAGTTGGAGATGGAAAATTTTTGGCATGCAAGGACGATGCCACTCGATTCAACGCGGTTAAACGTCGATAGCGATGCGCAATATGTATCGTCTTCGTGACAAAGTGACAAACGTGGATCCACAACCCGCGCTCGCCGGTAATTTGCTACGTGGCGATTACGACTGCGTTCTGGATTTGCCCGTCAACGTTCTGTTTCACCACCCATCCGGCTCAGGCTGTCATTCCTCCATCCACGGACAGCGTGGTGCCCGTGACGTAGGCCGAACTCCCCGACAACAGATAGACGACTGCCTTGGCCATCTCCTCCGGACGACCGATCCGGCGCATCGGAATCATGTCGTCGAGCAGATGCACGTCACCGCCCGCCACACGCATATAGTTGGGCGTCTCGGTGGCGCCCGGACAGATTGCGTTGACGCGGATATTCCGGTCCGCGTACTCCTTGGCGACCGCGCGTGTCAGACCGACCACCGCGTGCTTGGCCGCCACATAGTGTGCGATCCCGTTCATGCCGCGCAAGCCGAAAATAGAGGCGTTGTTCACGATCGCACCGCCACCCGAGCGCAGCATGGCCTGGACCTGATACTTGACGCCGTAATAGACGCCCTTGAAATTCAGATCGATGACCCACTCCGCCTCCTCTTCCGGGGTTGCATCGATCGGCTTGAAATCGGCGTGTCCTCCCGCGTTGTTGAATGCGAAATCGAGGCCGCCGAATCGCTTCTCGACAAACTCCACGAGCGCCTGCTGATCCTCGCGTCGCGCCGCATCCATGACCTTGATCTCGGCCCGTCCACCGATCGCTGCGATCTCGCTCCTGACGGCGATCAGTTTGTCTTCGCTACGACCGGCCAGCACCACGGTCGCGCCTGCTTCGGCAAGCGCCAGCGCGGCCGCGCGCCCCATTCCCGAACCACCGCCCGTCACCAGGCCGACCTGCCCCTTCATCAACATAGGTTTCCTTGCCATATCACTCGGTCACGGTTGCGCGTTCCACCTGCATTTCAGATAACCACGCGCATTCCGAATACGCCGCCCGCAGACAGGCCACGCCTGCGCGGGCGACACCTGTTTCAACTCACTCAGGCACGGGTAGCCGACGACATGCGCCCCGGGCTGCGGGCAAGCAGACAGTAGGTGAACGCGGAGACGACGAAGGTCATGATCGACGAGAACGAACTGTATGGGGCAGACAGGTTCATGACGATCATCCCGACCACCACACCAAACAGCCACGCGACCAGTCCACCAACGTTGAAGGCCGGCACACGTTCGAGCGCGGTGTCGATCTCGCTATCGCCGAACGATTCGGGCCGCTCCGACAGGATATGAGCGAGCGCGACGGCGACCCAAGCCACCACGAATACGCCCTGATAGGCCAACGCCTGCAACAGCCTCTCGAAAACGCCCGCCAGCATCAGTACGTACACCACCGCGCCAACCACGATCGTCCATGCGAATTTTGGCAGTTTCAGGCCAGCGGCCTTTTCGAACAGGGCCTGCGCGTTGACGGTCGCCAAATAGTAGTTGGCGGTATTGATACGCGTCTGGGTGACCACGAGGAATGCGAACCCCCACCAGCCCATCAACTTCAGAATTGCCAGAACGACCGAGATTTCGGACAAGGCGCCCGCATCGTGAATGGTGCTGACCAGATAGACACCCGCCAGACCATTGATACCGAAGATCACCGTCCAGAACGGCGCACCAAAGTTAAAGCGGCTGTGATACTCGATATCCCGCTTTCCACCGAAACGCGCAAAGTCGAAGGCCGCCATCATGAACACCCATACGCCCATGTAATACACGAAGCAGTTCCACCAGCCGCTCGTCGAAATGCCGCTCTGTGGCGGGCCGAAATGCAGCCACGCGTCGCTGTAGCCGAAGGTACGGGTAGCCAGCACGATAGCCGCGATCATGCCGATCAAGTAGAACGGCAGCAACACGCCGTTCAGCTTGTCGAGCCACTTCTGCACGCTACCGAATACGAGCGGCACGCTATAGATCACCACGAGCAGCGAAGCGAGCGGATACGAGATCGATGGCACCAGGCTGTGCAGCGCCACAGCGATCACCGAACTCTCGAACACCGCGTAATAGATCACGGTCGCCGCGAACACCAGTGTTGCCAGGGCTGCGCCTGCACTGCCGAACAACAGACGCGAAAACAAGGATACCGACAAACCGGTACGCAGCGCATAGCGCGTGAGCACGTAGTTCACGGCGGAATACACCAGCACCGAAAGCCCCATCCCGATCGCGGCGTTCGCAGTGCCGTAGTAAAGCGCGAGTGTGGCACCAATGATCAGATACACCATCGCACTGCATAGCGCCCACCACGCCATGGTGAGCGCGAACTTGGGCATGCGCGCCTGCTCGGGCAGGCGGACAGTCGACACATCCAGTTCGGCATTGCCGACCGGGTCAAGCGCTCCAGCCATCACTGTCTCCTATTCGGTCTTTGATAGACCAATTATTTCGTCATACGAACTAATTTGATGAAAACAACCCCAAAGGGCTCGAGCAATACAATTGCTATTTCGATTCACCGGGACTGCTGCGGGAAAACGTCAGCAGCCCAAGGGAGGCGCAAGGTCGCCCAGGGTTCCGGCCTTATGCGGCCGGATCAGTCAGAACACGTGGTGGATACCGACGTCGACACCGACAGTCGTGCCGGACGGTGCGTACAGTGAACTCGGCGTGTTGCCGCCATCGCCGATTTCAAGGCCGAGATTCTGGCCGCCCGTGTTGTTGACCACACCGACCTGCACATAGAGCCCAGTGGCCTTCGACAGGCTGTAGTTGACCCCGAGCGCACCCATCAGCGACTTGCTGGACATATCATCGCGGTTGACCATGTACCAGACGCCGCCATTCACGTCGATCGTGGGCGTAGCCTGATAGTCGAGACCGCCGTTCCACACGTCGTTGTTGATCCCGCTTCCAGCCATCTTGTAGTTCGTAAACGAGCCCTTGGCCGTCACCGAGCCGAACGTATAGCTGGCGCCGAGGGTGCGGCCGATCATGCCCAGCGTCGAGGGCAACGGCGATACGGAGGGCCCCTCATTCCCGTTGTAGTAGGCTGCAAATACACCGAGGCCATTCCAGTGGTACGACAGGTTGGCCGAATACACGCGCCCCGCCTGGAAGTCCCCCGCTACCCCGCCCAGCGCATACATCAGGCTGCCTTGAAATCCTGCCAGAACCGGACTCGTGTAGGTCACCGCGTTGGCGCTGAAGATGCCAGTGACGACCGTATTGTTGATGAACGGCACCAGGGAGCTACCCAGCTGTGACATATTGCGCGGATCGAGCGCGTATATCGCATCGAAGAACGGTGAATACTGCAGACCCGCGCGCACCGTACCGAAGTTGCCTCGCAGACCGACCCATGCCTGACGTCCGAAGAAGTTTCCGTTCGAATCGTTGAAACCACCGTTGGCGATGTTGATGCCGCTTTCCAGTTTGAACTCGGCATGCAAACCGCCGCCGAGATCCTCATCTCCCTTCAGGCCAAACAGCGATGGCATCTGGCCACTGTCGGTAAAACCGAAGAATTTGCCGCCATTGCCGCCCGTGGCATCCCGGGTCTTGCTCAGATACAGCACGCCGGCGTCGACGATACCGTACAGCGTCACACTACTCTGTGCTTGCGCCGCGACGGCGAAGCACAGGACCGAACCAGCCAGCGCCGTTTTCACAAGCTTCTTTTGCATATTCAACTTTTGTCTCCGTGTTTCATCTATATCTAAAAACTGCGCGGGTATGGATGTCCCGCCTTTAGAGCGTGGCGGCCGGCGTTTCGACCCGTAGATCACGACGTAGCACGACAGGCGCACCGCCATGCAACTTCTTGTTGACCCACGCCGATAATGCGGAATCCATATAGTCCGCATGCCCCGGGAACCAGTCGATCAATGCCTGAGCAAGTCGCCTGACGTCCGTTAATCCCACGTCGCCGACCGCCGCCAATGCATTCACCTGCTGCACCGCATCGAGCACCTTTTGATGCTCGTCCAGATGGCACTCCATGGCCGGGAAGTCGGTCTTCTTCATCCACTCGTGCTCGGTCGCGAAGTGGGACAGCAGATGTGCCTCCACGGCCTGCAGGCGGACCCATGCAGTCTGCTGGGTGCATTCCCGCAAGGCCATGACCACTTCGACGAATTCCTCATGGGCGTCGTCGATCGGCGCGTGACCAAGCAGCATCGCACTGCTCCATTCCAGCTTGTCGACTACGGCGCGCGGCGGGTTCCGCGCAGGGTGTGGACGGTGTTCGGCCGGTTGACTCATCGTTTGCGTTCCCACTTCATTTCTCCTGCCGAGCCTTACTTGCGGTCAGCGCCAATCAGGATCGCGGCCATCACGGCCGGCTGCTCGCTGCTATTTCGCCATGCATGACGGGTACCGTTCTGGATCACGATATCGCCCGCCTTCAGATGGCGTACCTGACCATCGTCCAGTTCGAGCGTCAGTTCTCCGGCCAGGAGGATGTCGTAGTCCACCGAGGTGGTGCGATGGAAGCCCGAGCCATCGGGCTCGAAGCATTCAGCCAGGCCTGGCAGATTTGCCGCGTACTCGGCACCCGCAGCAGCCGGATCGAAATCCGGCGTGGTCATCACGCTGTCGGGCGGAAATTGCACGATCATGAAGCGCGTGCCGTGCGGGTCGGGAATCACCGAATCCAGGCTGACCACAGGATCGCCGCCGGCATGCGGCAGCGAAGCGACACCATGAAGGGTCGCCCACACTTGCGTGGTCTCGAAACCCGGGACCGCCGCATAGGCATGCCGCGTTTCCGCTTGACCATCTGATAGGATTACTGATTTACCATTTTTCTCTCCGGTCACGATACGTCTCACCACGGTGTTCTCCTTGATATTCGTGCAATGGGTTATTGGCAGATCACGACGTTGACAAAGCCGCCCGAGCGCTTTTCCGCATCCGACAATGCTTCATTGGCCTGATCCAGCGGGTAGCGGTGGTGCTCAAACATGTCGAGATCAAGCGTGCCGGCCGCGATCATGTTCGCGAGATCCTGCCCCTCCCCCACCGTGAACCAGACAGAGCCAATCAGGCTGATCGCCGAGCACATCATCTCGTGCATATTGATCGGCAACGGATCCGTCATCGAACCGATCTCGACCAGTTTTCCGCCACGACGCAACGTGCCGATCGCGTCGCGCGTGACCTGGTGCGGCGAGCCCGGCCCAATGGCGTCGATCACGACATCGACACCCATGCCGTCTGTTTCCTGGTGAGCCCATTCAGCCATCGATCCTGTTCCATAGGAGAACGTACGGATGCGACGAGGATCGAGTGCCTTAACACGAGCCAGCAGCGCTTCGTTGCGCGCCACGCACAAGACGCGGGTCGCCCCCATGGCACGCGCAATCTGCGTGGCGCCGAGTCCCAGCGTGCCGGTTGCCCCGACGATCAGCACCGTGCGTCCCGCACCGGCACCGCCCTTGCGCAAACCGGCGTACGCAGTGCCGAGGTAGCCGAATCGCGCAGCCGTCTCAAAGCTCACCGCTTCGGGCAGCTTGACCAGACCATCGGCGGGCGCCGTCGCGTACTCGCAAAAGCCGCCATATGGATATTGCTCGTAGATCTTTTTCGATTTCGGGCCAAAGCCGAAGTAGCCCTGGAACGTATACGCCTCGCAATGGATCGGCTCTCCGACACGGCATGCATGGCACGAACCGCACGAACGTCCCGGATTGATATAGACGCGATCGCCCGGCGTCAGCCCTGTCACCGCACTGCCGACCTCCGCCACGACACCGGCAGTGTCCAGGCCATAGATTGCCGGCAGGTCCGGCACCGTGAGATAGGCGCGATCGCCGTAATGGCTCATCACGTTGCGCAGATTCGGCACCACGCCGGATGCTTTCACCTGAACCAGCACATCGGTCGGGCGCAGCAGCCTGGGACGGGGAATCGTGTCAAGGACAAAACGTCCGCTTGAATCATGAACGCGCATGGCGCGCATGGATTGGGTCGTGCTCATTGGGTGTCTCCTGTTGTTTGATTGGGGTAAATCCTCATCGGTGCCGGGTGCTCCGACCCGCCCAGAGTCTTCACATGCCCTCGGGATAAACCCCGACGCCACTTGTGCCCCTGCTTGCGGAAGAACCTCACCGCGTCGCTGCCAACGCCGTCCAGCAAGGCTTTTCGACGAGCGTATTTTGTATGATCAATAGATTTCTCATTGAACATGCATCGCAGATTGATTGAACACAAATTGACTGTCAATTTATTTTTTCGTAGTCTTCGCCACAGCCTCGAACATGCACCGCGTCAGCGGACGTGTTCAGCTATCCGGAAACAGGCGCTCGTCGCCAGCTACGAAGCGCCGCCCAATCGAGAAAAGTGAGGAGATACACGTCATGAGCGATACGCCCATCGTCCGCCGTCGCAGCAGCGGCCCGCGTCTGAACGACATCAGTGATTCACGCGTCAACGACGCCAAGGTCCAAAGTCAGTACCAGCCCTACAAGGACGCCGCCTGGGGTTTCGTCAACCACTGGTATCCGGCGCTGTTCAGCAACGAACTCGCCGAGGATGCCGTCGAAGGCATCCAGATTTGTGGCATCCCCATCGTGCTGCGCCGTGTCGACGGCAAGATCTATGCACTGAAGGACCAGTGCGTGCACCGCGGCGTGCGTATGTCAGCCAAGCCGATGTGCCTGACGAAGGACACCATCAGCTGCTGGTATCACGGCTTCACGTTCGACCTCAAGGACGGCAAGCTCTCGACCATCGCTGGCAATCCCGATGACAAGCTGATCGGCACCACCGGCGTGACGACCTACCCGGTTGAGGAAGTGGCCGGCATGATCTTCGTGTTCGTGCGCGAAGACGACTTCCCGCTCGACGATGTGCCGCCGCTCTCCGAAGACCTGCCGATCCGCTTTCCGGACAACGACGAGCGCTTCCCGCACCCGCTGTGGCCTTCGGCCCCGAGCCTGCTCGACAAGGACGTGGTCGTGCGCGGCATGCACCGCACCGGCTTCGCCAACTGGCGAATCGCCTGCGAGAACGGCTTCGATAACGCCCACATCCTCGTCCACAAGGACAACGCGATCATTCACGCCAAGGACTGGGTGCTGCCGCTCGGCATCGTGCCGACCGCGGACGACTGCATTGCCACCGTCGAGGACGAGAGCGGACCGAAGGGTCTCGTGCAGTGGCTGTTCACCGAGAAGTGGAACCCCGTTCTCAAGAACGAGAAGGTCGGCCTCGAGATCGACAACCCGGTGGCCCGTCCGTACCGCACCTCGGTGTTCCTGCCGGGCGTGCTGATGGTTGAGAACTGGCCGGAAGAGCATGTCGTGCAGTACGAGTGGTACGTGCCGATCACCGACGACACCTACGAATACTGGGAAGTGCTGGTGCGCGTGTGCCCGACCGAAAAGGAGCGCAAGGCGTTCGACTACCGCTTCGAACACTTCTACAAGCCGCTGTGCCTGCACGGCTTCAACGACTGCGACCTGTATGCGCGCGAAGCCATGCACGACTTTTACGCCGATGGAACGGGCTGGGACAACGAGCAGCTGGTCGCCACCGATGTTTCGCCGATCACGTGGCGCAAAGTGGCCTCACGCTGGAACCGCGGCATCGCCAAGCCGGGCCGTGGCGTCGACGGCGCGATCAAGGCGGGCAGCATCCGCATGAAGCGCACTGCCGAAGGCAAGGCGCCGGCCTACTTCGTCGAGAAGATCGAAGAAGAGAATTAATCCAGCTTGTACTAAGGACTCCGTATGTCATCCATTCATCATGTCACTCTGAAGTTCCGCGACGGACAGGAGACATCGGTTCCCGTACAGCAGGGCGAGAGCGTGCTCGATGCCGCTCTCGCCGCCGGAGTTCCGGTCCTCCACCAGTGCCGCTCGGGCTCGTGCTCGAGCTGCACGGGCCATCTGGTGGAAGGCCGGGCCGGCATGCGCGCCGGTGCGAGTTCGACCTTGCTGAAGAGCGAATTCGACGCCGGCGAGCGCCTGTTGTGCCTGACCGAACCTCAAACCGACTGCACGATATCGCTCAACTACGAGAGCGATGTCGGCGCGACCAGCGCTGTCAAGGCGCATGCCTTCGTCGATCGCATCGAGAAGATCGCCACCAATGTCGTGCGCGTCACCCTCGAACTGGCCGAAGGCGCGTGGCTCGACTTCCGTCCGGGCCAGTTCATTCAGGTTCGCGTGCCGGGCACCGACGTGACGCGCAGCTACTCGCCGTCCAGCACTTCGGCCGATCTGCCGAAAATCGAGCTGATGGTGCGCCTGCTCGAGGACGGCGTGATGTCGTCGTGGCTCGAGAACGAGGCACAGCCCGACAACGTGCTCGAGATCGAAGGCCCGTTCGGCAACTTCTATCTGCGCGAAAAAGTGCCTGCGCCGCACATCATGGTGGCCGGCGGCACCGGCCTCGCACCGATCCTGTCGATGATCGACACGATCCGCCGCAAGCCGGGACGCAAACCACCTGTAATCCTAAGTTTTGGTTGCGCGACAGCCGACCAGTTGTTCGGCATCGACGAGATCGAACTGCGCAAGCATTGGCTGCCTCAGCTCGATGCGCGCATTTCGGTCGACCGCGGTGAGGGCAGCGAATACCTGATCGGCAATCCGGTCGACGCGCTGCGCGCCGACGACGTGCTGCATGCCGATGCCGTCGCCTATCTGTGCGGCCCGCCGCGGATGATCGAAGCGGCCACGCACCGGCTCACCGAACTCGGCCTGCGACCGGAAAACATTTACGCCGAACAGTTTTCGCCGTCGAACTGACCGCGATCCCGACTCCTGAGACTAGCCGTGCTGACAACGACACCATTACCCTTCTCCGCAGAACAGCAGACCTGGTACGAGCGTGCCTGCGCAAAGCTCGATCCGCGTCGCCTGCAACAGCTGCTCTACGAACTGACCAACATCCACAGTCCAACCGGCGCGGCCCGCGAGGCCAGCGAATTCATGTCCCGCCATCTTGGCAATATCGGCATGAACGCCAGCTACCGCCGCATGAACGAGCGCACTGGCAACGTGGTCGGTGAAAAGCGCGGCAGCGGCGGCGGCGCCTCGCTGATGCTGTATGCGCCGATCGATACCCACCTTGAAGGCGACGAGAGCGATAGTCCCTGGGTCGGGCCCACCGACCCGGTCGATCTGAAACCCAGGGCACGCATGGACGGCGACTGGGTGTTCGGACTTGGCGCGTCGAATCCGAAGGGCATGATCGCCACACTGACCGAGGTCGCGAACGCGCTGATCGAAGCCGATGTGCCGCTGACGGGCGACCTGCTGGTCGCGATGGCCGACGGCGGCATGCCGGTCGACGTGGCGGCGCGCGATCAGGCGGGCATGTCGTCCGGTGTCACGCATCTGCTGAGCCGCGGTGTGGCGCCGGACTTCGCAATCGTGATGAAACCGTGGAACTGGGTTTATCACGAGGAGCCGGGCATGGGCTGGTTCAAGGTCAAGGTCAAGGGCACGCTGGGCTATGCCGGTGTGCCGCGCGGCACACCGGGCTTCCGCAGCTCGGTGGTGCCGGCCGCGCAGGTCGTTCTTGAACTCGAGCAGTGGCTGATCGAGTACGCCGAACGCAATACCTCCGGCGTAGTCAAGCCACATGGCTGGATCGCGGGTGTCCAGGGCGGCTGGCCCGAGCGGCCGGCCTTCCCGTCGGCGGTCACGGAAATTTTCTTCGATGTGCGTATCAATCCGCGCACGAGCCCGGGCGAGGTCAAGGCACAGTTCGCAACGTTCATGGAGGGACTGCAGGCGCGCCACCCCGATTTCGATCTGGATTGGGAAATGTACGGCTCGGTACCGGGCGGCACCACCTCGCCCGACAACTGGATCATCCAGTCTGCGCGACGCGGCTGGGAGCACATCGAACAGCGCATGCATCCCACGCCCGACTATCTGGGCGGCCAGACCGACGGCGCCGCGCTGCGACGCTTCGGCATCCCGACCGCGCGGATCGGCTGGCCGTGGCCCGCCGAGGGTTCGCCCGAGCCGCTCGCCGAAGGCCTGGGCGGCATGGGCGCCACCTATATCCCGGATCTGATGCCATGTGCCCGAAAGATCATGTACGCGGTGATCGACACGCTGACCCGTCCGCGCGCGGAACTCGGCCTTTAACCTTCAGTCCGGAGTCTCATCCGATCATGTCAAATTCTGATCTGCACTATCTGGACATCGGCACGCTCGCGCAGATGATTCGCACTCGAGACGTTTCGCCGGTCGAAGTCACCCAGGCGATGCTCGAACGCATCGAGCGTCTCGATCCGATGCTGCACAGCTATGCGCGAGTGATGCGCGAGCAGGCGCTGGCCGACGCCAGAGCTGCCGAGCGCAAGGTCATGGCGGGCGAGGCGGTCGGCCCGCTGCACGGCATCCCGCTCGGCATCAAGGATTTATTCTGGGTGGCCGGTGCGCCCACCGCAGCAGGCACCACCATTCATAAAGACTTCGTCCCGACAGAGGACGCGACTGTGGTCCGGCGGTTGCGCGAAGCCGGCGCCATCGTGCTGGGCAAGCTGCAGATGACCGAGGGCGCATTTGCTACGCACCACCCGAGCATCGTGGAACCGGTCAACCCGTGGGGGGCGAACCACTGGGCCGGCGCCTCGTCGAGCGGCTCGGGCGTGGCCACGGCCGCCGGCCTTTGCTACGGCGCGCTCGGCACCGATAGCGGCGGCTCGATCCGTTTTCCGTCGGCCGCCAGCGGCCTGACCGGCATCAAACCGACCTGGGGACGAGTCAGCCGTCATGGCGCCTTCGAACTGGGCGCCAGCCTCGATCACGTTGGGCCCATGGCGCGCAATGCCGCCGATGCCGCGCTGATGCTCGGCGTAATCGCGGGCTACGATGCGCTCGACCCGACCTCACTGCCGCAAGAGCACCTCGCATTGCCCGAACCGGCCGGGGACCTGCGCGGCCTGCGCATTGGCATCGATCCGGCCTGGAATACCGAGGGCACCGATACGATCATCGTCGAGGCACTCGAGCGCGTGCTCAAGGTGCTTCTGGATCTCGGCGCCGAGATTCGCGAGGTGCGCTTCCCGGCGGTCCGCACGGTGGTGGACGAATGGCAGGAAGATTGCGGCGTACAGGTCGCGCTCGCGCACGCCGACACCTTTCCGCGCCTGGCCTCGGAGTACGGTCCGGCGTTGACCCGCCTGATCGAGTTAGGGCACGAGACCAGCGCCGCGCGGTATCAGCGGGTACTGTTGAATCGTGCAGCGCTGCGTGGCAGGGTCAACAAGGTGATGAGCGAGATCGATCTGCTGGTCGCACCCGTGCAGCCGTTTGCGGCGCCGACGCACGAGCAACTCGGGGCGCTGGCACAGGACCCGGATCTCAATGCACGCCTGATCCAGTTCACCGCGCCGTTCAATTCGACGGGACACCCGAGCATGGCGCTGCCGTGCGGCCTGACCTCCACAGACATGCCGATCGGCTTCCAGTTCATCGCGCCACACGGCGGCGAAGCCGCGCTGTGCCGCGCAGGCATGGCGTTTCAGCGCGCCACCCAGTGGCACAACGCCCATCCGGACATCTGAGCTGCAGCCGGAGGACTCGGCGCCGCAGACAACGCGCGTCAGTCCTCCGCTGCCTTGCGCGTCTTGCGAGCGGGCTTGGGTTTAGGTTTGGGAGCCGTTTCGATGATCTGCGGCGTGATGGTCGCTGAATCTCGCGCCGCCTCTTCGTAGATACCCGTGAGCAGCGACATGAAGCGCGCGCCTTTTTCGAACTTCTCCTCGACATCGGCAATTTCCTCGAGGCGCTTAACGAGGATTTCCTGGCGGACCTTGTAATACTCGTCGGTCAGCTTGACACCCAGTTCGCTCGCCACGTACGAGTAGGTTTTGCCGTTGTTGTCCTTGTGCTTTTCGATCAGGCCGGCCGATTCGAGCTTTCTGAGGCTGTACTGGATGTTGGGGATGTCATCCCGGTTCATGAGACGCGCGATCGTTGCGCTGTTCTTGGGCCGCTCCTGCATGCGAATGACGTGCAGGATGACGTGCTCCTGATACTTGATGTCGACGTCTGCCGCGATCGTGATCATGCCCGTCGTTAGCACGAAGCGGGAAAACGCCTCGTAAAAGCGTATCAGCGACCACTCGAATTCGGTCGCCTGGTACTCCATGTCCGACTTTGCGAGATGCCACCCGCGATAGAATTTTGGTTCCATTCCTCGATCCGAATAACGATACGTCCCACCTGCCCGGTCACCGCCTATCCGATGGATATGGCTTTCACGCCCATCAGTAGTGTCTGCTTGAGCAGAAACCGTCAGGCAATATTAAATCGATCATCCACTGATTTGCGATCGATAGTTTATCAATCATTCGGTCTCGGGGCGCGGTTTCAGCAACAATCGCGTATTGCATCAGGTCCGGGCTCATTCGCCTCTTTGGCCGCGGCGACCAAGGGCCGACCGTTCGCGTCCGGATTTACAGGAAATTATGCCAACACCATCATTATGGCCATCACATGATTTTCCCCGTCGCCTCGGCAGTTCGCCGCAGCAGCACTAGCTTGTGCCGACGCGCTGGTTATTGCCCGCCAGCTCGACAACGAAGTCCAGAAAAGCCCGCGTCTTTGCCGGCACATGATGCCGCGATGGGTAGTAGGCGTATAAGGGATACCGCTCGTCCGCCCACTCGGGAAACAGATTGATCAATCGGCCGTCGGCAATCAGAGGCTCGGCGCCGAGAAGGAGCATCTGCGCAATCCCGGAGCCGGCGAGGCATGCGTTCAGCAGCGCACTGGGATCGTTGACCGTGAGGCGTCCCCGGGTTTCAACCACAACGCGCTTTCGCTTGCGATGGAATTCCCAGGGAAACGGCTTGCCCGTCTCCGGATTGCGGAATTCCAGGCATTTGTGGCTTCCGCCTTCGAGGTCCTCGGGTTTTGCCGGGCGTCCCCAACGCGCGACATATGAGGGCGCAGCAACCGTAACAACCGCGGTATCGAGCAGCTTTCGCGCAATCAGGGTGGAGGCTTTGGGCTCGCCGAATCGCACGGCGAGGTCAAAGCCGTCCATGACGAGATCGCCAAGATTGTCTCGCGCGATGAACTCGATTTCGAGGTCGGGGTGCGCGTCCATGAACCCATCGAGTTGCTGCCCGAGGATGGTCCGGTAGAAGACGGGATCCAGATTGATTCTCAGCTTGCCGCGCACAGCCGACGCGCCACCTGCCGCTGCAGCAGCGGCTTCTTCCAGCCCGGCGAGGTGCGGCATGACCTGCTCGTAAAAGCGACGGCCCTCCTCCGTCAGCGAGACGGAGCGCGTCGTCCGGTTGAAGAGCCGGATCTTCAGCTTCTTTTCCAGCCTCGCAATCGCCCGGCTGACGCCCGGCGGCGACATGCCGATCACTTCCGAAGCGGCCGCAAACGTCCCCGCATCGACTACGGCGGCGAACACGCTAATGCTGCCGGACAGCTTCTCGCTACTGGGTCTCATGGGCGCGCGGGTGAATAAGGGTGACGGGTCGCAATCGATCCATTGAAGGCCAATGCAGCCAGGCTCCAGCGGTCAGCGGCACCCGGCCATCTGCGTCCATCTTGCCGCATTGGTGACTCGTTGTCATTTATCTAGTGCCATCCATGTCATTTTGTTTCGACTGACGCTTGTCCAGAATGCCTCTCAACGAGACATTCCGTCCCGCCGATCGAAAGGAGATTGCCATGCATAGCCGCATTTTCATCGTTGCCATCGCGACCGCCATTGTGCTTCCGGCCGCCGCCCATGCGCAGAGTGACGCTTCGCGCGTGACGCGCGAGCAGGTCCGCCAGGAACTCGTGCAACTCGAGCGCGCCGGGTATCGACCGGGGCGCGCCAACGACCCCCATTACCCGGACGACCTCCTCGCTGCCGAGGCGCGGATTCGCACGGCTGCCAGTACCGACCCGTACGCCGTTGGCGCCGTAGGCGGCGTGACGAATGATCGGTCCGCTTCAGGAAGCCGCGTGGGCGTGAATGGCGCACAGAACGCATTGTTCGCGCATCACTGAGGCCCGTGCCGTGAATCTCTGCGGGCAATTCGAGCTTGCGCTCCATGACGGTCTTCAGCGCGCCTGAGTGCCCGGGAGCCGCTAATTCGATGCGGCGCCACTTTATTTACCATGTAAGGAAAACGAACTATGTATGCAATCACAGGAATCACAGGCAAGGTCGGCGGCACACTAGCCCGCCACCTTCTGGCGGCAGGTCAGCCGGTGCGTGCGGTCGTGCGCGACGTCGCACGGGCAAGCTCGTGGGCCGAGCGCGGCTGCGAACTCGCGACGGCCCGGATGGAAGACGCCTCGTCGCTCGCCGCCGCGTTCGAAGGCGCGGCGGGTGTCTTCATCCTGCCCCCCTCGGAGTTCGATCCTGAGCCGGGCTTTCCCGAAGCGCATGCGGTGATCGATGCCGTGTCCACGGCACTGTTGAAGGCGAAGCCCGAGAAGGTGGTTTGTCTGTCGACGATCGGCGCACAGTCCAGTGAGAGCAATCTCCTCACTCAACGCACGCTGATGGAGCAAGCTTTGCGCGAGATGCCGATGCCGGTGACCTTCCTGCGGCCCGGCTGGTTCATGGAAAACGCCGCATGGGATATTGCGTCCGCGCGTGACGAAGGTGTCATCGCCAGCTACCTGCAGCCGCTCGACAAGCCCGTGCCGATGGTTGCCACCGCCGACGTAGGGCGCGTCGCCGCCGAACTGCTCCAGCAGACGTGGAGCGGCGTGCGCGTCGTCGAGCTCGAAGGTCCGCGCCGGGTGAGCCCCAGCGACCTCGCGGCGGGCTTCGCACGCGTGCTGGGCCGCCCCGTCCGTGCCGGGGTTGTCGACAGGCAGACCTGGGAAGAACTATTCCGCTCGCAAGGCATGAAGCATCCGGTGCCACGCATGCGCATGCTGGATGGATTCAACGAAGGCTGGATCGATTTCGAAAGGCATCCTGACGAAATCATCCGCGGTCAGGTCGAGCTGGACACGGTTCTGGGCGAGCTGGTGTCGCGCCCGGTCTGAGCCGAACCGGTTGGGCGCGGCGGGCAACTGCGCATCGCCCCACCATTTTCCGCATGCTCCGTATGGATGATTTGCCCCGCCGCGTTCGATGCGAACCTGCGTGTAGCAGGACTGCCGCGCCCGCCTGGCGGCGCGGCCGCCCTCCTCCATCCTTTCACTGGAGCACCGCATGACCGATCCCAATCCCCGTCACGCGTTGTACGAGCTCGCGTGCCGCTACGCGCAGGCCGTCGACCGGCGCGACTGGCCGCAGCTCGCCACCCTCTTCACTCCCAACGCGCAACTGAGCGGCCCCGCTTTCTCGTTCGACAGCCGCGACGCGATCATCGCCGGGATGGGTGCGCTCGCGCATTACGAGCTCACCCAGCATCACGTCCACAACCAGCTCGTGACGCTCGACGCCGGCGAGGCGTCGGTCGAGACCTACGGCATCGCGTCCCACATCTACGTGCGAGACGGCCAGAAACGCAAGCTCGACTGGGGCCTGCGCTATCACGACCGCTGCGTGTTCGACGATGGCGACGACGGCACGTGGCGCTTCGCGTCACGCACGCTGCTCGTCGACTGGACGCAAGACCTGCCGCTGGAGGGCTGACTCATGCGCACATCGCTCCCCCTCGAAGGCCGGACCGCGCTCGTGACAGGCAGTTCCGCCGGCATCGGCGCCGCGTGCGCCCAGGCGCTGCTCGCAGACGGCGCGACGGTCGTGCTGATGGGCCGCCGCCCCGACGCACTCGAACGCGCACGCCAGCAACTCACCGACGCAGTGCCGGGCGGCCGCGTAGAGGCCCACATCGGCGACGCCTGCGTCGCGGCCGACATCCAGAGCGCGCTGCAATTCGCGTGGTCGTTGCACGAGCGTCTCGACATCGTCGTGCCGACGGTCGGCGGCGCCGCGTTCCGGCCGCTGCTGATGCACGACGCCGACAGCTTCCGCGCAGACCTCGACCTGAACATCACGAGCGCGTTCCTCGCGATCCGCCACGCGGCGCCGCTGCTCGCGGCGAGTGGCGGCGGCTCGATCGTCTGCATCTCGTCGACCGCCGCGCGCATCAATTTCCGCTGGCTGTCCGGCTATTGCACCGCGAAGGCGGGACTCGAGGCGCTGGTCCGCGCAGCAGCCGAGGAGCTCGCCGGCGCGAAGATCCGCGTGAACTCGGTGCGCCCCGGTCTCACGCGCTCGGAAGCGACCGGGCCGCTGTTCGACAACCCCGCGATGCTGGAGGGCTTTCTCGAGCAGGTGCCGCTAGGCGTGCTCGGCGAGCCGGACTACATCGCGCGGGCGGTCCGTTATCTCGCCGGTCCGGAATCGGGCTGGGTGACGGGTCAGAGCTTCGCTGTCGACGGCGGCCACGAGCTGCGCAAGAACCCCTGTGTCGACGACGCGATCGGTCAAATGTTCGGCATGGCCGCGCTCGAAGCCGTGAAGGCTGGCCGCGCGCCGAGCGACACCTGAACCGCTCGGCGGCGCCTTCTTCGCGCCGGACGAGTCGCGCTTCGTCAACGGCGCCCCGAGCTGCGGATCGACCACGCGCAGCGGGTTGCGTCGCTTCGACGAAGCGTCAACGCTTATCACCCACTGGAGGACATCGATGATTTCATTGACTGGCAAGAACGTGCTGATCACGGGCGGCGGCGCGGGCATCGGCCGCGCGTGCGCGACGGCGTTCGGCGCGGCGGGCGCGCGCGTCGTCGTCGCGGAAATCGACGCGGCGCGCGCGCAGGACGCGCGGCAGGCGTTGGAGGCGGCGGGCGTCGAGGCGCTCGTCGAGATCGTGGACGTGACGCGCACCGATCAAGTGAGCGCGCTCGCGCGCACGATCGACGCACGTTTTGGCGGGCTCGATGTGCTCATCAACAACGTCGGCGATTTCCTGCAGATCGCGAAGCCGTTCGACGACCACACCGACGACGACATCGCCCGCCTCTTCGACGTGAACCTGCGCCAGGTGTTCGTCGTCACGCGCGCGATGCTGCCGCTGCTGCGGCGTCGCGGTGCGGGCGGCAGCATCGTCAGCGTGTCGTCGATTGAGGGGTTTCGCGGGATCCCGAACTGCTCGGTCTATGCGTCGTTCAAGGCGGCGCTCAGCGGATTCACGAAGAGCCTCGCGCTCGAGCTGGGGCCCGCCGGCATCCGCGTGAACCAGATCGCGCCCGAAACGACCGAGACGCCGCAGGTGCCGGTCAGCGCGATGATCGCGGCCGAGCATCATCCGCACATCGAGCGCTGGATTCCGCTTGGCCGCTTTGGCGAAGCCGGCGACATCGCCGGCGCGGCGCTGTTCCTCGCCAGCCCGCTCGCCGCGTGGGTCACCGGCACGACGCTGCACGTCGACGGCGGCGCGCTCGCGGCGGCCGGCTGGTATCGCGACCCGAACGGCTTCTGGACCAACATCCCGGTCGTGACCGGCAACGGCTTCAATGCCTGAGCGGCCGCGTGCCGGCTGGACTTCATTTCAATTTCAGGCGGTCCACGAACCGCCAACGGAGACTTCATGAACATCCTCGTCATCGGCGGCACCGGCCTTATCGGCGGCCATGCTGCGCTGTACCTGCACGCGCAGGGCAACACCGTCACGCTTGCGGCCCGCAAGCCGCCCGCGCCGGGCTCCGCGCTCGCGCAATTCGACGTGCTGGTGCGCGACTACGTCGCCGGTAACTTCACCCGCGAGGACCTCGCCCGCTTCGACGCGGTCGTATTCGCAGCAGGCAACGACATCCGCCACCTGCCGACCGACACCGACGAGGCAGCGCACTGGGAGCGCGCGAACGTCGAGGCCGTGCCGCGCTTCTTTGCGCTCGCGCGCGAGGCGGGCATCAAACGGGCCGTGCTCGTCGGCAGCTTCTATCCTCAGGTGGCGCCGCACCTCATCGATACGATCCCCTACGTGCGTTCGCGCCATCTCGCCGACGAGCGCGTGCGCGCACTCGCGACGCCGGCGTTTTCGGTGTGCAGCGTGAATGCGCCGTTCGTCGTGGGCTCGGTGCCGGGGCTGCGCAACGACATGTTCGCGGCCTATACGGGCTACGCGCAAGGCAAGCTGGCCGGTCTGCCGGTCTTCGGTCCCGCGGGCGGCAGCAATTTCATCTCGACGCAATCGCTGTCGGAAGCGATCTGGGGCGCGCTGCAAGCGGGAGAGGCGGGTAAGGCCTATCTCGTCGGCGACGAGAACCTGAGCTTCGCCGACTATTTCGCGACGTTCTTCCGCGCGGCGGGCAATCCGCAGCCGGTCCCCGCGCTCGACCAGGAGCACCCTCTACTGCCGGACATCGCGATCTACACGGGGCGCGGCAACGTCGTGTCATACGAGCCGGATGCGGCCGATCTCGCGTTGCTCGGGTATCGGCGCGGCGACGTGCAGCGCGCGGTCAATGAAGTGGTCGCACACTGCCTCGCGCAGTAAGTAGCAGTAGCAGGCAGTGAAGGCGCGTCGGGTAACCCTACCCGACGCGCGCGGTTCGCGCCGCTTCAAAGCCGGCGTGCAATCAGAAGAGATTAGTAATGCTGACGAGCAAACCATCGAATGTGGGCAGGTCGAACATATAGTCGCCTGCGCCCCCGCATGCGTTGAAAGTCGCCGCCGGTCAGTCGGTATTGGATGGCAAATTCAACGCATTCGACGCGGCGTGCCGCCCGGCCTGACGCCCAAAAAACGTCGCATCCGCCAGCGAAAGCCCCGAGCTATAACCGGCGCCCCAACGCGGCAAGCCGCAAGCCGTGCGGCCGGCAGCAAACAGTCCCGGCACCGGCTCGCGCATTTCGTTCACGACCTGCCCGCTCGGCAGCGTGTCCAGTCCGCCCAGCGTGAAGTGCGGATAGAACGCGTAGTCGATCCGGCAATCGAGCGCGACGAACGGCGGCTCATCCAGCGGCTTCAGCCATTTCGCCGCTTTGTGGAAGGCCGGATCGCTGCCTTGTGCCGCGTGGCGGTTATAGCTCTGCACGGTCGCGCTGAGCGAGCCCTCCGGCATGCCCAGTTCCTGTTCGACTTCCTCCCAGCTTTCTCCCGCAGCCGCGATACCGATGCGCGTGAATTCAGGTGGCGGCGCATAGGCCGCGTTGTCGACCAGCAGAAAGATCCGCTCGCCCGCCTGCTGGAGCGCATGCCATCCCGTGCGGCCGTGATAGCCATCTTCGTTGATGAAGCGCTGGCCGCGCTCGTTCACGAAGATGCCCTTGATCAGCGATTCGGGTGCATAGAACGGCAGGCTCACGAAGCCCTGATCCATATGGATCGCGGCGGCGCCCACGCTCTGGCCCAACAGGATGCCCGTGCCGTCGTCGCCGGGATTGCCGATCGGATCGGCCGAACGCAGCAGCATGGGCGCGTGACGGCGCACCATCTCGCGGTTCATCGCGAAGCCGCCTGCGCAGAGGATCACGCCGCGTCGCGCACGCACGTACGTGTCCGCGCCGCACGAACGCAGCACCACGCCGCATACCGCGCCCGCTTCGTCGACGATCAGCGCCTGCGCGCGCGTGTCGTAGCGCACGGCCACGCCTGACGCCTCCACGCGCGCGGCCAGCACGCTCATCAGCATCTGGCCGCCGCCCCAGCCCGGCCATTGCGGCGTGTGCCCGCGCGGGCACGGCTTCGCCGCGGCGCTGAACGGCCAGGCCTCCTCGCTGCCGGACCAGATCAGGCAATCGTCGGTCTCGGGCTCGACCATGCGCTCGGACAGGAACGTGTTCTTGTATTGCAGCCCCTGCGCAACGAGCCAGTCGTGGTGCGCGAGGCTGTGCTCCGCGTAGAGGCGCACTTTCGCTTCGTCGGCATCGCGGCCGCCAGCGAGCATCAGATAGCGGTACAGGTCGGCGGTTTCGTCGCTGAAGCCCGCCGCGCGCTGCGCGGGCGTGCCGCCGTTGCCGCCGAGATAGATCTCACCGCCCGAGAGCGCGCTCGAGCCACCATAGCCTGACGCGCGCTCGACGACGAGCGTATCGGCGCCGGCCGCGACCGCTTCGATCGCGGCGCACGCGCCCGAAGCGCCGAAGCCGACGATCACGACATCATGTTCGGCGTCCCAGCGAGGCACGGCGCGCGAGGGTAAAGGACGGTTCACTGAGCAGTTTGACGACATGTGAGAAGCAGGACAGAGGTTGGGCGCGGATAGGCCATGACCGGGCCACACGACGCGGCCCAGATCGAGATAGCTCCAAAGGTAGCGTCTCGCGGCGCGCGTACCCTCATCCGTTTGGACCAGGTGCAAACACTCACAGGCGCCGCATAGGCGCCCATCATCGAGGCGGACGGTGTCCTGTTGTACGTGCTGTGAACCGCGCGCTCAGGCGCCAGCCTGCGGCGCATCGGCCGGGCGCCCGCCGAAGCGCACGCCCGGCGTGGCCCCGGTGTAATGCCCGACGAGCATGGAGGTCACGACGCAGCGCGTCGAAGCAATCTTCCATTGGCCGTCGATCTTGCGGTACGTGTCGTCGTAGTACGCGCCGAGTTGCGTGAAGGCACCCTCGCGCGTATCGAGCATCTGGTAGTGCAAGCCCCAGCTGCCGCGCGCATGGTGACTGTCGAGCACCTCGATTTGCGGATTGACGCCGTGATGCATCTCCACGATATGGGGATGGCAGCCCAGCCGCCCGAACACCTCAACCAGTGCGTCACGATCGTCGAACACACCGATCGCGCCATAGTCGATGCGCACGCGGCCGGGCGCGAAGCAGTCGCGCATGCCCTCGGTGTCCTTCATATCGCAGCAGGCGAAATAACGCGCTTTCAGGCTGCGGATTGCGTCGGCGTCTTCGAGCGCGCGCAGGCGCGCTTCGAGTTGATCGATCGGGTTCATCGGGTCTCCTTTGCGGTTGTCCGGTCGTTACGGTACAAGCGCCGCCGCGTCGCCTCATCATCCAGTCGGATGATGTGCGCGGGCGGTTCGCTTTCTACGATCCGGTATCACCAAGGAGACACTGGACCATGGAAGACGCCACCCGCACGCTCTGGGCATTCGAAGAGATCCGGCAGCTCAAATACCGCTACTTCCGCGCGGTCGACACCCACGACTGGGCGCTGCTCGCGCAATGCCTGAGCGAGGATTGCCGCGCGCGCCTGAACGGCGGCCAGTACGCCTTCGACGGCCGCGACGCCTATGTCACGACCCTGCAAGCGCTGCTCGACCGGCCGACCTTCCTGACGATGCATCACGGCCATCACCCCGAACTCGAACTGCTCGCCGCCGATTACGCGCGCGGGACCTGGTATCTGGAAGACCACGCGATCGACCTCGAACACAACACGCTGCTGCACGGCGCCGCCTTCTACGAGGACGAGTACGTGAAGCGCGACGGTGTCTGGCTCATCGCGGCCACGTCCCACGAGCGCCTGTTCGAAACCGTCACCTCGCCGATTCCCGCCTCGTTCAGGCTCACGGCGAACCGCTTTCAGACGTAACCGCACTGCTCAACGCTTTCAACCCGGAGACAAGTCGATGGAAAAAGTGATTTACGTGCTGTGGCGCGATGCGCAGACATCGCCCGACGCATGGCGTCAAACCTTACGCGCGGCGCTCGCCGACAAGCTGCTCTCGCTCGGCGCCCATGGCGTGCAGGTCAATGTCGCGGACAGCGATGTCGAACCGGCGACCGCGCTGCGCCAGCAGAACACGCAGCCCGGCATCGCGGGCACCGTGTCGGTGTGGATCGACAGCGCGGTCGCCATGCTGCGCCAGCCGTTCGACGACGCCGTGCGCGCCGTGGCCCCGCATCTCGCGGCGTATCTGGTGACCGAATCGCAACCGATCCGCAATACGCGCTTCGTGCCGAGAGCCGGCGAACGCACAGCCGGATTCTCGCAACTGGCGTTTCTCACGCGCCCGCCGCGCCTCACGCCCGAGGCCTGGCTCGACGTGTGGCACAACCACCATACGCGCGTCGCGATCGATACGCAGGACAACTTCCTTTACGTGCAGAACGTCGTCGTGCGGGCGTTGACGCACGCGGCGCCGCGCTACGACGCGATCGTCGAGGAGTGCTTCCCCGCCGCCGCGATGACCGACCCGCTCGCGTTCTTCGACGCGGTGGGCGATGAGGAAAAATTCCAGCGCAACCTGCAGGCAATGATGGAAAGCTGCGCGCGCTTCATCGACTTCGACAAGATCGACGTGCTGCCGACGAGCCAGTACATCGTGAAAGCGGTGCACGACTAACAACAAGAGGATAGTCATGAAGCGAATTCATCTCCCCTTCCTGCGCGTATCGGCGCTGACCGCGTGCGCAATCGCCACGACGGCGGCGTTCTCGATGGTCTCTCAGGACGACCTGACTGCGCTCGACACCACCCTGACGCCCATGGGCGCGCAGCGTGCCGCGAGCAAGGACGGCGCCGTGCCCGCCTGGGGCGGTAAGTGGCTCGGCACGCCGCCGGACCTGAGCTACAAGCGCGGCGAGCGCTATCGCGATCCGTATGCGGACGAGAAGCCGCTCTTCGTCATCACGGCGCAGAACATGGAGCAGTACGCGGACCATCTGACCGAAGGCCAGAAGGCGCTGTTCAAGCACTATCCGGCCACGTTCAAGATACCGGTCTATCCGAGCCATCGCGACTTCCGCTATGACGAATCGGTGTACAAGGCGATCCGCGCCTACGCGCCCGACTCCACGCTGACCACCGACGAGAACGGCCTCACCAACGCGCCGCCGCAGGTGCCCTTCCCGATTCCGAAGACGGCCGCGCAACTGCTGTGGAACCAGCGCATGTCGTCGGCGATCGGCACGGAGCAGGCGACCTACGATCAGGGCGTGGTCTACCCGGACGGCAACATCGCGTGGGGCAAGGTGCGCTACGACATCTACTCGCCGCGCAACGACGGCAAGTACGACGTCAAGGACGACCTGAACAACCGCTCGTACTACCGGATCGCCACGGAACTGCCGCTGAGCGACCGCGGCACGTTGACCGTCGGCTACACGAACTGGGACAAGGCCGGCGCCGACAACTCGTCGCGCACCTGGGTCTACAACCCGGGCACGCGCCGCGTGCGCCAGGCACCCGAATTCGGCTACGACCAGCCGTTCGGCGCCGGGGGCTTTCGCACCGTCGACGACGATCGTCTCTACAACGGCCCCGGCGATCGCTACGACTGGAAGATTCTCGGCAAGCGCGAGATCTACGTGCCGTACGACAACTACAAGCTGATGGACGGCTCGGTCAAGTACAGCGACCTGCTGGCGAAGAACCACGAGAATCCGGCCTACATGCGCTACGAGTTGCATCGCGTCTGGGTCCTGCAGGCGACGCTCAAGAACGGCTACCGCCACGAGTACGCGAAGCGCGTGCTGTACCTCGACGAGGATTCGTGGATCACGCTGCTCGCGGACAACTACGACGCGCGCGGCGAGCTCTGGCGCACCAACATCGCCACGACGGTCTATGCGTACGACGCGAAGACGTTCTATCCGGCCGCGGTGTTCTATCACGACCTGATCTCGGGCGCGTACCTCGCGGACCGTCTGACGAACGAGGAGCCGATGCCGAAGCTCGACAGCAGCCCGCAGTTCAACGAAGCGTATTTCTCGCCGGACGCGATCCGCAGCTCGGGCAACTGAGCTTCCGGTCGATTCGTCGATTGCGACGCTCAGCCCATTGGCACGACGCTGCCGAGCAGAATGCGCACGAGCGTCGCCTGGCGCGCCACGCCAGTCTTCGAGAAGATCGCGCGCAAATGCGTGCGCGCGGTGTTCTTGCTGATGCCCGACTCTTCGGCCGCCTCGTCGAGCGTGAGCCCGTTGGTGAGCATGAGCGCGAGCGACGCCTCGGCGGGCGTGAGGTCGAAGAGCTTGCGGATGATCTCCTGCGCGCCCTGCGGCTTGCGGTCGGGATCGCGCAGGAAGAGCGCGACGGCAGCGCGCCGCTTGTTGTCCTCCGACCAGTCCGAGAGCAGGATCGTGCGCACCAGCAGCCCGAGGCGCGGCTTGTCGTAACTGCGCGTGATGGGGATCGCCTCGACGATCGGCGCTGCCGTGCCGAGGTGCCCCATCACCGCCTGCCGGATCAGCCGCTGGAGCGTACGGTTCTCGGCCGCATTGCTCGCCTCGACGGTGCCGCGCGCGATGCACAGGCCGTTGTTCTGCGCGAGGATCTCGTTGGCGACGCCGTTCGCGTCGATGATGACGCCGTTCATGTCGAGCGTGATCGTGCCGACCTGCATCCGGTTGATGGCGTTCGCGTACATCGAGCGCTCGACCTCGACCGTGTCGAGCCGCGAATGCAGTTCGACCGCGCGCTTCAGATGCGGCAGCAGCAACGTGCAGAACGCCTTGTCGGCCGACGAAAAGGGCTTTTCCGCGTGACCGCGGCACACGCGCAGACGGCACTCGACGCCCGACTGCGTACGCAGATCCGCGCCGAGAATATGGCGCACGTCGGAGGGTTTGAGGAACTGCTTGTAGAACTCGCTCGAGAGCCAGCCCGTGTCGCCGAACACCTCGTCCACGGTGACGACGCGATCGGCGGGCAGGCCCACGAACGGGTCGATCGAATAGTAGTAGTCGTTATACGAGGCCGCGTCGGGCACCTCGGGGCCGAACTCCGACGCGTGCACCGAAAGCGGCGAGCGGCGGTCATTGCCCGCGACGCGCAGGATCAGCGTCACATAGTTGGCGCGCAGGCGCCGCCGTATCAGGTCCAGCGCGCCCGTCCACGGCCGCGTCTCCAGCGGCCCCTGATAGATGCGGTCCGCCAGCTCGCTGAACTCCGCCACGCAGACGCCTGCCTCCTCGCTCATCAACTGGCTCTCGTGCTGAGCCCATTTTGTCTCCATCAGCATGCTCCGGCCTCCATCCGGCTTCCCCCGTCTGGGCGAGGCACCCAGCTTAAGGAACGCGCCGGACGCTGCCATCGGGATCTTCACCAAACGAAGAGCCTGCTCGATTCAGGTGCGCAAACCATCGTCCATGTGGATGATGCGCGCACCGCTGCGGTGCGCTGCAAACCCCTTTACGTGGCTGCATGGGCGCTTGCGGCGGCCAGGGAAAACACGAACGCGGGTATACCTGCCGCGCCGGTGTTGAGGAACGGCCCCGTTTCGTCATCTCGTGCGTCTGTTTGGAGAGGGTTGGCGGGCTGGGCTGTTAGTTGCAAATTAAGCCTTGAAGCGTCATGGCTGCCATATCGCTTGCGTAGCGGCGTTGCGCCAGTTGAGTGCGGCCAGTGGCACAGCGCACTGCTGAAGTGCACCACGCCGCCATCCACGTACGCCCGTCGATCGGTGGCTGCGGGCGCCCCGCATTGTTCGAGTGCAACTTCAAAACTGGCACATCATTTGCTTGAACGATGCATGTTCGCACGCACCGTCAAATCGCGGCTTACTCTTAAAAAGAATCGACCGATCACCCGTCGAAGTTTTCATGCCGCCGACCACCGAAACATCATGCTGCGTGTCCTGCTCGTAACCGATACCGACAAGCCCATCGGCGATCTGCGCGACGCGCTCGCGCGGCTCGGCTACGAGATGCTCGCCAATCCCGCGACGCCGCAGGCGCTGCATCGCGCCGTCGAGCTCGAGCGGCCCGACGTGATCATCGTCGACACCGAATCGCCGTCGCGCGACACGCTCGAGCAGCTCGCCGTGATGAACGCCACGGCGCCGCGCCCCGTGCTGATGTTCAGCAACGACGCGAACCAGCAGCTCATTCGCTCGGCCGTGCAGGCGGGCGTGACCGCGTATCTCGTGGAAGGGCTCGCGGGCGAGCGCATTGCGCCCATTCTCGAAGTCGCGCTCGCGCGCTTCGCGCAAGAGGCGCAATTGCGCGAGCGGCTGACCCAGGCCGAGAACGAGCTGGCCGAGCGCAAGCTGATCGACCGTGCGAAGCGCATCCTGATGGAGCAGCAGAAGATGTCCGAGCCCGCCGCCTATGCGACGCTGCGCAAACGCGCGATGAACCAGAGCCTGAAGCTCGCCGAGGTCGCGCGCCAGATCGTCGCGACGTTCGAGCCGCCGGAACCCCGCAAATGACCGATGCAGATCACCGCGACGGTTCGCACCAGCCAGATTGAGCACGAACGAGCACGAATGAAGCGCCGACCATGAACGCCACCTCCCCCCCGCCCGCCGCGCCAGAGAAGACGCACCTGAAGATAGGCTTCGTGCCGCTCGCCGACGCGGCACCGCTCGTCGCCGCGAAGCTGCTCGAATTCGGCCACGCGCACGGTCTCACGCTGGAGCTTTCGCGCCAGCCCTCGTGGGCCGCGCTGCGCGACAAGCTGCTTGCGGGCGAGCTCGATGCCGCGCATACGCTCTACGGTCTCGTGTACGGGGTGCAGCTCGGCATTGGCGGACCGCAGCAGGACATGGGCGTGCTGATGGTGCTCAACCGCAATGGCCAGGCAATCACGCTATCGAACCGCCTTGCCGACGCGCTGGCCGAACACGGCACGCTGCCGCGCGCGCTCGCGACGCTCGAGCGCAAGCCCGTGTTCGCGCAGACCTTTCCGACCGGCACACACGCGATGTGGCTGTACTACTGGCTCGCCGCGCAGGGCGTGCATCCGCTGCGCGACATCGAGAGCGTGGTGATTCCGCCGCCCCAGATGGTGGCCGCGCTGACCGAAGAGCGGCTCGACGGCCTGTGCGTGGGCGAGCCGTGGTCCGCGCTGGCGCAGCAGCGCGGCGTGGGGCGCACCGTGATCCGCAGCGGCGAAATCTGGCCCGCTCATCCCGAGAAAGTGCTCGCATGCCGGCGCGATTTCGTTACGCGCTACCCGAATACGGCGCGTGCGCTCGTGCAGACGATGCTGGAGGCGTGCCGATGGCTCGATGGCGCGGGACATCGCAGGGAAATCGCGCAATGGCTCGCGCGGCCGGAAATGCTGGGCGTGGATTCGGCGTTGATCGCGGAGCAGCTCGAGGGCGCTGGCGTTCCGGATGGGATGCGCATGAAGTTCTTCGAGGACGGCGCGGTGAACGATCCGTTGGAGTCCGAAGGAGTCTGGTTCCTGACCCAGTTCGAGCGCTGGGGGATGATGGCGCGGCGCGACGATTATCGGGAGATCGCGCAGGGGGTGAATCAGACGGCGCTGTATCGGGAGGCGGCGCGGGCGATGGGAGTTGAGGTATTTGAGGCCTTGCGCAAGCCGGCTTTCGTCGATGGGAAAGTTTGGGATGGAATGAATCCCGCGGCTTATGTGGAGGGGTTTGGGGTGAGAGTTTGAGCAGGTGCCGATCCCTCACCCCAGAGGCATGCAAGCGTCGTGCGCCACGGCAAGCGCGCGCGCAACTCGCTCGCCGCTTACTTCACCACCACCTGCGTATGCCCCACAACCGGCGGCTTCTCGAAGTACGGACCCACGAGGCTCCGCCACACCTGGAAGTCGGCCGACTCGCGAAAGTGGACCATATGGTCTTCCACAGTGTCCCATTGCACGACGAGCACGTACTGATTCGGCTCCTCCACACTGCGCTGCAATTCGACACCGGTGCAGCCGCGCGCGCGATGGAATAGCGGCAGGGCTTGCCCCACGGCAGCTTCAAATTCGGCGTTCTTGCCGGCCAGCACGGAGATGTGCGCCATTTCGTAGACCACGTTCTGCTCCTTTCTCTTCGTTCTTTTGCTTCATGAATGCGCGCACAGTTGCGGCACGCGCCTAACGTTACCACGCCTCGCCGTTCAATCGCGCGACCACTTCTTCCGCAATCGCGAGCGAGGCCGTCAATCCCGGCGATTCGATGCCGTAAAGATTCACGAGCCCGCGCACGCCATGCTCGCGCGCATCCTGAATCAGAAAGTCACTGGCGCCCGCCAGCTTCGGGCGGATGCCCGCATAGCCCGGCTGCAACGCGCCATCGGGCAAGTCGGGCCAGTAGCTGCGGATCGCCTCGTAGAATTTCGCCGAACGGCTGGGATCGACGGTGTAGTCGATCGTGTCGATCCACTCGACGTCGGGGCCGAAGCGCGCCTGGTGACCAAGATCGATCGTCAGGTGGACGCCCAGGCCGCCCTCTTCGGGAATGGGATAAATAAGGCGCGAGAACGGCGAGGCACCCGAAAGCGAATAGTAATTGCCCTTCGCGTAGCGCCCCGGTGCAATCGAGCCAACCGGGATGCCGTCGATCGACGCCGCCACCTGTTGCGCGTAAAGCCCTGCGCTATTGATCACACGCCGCGCGCACAGCTCCATCGGTTCTTCGCCGCCCACCTTCAGCAGAATCGGCTGCCCGGCTTGCGTCACGCCGCCCGTCACCGGCGAGCAGAACGCGAGCATGCCGCCGGCCGCCTCAAAATCGCCTTGCAGCGCGAGCATGAGGCCATGGCTGTCCACGATGCCCGTTGAGGGCGACTCGAGCGCCGCCACGCAATGGAGCGCGCGCTCGCGCGCCTGCGCTTCGCCGCGTTCGAGCCAGCGCAGGTCGTCCACGCCGTTGGCCTCGGCGGCGGCGCGTATTGCTCGCAGCGCATCGAGCTGCCCTTCGTGCGTCGCGACGATGAACTTGCCGCAGCGCTCGTACGGCACGCCCTTCTCGTCGCAATACGCGTAGAGGCGCTGCTTGCCCTGCACGCATAGCCGCGCCTTGAGCGAGCCCTGCGGATAATAGATGCCCGCGTGAATCACCTCGCTATTGCGTGAGCTGGTGCCCGTGCCGATGGCGTTCTCAGCCTCGACGAGCACGGTCTCCCAGCCTTGCAGCGCGCACGCTCGTGCGATCGCCAGGCCAACCACCCCCGCACCGATCACGACGCAATCGACCGTGTCAGTCATCGAAATTCACTCCTCTTCACGCGAACGCTTTAAAGGTGGCGTTATTGTGCCTGTTTCGCGCCCACGTCCGCGCGCGAGCGTGGGCGACGTGCCGTATCACGGCATCATCCGCACGACCTCCCGCTCCGAGGGGCACACCTGGTTGCGTTGCGCGTCGATCGGCTTCGGCAGCGCCTTTTTGTCGGCGGCCACGTTGGTGTAGTACTTCAGCTCCGTGATGCTCGTGCCGTCCTTGCCCGCTTGCGCCTGCGGCGACCACAGCGCGATCCAGTAGTGGCCGCTCGCGTCGTACATCACGATCGATTTCGTATCGCACGCGATGCCGCGCACGAAGGTGCTGACCACCGTGACGCCCGGCATGCCGGCAGCGGCGCCGTCGTCGCTCACGGAGCCGGCTGTAGCGAGCAGCGCATCGTAGTCGCGGCCCAGCAACTTGCGGATGCCGTCGTCCTGCGCGGACGTCTTCACGACACCGAGGGTGAGCAGATCCGCCTTCGCGTTCGGGTCCTGTGCGGCGCTCACGTAAGTGCCATCGAAGAGCACGCCCGCACCCGCGCCGCAGTCCCCCGAATCGCCCTTCTGCGCGACCTCGATGCGGTTGATCTTGCGCCTGAAGGTCAGCTCGCAGTTTTGCGTGAAGTCCTTCGCGTTGCCCGTGTAATGCGCCGCCTGGTCCTTGCCGAATGCCGCGCTGCCTTCGAGCGCGCCCGAGTTGGCGCCCGCATACGCGTCGAATCCGAACTGCAAGCCATGCGGCGAAACATGCTTGATGGTGAGCGCGGAGCCATAGTGGCCGCTCGCATCCACGCGCCACCACTTGCCTTGCCAGTGGAACGGACCCGCGCCGTTCGCTAGCACGACGAGGCGCTCGCTATACGCCTGGGCGAGGCAGGCCGCGTCGCCGCATTGATCGCGCTCGCGCAACCACGCGCGTTGATCGTCGCGCCATGCCGCCGCGTCCGCGCCGGCGGCGCGCTTCTGATAGAGCACGGTGAGTTGCGTATCCATGCTGCTGAGGCGCGGCGAAGCGCAGATGCGCTTTTCGGTCGCCGAAGCCGCCTTGCTGCAATCGAAGCTGGCCGCCGCCGCGAGGCCTGGTGCGAGTAGTGCTCCGGCCAATGCAAGCGCGCCCAATACGGTATGCAAAATAAATCGATTCATCGCGTTTTGCCTGGAAGAGTTGTTCTGGACGGTCCGCTCACTTGCCGTGCTTCGCCCATATTGAAGGCCGCCGCCGTGACACACGCGGGCGTACGGTCCGACAAAGTGCGATGGAGGATACAGGAAGGCGGAGCGTGACGGCCGGTCTCTGCCTGTATGGCCCGCTTACAGACGCCAATTGCGGAAGCAGCGCAGAATCACGCAGTCAGCGTGGAGACCCGCATGAAAGAGCACACCCCCAACTCGAAGGAGCGTCTCGATCTACCGGCCGATCATGCGTATTGGATTGCGGGGACCGCATGAATCCCGTCGATCTGCTCAACCTCGCGCATCTGCACGCGTTCCGTCTCGTCGCCGAAACGGGCAGCGCCACGCGCGCCGCCGCCTCGCTCTACCGTGCGCAATCGGCCGTCACGCGCTCGGTGCAGGAACTCGAAACGGCGCTCGGCGAGCCGCTCTTCGAGCGCAGGGCCTCCGGCATGCTGCCCACCGCCGCGGGGCGCGTCGCGCTTGATCGTTGCGCGCGCATCTTTATCGAGCTCGAAACGCTTGCGCAATGGTGCAAGTCGCGCCAGACGCACCGCCGCGCCCTGCCCGAAGGCACCCTGCCGCCGTGGCTGCTCAATACGCGGCGCCTGCAACTCTTCGTGGCGCTCGCGCGCCACCGTCACATGCCGAGCACGGCCGGCGCGTTCGGCATCAGCCAGCCCGCTGTGAGCAGCGCCATGCGCGTGCTCGAGAGCGGCTCGGGCATCACGCTGTTTCACCGCAGCCCGCTCGGCTTGCAGCTCACGCCCGAGGGCGAGATTTTCCTTCTGCACGTGCGGCGCGCGCTGAACGAACTGCGCCATGTGCCCGACGATATCGCCGCGCTGCACGGCAGCATTCAGGGCACGGCAACGGTGGGCGCGCTGCCGCTCGGCCGCACGCTGATGCTTCCCGGCGCCATTGCGCGCATGAGCGCGCTGCATCCCGGCGTGCGCGTGGTCACGGACGAAAGCGCCTATGACGTGCTGGTGGCGCGCCTGCATGCGGGGGACATCGATTTCATGCTCGGCGCGCTGCGCGAAGACGATGCGGCGAGCGGGTTAGCCAATGAGCGCCTTGTCGCCGAAGACATGGTCGTGCTCGCACGCAGCGGCCATCCGCTCGTGCGGCAGAAAGGCATGAGCCTGAGCGACCTGCGCGATGCGCAATGGATCGCCCCGCGCATGCATTCGCCCGCGCACGCGCTCTTCGAAGCGCAGTTCAGGCGCCTGAAGCTCAAGCCGCCGATGCCGAGCGTCGAGACCGCCGACCTCGCGGTGATTCGAGGCGTGCTGATGGGCACGGACATGGTCGCCGCGGTCTGCGCGCAACAGTTGCACTACGAGATCGCGTCGGGCCAGCTCGCGGTGCTCGACGTGCCGCTCTCGAGCACGCGGCGCGAGATCGGCCTCACCTTGCGCGCTGATAGCGCGCCTTCACCGGCCGCGCGCGCATTGATCGATGCGATCCGGCTCGCGGCCACCGATGCCCAACCCTCCACACGCGGGGCGGAAGGCCGCATTGGCAAACTGGCCGCGCGATGAAAATGCGCGCCGTGCACGCGGCGCGCATTCGCAACGCATAACGCTGCACGAGGGTCCCAGCAATACGAAAGCGGGGCTGCCGTCAATACTTATCTGTCACGTAACAATAATTAACGATTAGGTTGCAATAAACGGTGAGCAATCATCTGCCGCGATTGATGAGAGTCAGATAAACTCCGACGAATTTCGAGATGTGTCAGCGCAGTGCCCGGCGGGCGACGCTAGACCGCCAATATCACCAGACGGCTGACTGTGCAGATCGGAGGTAGCCGTCGCGAACAAGACAAGGGGCCGTTTGCGATGCGAGTTTCCGTACCTGTCCGCCTTGGCGCGTTGACGGCTGGCCTGCTGTTGACGTCCAGCCTCCTTGCAGCCGACAAGCCGGCTGCCAAAGCGACTCCCGGCGCGGCATCCGCCGCGGCGCCCGTCGCGCCGCCTTTCGTCGCCTCGGGTGCCACGACCGGCTCCCCCGATGCTTCGCTGGGCGGCGTGCCCGGCACCATCGCGACCACCGCGGACGGCAGCGGCCCCGCCGTCATCCAGACCGCGCCCGGCACGATCGCGATGCCCGCCGCCAATCCCGCGTCCGCCCCGATGGGCCTGCCGCGCACGCACGTCTTCACGCTGCGTCAACTGGGTTCCTACGGCCCGCTGCAACTGCGCGGGCTCGACCCCACGGGCTACATGAATGTCGAGGTGCGCACCGACGAGGTCGTCACCGGCGCAAAGCTGCGGCTCATCTATACGTACTCGCCGTCGCTCATCTATCCGCTGTCGCATCTGAAAGTGTTCGTGAACGGCGAAGTGGTCGCCACCATTCCGCTCGTGAAGGAAACGGCCGGCCAGCTCGTGACGAGCGAGATCAATCTCGATCCGCGTCTCTTCACCGACTTCAACCGCATCAACGTGCAGATGATCGCGCATTACACGCTCGATCACTGCGAAGACCCGTATCACTCGGCGCTGTGGGCCGACGTCGCGCCCGAAAGCACGCTCACGCTCAATACGGCGGCCATCGACCTGCCCAACAGTCTCGGGCTGCTGCCCGCGCCGTTCTTCGACAAGCACGACCAAAGCCTCCTGCGCCTGCCGTTCGTGCTCGCGGCCAACGCGGGCGTGCCCACGCTGCGCGCGGCGGGCGTGGTCGCGTCGTGGTTCGGCGCGCTCGCGAGCTATCGCGGCGCACGTTTTCCTGTCTCGCGCACCGTCCCCGCCGACGCCAATGCCATCGCGCTCGCGCTGCCGGGCCAGGTGCCCGAGGGCATCACGCTGCCCGAGATCAAGGGTCCGACGATCACGGTGATGAACAATCCCGCCGCCGATCCGCAATCGGGCCGCAAGCTGCTCGTGGTCGCGGGCCGCACGCCCGAGGAGCTCGAGAAGGCCGCCGACGCGCTCGTGCTCGGTCAGGCCGGCATGGCGGGCAGCAGCGTGGTGGTGCAGTCCGTGGATCTCGGCCCGGCGCGCAAGCCCTATGACGCGCCCAACTGGGTGCCCACCGACCGCCCCGTGATGCTGCGCGAACTCGTGAGCGACCCGCAGCAGCTGCAGGTCTCGGGCTACAACCCGCCCGCGATCCGCGTGAACATGCGCGTGCCGGCCGACCTCTACGCGTGGGCGCACAGCAACGTGCCGCTCGACATCCGCTATCGCTACACGGCGCCGTCCACGTGGAACGACTCGATCCTCAACGTGAGCATCAACGAGCAGCTCGTGCGCTCGCAGCGCCTGAAGCCGATCACGCGCGCCTCCGACGAGACGCGCATCGCCGTGCCGCTGCTCTCGGGCACCGATGCGCGCGCCACGAGCAACCTCGAGATTCCGGCGTTCCGCGTGGGCTCGAACAACCAGTTCCAGTTCCAGTTCCATATCGACTCGCAGAAGGCGGGCCTGTGCTCGTCGACGGCCGCCGACATCGCGCGCGCCGCCGTCGACCCCGACTCGGTAGTCGACTTCAGCGGCTTCGCGCACTACACGGCGCTGCCGAACCTCGCCTACTTCGCCAACAGCGGCTATCCGTTCACGCGCATGGCGGACCTCTCGGACACGGCCGTGGTGATTCCCGACGCGCCCGACGTGAAGGATCAGGAGGCCGTGCTCACGATGCTCGGCCACATGGGCCAATGGACCGGCCTGCCCACGCTGCGCGTGAAGCTCACGCCCGCCAGCCAGATCGACAGCGTGAGCGGCGACGACCTGCTCGTGATTGGCTCGGGCTCGGCCGCGAATCTGCTCTCCAAGTGGGGCAAGGACCTGCCGCTGCTCATCGAGCAGGGCAAGACCGAAGTGGCGACGCGCGACCAGAAGGGCGGCTGGCCGGGCTGGCTCGGCGGCACCGAGGACGACGACGATGAAGCCACGCCCAAGGGCCGCTCGATCGTCTCGCTCGGCGGGCCGATGGCCGCGCTGATTGGCTTCGAGTCGCCGCTCACGTCGGACCGCAGCGTCGTGGCGCTCACCAGCACGTCCTCGGCGCAGCTCGGCGACGTGCTCGACGCCCTGGAGGACAGCACCAAGATCGCGCTCGTGCACGGCGACCTGAGCGTCGTGCGGCACGGCGAGGTGGAAGGCCTGCGCGTGGGCGAGCGCTACTTCGTCGGCGACCTGCCGTGGTATGCGCGCCTGTGGGTGCACATCTCGCGCTATCCGTCGCTGATGGCGCTCGCGGGCATCCTGGCGGGTCTCATCGTCGCATTCACGGTGTTCTGGGCGCTGGGCCGCATGGCCTTGCGCCGCACCGGAGACTGATCATGCGTCGCGCATCGTCCAGCCTCGCGCGCTGGCTCGCGGCCAGCGCCTGCGTGCTCGCGCCGCTGTTGCCGACGCTGTTGCCTCTCGAGGCGGCCCATGCGGCCGGCACGGCGGCGGCGGCGGGCACGGGCGGCGCGGCGCAAGCGCCGTCTGCGCCGGCGGCCGCCTGTGCATGGCCCGACTGGAACACCTTCAAGCACGACCTCATCAGCGCCGACGGCCGCGTCATCGACGCGAGCACGCCGCGCCAGGTCACCGTGTCGGAGGGCCAGTCCTACGCGCTGTTCTTCGCGCTCGTCGCGAACGACCGCGCGAGCTTCGACAAGGTCCTCACATGGACCGAGAACAACCTCGCCCAGGGCGATCTCGCGACCCACCTGCCCGCGTGGATCTGGGGGCGCACCGATATCGGCGAGGATGGCGCGGCGCTGCCCGCCTCCGCAGCATCGAGCGCCGCGGCGAGCGACGCGGGTGGTGCGCATGCGCAAAAGCCCGCGTGGGGCGTGATCGACGCGAACTCCGCCAGCGACGCGGACCTCTGGATCGCCTACACGCTGCTCGAAGCGGGACGTCTCTGGAACGAGCGCCGCTACACCGCGCTCGGCACGCTGATGGCGCGCAACATCGTGCGCCAGGAGAGCGCCGAGTTGCCGGGCCTCGGCCGCACCGTGCTGCCCGGGCCGGTGGGCTTCAAGCTCGACAAGAACACATGGCGGCTCAATCCGAGCTATGTGCCGCTGCAACTGATGCGGCGCTTCGCGCTCGCGCTGCAGGCCGCGCCGGAAGCGCCTGAATGGAAGGCGATGCTCGACAGTTCGACGAAGCTCGTCAACGGCACCGCGCCGCACGGCTACTCGCCGGACTGGGTGGAATATCGCGCCCAGAGCGGCGGCAAGGGCACCTTCGCCCCCGACGCGCAGACCCACGCCGAAAGCGCCTACAACGCGATCCGCGTCTACCTGTGGGCGGGCATGCTCGCTTACGACGATCCGTTGCGCAGCGCCACGCTCGCGACTTTCGCGCCGCTCTCGAGCTTCGTGGCGGCGCACGGCTTCCCGCCCGAGCGCGTGGACACGCAAACCGGCACGCCGGGCCCGAACGAAGGCAACGGCGGATTCTCGGCGGCGGTCGCCCCGTATCTTTCGGCGCTGGGCCGCACCGACCTCGCCGACGCGCAGATCCAGCGCAGCCGCGCGCTCGCGCAGAAGTCGCCGCCCGGCTACTACAGCAGCGTGCTGATGCTGTTCGGCCTCGGCTATCTGCAAGGCCTCTACCATTTCGACGCGCAAGGCCGCGTCGCGCCCGCATGGACGACCCGATGCCCGGCACCGCGCTGACCCTCCGCGCGAGGCCGCCGCGCCGCGCGCCCTCGCTCACGCCGCTGCTAGCGCTGCTGATCGCGGCGCTGCCCTGCGGCGCGCGTGCGCAAAACGCAGCGGGCGCACCGGGCGCACCGTCCGCGCAAAACGCCCCGCAACCGGCCGCGAACGCCGCCGCGCCCTCGGCGCAGGCCGCGCAGCTGCTGTCGGCGGCGCGTATGTGGATGACGAAGAACCGCCCCGACGTCGCGCGCGGTCTCGTGCAGAAGGCCCTGCTGTTCGATCCGCAACAGGCCGACGCGCTCGCGCTGATGGGTCAGATCGAGTTGCGCCTGAACCACACGGCCGAGGCGGCGAAGATCCTCGCGCAACTGAAAAAGACCGCGCCGAACGCGAGCGCGACCCAGGAGCTCGCCGACGCCTACCGCCTCGCCACGACCGACAAGAACGAGCTTGCACAGATCCGTCTGCTCGCGAACGCGGGCAAGGGCGAGGAAGCCGCGGCGCGCATGCGCAAGCTGTTCCCGAACGGCGCGCCCAAGGGCGATATCGAGCGGGACTACTACCGCATCATCGCGGGCTCGGCCGACGGCCGCGTGCAAGCGATCAACGAGCTGCGCGCGCGGATCAAGCAGAACCCGAACGATACGGTCGCTGCGCTGACCCTCGGCGACCTGCTCACCGACCGCCCCAACACGCGCATGGAAGGCCTGAACCTGATCTATGGCGTGTACCAGCGTCAGGACAGCAACCGCGCGCGCGCACTCGACTACTGGCGTGCCGCGCTCAACAGCGCGGGCCGCGACGATCCGGCCTACTACGTCTGGTATCAGCGCTATTTGCAGGAAGTGCCCGACGACACCGACGCCCGGCAGACCGTGGCCGACCTCGCGCTGAAGCTCGGGCCGAAGGGCGTCGCGCAGGCCAACGCGGCAGCGGCGAGCGGCAAGGGCTACGTGCCGCCGGCGAGCATCGAGGCGGGCAACACGTCGGGCGGCGCATCGACCGCCGCGCGCGCGCGTCCGGCGGGTCCCGGCGCGGCGGCGCGCGAGCGTGGCCTCGCGCAATTGCAGCGCGGCGATCTCAAGGATGCCGAAGCCTCGCTGCAGACGGCCCAGCGCGCGGACCCGAACGACGGCGCGACGCTGGGCGCGCTCGGCCTCGTGCGCCTGCGCGAAGGCCGCCACGACGAAGCGCGTGAACTGTTCGCGCGCGCGCTGAAGCTCGACCCCGACAATGCCGGCAAGTGGCGCAGCCTCGAAAAGACGGCCACGATCTGGGGCACCATTGCCAAGGCGCGCGCGGCCAACTCGCAAGGCCAGCCCGAGCAGGGCGAGGCCCTCGCCCGCGAGGCGCTCAAGCTCGATCCGGGCAACACCGACGCCGAGCACATCCTCGCCGACTCGCTCATCGCGCAGAAGAAGTGGACCGAGGCCGAAGCCGTGCTGCGTCCGCTCGTCGACGCGAAAACGCCCGACATGGACGCGCTGCGCAGCCTCGTGACGGTGCTGCGCGCCACCCATCGCGACAACGAGATCGGCCCGCTCATCACGGCGACGACGCCGCGCCTCACGGGCTCCACAGCGGAGCTCAAGCGCCTGCACGCCGAGCTGCTCGCGATCCAGGCCGACCAGTTGCTGGCCGAGAACCTCAAGAGCCCGGCCATCGCCAAACTCGAGGACGCCGTGCGACTCACGCCCGACGACGCCTGGCTGCGCTTCACGCTCGCGCGCCAGTACCGCGATCTCGGGCTGCCCGCGCTCGGCCGCACGGTGATGGAGGACGGCCTGAAGGTCTCGCAGTCGCCCGACATGCACTACGCCACGGCGCTCTATCTGAATTCGGTGGACGACGTGGACGGCGCCATCGCGCAGCTCGACGCCGTGCCGGCCGCCGAGCGCAGCGACAGCATGCGCAGCCTGATGGGCAACCTCGCGGCACAGAAGAAGCTCGCGCAGGCCCGCCAGCTGATCGCGCAGGGCAAGGAAGACGAGGCGCGCGCCGTGCTCGATTCGGCCGCCGCCGACGCCAACGCCACCAACGACCCGCAAATGCTGGCCTCGGTGGGGCGCGAATGGATCGCCATCGGCGAAACGGACAAGGGCCTCGCGCTCGTGCAGGACTGGCTGGCGGCGCACCCCGACGACCCGGCGGCCAACGGCGCGCGCGTGCGCTACGGCGAGCTGCTCGCCGCCGCCAATCGCGACGACGACTGGGCCAAGTGGATCGACGCCACGCGCGCGCGGCCCGGACTCACCGACGAGCAGCGCGCCGACCTCGACGACCAGGAGCTGCGCCTAGCGGTACGCGCGACCGACCGTCTGATCGAAAGCGGCAACTTGAGGAGCGCGCAGCGCACGCTCGACGCCGTGCCCGAACGGCTCAAGTCGAGCCGCCGCTGGCTGCTGGAGCAGGCCGACCTGCTCGAGGCGAAGGGCGACTACAAGGGCGCGATGGCGTCCGCGCAACAGGTGCTGGCGCAACAGCCCGGCGATGCCGATGCGCGTCTGACGGTTGCGCGCATGCTGGAGCGCATGGGCCGCGACCGGGAGGCCGCCGAGATGGTGCGCGGCGTATTGGCCGACACCCCCGCCGACGACGTCGATACGCGCCTGGCCATCGCGCGGCGCTTCACGGCGCAGGGGCTCGACCAGGAAGCGCAGGACGTGATCGACCCGCTGCGCGCGCGCTACCCCGACCGCTCGGACGTCACCACCCAGGCCGGGCGCGTGGCGCAGTCGCGCGGCGACTACAACGAGGCCGCGAGCCTCTACCGCAACTCGCTCACGCAGGAGCAGGCCGAAGGCGAGCAGCCCGGCCCCGACGGCCTCACGTCCGCGGGCCGCGCGCTGCAAGGGCTGGAGGACCGCCGCCAGGGGCAGGTCGCAACCGAGTGGTATCAGTCGAACCTCTCGGGCGACCCCGGCATCTCGGAGCTGCACGCCACGGAAATTCCGCTCTACGTGCGCATTCCGGACGGCTACACGGGCCACTATTTCTTCCACGCCGACACGGTCTATCTGAACGCCGGCGCGCTGCCCGCGGGCAGCCTCGGGTCCTACGACTACGGCACGGTTCCGGCCGTCGACGCCGCGACCAGGAACAGGATTCCGTCGATCAACGAGACCGCCACGGGCGTCGCGCTCGCGGCGGGCTACGAGTACAACCGCGCGAACACCAACTGGCGTGCCGATATCGGCTCCACGCCGCTCGGCTTCCCGATCTCGAGCGTGCTGGGCGGCTTGTCGTACCGCTACGACTTCTCGCGCGCGTCGGTGTCCGTCGACGTCTCTCGCCGCGCCATGACGAGCAGCCTCGTGTCGTACGCGGGCGGCCGCGACCCGGTCACCGGCGAGACCTGGGGCGGAGTCGTGCGCAATGGCTTCACGGTGCGCGGCGCGCACGACTTCGGCCCCGGCACGCTGTTCACGAGCCTCGGCTTCGGCCTCCTGACCGGCTCCAACGTGCCGACCAACCAGGAGTTCAAGGTGCGCAGTGGCTACGACTGGACGGTCTGGAAACGGCCCGACCAGGACGTCTCGAGCGGCCTCACGATCAACTACTGGCAGTACTCGAAAAACGAGCACTTCTACACGTTCGGCAACGGCGGCTATTACAGCCCGCAGAGCTACCTCTCGTTCGGCATCCCGCTCGACTGGAAAGGCCGCTACCAGAAGCTCTCGTGGGAGATCGACGGCTCCGTCGGCGTCTCGTTCACGAACGAGGACCGCTCGCCGTACTTCCCCACGAATCCGGCGTTGCAGGCCGCGGCCGGCAATCCGTACTTCGGCGGCGGCTCGGGCGGCGGCTTCAGCTATGCCGTGGAGGCGGCGCTCGAGTACCGCATCACCCCGCATTTCGTGGCGGGCGGGCGCTTCCGGCTCGACCGCTCGCGCGACTACGCGCCGAATGTGGGGCTCGTGTATCTGCGCTATTTCTTCTCGCCACAGCATGGCCCGGTACCTTACCCACCGACGCCAGTGAGGCCATACTCAGATTATTGAGACGTCGTATGAAGATTTCGATGCAAACCGCGCTGCCGGAGACACGACGATGAACGAGCCCGCACGCGACTCCGCCTCTGAACCGGCGCCGTCCGCACGGCCGCCCGCTGGCGCCCACGCGTCCGCGGCGGGCGCTGCTGCGCCCGGCGTGGCGACGCCCGCCACGGGCGCTGGCCGCGAGCCGCACCCGTCACTGCTCGCGCGCCTCTCGCGGCGCGAGCCGCTCGCCATCGAGGGCCTGCCGCCCGCGCTCGCCGCGCTGGGCCCGGGCCAGGTGCACGTCGTCTATGCCAGCGCCTCGCCGGCGCGCGACGCGCTGTTCTGGCAGACCGCCGCCGCCGCGCTCGAAGGCCCCGCGACAGTGCTCTCCACGCGCGACGGCGCGAGCATCGCGGCCACGCTGCGCGATCACGGCATCGACATCGACCGGCCCGGCGCGACCCATCACTGGGCCAACGTCTGCTCGCTCGTCCCGCTCGCGGACCGCGATGGCGCACAGGTGCTGATCGAGGCGCTCGACGCCCTCGCCAACCAGTGCGCGGCGCCCGCGAGTCATTTCTACATCGAGGGCGCCGAAGCCTTCTTCGCCTGGCACGACGCCGCCACGCTCGCGCGCCAGGGCGCGCAGCTCGCGAACTGGTGCACCCAGCACCGCCACGGTGTGCTGCTGGTGGCCGAGCCGCCGGGCCTTGGCGATGAAGAGGCCCACCCCGAGCTCGCCGCCTTCCAGGCGCGCTTCGCCGGTGCCGCGCAACTGCTGCAGACGCAAGGCCAGTTCCATTGGGAAGTGGCGTTCTGGCGCGCCGGCGAAACGGTGCTCGGCAGCCAGTCGCTGCCGCTGCGCTTCGCGGCGGTCGATCACCGGCTCATGGTCACGAGCACGAGCGGCACGGTCGAGCGCTCGATGGACGTGGTGGGTCTGCTCGCGCCCGACGAGGGCCGCGTGATCACCTCGCGCGACGCCGTGCTCAACGAGCGCGTGCTGCCGTCTAGCTGGCAAGTGGTCGACGACAACGAAGCCGCGCTTGCCGCCGCGCGCACCGCCGTCGCCGCCACCGTGATCCTCGACTTCGGCGCGAGCCGCCAGCTCGAATCGCTCGCCGAGCAGGTCCACACGCTGCGGCTGCAATGCGGCAACGCGCTCAAGATCATCGTGCGCGAGGAAGCCGTGGCGATGCGCTACGAATCGCTGATGCTCAACCTGGGCGCGAACCGCGTGGTGCCGCGCCACACGACGCTCTCCCAGGTGGAGGCGATCGTCGAGAGCCTGCAGGGCCAGGTGTATTCGCGGCCCGTGCCCGCCGACTACCGCCAGGCGCTCGCCGGCGTGATGCACGGCGAGGAGACCGGCTACGTGGGCGCGACGCGCTTCGTCGAGCTCGTGGGCGCCGCCGTGGAGCGCAGCCGCGTGATCCAGCTGCCGAGCGTGCTGATCCGGCTCGCGCTGATGCCCGAAGTGGCCCACGTGGACGCGCTCAAGGCCTGCGTGCTGCGGCGCGCGGGCGACATCGTGACGGCGGCGGGCGACAGCCTCTATGTGTTCTTCTTCGCCTGCCGCCTCGGCGACGCCGACGCGGTGCTCCAGCGCGTGTTCAAGCGGGCGCTCGCCGAGCTCTTCCAGGGCGAGCAGCGCTGCGGCGACCCGAAATCGATCGCGGCGCTGCTCGAAACGCTGACCGACGAGATCGAGACGCAGACGCCTCCCGATTATTCGGGCTGGCTCGCCCTGAATGCGCCGGACGCGCCGCAGGCGTTGGCGGGCGAACAGGCGGCGGCACGCGCACCGGATGGAAGCGCCGCTGGCGCCCGTGCTACCGCTAACGCTGTCGCCGCGACCGGCAACGGTGCCACGCCCGATGCGCCCCAAGCCGGCGGCCTGTTGCCGACGCTGCCCGCATTCGCCACTGCCGTGCCGGCACCCAGCACATGGCAATCGGACGGCAGCGACGCGCCGCGCGCCGAGCCGCGCCCGGTATCGCTGCCGCTCAAAGCCCAGGGACGCCGCTGATATGAAGACCTCACGCTCACTGCGTTCGCTGCCCGGCGGAGACTGACATGAACATCTTCCTCGGTTATTTCGTCTGGGGGCTGATTCTCGCCGCGCCGCTCTGGTGGCTCGCGTGGCGGCTGCGCCTCGGACGCTTCGTGCCCAATTGGGCCAAGCCCGTGCGCTCGCGGCCGCTCGAATTGCCGCCGCAGTTGGGCGCCCTCGTGATTCGCGGCAAGCGCCGCACCGATGTCGTGGTGCGCCGGCCTTCGTCCGTGCCCCCCGCTGCGGCCACCCCGGCCGTAGCGGCCAACCTTGCGGAGCCTCGCTCATGAGAACTGTCGCGATCGTCTCCGCCGTGGGCGGCGCGGGCCGCACGACGCTCACCGCCGCGCTCGCGAGCCTGCTTGCCGCGCGCTCGCACGCGACGCTCGCCGTCGAATGCGATCCCCGCAACGTGCTGGCGCTGCATTTCGGCCTGCGCGAAAGCGCGCGCGAAGGCCTCGTCACGAATCTGCGCGGGACGAATCCGGCCGGCGACGGCTGGGCCCGCGCCGCGCTGCAAAGCGACGACGGCGTGCTCGTGCTCCCCTGGGGCAGCGCGCCACAAGACGACGACGACGACGGCGCCGCCCACCTCGACAGCCACCGCACCTGGCTGCGCGAGCGCCTCGCGCGCGTGGACCTGCCGGCGAACGGCATCGCGGTCATCGACGCCGCGCCCTGGCCTTCACCGCACGCGCGCCAGGCGATCGACGCCGCCGATCTCGTGCTCGGCGTGCTCACGCCCGACGCCACCGCTTGCGCGACGCTGCCGCGTTTCACCGCGGCGCTCGCGCGCGCGGGCAAACGCGCAGCGTTCGTTGCGAATGCGGTCGTCCCCGCGCGGCCGCTGCACACCGATCTCGTCGTGCTGCTGCGCGCGCGCCTCGGTGCGGCCATGCTGCCGTATCTCGTGCACGCCGATACCGGTGTGCCCGCCGCGCTCGCGGGCGGCGCCAACTTCTGCCGCAGCGCACCCGCCTCGCAAGCCGCGCATGACCTGAACGGCATTGCCTCGTGGATTTCGCACTGGGCGACGAACGCGCGCGCCGAAACGCCGGAGAACGTGCCCGAAGGCGCAACGGGGGCCGGCCGATGATGCGCGCGCAGGCGATCGGGCTATGGACGTCGTTCTGGGCGCGCCTGCGCCGGGTGGGCGCGCGCGAACTGAGCGTCGCCGCCGACGCCGCGTTCGGCCTGTGGCTGCTGCGCCTGTTCTTCCGGCCGCCGCGCCCCGGCAAGCGCGACTGGCCCGCGCTCGCGTTCGCGGCGCTGGGACGCGAGATCGCCGACCAGCTCGACGTGGGCGACGACCGCAGCAAGGGCGCGTGGCTCCTGCGCCTGTTCCTGCGCCCGCGCCGCGCGCGCCGACGCCTCGCCGCCGACCTGCGCAAGCAGCACACCGACCCGCATCCGCACCGCATCGCGCTGCGCGTGTGGCTCGACAAGCGTCTCGAGCCCGTCTACCGGCGCGTCGCCAAAGGCCACGCGGCACTGACGGCACGGCTGCCCGCCATCGACTGGGACAGCGTCCGCGCGCGCCTCGAACGGGGCTCCGCCGCGCTCGACCGCGTGCCCTTCCTGCGCCAGTGCCTGCTGTGGCTCGCATTCGTCGCGGCGATCGCGATCTGCACGACCCCGCTGCCGCTCGGCAGCCAGATCCTGCTGTTCTTCCTCGTGTGGCTCATGGTCATGGTCGCGCGCCGCATCCCGGGGCATCTCGCCACCATGCTCATGGTGATGCTCTCGATCCTGATGACGGGCCGCTACGTCTGGTGGCGCAGCACCCAGACGCTGCATCTGGCGAGCCCCGCCGAAGCCATCGTCGGCTACGTGCTGTTCGCCGCCGAGCTCTATACGTGGGTCGTGCTCGTGTTCGGCTACGTGCAGACGGCGTGGCCGCTGCGCCGCAAGCCGAGCGCGCTGCCCGACGATCCCGCCGACTGGCCGACGGTCGACATCTACATTCCGACCTATAACGAACCGCTTTCGGTCGTGCGTCCGACCGTATTCGCGGCGAGCACGATCGACTGGCCGCGCGACAAGCTGCGCGTCTACCTCCTCGACGACGGCGACCGCGACGAATTCCGCGACTTTGCCGCGCAGGTGGGCGTGGGCTACATCCGCCGCGAAGAGCACACGCACGCCAAGGCCGGCAACATCAATCACGCGCTGCCGCTCACCGATGGCGAGCTGATCGCCATCTTCGACTGCGATCACATCCCCACGCGCTCGTTCCTGCAGACCACGGTGGGCACGTTCCTCGCCGATCCGAAATGCGCGGTGGTGCAGACGCCGCACCACTTCTTCTCGCCCGATCCGTTCGAGCGCAACTTCGACACGTTCCATCGCGTGCCCAACGAAGGCAGCCTGTTCTACGGCCTGATCCAGGACGGCAACGACTTCTGGGACGCCACCTTCTTCTGCGGCTCGTGCGCGATCATCAAGCGCAAGCCGCTCGAGTCGATCGGCGGGATTGCCGTGGAGACCGTCACCGAGGACGCGCATACCTCGCTGCGCCTGCACCGCGAGGGCTACACCTCGGCGTACCTGCGCACCGTGCAGGCCGCGGGCCTCGCGACCGAGAGCCTCGCGGGGCATATCGGCCAGCGCATCCGCTGGGCGCGCGGCATGACGCAGATCTTCCGCGTCGACAACCCGTGGTTCGGCAAGGGGCTCTCGTTCTTCCAGCGCCTGTGCTACAGCAACGCGATGCTGCACTTCTTCTACGGCATCCCGCGCCTGATCTTCCTCGTGATGCCGTGCGCGTTCCTGTTTTTCGGGCTGCACGTGATCAACACGGCTGCGCCCGTGATCCTCGCCTACGTGCTGCCCTACCTGCTGATTTCCGCCATCGCCAACTCGCGCATCCAGGGCCACTATCGCCATTCGTTCTGGGCCGAAGCCTACGAGAGCGTGCTCGCCTGGTACATCGTGCTGCCGACCACGATGGCGTTCATCAACCCGAAGCTCGGCAAGTTCAACGTGACCTCCAAGGGCGGCCACATCGAGCGCGACTATCTCGACTGGACCATTTCCACGCCCTATCTCGTGCTGCTCGGCCTCAACGCGATCGGCATCCTGGTAGGCATCGGGCGGCTCACGATCTGGCAAAGCGACGAGCCCGCCACGGTGTTCATGAACCTGTTCTGGGCCTTCGTGAACCTCACGGTGCTCGGCCTCGCCGTAGGCGTGGCGAAGGAAGCGCGCCAGGTGCGCGTCGCGCACCGCATCCCGCTGCGCGTGCCCGCCATGCTCACGCTGCCCGACGGCCGCACGCTCGCCTGCAAGACCGAGAACTATTCGATGGGGGGCCTCGGCCTCGTGCTGCCGCCCGAAGCGGCCGCGGAAACGCTCGCGACCGGCGAGCGCGTGAGCGTGTGTCTCTCGCGCGGCACGCTCGAGCACGACTTCCCGGCCGTGGTCGCGCGTCTGGTCGACGGGCACCTGGGCGTACGCTTCGAAGACCTGACGATCGAGCGCGAGCGGCGGCTCGTCGAGTGCACCTTCGGCCGCGCCGACGCCTGGCTCGAATGGGAAGACGTGCCACGCGAGGACGCCCCGCTCAACGGCCTCGTCGAACTGATCACGCTGAGCTGGCAGGGCTATCTGCGTCTCGTCGATGCGTTCTTCGACGCGCTCGAGAACCTCTTCACGCGGCGCCGGCCCGAGCGGGGCGACCCGGCACGCCAGCCGTGAGCGAGACGACGCAACGACAACACGGCTGGCACGCTGCGCGCGACGCACACACAATGCACGCACACCATAACGACACGGAATTCACGCTGGAACGCGACTGAACATGGGCCTCTGGAATCTCTACTTCTTAGCCAAGCTGTACCTCTTCTCGGCCGGCAAGCTCACGGCGGACTGGGTGCTGAACATCCTGTTCGCGTTCGCGCTGCTCATACCGGTGAAGCAGCGCTGGCTACGCATCGTGCGCAACGTGCTGGCGATCGTCGCGGGCATCGCGCTCGTCTACCACGAGTCGGGCATGCCGCCCATCGAGCGCGCGATCTCGCAGATCCCCGTGCTGTTCACCTTCCAGGCCTCATACATGCTGGAGCTGATCGGCCGCGTGGTGTCGCTGTCGATGGTCGTGAGCGCGGCGCTCGCCCTGCTGCTCTACTTCCTCATCAATCGCTGGATCCGCGTGACGACGCTCGTGCTGATCGCGCTCATCGCGGTGCCGCTGTGGCAGGGCGCGGGCACGCTGATCGCGAACGCCACCACCGCGCTCGCCCAGAACGGCGACCAGGGCGACAACACCAGCAGCAACGAACCGCGCAACGATCAGGTGGGCGACTACGACCAGCAGCTCGCTGCGTTCCGCTCCAACGAGGAAGGCCGCCATGTGAACTTCACGCCGCTCACGAGCGACGCCAGCGCGCAGTTCGACATCATCGTCGTGCATATCTGCTCGCTCTCGTGGGACGATATGGACGTCGTGAAGATGCGCAACAACCCGCTCTTCTCGCGCTTCGACTACATCTTCACGAACTTCAGCTCCGGCGCGAGCTATAGCGGTCCGGCGGCCATCCGCGTGCTGCGCGCGACCTGCGGGCAAGAGCCGCACAAGGCGCTTTACGACCCGGCGCCGCCCGAATGCCATCTGTTCGCGCAGCTCGCGCAGGCGGGCTACACGCCGAACGCGCTGCTCAACCACAATGGCCGCTTCGACGACTTCCGCGGCACCGTGCTCAAGGAAATCGGCTTGCCGGGCGTGACGATCCCCCCGAACGACGGCCTGCCCGTGGTCATGAAGGAGTTCGACGGCTCGCCGCTCGTGGGCGACTACGACGTGCTTTCGCGCTGGTACAAGCAGCGCGTCGCCGCTGGCGGCGGCCCGGTCGCGCTCTACTACAACACCGTGACGATGCACGACGGCAACCGCCTGCCCGGCGCCAACGCCAATCTCACGAGCCTGCGTTCGTATCCGATCCGCCTGCAGTCGCTGCTCGGCGACGTCGACAAGCTGATCGACCTCGTCGCGCAGTCGGGCCGCAAGGCCGTGATCGTGTTCGTGCCCGAGCATGGCGCGGCGCTGCGCGGCGAAGACAACCAGATCGCCGGCATGCGCGAGATCCCCACGCCGAACATCGTGCACGTGCCGGTGGGCGTCAAAGTGGTGGGCCTGCGCGCGGGCACGGAACGCGCGGGCGGGCCGGTCACGGTCGATACGCCCACGAGCTATCTCGCGCTCGCGCAACTGCTCTCGAACCTCGTTGCGAGCAGCCCGTTCCTGCCGGGCGCCCAGCCGCTCGCGCAATATGCGACGAACCTGCCGCAAACGCGCATGGTGGGCGAGAACGAGGGCACCGTGATGATGACCACGCCCACCGGCTACGTGATCCATACGCCGGACGGCGTCTGGGTGCAAGGAGGCAAGTAAATGGCGCTGGGACGCTGGCTGAACGGGCGGCGCGCGCGCAACGTGGCGCGCCTGCCTGGCGATATCGACGCGCTCGCGCGACTCGTCGAGGGCGTGGATGCCGAGCGCTATTTCGACGTGCAGGCCGAGGACGCCTGGCAGGAAGCCGCCGGGCGCTGGCCGCTCGTCGCGCAACTGCTCGATCTCAAGGCGGAGCCGCGCAAATAGTCGCGGCGCGTGCCGCGGTGCCAGCGGGGCCCAGAGTGCGTAGAGGGGCTAGACGCGCTCGGCATAGACCGTGCGCTCGATCGGCATGCAGGTGAGCGGGCGGCCGGTGGGCGCGATGTATCGGCGTGCGAGCGCCTCGGGTTCGGGCTGCTCGATCGCACGCCAGCCGTAAGGCGCGAGAAACGCGCGCACCGCTTCGGGATCGAGGCCGAAGCGCCAGATCGCCTGCCGCGAGACAAAGCGCTCATGCAGCGCTTCCTGGCCGGGCGGCACATGTCCTTCGAGAAAATCCTTGCTCACGTACGTGAACGCGAGACGGCTGCCGGGCGCGGCCCGTGCCAGCATCTCGAGCGTGGCGCGCACGGTCGCCTCGTCGAGGTATTGCGTGACGCCCTCCCAGACGAAGAAGGTGCGCCGGCTGCGCGTATAGCCTTGCGCGGCCAGCACGGCATCGAGCGCGAGATGCTCGAAATCGACCGCCACGAGCGTCGCGAATGACGGTATCGCGCCGAAGCGCTTCGCGAGGCGCTTGCGTTTGGCCGCGATATTGACCGGCTGATCCAGCTCCCACGCATGCACGGAGGTGCCGCGCAGCAGCCGGTAGGCGCGCGTATCGAAGCCCGCGCCGAGGTTCACGAACGCTTCCATCTGCGGGAGCGCTTCGAGCAGCTTTTCGTCGATATAGCGCTTGCGGCACAGCATGCCGCCCCACAGGCCCGGGTACTTGCGCTCGGCCATCGCGGCCATGTGCGCCGCCGTGCGCTGGCCCATCAACGCGATGAGCCAGCGGGCGGGAGCGGGCAGCAGCGCGGCGGCGAGATCGTCTTCAACGATGCGCCGATGAGGCGCGAGCCGTTGCTCGACGGCCACCAGCGCCATGGAGCCCACGCCGGTTTGCGCGGCCTCGCGCGTCATTTCGGCATGTCAGTCATGGGAGCCGCCTGGCGCGATCTTTCAGGCATCCATCCCACCCCGGACGCGCCGCCGCCCCTGCACGCGCGCGACCGAGTCGAACAACGCCTGCGCGCGAGCCAGCTCGTCCAACGCGAAGTCCAGACGCGACTGGGCCTCGCCGCAAGCCAGCGTGAGGTCTGAGTCATCGGCTTCATCGTGTACTGCGCGCATGGCGCGGAATGCCTGATCGACGTTGCGGCTGGCCTCAAGAAAGCGTCGGGCGGCCTCGGCCTCGCTTGAACGGGTGTTGATCGCCATGGATGAGTTCCATTGTTAATTGCGTCCAGTCTGTGCCGCGTAGCAAATCCCCTTGGGGGATGCAGTGCAGCAAGTCCCCCTGCACCCCAAAAGTGCTCCCCTTGGGGGACGCCCCGAATGACGCGCCCCTGGCGCGAGCGCCACCACCTCGCCGCGCGGGCGCCGTGCGCTCCGCCGGCGCCATATCGAAGAGGTCGCGCGCAAAGAGCTCGCGCGTGACACCGCACGCCGGCAGCGCCGAAGTCTCACCGCAGCGGCTGCGCGCCCGCTCGGGATAGGCGTCGAAGTCGATGTCGCGCGCAATCGAGCGCATCGCGGCAAGGTCGCGCGCCTTCGCCAGCAGGTCGAAGAGATCGCTCGTCACGCCGCGCGCGTGCTGCGCCGGCGCTTCGCTGCGCAGACGTTTCGTGAGCTCCAGATACGCCTCGAAGTCGGCATTGCGCACCGCCTCGTGGAGCGCCGCCATGTCGCGCGCCTTTACGCGCGTGGGCTGGGCAAGACGCACGAAATACGGCGCCTCGAGCTCCACGCCGAACGCGACGGGATACCCCTTCGCGCCGAATTCCGCACCCGCCTTTGGCGCCGCGCGCTCGATGCGGTCCACCACCACCGTGCCCTGCGACGCACACGGCGCCTTTGCCGTGCTCACGCTGCGCAGGCGCTCGGGCTGCACGCGCAGGCTGCTGCCGATGCTGAGCTCCGTGGGCGACGCGCACACGAGCGCGTAGTGATGATCGCGCGGCTTGCCCGAAGGAAAGCGCGTGCGGCTCGTGACGAAAACATGCTGCGGCAGCGGCCGAACCTGGCCGCTCGCGTCCACCCACGCGTTCCAGACGAGCGCGTCCTCACGCTTGACGTCGGCAGCCCGCGGACGGCTGGCCGCCGGCGAAAACAGCGCGAGGAGCGAGCCCGTGCGCAGTGCGGCGACCTGCGCGCTGCTGCCGAGCGACTGGTTGATGCTCCACAGAAACCGCCCGCCCCCCAACCGGCGCTCCCATTCCTTGCGAAGGACGATCGTGGGGAGATCTTCTCCCGTCTCCGATCCGATCCTGGACCAGCAAAACGTGGGCGGTAGGTGTTTCAGTGCCATCGACTTCCTCGGAATGCAGCGCGCCCGCCAGTCCGGCGAACAATTCAATAAACGTTACTGTATAGGTATAATGCATGACATGGAAGCCCCAGACACTGATTTTCCCGTGCAGGAACTGCTGCGCCGGCTATCGGCCGACGCACGCTCGTCCAGCGAAATTGCGCGGCTTTCCGGGGTCAGCCAGCCAACGGTCTCACGGCTTCGGCTGTCGAACGGCCGCAGGCTGCGCCGGAGTGCATCATTCAATAAGCTATGCAGTTTCTACGGTGTGAAGCCCGCCTCGCGGCACGCGGCCGCCTATAACGAGCTGCTGCGCAACGCCATCGTCGACGTGTGGGACGGCTCGGAGGAGCACGGCCGCGCTTTGCTCGTCGTGATCAAGGGATTGAAGGAGTTGAGAGAACGGCCGGGATAAGCGCGGCCGTTGCGGTTGGCTGGTCCGGCCATCGCCGTGAATGGCTGTGAGTGAGGTAACCGGATTTGGGACCGGGCGCAGCGCGATGGGTCCCAATTGATGAGCGCCAACAGACTAAAAAGCGCGCTGGATGGGGTTTGAGGGGCTTCTATGGGCCTTGCAGGGCGGTCGCAGCGCGCGGCAAGCCAGTTGGCGGGGTGCAAAATCCCATAAGCGGTTACCTTTCGCCGCGCACGGACTGCTGCACAACGAGGCACGCCTTTTCGCGACGCCCGTCTATAAACAAGACGGCAACGCGCAATACGGCGCATTGGTAACGTTTCGTTTGCTTTCTGGCTCCCATGAGTTCAACGCCGGCTGAAAATACCCACGCCACGCTGCGCAGCCAGTGCCTGTGCGGCGCCGTGCGCTACCGCGTCGCGGACGCATTCGGCTACGCGTTCAATTGCCATTGCTCGCAGTGCCGGCGCGCCACGGGCTCGGCGTTCAAGCCGTTCGCGGGCATCGAGCGCGGGAGCCTGCGCCTGGAACAAGGCGAGGGCAATCTGCTCGTCTACGGCGATCCGGACGCCGCGCACGATGTTCATTGCCGCCACTGCGGCTCGCTGCTGTATTCCGTGGTTCGAGAAGGGGCGTTCGTCCACGTCACGATGGGGACGCTCATCGACACACCATCCATCCGGCCTCAGGGACACATCTTTGTCGGCTCCAGGGCGCCATGGCACGAGATTGCCGATGCGCTGCCGCAATACGCCGAATTTCCGCCATAACGCGCAGGAGGGGGCACGACGGTCAACCCAGACGCCTGTCCGGGCGTTCTACTTATATTGCGGCGCACTGCAATCGGCACAGCGGGGATCGATCGCAGCGCGTCTCGTGCACCCAGGCGTCACTTTGGCGCAATTCCAGGCAGCGCGGCCGTCTTATCCGGCGATATGAAACGTGCGAACCATCGTCCTGGAATTGGGTCTAATCTGCCGCGTGGAAAGCCGCGAAGCACCCAAAAACGCCACTTTGACGACCTTTCAATTACGTTTCGACCCCGGGCAACGCCGCCAGGTGCGCCGAAGCGACGATTACGGTTGCCTCACGTGGCGGAACGCACTACCATACGCGATCTTTCTGCATTGCACGAAAATCCAGGCCGCCACGCCATTGTGCGTTTGGCGCTTGCTCGGCGGGACCGGCATTCGCCCCCGCCCATTCCCCTGCATTTTTTCGTCATCGCCAGGACGCCACGCCGCTGGCGCGTGACCCTTTTTTGCCCTCGCTGGGCAAATCCTTTCGAGGAGATTGTATTGACAAGCCATGACCGGGAAGACGCGCTGCCCTCGTCTGCCCGCCCCGCCCGCCGCGCAGCCAAGGACAAGACCGGCGACACGACTCAGATGGACGGTGGCTCGCAACTCGAAAAGCGCCAGCATCAAATGCGCGCGCTCATCAAGCTCGGCCGCGAACGCGGCTATCTGACGCACGCCGACATCAACGACCACCTGCCCGACAACTTCGCGCAGACGGCCGCGCTGGAAACCATCGTCGCGACGTTCAACGACATGGGCGTGCAGGTCTACGAGCAGGCGCCCGACGCCGACACGCTGCTGCTGAACGAAGATACGCGCGCAGACTCGCAGGCTGACGACGAAGCCGACGAGGAAGTCGAAGTCGCGCTCTCGACGGTCGACTCGGAATTCGGCCGCACGACCGACCCCGTGCGCATGTACATGCGCGAAATGGGTTCGAGCGAGCTGCTCACGCGCGCCGGCGAAATCGAAGTCGCCAAGCGCATCGAAGACGGCCTCCAGGAAATGATCCAGGCGATCGCGGCTTGCCCGTCGATCGTCGCGACGATTCTCGCCGACGCCGACCGCGTCGCGGCCGAGGAAATGCGCATCGACGAGCTCGTCGACGGCATTGGCGGCGATGAAGCCGCTCAGGAGCCCGCCGCGGCCGACGCCGACGCCGATGAAGAGATCGAAGCGCAGTCCTCGGAGGAAGAAGAGTCAGACGACTCGGACGGCGACGACGACGATGGCGACAACAGCAAGGCCAATGAAGCCCTGCTCGCGCAGCTGAAGGCCGACAGCCTGGCCATCTTCGCCCGTGTGCGCACGCTCTTCGAACAGATGTCGTGCACGACGGACTCCAACGCACGCGCGTCGGCCGCCGAAATGCAGATCTGCGCGGACATCCAGACCGAGCTTGCACCGATCCGCTTCACGGCCCGCACCATCGACCGTCTGTGCACGCTGCTGCACGAGCAGGTTGCGCAGATCCGCGCGATCGAGCGCAACGTGCTGGCGATCGTCGTGGACCGCTGCGGCATGCCGCGCGAAGCCTTCGTCGAGCAGTTCCCGGGCCACGAGACGGACCTCGATTGGGGCGTGCGCGCCGCCGCTGCCTCGAGCAAGTACGGCCCCGCCATCGAGCGCAGCCTGCCGGCCATCCACGCCGAACAGCGCAAGCTCGCCGAGATCGAAGCAGCCGCGTCGCTCTCGCTGCAGCAGATCAAGGCGATCAACCGCCGCATGACGGCCGCCGAAGCGAAGATGCGTCAGGCGAAGGGCGAGATGGTCAAGGCCAACCTGCGTCTCGTGATCTCGATCGCGAAGAAGTACGTGAACCGCGGCATGCAGTTCCTCGACCTGATCCAGGAAGGCAACATCGGCCTGATGAAGGCCGTGGACAAGTTCGAATATCGCCGCGGCTGGAAGTTCTCGACGTATGCCACGTGGTGGGTGCGTCAGGCCGTGACGCGTGCGCTCGCCGACCAGGCGCGCACGATCCGCGTGCCGGTGCACATGATCGAAACGATCAACAAGCTGAACCGCATCTCGCGCGAGATCCTGCAGCAGACCGGCATGGAAGCGCATCCGGCCGATCTCGCCGCGCGCATGGGCATGACCGAAGAAAAGGTCCGCGGCATCCTCAAGATCGCCAAGCAACCAGTCTCGCTCGAAAGCCCGGTGGGCGACGATGGCGACGCGACGCTCGGCGACATGATCGAAGACGCGGGCTCGGCATCGCCGGCCGATGCGGCGATCCACGCGAACATGCGCGCCGCGATCGACGAGGCGCTCAAGGCACTCTCGCCGCGCGAAGCGAAGGTGCTGCGCATGCGCTACGGCATCGACACGACCTCGGATCACACGCTCGAGGAAGTGGGCAAGCAGTTCGACGTCACGCGCGAGCGTATCCGCCAGATCGAAAGCAAGGCGATGCGCAAGCTCATGCACCCGAGCCGCGCCGACAAGCTGCGTCCGTTCCTGGAGCGCTAAGCGGTTTTATCGCTGAAATTTGGCGATAAAATAAGAAAGCCCGTCACTCGCGTGACGGGCTTTTTGTTTTGTCGGTTCCCCGGAATATCGAAATGCAACCCGTCCTGCAAGAGGCCGCGTGAGATGACTGCACGAAAAACCATCTCCCGTTCGTCGCGACAACTGCTGCAACTGAAGATCGAGCTGTCGGGAATCAAGCCGCTGATCTGGCGGCGAGTTCTGGTACCAGAGACGATCACGCTCGCCAAATTACATCGGGTCATACAAGCCGCGATGGGCTGGTACGACTACCATCTGCATGAGTTCGAAATCGCCGGAGAGCGCTATGGCATCCCCGATCCGGAGTTCGACGACAAATCGGTAGTCTCTGAAGTAAGAGTGAAGCTGAGCAAGAGCCTGGGCGGTGCCGCTTCATTGCGATACGTCTACGACTTCGGCGACGATTGGGAGCACAAGATCAAGGTGGAAAAGGTCTTGCCGGCGGATGCCTGCCCGACTCCCGTATACCTCGGCGGCGCCAATGCTTGCCCACCCGAAGATGTAGGTGGCCCATATGGCTACGCTGGGTTCCTCGAGGCGATTGCCGATTCCGCCCACCCGGAGCACGAACGCATGATCGACTGGTACGGCGGAACGTTCGACCCCACCGCAATCGACCACGATCTGATTCAGGCAGAGCTTCAACGCATCAAGCTCTGAGCATCAAGACGGCCGGAGTTGGACGGATATGCGGACTGCACACCGCACGAGATCTGCTTGCGTGGCTGCAAGCAGACGAGGGCTAGAAATCTCTCTTGGGGGTCTCGTTTCGGCCGCGTAAACGCCAGAACCCCGGTGCTCTTTCGGAGCCACCGGGGTTCTGGACGTACTGCATAAGGAGCCTGACGATTACCTACTTTCACACGGGCAATCCGCACTATCATCGGCGTAGAGTCGTTTCACGGTCCTGTTCGGGATGGGAAGGGGTGGGACCGACTCGCTATGGTCATCAGGCTTGACGGGTTGCTGCGTCGCCTTATGGGCGCCACAGCCAATCTGGAAGAAGCGTAAAGAGGTTTTGCTGAATTGGGGTTGTGTTGTTTCCGGCACAACACGCGATCTCTCAACCTGTGTATTTCGTGCCCCCTTCGGGGGTTGCACTGAGTAAGCGCTGAAGCGCTAACTCATTGCGAAACACACCTGTTATAGGATCAAGCCTTACGGGCAATTAGTATCAGTTAGCTTAACGCATTACTGCGCTTCCACACCTGACCTATCAACGTCCTGGTCTCGAACGACCCTTCAAGGGAATCTGGTTCCCGGGGAAGTCTCATCTTGAGGCGAGTTTCCCGCTTAGATGCTTTCAGCGGTTATCTCTTCCGAACATAGCTACCCGGCGATGCGACTGGCGTCACAACCGGTACACCAGAGGTTCGTCCACTCCGGTCCTCTCGTACTAGGAGCAGGCCCCCTCAAACTTCCAGCGCCCACGGCAGATAGGGACCAAACTGTCTCACGACGTTTTAAACCCAGCTCACGTACCTCTTTAAATGGCGAACAGCCATACCCTTGGGACCGGCTACAGCCCGGGATGAGATGAGCCGACATCGAGGTGCCAAACACCGCCGTCGATATGAACTCTTGGGCGGTATCAGCCTGTTATCCCCAGAGTACCTTTTATCCGTTGAGCGATGGCCCTTCCATACAGAACCACCGGATCACTATGACCTGCTTTCGCACCTGCTCGACTTGTCAGTCTCGCAGTCAAGCACGCTTATGCCATTGCACTATCAGCACGATTTCCGACCGTACCTAGCGTACCTTCGTACTCCTCCGTTACCCTTTGGGAGGAGACCGCCCCAGTCAAACTGCCTGCCATGCACTGTCCCCGATCCGGATAACGGACCAAGGTTAGAACCTCAAACAGATCAGGGTGGTATTTCAAGGACGGCTCCATGCAGACTAGCGTCCACACTTCATAGCCTCCCACCTATCCTACACAAACCGGTTCAAAGTCCAATGCAAAGCTGCAGTAAAGGTTCATGGGGTCTTTCCGTCTAGCCGCGGGGAGATTGCATCATCACAAACACTTCAACTTCGCTGAGTCTCGGGAGGAGACAGTGTGGCCATCGTTACGCCATTCGTGCAGGTCGGAACTTACCCGACAAGGAATTTCGCTACCTTAGGACCGTTATAGTTACGGCCGCCGTTTACCGGGACTTCAATCAAGAGCTTGCACCCCATCATTTAATCTTCCGGCACCGGGCAGGCGTCACACCCTATACGTCCACTTTCGTGTTTGCAGAGTGCTGTGTTTTTATTAAACAGTCGCAGCCACCAGTTTATTGCAACCCCTTCACCCTTCTGGCGCGAGCCAGTCAAGCTACCAGGGCGTACCTTATCCCGAAGTTACGGTACCAATTTGCCGAGTTCCTTCTCCCGAGTTCTCTCAAGCGCCTTAGAATACTCATCTCGCCCACCTGTGTCGGTTTGCGGTACGGTCACTGTTGAACTGAAGCTTAGAGGCTTTTCTTGGAACCACTTCCAGTTGCTTCTCCACCTAGGTGGATGGCCTCGCACCCTTGAATTCCGCGCCCGGATTTGCCAAAGCGCCTTCTCCAATGCAAGGACCGGGACTTCCAACACCCGGACAACCTTCCGCGATCCGTCCCCCCATCGCATTCAACAATGGTGCAGGAATATTGACCTGCTTCCCATCAGCTACGCATTTCTGCCTCGCCTTAGGGGCCGACTCACCCTACGCCGATGAACGTTGCGTAGGAAACCTTGCTTACGGCGAGGGGCCTTTCACCCCCTTTATCGCTACTCATGTCAGCATTCGCACTTCTGATACCTCCAGCACACCTTCCGATGCACCTTCGCAGGCTTACAGAACGCTCTCCTACCATGCGAGACTAGCTCGCATCCGCAGCTTCGGTATATGACTTAGCCCCGTTACATCTTCCGCGCAGGACGACTCGATCAGTGAGCTATTACGCTTTCTTTAAAGGGTGGCTGCTTCTAAGCCAACCTCCTGACTGTTTTAGCCTTCCCACTTCGTTTCCCACTTAGTCATATTTGGGGACCTTAGCTGGCGGTCTGGGTTGTTTCCCTCTTGACACCGGACGTTAGCACCCGATGTCTGTCTCCCGTGATTGCACTCTTCGGTATTCGGAGTTTGCTATGGCGAAGTAATCCGCAATGGACCCTTCAACCATGACAGTGCTCTACCCCCGAAGGTGATACACGAGGCACTACCTAAATAGTTTTCGGAGAGAACCAGCTATTTCCAGGTTTGTTTAGCCTTTCACCCCTATCCACAGCTCATCCCCTAACTTTTCAACGTTAGTGGGTTCGGTCCTCCAGCACGTGTTACCGTGCCTTCAACATGGATAGATCACCGGTTTCGGGTCTACACCCAGCGACTGAACGCCCTGTTCGGACTCGCTTTCGCTACGCCTGCCCTATTCGGTTAAGCTTGCCACTGAATGTAAGTCGCTGACCCATTATACAAAAGGTACGCCGTCACCTTGCGAGGCTCCGACTGTTTGTATGCATGCGGTTTCAGGATCTATTTCACTCCCCTCCCGGGGTTCTTTTCGCCTTTCCCTCACGGTACTGGTTCACTATCGGTCGATCACGAGTATTTAGCCTTGGAGGATGGTCCCCATCTTCAGACAGGATTTCACGTGTCCCGCCCTACTTGTCGTACACCCAGTTCTTCCATACTGCCTTCGCCTACGGGGCTATCACCCACTATGGCCGCACTTTCCAGAGCGTTCGGCTGACAATACAGATAAAGAGTACAGGCTGGTCCCATTTCGCTCGCCACTACTCTGGGAATCTCGGTTGATTTCTTTTCCTGCGGCTACTTAGATGTTTCAGTTCGCCGCGTTCGCTTCACATGGCCTATGTATTCAGCCATGGATACTCCATACGGAGTGGGTTTCCCCATTCGGACATCTACGGATCAAAGCTTGTTTGCCAGCTCCCCGTAGCTTTTCGCAGGCTACCGCGTCCTTCATCGCCTGTGATCGCCAAGGCATCCACCACATGCACTTGTTCGCTTGACCCTATAACGGGTGTGTCTTGCGGCGATTGCTCGCGTCGGACCACTCATTACAGGTTGAGTATTCGTGTTGCGCCGTATTTCAAGGCAATCTTTCGATCACTTAAAAATACATTGATACAATCACAACCCTGATTCATCTACTCGACGGTCATCTCTGCCCGCTTTCGAATGAATCTCTTTACTACTTCTTCCTGATTGTTAAAGAACGACAGCCGATATGGTTTTACTCACATCGCTCTGACTGGCTCAATCGCCAATGCGTAATACCCGGTTTGTGTTTCTACCGGACACTAGGCATTGAGGATTGGTGGAGGATGACGGGATCGAACCGACGACCCCCTGCTTGCAAAGCAGGTGCTCTCCCAGCTGAGCTAATCCCCCAGTCATGCAACTTCAGGGGTTTTGATCAGTCAGCCACCGCAGACAAATTGGTGGGTCTGGATGGATTCGAACCATCGACCCCGCCTTATCAAGACGGTGCTCTAACCGACTGAGCTACAGACCCTGAGTCTGTCTTTTCTACAGCCGACAAGTGTGAGCGCTTTAACAAGCTTAAGCGATGAGCTCTGGAAAGGAGGTGATCCAGCCGCACCTTCCGATACGGCTACCTTGTTACGACTTCACCCCAGTCATGAATCCTGCCGTGGTGACCGTCCTCCTTGCGGTTAGACTAGCCACTTCTGGCAAAACCCACTCCCATGGTGTGACGGGCGGTGTGTACAAGACCCGGGAACGTATTCACCGCGGCATGCTGATCCGCGATTACTAGCGATTCCAGCTTCACGCAGTCGAGTTGCAGACTGCGATCCGGACTACGATCGGTTTTCTGGGATTGGCTCCACCTCGCGGCTTGCAACCCTCTGTTCCGACCATTGTATGACGTGTGAAGCCCTACCCATAAGGGCCATGAGGACTTGACGTCATCCCCACCTTCCTCCGGTTTGTCACCGGCAGTCTCCCTGGAGTGCTCTTGCGTAGCAACTAGGGACAAGGGTTGCGCTCGTTGCGGGACTTAACCCAACATCTCACGACACGAGCTGACGACAGCCATGCAGCACCTGTGTTACGGCTCCCTTTCGGGCACTCCCACCTCTCAGCAGGATTCCGTACATGTCAAGGGTAGGTAAGGTTTTTCGCGTTGCATCGAATTAATCCACATCATCCACCGCTTGTGCGGGTCCCCGTCAATTCCTTTGAGTTTTAATCTTGCGACCGTACTCCCCAGGCGGTCAACTTCACGCGTTAGCTACGTTACCAAGCCAATGAAGGCCCGACAACCAGTTGACATCGTTTAGGGCGTGGACTACCAGGGTATCTAATCCTGTTTGCTCCCCACGCTTTCGTGCATGAGCGTCAGTATTGGCCCAGGGGGCTGCCTTCGCCATCGGTATTCCTCCACATCTCTACGCATTTCACTGCTACACGTGGAATTCTACCCCCCTCTGCCATACTCCAGCGATGCAGTCACCAATGCAGTTCCCGAGTTAAGCCGGGGATTTCACATCGGTCTTACATCACCGCCTGCGCACGCTTTACGCCCAGTAATTCCGATTAACGCTCGCACCCTACGTATTACCGCGGCTGCTGGCACGTAGTTAGCCGGTGCTTATTCTTCCGGTACCGTCATCCCTCTCGGTATTATCGAAAGGATTTCTTTCCGGACAAAAGTGCTTTACAACCCGAAGGCCTTCTTCACACACGCGGCATTGCTGGATCAGGGTTGCCCCCATTGTCCAAAATTCCCCACTGCTGCCTCCCGTAGGAGTCTGGGCCGTGTCTCAGTCCCAGTGTGGCTGGTCGTCCTCTCAGACCAGCTACGGATCGTCGCCTTGGTAGGCCTTTACCCCACCAACTAGCTAATCCGCCATCGGCCGCCCCTATAGCGCGAGGTCTTGCGATCCCCCGCTTTCATCCGTAGATCGTATGCGGTATTAATCCGGCTTTCGCCGGGCTATCCCCCACTACAGGACACGTTCCGATGTATTACTCACCCGTTCGCCACTCGCCGCCAGGATTGCTCCCGCGCTGCCGTTCGACTTGCATGTGTAAGGCATGCCGCCAGCGTTCAATCTGAGCCAGGATCAAACTCTTCAGTTCAAACCTGTTACTGTTTTCGGTTCTTTCGAACCGGTCGCTCACTCAAAGCTGACAGGAATTTGAATAAATTCAAAAACCTGACTTACTTTAGTGTGAGACTCTTGATACTTTCGCTACTCCTGTCCGGCTCCGAAGAACCAGTCAGGCCGCTGAAACTCATCAAGCGCCCACACTTATCGGCTGTAAATTTTTAAAGATCAATCGCGAAACTCACCGGCTTACTGCGTTACTGCCCGGCGTTTTCTGCGTTTCTGCGTCAGCAGCAGAGAAACGAGATTATGCAGACTCTTTCGCGCTTCGTCAACATCTTTTTTAACGTCACCGTTTAAAAACTGTCGACTCCCCGCACCCCGCCGTTTCTCGCGGCGGCCTTCGCTGCCGGTACCGCAGGAAGCGAAGGGGGCGAATCTTAGCGCGCACACCCCTGCTTGTGCAAGCGAGAAATCGCGGTCGGCTAAAAGAGCCTCTTTCTTCAGCTCAAAGTCCTCTTTGGCAGCCAGTTCCCAGGATGCGGCTCCGCCCGGATCGCTCCCGGCATGTCGTTTGCGGCACATGTCCGTCGATCGCCCTATGAGGCGCTGCGGCAATCGCAGCGATTCAATCATGAGACCAGAGATCGCCCGGATCGTGATTCGTGCGTCGGCTTGCTTCGCCGCCACGCTCTCACTCTTCGCGCCGCTTGCCGCCCACGCGGACGACAGCGCAAGCCCCTGTGCCGCGCTCAAGCGCATAGTCGCGGCGGCGCCGCAGCACTTCGCGTCGCTGAGTCCCGAGGACGGGCGGGCCGTTGCCCAGCCCTACGGAGACGATGCCCAGTGCGCGACGAATCGCGGCAGCTATCAATGCACATGGAGCACGCGTGACGCCCAGACCGGTTCGGGCACAGACGCCCTCGAAGGCGTAGGCGCCGATATCGCCGCCTGCCTGCCCGCCGCCACCCACGATGGCAATTCGCCAGGCCGCCAACACTTCTATCTAGGCGAGCGTGGCAGCCGCATCGAGATCACCGCACAGACAGTCGGCGCGAACCGTGTGAAATTGACGATCGCGCCGCAATAGGCGGCGCCCACGCAAAGGCGAGCGCTCGAAGGGCGCTGCGCGCCACCCTCGATAATGTCCCCGATATCCGCCGCAACCGCACGCGCGTACGATTCGTGTGCGGAATTCAAAGCATAAGAATCGCGAGCCACCCTGGGCGCACTGCCCACACGCGCCCGCGCAACGTCAGGAGACATTCCATGAGCCGCAGTTCAGCTGTCGACGTCCAGACGTTCATCAACGAGCATCCGTTCTCGCCGTTTCAGGGGTTCATCTTCCTGCTCTGCTTCGCCATCGTCCTGCTCGATGGCTTCGACACGGCGGCCATCGGCTTCATCGCGCCCTCGCTGCTCGGCGAGTGGGGCCTCAGCAAGCCCGCCCTCGCGCCGGTGTTGAGCGCCGCGCTCTTCGGCCTCGCCTGCGGTGCGCTTGTCTCGGGTCCGCTTTCCGACCGGCTCGGCCGCCGCACCATGCTGCTCGGCGCGGTGCTCGTGTTCGGCGCGGCGTGCCTCACGTCGGCGTTCGCCTCGAGTATCGACCACCTCGTCTGGCTTCGCTTCGTTACAGGCGTGGGCCTCGGTGCGGCCATGCCGAACGCCGTCACGATGATGGGCGAATACTGCCCCGACGCCCGCCGCGCGACGATCATTAATCTGATGTTCTGCGGCTTTCCGCTGGGCGCAGCGCTCGGCGGGTTTCTCGCCGCGTGGATGATTCCGCACCTCGGCTGGCGCAGCGTACTCCTGCTCGGCGGCGTCACGCCGCTCGTGCTCGCCATTCCGCTCGCGCTGCGCATGCCGGAGTCGGTGCGCTACATGGTGGCGAACCAGCGGCCCGCCGAGCGTATCCGGGCCGCGCTCGCCCGCATTTCCGCCGACGCGCAAACCGCGCAGTCGTTCACCATGACCGAGAGCGCGCCACACGCCGACGGCAAGGGCCTCGGCGTGGTGCTCTCGGGCCGCTATGCGATCGGGTCCGTGATGCTGTGGATCGCCTATTTCATGGGCCTCGTGATCTTCTACGCGTCGATCAACTGGATGCCGCTGCTGCTCAAGGACGCCGGCCTGCCGCCCGCCCGCGCGACGCTGATCTCGGCGCTGTTTCCGCTCGGCGGCATCGGCGCCGTGCTGTGCGGCGTGCTGATGGACCGTTTCAACGCCAACCGCATCATCGCCGCGTGCTACGCGCTGACCGCGCTCTCCGTCTGGCTCATCGGCCAGGCCGTGGGCAATGTAGGCGCGCTCGTGATGGCCGTGTTCGCGGCGGGCGTGCTCATGAACACCGCGCAATCGTCGATGCCCGCGCTCGCGGCCGCCTTCTACCCGACTCAAGGCCGCGGCACCGGCGTCGCGTGGATGCTCGGGATCGGCCGCTTCGGCGGCATCGCCGGGTCGTTTCTCGTGGCTGAGCTGGCGCGCCGGCATTTCTCGTTCGCGGGAATCTTCGCGACGATTGCCGTGGCCGGTCTCGTGGCCTGTGCGGCATTGCTCGTGAAGCAGGTCGCGCGGCCGCACGTCATGCAAGCCGGGCCGGGCGCCGAGAAGGAGTCGTTCGGCCACTGAGCGCGAGACTGAGCGCTGCCGCGTGACGGCGCGTCGAGTACGGTGCCTCAAACAATACGGGCCGCAAAATCGAATTGCGGCCCGCTCATCTTGTGTATCGGGCCGATTCAGCGATCAAAACTTCGGCAGCGGGCTCAGCCGCCAAGCACGGCAAGGTTGAGCGTGTGTGAATGGCCGATCCATACAGCGGCATCGCGATGATCGCGCAACGCATCGTCGGTATTGGGATGCACGAACACGTCGAGCGCGCCGTGATTGAGCACGAGCCACGCGAATACCGCGGCAAAGCGCTCGTCCGGAATGGCGAGCTGGTACGACCACATCGGATGCGGGCCGACCGGACGCTCGTGAAAACGCCCGATCTCCACGGCGTCGCCCAGTTGCGCCGCGATGGTTTCGCGCAACGCCCACGCAGCGTCGCGCGCGCTGGCGTCGAAATAGATATGGGCGTGCCAGCCCGAGATATCGGCAGGATCGAGATGCGTCATGGCAGTGCGGTTGAAAAACAGAAAGATGGCTGAGGCTGATATTGTGCCGCGAAATCCACCGTGGCATGCGCCTGCCACATGCACGCCGGCATCAGCGCGCGCCGTTCGCGTAGCTATCGCCCACCATGAGCCTCACGATCTCGTCGCCGTTCGTATACTGAATCTGGCGCTCGCCGGCCACCTCGCCCCTGCGCAGCACGACGATGCGGTCGGAGACCGCAAAAATATCGTGCAGGTTGTGTGAAATGAGCAAGACCGCCACCCCCTGTGCCTTGAGCGAACCAATCAGCGCCATCACCTTGCGCTGCTCCGGCACGCCGAGCGCGGCCGTGGGTTCGTCCATGATGAGCACGCGCGCATTCCAGTAAATGGCACGGCCAATGGCGATAGCCTGGCGCTGGCCGCCCGAGAGCATCTTCACGGGGCCGCCGAGCTTGCGCGGCGGAATCACGATATCGAGCCGCTCCAGCACTTCGCGCGCGACCTGCGCCATGCGCGGCCGATCGATCACCTGAAAGCCCAGCTTGCGGCGGGTGGGTTCGCGGCCGAGAAAGATATTGCTGCCCACGTCGAGATTGTCGGCAAGCGCGAGGTCCTGATAAATCGTTTCGATGCCCTGGGCGCGCGCATCCTGAGGATCGCGCAGTTGCATCGCACGGCCGTCGAAGTGCAGCTCTCCCGAGTCGGCACGATAGACACCCGAGAGAATCTTGATGAGCGTGGATTTGCCCGCACCGTTGTCGCCCGCGAGCGCGAGCACTTCGCCAGGCATCAGGCGCAGCGAGACACGCTTGAGCGCCTCGACGCCGCCAAAGCGAATCGAAATGTCACGCGCCTCGAGCACTGGCGTTGCGGGCGCAGGGCTCATTGCGCGCCTCCGAGCCGTTCCTTGTACTGATCGATCAGCACCGACACGATGATCACGATCCCCACCACGATGAACTGCCAGAACGCGTTGACGTCGATAAAAACGAGGCCGAATTCGATGACGGCGATGATGAGCGAGCCGATCAACGTGCCGACCACCGTGCCCGTGCCGCCAAAGAGGCTCGCGCCGCCGATCACGACCGCCGCGATCGAGTCGAGCAGCATCGGCTCGCCCGCGTTCGCGGCGCCGGCCGCGAAGCGCGCGGTATAGACGATGCCCCCGATCGCGGCGAAGGCGGCCGCGATCAGATAGATCGCGAACAGATGGCGGCGCACGTTGATGCCCGCGCGCACGGCCGATTGCGGGTTGCCGCCGATTGCATAGGTGTACTGCCCAAACTTCGTTTGCGAGAGCACGAAGTGCATGAAGGCGAGCAGCACGGCTGTGAGGACCACAGGCGCCCAGCCCTGGCCGAGCCATGCGAGGCCGGCATTGTCGACGGCCACGGTCATGCCGCTGCCAGCCGCGAGAAACCCCGCGCCGCGCGCCACGCCGTACATGCCGAGCGTGCCGATGAACGCGGGCACGCCAAGGCGCGCGATCAGCACGCCGTTGACGAAGCCGGGAATCAGGCAGACAAGGATCGTAAGCGGAATCGACAACAGCAGCACCCACGGCGAGCCGCCGCCCGGAATGGTGAACTGCGCCACGCACACTGCGGCGAGTCCCATGACGAATCCCACCGAGAGGTCGATGCCCGCGGTCACGATCACGAAAGTCTGACCGATGGCGAGCAGCAGCGGCGCGCTGGCCGCGAGGCCGATCGATTGCAGGTTATAGGCGTTGAAGACGAACGAACGATGCGCCGAGATGCGCGCCCATATTTCGAAGAAGACGAGCAGCGCACCCAGGAACAGCCACGGCCAGACCTTGCTGACGAGCGCGAGGCGATCGAGCCGCTTGTCGTTCATGGCGCGGGTCCGTCCCGTCGGTCGGCCCGATCAGTTCGAGTAGATGTAGACCTTCATTTCCGGCATGTCGATGTTCGACTTGTCGAGCACCACGAAACCGGTGCCCCGGTAGACAGGAATCTTCTTGCCGTGGATTGCGTCGACGGCCGACTTCACCGCGTAGTAGCCCATGTCGTACGGACGTTGCGCAATGGCGATCGAGACGAGGCCGCTACTGATCTTGTCGTCGATGCCCGGCACGGCGTCGAAGACCACGACCTTGACCTGGCCTTGCTTGCCAGCGGTCTTCACGCCTTGCGCGGCACCGCTGCCCGAGAAGGTGTTCGCTCCGAACACGCCCGCGAGATCGGGATTGCGTGCGAGCACGGCAGCCACGTGCGCAGCGGCACGATTGGCGTCGTCCTCGTTGTATTGCGTTTCGAGCACCTTGATGTTCGGATGCTTTTTCATCTCGTCCATGAAGCCCTGCACGCGCGCGTCGGTGCTGGAGATGCCCGGCTTGTTGTCCTCGCAGTAGACCGTGCCTTGGTCGCCGATGGCTTTCGCAAGCGCACGCGCCGCCACGCGGCCGCCTTCCAGGTTGTCCGAAGCAATATAGGCAAGCGGGAAATCAGCGTCGCCCTTGCCGGTCTGGTAGTGACCGTCGCCGATATAGGTATCCACGGTGATGACCTTGATGCCGGCGTCGGCGGCTTCCTTGAGCGGGGCAATCATCTGCTGCTTGTCGACCGGCGAGACGAGCAGCACATCGGGATGCTTCGCGATCAGGGCCTTGAGAATCGGCACCTGCTCGGTCGTATTCCAGGCCTTCGGAACCTGGAACAGCAACTGCACATGCTCTTCCTTCGCCGCACGCTCGGCGCCGCGATACATCGTGAAGTAGAAAGGATCGGTCACGCCGGGCAGCAGCGCGACCACGGGATGCGCGGCGTCGGCATGCGCCAGGCCGGGTAATGCACCGAGCGCAGCCAGGGCGATCGTGGAAAGAGCCATCAGACGGCCAAGTACGATGCGCAGCATATTCGTCATCCTCCAGGTGAGTCCGACGCACGGCGCCCAATCTTCCTGAGGCGACGACGCCCGGCAGCAGTGGCTCAGTATACTGACGAGCACTCTGGCCGGGCCTGGTGTTTTCCAGCAGTTTTATCGCGCCATGCCTCGCGCGAGCCGTGCGGATGGGTGCATACGCATCATTGCAGGAACAACCGATAGGCCGGATTCTGCGTCTCTTCCCAATGCGGATAGCCAAGCGTCGCGAGGAAACGGCGGAACTCCGCGTCCTCGGCCGACGGCACCTGAATGCCCACGAGGATCGAGCTGTAGTCCGCGCCCTGGTTGCGGTAGTGGAACAGGCTGATGTTCCAGTTCGGCGCCATCGACGAGAGGAACCGCATCAGCGCGCCCGGGCGCTCCGGGAACTCGAAGCGGAACAGGCGCTCGTCGTGCGCGAGCGGCGAGCGCCCGCCCACCATGTAGCGGATGTGCTGCTTGGAGAGTTCGTCGCCGGTGAGATCGACGCACGGGAAGCCGTGATCGACGAAGGCCTGCGCGATGGTCTGGGACTCGCCGCGGTTGCGGATCTGCACGCCCACGAAGATATGCGCGCGCTCGGCGTCGTCGATGCGGTAGTTGAATTCGGTCACGCTGCGCGTGCCCACCAGCTCGCAAAAACGCTTGAAGCTGCCGCGCTCCTCGGGGATCGTCACCGCGAACACCGCCTCGCGTGCCTCGCCCACCTCCGCGCGCTCGGCCACGAAGCGCATGCGGTCGAAGTTCATGTTCGCGCCCGAGGTGACCGCCACCAGCGTCTTGCCCTCGATGCCTTCGCGCTCTGCGTACTGCTTCGCGCCCGCCACGGCCAGCGCGCCCGCCGGCTCCAGCACGCTGCGCGTGTCCTGGAAGACGTCCTTGATCGCGGCGCACAGCGCGTCGGTGTCGACCGTGAGCACGTCGTCCAGATACTGCTGGCACAGGCGGAAAGTTTCCTCGCCCACGAGCTTGACCGCCGTGCCGTCCGAGAACAGGCCGACTTCGCTCAGCTCGACGCGCTGGCCCGCCTGCATCGACTGCGCCATCGCGCACGAATCATCGGTCTGCACGCCGATCACGCGGATCTCGGGGCGCACCGCCTTCACGTAGGCGGCCACGCCCGCCGCGAGGCCACCGCCGCCGATCGGCACGAAGATCGCGTGAATGGGGGCCTGATGCTTGCTGAGCACCTCCATCGCCACCGTGCCCTGGCCGGCGATCACGTGCGGATCGTCGAACGGATGCACGAAGGTCAGTCCGCGCTCCTCCTGCAGGCGCACGGCGTGCGCGTAGGCGTCGCTATAGGATTCGCCGGCCTGCACGACCTCGACGGTGGGGCCGCCATGGGCGCGCACGGCATCGACCTTGACCTGGGGCGTGGTGATGGGCACGCAGATCACGGCCTTCACACCGAGCTTCGCCGCCGACAGCGCCACACCCTGGGCGTGATTGCCGGCCGAGGCGGTGATCACGCCGCGCTCGAGCTGCTCGGGCGTCAGGTGCGCCATCTTGTTGTAGGCGCCGCGCAGCTTGAAGGAGAACACGGGCTGGTTGTCCTCGCGCTTGAGCAGGACGGTGTTGCGCAGGCGTGCTGAGAGGTTCGGCGCGCGCTCCAGCTCGGTCTCGCGGGCCACGTCGTAGACGCGGGCGGTGAGGACCAGGCGCAGGTAATCGGTCTGCGGCATGTTGCCTGGCTGGCCTCTGACCGGAGCAGCATTGGCGGTGTTGGCTTCGACTACGGTACTGCTCGATTCGACCTGCATGACAGCTCCTGTGCTTTCTCTTTGCTCTTGTTTGCCAGGAGGCGGAAACAAAAAACCCGCCTCGTGGGGCGGGTTGTTGTCGCTATTGCCAGACGTACGCTAACCCACCATTCGATGAATGGTGCGAATAATCAGCGTAATCGGGCAGTGGCGGTAATTCATTCGCACAAGCATGGCGTAGGCGGCGGCGATTGTCAATCCGTCTCGGGATCTGTTGAAATGTTCCAATAACTACGAATTACATTTCATACGATACGTTTTGAGTCGGAAAATGTTCCTGGCACCGCAATTGAGGTGGCAAGCATCATTTAGCCCCCAATCAAATACACCTAACCGTGAAACATTCTATGAATTGTCGCACATCTCTTTGATTTGAAAGCCGATTTTTGTCGCGGCGACAATTCTGGCGGTGTTTCACGGTTTCGACCCTAGCTGCGTTCATGAGCGACCAGGCCCAATTTCGGAGCCCCAAAAGCAAAGGGCAGGCGCCCTTCCGGCCCTGCCCTTTCCGACTTTCAGATGCGTGATCTCAATTTGTCTCAGCAACCGTATCCATCTCGGCCGCCCATTCGTCGATCACGGCCTTCATTCGCTCGGCCAAACGCTGCTGATCTGCCGCTGCGATGCCCTTCAGGCTGAGCTCCGCGCGACCGTCGCCAAAAAGCTTCAGTTCGCCGAGCGCAATACCATCCGGACGGCTGAATTGCACACGTGACTGATAGTGCGTGCGGCGCGGTCCGATACGGCGTGCGCCCGCCTCCGCCGACGCAGCCGCCTCGAGCTTGCGCACACTCGCCTTGCCTTCGATGACCTGCCCGAGCCAATGCTCGGCAACGCTCGCGCCAGCACGATCGAAGATCAGCTTGATGTTGTAGGCGTGGCCGAGGCCTATGTCCTTGCGATGCTGCGCCATGCGCTGCAGCAGATACGGCGGCAGCGACGTGAGCGAAATCACCTTGCTGATGTGCTTCGGATCCTCACCTACCGCAACGCCCAATTCGACCTGATCGACATAAACGCCATCGTCGAGCAACTTCTTCCAGGCCAGCGCGTCGTCGAAGACCGTCTGCTCCTCGCGCTCCTTGTTGGCGTGGTAGGCACGCAAGTAGAGGTTCTGGTTATCGAGACCGTCGCGGACATCGGCATCGATATGTTTGTCGCCACGCGAGCGCGCCGCCCTGATACGGCGCTCACCGTCAACGATCACGTACTTGCCAGGAAACTCGGGCAAGCGCGTGACGAGAATCGGCGTGATCTGGCCTTGCTTGGCAAAACTTTCCGCAAGTTCGTCGATTGTCTCCGCACTGTAAAACGCGCGCGGATTGTACGGATTCGAGACGACGTCCTCGACCGGGATCTTCGTCACCGCGTGAACGTCGAGCGCAACGGGTTCCACCGGTGCTACGGGTGCTACCGGTGCCACTTCGGCGAGCGTAACCACCGATGCGTCGCGCTGCGCAATGCCGACAACGTCGCCATCGGCAAGACGCTCGCCTGCGGACACGCGCTCCACCGCCATGCCCGCCCTGACCTTGCTGGTGAAATTGAGCTTAGTTGCCATCGACGATCTCCTCTTCTTCCTGAACGAGCGCAATGATTTCGCTGTAGACCGCTGAGATTTCGTCCTTCGCGACCTTCGCACCACGCACGCCCTTTACGTCGAAGACCGTTCGGCCAAGCGCCGCCGCCTGACGATACAGTTCGCGTTGCTTGACGGTGGATGCGAGCACGCGGACATTGCTCTCGGCGAGAATCGCGCTCATCTGTGTGTGGAGGAGCGTCTTGGAATTCGATTTATTCAGCAAAATTGCGAATTTTCCCGCGGGATTGGCTACTCGCGTGCGCTCGACCAACTCCATCATCCCTTCGCTACTCCAGATGTCGATCGGCGATGCGTCGGTCGGGATGATGGTTGCGTCGGCAACGGCGAGGACGCGGGCGGTGGTCAAATCGTTGATATTCGGCGGGCAGTCGACAATGACGACGTCGTAGTCGTTCGCGAGCGCGGCAATCTCCGGCCCAATCATCTTCTCGAGCTTGTTGATGCTACCGACGCGGAATGGAAGCGGTGTTTCCGGCCCGGCCGCCGCGCACCAGCTCATGCACGATTGCTGGCCGTCGGCGTCTGCGACGTAGACCTTATAGCCTTCGGACTGAAACGCACCCGCCAGATTCATGCTGGTCGTGGTTTTGCCCACCCCGCCCTTTTGGTTTGCTACCGCTATGACCAGTCCCATTCGGTTCTCCATGCAATGTTCAACGCCGGCACCCGCTTCACGCGCGATCTCCACGTGGAGACTCTCCAGCGAGTCAGTTGGCAGTCTAGCGGCAAGTTAAAGTAAATTCTAGCTTCAGCGCCGAAATCGTTGTCAGCTCACAACCAAACTGGCCATTTGGACAAGAGATTCGATGTGACGAGCCGTTATAAAGAGACAACTACAGAAAATCTGTGATGGGACGATGGCAGTCCCGGAGGTGTGATCTCCACGTGGAGACTTCATCGGGACTGAGTATGGCAATTCAAACCCACCCGGTTTCAAAGATTTTGTGGACGTCCTCAATCCCGCTCCGGATGTGGACATAGATTCGATTCAGGAATCGGGCGATAGGGAGAGCATCCCAAAGGCGGCGCGATTGAAGTGATGGCTCGAACCGCTATGACTAGCCAATACGCGATCTCCACGTGGAGATCGTGACATCTGATCAGCTCAGAGCAATCTGCCCTGATTCAGCCGCGTTCAGACAGCATGCCGTTGCTCACGAACGGTCTTATCTCCGCGTGGAGAGACATTCCTATAGGAGCGGGTTGCGTGGTCATGCCTGTAGATCACTCCTTTGTGCTGCCACTCCGTGAGTCTCTCCGCAAGAAGACAGGTGTGCTCCTGAGTTGCTACGTCTCTAGCATCTTCAGTCTCTGTGGCATCAGGGGCGTTGGCCTAGTCTCCACGTGGAGATCCTCGACTATTGAAGCAGGTAAGAAGGCTCACTCTGTTGTCGATGACCAAGGCTTCTGCACAAGCGTTTGTCCGTTGCTTCTAGCAAGGTGCCTGACATAGAAGCATTACTCACTACGGCAGCAATGGTTACGCTATCGGCGCTACATCAAGGTTTGCTTGATCGCTGCAAATCCAGCTGTGTCCCAGCAAGAGACAACTAATTCGGACGCGCGTGTGTAGACCTGTGGCTCACTGGGCCACAATCGACATTCATCAATCCGCTTAACACTATGTCTGCACCACCAGCACGCGCAGCTACGCGATCTCCACGTGGAGACTACGAAACAATGAAGAGGTGAATGAATCGAGCCAGTCCGGTACTCACTGGCAGTGGAGAAAACAACACCGCTGAGTCCCGCGCCGAACATCAATAGTTCGGCGCTGCATCGATGTTTGAGGAAAACTGGGGAAGCGAAATTTATCTACTATAAAAAGATAGGTAAATTTCGCCAAATTGTCAGAGAGGCCGCGCAATCACTCAGCGCGCGTCTTCAACGCAAGCTCGACATCGCCCATGGCCTGGAGATCGCCAGCGGCCGGCGCCTGTTGTCCGCTCAGCAGGAATTCGAGCAGATCGGCGGCAGTGGGTTGGCCCCATGTGTCGAGAACCACCCAGCGGAAGAAGTTCGTCGACGCCATCTTGCTCGGCACCTTGGCCGTCGAGACCTTGAGCTTGTCCATGCCGACCGTTTCGTTGTACCGCTTGATCAGCGCCGTCTGATCGTCGTACTCGAGCTCGTTGAAGTAGGCCCGCGCCTCGGCGATCTTCGCCGCGATATACCGGTCCTTCACCTGATCCTGGCTCTCGCGCGCCTTGCCCGTATCGGTGCTCGGACTGCCTGCCGCGTTGGCACCCGGCAGTTGATAACCCTGCATCAGCGCCTTGCGGAAATAGGCCGCCACATTCGCAAGCGGCGCCGCATTTTTCTGGGCGACGCGCGCGGCCGTATAGGCCACCGCCGTGCGAATCTTTTCCTCGCCGTACTGCTTCAAAAGCCGTCGCGCCTCCGAGACCGGCACGCTGAATTTCGACATCTCGCCGATGAGCACGGTCTCGTTCGCACGCAGCTCCTGGGACGGATCCGTCTCCGGCTTGCGCGTCACGCGAAACTGCAGGGCAACCACCGAGCGGCCCACCTTGTGCTCGATGAGCTCGAAGTTATGGTCCGAGATCTCGTTGACTTCCTTGATGCAGGGAATCAGCACGCGGCTCTTGAACTGCTTGTAGAGCTTGTACGACTGCGCCGAGGTATCCTGGCCGAGAATCAGGTCGCGCAGCGTCGCAAGGGGAAAACGCGCCGTTACGCCAACCGCTTCGTAGCGCACGACGTTTTCCCACAGGGCGAGCGAATGTGCTTTCCTGAATTGACGCGTGATCCGCATGTCGATCATCGCGTAGATTTCGGGATTCAGGAGTTCGCCGCGAATCTGCTCGGAGAACGTATAGCGCAGCACCGAGCGTTCGAGTTCGGCGCCGGCGAGCAAGCCCGACGCCTTCCAGATACTGCGTTTGTCCTGCGTGAGATAGTCCCAGTTGACGACCGTGCTGATCAGCGAGTTGATCGTCTCCTTGACGTACTCTGTATTGTTGCTGTTCAGATCGACGTCCTGCGAGAGGGCGGAGATCGTGATCTCGAACGAAGAGCGGCCGGCTTCGAGAGAATCCTGGCGGATCGCGTTCTTGATCAGCGAACTGAACATCTTGCGCTGCTGGAGGCTGATCGATCCGGATTTCGGCGCGATGTGAATCGCGGGAACCGCCTTGCGGAAGAGATCAGGCGGCTGGCCTTGTTGGAATACGAGTGCACCTTGCTTGTCGGCATCGCCGGCATCGGCCTTTTTTCTTGCCATATGAGCCACGTTAAAAGGGAACCTGGTCGGTTGGTAACTGTATACCAACCCATCAGGTGACTCAAGGCTACGCCGCGCGCGTATGCGGGAGCACGACACCGCACGCAGGAAAAGTTGACAGCCCGTGCTTTTGGCCGCGGTGCCGGGCATCCAGTGCCCATCGAAGCACGTTCCGGCGGGCCAGGTGCGATCCCATATTCGGTAACCATTGCGCCTCGACACTCCGAATTAGCTCCCATAACACGTTACCTGAAGCTAACAAGTGAGTACTCACTCTCGATCAGGTTACCCACAGGTACCTGTTTATGGGGGATTTCAGTGAACCGCCGCTTCGTGGACTTTGGCCAAGCAGCATGGAAAAAATGTCCCATTACCGGTGACCTGTTGGCTATCCCATAAATGGCCACCTGAAATAGCCCGCAATATGCACATCCGGGGGCGATGGCCGCGAGAAAACTCCCATAACCGGGTACTCTCGATTGATCCCATAGCGCGTTACCTGAGCGTCGTGATCAGAGTCCCGGCCAAGCATTCGCAGGGGTCTCCTATCCAATCGCGAATGGTTACCTCCAGAACGCCTTGCAGCGACGCCCCATAACCGGTTACCTCCAAAATTCCCCATAAATGGCGACCTTTTGGCAGCGCAAATGGCCTTCAGATCAGGCAGAAGCGGTCTTCGCGTCCCATAGAGCGCTACCTATCTGTGTTCCCATAGAGGGTGACCTCAGTGGGTTTCGGCAATTTCTCCCATACAGAGCGACCTTTTCCCCATATCCACAGACCCGAATCCCCATGCGAAGCTACCGAACCCCCATATCCACAACCCCGAGCTCCCATAGCCGGGTCCCCGGGTCCCATAAGTTGCCACCAAATCGCCCGCAAACCCTTGCCAGATAAGGCTTTGCGACGCCTAAAGGTTTACTAAAGATTCTAAAGCGTAAAAGGTAAACACTGAAACAGGCGTCCGATGAGAAAGACGTCTCCCAAAACCGGGACCCTATAGAGATGTAAGTGGTCACCAACCCATGCTGTCCCAAACCCGGTGACCTATTGGACAAAGCGCACGAAAACGGCTCCCAAAACACGGAACCTATCCACCAAATCTTGAGAATTGACATTGAGTGTGTACCTTAACCCAATGATTTTTATAATAATAACACTCAAGGGTGTCTGGCTATGGGACAAGCCAAAGCTAAAAGGTAACCGTCTCTGGGATCCGAATGCAGCCTGAGGGGCTCGTTGCTTTGCTAGACGCCTGGCGTCCGAAAAACCGCAATCCGTCTGCCCTGTCCTCGCTGCCCCGCGACTGTATGACCTTCGAGGGCATTTAGCGAAAGGTCCCCACCTCCCATATCGGGTTACCTACAGCAGGTCGCCAAATATGGGAACCGAGCGCGTAAGTCACCTTCACGTTCCTGGCCAGTGCGCCAAGGTGCATTGCAACATTGCACACTGGGGACCTTTACGCACGCGCGTCACGGTCGTCACTCAGCCTGCGCCTGTGTCTGCGTAGCCTGCTGTGCCGGGGACGCCGTAGGTGATCCAAGGCAGTCGTGACGATAGAGGCTGCTGAGCCGTTCCTGAGCCGCCTGGAGGTCGGACGGGTAATCGTTGTCCACCGCATGCTCCTGGTAGCCAACCAGCGAGAGGTCCTTCAGTTCCTGCATGAGTTCACGGTGCGTCACCTCGTGGCTGGGCCGCACGAACGGATAGCTGTGACACGCGTGCGGCGTGAGCTGGGGTGCAGCGAACGCGCTTGCGCTTGCGACGCCAAGGAAAGGGATCAATGCGAACTTGAGCCAACGCTTCATGGTGACCTCCGACTGTCTATGGACGAATGCGTCGGCACAGGTGCCGACGAACCAGCGACATGCCGGCGACGCGAAACGACATCGCACGCATGGCATGCCAACGAGCGTCGAGCATAAGCAGCGGGGAGATCTGGAAAGCGCTCAAGAGGATGAAACAACTTTCATCGATGCAACGGGCCCGGTGAACGAGATGGGTCCGATGGTTCGCGCGGTCGTCAGAGGCATGCGATGGTGGCTCGCTTCAATCCCGCGCCGCGCCATTCCGAGCCTCTTCGCGTTGGCCCGAATTGACAAACTGACAGCCAGCCGTCATCAGCCGGTAAGAACATGACCCGCTCTTCATCGTGCTGATGCCGTTGCAGCGCATCACCCCCCCTATCATGGCGAGGCGCGCGTATTGGTCCATCGTGGGTCCTCAATGGGTCGTCGCTGCGCGCATCGTTCATCGTCGGCGGGGTTAGCCATCGGGAGAGTCATGTCAGTCAGCGAAATCACGGCGCACCTGCATCAAACTTCGCCGCGGCGCGTGTGCGGCATGGCGCCTTGCGCCCTGCCGCAGCCGGTGCGAGGCGCACAATGAACCTGCCAGGCTGGGTGGCGGGCCGCACAGGCGCGTTCGTGCCTGAGGCGCCGCGGGTGCGGGCGCAGGCGGGCGATATTGGCCACGACCGCTGGCAGACCACGACCTTCCGGTGGTTCGCCGCCTACGCGGCGATCTTTTCGGTGTCGTTCATGGTGCTGCTGGGCTTCATCCAGTATTCGGTGACCCACGCGATGATCCGCGAGACCGACAGCGGCCTGCGCTGGCAACTGCGTTACTTCGACTCGCGCAGTGACGCGTCGCTCGGCGCCGCCATCGACGCGCGGCTGCGTCGCGAAAACCGGCGCCAGAACTTCTACGGCCTGTTTTCCGCCGATGGCCACTGGATCGCCGGCGATATCCATGCCATGCCGGCCGAACTCGCGCTCGACCCCTGGGGCCGCTCGCACGAGCACATGCGCGGGCAAACCATGATGCTCGACATCGGCCCTGCGCAGCCTCCGCTACGCGCGATGGGCGAAGTGCGCGCGGACGGTTCGCGCCTCGTCGTGGCGCGCACGCTGTCCGATGTGCGTCACGTGCACGGCGAGCTGTTGAAGGCGCTATACGGCGGCGGCCTGTTGTGCCTGTGCGGGAGCCTCTGCGCCGGGCTGCTGCTGAGCATGAGGCAGATCCGTCGCGTGGCGGAGATTCGCCGCGCGACCGGCCGCATCGCCGGCGGCGATCTCGGCGAGCGGCTGCCCGTTGCCGGCCGCGACGAGCTCGATATGCTGGCCCATCTCGTCAACCGCATGCTCGACGAAGTCGAGCGGCTGATGGGCGAGGTCAAGAGCGCGTGCGATGGCATCGCGCACGACCTGCGCACGCCGCTCACGCGGCTGCGCCTGCGCCTTTCACACGCGGCCGACGCACTCGAGCGGCGCGGCGAGCCCGCGATGGCCGCTGTGCTCGTGAGCGCGCGCGAGGAAGCCGACACCGTGCTCGAACGTTTCTCTGCACTCCTGCGCATCTCCGAGATTGGCGCAATCAAACGGCGCAGCGCGTTCGCGCCGCTGGCGCTTGCCGATCTCGTCACGGAGCTGTGCGAGCTGTACGCCCCGCTCGCCGAAGAAAAGGCCATCGAGCTAAGCATCGCGCTGGCTGACGTTGCCCCTGTTGACGCCGACCGTGCGCTGCTCTTCGAAGCCTTCAGCAATCTGCTCGATAACGCGATCAAGTTCGCGCCTCACGGCGGCGCGGTGTGCGTCGCGCTGCACGCGACCTATGCGGGCGCGCAATTCAGCGTCACCGACAACGGCCCCGGCATCGCGCCCGAAGAGCGCGATGCGGTGCTCGGCCGCTACTACCGCAGCGACGCAGCCCGCCATGTGCCGGGTACGGGCCTCGGACTCGGGATCGTCGCCGCGGTCCTGCGGCTGCACGACTACCGGCTCGCCATCGGCGCGGCGGTGCCCGACTTCGCGGCCGCCTTGGTACCCGAGTTCGCTCATGGCGCCGCGCCAGGCTCAGCCGGGCATGCGAGCACAGGCACGACCGTCACCATCGACTGCTGGCCTGCTCATCCCTGGCACAACACGCGTTATCAATGAGAGTCCTGCTGTGCTCCTCCTCCGACGCGGAGCGGAGCTATCTATACAAGGCGCTGAGCGAGAGCCTCAATAGCGTCGAGGTTGCCGACAACCTTCAATACGCCGTCTACCTCGCCTCCCAGGAGTCGTTCGACACGGTGATCCTGTGCACCAGTGGCGCGACCGCGCACGATGGTTTCATCGATGTGCTCGGCTCCATCACGCGTCTGCCTGATGCGCCGGCGATCGTCGTCGCGCTCACGCGCGCGACCCCCGCCGACTGCGCGCAACTGTTGCGCGCGGGCGCTGACGCCTGCTTCGTGCAGCCCTGGTCGATTCTCGAGATCCAGGAGCGCATGCTCGCGCTACGGCGCACCGCGCTCGTCCAGGCGGGGCCGTGCGCGGCGCGGCTCGATCCGCTCACGCGTGACCTGGTCGTCGATGAGCGGCGCATCTCGCTCACCACGCGCGAATATCTGCTGGTGGAATGCCTGCTGCGCCACGCGAATGCGCCGGTCGCGCGCGAGCAGCTGATCCGCTATGCGTGGCCTGAGAAAGGCGATGTCGAGCCTTCGAGCGTCAATCTGGTGGTGTCGCGGCTGCGCCGCAAGTTCATCACGCACGGCGCGCGCGCGCAGATCGAGACCATCAACCGCTACGGCTACCAGCTCGATTTGCGTGCCGGTCCCGCTCGCAGTGCCGAATGACGATGCCAGGCGCCGCCGCGCCAGGCTGCGGCCCGCAAGATAACTGAAAGCATGCGGTGCATGGCCAAAGCGTTGGCAGGCGTTTGCAAACCTAAATTTAATTTCATGAAAGCAAGCGCGGCACGGCGGCCTTACGACGGTAAACTTGCACTTCGAAAGAGGCCGCGCATGTGACGCGCGGCGGAGTGCGAGGAAATGAGCCAGGTGCGCGTATTGACGGTGGAAGACGATGCCGTCACAGCCAATGAAATCGTCAGCGAACTGACGCAACGCGGCTTTGCCGTCGATTGGGTCGACAACGGCCGCGACGGCATGGCGCGCGCGATGAGCGACGAATACGACGCCATCACGCTCGACCGCATGCTGCCGGGCGTCGATGGCCTGTCGATCCTCACGGCCATGCGCACGGTCGGCATCCAGACGCCGGTGCTGATGCTGAGCGCGCTCGGCGACGTCGACGAGCGCGTGCGCGGCCTGCGTGCGGGCGGCGACGACTACCTCACGAAGCCTTTCGACCCCGAGGAGCTCACCGCGCGCCTCGAGGTGCTGCTGCGCCGCCGCCAGGGCGCGAGCGTCGCGCGCGAGACCGCGCTGCGCGTCGGGCCGCTCGAGCTCGACCTCATCTCCCGCAAGGTGCGCCGCGACGGCGAAGAAGTCGCGCTCCTGCCCACCGAATACCGCGTGCTCGAATTCATGATGCGCCACGCGGGCAAGACCATCACGCGCACCATGCTGTTCGAGGCAGTCTGGGGCTACCACTTCGATCCGGGCACCAACCTGATCGACGTGCACATGGGCCGCCTGCGCAAGAAAATCGATCCGCCGGGCGTGCCGCCGCTGATCCAGACGGTGCGTGGCTCCGGCTACATTCTCGGATAATCCCGCGTGACGAGCCGTCTCTCCTCCTCCGCGCCCGCGATCCCGCGCCGGCGCTGGCACACCACGACGTTTCGCTGGTTGTGCGCCTACACCGCGCTGTTCGGCGTGTTCCTCACGCTGCTGGTCGGCTCCATCGCGTGGGTCGCGACCACTTCGATCGAGCGCGACGCCGACACCATCATGGGCTGGCAGCTCATCTACTTCGACTCGATTCCCGATGCGCAACTGCCCGCCGCGATCTATCAACGGCTCGAGCACGAGCGCATGCACGTGAACTATTACGGCCTCTTCACGAACGACGGCCGCTACGTGGCCGGCGACATCCTCGAGGCGCCGCCGAACCTGACCTATGACCGCGTGGGCTCGACGCTCAAGCATGTCCTGAAGCCCGACGATCAATCGCAGTCGCCGATCGTGCGCATCGTGGGCGAGCTGCGCCCCAATGGCATGCACCTGGTCGTCGCGCGCGACATGACGAGCGTGCTGCGCATCCGCGAGATCGTGGTGCGCGCGCTGTCGCTCGGGGCGGTGCTCGCGCTGTGCGCCGCGCTCGCGGGTGGTCTCGTGCTCGGCATGCGGCAAATCCGGCGCGTGCGCGAGATCCGCCGCGTCACGCAGTGCATCGCGCGCGGCGACCTGGACCGGCGCCTGCCTGTGGGCGGCGACGACGAGCTCGACATGCTCGCGCATCTCGTGAACCACATGCTCGACGAAGTCGAGCGCCTGATGGGCGAGGTCAAGGGCGCGTGCGATGGCATTGCGCACGACCTGCGCACGCCGCTCGTGCATCTGCATACGCTGCTCGCGCGCGTGGCCGAACGCGAGAGCCTGCGTGGCGACGAAGCGGGTGCGGACCTCGTCGAGCGCGCGCGCGCCGAGACGGGCCAGTTGCTCGAGCGTTTCCGCGCGATGCTGCGCATCTCCGAGATTGGCACGCTGCACCGTCGCGGCGGCTTTGCGACCGTCGACCTGCAGGCGCTCGTGCAGGAACTGGCCGAACTCTACGAACCGCTTGCCGAAAGCCGCGAGATCGAATGGCGTGTGAACACCGCGCCGGTTAGCGAGATTCATGGCGACCGTGCGCTGCTCTTCGAAGCCTTCAGCAACCTCATCGACAACGCCATCAAGTTCGCGCCCGAGCATGACGGGATCGTCAGCGTGACCTTGCGCGGCACGGCGCTCGGGCCGCTGCTCGAAGTGGCCGACAACGGCCCGGGCATCGCGCCGGGCGAGCGCGCCGCCGTGCTGCAACGCTTCTATCGGGGCGACGCCGTGCGCCATACCGCAGGCTCGGGTCTGGGCCTGAGCGTCGTGGCGGCGGTCATGCGCGTGCACGACTTCACGCTGCGCATGGACGACGCATGCGATCTCACGAAGACCGCGAACGAAACGAATCAAGCGGGCGGGCCAGGCACGCGCATGAGCGTCGAATGCTGGCCGCGCGCACTCACCTGACCAGAACCCACTGAGGCAAATCGAGCCAACCGACACAAGAGCCTATGCGCATACTCCTCATCTCGCCCTGCCATGCCGAAGGCGCATGGTTGCAAAAGGCCCTGCAGGAAAGCGCCCACAGCCTGCAACGCGCGCACGAGCTGCGCGACGGCGTCTATCTCGCGGGCGAAGAGCCTTTCGATGCGGTGATCGCCGTCGCGCTCGACGGCGCCTTGCTGCCCGAACTGCTGGCCTTGCTGCCTGGCCTCGCCAAGGCGACGAACGGCGCGACCATTATCGCGGTGCTCGGCATTGAAGCCGGCGCGCACGAGCGCTCGGAGTTGCTGCGCGCGGGCGCCGATGCGTGCTTTCGCTATCCGTTCTCGTTCATCGAAATGCACGAGCGCATGCTCGCGCTGCTGCGCACCGGCGCGACTGTCGCGCCGCCACCCGAGCAAGGCGCCGCCGCCGCGCCGCTGCTCGACGCGAGCACGCGCGAGATCGTGGAAGGCGCGCGACGCGCGGAACTCACGCGCCGCGAATACCTGCTCATCGAATGCCTGCTGCGCCAGGCCAACATGCCCGTGCCGCGCGACCAGATGATCCGCTACGCGTGGCCCGAGAAAGACGATATCGATCCGTCGACCGTGAACCTCGTTGTCTCGCGGTTGCGCCGCAAGCTCGAGCGCGAGGCTATCGAAGTGCGCATCGAGACCATCAGCCGTTACGGCTATCAAATCACGCTGCCCAAGTCGGCTTGAATGTCACGTGAGTGTCACCTGAGCGAGCGTCACACGCAGCGCTCAGGTCACGCGTCATGCGCTGCGCGCCGAAGGTAACCGTTTGTGGGATTTCAGGTCACATGCGCGGCAACGCGCGTGTACCTGTCGCGCCAAAAACAGCAACGGCACGCGCATGGCGTGCCGTTCTCCTGTGACCTGCTTGCAGGCTGCGCGCCAGGCGCAGCAAGGCTTCAGTGTGCGTAGAGGGTGGAATTCAGGTACGCGAGTTGACCGTCCTGCTCCGCCTGCACGAGTTCGTGATAGACCTGCGCGCGCGTCTTCGGGGCGACCTGCACACCATCGGGCGCTACCCAACCGCCTTGCTGGAAAGCCGTGGCCGTGTTGTTCATGGCGACCGTCGTGGTGTTGGCCGGGTAGGTGTTTTGCGCGGGCGCCGTGGTTTGAGCGAAAGCGGACGTGGTGACAACGGCGCCGGCGAGAGCTGCAACGATCATGAGCGACTTCATGGAACTATCCTCCAGAGAACATATTTGGTTGGCCGGTTAGCGAATGCGATAAATCGCATCCCGGTATTGAGAGAATAGTTAGGTCAGCCTATCGAACCCGATGCAGGAATATGAAGAAATGTTTATCGAGGCGCGAGATTTCGTTGAATGAAGAACGTCGTCTCGCGCCGCCGCGCCTAGCGGCAGGGGAACGTGCCGATCAGCGCCTTGTAGATGACCGCGCCGGTGGGTTCGAGAACGTATTGAAGGTGACCTTTCATCCAGGTCACGATCGCGCTGAGCTGTTCCTTGCGCGGGAGATTGGACGGGACGCAGTAGCGCGGCGGCTGCTTGTCGATCAGGGTCTGAACCAGCGCGCCGTTGGTGTAGCCCGCGAGATACATGACGCAGGCGTCGTGATTTTCCGGCTGTTGGCAGACGCTCAGAAACACATCGGCCTGGTCGATCGAACGGGCCGGAGCGGCTGGGGCCGTCTGCGCTGCTTGCGCGGGGCGAGTGGTCTGGACGGGCTGAGTGCTCTGAGCGGCCGCATGGCCGGCGCCAAGCATGGCAACGAGTGCCAGCCCGGCAAGAAGAGGTTTGTTCATTTGAGCGTGGGTGGAGAGGTTCTGTAGGAGGAGCTCGGACGCCGCATCTGCACAGCGTGGTACACATGCGCGCCGGCCGTAAGCTTAGCGGCCGGGCGGTCTCATAATTTGCTTTGCATCAAATGGGGTAAGGGCCGCCCACGCCCTTAGTCCTGTAACTGATTTGAATCCGAAAACTCCATCGTTCTGATTTGCCTGGGCGCTTCGTAGAATCGGTTGAACTTTCCGCCACGACCGTTGATACGAACCTATGAGCACACGCCGCGCATTTCTCAAACTTTCGCTGGGTGCGGCTGCCGTCGCGCTGCCCGCCCTGAGCGCGCCTCGCGCCTTTGCGGCGAACGCCGCGCGCACCCTGCGTATTGGTAACCAGAAGGGCGCGCTGAGCCTCCTGAAGGGCCGTGGCACGCTCGAGCAGCGGCTTGCGCCGCTGGGCGTCAAGGTCACCTGGACGGAGTTCAACGCGGGCCCTGTGCAGCTGGAGGCGCTCAACGTGGGCTCGATCGATTTCGGCGACGTGGGCGAGGCGCCGCCCATCTTCGCGCAGGCCGCGGGCGCGCCGCTCGCCTATGTGGCGGCCACGCTGCCGCGGCCGCAATCGGAGGCGGTGCTCGTGCCGCGCAACTCGCCGCTGCGCGAGGTCGCCGATCTGAAGGGCAAGCGCGTCGCGTTCAACCGGGGCAGCAACGTCCACTATTTCCTCGTGCAACTGCTGCGCAAGCACGGGCTCGATTACCGCGACGTGCATCCGGTGTTCCTCGCGCCGGCGGATGCGCGCGCGGCGTTCGAGAATGGCTCCATCGACGCCTGGGTGATCTGGGACCCGTTCTTCGCGGCCGCGCAGTCAAGCTTCGGCGCGCGCGTGCTCGCCGATGCGAGCGGCGTGGTGGTCAATCGGGGCTTTTACTTTTCGTCGCGCGACTACGCGAGCCAGAACCCCGACGTGATTCGCGTGGTGATCGAGGAGGTCGCCAAAACGGACGAGTGGGGCAAGAACAATCGCGCGTCGTATGCCGCCGAGCTTGCGAAGCTCTGGGGGCTGCCCGCGCCCGTGGTCGCGCAGGCGGTCGACCGCACGGCGTTCGGCACGGTGCCGATCACGAAGACCATCCTCGGCGAACAGCAGAAGATCGCCGATACCTTCCTCGATCTCGGCCTCGTGCCCAAGCGCGTGGACGTCCTGCAAGCGGCGGCGCCAGGGCTTGCCTGAACGCCGCCAGTCATCAGGGTCACCAGAGTCACCAGGCCGAGGCGCTTGTAGCCGCACCTCGCCAGGCGCTCATTTGCGCGACTTCGCGAGCGTGACCGTCTCGAAGAGCTCGTAGTTCGGCGTGGGCGTCTGATCGGCGCCCGGCGCGTGATAGTAGTTCATCGTGATGGTCATCTTGCCGCCGTGCTCGCCCGGGTCCACGTCGAACACGGCGATCCCATAACCGGTACCCGTATCGCGCTGCGCGGACCAGATCGCGTCCTCGAGCGCATCGGCGCCCGCGCGCACAAAAGTCCCCCCCGTCGTGCCAGGCACGGGCCGGTTCGGCTTCGTGAACACCTTCGCCTGCGGATTGCCGTTGCCGACGTCCACGCCGTAGACGTCAAGCGGCGCGCTCGTGCCGCCGCCGCCCAGGATCAGATGAATCGTGCCGTGGCTCGTGTCGAACGTGTTGGTGCCCGCTTGCGCGTTCGCCGAAGGCTTCGGCTGCAGCGTATCGACGGGCGTGCCCGTGGCCGCATCCACGCCCGCGTGATGATTGCAGCCGCGCACCGGGTAGCTGCGCTCGTAGTCGTGGTCGTGTCCGCACACCACGAGGTCCACGCCGTAGCGGTCGAACAGCGGCAGCCAGGCCTCGCGGATGCCCTTGTCCGAGCCATTGCCCGTCTTCGAGGAGCTCAGCGCGTCCTGATGCATCTGCACGACGATCCAGTCGATGTCGTCGTCGTGCGAGGCGTGGTGCAGCGTCTTTTCGAGCCAGCGCGTCTGCTCGCCGTTGCTGTAGCCGCGCACATAGAACGACGAGCCCGCCGCGATGGGCGCGTTGCCCGTGCTGGCCGCGGGCACGAGCGGCGCGGGGCCGGCCACGAAGGCGGCGGCGTCCTGGTACACGACGTCGTCGGCGTCGAGCGAGACGAACAGCACGTTGCTCACGCGGAAGCTGTACCAGCGGCCCGCAAAGCGCGTGCCGTTCTCGGGCAGCGTATAGCGCGTGAGATACGACTCGAGCCCCTGCGGGCCGTTGTAGAACTCGATTTCATGGTTGCCGGGGCAGGGCATCCACGGACGGTTCGACGACGAGCTCTGGTTGTTGTTCGCGAAGTCGCGCCACACGTCGGTCTGATGCGCGGGATTCAGGTTCGCGTAGCAGAGGTCGCCGTTGAGCAAATGGAACAGCGGCTGGAAGCGCTCGACGGCCTCCACGGCGAAGCGGCTTTGCGGCGACGAAAGCACCCAGCCGGTATTGGGCGTGGCGAGGTCGCCGTAGCTCGTGAAGCGAAACGGCTTGCGTCCGTGCGGCGCGGTGGTGAAGCTCGCGCTGAACGGGCTGCCCGCGTGGCTGTCGTTATCGGCGGTCACTTCGTAGCGATAGGTCGTGTCGGCGTGCAGGCCGGAGAGGCGCGCGTGATACGTGAACACGACGACGCCCGTGAGGCCGTCCGTATAGGTGCGCTGAACCGCGTTCACGACTTCGCGGCGGCCACGGTCTGCGGCGTACGTGACGCGCGGATGCGTGGCGGCCGCGAGCGATGCCCACGAGACCACGACTTCGCTGCGCGGGTCCGCGCCCCAGGTGAGGTGGATCTGCTCGGGCGTGCCGTCGGGCGTGGTCGTGCCGGCCTTCGCCACGCCGGTGAGCGCAGCGGCCGCGCCTGCCGCGCCCGCGAAGCCGGAGGCGCCAGCGAGCTTGAGGAAGCCGCGGCGCGAGACGCCGGCGGCGGTGTCGTTGGTGTCGGGAGTGTTCTTCTTCGTCATGTCGAATCGCCTCGTGACTGCCTGGCATGCGCAAGCGCGCACGGCTTGCCGCAAGCGTTGCAGGATGGGTGTAGGCGAAACGATGGCTTCCTTACATGACCCTGCGATGACATGGATGCCGCAAGCCTGGCCTCCGAAAATACACGCGAAGAACGGCGCCCGGCACGCGCGTAATGCGTGTGCCGGGCGCCGTGCGAGGCGATTCAGGTACGCCATCGTGGCGCGCAGGTTACCTTATGACGTTGCCGCTGCCTTTGTGCTTGTCGCTGCGGTGTCCGTTTGCGGTGCTGCCGTGGCTCCTGCGGCCTTTGTAGCCGATGCCGTGTCGTCCCCGAGCTGCCGGGTGCTCCAGCCGCCGCCGATCGCCTGGATGAGGCCCACGGTGGCGTCGAGGCGCCGCGTGTCCAGCTCCAGCGACGAGATCTGCGTGGAGAGCTCGGTGGTCTGCGCGGTCACCACGTCGAGATAGCTGACCACGCCGTCGCGATACTGCGACATCGAGAGCGTGAGCGTGCGCTGCGCCGCCGTGAGCGCCTCGTCCTCTCGCTGTGCCTCGTCGCCCAGGTGATGCAGGAGCGCGAGGTTGTCCTCCACCTGCTGGAACGCGTTGAGCACGGTGGCCTTGTAGTCGGCGCCATTCTCGGCGAGCTTCGCGCGCGCGCCGCGCACGATCGCCTCGCGGCGGCCGCCGTCGAAGATCGTCATCATCAGTTCGGGGCCGATCGACCACATCTCGTTGGGCGCTGCAATCCATGGCGAGAACGTGTCGCTCTGGTAGCCGCCGTCCAGACCCAATGAGAGGTCCGGGAAGAACGCGGCCTTCGCCACGCCGATTTCCGAGTTGGCGGCGGCCACGCGGCGCTCGGCAGCGGCGATGTCGGGACGCCGCTGCAGCAGCGCGGAGGGCAGCCCCGCAGGCAGGTTCGGCAGATGCGGGCGGATCGTGTCGGGCGCGACGTTGAATTCCGACGCGGGCACGCCGACGAGCGTGGCGATCGCGTGCTCGTAGAGTGCGCGGCGCGCGCTCACATCGTCATAAGAGGCCTGTGCGGCGGCGAGCTGGTTCTGCGCGCGCGAGACGTCGAGCGACGAGGCGATGCCGCCGCGATGGCGGCTCTCGGTCAGTTCGAGCGCGCGCTTGTAGGTGGCAATCGTGTCGGACAACAGTTTGGATTGCTGATCGAGTCCGAGCAGGTTGAACCAGGTGGTCGCGAGCTTTGCCTGCAGGCTCAGTTGCAGCGAGGCGAGATCGGCTTCGCTCGCTACGCTCGACGCCTCGTTCGCCTTCACCTCGTTGCGTACCTTGCCCCACAAGTCGAGGTCGTAGCCGATCCCCACGTCGAGCGTGTTCGAGTCGTACACGTTGGGCTGGCCGCTGCCACGCAGCGGACGCAACGCCGATTGCCGCTCGCGGTCGACCTGGGCGTCGACGCCCACGGTGGGTAGCAGCGCGGAGCGGGCTCGCGCGGTGAGCGCATCGGCTTCGTCGTGACGCGCGAGCGCGGCAGCGACGTTCGGATTGGCCTTGGCCACCTGGGGCTCGAGCTGGTCGAGCACCGGATCCTTGAACACCTTCCACCAGCCGTCGCGCGGCAACTGATCGGCCGGACGCGCGAGCTGCCAGTCGCCGGCCTCCTTGAAGTGCGTGGGGATGGCCGCAGCCGGTGCGTGATACGTGGGCGCGAACGAGCAGGCGTTGAGCAGCATGGCGGCGGCGATCGCCGTGAGGCCTACGCGCACACGCCACCGCCCGCCCGCGCGTGAACGTTGAGCAAACCGCTTACCCATGCGCACGCTCCGGATTTTGCGCGGGACTGGCCGAGGCCGTTTTCGTTGCCGTGTGCGTGGGCGTGCTTGCTGACGCGTTGGCCACCCCCGCGCGGGGCGCGTTCGTTGCGGCGGTGGCCGCGAGCCGGATCACATCGCCGTTCGTGAGCGAATCGGGCGGATTGTCGATCACGGGCTCGCCCGCTTTCAGGCCTTCGGTGATCTCCACGCGCGTGCCGAGATCGGTGCCGATCGTCACGTCGTGCAACTGCACGCGATGGTCGGGACCGGCCACCGCGACCTGCATGCCGTGCGAGCGGAAGATCAGTGCGCTCGCGGGCACGAAGAGCGCGTGCGCGTCGCCGGGCATGTCGAGATGCACCTCCGTGTACTCGCCGGGGAACAGCAGCCCCGCCTTGTTGTCGACGGCGAGCTGCACGAGCATCGTGCCCGAGGCCTGCGAAATCGACTGGTCGGTGTCCACGAGCTTCGCGTCGAACGTCATGCCAGGCCGCTCGGGCACCGTGAGCGTGGCGTGCATGCCGGGCTTGATCGAGGCGGCGTCGCTTTGCGGCACGCTCACGTAGACGCGCAACTGGCTCGCGTCGGAGACCGTGAAGAGCTCGGGGCCGCTGCCGCTGCCCGCGTCGATGAGCGCGCCCACATCGGTCTTGCGCGCCGTGACCACGCCGTCGAACGGCGCCGTGAGGCGCTTGAACGATTCGAGCGCTTCGAGGCGGCGCACGTTCGCCTCGTTGGCCTCCATGGTCGCCTGCTTGGCGATCAGGTCCGAGGTCTTTTCGTCGGCGTCCTGCTGCGAGACCGAATCCTGCTTGAGCATCTCGGTCCAGCGCTTCGCGGTGGTGGCCGCGAGCTTCTCGTTGGCAATCGAGTTCTGCAGATCGGCGCGCGCCTGCTGCAATTGCTGGTCGAGATCGGGTGTGTCGATCACGGCGAGCAGCTGGCCCGCTTTCACATGCGTGCCGATATCGGCATACCACGCATGCAGATAGCCGGAGACGCGCGCGTAAATGGGCGCGTTGATATAGGCGGCGAGGTGCCCCGGCAGCACGAGCGGCTGCGAGGCCGGCGTGGGCTCGGGCATGACCGTGACGACGGTGGGCACGGCCTGGGCGTCGGTCCAGGACGTGAGCTCCTGATGCGCATGCACGCGGCTGAAGAGACCGCCGGAGACGATGCCGGTGGCGACCAGCAGCGCCACGGCGGCGACGGCCTTCAGGTGGCGAAGCGCTTGCGGCGGGGCGATGTCGACTTCAGTAGACATGGGATTCTTCCTCAAGGGCAAGTTGATCCGGATGATGGGAATCGCTGGGCGTGGCATGGCCGTCGGCGTCGTCTTGACCGCCACGGCTGTCGCGGCGATGCACGAGGCTGAACACCACGGGCACGAACAGGAGCGTGGCGCAGGTCGCGCAGATCAGGCCGCCGATCACGGCGCGGCCAAGCGGGGCGTTCTGCTCGCCGCCGTCGCCGAGACCGAGCGCCATCGGCGCCATGCCGATGATCATGGCGAGCGCGGTCATGAGCACCGGGCGAAAGCGCGTGAAGCCCGCTTCGAGCGCGGCGCGCATGGCGTCGCCGGTGACGGCGAGGCGCTCTCTCGCGAACGACACCACCAGAATGGCGTTCGCGGTCGCCACGCCCATGCAGAGAATCGCGCCGGTGAGCGCCGGCACCGAGAGCGGCGTGTGCGTGGTGAACAGCATCCATACGATGCCCGCGAGCGCGGCGGGCAGCGCGCAGACGATCACGAACGCGTCGGCCCACGAGTGGAAGTTCACGACGATCAGCAGATAGATGAGCAGCACCGCACCCGCGAGACCGAGCAGCAAGCCCGTGAACGCGGTGTTCATGGTCTGCACCTGGCCGCGCATCGTGACCGTGGAGCCCTTGGGCACGTCCTTCGCGGTGGCGTGGATGGCCTTCTGGATCTGCGAGGAGACCGAACCGAGGTCGGCGCCTTGCGTGGTCGCGTAGATGTCGAAGAGCGGTTCGATGTTGTAGTGCGAGATCACGGCGTCGCTTACGCCGCGCGTGATGGTGGCGATGCCGCCGAGAATCTGCGAGGCGCCGCTCTTGTCCGTGACCGGCAGGTTCTGCAGGTCGGAGAGCGTGGACATGCGGTACTGCGGCGTCTGGGCGACGATCGGATACGAGACGCCATTCTTCGGATTGAGCCAGAACGTGGGCGACACCTGGCTCGTGCCCGAGAGCGTGGCCACCACGGAGTTGGTGACGTCCTGCTCGGTAATGCCGAGCTCGTCGGCGCGCGAGCGGTCCACGGCCACGGAGAACTGCGGATACGTCGAGGCCTGCTGGATGCGCGGATCGGCAATGCCCGGAATCTTGCTCACGCGGTGCAGCAGTTCGTTGGCGTACCGCTGGTTCGCGCGCATGTTCGGGCCGCTCACCTGCACGTCGATGGGCGCGGGGGCGCCGAAGTTCAGGATCTGGCTCACGATGTCGGCCGGCAGGAACGAGAACGTCGTGCCCGGGAACAGACGCGGGAGTTGCGTGCGCAGTGCCTTCACGTACTGCGCCGTGGGTGCGTGGTCCTTCGCGAGCGAAATCATGATGTCGCCGTCTTGAGGCCCGATCGTGCCGCTGTTGTTGTACGTGAGGTTGATGCCGCTATTGGGCAGGCCGATGTTGTCGATGATGCTCGTGAGCTGATCGGCGGGAATCGCCTCGCGCACGGTGTCTTCGATATGGTCGAACAGGTCGGCGGTATCCTCCACGCGCGTGCCAATGGGCGCGCGCACGTGAATCTCGATCTCGCCCGAATCGATATTCGGGAAAAAGTTGCGGCCAAGGAAGGGCACGAGCGCGAACGACGCCATCACGATGATGAGGAAGCCCACGATAAAGCGCTTGCGATGCATGAGCGCGAGGCCGAGCACGGCGCGATAGCCGGCACGCACGCGCTCGAAGCGCGCCTCGAAGCCGCGTTGAAAGCGCACGAGCGGGTTGCGCGAACGCACGACGTGGTCGTGTGCGCCATGCGGCGCCATGATGGCGGCGAGCTCGCCCGACGCATGCCCTTGCGAGGCGTGCGGCTTGAGCAGGTAGCCCGCCATCATCGGCACGAAGGTGCGCGAGAGAATGAACGAGGCGATCATCGCGAAGATCACGGATTCGGCCATCGGCACGAACAGGTAGCGCGCGATGCCGTCGAGCAACAGCATCGGCACGAACACGATGCAGATACAGAGCAGCGAAACCAGCGCGGGCATGACGATCTGCGCGGCGCCGTCGAGAATCGCGCTTCTCACGTCCTTGCCCTGCTCGAGGTGCCAGTTGATGTTTTCGATGGTGACGGTCGCGTCGTCGACGAGGATACCCACGGCCAGCGCGAGGCCGCCCAGGGTCATCACGTTCAAGGTCTCGCCACACGCGGCCAGCCCCGCAATGGCTGCGAGCACGGCGAGCGGAATCGAAGCCGCGATGATGAGCGTCGAACGCCAGCTGCCGAGAAACAGCAGGATCATGGCCGAGGTGAGCGCGGCGGCGATGATGCCTTCGCGCGCGACGCCGCTCACGGCCGCTTTCACGAACACCGATTGATCGGAGAGCGGCACGAGCTTCAGGCTCGGCGGCAGCGATTGCTCGATGAGCGGCAGCTTGGCTTTCACGCCCGAGACGATGTCGAGCGTGGAGGCCGAGCCGTTCTTCAGGATCGACATGAGCACAGCGCGATGGCCGTCCACGCGCACGATGTTCGTTTGCGGCGGATTGCCGTCGCGCACGTGGGCAACGTCGCGCATATAGATCACGGCGCCGTTCACGGTCTTGATCGGCAGATCGTTGATGGCATTGATCGAGAGCGGGCTGTTGTTCAGCGTGATGTTGTATTCGAAGCGGCCGATCTTCTGCGTGCCCGCCGGAATGATCTGGTTCTGCTGCGCGAGCGCATCCGCGACGTCCTGCGGCGAGAGCTTTTTCGCCTGCAACGCCTGCGGGTCGAGGTCGATCTGCACCTCGCGCACCTTGCCGCCGTACGGCGTGGGAATGGCGACGCCCGGCACCGAAAGCAGTTGCGGACGGATGAAGTTGGCCGCGTAGTCGTCAAGCTGTTGCTCGTTGAGCTTGTTGCTCGTGAGCGCGAGCTGCAGCACCGGCACCGTGGACGCGTTGTAGTTGAGAATCTGCGGCGGCGTGGTGCCGGGCGGCATCTGCTTGAGCACGGTCTGCGAGACCGAGGTCACCTGCGCCGTGGCCGTGCGGATATCCACGTCCGGCTGGAAAAAGATCTTCACGATGCCGTAGCCGCGGAACGACTGCGACTCGATATGGGCAACGTCGTTGACGGTCGTGCCGAGCGTGCGCTCGTAATAGGTGACGATACGGCCCGACATATCATCGGGCGAAAGATTCGCGTAGTTCCAGACGACGCTGATAACGGGAATGCGGATATCTGGAAAGATATCGGTGGGCGTGCGTAACGCAGCGAGCGGGCCCGCGATCAGGATCAGGAGGGCCAGCACGATGAACGTGTACGGACGGTTCAAGGCCAGCCGGACGATTTTCAACATCAGAAGGGGCTCCGTTCAGAACATCGGCGCCGGTTCCCGCGGCGTACTGGCGCGCCGGCGTGGCGCGAAAATAAGGCCTGAAAAGTACGGGAGAACATTCGGGAAACCGACGCCGGTATTGTGGCCGGCGCGGTCTAACGTCCAGCAACCAGGCAGATGAAACAAGTTTTAGTCTGCAGCGGGATTTTTTAACAAAAAGGACTACGAAGTTACAAAGCGGCAACTTTGCTTGCAATCGTCGTGGCTATGTCAGCCGAGCAGATAGCCCGAACCGCGTATCGTGCGGATCAGCGACGGCTGGCCCGGCGTATCGACGCGGTTGCGCAAGCGCCCCACATGCACGTCCACAAGGTTGGTGCCGGGGTCGAACCGGCCGCCCCAGACGCCTTCGAAAATCATCGTGCGCGTGAGCACCTGGCCCGCGTGGCGCATCATGAATTCCAGCACGCGCAACTCGGTGGGCCGCAGTCGCAAGACCGCATCGCGGCAGGTGAGCTTGCGCTTGACGAGGTCGAGTTCGAGCGGCCCCACGCGCAGCACGGTTTCCGCGGCCACGGGGCGCGTGCGGCGACGCACGAGCGCCTCGACGCGTGCCGACATTTCGTCGATGGAAAACGGCCGTGTGAGATAGTCGTCGCAGCCGGCGCGCAGGCCCTGGATGCGCTCTTCCACGCCGGTGGTCGAGCTCATGACGATCACGGGCGTTTCGATGCCCACGCCGCGCATGGTGGTGACGATGGTGAGGCCGTCGAGATCGGGCAGGCGCCGCTCGAGCGCAACGACGTCATAGTCGCCGGCCATCACCATGGCGATGCCTTCGCGGCCGGAGCGGGCAACGTCCACGGTAAAGCCGGTCGAGGCGAGCGTGGGGACGACGCTTTGCTCCGTGGCGGCGTCGTCTTCGATGGTCAGTATTCTGGGCATGGCCTTCCAGGGGTCTTGACGGTGAAACAAAGATCTAGCGTGTCATGCGACATGCGCGTTATGCAACGGCGCGCAGCGCGACCGGCGCGCTGTGTGCGCCATTGACCGCATGCGCGGAATGCGTGCGGAACTGCTCGACGGCGAAGTCGATGAAGCTGCGCACTTTCATCGTGAGGTAGTTGCGGCCGGAATACACGATCGAGACGTGCTGCATGCCGCCGTTCACGTCGAAGGTGTTGAGCACGGGCAGCAAGGTGCCGCGCGCGATGTCGTCGGCCACGAGTGGCAGCGGCAGGAGCGCGATGCCCATGTCGGCGAGCGCCGCGGCGCGCACGGTGGCGTAGCCGCTCGCGGTGAGCGGGCCGTTCGCGTTGACGCGCTGCAGGCCTTCGGCGTTGGCGAATTCCCAGTTGCGCGGCGAGTCGGAGACGGCAAGCAAATCGTGCTGCGCGAGATCGGCGGGCGTGCGCGGCACGCCTTTGCGCGCGAGGTAGCCCGGCGCGGCCACGACGATCTCCTTCACCGATGTGAGCTTGCGGCTCACGAGCGAAGCGTTGACCTGCTGGCGGTCGGTGGCGAAGCACACGTCGAAGCCGCCCTCGATCATGTCGATATGGCTGTCGTAGGCGGTGACGTCGAAGTCCACGCGCGGGTTCACGTCGCGGTACGCGCCCAGCAACGCGGTGAGCGCGCCGCTCGCGAAAACCGAAGGCGCCGCGATCCGCAGCACGCCGCTCGGGTCGCGCGTGGCGCGCACGAGTTCGGACTCCACTTCGTCGAGCTTCTCGATCACGGCCCGGCAGCCGTCCAGATAAAGACGGCCCGCCTCGGTTAGCGAGAGGCTGCGCGTGGAACGGTTCAACAGGCGCATGTTCAGATGCGCTTCGAGCATGCCGACGCTGCGCGTGACGGCCGCGGCGGACATGCCGAGCTGCTTGCCCGCGAGGCTGAAGCTGCTCAGGTCGACGACGCGCGTGAAGACGCGCATGGCTTGTAGCTGGTTCATGTGAGGAGTCCGTGCCGGTGAGGGCGAAAAGCTCAGGGCCGCGCGCAAGACGCCCTGAAGGGAAGGGACGAGCGGGCGCGGCGCACGCTTTTCGCGTGACGCGCTGGCCCGCTCCGCGCTTGCGCGCGAGCCTGAATTCACGGGTGAGGCGTGGGTTGCACGCCTGGCGCCGGGTGCCGGCGCTTCAAGTGGTCGGGTTCGGTGGCCTAGTTGGGCAACGCGTGCACCGGCAGATGGTGCGCCTCGCGTTTCGCGGCGGCTTCATGCGCGCTCAACGCTTCCTTGAGGCGATGCATGCTCTCGGTGGGAATCGCGAAGCCGGCCCAGCCGAGGCCGGTATGGCGCAGGAATACCACTGCGCCGTCGAACAGCGGATTGCGCTCGGTGTACCAGCACGGGTCGATTTCGAGCACATATTGATGCGTGCGCAGGGGCTGCTCGGGCACGGCGGGGCGCATGGTTGCGCGCAGCTTGCCGAGCTCTTCGATGAGCGCGTCCACCTCGGGCGCGTCGAGCAGTGCGGCGTGCCCCTCGACGTTCACGCGCACCGCGTGCTCGCCATATTCGTTGATGAGTTCGACCGACATCGGCTTGTGCATATTACGTTCCTCGCAATGCTGAAACTGGAGGGAATTATCGGTTCCGGACCGGCATCGGTGTTTTAAGTTGGCGCTCACTCAACATGAAAACTAATTTAGAAAATCGCGAGGCGCGTGTGCATTTGCGTGACAAGCTGCGAGGCGGGGCTTCTGTAACAGGCCAGGTGTACGCGTTGTTTCATGACATCGATGTCATGTGCCAGTCCCACGCATCGCGTGGATTGCCAATGGCTGACAAATCGGTTTCATTGCTGGAATTGAATAACTCGCCGGCCGATTATTGCTCGGACGGTCGAGAGTGCAAATAAATCAGGAATGCAAATTAAAATATCGGAGCCAGGATACCTTGCTCAAGGGAAGGGTGCCACTAAAGATGCATAGAGAATGAATTATATATGAGCGAAGAATTCTCAATTGTTGTTCCTGGAAGCGCCTGGGTAACCTCAACGGACGCAAATCGCCAGAGGCGCTGCGCGGGCCTGCAGCAAAGGCTCGCGCGGCGCACAGTCCACCCCAGACGCGCCGACGCCCATGCCCCGCCTCGCACTCCACGACTGGTTGACGAATTTCATCCCACATCCCGGCGCTCCCGAGTGGCGCGAGCGCGTGCGCCGCGCCGGGGGCGCTTTGCTTGGCATCGCGTTCACGGGGATCGCCACGCATCTGCTGTTCGGCAGTGCGGGCGACATTCCGATGCTCGTCGCGCCCATGGGGGCCTCGGCCGTGCTGTTGTTCGGCGCATCGGAAAGCCCGCTCGCGCAGCCGTGGTCCATCGTGGGGGGCAATCTCGTTTCGGCGCTAGTCGGTGTGGCCTGCGCGCAGTGGATCTCGACGCCGGTGCTCTCCGCTGCCGTGGCGGTCGCGCTTGCCATCAGCGCGATGTTCCTGTGCCGCTGCGTGCATCCGCCTTCGGGCGCCGTCGCGTTGACCGCCGTGCTCGGCGGGCCGGCGGTGCATGCGCTCGGCTATCGCTTCGTGGCGGTGCCCATCGTGTTCCAGTCGTTTGCCTTGCTGAGCGCGGCGCTGGTGTTCCATGCGCTCACGGGGCACCGGTATCCGCGCGCCGCCTGGCGATCGGCTGCGCAGGCGAGCGCATCGGGTGCACCGGTGCGGCCGGCGCAACAGTTGAACGCGGGTGACGACCCGCAGCGCTTGTCGTCCGACGCATTCGATGCGCTCACGTGCGAGGAATTCATGTCGAGCGCGGATCACGCCGTGCCGTTTACGATGGGCAGGCATGCCGCGTGGGAGACGCTGCGCCGTCACGGCGTCCATGCGTTGCCGGTGGTGGACGGCGCGCATCGCCTCGTGGGCACGGTGACGCATCACGAACTGGCGAACGGCCGGCGTGCGGGGTTCGCGCGCAGGCTATGGCGCGGGTTGTGGCGCAAGACCGTGCAAGTGGAGGAGACGGTCGAAGCCGTCATGGCATCGGGCGTTCAGGCGGTGCACCGCGCCACGCCGCTCGCCCACCTCGCATCGATCTTTGCCGATCACGCGTGCTACGAAATTCCGGTCTTTGACGACGCACGGCGGCTGATCGGTGTGGTGAAGCACTCGGACATGATCCGCTGGCTTCACCAGCATGCGGGTGCCGCATACCGGGATGCAGCCCGGCCGCTAGCCGACGCGCGCTGACTGCGCCCGGTCCGCGATTCAAGGCCGATTCAAGCGCTGTCGCGCTGCACGGCCGGATCGCGGAGGAACTCGAGCAGCAGCGTGTTCACTTCGTCCGGCCGCTCCTGTTGGATCCAGTGCCCGGCCTCGGGTATGAGCACCTTCTTCGTGAGACGCGGCACATTGCTCTCCAGACGCTCGTAGGCCTTCGCCGTCATATGGATGACGCCGTCGACTTCACCCGCGACGAACAGCGTGGGCTGCAGGATGCGCGCGCCGTCCAGAAATGGCGTGAGCGCCCAGTTGCGGTCGAGATTGCGATACCAGTCGACCGTGCCGCGAAACCCGCTCTTCGCAAACTGCGCGGCAAAAACGTCGAGATCGGCCGCCGGCAGCCACGCCGGCAGCGTGTCGGGATACGCGAGGCTATCGACAAAGCGCGCGTTCTTGTCGAAGCCGATGAAACCCTGGTGCCGATGTTCAGGATGCCGCCGGCTTTCACCTCCCGCCGTGTAGTAAATGCCGAGCAGCGAGCGGCGGATATCTTCTTCCAGCTCGCGTTCGACCCGGCCCGGCTGCTGGAAGTACTCCTGATAAAAATGCTTGTCGACGGCGCTAGTCTGCAGATGCACTGCGGGGCGAATGCGCCCGCGCGGCAAGTACGGCACGCTGAGGAGCGCCAGCGCGCGGAACATGTCTGGCCGCAGCAACGCGGCCGTGGCCGCGACGATCGAGCCCCAGTCGTGTCCGACGAGAATCGCCTGCGTTTCGCCGAGCGCGTTGACGAGTCCGACCAGGTCGCCCGTCAGGTTCGCGATGTCGTACGAAGCCGTTTCGAGCGGCGCTTCCGTGTCCGCGTAGCCGCGCTGGTCGGGGGCGACCACGCGGTAGCCGGCGGCGGCGATTGCTTCGATCTGATGGCGCCATGAGTACCACGACTCCGGCCAGCCATGACAGAGCAAGACGAGCGGCCCCTCGCCATACTCGACGTAGTGCATGCGAATGCCGTTGGTGTAGGCGTAGCGGTGCTCGAATGAGGTGTTCATGGGGTCCTCGGAGGGCGCGGGATCGACGTGAGCCGGTGACTTGCGAGTATAGGCGGATCGGGCACGCGGGGTCGTCCGTCCGCGAGAGTGCGGTGCCTCAGCCGGGCGCGCCGCGCGAAGAAACGATGGCGCCGGGTGTCGACGGCTCGAGTTGGCCTGTGCGCAGCCAGCCGAGCGCGATCGGCCACAGGCTGGTTTCGAAGCGGCTGTGGAAGAACGCGAAATGGCCGATGCTTTCGGCGCCGATCGCCGCGGGCGCGATCCGCAGATGGAGGGTGTCGCTGTGGGTGAAATAGCCGAGCAGCCGCTCGATGGCGGCAACCGTGCCGAATGCGTCGTCGGTCACGCTTGCGGCGAGGATCGGTGCGCGCAGCGCCGCGAAGCGGCTCGCGAGCGCTTGCCGTTGTGCGTGCCCGCGCGCGATGGGCGCATGCCGGTACGTCTCCTCGAAGCGTGCGCGGCTGCGGCTCCACGCAATCGCGACGCCGCGCGGCGTGTCCTCCATCCAGCCCAGCCGGCCGGCGGGAAAGTAGCCGTAGAGCCTCGTGAGCGCAGGCATGACCACGTGCCATTTCCATAGCATCGCGGCCCTGCTGCGCCGCGCGTAGTCGCGCCAGTGCGCATACTGCGCCCCCATTGTGAACACGCGGCGGACGAGGGCGTTCGACGGCGCGAGGCCGATCACGAAGCCGCCGATGCTGTGCCCGACCACGTCGATCGGCTGTCCCGCGAAGGCCTTGTGCGCATAGCGCAGCACCGCCTCGAAATCGCGCTCGCCCCAGTCGAGCCAACTGGCGTCGAGCGCCGAGAGATTCTCGGGCCGCGATTCACCGATGCCGCGATAGTCGTAGACGATCGCATCCCAGCCGTGCCGATGCAGCCAGGCGGCGAAGCGGAAGTAGTAGCGGCAGCGTACCGAGGTCGCCGCGTTGACGATAACGACAGGGCGTGGCGCCCCGTGAGCAGGCGGCTCTCGATGGCGCCAGACGAAGCCGCCGAGGGGATAGCCATCGTCGGCCCTTAGCGTGACCGGCTGGGGCTCCGATGGTTCGCAGCCCTGGGCGGCAGCCGGGGGCTGTTCGGCAGTGTGCGTATGCATAGGTCTCATCAGTGGATTGCGCCCTGCGCAGAGCGCCGTAAGTCGTTCGCGCGATGGCTCCGCACTGCATTTCACTTGACCTTGGCGATGGGCTCAATCAATCTTCTTGCATTGCTCGCATGAGGAAGGCGCATGTCAGTCCCGCTCGTCAAACTTCCGTCGCTCGATTTCATTCGCGGCTTCGTCGCGGTCGGGCGCCGCATGAGCATCACGCTCGCCGCCGATGACCTGTGCCTTACGCAGTCCGCCGTCAGCCGCCAGATCAACGCCCTTGAGACGATGCTGGGCGTGCGTCTGCTCAATCGCGGCTACCGTTCGATCTCGTTCACGCCCGAAGGCGAGCGCCTCTTTCGCGCCGCCGAAGGCGCCGTCCAGCAGTTGCAGGAAGTGGTGGACACGCTGATGCAGCCCGGTGCGCGCCAGCCCGTGACCATCACGGCGAGTCTCGGCGTGGCGGGGCTGTGGCTGCTGCCGCGCCTGGGCGCCCTGCAGCAGCGGCACCCCGACATCGACCTGCGCGTGGCGGCGACCGACAAGGTGCTCGACCTGCGCGCCGAAGGCATCGATCTCGCGGTGCGCTACGCGAGTGCGAGCGGCGCGCCGCCCATGGCGCACCGGCTCTACGAGGAATTCGTCGTCCCCGTGGCGCATCCGTCGCTCGGCATCGCCGCGCTCGACGCCGCCACGCTCGCGCGTCACGTGCTCCTCGAATTCGACGGCCCGCGACGCCCGATGCTGCGCTGGCCCGATCATCTGCACGAACTCGGCCTCGAGGAACAGCAGGCGCGCGGTGTTCTGCGTTTCAACCACTACGACCAGGTGATCCAGGCAGCGCTGGCGGGGCGCGGCATCGCACTCGGCCGCCTCGCGCTCGTCGGACCGATGCTGGCGGACGGCCGTCTCGTCGCGGTTGGCGAGACGGGGCCGCGGCGCCCGACCGGCTACGCCTACTGGCTGTGCCAGGCCGACGAGGCGCCGCGTGCGGACGTGGCCGCGGTCGTCGAATGGATGCTGGACGAAGCGCGTTCGGACGCCGCCGGCATGACTTCGTCCGTCACTGCCTGAGCCGCCCAGGTTGCCGCTGTGGGTCACTCGCATGCGTGTGGCGCATGCGAAGGCTGCCAAAAACTCACTTGAGCGTTGCTGGCCGCTCGCGCTTTACTGCGCACATGGCGGCTCAGTTTGGCAGGCGTGCGCGGCACGCTGGACGAGCCGCGCCCGACAAAGGAGTGCGGCGGTGACATCAACCGATGAGGCATGGCGGCGGCGCTGGCTGCTGGTGATCGCGGGCGGCATCGTGATGGGGGCGGCACTGGGTGTGCGCAACGTGCAGGGACTTTTCCTGTTGCCGGTGACGCTCGACAGGGGCTGGTCGCGCGAAACGTTCGGTTTCGCGCTCGCGTTGCAGAACTTGCTGTGGGGCTTCGCCCAGCCGCTCACCGGCATGATTGCCGACCGCTATGGCTCGGCGCGCGTGATCTTTGCGGGCATCGTGCTCTATGCACTCGGCCTCGCCATCATGGCGCACGCGGCTACGGTCGGCGTTTATACGCTCGGCGTAGGCGTGCTGGTGGGCATTGCGCTTTCGGGCACGGCGTTCGGCGCCGTCTATGGCGCGCTCTCGCGCCTGTTTCCGGCCGAGCGGAGAAGTTGGGCGCTGGGGATGGCGGGCATGATCGGCGGATTCGGGCAGTTCTGCATGGTGCCGTTCGCGCAAGACATGATTGGCTCGATTGGCTGGGCGGCAGCCATTGGCGTGCTTGCCGCCGTGATGCTCGCGATCGCGCCGCTCGCGGCATGGCTGCGCGACCGGCCGGCAGCGCACGGCAGTGAGGCCGGCGCAAACGAAACCGTGCGCGCCGCCGTGAAAGAGGCGCTCTCGCATCGTGGCTTCTGGCTCCTCAATCTCGGCTTCTTTTCGTGCGGATTCCAGCTCGCCTTCATCGGCACGCACATGCCCGCGTGGCTGCTCGATAGAGGCATGAGCGCGCGTCAGGCCAGCATGGCGCTCGCGATCATCGCGCTGGCCAATACGGTCGGCACCTTCCTGTGCGGCTATGCGGGCGGATTCCTGCGCCGCAAATATCTGCTCTCCGGCATTTACTTCGTGCGCGCCGGCGCGATGGCGCTGTTCGTGACGTTGCCGCTCACGCCCGCGAGTCTGTATGTTTTTGCGTTCGTCATGGGGCTCACCTGGCTCGGCACCGTGCCGCTCACGAACGGGCTGGTTTCGCAGGTGTTTGGCGTGCGCTACATCGCGACGCTGTTCGGCTTCGTGTTCTTCGGACACCAGCTCGGTGGGTTTTTCGGTGTGTGGCTCGGTGCAGTGGTATACGACGCTACGCATTCCTATGCAATGCTCTGGAACGGGTCTATCATGCTCGGCGTGATCTCGGGGCTGCTGCACTTGCCGATCGACGACCGGCGTGTCGATCGCGTTGCCATCCAGGGCGTGCAGGCCGCATGAGCGCGAATCGGCAGCATGGCCGCGCGGGCGCACGGCACGTACGCGCGGTGCGCACGATCGCCGCGACGGCGGCATGCGCAGCTCTCGCGGCGCTGGCGATGCTCGCGTTTGCGGGGTATCTCACGCCCTCCGCGTTGCTGGCCTTGCTTTCCGGCCTGACGTTTTGCGGGTGAACGGCGCCAGGCATCCGAAACCCTCGACGCCCAAACGGGTCAAACACGGACGTTGACGCCGGGCATGACCATTGCACCCGTGCGCGCGCACAAAGGATGCCATCCGAGAGGGCGAGAATGAACGGAAGAACGTACCCGAAAACCATCTTCATCATCCGGCACGCGGAAAAGCCCGGCAGTCCCGCTTTGGATTCGCAGCACGACGGTATCCATCTTTCGACGCACGGCTACGAGCGGGCAGCGGCGCTGGCGCCATATTTCCTCGCCACGTTTCCCCGGCCGCACGCGCTGTTCGCGGCCGCCACTTCGAAGCACAGCGACCGTCCAGTCGAAACGATTACACCGCTTGCTCAAGCGTTGAAGCTGGATATCAAGGCCGATATCGCGGATGCGGACTATGCCGCGCTCGCCGACAAGATCCTTTCAGACGGCAAATATGAGGGAAAGGTGTTGCTGGTCTGTTGGCATCACGGCCATATTCCCGCGCTCACGCAGAGTCTCGGTGGCCAGCCGCCGCAGGATCCCTGGCCCGCTCAGGCTTTCGATCGCGTCTGGCAACTGGATTATCCCGCCGGCAGCACGCAAGCCTCGGGTCTGCCAGTCCGCAACATTGCGCAGCAACTGATGTTCGGCGATCAGCCGGATTGACCAGGGGCTCATGCCCGCACGAGTCGCGTACCGCCTTGCTGTGACGATGGCGTGACATTCGTCTCATTGCGCGACCTTGAAACACAACGCAAACCCGCGCGGCGCCGTGCCGATCATGCATGCGATCATGTGAGCGCAAAGCCCGGCGACGTGCCGCGCATTGGACTATCTCGAGGAGCGAAACCGATGACGATCGAGTTGCGATGCCATGCCAACTGCAACGACGTATTTCTGGCGTGGCAGGTGACGAGCCCAGCAGACGGCGAGATAGCGGGTTGCCTGGGATTCGCAATCGAAGTGAAGGACGCCACCGGCAAGATCGAGGCCATTTCGAATCTCAAGGGTTTCGAGCAGGACAAGCCGACGACCGGCGAAACCAAGCCCAGCACCGAATGGCCGCTGCAGACCTACACGTGGACCGCGCATTCGATTCTGGTCGGCACGCGGGTCTCGTTCCGCGTTACGGCAATGACAGGCTCGCCCGGCGCGCTACAGCGCGGCGATTCGAGCGGCTGGTCGGATTGGGTGGTGCTCTCGCCGCAGGCGGATGCGGGCACGGCGGCCTTCTTCAATCGCGGCATGATCTTGTCGCAGTTCGTCGCGCGGTACGCGAAGGAACACAATCTCACCACGGTGCCCGAGCTCAAGCGCAACTTGACGAGCGTCGTCGGCGGGCCGCTCATGCAGTTCCTGACCGGCGAATTGGGCAAGGCCATTCGCGGCATCCTGCAGCGTGCGCAACAGGACACGTCCATCGAGCTGTATTGCGCGCTCTTCGAGCTGGATCTCGACGACCTGATCGAAGGGTTGATTGCTGTCGGCGAGCGTGCGCATGTCATTCTTGCTAACGGCTCGGTCAAGCACGCCGGCGAAGACGAGAACCAGGCCGCGGCGGCCCGGCTCGCGGGCAAGGTCGACTTGCACCGGCGCATGAAGGCCCCCGAGGCGCTGGCTCACAACAAGTTCGTCGTGGTCTGCGAGAACGGCAAGCCGACGGGCGTCTGGACGGGCAGCACGAACTGGACGCTCACGGGCCTGCATACGCAGGTCAACAACGGCATCGCCGTGCAGAATGCTGCGCTAGCCGCGTTCTATTTCGACCACTGGCACGAGCTGGCCGCGGCGGGAAATACCTTCCCGGCTTCGCTCGTGAGCGGTGACGCCACAGTGCGCGGGCCAATCCCGCTCGCCGGTGCGGACAACGGTTCAGACAGCGGTGCGGATCACGGCGCGGCCACTGGCGCGAAGCAACGTGCGAACCTCGCGAGCGCACCGGCCGCGCGTGTCTGGTTTACGCCCATCAAATCGCAGAAGGGCGGCTCGGGCGGCCCCGACATTGCCAATCTGATCGATCTCGTGAACGCCGCCCAGCAAGGCATTCTCTTCGTGATGTTCATGCCGGGCCAGGAGCCGCTCGATTCGATCATCAAGATGCAGAAGAAGGGGATTTACGTTCGCGGCGTCGTCAGCACGCTGCCTCTGGGCAAGCAGAACGACCGCTCAGCGACATTCCAGCTGCTCACATCGTCGGATTTCAAGCAGTACTCCTACGATATCGTTCAACCGCAGGGCGTGAGTCCCGTGGGCGATTTTCTCGCGACGTTCACGCGGCAGGAGTTTCTGAGCGGCATGGGGTATGCGATCACGCATTCGAAAGTGATCGTGATCGATCCGTTTGGCGCGCGGCCGGTGGTGGTGACGGGCTCGCACAATCTCTCCGCCACGGCGAGCCGCAAGAACGACGAGAATCTGCTGATCGTCGAGAACTGTCCGGAGCTTGCCCGCGCCTATGCGGTGAACTGCATGAGCGTCTACGCGCACTATCGCTGGCCGGCGTATCAGCACGACATGGCCACGCGGGCCGCAGCGGGCAAGCAGGGGAGCAAGCAAGCGGGCACGGCGGGCGACTGGCTCGATACCACGGGCGCGTGGCAGGCGCGGCGCGAGCAGGCGTCCACGCAGGCCGACCTCAAGTTCTGGCTCGAGGACTCAGGGTCAGCGCAATGACGAAGGGCAGAAAGGAACGCCAACACCGAACGCGTCATGCGGGCGCGAACTGAACCACCGCCACCGTACCGCGCCCATCCACGCCATTCGCGAGCCTCACCTCGGCCCGATGCGCACGCGCGATCTCGCGCACGATCGCGAGCCCGAGGCCGCTTCCAGGCTGCGTCGATGCCCTGAAAAACGGCTCGAAAACCTTGTCGCGCAACTCGTGGGCGATACCCGCGCCCTCATCGGCCACGCTCAACATGACGCCCCCCGCCGCCACGGCGAGCGTCACCATGACCACACCGCCCTCGGGCGAGTAGCGGATGGCGTTATCGACGAGATTGAACACGAGCACCGAGAGCAACTGTTCGTTGCCCATGACTTCGGCGTGCTCGGCGAGCGTGGCCACGATCTCCACGCGCCTGCGCTGCGCGAGCAGCGCGAGTTGCTCGATCACGCCCGTCGCCACCGCGCGCATGTCCACGCTCACGCCTTCGAATTGCGTGTAGTCCGCCGCTTCGGCTTGCGCGAGCGTCAACAACTGATTGGTGAGCCCCACGAGCGAGCGATTGCTCTGATGCATGGCCTTGAGCGTCTCGTGAAGCAGCGCGGGATCTTGCTGGCGGCGCGCATATTGGAGCTGCGTGCCGAGCAGCGTGAGCGGCGTGCGCAACTGATGCGCGGCGTCGGCGACAAAGCGCCGTTGCATCGCGGTCTGCCGCTCGATGATGTCGAGGCACTCGTTGAACGCGCTCACGATCGGGCGCAGCTCGCTGCGCAGCGGCTCGACGTCGATGCGCACCGAAGACGTGCGCACCCGTTGCGGCAGCCCGCGCGCGAGCCGCGTGAGCGGCCGCAATTCGAGCGTGAGCGCGATGCACACGAGCACGACGGCCACCGTGACGATGGCCGCGAAATAGAACATCTGGGGCCGCCAGAGCGCGGCGACCATGGCGTCGCGCTCGTGCAGCGTGCGGCCCACCGAGACGATCACGCGGCGCGTCGCGCCCGCGTCGTACATTTCGCGGATCAGCGAGACCGCGCGAATGGGCATGCCGCTCACCTGGGCGTCGTACCACTGGGGGGAAGTCTCGGGAATGTGCTGCGGAAAGTCGGAGGTGCCCGCGATGATGGGGCCGCCGATCTCCTGGATGCGAAAGAACACCTGGTCGCGGTGAGGCGTGCGCAGGATCTCGATGGCGCTCGGCGAGACCGATGCGCTCAGGTCGTTGCCTTCCCAGCCGATGTCGCCCGCCATCACGTGCGCCGCCGAGAGCAGCGCATCGTCCTGGAGCAGGTTCGCGGTGCGCCATGCGTTGCCCCGCGTGATGAACCCTGCCGCCGCGATGAATACCGTCATCGGCAGCACGAGCCAGAGGAGAAGCCGGACGCGCAGGCTGTTGGTCGGCCAGCGCCTCGGCTTGTCAGTCGGGCTATTCTTCGGCTTCGGCATCTTCGAGCAGGTAGCCCAGCCCTCTGAGCGTGATGATGGTTGCCGTGCTCTTCTCGAGTTTCTTGCGCAGCCGGGAGACGTAGATCTCGATGGCGTCTTCGCTGGTGGGCGCGTCGGCATCGCTCACGGATTCCGCGAGCGTCGCTTTGGACACGGTCTTCTTCGCGCGCAGGATCAGCGTCTCCAGCACGGTGTGCTCGCGCGGCGTGAGCGTGAGCGGCTCCTCGTCCACGTAAAAGCGCAGCGTATCCATGTCGTAGAGCAGGTTGCCGCAGCGCACGCGGTTCGTGCGCGAGGGTGCCTGGCGGCGCGCCAGCACCTTCACGCGCGCCACCAGCTCGCGCGCGTCGAAGGGCTTGACGATGTAGTCGTCGGCACCGGCGCCCAGGCACACGACCTTTTCGTCGATGGCGCCGGTGGCCGTGAGGATCAGCACAGGCGTGGCGTCGCCGCGCGAGCGCATGCGGCGCAGCAGCGCCTTGCCCGACATGCGCGGCAGATTCAGGTCGAGCAGCACGACGTCGTAGGGCGAGGCGCGCAGCGCGTCTTCGGCCGCTTCGCCGTCGCCTACGTGGTCGAGCATGAAACCGTCGTCGGTCAACGTGCGGATGAGCCAATGCGCGAGTTGTTCGTTGTCTTCGACGAGCAGCAGTCTCATGCCTTTTCCAGTCCGGTCAGCCGGCCTTGCAATTGCACTATCAGGCGGTCTTGTACTGTTCGCGTGCGACGCGCGTGCGGTACAGGAACAGGGTCGCCACGAGGCCGCACGCGGCGGCGATGCTCAGCCATGCGCCCGGCGCGGCCTTGTCGCCGGTGACGTGAATGAGCCACGTGGAGATCGCCGGCGTGAAGCCGCCCACGAGCGTGGCGAGGCTGTAGGCCATCGAAAAGCCCGTGGTGCGCACGTGCACCGGCATCAGCTCGGTCAGCGCGACGACCATCGCACCGTTGTACCACGCATAGAGCGTCGAAAGCCACAGTTCCACGACCAGCAGCGTCGCGAACGAGGGCGCGCCCACGAGCCAGCGCATGGCCGGATACGCGCTGAGGATGGCGAGCACGGTGCAGGCGATCAGCACGGGCGCGCGGCCGACGCGGTCCGACACGGCGCCCGCGATCGGCAGCCAGATGAAGTTCGAGACGCCCACGCAGACGGTCACGAGCAGCGCGTCGAGCGACGAGAGGTTCAGCTCGACCTTGCCGAAGGTGGGGGTGTAGGCGGTGATCAGGTAGAACGAGGTCGTCGTCATGATCACGAGGCCCATGCCCGCGAGCACGATGCCGTAGTTGCTCGCGATGGCGCGCGTGATTTCGCCGAGGCTCGGGTGATGGCGGCGCGCCGTGAACTCTTCGGTTTCGCGCAGCGTGCGGCGGATATAGAACAGGAAGGGCACGATCATGCAGCCGATCACGAACGGCACGCGCCAGCCCCAGTCCTTCATTTCCGGGGCGGGCAGGAGGCTGTGCAGCACCACGCCAAGCGCCGCGGCGAACACCACGGCCACCTGCTGGCTGCCCGACTGCCACGAGCAGTAGAAGCCGCGGTTGCCCTTGGTGGCGATTTCCGCGAGATAGACGGACACGCCGCCGAGTTCCGCGCCGGCCGAGAAGCCTTGCAGCAGACGGCCGACCAGGATGATGAGGGGGGCGGCCAGGCCGATGGTGGCGTAGCCAGGCACGAAGGCCACGCACATCGTGCCCACCGCCATCAGCCAGAGCGAGAGAATCAGGCCCTTGCGGCGGCCATGACGGTCCATGTACGCGCCGAGCACGATGGCGCCGAGCGGGCGCATCAGGAAGCCCGCGCCGAACACGGAGAGCGCGAGCATCAGCGAGGCGAATTCGTTGCCGGCGGGAAAGAACGTGCTGGCGATGGCGGCGGCGTAATAGCCGTACACCATGAAGTCGTACATTTCCAGAAAGTTGCCGCTGACCGCGCGAAACACGGTGCGGGCTTTCGATTCTCCCGGTGCGGCGGAGATGGCTGAAGTCATGTTGGACATCCTTGCATGTTGGACGAGCGCACCCCGGCGGCCGTGTGGGCTGCCATGCTGCTCGCCGTGGCTTGATCCGTGGGTGAAAACGCTGTTGAAAACGCGGTTTAAAACGCAGTTCGAAAATAAGCGGCTGTTACTGATCGGGGCGCGCTTCGCTACTGCAAGCCCTTCACGAATTCGTTTGTGTAGGTCTTCGAAAGATCGACATGCCGGGCCGTGAGTCCCGAGCCTGCCGTCATCAACACCTTCAGCACGGTTTGCGGCGCGCCGTCGGGCATCAGGCCGTCCTGCGAGAACCCGCCCTGTGCCGAGGCCAGCGCGCGCACGTAACCCGCGCGATCGTTGCCAACGACCTCGGGCGGCAGCACGGCGGCGATCTGCTCGGCCGAATGCGTGCCGATGAAGCGCAGCGCGCGCGTGAGCGCCTGCACCATCTGCCCGGTCTCGCGCCGGTGCTCGAGCATCCAGCTGCGCCGCAGATAGAGGCACGCGCCGGCATACGGGCCGCCCAGCCAGTGCTGCGTCTGCTCGACCGTGCGCATGTCGACCACCACCCTGGCGGCGCCGCTCGTCAACAGACGCGTGGCCGTGGGTTCCTCGACCATGCCCGCGTCGATCGTGCCTTGCTCGAAGGCCTCGACGAAGCGCGTGTCGGACGCGAGCGGCACGACCGTGTAGTCGCCGGGCGCAACGCCCGCGCGGGCGAGCAGGAAGCGCGTGATCATCCACGTGGAGGCGCCAAATCCCGTCACGCCGAGGCGCTTGCCGCGCGCCGCGTTCATCGCGGCTGCGCTGGCCAGTTCGCGGCCGCCTTCCGCGCGCGTCGAGGCGAGCTCGGCAAGTCCCGTCGCGCGCTGCAAAACCACCACCGAGAGCACGTCCTGACCGCGGCTTTGCAAGTCGAGCGTGTGGTCGTAGAAGCCCACCGCGCCTTCGATCGCGCCGGCGATCAGCTCCGTCGAGGTATCGATGCCCGCGGGCCCCGAGACCACCTGCACGTCGAGCCCCTCGTCCTTGAAGTAGCCCAGTTGCGAGGCGAGCACGGCTGGCAGATAGACGATCTTCGACATGCCTCCCATCATCAGCCGGATCGGCTCCGCGCGCGCCACCGGGGCGGCCCCGAGCGCGATGCAGAGCAGTAGAGCGCGGCCGAGATGCTGGGCGCCGGAAAGCATGTCTGCGTGACTCCTCGTGACCGGCGGGTTGCCGGAATGGGTGGAAGTATAAGAAAGCGTGGCCTTCTGATTGCTTTCCGGCCTGAAGGGATTTTCTCCGTATTTACCCCCGTACGACCGTTCGGTGGGCGGTGCGAACGAGGCGCGGCGGCCGCGGACGGCCACTGCCGGGGCGCACGATACCCGGCGCGACACCCCTTACAATAGTGCCAGTCCTCATCCGCACCCATTACGAGACCATGACACGAGACCCCCGCCTCACCCTCAACGCGCGCCAGCAGGAGTTGCTCGAATGGGTGCAGCGCGACGGCTTCGTGACCGTGGACGATCTCGCCGCGCACTTTGGCGTCACGCCGCAGACGATCCGCCGCGACGTCAACTGGCTCGCCGACATGAACCTCCTGCGCCGCTACCACGGCGGCGCGAGCCTGCCCACGAGCGCGGAAAACGTCTCCTACAGCGCGCGGCAGCAGATGTTCCATGAGGAGAAGCGGCGCATCGGGGCGCTCGCCGCCTCGCACATCCCCGATCAGGCCTCGCTCTTCATCAACCTCGGCACCACGACCGAGGAGGTCGCGCGCGCGCTCAATCACCATCGCGGCCTGCGTGTCATCACGAACAACCTGAACGTGGCGAGCATGATGAGCGGCTACCCCGAATGCGAGGTGCTGATTACGGGCGGCATCGTGCGGCCCTGGGACAAGGGCATCGTGGGCGAGCTCACGATCGACTTTATCCGCCAGTTCAAGGTGGACTACGCGATCGTCGGAACCTCGGCGATCGAGCTCGACGGCACGCTGCGCGACTTCGACACGCGCGAGGTGCGCGTGGCCGAAGCGATCATCGAGCACGCGCGCACCGTTTATCTGGTGACGGATCATTCGAAATTCGGCCGGCCCGCGCTCGTGCGCCAGGGGCACTTGAGCCAGATCCACGCCCTCTTCACCGACAAGCCGCTGCCCGCCGAAATGAGCGACACGGTTACGCAGGCGGGGACGGCCGTGTACGTGGCGGACTAGGCACGCTTCACCCTTTCGCTCGCATTTCAGTCCCTGGCTGGCGTTCCCGGGTGCTCGCCGAATCGGCATGTGCCGATACCGCTCGAGCATCGGGTGAAGCGGTTCGCGCGCCAAAACGAAAACGATACGAACATCATTCGAAGATTTCCGTGTTCGTTTCTGCCTCTTCGGGCCGCCCGCCGACGCCCCTCCCTACCTGAGTTCCTGCTCTAAACTTCGGGAAAACCCCCTTTACTTCGGGCGTTTTCGCTCCGAAATGACCCTCTTTCGGACTTGCTGAGGGAAGCTTGATTTGAATTGACGCGGCAAGTTGATTTGATCTCATTTCGCAAAAACTGGCCATTTCTCCGAAAAAATGCCCGCCTTGGGTCAGTTGATTTGATCTCGTTTTATTGGGGGTTAGATCATTTGTGCAAGTGCGCTTCCCTTCAGTTGGTGATAATCGTTTGCAAACGATTTCCCTGCGTGCTGCAATGTTGGGAGCCTTTGTTGAGGCCAGTACTAGTTAGCAGGGCGGTGCGCTGGTTCTTCTTACGAAGCGAGAATATCCGCATGACTCCCTTGATGCGGGTAAGGGACATCAAGGCAATGCTTCGAACGCTACCGATGGCAACCCTGTTTTCCCATGCGTGGCGGTCGGGTACCAAAACGGCGTCCAAAATGTCATGACGCTTGCTCGTAGCAGTTTTGGAACGCGACCGGGTGGCGATTTGTCGACGCTCGCAGATGATTTCATAACCGACGACACAGCCTCTGTGCGACAGCCGGGTGGCATGCCCTCAGGGATCGGGACCCGTGAGAAGGTCAAATGTCGCGTGACGAAGTGCTCGCTATAGATCATGACCTTCCCGTTGAAGTATCCCAATGTAAGGCTAGGGGTGAAGCCGCAGGAGAAACTTGGCATTGAATAAATCGCGATTCAGTGTGGAACAGATGGATTTGAGCTCATGTCTGCAAAAAAATCGCCAGTTCTCTCATATGAGTCACACCCGTGATCAACCAACTTGCTCTCGCCTTATTGGGGTTCGATCATATATAAATCTCCACCTCTATCTCCACCTCTATCTCCACCTCCGCATCTCTCTGCTCCCGGGTCGGCTACAATCGTTTGCAAACAATTTTCCTACTTTCTTGGCTTTGCGATTCGTTGTTGACCTTCATGATTTATGTTTGTATATTTGTTCCAGCATCAGGGGTGCTGGATGCCGCTGATGGCAAGGGTCGAATTCCTTAGCTGAGAGGCGAATCGGAGTGCGGCAATGAAAAGAGGAAGCAACGCCTTAGTAGTTAGGATTGCAGATCAGCGCCGAGGCGGGCCGTTTTGTCTCGCAAAGTGCGTTCGAAATCGACCGTTTTCGGATGTACTTCCGATGCCGGTGAAGGGTCTCGGGGCAAAGCTTCGACGGCTACCGACTGCAATCTATATGGGTGCGCTCGCCTTTAGTTTAGATATCGAGACTCGCGTTCCGATCTCGCAAAGGAGTGAGCATCCCCCCTCACGACGCCCGGGTCTATCGGTGTGTTGCTGTATTCCTGCGAACCGGCTATCCGGACTGAGCAAAGCGGGCATGGCGGTTCCATCGCCGAGAGCGTGGCAGCCTCCGTTCCCAGGTATGGCCACGTGGATTGCAATGGTGCACGCGTGGAGCCGGCGCGGTTGCCAATGACGAGAATGGGCAATGTATGCAGGGAGTGACCGCACCGTTCCAACGCCTCAATTGCAGATACTCCGGGTCTCTGTCGACCGTTGACCGGTATGCCGAGTGCGCCACGAGGCGAGATATTCGCTCCATTGCAGTGCTGTTGAAGTGTGCTGCAAATGCGATCAAAAGTAGTTCACTGGAAGAATCATCTAAGCAAGGCTCGCGTAGAGTGCACGACGAATACCGTCGTACACCAACTCGTCAATAGAGGGGGGTATTGCGACGGCGCCGGGCTCAAGTGAGTCCATAGCCGAACTCTTCGGGGCTTGCCAACTTACTGATGCGTTGAGACATAGCAGGTTCTACGCATCTGCCATTTGCTGGCCAATGCGAAGCGGCTAAGTCGTTGTCCAGATGGGGAATTTAGGAGGGGCGGAACTTCGTCGAGGTATGAAATGTGCGCTAGAGAATTGCACGCCTACTTATTTGGTATTCAATTAGGACTATAAATTAAATATCGTGCGTAACTCACCCAATGTCAGCGCAAGGAGAGGGCTCGTACCATGGATGACGATCAAACGCTTGCCGAACTTCTGTCTGTAGAGGGGGCTGATGAGTTCGCTTACGACTCAGGTGTGCCGTATGACCGTCTCAACGATGAGTCGATTGCCGTCGTCGCAGCCCGCTCGGGCCTGCCCGAAATCGGCAAGGCGCTAGTCAACGACATCAGGAACTCACCACCTGTGTTTGGGCCCAAGGCCTCGCTGGAACTGTGGCACATCGTCGGCTGGCTTCCGCCTCGAACTATGCGGCTAATTATGCGGTTTGCTAGCCTTGGTGTTCAGTACCTCATTTTTCTCCACCCCGACAGTCCCATTTCTAATCGACACGTTCACGAGATATGGAATAGCGCATACATCTACGACGTCGAATACCAACAGACCATAGTTCGCCATCGCGTTCATGCATTGGTTGTCGAACCGGATGCGTTCGTCTTTTTCGAGTATCGCACCGTAGAAGAATTACTAAGGAAACCAGAGCTGTATGTCAAAGTTGATGATCATTGGGACGCACCGAAGCTCAGGGAGGCCGCCACACGATACGGTATTGGCTATCGTTTGGTCACAGACGATGATATCGGACAGGTCGCACTCGCTAATCTGACAGATTTGCAGAGTTGTTACCGGTCAAACTATCAGATGCCACCGAAAACAGCGCTCGCCTATATCGCGAAGCGAGTGAAAAGCGAACGTGTTGTAAGTTGGCGTTCTCTGAATGATGCTGGAATATCTGGCGAAGCGATAAAGTGCGCGATAGCGCTTGGCCTAATCTGGTATCCAATTCGTGATTGGGACATGTCGCTGGAATGGTATTCACCTACGCTGATGAAGATACATATCGGCAGCAGCGACATCTGATGCAATGGTCCGTCGTATCAAGGCGAAGATTGAATTAGCTAGGACACTCGGTGTCTCTCCGCTTAAGACGCTTGCGCGGAATCATAAATCTGTGGGCTCAGTACGAAAACACGATGTCGTTGGTTCCTTGGGTCGCACAGGCCGAAGCGGGAGACGCAGGAGGACGAGCAATTTTCATTGAGCAGGGCTCGAATAGTTCATTCGCAGCATGAGTCGTGCTGCATTAGCGCAAGGAGACGATTCGAACCATGGCTGACGATCAAAAGCTTGCTGAACTCAGGTCTATAGAGGGGGCCGAAGAGTTCTCCTATGACACGAGCGTGCCTTATGATCGTCTCAATGATGAGTCTATTGCCGTCATTGCAGCCCGCTCGGTGCTGCCCGAAGTCGGCACGGCGCTAGTCAATGACGTCAGGAACTCACCACCTGCGTTTGGGCCGAAGGCCTCGCGGGAACTGGGGAACATTGTCGGCTGGTTTCCGTCTCGAACTATGCGGCTAATTATGCAGTTCGCCAGCCTTGGTGTTCAATACCTCGCTCTCCTGTTCCTTGATAGCCCAATATACAATCGACGCGTTCTGGAGATATGGAATAACGTATTAATCTTCGACGTCGAATATGAAAAAACTACGACTACCCATCGCGCTCACGCGTTGATTGTCGAACCGGACGCGTTTCTCTATTTTGAGTATCGCACCGTAGAGGAGATGTTAAAGAAGCCGGGGCTGTATCACATAGTCGACGGTCGCTGGGATGCACCAAAACTTAGAGTTGCCGCCGCTCGATATGGCATTGGCTATCGCCTGGTTACCGACGACGATATTGGGCAGGTCGCGCTAGGAAATCTGAAGGATCTGCAGAGATGCTACTGGCCGAACTATCGGGCCCCATCTGAGTCAACGCTTGCCTATATTGCCCAACGTGTCGAGGCAGAGCGTGTTGTAAGTTGGCGTTCTCTGAACGATGAGGGAATATCCGGCGACGCGATAAAGTGCGCGATTGCGCTGGGCTTGGTCTGGTACCCAATTCGCGATTGGGATATGTCGCTGGAAATTGCGTTCATCTACGCCGATGAAGATGCATATCGTCAGCATCGCGAGGAGCGTAGAAATCTTGATGCTTTGACGGCTATTCCCGTACCGAAGCTGCTTCCCGCTGTCGGGGATGAAGTGGAAGTTGATGGAGCCACTTACACCGTCGTTCGAGCAGACGCGGTATTTCGACTTGTCTGCCTAGGGCTGGACGACAAATATGCGACGAGGCAGCAGGCAGAAGAAGAGTGTCGCAGTCTCCGATGGATATTTAAGGACCAGGCCGCCGGGTTAATCTACCAATTGTCCAAAAAGCAAATCTGGGAGGGCACGCTTACTCTTGCAGAATTCTCGCAGAATCGGGAAATATATCGTTGGCGGTTTGGCGTCAAGGAAGGCTCGATCATGTCTGACGCAACTGTGCGTCGGATCAAAGCAAAAATTGAATTAGCTAAGCTGCTCGGAATCTCTCCACTTGTGACACTCGCTCGAAATCATGGCGGTAACCCCGGGGCTCGCTCATTTGGAGAGGGCTTTGCATGGCGGAAGGTGCTGTACAACATCTTCCTTACAGCTACAGCCCCGACGGTATCGAATATAAAGAGGCCGTATGAGATCGAATGCGAAAAGCAAGGGCAGAAGCCGGTCTCATTGCGAACGCTTAGAAATCGTTTAAAGATACTCGGAGAATACAACGTCGTCGTTCTCCGAAAAGGTGAGTTCGCGGCGTACAAGTACGGCGCGTTCGTTCCGGGGGAGCGGGTCTGTCTTCTGGTCAAAGGGCGGTATCCGGGAGAGGTCGGTCATATCGATTCAACTCCTTTCCCTAATGTGGCGATTGATCCATTTACACAGGAGCCGGCCACCCGTCGACTGTCTTTGACGATTATGGTTGACGCCAACACTGATGATGTCGTGGGATTCGTCCTTTATTATGGATCTCCTTCGTACCGCGCAATATATCGTCTTCTGCGGCAGATTGTGAATAAGACTGGGCAACTACCTGAGTTTATCGTTGTCGACCGTGGTCCGGAGCATCTGGCGAAACAATTGCAAGTTAATCTTGCGCGCTTTCGTGTCATCACACTTCTGCGACCTGTGAAAAAGGCTCGCGCTGGGCAGACGGTTGAGGGAAAATTCAGTGCTTTGATCAGAGGTCTCCTCAAAAATTTACCAGGATTTCGCGATCCGAATGATAATTATCGGGAGATTCCTGCGTCCTTCACGCCGAAGAGTCAAGCGAGGCTGACTCTGACTGAGTTCAGACATAAGATTGCGTCTTTTTTTCGTCTCGCTCGGACCAAGCCATCAGCAAAAACCGGGAGCGAATCTATCGAACGCTTCGCGGCGCGCCGGGAGTTCGAGAAAGGGCCTCATTGGATCGCGATCGACGATATCAACGAGTTTCTCTTCACGATGATGCCGTTGGTCGAGGATGGTGGCAAACGTAAAGTCTATGAGGGTTGCATACGCAATCAGTACGTCACCTACAGCCATGAAATTTTTCTAGACCCGCGAGTTGACGGGCAGGATGTCTCTGTCCGTGAGGATCCGGACAATATCGGGCACGTGATTGTCGATCTCGACGTCGATAAGTTGAACGTGCCCGGATCGGACCTGCCCCCGTTGCCGAGCCGAGTCATCGCGAAATGTGCATGGTACGAGCGTTACAGCGTTTTCACGGTTGAAGAGCGGGAAGAGTACTTCGAGCACAGGAGAAAGACTACGCAGCTCAGCGACAGGACTGTGGCGATGTCGCAAGATTTCGAATTGCTCTTGGAGCTCGAAGCTCGTCGGCGAACGCCAGCCGGCGCCCAAGCGTATGCGATAGCCCTGCAAAACCGGGAAATCGACGTTAGCCGACAATCTCTCGTCAAGCTTGGCATTCTCAGGCCGGACGGCACAGTGAACCCTGACTTTGTCGTGCCTCCCTTCGATTCCTCCGCAGCGGCAGGATTCGCATCGGCAGCGGATCCTGATGGCAGCGCAAACTTCACCGAACCGCCAACAGCAACCGCCCCTGTCGAGCAGAGTGTCAGGCAACCAGAACAAGTTGCGACGTCGAAAGAAGAAGAGGTCGTCAATGGCTCGCGCAAACAACGCACTCAAGGTGCTGCGACGAAGGAGACCGCTCGGCCCCGGGCCACGCCTGCGACAACACCGGTGCCGACGGATTTGGGTGCGCAGGAAGTCGAGCCCAATACTCCGGCCGAGCCGCCGGCGAAGCCCACGTCCGAGCCACGGATCTTGGACGATATTTGAACGAATATTTCGGCGTTCCTCGATCCAAAAGCGCGACTTGAGGGGGACGATGGGCGTGAGAAACGTATCCGCGTTCAGATGGCTCAACATGTTCCACTAGATAGTTGGAGGGAGTGATGCGCGATATCAGCACATTGTTGGATTCGAGCTTCTGCCTCGAGCAGGGCGACCGCGAGATCTTGGCTCATGTCAGATATGACTGGCGTAGCGGCCATCGAAATTACAAGCAGGCGCTGGGCGAACTCAACGCCCGCACGCTCCTGCCGTTTGGGCGTACACCTATAACCATAATTGGGCCCACCGGAGTCGGTAAGACCTGCGTAATGAAAGACCAAGACGCTTTGCTCGTTTCCCAATCTATCAAAGAGGGGATTCCCGTTCGGGGATCAGGCTATTCCCCCTTGGGGGCGCCGGTCGCTGGCAAGATGGATGTCTCAACCATTTACTCCGACATCGTGCGGCATGCACTTGAGCCTCTTGTCGGCTACAAAATTGCCTATCCTCCTGCTAAGGAGGGAGCACCGGAGGCACGTCTGTCGAGGACAGTAGCCCAAACGCGTGCCGCGAATTTGCAAGTTATCGAGAAGATGGCAAACAGCGGGCACTATAAGGCTCTTTTTCTTGATGACGCGGGCCCGAGCGCGACACTTTTAAAGGCAAACCGCGCCTTGGAGGCGCCGACTGTATTCAAGGAAATCTGTGACCGGGCACGGAAATGCACGGTCGTATTATCAGGCGGCCCGGAGATTTATAGCTTCTTGAGGCAAAACGACCAGCAGTCTGCGCGATTTAAGATTATTTGGATGCCCCCGTATTACTTGAGAGAAACCGAGGATGTGGAAGAGTTCAAGTCATTCCTCCGTACGCTTGAAGAAAAGAAACTTGGCAAACGGTTGATCGTACCGGGTACCCTGACGGACCACAGCTTTGAAGTGATGGCGTTCTGTTACGGGACTGTTGGAATGACGGTGGACATGGTCATCTCCTGCACGATCTTGGCAAGGATGGAGGAACGTGCGCTAGATTGGAAGTTGCTTCGGGAGCATTTGGAGAACAACGCGAACCATTGCGGGGAAATGATGGCACTTGGGCAGAGATTCTTTGATGCGGCGCGGGAGAGGAGAATGGATGAGTACCAGATGCTTTTTAGCTTCTTTGCCAAACGCGAGAAGGAGGGACACGATGTGCGTAAAGTACCTTCTCCATCAGATCAAAAAGCGACAGCCGGGGAGGCGGGTTCTGCCGAACCGAAGGGCAAGAACTCCCCCAAAGGTCGAAATCGCTCGAAAGCTAAGCCGACACGTGAAACCATGTGAGGGTGCAAATGGACGTCATTCGTTGTCCGAAGCCACAAAGGCGAGGCACATGGGAGCGCGAGTCGCTCAGCAGTTACTACTTGCGGTGGGCCGAAGATTTGAACCTGTCGGTCACGGTGCTGTTGTCGCATATCATTCGCCCTGCCATCGCTGATTGTGTCGTCCCAACTTCTCCGAATACGAGACCGATGGTTGACCGGCCGCACTCAATCAATGCGCACTGGATTCGGGCAACTGAGCGTATAACCGGTCGTGACGATATTGAGGACATGTCGTTGTGGGGAGTATCCAATTTCTTTACACGCTCGCCCGTACGGCAACACTATGCATGGTGCCCGTATTGTCTTGAGGAGTTCGCAGACATGGCGCATTGCGACGTCGATAGCCCCAATCAGATGGCGTTTTCTCCGCTCGTATGGAGGCTACCTGACTACACAATCTGCATCCGGCATGAGACGCCAATGGTCGTCAAATGTTCCGAGTGCGGACAAGGACGACAACGCCTGCTTTGGGCGGGTGCTCGTGTCGGATGTTGCTCGCATTGTCGACGCTGGATGGGGAGACCTTTCAGTGAGTCCGAGCCGGTTGCAGACCTAGATGGCCTTGCGCTCTCTGTCTGTACGGCAGAGACTCTCGAACTGCCCATGTTATATCCGGACTGTGTTAAGCAACTCGATGGACTAATTCGCGAACTCGTCGTAGACCGCGTCATCGACCGCGATGTCTTGCGCCAAATCCTCGGACTTTCATCTTGCTCGATAGACTTCAGGGTACGACGAATGCGTCGACCTTCTGTTCAAGACGTCGTTCGTTTGGCAGTTGCAGGCAACCTGAGCGTATACGATCTATGCCTTCTGCGCCCGTTTCCGGCGCAACTGAGAGAACGGTTCGTTTCGGTAAGCTTGGATTCGCTCACCTCAAACAAGCGTGCCCAGCAGCGGCACATGGTTAAAGGTGCGATAGCGAAGCGGCTGGGCGAGAGCATCTCAGAGGCGGACGTTGCATCTTCGACATCCTTTTGCGCGGATATTGGCGTACATCCGCAAATTGCTCAGAGGGCTGACCCGGAGGGTATGGCATTGCTCTCGAGGAGATATCACGACAAATTGAAAAAACGCAGCTCCTTTTTCCAGCGTCTTTCCGAAGCGATGGATAGACTCATACTTTCTGGATGTTTTCCGACCTCTGTTCGATTGTGGGAGCAAGAGAGGATCTCTTTGATATCAGATGAGGCGAAGCAGAGATTTAAAGAAGAGCGCAGCCGACGTGGGCTTCCGATCAATATTTCGGCCGACCCTGTTGCGAAAGAGAGAGCAATGAGCGCTGAAATCGAAAGACTCAGAGCGCTCAAGAAAGCGAGCTAGTCTCGTGCGGTAAGCTCGACTTGACCGTAGGTCTTGGAAGTTCAGCTTCTGTATTGACGGCGTACCTGAGCAATACCCTGAAATTTTTGCAAGCCGTCAATGCGGGGCCGAAGGGCCGTCCAACCGTTCTTGACGACCGCCGGCGAAAGGTCGAATCGTGAGGGAGCACGGCACAGCTAGGGCGTTGGTGGGGCCGACACGATGCGGTGCTCCCGCCTGCGTATCGCGACGTCATCGCGCGGTATGGGGAATGGTCTGGGTAGGTGAGCGTCAGTTGCCCTTCTTTTGACGGCGGCTATTCGTGGGGGCCGGCGGGGCTATATCGGTGGTCTCCCCGGTGCTGGCCGCTCTAGGCCGGCCTCTAGGGCGCCGTGGAGTTCCTGGTTCTGCATTCCGGCGTCCCAAGGCTCCCGACGCCTTCCGGCGACGATCAAGTGCTAGCTTATTTTCGTCGATTGAAGTCTTTGCTGTTTCGAAGGACGGAAGCTCTAGCTCGACGCGCCGGGCATCCTCGGAGTTCACGCCCCCCTTCATGCGTATGGCGGATAGGCACTGGAGGAAAAAGGCTGCCTGAAACGTCCCCCGCCAAATCTTCTGGTAGAGGCAAGCTTGATTTTCCTTCAAGCCAAAATGCATTAGAAGGTCAGACAGTTCACCAAAGGTGACACCCTGACTCTCCATCTCTCTGCGAATGATGGCTCGAGCCTCATCATGGAAATCGGTGGCCACGTCAATCCTCGCAATGCAATCAGTCAGTAGACATAATCCGTTGGAGCGTTCGCCCCGATTTATACCGCAGTGAGACAGTTCTACACAATCCCTCTCACGGCCGCCGCGAATTCGTGTAAATATTACAAAACTAGGTTCATAGCTCAGCCAAATCAATCTCGGGATGAATTAGTTCGGCTATATCGATTTGATAACACCTGTTTGCGTCAGACCGCAGTTATCAATCACGCGGAGAGACTGAGGAACGTCGTCATTTGCCCCCGCAGACTCATGCTGCACAACGTGCCAAGAGGAAGGGCGGAGGGTGTTTTCAATAAATTTATCTATGCATTTGATAACACGTCCTTCTGTATTGTCAATAGTCACTGGGAATACCGGATTCGTTACGGTAAAAGGGGCCTGATATATCAGTGGAGCCTGGCCCTTTGCCGCATGTGCTAGTTTTATAGTACGGGTTAACCTGCCTTGATGGCTGCGAGTTTTATAGTACGTTTACTCGTGCGAGCAGTCGACTGAGTTTCGGACCTCAAGGATGGAGCTATCATGAAATTGCACATCGCGTCAGACATGCATATGCACACCAACCGTTCAGCGGGACCGGACGAACGTGTTCAGCCCGTGGACGCTGATGCCCTCATTCTTGCCGGAGACATCGACTGTGTAGAACGTGTCGGCGAGAGATATGCTGATTGGCCATACGAGGTGCTCTACGTTCGGGGCAATCACGACACATATCTGCGCTGCTATGAGCAGTCGATTGCACAGGCGGTACTCAACTGCGCTACGGGCCGGGTCAGATTCCTCGAACGGAGCTGTATCTCATACCCTGGCGTACGTGTGCTCGGATGTTGCCTCTGGACTGATTTCGAACTCATCCATAGGCAGCACGACGCTATGATTCTTGCTGGCTTCTCCGGACGAGACTATCGGCTGAATTTTCGAGCCGATGGGAAACGCTTGGCGCCAGCCGATACTTTGACTGAGCATCGGTTGTCGGTCGAGTGGCTCGAGCGCGAATTGAAGGCAAAGTTTCGCGGTACCACGGTTGTGGTAACGCACCACGCTCCTCACGTGCGCTCACTCGACCCGTCGTACGGGGTGAATAGCTACAGTACGGTGTTCGCTAGTGACCTGACGAGGTTGCTACGCCATACATCACTATGGATTCATGGTCATACCCACTTTTCGTCTGCCTATAAAGTTAAGCACTGCAGAGTTATATGCAACCCTGCCGGATCAATATCGAGGCCAAATCCCGATTTCGTTCCCGATCTTCTTGTTGAAATCTAACCGTAGAAAGCTCGGAGAACGTTATGTCACGGATTAACATCGGTGGGTTCGGGACTGGGAATGTCGAACAGGCGTCAAGCTTGGCTATACGGTACGCCGAAGCCCTTAACGTGAGGTTCATCGACTTCTACCGCTATGCAATCTTCCCTCAATCAGGGCGTCATGCGAAAACTGCGTACATGCAGATACCTCGACGGCTGTACACAGAGGGCATGACAACCACAGCCTTGGAGTGGGTGTTGGCATTGGCAACGCTCATGAGGACCTCCGACGTCCAATACTGCACGACGTTGCCGCTGCAGGGCGCAATTTCTGGACGCGGACTGAATACAGATGAGCGGAGATGGTGCCCGCAATGCCTCGATGAGATGGCGGATAGCGGCGAGGTTATTTACGAACCGCTGGTCTGGCGCATGTGCGACGCGTGCTGCACTGTCCATGCCACGGCATTGGCTAGCGTGTGTCCCTTATGCAAGCGCGGAGCGCAGACATTCCTCGTGCCCAACGCTCGTGTTGGCTGCTGTCGGCACTGTGGTGCATGGCTTGGACATCCCAAGGCTGCGATGGAACGCGCGGTTGACGAAAGGCAGATCAGCGCTTCGCGCCTATGCAGTGAACTTGTGCTTCTTCCACAGCTTCTCGGTGAACACGAGGCATTGGTTCCATCAAAGGTCGCCGTACAGGCACTCTGGAGCCACTTCTTTGATGCGAGCAGCGAGCGCATGGGCCAGGCAATTGGCGAAACGGCGGCACGCATCCGCTGTTATTTGCGTGGGGACCTCACAGCACCGCTATCGGTGATAGTACGCTTGGCGTTGGTAACTCAAACGACAATGCGGCAAATCTTCGTTACCCAAGAATTTCTTGACTCAGGTAGTGGCGTTACGGTCGAGCCGTCGGTTGTTTCGTCCCTACACGTGCTGGAGTCACCGAGTGCCGGACGCCTCGTGTCTGACGCGCGTAATGTTGACGACGGAACGCAGGGTAACCCTCCGTCCTCGGGTGACAGTTCCACGAGCCGAAAGATTTGGCGCTGGCGTCGTCGGAATGCTCTGGGTGAGCAGGCACAAGTACGTGCAAGGAACGCCGCGCGGCAAGCCGTTGAGAAGAAGGTCTCATTCGCCCATAAAGTGAAAGTGATCGTTGCTGATTTGAAGACCTCTGGTGCGCCTCAGCCTTCAATAAAGGCCGTAAAGCAACTGATTAGTAGTCGCGGGCCACTGCTCAATCCTTGGGAGCGAATGATTATCGCGAGCAGAATTTCGCAGGTTTACTCGGTGGGGGAAAGCGCTATATCGGATGGGCCGTCGGGTGATTCATATGTTCAACACGTCAATGGGTGAGAAGAATGGCCACGCACGATAACTGCTTTAGCCTCGCGGAGGCTGCGCGAATTCTTCAATGTGACGACAAGTACATTGAGGCAATGGCCACGCTTGGGCGAATAAGAACCCACGCTTCACCGAATGGCGACCTCCACATCAATGCCGACGCGATAGCCGCATTCCGCGACGAGACTTGGGACGGAATCAGAGACATGATGCTGGGGCTTCTTGATACCCTTCAGGAGCAGCATATCGACATGATCAACGAAAGTCTGCAATCCGCCGTAGCCGAGAGGAGCAAGCGGAGCGCTCGTCGGACCACTGCAGGTTGTGAGCGCTTCACACTGCCGCTATCGTTGGTCGATGTGCAGAAGCGGCGAAGATGAAGACGGACGGGTCCAGTCCTCAAAACCTTGCTTTTGGCTCGTAGATCGAGCGGCGCAATCAATACGGGACACTTCTACAACGAGGCAGTGGCGTTGCGTTAATTCAAGCAATACCTCCGTTTCGAGGGGTAAGACGAAAGCGACGTGCGAGCCCTGGTTGCAACCTCATGCGCTAGTTGCTCGCCGTTGGCTCCGGAGAACGTTTCCATGAATGCGCGTGAGCTACCTCGACGCTTAAGTTCTGCGGAACTCGAGGCTGAGGTTCCTTTTTTCCAAATGTATGGCGACCCGTCTGAGGGAGAGGCGCTAGGAGCGTTAATTGTCCCGGCCATCCCTTGGGTGCGAGAGTGAAGCAGCAATCCGGACGAGCCCTGTGAGGTCTGCGTCGTCGCGCGCGAGAGGCGCAGGATGCGAAACACTAGTTTGTGACGCGAGAGCCGGTCAAAGTTGTTCCCTTTGGCCCAGAGCTCGGGAATTACAGGATTGCCCTTAGCGTGGAGCACCCTTGAGGATAGCCCTTCACGTTTTCTTCGGTGGGCCGGACAACGAGCAAAGAAGGCAATGCGTATTCATTGCGGTCAGCGGAGGGCGTGATGTCTATCTACAAAAGTGCGCCGGTGGAAGAAGTACCTGACGTGATTCTGTCGTGTTGGTCAATCCGTGAGGACAGCGCGGGTCTACGGTATTTTGTGGGCTTCAACGAGAACAGCGGCGACGGTCGGGTAAGCACGCCAATCCAAATACTTGATGCCGAACAGCGTATCGGCTTCACGACGAGCGGGCGACGATACATCCTTGTTGGATGCGGAGGTTCGCATCGGGATTCGGAGTACGTCTGGAACCTGGTGGTCTACGTCCGGAGTTTGGGGCTATGGCGCGACGTGACCGCCGAACTTGTGCCCGATTGGCGTACATCAATACGAAGTACGACCCTCTTACGGGCCGCCGCATCAGAAAGCGCACCTATGCCAATCTTCTGGTCTGCACGTGCATATGGATTGGCTACGGAGGGCGCACCGGCGAAGCTGCAACTTTTGTCTGAAGTGCGTGGAGAATGCTCACATCCACCCCTGAAGATAAAAGGCAGCACATCCGAAACTTATCTCTGCGCTGCTCGCGCGACGCTACGCTCAGTGGAGAGTCGAGAAGTGAGTATTGACCCCCAAGCTCGTCTTCCGGGGCATTTGAAAATCTGGGTCACCGCGCTCGGCACGTTCGAAGAAAGGCTAGGGCGGCCAGTCGCTCGCCTTGACGCCTACTGTGGCCCTCAGTGGGTGAACGCGACGGTTCGTTCGACGGACTGGAGCGGTCACAAGATTAGGCCGTTTGAGCTAGCGCCCACTGATGGAGTCTGGGAGGTATTCCTGCGAGCAATTGCGGCTCACGAGCGATCACGGCAATGACCCGTCGACCACAATCGCGCAGCACGGTGCTTTGATGGAAGATGGCCTCGAATTACCTGACCGGTCATGCGTTGTTATCTGACATGCCCGGCAGACAGGAGCACGCGTTTGGCTCTCTATCGATGACAGGGCACATGGGGTTCCGTCGGAATACGAGTGCCATTTCCTTACGACCAATCCGCAAGAAGGGTCGGGCGCGAAACTCAAAGGGCACTGAGATATGGCTCGCAAAGAACGGCGCGTGAGCACCGCTGACCGGTCAAGCTCTGCATCGACGCGAGCCGGGCATATCGTACAGCCTCGGACAGAGGGTGGTGGACGAGTGGAGCGAAACGTCGATGCGAACATCAGTCCTGCCGTGGACGTGGCTCTCCGCTACATGGCACAACATATGAGTAGTCTGGCGCCCAGACATATTGTAGATATCCTGACGAGCCCGAGTTGGGAAATCGGGCATATGGTCAAGGCAGCGCTTCTCGAAGCTGCATATCACAGAAAGACTGGCTTTCTACCAGACGTGCCGCTGACACCCGCGAATCAACATGGCGTCCAGACCCACCGGCGAAGGGGGCCTGACATGGTATGACCGCTCGTTGAGGAACGAAGTTACCGATGCCTACTTTCATACCCGACAAACGTCAGCGCCGAATCTTCGAAGAGGCCCTGGCAGCACACCGCGAGGCGCAGGTGCTCGGCGCGCCGCTCCGGGTGGGCTCGTCGAAAAGTGGAGCAGCGAAGTGGGAATCGTAGGACCTGAAGGCTGGAAGTTCAGAGATAAAAGGAAGAGCAGGATGACTAAGCGATGAGCAACCCGGAGGCTTCATGACAGTATCAGAATTGCTAGAGGCGCTCGCCCGGGTCGACCCCAGGAGTCACGTCTTATATATGTCACAAACCGCTGATGCCGATGAGGCCGATGAGGTGCTTGAACTGCAGGCCTACCAGGCGTGGACCTATGAACGGGGTTGCTACGGGAGACACCCGTACAGCGTTTGGTATCCCTTCGAGCCTGAACCACGGAAAGAGGGCTATCACAGCGTCGTCTACCAATCGGTATCAGTTGTTGTCCTCTCGGATGGCCAAACGAACCTCAGATTTCCCCTTAACGGAGGGCCAGATGGTGATCAAAGAAGATAACGATGTGTTCATCTCGATTGCTGCCGCCGCAGAACTGCTGTTTGTATCTCGTCAGCATGTGGCCAAGTTGATTGAAGAGGGGACGCTCCCGCTTCACCATGTCACCGGCCAAAACCGGTTGTTACGAAAGGCTGATGTGCTCGAGTACAAGGCTAAGATCGAGACTGAGGCGAAGGCCTTTTTCGAAACTCAGACAGAGGACAAGAATCCCCCCGGCCTATGCTCTTTCAACAGGGGCGCCTCGACAAGCCGGACATAACCCAATGTACGAGCGCATGGCCTGAGTGCATCATTGGTCAAGGAATTTTCCGGCCCAGTTCGGCGAGACGTAATCCCAGCGTTGCTGGAACTCCTCTTTGAGCAGATAGGCGCGTCCGCTACGTAGATTGTCCTGAGGCAAATCCCCTGGGCGAACACGTTGCTTGGCGTCGCGAAAGGCGCGTTTGCGCTGCCCGACCTCGACAAGAACAATGACGATATGCTCGGCATTTGGTATGGACGCGCGCTCAATCGATGCACCCTAGAATGGTATGGAATCGTCCCAAGGTCCATCGTATCGCGGCTCCGGTTTCGGGCCAGCTCCGAGCGGCATCGGGAGGATTTGTCTGATAAGCTGGTCTTCTCTGCCAATTGAGTTCGCTGCCGAATCGGAAGCGTAGTCGTCTTCGATTTCGCGAGCTTCTTTCAGGTACCGGTTGCCGTTCGCCATCATGCTCCATTCATACTCAATGAGCAAAGGCTCGTTATCCAATAGATAGATGACCGGGATGAACCTTCGGAAGAGCCTAAGCGTTGACAGATTTTCGAGGAACGGTATTGCGGGCGCGCCCTCCAGAGGCGGATAGAGAACCCCGCATACGACGGCTACCCAAAGGGTGGCCGTCGGTCTTTCTGGCGTCGCCTCTCGAATATTCTCGGGTAGATCAAAGATTAGTTAAATGAGGCGCGCCGGGCACATCTCCTTGAACCTGTTCGGCACATTCGAATTGAAATCGGCCACTGCGACGGAAAGCTCCGATATACGCTTTGCGAAGCAGCGGCCGATTGCCTGCCTATTGTGTCAAAGACTGTTCACTCTCCCGTTGGCGCGGCCGCCGCGCCATCGATGTGCTCAACGACAGCCGTCGGTGCTGCGATGTCCGTTTCAGCGGTCTTTGCCCGAGCATTCTTGGTGGTCCCCTTCTTGGCGGATATCTTCTTTGCAGCCGCCTTCGTCGAGACCGCCTTTTTCGCCGTCACCTTCTTGGAGGCTGCACCAGCGCGAACCGCCTTCTTTGCCGTAGGCGCAGACTTTGTTGCCGTGTTCTTCGTCGCTGCTTTCTTGGCTGCAACCTTCTTTGCCGAGGCTTTACCTGACGAAGTAGACGAGGTTGTCGAATCACCAGTTTCTGAAATCAAGAACTTGGTGCGGTCCTTCACACTCGCGATCCACGCCGGCGCTCGTCCACGGCCACTCCAGGTCGCGCCTGTCTTCGGGTCGCGGTACAGGGCGGGTTGGGGCCCTCGGACATAGTTTCCGGCCTTAGCTGTCGCCTTCACCGTCGTGACGGAGGTGCTAGACATGTCCGCAATCGCAAACTTGGTTCGGTCCTTGGCATTAGCAATCCATGCTGGTGCGCGCCCGCGCCCCGACCAGGTTGCGCCCGTCTTCGGGTCGCGATATTTAGCCGCGACGGCGCCGAGCACATTGGTGGATTGGACGCTCGCCTTGCGACCGCGCTTCTTGCCAAAGTGTGTCTCAATGTCAGCAATCACAAGACCGTGTTTTTCCATCAAGTCGCGGATCTTCTCTAGAACCCCAGAACTTTTCTTTGCAGCTACCGATGCTGCTTGGGCTTGCAGTTTTGCGATTCGCGCTTGAATGGTTTCGAGGGTCGCCATATTTATCTCTTTAAGGAAAGTTGGTGGCACTATGCCACACTCCCTGCGAGGTGTGGTGGTTCTATGCTCAATCTTATATCGACTATTCAAAAAAAACTGGGCGTTCTACGCATTACAAATTGTTCCACCGCGAGCGGACAACATACCTGACTGGATAGGTGATTCAATACGGCCAGGCACCTCATGGAGTTAAGAAACCACTTACTCACGTGGTAGGGTTCGTCGGGCGATTGTTCTAGCACCAGAGACGCGTCGCAGCTGCTGACAGAACCATTGACGTCCTCCCCGCCCTCAGCCTTCGGCTGCCGCATACGAGGCCTCCACCCACTTCTTGGGACAGAGCACGATATTTACGCTAGCAGACGACAAAGCGACTGGCGAAGCTTACTGTCTCGCGCTTCACGTTACAGTTGATAGCGGCAAGCGCCACTCGATGATCGTGTCACTCCGTTACCTCGACACATTCATCAAGCAAGACCGTGCCTGGCTCTTTGCGGAACGCCGACTCTACGTGGATTGGACGGAAGAACGCGGCATGTCATGACTGACTAGCTCGAACACTCTGCGATGGGAGGCAAGGCCCTACGTTTGGCGGCACAGCTTCACGAGATTTCATAGCGGATACGCTGCATTCAATGCCAGCGTACCGTAGGCGTACTATCTGACCTCGTTTGACAGAAGATTGTCGATCTTGGCATGGGCCGGCCAGATCAACTTGACTTCGCCTCATGCGTCCAGACGATAAAAGCCGTTCACTTGCGTCGACCTCGCCGTGTGCGAAGTTTCATCCACGCACGACTTTGCTGCGCTATCTGTCGTTGTTGATTCGGTCGGATATTGACGAGGATGCGACGCACGGCGTAAATCGATCCATTGAGGCGTACAACACAGTCCATGAAATGACGGCCTACGTACGCAGTGGATTCCTCAACGCTGAACATGCCTATGCCACGCCGGGTGTGTCCAAGGTCACCAACTCCATCTGATTCTTCTCCTTCGTTGCGTACAGTCCAGCTGATATCAGCGAAGCCGGGAAGGATATGGGGATTGACTATCGAAAACTTCAACGAGCGCCCCTTGGATACCGTCGGTACTTCGTTGCGGTACGTTTGAAGCAACGTCCCATCGTTATCGTAGACGCTGATATCAACCTCAGGAACCTGCATAATCGCCCTGTCAGTGGATGCGTCGACGAATTCTACTTCATCGGTTTCGGGAAGAGGCATGAGAAACGAAAACGCTTCTTCCCACGCCAAGGCGGCAGAACTTTCGTCTTCCGCTGACTTGGCTGACTGCGCCGCGTCGTGAAGCAGCGTCAGACGAGTCAGAAAGGTCTCCCATGCGTCGTCGGGAATCCGGTTGATATCTTCCACTGTATCCACAGGATTGAAAACGCGACGATCTTTCGTCAGTCGAATGTAGGCTTTCTCGACGATTGCAATGAGTGCGTCATCATCGGCGATACCAGAAAAGCGTTGCAGCCACATTCCTTCAAAGGCCTCAGCGGCGACCACCGTCAGGAAGATGGACGACGGGCGGGCAGCTGGAGTGTCAACGAATGCAACTGCCGACCATCCTTTGAGATAGCGAACAAGCCTTCGTAGCTGCTCGCGATCGTCAGATCCGACAACCTCCTTGAACCATTTGTAGATTTTCTTGGGATCGCTGTCTTCCCACTTCCCTGAAAGACACGCGAGTCGCCGCCGTTCTCTGGCGCGATCAAGATGATACGTGGGTGTGTCGATATGGAATTGCTGTGCGTAAATCGCTCGTGAACAACGTTCCTTGGCTGGTTGCTCTACCTCCTGAAGTTCAGGTGTAGTGCTCGCGTATTCGATGAGGTGTCGTTGCACCCAATCTCGTAGCTGTGACGGCGTCGGAGCGGCATTGGTTTCCTTCGGATCCCACTCGAAGTAAATGCCTACGTCAACGTCATATTCTTCGCCCTTGTGGACCGGCTTGATCAGCGTTCCATACTTATATGACCCTTGCAGCCATGTCGATACGGTGTATCCGTAATTCGCGAGTTCCGACTTCAGATAGTCGGCAAGTTTGTTCCATTGCTGCTGCAGGAATTGACGTTGATCTTCCGTCGGTGTGACACGTGAGCGGAGTGTTTGGTCGGCGTTTCCGTTGAATAAGCGTGCGGCTTTCCCCATTATTCGCCTCGGTGAATTTTGAGTTGTGGTGTATGAGTCAGGTATGTGCGCAGACTTGTCCCGAGCACGTCGGTGACCGCCTTCGAAGCGAGGGCGCTTAGTGTTTTGCGAGCTGCCTCGGTCGCAATATCCAGGCCGAGATCCTTTGCCTGCTCGTCGGACGGAATTCTATCGATGCGCAGGTAGTTGTCGCCTAACCTGTGTTTCACGATCTGTTCCACAAACTGCTGTTGCGATGAGATCATGACGTTAAAGAGTCGCTGCTCGGCGATCCAGTCTGATATCCCGAACCTTCGACTAACGCCGTGAGAGATCGAGTAAGTCTTCGTTGTCGTGCCTATGCTGAGTAAACGGCAGGCCTCCCGAGGAACATCAAAGTAATGGTCGGCTTCATGGAGTGCGATGAGGTCGGGAGCGTTGGCAAACAGGCCACCATCGACGTAAAGATGGTTGTCAACTTCAGCTAGTTCAAAAAACGTCGGCGCGGCCGCAGTAGCAAGAGCAACATCGACCACCTTATACTTCCAGTCCCGGTTCCACTCCGGCTTATGGCGCGTTTTGAAGACCTGAGGCTTTCCTTCCGTTACGTTGACGGCGGGGATTGCAACCGGATGCAAAGCATCGCCGAGGCTCGCGTCAGCCGGAATCAGGGACGTAATCACTTTGCGCAACACGGCTGCCTCGTATCGCGGCACAGCCTGGTAGGCTAAAAGGTCTAGCAGCTTTGCGTACCAGCGTTTTGGCTTCGCCCTGACAGGGAAAATAGAGGTTCCGTATTTCGCGAAGGTATCGACAACCGTCTTCATCGGGACTTCGAAGGCAGCAGCGAGTGCAATGATGCCGCCAATGGAGGTTCCCGTAATGAGGTCGAATCGCTTGGCAATTCGCTCATTGGTCGCTTCCTCCATTTCAGCAAGCGCGTGTGCGGTAAAGACGCCGCGGTATCCGCCTCCGGTCAGTGCTAAGGCTTGGAATGGTTGCTCTTTGGTCCAACTCATGCGTATCCCTGTTGCTTGTTCTTCACGCGGCCGACTAGCAGTTCAGGTCGATTGTTCGACCTTTTACATCATTTCCAAATCCGCAACCGAGCCAGAGTGACGAACTGTTTCCCAAGATTAGGAAGAGCATGTGTGCAGGCCGTTCAACGCAGATTCGTCGCCATTCCGATATATCGATTCCCGATGGCGCTGGCTTTGTTTCGGGATGGGTGTGCCATTCTCCAAGGTAATCGCCGGTATGGTCAAAGCGATGCCAATGTTCGTGGGCAAGGCGTTGATGTAGCTTCTCCGAACGAGCAAAGCTATATCTTGATTGCCTATCGCATGGCTGAGGCGTCGTTGCGGCTGTTACATGCAGATGGGGGCCACGACGGAAACCGAGCAACACGCCTCCAGCCTCAGGTGCAGTAGTGCTGGTCTGGCGGAACGTGCGAAGTAGCGAGAGGACTGCTTGCTCGACGAGTACAGAGCCTTCCTTTTCGAATGGGTGCGGGATGGTCAGTTCGGGTGACATGCGGGGCACGCGCGAGTAGGGCTAAGGTTCTGGTTTTTAACTGTCCTCGCTTTGCCGTTTTCGACGTAACGCGTCCGAAAGCGTGGCGCTACGTCACCTTTCAGCCAGTCGATGATTACGTCAATGGTCAATGCAGTTGCAGACAGCGGCGATGAGACCGAGTATGGTGTGAACGATCGGCAACCGAGAAAACGCGTGTTCGGGGGGCCATCAATCACAGGGAAGCGTTCTTCCCGATAGTTGGGGCCGGGCGCCTGCCTCATGCAACGATAGCAAGCGAATTTCTCATTGGCATCGACCCATAGCGTCTGTACGCACTCGCCGTTTCCACGGATCCACGCATAGAGAACGGGGCATCGACGACTTCTCATGTGGCGCGAGTTGATTTTCTCGCTAACGGCTTCGTCACCGGTGCAGTCGATGACGAGATCTGTCGCGAAGAATTCATCCGTCAACGCGGGTTCATTGGTGTGTGCTTCGATGCACGCGTACGGAAACTGCCGCAGAAGTTCCTCTCGCAGTCCGAGTGCCTTGTTTTGATACAAAGCGGCAAAACCGAGCGTGTGCCGTCCGAGGTTATCTGGTTCCAACTCGCCGATGTCGTAAAGCTTTAGAACTCCGTTCGAGCCAGTGCCGGCCCCAAGGCGCACGAGGGCCGACGCGAGATACCCCCCGATCGCGCCACATCCGATGAGCGAAATACGGTGCTCTGCGAGGCTAGGATAGTCATCGAGATTGCGCGTGTGGATATACTCGGGGCTGATGTCGTCTAGCTTCAGTCGCGTAATCGCTGTCGTGCCTCCGCGTTTGTGCAGAAAGTCACGGTAGTGCTTCGGCGAGTTGGAATAGCCTTGTCGCCGTATCATGTCGTGTTTGAACCTGACGCCAATACCGCCAGAAGGAGTTGCGATCGCGATGACGCATCCCGACCGCTTCAGATAGTCCTTGCTAGATCCCAATCGTGCTTGCACTTCTTTCGCGAGCGCAGGATCCCATTTTCGAACAAAGCTGAAAAATTCATGAATCGTTGCTGGAAGTGGATCGGAACCGATTCTGGGGGCAACGGCCGTCCGGAAGTAGAGGCACGCGAAGGCCCCTTTTTCGATGCTCTCGATATCGATGCTATGAACGAGCCTTCTCGCGGACGTGACATCCTTGGCAATCAATCCTCGCGAGGGCTTTCCGTGCTCCGTAAGGAAATAGTAGAAGGACTTTTCATCGTCTTTCGGCTGCGAGTCGACGAGAACAGGCCAAGCTGATGGATTTTGGCCCAAGGTCCAATAAGCGGCAAACTCGTTCACAATCTCCTCGCCTCGGTTGCGACCATCGACGATGTCGTCAATCAGCGCGATCGCGGCATCGAGGCACTGTTGAATGGCGTCGTCAGGACGATATCGATCGAGAATGATCGATTGAGGGGCGAAGTAGCAAAGACCGCCGTCGGCATCGACGTGTGCAAGCAGCGCAGGCAATTCCGGAGGACGTTCAAGTATCGTGATGCTGGGATACCGGGTGAAATCCCAGTCGTCGATTTCGAAGTGGACGGGAACACTCGTGCGCGTACACTTCAACACACCCCGGAAAGCCTTTGCCCCGTTACGCGCGCGAAACGGCCGCAGTCCGTACTGGCGCAGCAGGGCGTACGCTCGCCCTCGCGCGTGCACATCGAAATCGCTCATCCTGCCTTCGATGCACCGACTCTGGGCGGAGCAACTTTGGTCGCCAGCATATTCCGGATTTCGTCGCCGGTTGAGTCCGTTTGGATCCAATCTGGGCGATTCGGAATCCGATCGCCGAGATGCGAGCGCAACGCTGTGATGGCATCGTGGCGCTGCGAGAAATTGAGGTCGCGTGCGGTATTGATTGCCTGGGAAAGGCGACTGGCGCGCGCTGAGGCATCACGCCGACCGTCATTATTCAGCCGCGCGTTAAAGTCTTCGTCTCCTCCGCCGATGCCCGGCTCGAGCAGGTCATCGGCCAAGGCCAGTGAAAGCTCGTGCGCAGCACGTTGCAAAACGATGTCATCGCGATTCGAAATGCCCTGGAATGCTCTCGCAACGGCGATCATGATCGAGACTGATGTCGGACCATCGCTCTTCCAATGGAAGTCGCGCCACGCCTTCAGATACCGGCAGACGCGTCGCAACTGCCCATCATGCGGCCCCGCTTCAACCAGACGATCCTCGAACCATAACGCAACGTCGTTCGGATCAGAAGGTTTCCAGTATCCACCGCGTGTTGCTAGATAAACATCGTCCAGTTCTACCCATGTCTGGCGTTCTGCCGAGTCGGCGGCAGCCTCCATCACGACACCGCCGAGCGCCTTTGCCAATCGCTTGGGTTCGACGACTTTGGCGAATTCTTCGGCCGGTGCGCCGTAGAGAGGGATGTCCATATGCGCCCAGCTTGTGACAAGAATCCGGCTGCATGTGGGCTTGTTCGTTGCAAGAGTCCACCGTTCCTCGAGGCAAAGCTCACCCAGCATTGTCTCGACCAGATCGAAATAGGCTTTTGCCATCTGCTCCGGCGGACCATTTTCCTGCCAGACATCAAAGGGGAGGTACACACCGTAGTCCCAGTCCATCTCTTGCGGCGGATGCTGGTAGGGCTGGACGCACGTATCGTAATTCCAGGAGCCTTGCGTGCGGAATCTCGGAAATACCGGTTCTCGCATTCCAAGCACACTTTTGGTTGCTGCAGATATGCGCGGATGCAGATAGTCGCGCACCTTGTCACGACATTCACGAAAGAACATAGCCTGTTCCCGGTCGGGCGTAATACGGGAGCAAAACTCGTCGGAATGCGCCTGAGCGTACAGAAGACGGTTGAGATTCAGCATCAGACAGTTTCCTTCGCAATGCTGTTGGGGCCATAGAAGAATACGGGCGCAGCGGGTCGGTGCCGCATGAAGGCAGTGAACTTCGCGTTGCCGACAAGATTCTTTGACTCTTCGGAGGCAGATCCCAGCAAAACTTCACGAGCAGCTGCGTCTACCCGATCAAGTGCGACGGCTCGCGCGCGCTCATCTGTCAGCACATCGTCCACGTGTAGGTAGTTTTCCGGAGGGAGCAGATGCCCGAGCATGAAGTTGGCCATCGACTCTTGTGCAGAGATACTGAGCCCAAAAAGCCGCTCGGGCGTCGCCGCTGGATTCAAACCACCCCAATCGAGAAGGCCGCCTTGCCTGTTGCGGTTCGGGTCCACCGTGAATTTCGAGGACATCGTGCCGATCGAGAGCAGCTTCACGTTCTGATGCGCACCGAGAAAGCCAAAGAACTTCTGCGCCTCGTGTAGCCCAAGGAGGCCTGGAGCGTTAGCAAACAGGCCGCCGTCGACGTACTGACAGTTCTCAAAAACGTAGCGAGGGAAAAACGTGGGCGCCGCGCTGGTCGCCATCCCGACATCGACTATGCGATAGCGATGGTCACGCTTGAATGTCTCGTGATGAGGCGTCTTGAAGAGAACTGGCTGGCCGCGTGTGTAGTTGATTGCGGGGATGATGACCGGGTGCAGACAATCACCGAGCACTTTTTGAGCAAAAAGGTCCTCACGCTGCAGGAGTTGCGCGAGATAGTCGCTGCTGTATTTCGCTCGCAGAATGCTGCGCATGGTGAAGCGAGGCTTGAAGATTCGCTCACCGTGTTCGACGAAAAGGTCAACCATCGTGCTTGCGGGGATCTCAAGCGCTAAAGCCAGCGCAAGGATCCCGCCAATCGAGGTGCCCGCAATCAGGTCGAACCGGCGTGCAATGGGCTCGCCAATCTCGCGTTCGACGTCCGCGAGGATTTTCGCTGTGAACAGCCCACGATATCCTCCACCGGACAAGGCGAGAATCTGAAATTGTTGTTCGATAGGCGAATCCATTCTGCCCTCATAAACCTGTACTGGCGACATAGCATAGCTCAGGCAAGTCTTGTGCACAATATATGCCATCAAAAATGCTAATCTGCACAACATATTGTGCTATCAAGTATAATTTTCCAATCAATATTTGCTATTGAAGTGGCGTGATTCTGGCTTCAAACTTCGGCCGTAGGGCGGATTTGCAGCATCCCGACGCTGTGCTCGGGTAATAGCCGGTGCGGACTCGTCAGGCGGTGGAGCCGCCCGGTAGTACGAGGAGGCGCTGCTCCGGGCGCCGGAAAGAAAGACGATGGTGGAGTGGGTGCACTTCGCCGCCGCGAAATCGAAGGCGACTCCGGGTGCGTTGCAGAGCAGGCAACATCTGCGGCGATCTCGCCTTGCTGACGCAGTCGGCGAGAAATGGGGGAGGCGGACGGGAGGGCGCAACCGGGGCAAGTGCAAGAAGGGATGAGGAGTAAGGTGATGGTGATGCTCATTAATATATGCCGGCAAACAGACCTAATAGAGGTTTGCGCTCTTAGCGCCTCGCGTATACGAACCCCGGATTGAACGAGGAAAGGTCGAGAGGGTTCCTCACCATAAGGCGGTGATCGATAGCGCGAAGATCGAGGTCGATCGACTCATGCAGTGGTCCACCTTGCAGGAAACGCAGCACTTCAGACACCGCGAGCGCCGCAGCACTGCAACCGACGAATGCCGCACCGACTGCCTTTCCTGCGAGCAGTGCCATGCCACACTGGTCCAGCACGCCGGCTTCCTTGAGCCGCCGATATTCATCGGCGATGTCATCGATATCTGTCTGAGGCACGTCCTTCCAGACTTCGTCAGCCGTGCGTCGGCCGGGCAGCGTGTGTAGACGGAGCGATCGAAAATCATCATGCCTGCTGCCCAGTCCGGCTTCGATAACAAGTCCGAACCCGACCTTGTCCAGCGCGCGGCGCCCCGGAAGATTGTCGAGTCCGCACATTGCAACACACGGATCTGTTTCGGAGATGCGAAACGCAGCGTCGAAGCGTCTTTCGATGATTGACGCCTGAAAGCCTCTCTGCTCGGCCCAAGTAGCCATTTCGCGCGTTTTGTGGTGGCCAACCATCGATCTTGACGACAGGATGGACGTACTGGGCGTCGACCGGCCGATCTTGTCTACGTCTTGCAGCACAAGCTGCAATGGCGCGGACGGCTCGTAGGGAAGTAGACCAAGGCACCACAGGTAGGCCTGGCCGATGTGCCCGAGCCCGATTAGCCAGAGCTTCGACGGAAGAATCGAAAGCGTTGGCGCATCGTCATCGGTCGTGAGCCAGTCGAGGCGATGCGGCGCCCATAAAGACAGTCCTGTCGGGAATTGCCCCGCCATCGGCGACGCGCTCCTCACATGCTCAAATGCCTCGGCGATTGCCAGCGAAGCCCCGAGAACAGGCGCCATGGGCATTGCAGGAGGCCGGGCAACATCCGACAGGTCGTCGGGGAAATCGGCGGGGACCACGCCAGCGCGCCAGCCTGCGAAGAGGACACGAACGTGGAAGCGTCCGCCGCGATTGCATGCGCCTCCGATGCTGATTCGAGGAGCATCCTCCGGGGCGGCATCGAGCCTGCCGCCGCAGTTCAGGACGGCGTCCACGATAGTTGATCCAAAGGGTAGTCGCGCGAGCAGCGGGTGGCCATCACATCCGACAACATAAACGCCGCCGTTGAACACACGGACTGCGAGCCTTACAAGCGTGATCAACGCAATCTGCGCGTCTTCGCGGTCAAGATGTGTGCGGTCGACCTCGATAACGAGTCTGTATCCAGCGAAAATGGCGTATGCCTGTTCAACGGTGGCTTCGCCGCTGTCGACGAGCTGCTTGATGGTTCGGTCAAGTGTTTCGGGTCCGATGTCGAGCATGGGTCTCACCATCCAATATGGAGGAAGCGCTTCCGATTGCAAGCACTGATTGAATTCCAGCCACCGTCGTGCCGGTACTCGTAAATGCCGATGTCGTCCCGACTCACTGGCGCACGTGCGAAGTTTGGGATGATCAGCGACACGTGGCCCGCCACAGAGATCATCGGATGTTCGCTGTCAGACTGGCTCTGATGCGACGAACCGGGGTGCGTATGGACATCGGCCACAACGCCTCGACGAAGCTCGCGACAGATAGTCCAGAGCTTCCCGTAATACTGTCCGTCCAGCGTCACGATGCCCGTGTCAAGGCTGTGCGGGTCGAGGTCATCGTAAAGAACGTAATGCATGATGTGCCTGCGATTGCCGTCGGTTGTGCCGAGGAGGAATGCGCCGCTTTCTCGACGATTTCCACCCCGTTCACGCAAGTCAGCGAGTAGGCGGTTCCAGAGATGACTTGCACACGACAGACGATGATCAGGCGCCAGCAGGCGGCGCATAGTCCGGGCAATTGAGAAGCTCATGTACCAGTTCCAGATAGTGTGTGATGCCGACCGATGGCTGCCAGCGCTTGGACGGCATCTGTTGCAGCCAGGACTCGTGTCCAGCCAGGGCAGTGCGGTCACACGGAAGGTAGAGCGCCGTGCCATTCATCCAGTCCGTGCGGAAAACGTCTTTCACGCGCCCACTCCCGGTTATGCTTCTGGGAAACAGCCCGGGAGCGAGTGCTGCATTCTCGACTCTGCTCCACAGACGGGCAGTCGGTGGAGCGGCAGGATAGTTCGTGAGATCAAACCGCAGGCGGTACGGAAGCCCGTCGCGTGCGGTGACATCGATCAGCGCATTTGGCCATTCGAGTGATTCAAGCTTCCAGCGCCCTTCAAGCTCGCCGAGCATGAAGGGCGCCTTCCGCAGATCACCGCGAAACGCCCTCTCATCGGGCGTCATTACGCCGGTCGCCATCGCTTAGCCTTGAATGCGATGGCTGGGCAGCAGGTCGAAGACCACCGAACACTCGCGGCCATGCGTGAGCGCACCGAGATGCGTGGTTAGGACCGGTCGGTCACTGGTTCCAGCCAACTGCAGTTGCAAGTGACCGGCCTCGGACTCCGAGATCTTGAATTTGTCCTCGGCCCAGCGCAGAACCTTGCCGACCGTTGTCGACGGCGAGAAGTGATGCTTTGCCGTGTGCACGTTATAGTTAACGGTGACTTCGATGTGCCGGCAGTGATGTGCGTGCAGCTTGTGGTGCTGGGCGCCAGCAAGCGTGATCTCGAGCGTTTCGGCAGTCAACGGTTCATCACCGTCTTCGACAAAGATCAGCACATCTTCGATAGTGGTGACGTCGGCGCTCATCGCGGCCTTGAGTGTACCGAGCTTGAGCTCGACCGTTTCGTCGAGGGCTCGATAGTCGCGCTGACCTGCGCATTGGTAAAAGATTGCCATAGCGTGGTTTCCCATGGAGTGGGAGCCGTCTAGCGCAACATGTGCTACTGCGCCCCCTTATCATGTAAACCACCTGGTCACTTTGAAACCGGCAAGCCGGATTCAGGTATCTTTCGGGTCAATCTCCCCGCCGGGCGTCGCATCGCAGATGAAGAAATGCGGACACCGGGGACAGCGCATATCATCTGGATTGACAGGAAACTCGCAACGACGCATCGCGTAGAGCATCTGCTTGCATTTGTCGGCCCGTGTTTGCAGCTTCCTGTCCGTAGTCTCGAGGACCCTTCGCTCTGCCGTGGTCAGCGACACCACTTCGAGGGCGTAGTTGCTGCCAAATTGCTGACGCCCGGCGAGGTGGTACATAGTTGCATTGAGTTCCTCGTCTTCCTTCTTCGGAATGCGCCCCGTCATGACGTACCGGATAGTCCTTGGCCCGCCTCCGACCTGTGTGAGGTCGTGCCCCTTCACGCGGATACTGGTTGCTGAGCTTGCGAAAGGAACATTAACATGCGGCGCAGCCGATATCGCGGCGCTCGCCTTGAAGGCAAGGAGCTGCTGCGCCATGCGATACGCAAGGGCGCTATAGCGGTCTGCATAGGCGTGCCCGGCCGGTCCGCGCTCATTCCACAGCCGTTCAAACTCGTCCGCGACAGCTGCCTCGTCTGCTGGGCCAATTTCGGGGTGCTCACCGATCCAGTTAATCAGGCGGTGGACACAGTCATGCGTTCGTGTGAATGCGCTGTTTCGCTGCGCAGTCAGAATGCCGACGACGTAGCTGTAAAAGAACCGACGGGGGCATTTATTGTATGAGTGTAACCATGTCTGGCTTACGGTCAGCTGGGCGGGCCAACGAACACGAGGTTGGCTCGATTGTTCGGTTGCAATCGCCGATGCGAATGGTTCGGCGACCGCTGGCTTGATCTTGCTACCAAGGCGGGTGAGGTAGTGAGAAGGTGACCGAGGTTGCGTTTTCTGTGTCTCCGAGCGATACAGATGGAGACGCTGGCGAGCTCGAGAGAGCGCAACAAAGAACAGACACTCCTCCTCATCGGTGTGCGACACGTCTCGAGCCTCCTTCGCCGTCAACCCGGCGTAGCCGCTGATCATCCCGTCAGGCGGAGGGCATCTGTCTGGGCGCTTGTTTGAAGGTACGCTGGAAGTGGAGAGTCCTGGAAGGTGCACCACGTCAAACTCCAGGCCTTTGCTTCCGTGGACAGTCAGGAGACGCACTGCATCGAGATGGGCCGCTTCATCGGGAACGGTACGGAGATCGCGTTCTTCCGTCAACAGAATCAGCCGCCTGATGCGGTCGAGCAATTGCTGCACAGGATGTCCTGCTTTTTTTGGTGCCGGCTGGTTGAGAAATTCGAGGAACTGCCAGACGGCCACTGCTCGCATGCGGTCTGGAGCCGTCTGCGAGGTTGCCAGGTCGCTGGCGATGTTCGACCTTTCAAGCAGATAGCCGCTCAGAAATTCCCATGGTGACTCGAACGGAAGACTATCGAGGTCCTGCCGCAACGTAGCCAGCGCAGCCAGGCCTTCTGGAGAGAGTGAGTCAATCGATGTATCGGGTCGTAGCCACCCGAGCGGTGGCAAGTCGTTCTGCTGTGCATGCCGGATAACAGCAGTGACATCCTCAAGCGACATCTGATATCTCGGCATGGTCGCGACACGAATCAGGCCGCCGGCGTATCTTTCGACCACGAGACTCATCAGCGAAAGCAGGTCGCGAATCTCGCTACGCTCAAAGAGGCTACCGAGATAGAGGACGGGAATCCCTCGAGCTTCGAGGCCATTTGCGATCAAGGCCAGCCTCGAATTTGTTCGGCAGAGCACAGCCTGCTGCGAGAAACTGTAGCCGTCCTTGTGCCGGGCGAGAATGTTCGAAGCGATGGCATCAACTTCTGCTTCGAGCGTGGGCGCCGTCGTCAGATAGATCGGCCTATTGCTGTCACCCGTGTTGGCTTCGAGCGCGAGTGGCAAGATGCCCCGCGAGGCGCCCATCGAGCTGGCAAAGTTCACAAAAGCGTCCACGATTTCTGTCGTGGAGCGGTAGTTGACTTCGAGCCGCGACTGTTCCGCTTTCGTGAAGTCAGCGTTGAAGTTCGACATGTTGGCCGGCGCAGCGCCACGAAACCGGTAAATCGACTGACGCGGATCGCCGACTACCCAAAGCCGGTTTCCGACGCCAGCGATGCCCTTCAGCAACTGCACACTGGCGTAATTCACGTCCTGGTATTCATCGACCAGCACATGGCGATGGCGCTCCTGAACTTGTTGACGGACTTCGGCATCGTTGGCTAGGAGGCGGGCGGGGTGCATGACGAGGTCACCAAAATCGACCGCGCCGTGGCTCCTCAGCATCTTCTGGTATTCGTCATAGATGGTCGCTACTTCGAGACTCTTGTCGGCTGCTTCCGCTGCTGCCGGATCCGCAGACGCAAATGCGGCACTTCGCATCTGTTCGCCCAGCTGTCGATATGCCTGCGGGTCAATGAGCTCATCCTTCGCTCGCGAAATGGCGACAAGCACATCCTTTAACACTTTTGCGGGATCTGACAGGCTGTAGTAGTGCTGTAGAGGCAGCACCGGGAGCAGTTCCTCAAGCGCGTCGATGGAGTCGCTCCGGTCATAGATCGGCGGATCTGGGGGCAGGTCCAGCCGGTCGTAGTAGCGCCGTACCAGGTCAAGCCCGAAGGAATGGAAGGTCCCGACCCAAACCTTCCGCGCATTTTCCCCAAGCGCTTCCTGCAACCGATCCATGATTTCGCCTGCAGCCTTGTTCGAGAAGGTAAGCACGAGAATTGACTCTGGGAGCTCACCATCCGCGACGAGGCCGAGGATACGTGCAATGAGAGTTCGGGTTTTGCCGGTACCGGGACCAGCAATCAACTGGAAGGGTGTCGAGCGGTGTGCAACGGCCGCCTCCTGGGACGGGTCAAGGCCCACGGCATTCATCGCTTGTGGTGCACCTGAAGGATTGGGGTGGGGTGGAAGCAGAAGCGCATCAAGCAACTGCTGCTTGATCAGCCTGCCAGGTAGTCCGGTCGCAGTGCAAATGTCTGCGACACTCATTCCTTGCTCGAGATACAAACGCCGGCAAAATTCACGAGGTAGCAGCAGTTCTCGAGCAAACACATTTGCCTCGAGTTCACGTCGCTCGTGCGGACCATAATCTCCAAGCTTGCCGGCTCTGGACGAGCCTGGATGAGCAGTCGCGCCTGCCGTATCAGCCTCAGTACAGAAAAGATGCTCGACATGCAGGCATGCATGCCCAACCTCGTGAGCCGCTATCGCAGCCCTTTCTATGGCTGACGGTCCTTCCTCGACGTAGATATCGCCACTTTGCGGGTCAAGGACACCCTTTGCGCCCTTAAGCTGTTTGTGTCCAGCAGGAAGAAGAACAATCTCAAGTTGACAGTCCTTCGTTGCGGCTTCCGCCAGGGCCGTGATATCAAGGGGATCTACGCCACCCGCGACTAACTTTTCGTGCAGATCGGCAGCTCGTTGTCTTGCTCCACGAAACGAATTCATTGTCGTCCTCAGTCGAGAAGGGACCTGATTTGTTCTTCACTCATCCCGGAGTTCTTCAAAGCTTGTTCGAAGCTTTCCTTTGTCTCGCTACGTGGCTTGTCGTTAGCCTTGAAACTTGCCATCGGCGATATGACCGGCGGCAAGTTGAGAAATCTTAGAATCGCTTCTACGCTTGAATGCATTTCGCATGCAAATCGCTGGACAAAGCGCTGGGGGATTGTTTTGGCGTCTATCTCCCGGTCACGCAATTGATTAAGGACGAGCGTGTTTATGCAAAGTTTGGACGCAAGATTCCTATAGGCTTGCTTTGCAAGCGAACCTAATCTATTTTCGATTGTTGTGGCATCTTCCTCAGATTGCCCAAAGATACGTCCAGTTTCCTCAAAGAATCGAGTCTGGAATAAGCTCACTGCTAACGCTGCTTCCTCGATATCGTGCGAGTCAATGTTGTTCTTCTCATCTTCGCATGCGTCTGTGCTCAGACTATCATCCATTAGCTGTGACGCCAGACTCTTCAGTTGATGCTCAAATTGAGGATACTTCTCGACATAGAAGTCGAGAAGCCTCCGGTCCGGTATGTCCTGTTCAACGGAAAATTGCATTAATACTTCGCGCAGTACAGGAGACGATTTTTTAATGAGACTCATGGACGCTCCTTGAATTTCGACAGCTTTTTGATGGCACTCGTGAGGCGGTTGCGGACAGTACGCTCGCTGAGGTTGAGCTTTTTTGGGATTGTTTGCTCACCTTCGTCGTTTGAACTTGTTTTCATCCCGTCCAGGTAGCGTAGCGCCACCACCGCACGCTCCTCATCCGTCAGGGCGTGGAACACGCGATCGATTTGCATGGCAAAAGCGGCCCTCTCCGGGCCGGTAAGCTCATGGCTGTCGTCCACGGCAGTGACATCGAAGTGATCGCCGTCCTCGGAAGGGTCCTCTTCAGTCTGATGTTTCGAATACCAGCGCTGGTTTTTCTCGAGGTGGCTGAGTACTAGAAATTTCAGCGCATTTCCGAAACGGACCTCGAAGAAATCCAGTGTGTCGTCGGTCGCGTTGGCAGCATCTTCAGCCAACTGAGCCGCGAGTTCCGAGCTGGTTTCCTCGACCAATTCGTCGAGATTGGGATGCTGCGCGAACAGTTGTCGTATCAACAACTTGACACGCACCATAAACACGGGGAAGAGCGCATAGTAGTCTTTGCCTCGCTCGTTCTTCCCGGCTGCGCGCAGCATGCTGAGAAGGACCTCGTTCTTGATGTAATCGCCGGCACGATGATTGAGATTGCGTGCCGCACTTGCGACCACCTCTACGGCGACCACCTCCCAACGGGCGATATCATCGTCGACAGTAGAAAGGCGATCGAAAGATTCGCCTTTAGAATTTTTTCGTGTTAAAGGCTTTGGCAAGATGTCCTCCACTGACGAGCGCCCTAACGGTAAACCGACCAGGCACCCTAAAACCGGCAAATTTTTTTCGACCCGCCCACCAGGCGCCCACGCGCCTCATTCGAGCGTCGTTTGATTTCGTCCTCCGAGAGCCCCGACTCACGCGCAACCGTCAAGAAACGACTAGCCTCAGCCGTAACTGCGGGCTTCGAGTCAGAGGAAACATGCCGAGCTGGCAGCACCGGGGGGGAAGGCAGGTACTCCCGCGATACGCTGACCGCCACTCGCAACCCGGACGTGAGCCTATCCAGAAAAGGGGCCGGATTTTCGGCAAACTGCATTTTGCGGTCTCTGTCTGACTTCTAGCTTGAGGTGCGCTCACTGGGAGTCAAGTGCCGCAGGCACACTGCCGCCGTCCGTGGACGGCGGACGGCACGCATAACAGTTCTCCCGCCAAACGCCATAGCTAACATATTGTGAACTGTTGAGCAGATAAGGATCATGAGTTCTCGAAGAAAAAGTGTTTTTAATATGGAGTAGCCACCGAATTTATTCTCGGCCATGAGCCAACCGGCATTCCGGCGGTCGGGGATAAGCGGTGTTGGGAACACCTGTGAGATTTGAATGCGATCCGAATCGCATAATTTTTGTGCGGTGACGAGCAATACGTGGTGCTGCCTGTCGGGCTACAATTTTCATCCGTTTACCCGGGGCAGGCACGGCGGGACTGGGCCGACACTCCCAGACCCTCCAGGCCATCGGCGAAGAATGCGCCGTGCGTCACATCAATGCAGCAGTGAACATTCTGGCGGCGGGACGTCGCCGTCTTGCAGAATGAATTCCCGTCCTTCCCGCGCCGTGCGCGGCAGCCGCAGGCTGAGGGCGGGGAGGACGTCAACACTAAGTCAAAGTGCGTGTTCTAGTGATGAGCGTACAGGGGAAGGAACGGGTCCTTTGCCCGAGGGGCGCCTTCACTCGACGGTCTCGAGTCATTACTCACAGCGAGAGGTGAAGGGCATGGTGGAATCTCGAGTCGAGGGGTAGGCAGGCTTAACATCTTCGAAAAGTCATTGGCAGCATTCACACGCGCCGTCAGGTTCAGCGATCCGTGGAGTCCGAGAAGCTGATCTGTGGTTTTCAGTATCGAGGTATGGTCGTATAGCGAATGGTCGATGGTGCCAGCCCGCACGAAGGGAGAAACGACGATCCCAGGTACACGTACCCCCAGCCTGTCAAATGCAAAGCCGTGTGTCTTCAGCCGCGCGTTCTCGGTGGGTCCCGGAGGCTGCGCACGATGCGAACCAGTTGTCGCACACGCCATACTGTCGCGCCAGAAAGTTCAGTACCGGAAGCTGGTGTCCCTGCCGATGCCAGCGACGCAGGGTACTTACCGCAACATCCAGTTCTGCCGCCGTCTCGCCAATTGATAAGAGTCGCATCCGATATCTCCTGTGTGATATCGGGTGTAGCCACCTTTTTAAAACGCGATGATCAGGTTTGTGCGGACTCAACGGTTACTGCTGGAAACCCTCCACCTGTGTGCGTATTCGACGCCAAACCGAACGCTGATTCCACGGGAAACCGAGCACGGATTCCACAGCAAAGCGAGCGCCAATTCCACGGCAAACCGAGCAGGGATTCCACGCGTAACCGAGCAGTAAGCTGGAGGAACGGCGACGCGGATAACCATGGCACGCTCGACGATTTTGTCCGGCGGGCGAATGTCGAATAAAAGGTTATCCATGCGTCAAATCAGGGAAGTGCTGCGCCTGCGTTTCGTGTGCGAACGTAGCCAGCGCGAGATCGCGACAACTATCGGCGCTTCGAGCGCGACGGTCTGGGACTACCTGGATCGCGCCCGGCGTGCACAACTGGACTTCGGGAAGGCCATGTCGATGGACGACGCGGCGCTCGAGGCGCTGCTGTTTCCGCCGCCACCGTCGTTGAGCCGGACACGCCCGCTACCCAACTGGCCGCTGGTGCATCGTGAGCTTGGCAGGCGAGGCGTAACACTCGACCTGCTCTGGAACGAGTACAAGGCCCAGGAGCCCGAAGGTTACGGCTACAGCTGGTTCTGCAAGCACTACGAGCGCTGGGCGGCGGCCCTGCCGGTCACACTGCGCCAGACACACACGCCCGGCGAGAAGCTGTTCATCGACTACTCGGGTAACAGGCTCGGTATCGTTGATCCGCACACCGGCGAGATCCGCGAGGCGGAGTTGTTCGTCGCGACTCTCGGCGCATCGAACTACACATATGCCGAAGTCACCTGGACCCAGCAGCTTGAGGACTGGATCGGCTCGCATGTGCGCGCGTTGAACTACATCGGCGGATGTGTCGAGATCCTGGTGCCCGACAACCTGAAGTCCGGCGTACACAAGGCCGACTTCTACGATCCGGTTCTGAACCGGACCTACGGCGAGATGGCTGCCCATTACTCGATGGCGATCATCCCGGCACGCAAACGTCGGCCCCGCGACAAGGCGAAGGTCGAGCAGTCGGTGCTCCTGGCACAGCGCTGGATTCTGGCCCGACTGCGCAACCAGCGGTTGTTCAGCCTCGACGAAGCCAATCGCGCAATCGCCGCGCTGCTCGTCGAACTGAACAACAGGCCATTCAAGAAGCTGTCCGGCTGCCGCCGCAGCGCCTTCGAGGAACTCGATCGCCCGGCACTTCGGCCACTGCCAGAAAGGCCTTATCAGTATGCACAGTGGAAGGTGGCGCGTGTCGGCATCGACTACCACGTCGAGCTCGATGAACACTATTACTCGGTCTCGTACTGCCACGCCCGCGAGCAGGTCGACGTGCGTCATACGAAGACAACGGTCGAGATCTTCCTGCGCGGTCAGCGTATAGCCGCGCATGCGAAGAGCGAGCGCAGTGGCCATCACACCACGATCGCTGCACATATGCCGCCGAATCATCGGGCCGCCACCACGGAGTGGAATCCGCAACGGCTGATCATCTGGGCCACCGACATCGGTCCGCACACCGCTGCAGTCATCGAACACCTGCTCGGCGGTCGCCAACATCCGCAGCAGGCTTACCGCGCCTGCCTGGGCGTGCTGCGCATGGGCAAGGACTACGGCCGCGCGCGGCTGGAAGCCGCCTGCCGGCGCGCCATTGATCTGAAAGCGCCGAACTACCACTTCATCGCCTCAACGTTGAAGAATGGTCTGGAGAGCAAGGCCGATGCGCCCGTCGCCCAGACCGAACTGCCACTCGTGCACGCCAACGTGCGCGGGCCGTCCTACTACCATTGAAAGGAGAGCATTGACATGCTGCATCACCCGACCGTTGAGCGGCTGCACGAGCTGCGCCTGTTCGGCATGGCTGCGGCGCTGGCCGAACAGCAATCCCAGAACAGCATCGATCAGCTCGGCTTCGAGGAGCGCCTCGGACTGCTCGTCGAACGCGAAGCAAGTGAACGTCAGTCACGACTTCTTACGGCGCGGCTGCGCCGCGCGAAGCTGCGCTTCCCTGACGCGGTACCGGAAGACATCAACTACCGCGAGCCCCGCGGCCTCGACCGCACTTTACTCGCCCGACTGCTCACTGGCGAATGGATACGGGCGCACCAGAACGTCATTCTGGTCGCGCCGACCGGCCTTGGCAAAAGCTGGCTTGCATGCGCGCTGGTCAACCAGGCATGCCGTCAGGGCTTCTCAGCCTGCTATCTACGCATGCCGAAGTTCAACGAGGAGATGGCCATCGCGCACGGTAGCGGCGGTTACGCGAAGCTGCTCGCGCAATGGGCAAAGACCGACATCCTCGTCATGGATGATCTCGCCATGGCGCCGCTGTCGGATCCGGCGCGGCGCGATCTGCTCGAAGTGCTCGACGACCGGCACGGCCGGCATTCGACGATCGTCACCAGCCAGATCCCGGTCGACAGCTGGCATGCCGCCATCGGCGATCCAACGCTTGCCGACGCGATTCTCGACCGACTGGTTCACAACGCGCATCGACTCACGCTATCGGGCGAATCGATGCGCAAGCGCCGAAATGGTTTGACCATCGAAGACGAGAAGGAGTAAAAGAACTCACCCCGCGTCGCCACGTCCGCAGCGCTCGCTTTGCTGTGGAATCTCCGCTCGACTTCGCGTGGAATGCCTGCTCGCTTTGCCGTGGTATGGCTGCTCGATTTGCGTGGAATACGCAACCTGTGCGCCCAAACGGGTCTGCTGCACTGAGCCGAGCGGTGCGCTACCGTCTTTCAGTTGACCGTAATCGGCAGGTACGTCTCATCCATTGACAGGCGCAACTGTCGTCTTTCCGGGACGTCATTTTCGCGGAACGCGATAACTGTATCGGCATTTCGCGAGTGTTGCTCCCCTACGTCTTCTGAACGTTTTCGCGGTCTGCGTCTGGTTAGTGGCGCGGTTGGGCACTATGCCGGCCATCATGCCGTCGCTGGCGCAGGTGGCGGCTGCATCGTGGGTCACCAACTTGGGATGAAGGGCGCTGAAGAACTGGCAGCGGAACGACGTCGGGACACGCGCTCGCTGAGGACACCTGCCGGCGGCCCATTGTGATAGTTGGCGGTCGCTCGGTGCCGAGGCGACTCCGCGCGGCGTGCCTACGTCGAAAGGTGGACAGTTAATGTATCGAGTATCTGTCCAGCAGTGCATGGACGTCGACCTGCTCGCCCGCCCGCATGAGAAGGCGCGCACGGAGAACGAGGTTCTCGAGCATCAGCACCGCTGTCGTCAATAGGTAGGTCGTATTGACGTTTACGGCCGACATGCCGCTGCCTCGCAGCGCCTCGTGCTTTGCCACGAGTGTGCTTAACACAAGCCGGCACAATTCCGGCTCCTCGAACTTCAAATCACCGTAGTCAATTGGGTCGATGCGCAAGAGGTCGGCGAGAACTTCAGTCATGGTGTCGACAGTCGGGCGCATGGCGTCTCCGTGCGAGGTTCCAAAAGATATCGCTAAGGCGCGAAGGCGTCCAGCAACAGCATGTCATAGGTTAGCGCCGGTAGCACGAGACCAAAAAAACTTGGGGAGCAATTGGAAGCGCCTCAACGCGCGCAAAAGACCGCCGGCGTGTACGCGGCGGCAGTCAAGCCACCATCGCATTTTCACGACGGCAAATCCGGCACCGGGCGTGCAGTGGCGTCGAGGAGCTATTGCTGCTCGGCACGCTGAGCATAGGGCGGAGGCATGTCGGGCGGCGGGACATGTGCGACCATCCAGAAACTTAAGCTATAGCCAAGCGCAGCCGTGCTGACGCTTGTGCTCAGCAGGGGAGCAATGACTGAAGCTAGCAGGTACACGATTCGCTTCACTTCCGGCCTCTCCGATTGCCAGTCTTATATAAGACCTAGGCTGCAGTCTAGCTGCTTGAGGGCGGCTGGGTGAGGTATCGACCGGCAATTCACCGTTGCAATTCTGCGACCAATAGTGTCGCGCGCACTTTAATCGCAAACGGAGGCCCACACAGGAAGGCCGCTGTGAGGCCGTCACTGCGGCGACATGGTCAGCGCCGATGCTTCGGCCGCCGGCGTATAGGCCACGATATGAAGAAAGTCCCGCCATGGCCATTTGTTCAATAGCCACATCAGGCGCTTCACGTGCCTTTTTAAATTCCTGCGTTTGAATGCATCGCTGCGGATTGGGCCGTTGCGGGCGTATCGCCTGGCGCGACGTCGCGGCTCGTGAGGCGTTCACGTTCTGCCAGTTGCGGCCGACGAAACATGTGCGGCTGGCTCAACCGTAGCGAAGCCGACCGCTGTCGGCGCTCGCGAGCGAATGTCTGGGACCCGAGGCGCGAAGGCTGCAAAAGTCTTGCGCGAGGTCCATCGCAGACGGGAGGCGTCCTTTAGCGCGATGGCGGGTCTCTCTGCTCGACCAATGTATCGAAAGCTTCTCGCGCCTCCTTCAGCTCCTGCATGGCAGCAGCAAACCGCGCCAGTTCGAGTGTCGACGGTTGTTCATCGGGGGCCTGCGCGTAGTGCGCTTTTAACCGCTGGGACGCCGCCTGTGCTTCCCGCGCAGCGCTCACCACACGTTCGAGGGCAGATGCTTCCGCCGAGACCTTCTTTCCCGTCATATGGGCTCCTGCGAACAAGCACACCGCAAACCTACGCTGAGTTCAGTCACTCCACAACCTTGCGGGTCGTGTGCCGCGACGGCTACGTCATTGCCTCGCAAATTCTGCTGTGTTCAATGCTATTGGGGCGCCAGATGACTTGAGCATCCGCCGTTCGGCCGCCGCCGTAATGCGCTGCCGCCCGTCGGCGAATGCCTTCAATGTGCGCGCGTCGTTCGCGCCGGCCGGCAACCAGAAATGTTGCTCAAGAGCCTCGCGGCTGATTGAACATTGCACCGACTGGTTATGCGCAGATATGAAGAAAAGGACAAGCTTTCCATCTGCGGAAAGGCTGACGTCGGCGGCGAAGGTGGAGTCCATGGTTAGTGCGCTTTAAGTGTGCGGGCATGGCGGCCGCAAACAATCAAATGTGTCGTGTCGCATCTGCTGAATACATCTAATCATAACGCGCGAGGGCAGTAGCAGGTGATATGAGCGGTGGACCCGAAACTGACGAAGCGCTCAGAACCTGCGCTATCAGGTCGAGCGCCCACGCGTTGCTCGTCAACCTAAAGGAACCGCATGATTCGAGAAGAATGGTAGTCTGGGTGCCGCGCGTGTCGACTCGCGGCCCGCTGCGTAGGCAGATGAGCGCTGCGAGCGTTGCATGCAGTGCGCGGGAGGCTCACTGCGAATAGCGTTGTTTCTGTTGAGGCAACTGCTGTCGGACGAACGGCAGTCACGGCGTGACTTCTGCAGCAGCGGTTCTTTGCTTGGTCTTGAGCAAGCCTTCCACCATCCGCGCTTCAGCCTTGGCAATACCATCAAGAGACGCCACGGAAAGCTGGCGACCGAAGAGGTTGAACGCTATGCATACCCAAGCGTAGTCACCGTCACCCATCACCCAGACGCCGTTTTCCTTCTCGCCAGCGTCGATATGCATCATCGCCGCGCGGGCTTCTTGGATGTCCGCAATTTCGTCTGGATAGTATCCGAGCCGACATAGCTCCTCTGCAATCAAAAGTTGTCGCTCCAAAGTCGTGAAGAGTTCGCGCGAGCCACGCCCTCGCCGAAAGGCGTCCAGGCCCGTGTAACACTGAAGCAGCATGGCTTGGGTTATGGGCTCATGTGCAGCCCGACTGAAAGTAAGTGCGCGCAGCAACGGTGACATCGCCGGCCGGGCATGTTTACGGGTTCGTGATTTACCAGGCATGTTGATTTCAATGTCGAACAGTAACTCTCAGGCCCGCCACCGACGCGACGCTCGCTGGAAAAATTCACGGCCGATACGCTGGCGGCGAGACAGTGGACCGTGGACGTGTATGCGACAATGATGGGCGCCCACAATTAAGACAGGCTTAAGGGGAGGATTGCGGTGGAATCGACAATTAACTCAAGGGGCCAGACTACCGTGCCGGTTGCAGTCAGAAAGGCCCTACGTGCGAAGCCCGGTACACGACTGAATTGGGTCCTGCTGCCAGACGGATGTATCTTGGTGCGGGCGAAATCGAGGTCCGTTCTCGAACTGGCGGGAATGCTGGAGTCGAGTGAAACAGTCAATATCGAAGAGATGAATCCATGGCGCGACTAAAAGATGGTTATCGCGATGACGAGCGCTCTTCGTTGACGATGGCGGTAATGCCCACAATCCGCGCATACGGGAGGCAAATCTCAGGCAGCTCCGACGCGTTCGTTGCTGATCGTCGCCAGTCTGGTGCCAGCAAACGGGTCATTACGCCAATCAACACGGGTGCGCTTCCCTGACTCTGGTTGCGGCGTCCCGCTGATTGCAAAATGTTCGAGTGATTGGCCAGCGCTGGTCGCTTGCACCAGCCATTGAGGCGCAGCACCTTTGCCGTCCCAAGTGTGTCCGGCGGCGTCCCTGTAGCGAACTGCTCGGAGCCGCTCTTGGTCAGCTGCAATAGAGATGGCGACGTCTTCCGGCTTAATTCCGAATTCGGCCATCCGTCGCCGCAGGTAGGCGACAATACTTTCACGTTTTCTCTCGTCCATCTAAGTATGCTCCACTCGACATGCATTTCGTAGGCAGAAAAACGCAGGTCGCATACCACCAGAATAACACATCAGCACCCAGCACCTTAGCCGTGGTTGACGTCCTCCCCGCCCTCAGCCTTCGGCTGCCGCGCTTAGCGCGGGAAGGACGGGGATTCCTACTGCTAGACGGCGACGTCCCGCCGCGAGAATGTTCACTGCTGCATTGATGTCGCGATGATGATACGCGCCACATTCGAAGCAGGCCCATTCCCTTATTCCAAGACCTTCCCGGCCCTTCGGGCCAGTGCGCCTGTTACAGCAGCTGCAGGTCTGGGTTGAATATCTTTCATCGACCTCATCGAACCACACGCCCGCGTCATCGCACTTGTACTGCAGCATGGTCCGGAACAGACTCCAGCCTGCGTCGAGCACGGATTTCGCCATCCGTGTCCTTGCAAGCGCTGAAGCGTTCACGTTGCCGATGAAGATGGCGCCGTATTGCTGGACGAGCGCCGTGGAAAGCTTGTGCAACTGGTCTTTCCGGGAGTTTTTGATCTTCGCATGAAGTGCGCGTACACGCGCCTTCTTCCGGGCGCGCTGGGCCTTCGCCAGTTCCGCCTCGAGCTTGCGATAGTGCCGGTCCAGCGTGATGACTCTCGCGTCACTCGTCGCGGCAAAGTCTTTCAGGCCGAGATCAATGCCCACGGAACGTTCGACCTCGCCGGTGGCGGGCTTCGGCGTCTTTTCCACCTTGATGGTCACGTTCAGGTACCACCGGCCGCGTGCATCCTCGCTGAAGTTCCCGGCACCAAGCTCGTACCGGGAGAGACCGTAGCTGTCCCACAGAGACAGCGGCGTGCCTGCGAAGAACACCTGTCCGTTGCGATACCGGATGGCACTCGCCTTGAACGGAATCCAGCCGAGCGAGCGGCGGGGTCCGCCCGACGCGCGCCAGCGCAGCCGGGTCTTGCCGGCCTGTTTCCGACGCACCGCATACTCTTCGCCGATGGCCTGGAGAGTCTGCGAGTGCAGGTGCAGTCCGGCCTTGCCCGCGCCCCGGGTGAACGGATGGAAATCGTAGCCCGACAGGAAGCGCTGCTCGGGAGAGCTCATTGCAGTAGTTCCACACGAAGTTGACCTCGCGCGCGAGTACACGCAACAGCTTTGCATGTTTGTCTTTGAGTCTGAAGCGCAGGACGCGGGTGGTGAGGGACATGTGCCAATACGGTTGTTTCTCCGTATAGGCACGTCGCCGTTTCCCCGTTGAAAATCACGCGATTCCTGCTTCGCTGTCTACACCAGCCTTTCATCCCCGGCCTGAAGGCCAAGGTCTTCAGGCCCAATGGCGGATAAATCTTTGGACAGTGCTTCGTGACTCGAGCTTTCGCAGTGGGCGCGGGACCCGGATAAAACTGATCGCAATACCTGTTTCCTTTAACAAACGTAGGAAACAGGATGTCTCAAGGTAACACCCCCAAACTGCATGTCGTTGACCTTTTTGCTGGTGTCGGAGGATTCCGTCTGGCGCTTGAAGGAGTTCATGGTGCGCCGTTTGACTTTACTCTTAGCTGCCAATACGAGCCATCGACACGCGTGCAGCATGCGAGCATGGTCTATCAGAAACACTGGAGTGAAGGTACGCATCTGAATGAAGACATCCAATCGGTTCTCTCATCCGAAGGGGGGCGTGCACGGGTGCGAGACGCCGAGATTGACCTCATTTGTGCGGGCTTCCCGTGTCAGGATTACTCAGTAGCAAGGCCTTTGTCACAGTCACAAGGACTCGCCGGCAAGAAAGGCGCGCTGTGGTGGTCCATTGCGCAACTTCTGCAGCAGCGCAACAATGCCAATCGACCCGCAAAGTACTTGATGCTCGAAAACGTCGACCGTCTGATTTCGAGCCCTGTTGGTAGTCGAGGTAGAGATTTTGCAGTCATTCTGTCAACGCTCAGGGCGCTGGGCTACGCGGCCGAATGGCGTGTCCTCAATTCAGCCGAATATGGGCATGCGCAACGTCGCAAGCGAATTTATATCGTCGCCTACCATGAGACTACGGGAATCTATCGAAGGTTGTGCGGTGCAGCGTCGGAGATAGGGAAAACACCGCTCACGCAAACTTTGTTGTACAACGCGTTCCCGTGTACCTTGACGAACCCTCTGGACGCAGTGCAGGCCGCGTTATCGGTTCTCCCGGAACCACTGAACGAACAGTTGGCGTATCGGTCTCTTTCGAACGGGCGCTCGCGCTTCGGCAATATTGGTCTGATGCTCGGTGGGGATGTTTATACGTGCACGGCGAAGGCTGCTGTCATCAAGGACTTCACGCTTTTCTCAGGACGACCAGAGGCGTTGACGCTGGGCGATATCGTCCGGCAGACCGGCCTTGTCCCATCCGAGTTCTACATCAGGCCGGAAGAGGAGGCTCGTTGGCTTCAGGCAAAAGCGGCAAAATCGACTCCGCGCGATGCGAATGGCTTCCAATACAACTATTCGGAGGGTGCGATGGCATTCCCCGATGCGCTTGACCGACCGAGCCGTACAATCATCACCTCAGAAGGCGGGACCACTCCGTCGCGAACGAAACATGCAATCCGCGATGCGTCTGGACGCCTCAGACGTCTCACGCCGGAGGAACTGGAAAGTCTCAACGGATTCCCCCGCGCCTTCACGGAACTCGAAGGTATCAGTGACGTTACACGCGCACGGTTGATGGGAAATGCGTTGGTGGTCCCCATGATTCGCCGTATCGGCGAAGCTCTGTTTGCCGAGCATCAGAGGTGCATCGAGGCCTCACTTCCGGCGGACATCATGTCCTAAGCAAGGTCGGGAACTCCGTGAGTGCTTGTGCCGAGCCGGCGCATTCCATCCGGGGCCGAGAAGTGACATCTGTTCTCGGCTCACTGGTAAGCGTTTGAAATGGACGGTCGTCCACAACGTGTCACCGTTCGGTGCGCGTCGGCCGTCGAGACTGTTCGACAGCGGCCTTGACTAGCCATTTAAGCCACAAACTGCGACTACCTTGCGCCGCTGTGTGCTGGTGAAACGGCGTCGCATCAGGGAGCGGCGAGCTGCGTGTAGGTAGATTTGCGGCGCTCGGCCGGTAAAGTTGCATAGGCTATACAGTTGCTACACAACATAACAGTTGCCAGCTTCGAAACGCCCGTTCTACTATGGTCTGGCGTTGTTCCGTAGCATGCCGACAACGAATGCGCCTCTATTTGAATCAAAGGCTTGCGTCCTGCGCATGGAGAAATGAATGCTTCGGATTACGGTGGAGCTCTGGCCCGGGGGGCGGCAAAGCGGCAAACGTCTTGTTGCGAGCGGCGACATCTGCAGGATTCGCTCGGGAGAACTGGCGGATTACGAGGTGCGCCTGCAAGAAGAACTACTCGGTGATGTCGGTGACATAGCACACGTATGTAGTTATCCGCGATGGTCCGCCTCGGTGTGGCACTTGGTAGCGCGCGGCGTCTCTGCCGCGTTAAATGACGGCAAAGAGGAGCTCCCGCAGCGCCCGACGCTGCCCGTTGTGACCGTGCATGTGCGCGATGATGGCGTGCGATATGTGCTGCTAGATGAAATACCAGAGCCCGCACGAACCTTCCTCAGGCACAACCTCGCCGGGTCCGCAATTCCCGGACACGGCCGCGCATATGCGCATGACTGGGCAGATTTTTTACTCGGCTATCGCTAATGCCTGACCTGGCTCAACGCGTGAAGGACACGGCGACTTTTGGGACGTGTGCGTCGCGGGGATGTATTCGTACCGGTGGCTGTCGCACGCTGTCATCGGAAAACGGTCGGTCTGTCGGGATAGTCAGCTCGACCATCCGGTATATCTGGCGAACGACCTTCATGCCCACACGAATGCAGCCGACGCCAGCGAAGAACTTAATGGCGTCCATTGTCGCGTCGCTGCATCACTTGGGGAGCGCACCAAATTTGCTAAGCGGCCGCTCGAAGAATGCGGGCGGCTTGGTCGATTTCATCCTTGCGCTTAAGCTCGTGCAAGGTGATGCCGCGCTGGTCCTTCCAATCAAGCCAGCCGTTGCACGCAGTCCCACAGACGACTGCGGAGGCCCCGCTCGGTGACGTGAACAAGACGTCCTGGTCAAAGACCAAGACGCCATCCTGGATTGAGATTTTCTTTTGCTGTAACAATTCATCGCGCAGCCTCGCGAACGAATGACTTTGAAATCCCTTCCCGATTTCAGCTTTGCCAATCGAACCGCGTAGCACCACGAATCCCTCGTCCGTATAGTAGCCTGATGCGGCAGTGTTTGAGCGCTTGCAGAACAGCAGTGCCTGGGCCTTCTCGACCGACTCGCGGTTGCCGAGCCGCTCAAACAACGGTACGCCTAACGAAGCAACGAGCGTGCGACCGGTATCGAAAATCTCGAGGCAGTCGGCGGCCAGCGGAGCAGGTGCGTGTGGTCTGGTGCCACCGTTGCAGTTGTCCGTGCGATACCGGCCGGCGTTTTTCGCTTCCTGAATCAGGAGATTCTCAAGGAACAGCGCATGCGTTTGGGTAAGGCTCTCCGTTCGAGTTGAGAGCACGAGCGCACGTTGCCAGAAGTCCTTTTCGTTATTGTGTGCCGCGAGCCGCTTCCGTAGGTCACCGCTTTGCCCAATGTAGGCGAGATTTCCCGAGCCGTCGTCAGCCTCTCCGACGAGAATATACAGAGAGAGGCGTTCGCTTTCGCGCATTTCGAGGAATTCCGAGATGCGGCTTCTCGGGACATCGATGGCTTGCACGATACGGGTGGTAATTTCGGCGACGCGAATGCCGCGTGGATCGCCGCTCGGGAGAAAAATCTGAATCGTCTGCGGTCTGAAGGTCATTGTTCTAACAGTGTTCGTCTGGTTCGTCTTGGGCCCGCTCGCGCGGACTGGGGCATTGGAAGGTTGTCGCGCGCTAGTGAAGAGCCGGCGACAGCGAAGTCGTTAATCGTCCTCAGCCTCAACGGCGTCGAAGGGCCGGTCAACGATGAATGCGTGGCTGGTCACGATGGCTTCCTGCATCAACTCGGTCATGAACGGGCGACCTTTCTTGGCGGCAAGCTGTGCCTCGACGAGTTCGAGCGCAGCACGCGGCCCCATCGCTTTGTCCGCAATCAGGTCTTTAGCCCGCTCGACTTCGCCGCGAGCCACAAGCTGAAGGGTTAGGTATTTGAAGGGATTTTTACGTTTGGCGGGAGGGGCGGCGAGCAAAATCTCTGCGTTCAGCTCGTCCCGAAAGCGGAAGTCGAGAATACGGTCAATCCGGTCGACGAGGATTTCGTAAGCGTTTTCTTCAACGAACGAGAGAGAGTTTTTGAATCCCGGAGCATAGCTCTCAAGTGCACGCAAAACGGTCGCACGATCCAGTGCGCGCCAGAAGACAAGTTGTGGCTTGTACGACGCCTCGAGCGCGAGCTGCACCAGACGAGGATTGATGAAGGAGGCGGGAATTTCGCAAACCTTCAAATATGAGATCACGTCACTGATTACAGACTGCTGAATTTTAATCGTGTGGTTATCGTTTCTGCGTTCCATATTGATGAATATTTTAAATGGCTAATCAGGATTGTCGGCGCGCGACATGGGTTGATTGAGAAGATATTATGTCAATTTGCTTTGTGCAACGTATAAGTTGAATTTGTATAAATGATTATATTTTTCTCGAAAAAATCCATTTATTTATATTTCGCGTGTCCGCAACAGAAGGCGGAAGGCAGTGCCGGTTTGCGATTGCACCGAGTCGGACGTGAGATGTATTCGATAGTCAATTGACTGATAGGGGGCGCTCGGCGGTCTCATGAAGTAGCCATCTGGCTCGTCGCGCGGCATCGAACTGGGCAGTTGTCGCATTGGTTCACATGCGCTTGGGTTCGTTGCGTCAACGTGGTCGGCTAACGGAATAAATACAGCTTCTACACGAGCTTTCGACAAAGAAGGCTCGTGTGATGTGTTTTGCTGATTCGCAATTTCTTTCCGGCTTGCAAAAGACGTCCTCCGAGGAAGGACTGTTAGCACCAGCGAATGTCAATGTCCCTACGTGCGGCGAATTGTTTGCCGGCTGTGGAGGGATGGCGATTGGTCTCGAGCAAGCCGGGTTCCGACATGAATGGATGGTTGAGTTCAATCCTGTCGCCTGCCAGACCCTTCGCAGCCGCTTTCATGGTTCTTGGTATGAACAGCCTCTGTCAGTAATTGAAGCGGACGTTCGGACCGTCGATTGGAGCCGGATGGACGCAGTCGACATCGTCGCCGGCGGTCCGCCGTGCCAACCATTCTCGAGGGGCGGACGCGCGGGCGGGGAGAATGACCCCCGCGATATGTGGCCCGAAGCCCTCCGGGCAGTTAGGGAGATTCGGCCGCGCGGCTTTTTGTTCGAGAACGTCAAGGGCCTGCTTAGACCTGCTTTTGGCGAGTATCTCGCACGCATACTCAGTGACCTAAGACGCGGTGGTGAGACTGAATCCAATGCACCGGACAGGTATGAAGTGGCTGTAATTTCAGTCAACGCAGCAGACTACGGTGCCGCCCAGAAGCGGGAGCGAGTGCTCATTGCCGGCGTTCGCGCAGACTGTGGCGTGCTGACTCCTTTTCCTCGTCGAACCCATAGTGTCGAACGCCTAGTTTGGGAAAAATGGGTCTCCGGACAGTACTGGGAGAAGCACGGTATGCTGCGGCCGGATTGCGGCCCAACATCGCGGGTTGAACTGGCCGTTCTTCATAAACTGGAGCGAACGGGCCTCGAGCCGCGAGAGCTTCCTTGGCTGACCTGCCGCGATGCCTTCGTTGGGCTAGGTGAGCCGACAGGTGGGACCAGCATTTCATTGCACGAATTTCGCACAGGCGCAAGGATTTATCCCGGCCATGAAGGAAGCCCCATTGACGAACCAGCCAAAGCGGTCAAAGCCGGAAGTCATGGAGTACCGGGTGGCGAGAATATGCTAGTCGACTGTACCGGTGCGCCTCGGTACTTTACGGTGCGTGAGGTCGCCCGGCTACAGGGCATGCCGGATACGTTCGAGCCTGCGGGCTCCTGGAGTCAGGCCATGCGGCAGCTCGGCAATGCGGTGCCTGCACAACTGGCAGTGGTTGCTGGCCGGTGCATTCAGGAGTGCATTCACGCCTGATTCGCCAGCATACTTAAAGGGCATTGACGAGTGGAATCGTAGTTTTGGAATTGACGTCCTCCCCGCCCTCAGCCTGCGGCTGCCGCGCAACGCGCGGAAAGGGCGGGGATTCCTACTGCTAGACGGCGACGTCCCGCCGCGAGAATGTTCTCTGCCGCATTGATGTCGCGATGATGATACGTGCCACACTCGAGGCAGGCCCATTCCCTTATTCCAAGACCTTCCAGACCCCTCGGGCCCGTGCGCCTGTTACAGCAGCTGCAAGTCTGGGTTGAGTATTTTTCATCGACCTCATCGAACCATACGCCCGCGTCATCGCTCTTGTATTGCAGCATGGTCCGGAACAGGCTCCAGCCTGCGTCGAGCACGGATTTCGCCATCCGTGTCCTTGCAAGCGCTGAAGCGTTCACGTTGCCGACGAAGATGGCGCCGTACTCCTGTACGAGCGCCGTGGAAAGCTTGTGCAACTGGTCTTTCCGTGAGTTTTTAATCTTTGCGTGAAGCGCACGTACCCGTGCCTTCTTGCGGGCGCGTTGCGCCTTTGTGACCTCTTTCTCGAAGTTACGGTAGTGCCTCTCGAGGGTTATGACATGGCCGCCGCTGGTCGCCGTGAAGTCCTTCAGGCCCAGGTCAATTCCGACCGGCTTCCCGATCTCACCGGCCGCCGGCCTGGGCGTCTTCTCGACCTTGATGGTCACGTTCAGGTACCAGCGACCACGTGCGTCCTCGCTGAGGTTCCCGGCACCGAGCTCATACTTCGACAGGCCGTAGCTGTCCCACAGCGAGAGCGCCTTGCCGGCGAAGAATACCTGCCCAATCCGGTAGCGCAAGGCACTGGCCTTGAACGGGATCCAGCCCAGCGAGCGACGGGAGCCGAACGCCAAGACACATTGCCAGAGCCGACGACTGCGATATCATCCAGGATGATGACCTTTGCATGCAAATTTCCGACGCTGGTCATTTGAACCCCGCCATCCAGATACCTTTCAAGGCTCTTTGCATCCGTACGGCCGCTCGATATTGCGGAATCTGATGCATCTACTATTAGCAAGTCATCCTGACCGCGGGGGAGTAGGCTATCTTCGGTTGCATATGCGACGGCAGCGCGCCGACGACTGGCTGTCGATGCAATCTCTTGGATAGTTGGCCAGAGGTCGTTGCTTACAAATTGGATCATTTTTTTGTTTCTCCGCGTTTGTAGCTACCATTGTGCGTATTCAGGTTATCTTAGCGTACCGTACATGCCGCGCTACAGAATCATGCGGTTCTAGATTCGGTTCGCTGCCAGCCGGCCTTGTTCACCGGTATGTGCGGCGACCGTGCAGCAACCGCAATGCGAGTAAACGGGAGGTGCAGGTTGCTCGCAAGGATTCGATTCGTAATCGACCGAGACAAGCTGTTGAAATCAGAAGTCGGAGAAGAACATTAAGACTGCGTGGGAAATGGCAGCTGAGGCGCAAGGCACGACCGATTCGGAGCGTGTCTTGGCTCGGCTCGCCCGCAAGGCGTTTCTGAGTCTTTGGAGCTATGCGAACGTGTACAGCGACGAAGGGCAGCGGGGAGGCAAGGGGGACGGCAAGGAGCTGACGGACCTGCTGGTGGTCTTCGGCAATGACGTGTTGCTGTTCTCCGACAAGCACTGCGCATTTCAGTCGGCGGAGCGTATCGGGGTTGCCTGGCAGCGGTGGTACAAGCGGGCTATCGAGAAGTCAGCGAAGCAGCTTGCAGGGGCCGAAAATTTCCTGCGCCGGTTCCCGAATCGCGTGTTCGTTGACAAGGCATGTCAGACGAGGTTGCCTGTCGCTCTTCCTGGGCCAAGTGAAGCCCGCTATTTTCTGGTTGCCGTCACACGAGGTGGGCATGAGGCTGCGGCCCGGTACTTCGGCGGCGGCAGCAGCGGCAGCGTGATGCTCAATAGCATGCTTGAGGGCCAAGAGCATTACCAACACCCATTCGAAGTAGGTTTCCCGCTAAAGGGACGTCGTTTTGTCCACGTCCTCGATGAAGTGACGGTAGATGCGCTATTGGACGAACTTGACACTGTTCCTGACCTTGTCGACTACCTAGCCTGTAAGGAGCGCTATTTCAGTACCAACGGCGTTCTTATGCACGTTGCTGGTGAGGAAGAGTTGCTGGCTCGCTACATGTGCACGCTGGATAACGGACGCCACGCCTTGCCCGAGGTGCCGCCCGGCACTGATTCAGTCACCATCCTAGAGGGGGATTGGCGATTCTATCAGTTGAGCCCTCAACGAGCGGCCAAGCGTGATGCTGACCAGGGCAGCTACATGTGGGACGCGCTCATAGAGTACCAGGCGTCTTTCGTTCGCGCGGGGACAGCGATTGGTCTCCCCGAGACGCCACCGGCGACCATCGACCACGAGCGAATTCTGCGGGCTCTCGCGGCAGAGTCGCGATTGGCAAGGCGCGAGCTTGCAATGAACTTTCGCTTCGCGCTCTCGAAGAGCGAGCCCGGAAAGAAGTTCGCGCGCGTCACCCTGAGCGGCGACAACATGTCTCGCGCGTATGTGTTTCTGACCGCTCCCAAGCCGCCGGATGTAACCTACCAGGCTTACAGAGAGATGCGGACGGCCACATTGTTTGCCTATTGCCACGGCGTCAAAACGCGCTTTCCACACGTGACCGAAGCGGTTGGCATTGCATCTGAGCCATTCTCCGAGAAGGTGGCTTCTCATGACTTCCTGTACGTCGATCTTACTGGACCGATGAGCCCCGAGGAGTCCGCTATTTGGAAGGGCGCGATGGAGGAACTCGATGTGCTTCAAACGCCGGCCACGGATGTTCTGTACTTCGGTAAGAAAGCTCACGAGTTCCCGATGCCTTTCCAGTTTGGCGGTCCGAAATTCTATGACTTCGAATCAGGCTCCCCGATGAATCGGGCGGCACGACGCAGGATGGCGCAAGAGGCTCGAAAAGAGGACAAGAAGAGGAAAAAGCAGAAGCGTTAGGTGATGCCCTCAGCAAACGCTGGTATGTGACAGTGCAGCCGGGTGTGGTCGTCGCTTGGGAATCAAGTGCCGAAGACACTGCACGCCGCCTGGAAAGACACACTTCTGCTTTGAGGTCCTCCCCGCCCTCAGCCTGCGGCTGCCGCGCAAGGCGCAGGTCGGACGGGGATTCCTACTGCTAGACGGCGACATCCCGCCGCGCAAATGTTCTCTGCCGCATTGATGTCGCGATGATGATACGCGCCACACTCGAGGCAGGCCCACTCTCTCGTTCCAAGACCTTCCAGGCCGTTCGGGCCGGTGCGCCTGTTACACCGGCTGCAGGTCCGGGTTGAATAGGCTTCATCGACCTCATCGAACCATACGCTTACGACATCGCTCTTGTATTGCAGCATGGTCCGGAACAGGCTCCAGCCCGCGTCGAGCACGGACTCGGCCATCCGTATTCTCGTGAGTGCCGAAGCGTTCTCGTTGCCGATGAAGATGGCGCCGTACTCCTCGACGAGCGCCGTGGAAAGGTTGTGCAACTGGTCTTTCCGTGAATTCTTGACCTTTGCGTGGAGCGCCCGTACGCGTTCCGTCTTCCGGGCGCGTTGCGCAACCAATGGTTTTCATGGCGGTAGGGGGGGCAACGCTGCAATGCGCGTCACAGCGATTCTTGCATATAGGATACAGTTTGGCTGTCGGCTGTTTTCGGGCCACGGGAAGGTACGGGGTCGTGCTGGGTTCATTTCCTCGTCCTCAACGCCGATTTTGATTTGGTCTTGCTGACGGGGTGGGGTGGCTAGCCGGCCGGACGGATCAGTAGGGGCGGCTCCTGATGAATTATTTCGGGGCAAAACAACAGGGTGGCCACACCGTGTTCGGATGATCGGCCTAGTACATTTTGCCAATACGCGGAGTGGGGCGAGTGTCAAAAGAAAACGCCGAACGAATTCACAAGATTGTGCAGCGTATCCGGAAGCGCGGAGCGGTCACGATTGAGGAGCTGATGCTCGACCTCGAGGTGTCGCGGGCGACGCTGAAAAGGGACTTCGATGTTCTGCGGGATCGCCTCGGCTGCCCCCTCGAATGGGATACGCACAAACGTGGGTATGTAATCAAGGATGCCCAACTGCCGGGTGGTGGTCCGTTCGAGCTCCCGGGCCTCTGGTTCAGTTCATCTGAGGTTCTCGCGCTGCTCACGATGCTACATCTTCTGCAGGGCGTGCAGCCTGGCCTGCTTGAAGAGCACATCGGGCCGCTCCGGGCGCGTCTTCGCGAGATGCTCGGCCAAGGTGCGTACTCTGCTAAATCAATCGACCGGCGAGTCAAGCTCATCCACTTCGCGAGCCGAAAGGTGGACGCCCGAAATTTTCAGCTACTGGCTAGTGCCGTTCTTGACCGGAAGCGCCTTTGCATCCGGTACTGGAATCGGGAAAAGCATGAAGTGAGTGAACGTGAGATTTCGCCGATCCAACTCGTGCACTACCGGGAAAACTGGCTGCTGGACGCGTGGTGTCATATGCGCGCTGCCCTCAGGTCATTTTCGTTGGAGTCGATTGAGTCGGCGTATGTCGTTGACAAAGCTGCAATCGAGGTTGACGAGTCGGCGATGGCGGAGCATTTCCAGGGAGGGTACGGAATCTTCGCCGGGAAGGCGGAGCATACCGCGACACTGAAATTTACCGCTCAACGGGCGCAGTGGGTGTCACAGGAAGTGTGGCACGAAAACCAGACCAGCATGTGGCTGGACGACGGTAGCTACCTGCTGGAGGTGCCGTATTCTAGCGACCAGGAGCTCTTGATGGACCTCCTTCGCCACGGCGATCAGGTTGAAGTGCTCGGGCCACCCGAACTCCGGAACAGGATGCACGCGATTTTGTGCGCCGCAGCAGAAAAATACCGTACGGACGCGAGTTAGTGGCTCAGTCCGTGAGCTACTAGCCTCGATACCATGTCTTTCACGCTGGGACAGGCCTGGCAGGGAGATACGGATGCGAATCAATTTTGCGCACCTGCGTGAGCGTGCACAGAACGGCGGATGGATTAACTTTGCTGTATTTGATGCCCGCTCGAGCTCAGGTTCTGAGTCGGACAACGCAATCCTCCTGTCGCAGTTGACTGCTCAGGCTCGCGCCAATTCATTAAAGATCGATCAATCTGCGCTGGCTTATTCTTCGGGCAGTAAAGTCATGTTCTATGGCAACCCTTCGCTGGTCGAATTCCTGTCGAAAAGTGGTCTTCCGCGCTGGACTCACCACATGGATGTCTAACCCGATTTGGGAGCTCAGCAATGGCAAAAAATCCACCAATTGGTGACAACGCGCGCCGTGGAGCGGTTCGTGGCAGGTCACAGGTGTTCAACCCGGTGACAGAGAACTGGACGAAGCGCGACCGAGAAACAGGGCGCTTCATGGACCAGAAGAAGGACGGCGAACCGTTCAAAGGGGTACGCAAGGAGCCGCGAAAGTAGGCACTATGGCTAGCCAAAACGGGCGCCACGCTGCGCACGGTTCACGTGCGTAGATGGGTTGGTGTCGCACATTCCAGTGGCGGTCTGTAGGAAATGCGAGGCGCGCCGTAATTGTGAATCGATTTCTTGCAGCTGTGATTCAGGACGTGCCGTTCATGAGGTTATGCTGGCCGCTTTGATTAACGATGCAACGCTACAGGGGCTGTGGCAGAGCGCCGAGTGCGGCATTGGCCGGTGTGTGCCGATCTACAAGGTGACGCAAAAGACATCCTGTGTTGCGTACCGCTGACTGTTCGAGTTCTTACTGCGAGCAGATAATCGGCATAGAAGTCCAGATGCATGTGCCGTTGTGTGAGCAATCAGGCCGATTGTTATGCAACACTTCCGGTCTGGGACCTCCGGTCAGTTTCCAACCTCTGTGCGAACAGGTTTCAGTATGGATGTAGTTCTTTCGGATGCAACTAACGACCCGGTACCTGAAAGCGTGAACGAATCGCTACTGGCGGGTCCGTTGGACCTCGGCCGGCAGACACGGAACCTGCTGCTTGCACGTCCGTTGCACGAACTGGCGGCAAAGGTCCGTCGTGCAGATTATGGCGATGGTGAATTCCAGGATATCGACACCCATTATCTAGCGCTGGCGATGTTCGATTTCATCATGGAAGGCAGCGTGTTCGGGCTGGGGCGGTTACGAGAGGAAGTGACCAGCTACCTCGCTGAGGTTGTCCGCCAGATGAAACCAGCGCTGGGTGAAGACCGTTGCAATCAGCTTGCACTGGAAATCCTCAACAGTCTGCATAACACCGACAACCGAAACGAACAGTTTGACTTTCCATACTACGACGTCGCTTCTGCGACCACGCGCAGCTACCGGTTCAGCCTGCTAACTTTTGAACGCCAGGACGACAACCAGTACAAGTATCGACTGACAGAGGCGGCCATTCTGCTTTACGTCGGGCAGCTGGACATCGGCGCGGAGCAGATGCAGACCTTGCTTGACCGGATGACGGCCGAACTGGTCAAGCGTGGGCGGGTCAACGAGGCGCTCGACGTGTCACGGCAGGCGTACCTGCAGGCAGTCAGGTATCAGGACAGCATCCGGACGCGTCTTGACCGCGCGCAACGGGTGCCGGACGCCATCTCATGGAAACAGGACCTTGAGCCGTTCATCGAAGAGTCCCGGGAACATATCGACGAGCGGGGCAAGGAAGAGCGTTCGCTCCTTGGGCTGGTGAAGGAAAAGATTAACAACACGTCGGACCGCATCACGCGAGAACGGCTCGTGCGGCTATGCGAGACGGTGGAGCGCGAGGCAGACATCCATCTGCACCTGTTGCGGCTCGTCGCCCAAGCAGGTGAAAAGTACCTCGAAGCAAGCCGTACCATGTTTCGCGCGCGTCAGCGCCATCGACTTCCGGATATGGAGGACCGCGTACTTCCCCAGTTGCTGAAGCTGCCGCAGGCGAGTCTAACGCAGGTGGCCCAGCGGGGCTGGCACGTGCTGTTGCCCCCGAATGTCGAGCGGGTGTTTAACCTGCGGCAGGTCATCGAACTGCTCACGGAACCTCAGGCCGAGCCGCCGGTGAGGTCGGACGATCCTGACATCATCAAGCCGATTCCAGAAGAAGTTCCGCACTTCGGGCCCGAGGTTGTCCGCGAAGGCAACCGATACCTGAAGCTGACGTTTGGGGCAGGGCGACCCGTATTTATTGACGAGGTGCTGGAGAAGGCTGAAGCCGATGGTCTTGACGCCGTCGTGCGCGACTATCTCGTCTTCATGATGTACCAGTCATTTTCTCGGGAAGAGGACATCTTCGGGGTCGATGCCCAACCTCAGGGGCGCTTCAACCTTCCGCGAGTAGAAGGGTCCAGACTACTTTTCACGCCACGGGATACGCATGACGAACAGTGAATTTTCGCCGGACGCCTACGCTGCGGCCCTGCTCATCAACAAGGGTTTGCAACCCCGCCTCACGCCTGTCAACGACAGGGACTATCGCTCCATTCTCGCGCTGTACGATGCGACGCCGGCATTTCGCGCACTGCTACAGGATGTGGCGGCAGGTCTCGGCCTTTCGGTTCTTTCGGTCACCCGTGATGGGGCATTTTTTGCACCGGACAGCCCGGATAGTATCTTTGCGTTTCGGCTCGGCGACATGCCGGGTTTGCCTAACGCGGAAAGCCGGGCACTGGCGGTGTTGATTCACGTCGCAATTGGTGCGCTGTTTTACCCGACGGCGGAAAAGCTCAACGACGAGACCTATAACGCGCCGCCCGTTAGCGAGGCCATGGCGCTCTCGTCGCTCAAGTCGATCTGCACAGAACTCGCCGCACGTGAAGACCGTGCGCAACTCGAAGGCATTCCAAAGGAGCTTGAACCTGGTTGGCAGAGCGTTCTCGTCAAGCCGGAATCTCGGCCGGAACAGCAGCGCCGCAATAGCTATACGCTCGAAGGGCTGGTTTCAACCGTTTTCAAGCAATTGCGTGAGAAGGGGCTGCTCAGCCAGTTGCCTGGACCCGGTGAGGTACTGTACACAGCCAACCGCCGGTACACCGTTCAGCTGCGCGAAGTGCTCGTAGAGCGAATCTTTGCAATCGGTCGCGAGGTTGTTTCGGACGAGAGGGGAGATAATGTATAAGGTCACGCGTATTTTTATGGGTTCTGTGGGACACGTCCTTGCGTGGTACCCGGGCATCGACGTGCCGCTGACCGACCTTGACGGTCGCCCGACACATACAATTTTCAACCTTATCAATCAGGGCGGGAAAAGTACGTTCCTGTCGATGTTCTTCACCATCTTCGATCCAGACAAGAGCCGCTTCCTGCAGCACCTGCGAAACAATGCGCAGCGCTTTGAACAGTATTTTGACAAGGACGGACAGCCAGGGCTTGTCGCCGTCGAATGGATGATGCCTGGCGACCTTGCATCCGAGCGCAAGCTTGTGACTGGCCTGATTGTGGTCATGAAAAAATCGGGCGAGCTTTTCGAACCGGACAGGTTTTTCTTTGCTTTTGAAAATGCCCCGGGGCTAAGCTACGACGACCTTCCGACTGAGCAGTTGGGTGACGGAGCAAACGGCCCGCTTTCGAGCCGCGAGGATGCCTTGCGATGGCTTCAGCAGATGGAAACGCAACACGAAGGAAACTTCCAGCGTTTCAGCAACCAGAATGAATGGCGTGCGTGTCTTGAGAGTCGTGGCATTGACGTCGAGATGCTGCGCCGTCAGGTCGAGTTCAACCGCACAGAAGGCGGCATGGGTGAGGCGTTCCTTGATTTCAGGACGGAGTACGACTTCATTCGGAAGTTCATGACACTTACGCTGAATCCTCAAACAGCAGAGCAGACACACGCCACCATCTCGACGCTCTGCAAGCGAATGGGTCGACGTCCGAAACTCATTGAAGCGCAGAAGCAGCTTGAACGTTTCTCTCAGCTTTTCGACCCGTTTGCGCGAGCCGCCGGAGAATTTCATGAAGCGCAGAAGGCGCTCACAGAGATAGAGACAGCCGTTTCCCACGCGTATGCGACGTTTGGTTACCATGCCGCAGCAAGTATGCGGTCGGCTGAAGTCGCCAAACGGAATGTTCTTGAATTTCGAGCCGAGGCCCGTAAGGCAGAACAGCTCTGGAAGGAAAATGAGGGTATGGCTGAGGCCTATCAGCACACCTACATGCGACGGATGAAGGTGGTGGCCGAGGCCAGGGAGACAACAGCGACGGCAGTGATGGGCGCGCTTTCCCACGAGGAAAAGCTGCTCTATGCAGCGCAGCTGCGAGCAGAGATAAACGAGTGCTTGGCAAGGGTTGATTCAATTCAGCATAACATTGACCAGGTGACGAGCAAACAGATTGCACCTCTGAAGATGCAACGTGACCGGCAGGCGACTTTACTTCATTACCTGGTCGAGCTTGAACTGGAGGAAACTGCCCAAAAGGTCGAGGGGCTTGAAAAGCGCTTGGACGAACTCGGTGATGCCCGGGACGACGTGAAGCGGGAGAGCGCCGAGCTTAGGACGCAACGCGAAGCGGCGCTAAAAGAACTGAATCAGGTCAATGGCTTGATGGAGGGCGCGCAGAAATCGCTTAAGCGACTTCGCGAGTCGGGTGTTATCCAGGAATTCGAAACCTGCGACGACGCAAAGACGCGTCTAACTTCTTCGCTCGATGAGATGCTTGCCCGGGTTGAGGACCTGGAGCGTCAGGTGGAAGATGCTCAGGGTTCCGTGGTCGAGTTGAACGGACGTCGCTCGCATCGTGAGGCTGAGCTCAAGGTCAATGGGCACAAGATTGACGTCCTTCGGGACAAAATCGCTACCGGCGATGCCCAGCGCGAGAGGCTTTCCCATACGCAAGTCCTGTGTCGCGCGGCCGGTGCGGAAGTGGCGGACGTTGATTCGGAGGTGCTCCCGTCGCGCCTGCGTGAATTTATCCGCAATGCGATGGACGACCTTGCAACCAAGCAGCTCAGGGTAGCCCGGTTGAGCGAGGATAAAGACAGCATCCTTGAGACCCAGCTGGCGGGCCGGGACCCTGATGTGTCAGCTGTCGTTCAGTTCCTTGCGAGTGCGGGCGTCAAAGGTGCTCGGGCTTTTCCCCAATATCTGGCTGAGGTGTTGCCAGACGCGACGGCAGCACGCGACACGGTTCTGAGCAATCCCGCACGCTTTCTGGGCGTCACGGTACCCGTTGAGGGGATTGAACAGGCGCAAGCCGCAATCGAAAATTCGGCACTCAAGCTCATTCGACCTGTTGTGGTATCTGCGTATGCGGTAGACCCCGAGCTCGCACAACAGGGTCAGTTTACCGTTCCCAGTGGTGACGATAGCGCCTACAACCATGTGGCTGCCCGTCGGCGTGCGCAAACGCTGGAGGCGGAAATCACTGTGGCCGCAGGTAAGCAGAAGGACGCTTTCCAGTTGTATGAAGATGGTCGGTCGGCGCTGAAGGACCTCGACGCCTACAGCCGAAGCTTCGGCAATGGTCAGCTTGATGCGCTCAAGGCCGACGAGGAGCGGCTGCTCGAGAGCAATGAGGCGTTGAGAACGGAAATTGAGGGCGTCGGTGCGCAGCTGGAAGCAACACGTCAACGATTGCTTGTGCTGGGGGCGCAGAAAAAGGACGCCGAAGGCAAGATTGGCAATCTGAGGTCGGAGTTAAACAGTCTGCAGGACCATCTCAGCCTCTATGAAGCTTTTATCCCAGAGTGGGAAGCTACCCAGGCACGAGCGACGACCGAGGCACAGCGGTGCGAGGCGGCAGTGGCAAACCTGGATACCCAGTCCGATGTCCTTGAAAAACAGCGCCAGGACACATGGAACAGGAAAAACAATCTGCAAATGCATATTGACCGGTGGCGCCCGATCCTTGAAACCCTCGTTCCTCTGCTTGATCTCTCCGTCAATGCGCAGGCTGAGCTTGCTGCCAATCCTCGGACTCTTGCTGCTGTCCAAGTTGACTACGATCAAGCATACATCGCAGTCGAATCGGCTGAGCGTGAGACCACGGGAGCGCTTACGTTGGAGCTCAATTCTGCCAAGCGGGATGCGACCGGCAAGGAGGCCGAGTATGGCAGACGATACCCCGAAGCCAGCTTTGCGCGTGAAGCCGTCGAGGCTTTAATCAACAAGGATATTCCGACGCTGTTTGCCGAGTTGGGGCAAAGACAGGCAGTCGCGGCTGACGAGGAACGGGACGCCATCCAGCAGGCGTCGAACACTCGCGCCGACTATAGCGTGTTTGTCCGGCAACGAAAGCACGCGGAAATCATCATTGTCGGTATCGAGACGCTGGATGCGGAAACGCTTGATGTTCGGGGCCGGGAACACGCGGACCTGGCGAACAGTCAGAAAGCCGCTTCTGCGAGCGCAAACGAAATGGCGAGCGAATCTGAGACTGAGGAGCGCAAGTTCAATCAGCTTGCGGCCGATTTCGAGCAGCAGCGTGAAGTGGTTCGGGCACTTGATATCGACCTGTCCGGCGGCCTTGTCGTTCCAGAGTTGCTTCAGGAGCCTGGCAAAGCCCGCGCGTTTGTGCGGGAGCACGAGCTTAAGCTGCGACAGACGCGCGGCAGTCTCACAGCGGCTCGCACACAATGTGGGAATCTTCACGAGAAGATTGCATCACTCGCCCGTGACGAGGAGTTTGCCAAGGTCGATGTCGAACTCGCAATGATTCTCCGGGAGAACACTGTTGAAGCAACCATCAACGACTACCAGCGACTGGCGCGCGCGGCGCAGAACAGACGGGATACCATCGACAACGAGGTCGCGAGTATGGAAGGGGACATGGTGCGCGGCACTGATGCGCTCCTCGCTCTGACGACCGATGGCTTGCGTATTCTCACCCGCGCGGCCGATACACTCAGGCTTCCCGATTCGGTGCCCGTTTACGGCGGCAAGGCAGTCATCAAGATGAACGGCTCTGTCGGCCGTCTCACAAGCGACCAACGGCGCGAGGCATTGTCCATCTACATGGACGAGCTTTGCAAGGATGGAAACATTCCGGAATCGGGCGCTGCGCTCACCGCTGCGTGTATTCATCGCCTCGCGCCGAACCGGCGCCTGGACATGAAAGTACTTAAACTCGTTTCTCTGGAAACACAGCAGTACGTGCCGGTTGACGGTCTTTCGAACTCTGGTGCGGAGAAGATATCGATGGCGCTGTTCCTATATTTCATTATCGCCAAACTGCGGTATGAGCAGCGTGCCGACGGCCGGCTCTCCGAAGGCGGAGTCCTGGTTTTGGACAACCCATTTTCGACAGCGACGGCGCGCAGTATCTGGGAGAGCATCATCGGGCTTGCTGACGCGATGAGAATCCAGCTACTGCTCGTGACGGGCATCAAGGAATACGACGTGTTGTCTGTGTTCAAGCGGTTCGTGCGGCTGAAGAAAATCGGCCATAACACGACCAAAGGGCGTATTCATGTCGGCATTGTCGACTATCAGTTCAAGCCTGGTTCAGAAGTTGACTGGGATCAGGAGGCGGTGAATGCTTGAACGATATTCGGCGTGGTTGCGCAACCAGTGCAAGACAGTTGTTGAGCAGAAACAACTGGTTGCCGGATATGTGCAGGTGTTTCCGGAATTTCGTGCGGACGGGAATCTGCGCGTCAGGGTCAAGGAAGCTCTTGATGAGCTCGCTCAGTCCGGCGTTGTACGCCTGCCAGTCGGCAAGGGTGGGTGGGACGTGTACGGCGCGCCCCGCCTTCCGCTGTGGGTCAGTGTCGTGCGCGAGAAGGTGGTGAAACCGGACTACAGTGGCGTCAACTGGCTTCCGGAGTTGTCGTTCGCGACGAAAGTGCTTCGCGGCGCTCAACTGGAAAAGCTGAAAGTCCTCAATCAGTTTCTGATCGAAAACCGTAGGAGTCTGATGGTCGTGGTGCCTTATCGGGAACGGGCGCTTGAAATATTTGGCGACGAGAAGGCGTTTGATGGAGCTGTAAAGGGCGACATGCTCTACGGCAAGATTCCGCTTTCGGTTATCTGCGCATGCAATCCTGAGCCACCTCTAGCCCGCGAGGATTTTGATGGGGCGCACGGGCCGTTGCTCGTTCTGGAAAATCACCACACATTCTGGTCGATGCTGCAGTGGAACCGGGTGGCCTTACGATACCGTTCTATTGGTTATGGAAGCGGAAACACGATTCTCAAGTCTGCAAGAGCGATTCTCGACGCGATCGAGCGCAGCGGTGCTACATACGCCGAATATTTTGGCGACCTTGATCCGGCAGGCGTCAATATTGCCGCGACCCTGAGCAAGAGTCTTCAGGCAGCAGGCGGCACGGGACTCAAACCTGCCACCACCTTCTACCAGTGGATGCTGCGGAACGGTCTTCGCAAACAGTTGGGGGAGGACAAGCGGGCGCTGGTCGAGACGTCCATTGACTGGTTCGAACCGCCTCTCGGGGAAGACGTCCGACTCCTATTCGCGGACCAGAAATGGATAGCACAGGAAAGCCTGTCACTGAAAGTGCTGCACACTCAGGACTTCGCCTATTGTCAGGACTTGGACCCTTTCTCGCAGCTCTGAAGTATCTGAAGCGACCGACCACGCTTACCGTGAGTCGGCCGTTGTCGAGCGGCAATGTCTGCGGATCATACGTGCTTCACGCTTGAACGTGCATTGGCAACCATGACTTTTGTTTGACTTCGCGAGGATTCGCCTCTGCCGCCGCGTAAGAAATCGCTTTCCTTACTTTACTGGACGCCCTGAGAACTCCTTGATCCACACAATCAGTTTGTCAACGTCGCGCTCGAGGACTTCCGGGTCTGGACACTCGGCCGGCAACTCGCTCGACTGTGAATGCTCGAAAACAGAGTACCGCGTCATAAGGTCGTCAATCATTGTGCAGTCTTCGGACTGTATCTTCGCCAGCTTTCCAATGACATTCTGCGTTGTGATGCTTCGACGGAATCGGAGCAGCACGCTGTTGAGCAATATCGTCTCGACACATCGCTCGACCAGAATTCGAATGTCGCTGCACACGCTCTTCGCCCGTTGTTCGTACTCTTCGACTTCAGCTGCGTCGTGTAGCTTTCTTAGCTGCACAATTGCTTCATTGCGGATCTTATTAAGTGCCTTGTCGGGTTTGGCGTCTCTGACGCTCATGTCGGCGACCAACCCGACGTTTTGTCCGAGGCGCCGCAGAGATATCGTAGCGAGCTCGACAGGGGCGGGCTGCTTCTCGAGTTCAGCCAGGTCGCGAAGCTTCCTGACTGTGGACTCTACCTGGGCCAACAAGGAAAGTCGATGAGTGAAGATAATGACTTGGCGCTCTTGAGCTAACGCCACAAGGCGTTCGACGACGTGTTCTTCAAAATCCTGGTCAAGAGAGGAAATCGGATCGTCGAACACGAAGGGAGTGGGTTGGCCTGAGCCTGAGATGTCGGCAAGAAACGATGCCAGTGCAATAATTCGACGTTCGCCCTCGCTCAAGATTGATTCCGCTTTCACGTCGTCTCCGGCTTCCTTCACGGAGAGCGAGAACGTAACCTTTCCTTTGCCTTGTTGTTTGCTCTTGGGCTCGACCGGAAGACGGGCACCATTGAGCGCTTTGAGTTCCTTGGAAAATCGCTCCTGATAGCCGCCTCTCAGCTCTTGCTCTGCGAGTTCCGTGTTCTTTTTGGTCAGGGCCGTTGTTTGAGTGAGGGAGATTGCCTTGGTAAGAGTCGCGACCATTTCCAAGCGTTGCGCTTCGACTCGAATAGCATCCTGTTCCCGATTCAACCATTGACATGCAACCAGTTCCTGCACTCGTGCAGCGAGCTGTTTTCGCTTTCCATCCTGCAGAAGTTCAGTCAATGCCTTCTTCTCCGCGAGGAGCGTATCCGAAACGGCCGCGATAGGCGTTTCCAGTGTTGTCCAATCGACGGCCGGTATCTGGTCGGCTTGGATCGCAGTGTTGGCGGCGAGGCGGCGCGCGACTAGGGCACTGAGCCAATCGGCGGCGGTCTGCTCCTCAAGCTTAATGGGATTGGTGCTCGCAACCCAAGCTTTCGCGTCGGGAAGGGTGGGCAATACCTTCTCCAGCTTACCGAGTGCTCTTTCTGCGTCTGCCGCGTCTTTCTCTAACTCGCCCCGAACGAATTTTTCGAATTGCACGAGGCGGATCTTGGCTTCATCGGCTAGCGGTTGCTGACAAAGGACACATTTGACGTCTCCAGCGATATTCGGGAATTCAGCGTGCTTGTATGCGTGAGAAACGGAAAATTCGCGAGCCTTTTCCCATAGCTCGCGCCACGAATCCTGACCGACTCCTTCAAGCGGCGAGCCGGCGAAAACCTTCTCGGCGTCCTCGCTCGCAGCTTTTCGCTTTTTGATCGCGTTCGCGCGCGCGGTCGCGAGATTCGCTAGATTTTCGTTGCCTAAGACGTCCTTCCAGCCCTGGACCATCGTCTTGACAATGTTAAGTGCTGAGATCTCGCGGTCAATTACTTTCAATCTGCCAGGAATGTCCTTCTCGGCGAGCGAGGCTTCCCCCGAGATGCGCTCCAGGTCCATCTCCTTCGTGTAACTGCAGGCCGTTGTAATGGCATCTGAAGACAGGCCAGCTCTCATCGTCGTGAGGAATTTCGCGGATGAAGTTCCAGCCAGATCGTCCGGGAGTTTTGGTAGCTTTGACAGCAGCTTGCTTTTCCGGTCGGTCAGTTCCCCGGAGACCAGGTCGCAAATCTTGATCAGGGATGAAACGAAGCGCATGCGCGAGGGCTCGTACGTCGCTTCGTTCTTCGTACCGAAGTAGAGAGTGGCCACACTCGAATCGAACACGTGGACATGGCGAAGTTGCGGCACCGGGCCGCCCGAGAGTTTCCAGGTGCCGTCCTTCTCGGCATCGCCAACCGTGACGTGAATGCGCGCGGACGGCTCAGGGCGCTCCTTGCTGAAAACGTTTCCTAACAGTTCTTCCTTGGCGCGGGACCCACAGATTTGTTTGATAAGCCGGGAATATCCGCTTTTCCCGGAGCCATTTGCCCCATAGATGACAAACAGGCCGGCGGTGCCGAAGTCGAGCGTCGCGCCGTCCTTGATTGCGTTAATCCCTATTACCTCGCTGATCTTGCGGAGGCGAATCGAGGGTTGACCCGTGGACTGAGCAAGAGTATCAGCCGCTACGCGCTCGAATTGATCGCTTTCCTGCTTCGACGCTTCCAATATGCACAGATCTGCAAGGTTGCTTACCGCCTTTGCGTCAGGCAACGCCCGTGCTTTGATCATCCTTGCCGCCGCTGTTTGGATCCACTTGTGCCGTTCTGTGAGCCATTGCTCGAAAGGATGCAGTGCGATTTCTGTGGTGCCCTCGTTTTCTCTCTTCATCGAAATCTCCCGTTCTATTGTTTCTTCGGCCAGGTGCATCAGAAGCTGAATATTTTCTGGCTTCGTCAAGTCACGTACCTATTGATGCGGTTCCAATCCGTTGAATCTCGAGCGCTGCCCTAATCGATCGTCGGTGCCTGGCTCATCTTGAACGTCATGTCAAAGCTGTCCTAGTTCGTTTTTACATTGAGAAACTCACCTGCACATGGCCACTAAACGACGCCAATTGTTGTGCTCGCCGACCGATTGGTGGAATTAGGGCGATGGCGTTGACTCTTGACCGGATATCGGGACTTCACTGGTTAATAATGCGGCAGATGCGTCTTGTCTATCGCTGGCTTCCGGAAGTGCGCCGACAACGACTATGGGGTGCTCGTTTGTGGTCGCTAGTTCTACGAGCGGCTGTGGCAATGATTTGGACGGTTTGACCCCGAGATCGCGTAGCATTTCGGCCTGGCGAATGACGTTGCCCTTCCCGGATACAAGCTTGCTTTGCGCCGTGTCGTAGGCTTGTTGAGCTTGCTTGATGCGATTGCCAAGTGTCTCAATGTCGGCCACGAACCCACATAGCTTGTCATAGAGTTCTGCTCCGCGACGCGCTATTTCCTGAGCGTTCCGGTTTTGAGCCTCTTGCCGCCAGAGATGAGCGACTGTGCGAACGACGAAGAGCAGGGTAGAGGGGCTAACGAGAAGCACGTTGCGACGCCAGGCTTCCATGAAAAGGTCTTTGTCATTCGTAATTGCCAACATGAAAGCTGGCTCGATAGGGACAAAGGCAAGGACGAAATCGAGTGACTTGCCGTACAGCGCATGATATTGCTTGTCCGAGAGGGACCGGATGTGGCTACGGATGGAGTCGACGTGCTGGCGAATGGCGATGGAACGCTCTTCATCAGAGTCTGTGGAAGCGTACGTCTCATACGCAACAAGGGAAACCTTAGAGTCGACAACGAGCTTTCTGTCTTCCGGCAAGTTGATTACGACATCTGGTTGCGCGCGCGACCCATCTTCGCGGGTCTGGCTATCCTGTACAACGTATTCGTCGCCTTTTCGGAGGCCAGAAGCCTCGAGGACGCGCTCAAGAATCAGTTCTCCCCAGTTCCCCTGCGTTTTGGACGAACCTTTCAGCGCGGAAGTGAGGTTTTTCGCGTCTTCGCTCAGTGCCTGATTCAATGCTAGGAGTTGCTTGACCTGCTCAGCCAGCGCAGTACGGTCCTTTCCTTCCTGGACATACACTTCCTCTACCTTCCCTTGGAATTCCTGCAAACGCGTCTTGAGCGGTTCCAATAGCTGTCCGATATTGGTCTGGTTCTGCTCCGTAAAACGCTTGGACTTCTCTTCCAGGATTTCGGTTGCAAGAGACTTGAACTGAGCGCTGAGTTCCTCCTTCGCCTGCGTGAGCAGTTGTAGTTTTTCGTCGGCGTGCTTCCGCTCTGCCTCAAACTGAGTGCGAAGCTCCGTTAATTCAGCTGTCAGCTGCGCTACCTCGGATTCCGCAGCGGTCCGCTTGTCGACCTCGGTGCCGAGTTGCCCGCGTATGAGTTTATGAGCCTGCTGCTCGGCTGAAAGTTCAGCCGCAAGCCTCCCATTTTCGCGACCACTCGATTCTTTGAGCTCAGTCAACTGGTTGTTGATCTCGGTTAGTCGCTCCTCTGTCGCGGCCAGTTTCCGCTCCAGGTGGGGGATCCGTGCAACCTGCTCTTCCAGCGAAGCCTTGCGCTCGTTTGCCTCCTGCAGCTCACGCGACGCTACCTTCAATCTTTCTTCGACTGCGCGATGCTCGATGCCCGATTGTTCCGCGTTTGACTTGAGGGATTCCGCAAGCTGCCGTTGCTGGGCTTCGTTCGACGATATCCGTCGTAGCTCTTCCTCGGTTTTGCGGAGCTGCTCGGTCAGGCCATTGATGTTGTTTTCCAAAGCGGGAATACGTGTTGCCTGTTCCTCCAACGCTGCTTTTCGCTCGTTGGTTTCCCGCAGCGCATCCGTAGACGCAGCAATTTTTGCGGTCAAGGCCCGAGCCTCACTTTCTAGCTCACTTGCTTGGCTGGTCAAGGACGACACCAGTTGTTGCTTCTGCGCTTCGCTTGTCGCGAAAACCCGAAGCTCGTCGCCTTGCTGTTGAATCCGTTCGGTGAGCTTCTTGATTTCACCTTCGAGACTTGGCACTCGCGAGGACCGCTCCTCGAGGCGAGCCTGATCATCCCGGCTCCGGTCGAGTTCCGCGCGTAAGTCGCTGTACTGGAGATTCGCGTTGTCTCGCGCATTTCGAAGCGTGGCGAGCTCTTCCGTAGCGGCGCGAAGTCGTTCTTCCTTCTGGGCATAGTCTATTTGAGACGTTGCTTTTGTTTGACTAAGCGCTGCGTGAAGTTGCAGCTGGGCACGTCCCCGAGCGAGTAGCCATGCAATGATGCTGCCTAAAAACAGGCCGATCAGGAGGATTACGCTACCTACAAGAAGGTCCATCTCTGCCCCCGGTTTGAATATTTGAAGTCGCGCCCATCAACCGGGAGTCATCGACTCCCGGGCTACTCCCGGAGGGAGGAGGCGAAGCTGGAGCGGATCGGGTGGGCTCTCGTGCGGTGCACTCACTGGGAGTCAAGTGCCGCAGGCACACTGCCGCCGTCCGTGGACGGCGGATGGCATGGATAACAGTTCTCCCGCCAAACGCCATAGCTAACATATTGTGAACTGTTGAACGAAAAAAGTCTTGAGTTCTCGGAGAAAGATTGTTTTTAATATGGAATAGCGACCGAATTTATTCCCACCAGGGCTTGTGGATCGGCCAGCACGACGGCGGTCGGGGATAAGCTGTGCCGGGTGCGCCTGTGAGATTTGAACGCGATTCAAATTGCATAATTTCTGTATGGTGACAAGCAATACTTTTGGGAGAACTTTCCCCGCATGGCAAGGATTGACCGCCAGAAATAACTGGCGAGAGGGCAGACGGATCCCAAAGCCCTCAAGACCGGTTCAAACGCGCCGTAAACGCCAATGAGACTATATGTTTGTACGAGGCAACATTGGCAACAGGTACTCGCAAGACGAGGCGCCCATTAAACAAATGCGCGAGCTGCGGTCGAACGTGGTATCCGCGCGGTAGCAATCTGTCAAGCCGCTGTCCCAGCTGCGGGAGTAGCAAGACGAAGCTTGCCGGTCTTGGCATCGTCGGTACTATCGGTGGGCTCATGCTGATGGTACTAATGGGCGGCCATCTGGGGAATAACGCTGGCACAGCGAATTCCGCTCCTGCGGCAAGCTCAGCATCAGTTGACACCGAACCATCGCAGTCGGTGCCGTCGCTAGCTGCGAGTAGCGTTGACAGCAGCAACAATCTGGTGGCATTGCCCCAAGCACAACCTTATGACCCTGAAGGGCGCCCGAATCAGGCATCGTCTCCGAGCTCGAACACCTTTGCGGCCGATGTGGCAGCAAGTTCAGGCACGTCGGAGGATGCGTCACGCGTTCCGACGAGCGCAAGCGAGAGCGGTAACGCAACGATTTTTGTGCACCACTAGGTCGACAGCTTCGACATCGTCATTGCGAGGCGCCTATGACCAAAGAATTCCGCTCGGCGAGCCCAGTGTCAGGCGGCTGCGACACAACTTGCTTGCAATGATATTGGTACAGATCAAATATTCGAATCGAGAACCATGAGTTTGCGTCCCCAGAATCAGTGCAACAGATGTGCGTATACGTGGTATCCGCGAGGAAAGCATCTGTCATTGCGTTGCCCAGGCTGCGGGAGCCGGGATATCGAGGTAGTCCAACCGCCCGCGCGCTCATCGTCAGGTTGTGGACCGGTGGTCCTGATTGGAATCGCGGTGATTGTCGGAATCATCTGGATTGCAGGGCGGTCGGGAAATTCTTCATCGTCCTCTTCGTCGTCAGAACCAGTCGCTGCGAGCGCTGCAGACGCGAGTACTCCCGCAGTAGCGCAAGAGGCGTCTGGCTTGGACGCAGCTTCTAACGTGCCCCCTGACAATGCGGTATCAGCAACAGGGGTGGTAACGCCCCCAGCCCTTCACTTAACGTGTTGATGGTTGGGTGCCGATTGTCTAAGATGCCCCGTATGCCATGGACTTACGGGGCATCTTCGTGTCCGAAGATTTTTCTGCCGGGCTAGCGGTGGATTCTGCCTCCGCTCCCAAGCCTCCGCGCATCCCTCCTGGGGTCGACGGCATTCAGGTCAACTTCTACCCAATTCGCCGATGTGGCGGACCTTCGGTCACGCTGCGTTTGAGAAGCGTCCATATCGGCGCAAAGGCACGCCGACGGTGGAAGGTGACTGCAGCGTCACCGGCTTGGATAAAGACGACCCAGGACTCCAGTGCGGGCTCTACGAGAGATTGCGCCGCGCATCTGGGGGCTCAGGTAGTGTTGGGCTTGCGCCTTGCCATGAGCCGCTGACGCGCTGCAAGGCCGCGCTGCCGATGTGCTTCCGAGACCGGAGCGATTGTCTGAGAGGGCTCTTGAATGTCGCCAGCCAGGTTAATCTGCTCTTTCCATTCCTCGAGCGCATGTGAGAGTTCCCACCGCCATGCGAGGTCCCTGAGAAGCTCGGCATCCAAAACACTGAAATCCACATCCTGCGGCGGCATCCGCATCGAGCTGCGGGGCGACAAAGCCAGATGCAACCAGTGCAAAGCTGCTACCTCAGGTCTAACCACCGGACAGTGGCGACCGGCTTGGAGCAGCAGGCGCGTCTCCTCCTGGGAGGACGGGAAGAATCGAGGTGGCAGGGCGTTGAATCGAAGCACCTGTCCGCCACTGGTCTTGACGGAACCAACACGGGGGACGGAGTCGGGGCGTTGCGGCACCACAGCCGTCACAATAGCTGGCGGGTTATTTAGAAAACCGCACTCTCCAAGCACCGATTCGAGTGAGACAACGGCACGTTGTCGAATATGCTGTGCAGCTTCGGCTACTTCAACAGCAGGCCGACTGCGACGATTCAAATAGAGCCCGCGACTTACCTTTTGCAGGGCACCCGCCTTCATCAGGCCGCCAATAGCATTGTGGACTGTATCGGCGTTGGCGCGCGGCCGTACGCGACGAACCAGACGCGCCAGCTCTTCCGTAGTGCAAACGCGAGGTGCTTCGTTTGACTCGAGAAGCCCCAGGAGTTCATATCTCCACTCAGTGCGAGCAGGTTCGTAATCGAAACCTATATCCATCATTTGGCTCCCGGTCGTTCCGGCTTGACGTCCGCAACCCCTTCTTCTTTCTGGAGCTCGCGCGCGTCCTCTAGCCATTGTTCAACGTTCGTACCAACGTTGACCTGCATTTCTTCGTAGACTTCTTCGGTTACCGCTGCTGCTGTCTCTGGCGGCAGGTACGGCATTACGTCCGTTTTGAAGCGCTCGTAGTCCATGCTTTCGACTTTTGCCCACAGTTCGGTAAGTGCCTGCTCGAGCCGGTCGGGAGATTGACTGGCCAGCAGCTGAGCCGGGGCATCGAGCTCTGTCTCGAGCAACACACTCAAGTCGAAGAGGTCACGTGGTGCATCGCGTTTGGGGTCTGTCAGAGCGAGCACTTTGCACACAGCCAGGGCCTGCGCATCGAGCGTCAGCACGCGTCCTCGCGCCGCACCTCCGGCGAATTCCTTGTTCAGCTCAAGCTGTTCTGTGCGAAATGGTGCGACCCATTCGCGGCGGGATACTTCGACCGTCAAAGAAAGAGGGCGTGCTGTTCCCGGCGCGCGGCCATTGACCTTCCACCGCAGGGTTGTCTCTGTCTGCTTGGGCTCAGAAACCTGAGGGTCCTCGATTAGACCATGCTGCTTGACAACTCTGTCAATGGAGCGGCGAACGATGCCCTGAATTCGGCTGACGGAGGCCGGCATCACCGCGTCCAGGTCAATGTCGGCCGTATACCGGGTGCTCCCGAGCACAGCTCGCATGGCCAAGCCGCCCTTGAGCACAAGCTCGTTCTGAATCGCTTGGCTCATGAGCTCGATAAGAAGCTTGGCTTGAAGCAACTCCCGACTGTAGGCGACCTCATCCATGTAGTACCTTAATCACAGTAACTCGCGACTACGGAACTATGTGAATAGTCCGTTAGTCACTCGAATGCATGACTAACATTCTATATTTAAAGGGAGGCACGGTCAATTGCCGAAGGAAGAGCACCCGCTGGCGTCCTACTGGAATTCGCGCCGGGATGTAATGCCGCGCAAACGGAACATGCACACGGCTACGGCGAGAAGACGCCTTGCGATGCAGCTCGGCCTGCCGAAAGCGGCCATCGACCCGCATGAAATTCTGTATTTTTGTCAGGTTTCAGACCCCAAAATATAAAAAACGCGGCGAATCTCTCGCCGCGCTCGAATGAACCCTTATCCCACAAGGCCCTGCATCAACACGTTAAGTGAAGGGCTGGGGTAACGCCCGCATCGGAACCCAGCGAAACCACACCCTCACAAAGCAGCGCAAGTGCTGACGAAGGTGCCGACGCTGCAAGTTCGGTCGCCGCTACAGCTAGTCAGCCTCAAACCTTCGTGACTAGCTTCGACTGCACAAAGGCGTCGGACGACGATGAAATCGCAATCTGTGGTGACCCCAGTTTGGCGGCAATGGACCGGCAATTGAGCCAACTCTACCAGTCGGCGCTTCAGACGATATCCGACCCGAAAGCACTGGCTCAAAGCGAGTCGGATTGGGTGATTACCCGACACATGTGCAACAAGGACTTGGACTGCCTTCGTCACGCGTACGGCGAACGCATTGGGCAATTCATGGGGTCTCTTGGCGCGAAGCCGTTAATTTCGTCTGATGCCGTAACCGTTAAACCTTAGAGGCAGTGGTGAAGGCAAACGACATTCAGAGCGTTGTAGATACAGTCAAGCGTGTTCGATTGGGACAATGATCTCGCGCCGACGTACCGCAATCTGGCGCGGTAATATCCACTGCGTACTTCATGCAAATCGCATCGGGGCGTGGGCGTCAGCACTCGGGACGAGGAGGTGACCGGAGGTCAGATCTTCGTCGCGTGCTCAGTATGCGATTGGAGTGTTTAGGGTTGCGCAGTGCGAGTTGGCGCGTTGTAGCGGAAGGTCTGAGGTTGGAATCAGGTCTATTCGGATCCACTTTGAGCGTCTAGTTAAGCGACTGCTAAAGAAACGGTGGGGCGTGTCGTTAACGCGCTGTAGAGTGCCTCGCGTATCGCGCGCAATTTCCTGCCCGCATCCGTCGATGACCCATAGAGTTCAACGCATCTTCACTACGCAATGAAAAAATTGTTCCGAAATTTGGCTTACGGGGTAGCCTTGCTTGGCCCCTTGATGCTTCTTGTATATATCCCCAACGTCATCCTCGAGACTGGGCAAGGAAGCGAGCTTCTCACAAATGTCAGCGTCGTTCGGCCAGTAGCATTCCTAGCGCTCGTAGGCGTCCCATATCTCTTCACTATGTTTTACGGGGCATCTCAAATGGTGCTTCGTGCCGTCCCGCGTCTTCAGTTTTCTGCTGGATTGAGTTCTTGGCTAACGCGAGAGCGAACGCTTGTTTCGAGCGGTATTGGAGCGCTGGCAACGTTGCTTGCACTTTTACCGTTTTATACGTATCAGCGTGCGGACGCAATAGCAAATGCATTCAATCATGGATTTGTAGATCGTTGGCTGTATAAAGCCGGCGTCCTGCTTATTTTTTTGGCCTGCTTTATGCCACTGAGCCAGCGCCTGACAAAATCTAATCCTCGCAAGGGGCATCGGCTCAGAACCTACGGCTCTCGTGCCTTGTATTTGGCATGCGTATATTTTCTCTATTTCATGTCGGGTGACGGGGTCATCCCAGGCGATAAGATTGCTACGGCGGCTGCAATAGCAAGTTTCGTCATCGCAGCGCTGGTAGTTTCTCTGATGCTGCCATCAGCCTCAGACGTCCTCCACGACATTGGAACGTGCGGAGACGCCAGCGGCCCGCAGACGAGCGCGGCTCATGGCCCCACCATGAACCTGCATCTAGCAATAGCAGTTGCAGTGCTACTGGTATTTGGAATATTTCCGTCTGCAGCGGGGCTGTGGCTTGGATCCTTGCTGATATTTATTGCGGGTATCGGCGCTTGGGCTGTGCTGTTGTGCTTCGCGTGGTCCTTGCTATTGAGACATCGCAGTCGATTTGCCGTCGGTGTACTCGCGATATCAATTATGGCTTTCGCGGCACTGTACACCGACCATCGTCCGAAGTCGGATGACGTGAATACGCTCGCTGCTCTTAGGGGCTCGACCAAAGCAAAAGCAGCGACAATGGTTGCCGTGTCTGAAGATTTTAAGAGCTGGAACTCTTCGCACGCGAGCTCACCGGTCATCATTGTCCTTGCGGAGGGCGGCGGAATCAGGGGGGCCTACTGGACCGCAGACGCTTTGGCAACTCTGGGATCGCCGCGAGTGAATCTTCTCGATCGGACTTACGCTGTCATTGGAGTATCGGGCGGAGCGTTGGGTGCCGCTGCGTACTCGGCAAACTACGCTGCCATCCAAGGTATAAATGAGACAGACCCTGAAGCATTCAAAGGAATTCCAAACTTTTCTGGAATGGCCGGCAATTGGGCGGAGGGTGCGCTAACGAGCGATTTCATAGGCCCGTGGCTCGCGCGTGTCATGTCAACGGAAGTGCCTCAAAAATTAATACCATGGCGTTTTGCTCCGTCGAAAGGCGATACTCTACAGGATAGCTGGTCCAAAGCACTGGCATGCCAGTCGGAAAGTTTTAGATCTTATCGGTCGAATCCTATTAAGGAGATGTGCGGTCGCGTACGATCCATTCTTGCTGCGCCTTTAGCTGATTTTCCGAAGACGGTCAACGATCACCCGTTCCCACGTCTCGTATTTGTTTCAACTCACGTTGAAACGGGGGATCGTATTCTATTTTCGTCCGTCAACTATGATGGAAGTGCTTTCTCAAACGCTGTCACAATGGAATCCATTTCGCCGTCTAGCGTGGATATGATTTCCGCTGTACACGCTAGCGCACGATTTCCATTGGTAAGTCCTCCGGGAAGCATCTATAACAGGAAGGGGCAATCGATAGGTCATGTAGTTGACGGGGGATACGTTGACGCCTCGGGTGCGCAGACAGCGCTTGAAATTGTTCGCAGCATTGAATCGAAAAACACAAATTTTCGGCCAATAATTATTGATCTAAATAATGATCCAGATGACAAACCTAATGAATTGTTGTCAGGATCGAAGGAACACAACGTCGGAGAGTTCGAAACAATTTTCGCTGCGGTGGGAAGCGCAAACCAGAACCGGCGCTACTTTGCCAAGAGACAACTTCTAGATGAAGTATGTCATCTTAACGGTGGGTATATCTCGCTCAAAGTCGACAAGCAAAACGATGGCCCAATCGGTCTCGGTTGGACGCTATCGCGAGATGCAGCGTCGATTCTGGGCAAGGCTATGCATCGTGAGTCGAAGCAGTTCGTTTCGGACCGTACCGGTGCGCCATCTTCCGATGAGTCGATGGAGATGCTCGAAACGAAGAGTGCGGAAAGCTGTAAAGCGGGAGCGCAGCCGTTCTAACGGAGTACCCTCCATCAATGCGGCCTGGATTTTTCGTCCTGTAGCGTGCTTTCGCGACGCCTGGGAGCATAGGAAGTCTCACGTCGAAAAGTGCAGGCGGCTAGCAACGTAAGACCGATGAGTGGGATGCAGAGCGAAATTGGTGGCTGCGCTATGGCGGCTAATAGTTTGCCAATTTGACTCATCGGGTCCTCCATTGTCGCGAAAAACATGGCAAGAATGATTCCGGAAACGACATAAAGAAGAAATATCAGGGCTACGCTTGACGAATGTACGGATTTTTCTGGAGGGGGCGGTTTGCTATCCATCTCTGTGAGCAGAAAGTTAATATGCTCTGTGTAGAAATTGAATTTTATCCTTGCTGGGAACGCGCCGCAGTTAAATGCATCGTCTTATACACAAGTCGACCCTCCGCAACCGTAGGCCGGAACAAACCGCGGCCGAGCAATGAGATGGACCGGGCTTGTAAACCTTCGGCGCGTTGCGTTTACTCTCGCTTTTTCGTGAACGCCTTGGCTCTGGAAGCACCCGGCTGGAGGGAAACCGAATTTGCCGACCTTGACCTTGGCGACGCGCGCTTGAACAGGCGAGCGAGGACATTGATGGAACGTCGTCAATTGGTGGGCTGGATCACCTCTGCGCGCAGGCACCGTGCGTCCTTATCTACGGGCAGTCGCTGCCGAGCATCACGAACGTTACTGACCGGGCACGCTATTACTCGTTCTATCCGTGGGTCATCTGGTCGTTGAATAAACGTTTTCCGGACGACGTCGACGAGGCTGCCTTTGTCGAGCGCTTTCACCGCGCCGACTGTCTGTTCGCGCTAATTGCCGAACATCACGCCAAATGTACTGACCTGATAAGCGAACGACATGGCGCAGCGATGGTGGGAAGGCAGAAACTGGTTGGCGCTGTGCAACGACTTACGACAGCGAAACGTTGGCTCTAACTACGTCTGGATATGCGAGAGTTCGCTGATGCGAGCGATGCGGATAGCCCGGTCCGGCGAGCGGTGCGCCGCCTGAGGCTAAGGTGGATATCGCTGGTCTGTGAGCGGGGTCTGGAAACGACGGCGCATCACCACAAACGTCGTTCGTGAGACAGGGGAGTACGAATTCTGCGGGGATATTTCACGAGCGAAGAGAGTTCACAGGAAAGCCGATCGTAATCGGTAAAGGGAAATACAATGACACGCATGCAGCGCTACAAAAAATTCAAGCAGTTTTACGACAAGGCAAAAGACGTTTTTGGAGACCTTCATCGCAATGATGATCGCTCTGTCGAGATGGGAAACCTTTATTCTTTTCATGCTGCGCCTGGCGGCTCGAACGGAGGTGCGGACGAACGACTGGTCGAGGTGTTTTTTGGCAATCGGGCTATCGCCGCGGTTAGAACAATGGCGTCGTCCGGACACCCGGTACGCGGGCTCAGCACAATTACTCTTTCGGAGACCGGTGCGAGTCTTGAATACACAAGAACGGACGCCGGCGGTGTTCTAGTGACTCTTAGTCCGGCGAGGACGGAGACACTGAAGCCCCGCGAAGACTTCATTGTCCTGGGCTGGCCAAGGAACCCGGACTTGCTTCTATCGGAAAGGGTTCAACGCAAACATTGGCGCATTTTTATGTCCTACATGCAATGCACAAGTATCGATGGCACACCAACCGTTGTTGACCGTTTGCGGATAGGATGGATTCGCTTCACTCGCGTGATGTCGGTTCGAAAGGAGATGGAGGCTAGAAGAGTACTGGTCGTCTCCTCGAAGATACTAGGCTATGTGCTTACTATCGGCTTGAGCGGATTTCTTCTGACGGTATTGACGCTTTGGCAAGCTCGAGGACAAGATGCAGAAAATCAGAGGCAGCACGACCTCTTGGTTAGCGAGTTGGCGGAGTCACACGCAACGGTTCGGTTGCAGAACGCCCGTCTAGTTGCGCTGGAGTCGCGATTCGATGCTTTGCAGCAACAAACTTTAGCTAAGGCGTCCGCGTTGCCACGAAAGCGGTAGAAGTACAGATAGGCTTTCGCGGTTCCCCATGGATTCCGCGCGGCGCCGGCTAGGCGGGAGTTGCACAGCCGGCTAAGGTATATTATCCGCGATTGGCCTGAAAACCTTGGCCTGAAGGCCGAGGTTTTCAGGCCAATCGCGGATAAACGTAGTCATTCCGGTTGCGTACCAGGAAGTCTGGCGTAGGGGATTTTCCCGTCGGAACACCGGAGACCTTGCTACCGAACGCATCCATTAATGCACCGTAGGCCCGGATTTCACCCAGTGCCGATGCGGCATCCGCAAAGTTTTGTGCCATCAGGCGCTCAATCAATCTGGGGGATAGCCATGCTTTGTCCGACTTGCTGAAAGACCGCAATGCCTGTTCAATCGAATGGGAGGTTCGAACCTGGTCGACTGGTTGCCCTTGTCCGTCCTCAGCATGGAGGATCGCAGACCATGACGGATGCTGCTCGCCAACCTCTGTCGCGAGTCCGGAGATTGTGGAAGCTGCGTCTTCGCCAATCAGATTACGTAGAAACACTGAAGTCATGTCGAACCTATAGCTGGAGAAGAGGAGAAGGGTTGGCCTCAGGGACCACAAGCGTAAGTTTCTCGCAAGACCGGCTGAGGGCAACATATAGAAGACAGCGGTTCTTCTGATTAGCAGCGAGACTATTGGCATCGCATGGGATCAGGATTGCTCTGTCGCATTCAAGCCCCTTGGACTTGTGAATGGTGCTGATCGCCTGAGATGGCACCTGGTCGTTTCGCCTTCCGCGCTGGTGCGATAAACCGGCAAGCACGGTGCTAATCTCGGGATGTGCCTGGATCCGTCGTGCCTCAGCAAACTCCTTTCGTAGATGGACGCGAGTGTCACGGAAGTTTTCGCTATCGTTCATCAGATGGTGGACTCGATCGATTGCTTCGCCGACGCCGATATGATTGGGGCGCTGTAAGATCAACTGGGCTACCGACTGAATCTCAGCTGGCTTGCCGCGGCTCGGCTTGGCACAATTCGTCTCCAGTTCCTGAATAAGCCGGTTGCCGAAGGCTGTCGCCGAGAAGCCTTTCCCTACGGCCTCGAGGAAGGTGCACACTGACCTGCCGAGAGCTACCGGATCGCCAGTTCTGATGCGGCAGGCGGCGAGAAGGTCTCCCAAGGCGCTCCTTGTATAGCCCTCCCAGATCGGGATACGGGCTCCCCAGAAAGCATTGAGACCGAAGACCATTTGGTTGTGAGCGGTCAAGACCAGCAGATTTGGACTGTTTCGGACCAATGTATCGATTGGACGTCGTTCAGCCGGGGTCACTTGGAACCCGCCGAAGCGTGGCGAACGATTGTCTGCGCGTAATAGGCGTAGCCCATGAGGCAACCCATGCCGGAGGTCGACCCTGCCGCCGGTACGCAGATGCTCCCTCTGTTCGAGCACCCATGCGCCCAGTGCGGGAGAGCCAGTGGCCCAACGGTGTGCGGTGTCCAGTCTCTCGAACGCGTTGGCGGTCGCCAGGAGCTCGCGCCATTGCAGCTCTCGCGCTTCCCGTTCCCGTCCAGTGTTGAAGATCGCCTGCATCGGGTCGCCGAAGAACCTCACTTGTGCACCAGCCTGTGCAAGCGTTTCGACGATGTCGTGTTGGTCGCTGCTGGCATCCTGATGTTCGTCGCAGATCACTATTGGGTGCCGCTCTGCTACCGCGCCAGCGACACTGGGCGAACGGACGAGCAGAAGTCGCACCTTCTGTGCGAGCTCGGCGTAACAGTCGGGGCCACGGTTGATTGACCATGCGTGAATGTCAGACGGCAGGTCGATAGCCCGGTGGTAAATCTTCGCAATCGTTGCCACGAGCGAATCGATGGTCCCGATCCGCAACCGTCCGCCCAGATCGGCAGTTCTCGACGAAAAGACGTCGCAGGCGGAATGGGTGTGCGCTAGTATCAGCACCCGCTGGCCTTTACGCAGGCCAGCTGTTGCGTCCCGAGCATAGCTTGCGGCCTGGTAGGTCTTGCCCGTGCCCGCAGGCGCTTCGACGACGACACGTTGTACTTCCGCGCGCAGTGCCTCGGCGGTAGATGCGTCACTCACGGTTTCGCCTTTGAACGGCAGCCGGAACTGGATCAGCTTGTGTGCGGATAACCGCGTCGACAAACGGACGCAGCAAGGCGCCGAGTCGCCCATCCCAAACACCGGAGTTGTAGACCTTTGTGGCGAGCTCGTGGCCGCCTTCGATGCTCTTGAACCAGGCCGTCGCATGTCCTTTGAAGGGATTGCGCTGCGCGGCAGGCGCGTCGTGCAATGCGTCGGGCACCTTACCTGTCGCGGCCGCGACGATCCAGGGAACCAGCGGATGAACCTGGTGCCCGGCGTTCTCTCGACGGCGCCCTAACGCGAGCGCACTCAACGCCTCAAAGGACGCATCGACTGTCTCCATCCGGTCCGCGAGAGTACGCAACCGCAGTCCGGTCTTTTCGTCTGCCGGATCGGCTATGAGCGCTTGGATCTGTTCTACCGGGAACAGCGGAATCACGTTCTCCTCTATGTTCCCAACGTTCCACTGGAACAGAAGCGTGCCGACGCGGTTTACCACTGCGCGCCATCGCCCCGCGTTTCGATTTTCGTTGTCAACAAAGCCGGCGAACTTCACGCCGCCGACCGACAGCGCCTCCAGCAGCGTCAGGGTGTCGTCATTGCCGCCTCCGTCCGCTATATACACACCTCGATCCCTCCATCCGGGGAGTTCGCGATCGAAGAGTTCCCGAAGGAATCCGACCTCCGTTGCTCCTTCGGCGACAACGGTCAGTCGTGCCAGAAATGCCTCCGGGTCCCGCGCGAGGTGGCGGGAAACCTTTTCACGCGGAAGCGCGCCAACCTGACCGCCAGTATCCACATACCAGACCGAAGCGTCAGTTGCAGTGGTCACGACTGAGGCGCTATGCGTGGTGATGAAGGTTTGTCCCTGCCCGGCTGCTATATCTCGAACGAGCTGACGCTGGCGATAAGGTTCAAGACCTCGCTCAAGTTCGTCAACGAGAGTAATCGGATGCCCGTCCTGCAACGAGTCTGCGATGGCCAAAGCAGCCAGACGACGGGTGCCGGAGCCCCAGGTAGAAAGGGGTAACACGACATCGTCTTTAACTGCGGTGAGACCTATGAGTGAGTTAATGGACTGACCGGCGCCGCCGGTAAAAGCCAGACCGAGTTGGTTTGGGAGCTGACGCTCAGCGAAGTCCTGATCGAGCTGTTCGAGGCGAGTGCGTGACTCATCTTCCAGATGCTGATCGACAGAATCGGCGGCGAACTCACGCCCAAGCCGAGCGCGCAAGCCACGGTCATTGATCAGCCGGTCGAGATTGGATCCAACAACCAGTCGTAGATCGCGATCGCTGCGGTCATCGCCTAACAATCGCACGAGTCCAATCTCCCGGCGTAATCCTACTGAAAACGCAGTGACACTGTCGTTCGGCTGAACAATTTCGTAGACCAGCTCGAGGTCAGCTGTGCCTCGGACGCGGACCTTGTAGACAGTAGGCCGGGCTTGCTGATGAGCCTGTGCTGTCGCTGCGTCTTCTGGTTCCCCGGCCACCGCGAGCACAGCGTCCTGGCCGTCCCATTCCCAGGGCCACGCCATGCTGGCCTGGCGATTGACGTCTCCAGGAAGGCTCATGACCGCTTCAATGAGAAATTCATCTTCTACAAGACGGCCTAAGTAGTCCGAGTCCAACAGTGTGTAGCTCGTGGTCGGACTGAGTAGAAGACCAATGGCCTCAAGGATTGTTGTCTTACCGACGTTGCCTCCACCGAGCAACAGATTAAGACGCGGTTGGGGGTGCCATGTCAGCTCCCGAATTCCGCGAAATCGCTCGATGTGAAGACGTTTAATCTCTGATTTCAT